>NZ_NEXX01000003.1 GCF_002174125.1 Acinetobacter populi
ATCAAGATTTTTTCGTGATTAAATACCTTAAAAAACTCTTGATTAGGATTGCTTAAATAGTCTAAATTTTCACCCAATTTAAATGATTGAGTAAAGTTTTGTTTGTTTGAAAAAATTGCACATAGGTCAGAATCAATAATTAATGTATCAACCTTTTTATAAATATAATTACTCATTGTTTAAAGCTACTGGTCATTCTGAAGTCGCATAACTTCATTTTATGTTAAATAAATAATACGTGTCACTAAGCTCATTAATATAGATTATCCTAATACTTCCTTTCGTTCTCAGAACTATTTTGAATGATAGCTTTAAGCTCTTTCGCCTTCAAAATATGGGACTACAGTTTTTGTAGATGCTCAATAATTGCTTCAGCAGTAATACGTGCGGAAAATGGATTCTGACCAGTAATGAGATTTCCATCTTTAACAACATTGGGGGCAAAAGGAATAAATTTTCTTTCATAAAATGCACTATGATCTTTTGCCAGTTGTTCTGCATTGTATGGCACTTTTTTAGCCACGCCAGCCAAGACTTCTTCACACCAAGCAAACCCTGTTAATTTTTTTTCTTTAATCAAATATTCGCCATTCGAAAGTCGCACATTTAATAATCCACAATAACCATGGCAAACACTAGATACGATCCCACCGTTTTCATAAATATTTTTGGTAATTTCTTGGAGCTCTGGGTTATCCAAAAAATCCCACATTACCCCATGGCCACCCGTATAATAAATCACATCGTAATCTTGCCAATTAATTTCAGAGGGTTTCTTTGTATTCTCAAGTAGTTTCATAAAGTTTGGATCATTTTTACGTTTCAATACTGATTGATCAGCAACAAAACGTTTTAATGATTTAGGCTCAATTGGTGAGTTTCCACCGAGTGGACTTACGATCTCTTGGAGATAGTGATGTTTTTCAAATTCATCGTAAGCATGAGTCAGTTCTCCCAACCATAACCCTGTCGGATAATTTAAACCCTCATAGGTATCCACATTAGTGACAATATGTAATATACGTTTCGTCATAGCCGCCTCTATTTTCAATTTTATTGATCTTGCTTTTAATACACTATAAGTCTAAAGTTGGCTTCAATGTCAAGTGGAATTAAGTGAAATGAATATAAGTGAGTTATCAAAACAAAGCGGGTTAAGTACAGCTACGATTCGCTATTACGAGCAGATAAAGCTACTTCCAAAGGCAAAACGTAAAGCAAATGGTTATAGAGAATATAGTGAAAATGACCTCAAACAGCTTTATTTAATTCAACAAGCACAACAAGTTGGCTTCTCTTTAACTGAAATTAAAGCTTTTTTACCATCGAATGTTACGACATGGGATCATGATATTTTGATTGGTTTACTCGAAACTAAGATCAAGGATATTGAGGACCTGGAACAAAAATTAGCAACCAGTAAAAATAATTTACGTAACATGATTAATGCGATTAATAACAAACCTGATGAAATTACCTGTGAAGAGAATGCACAACGATTACTCAATCTTTACTACAGCAATGATAAAAGCTAAAACTTCCGCTTATCGCTAAATGATAAAAATGATTGACCTTAAACCTTACTTTAAACATAGGATTGAATATAGATAATCTATGAGGAACCTTTCATGTTTAAATTCTGGACTTTTCAAAACTGGTTAATTGGCTTTATTACACTCATTCTAGCCAATACTTTCGCTTATGCATCTGAGCCAGTCCAAGCACCTACATCATCAACTTCGAATGGAAAAATTCTGGTGGTAATGACCAATCATTCTGCCTATCCAAATCGTAAAGATACGACAGGATTATGGTTGACCGAACTTACTCATTTTTATGATGTTGCACTTGCTGCTGGCTATGAAATGGATTTTGTGAGTCCTCAAGGTGGTGCTGTTCCTTTAGATGAACGTAGTTTAAAACCGATTTATTTAGATAAATCTGCAAAAGCGCATTTAGCTGATCCTCAATTTATGCAACGCCTTAAAACAACGCTTGCGCCAAGTGCAATTGTGCCATCGCAATACAAAGCCGTTTACTATACAGGCGGTCATGGCACCATGTGGGATTTTCCAGATAATCAAGAGCTAAAAAAGATTAGCGAAAAGATTTATCAACAAGGTGGTGTTGTTTCTGCGGTATGTCATGGGGTCGGTGGATTATTACCATTACAGGATCAAAATGGTAAATCACTAATTGCGGGGAGAAAGGTAACTGGTTTTGCAAATATTGAAGAGACTTTATCAGGCATGAAATCTCAAGTTCCTTTTCTACTTCAGAACCAGTTGATTGAACGCGGAGCTAAGTACAAGCGCTCTTTCGTTCCGTTCACCTCTTATGTGATTGCTGATGATCGAATCATTACAGGACAAAACCCTCAATCAAGTAAAGAAATTGCAGAGGCTGTAATACAACGTTTAAAAACTATACATTAATTTATCTTCTTGTACTCAATTTCCGAAACCAGATTTATATAATCTGGTTTTATTTTTTGATAACTTTAATAAACATAAAAAGAATTTTAATTATTAATGATAAAAAGCTTGACCTTAAACCTAACTTTAATCTTAGCATTTAACTAAGATTAATAGGAGGAACACCATTTTGTTCAAGCAAGTTAAATTTCGTCGCTCTGCTGCTGCCTCAATTGGTATATTCTTGAGTTTATCTGCTTATGCTACTACACCCGATACCACCTCTAGCAATATTGAGAAAAATGATCAGCAGACAACCGTTGTTGAGTTTGGGCCATATAAAGTCAATGTACCTAAAGGTGGATATTACGATCGTTTTCGTATGAACCCTGATTTAGATGAAGTTGCCAAAGATCCGGCTGCGGGTAATATTGATTATTTCCGTACCATTCCTAAAAAATTGGTGGAAACTCGTGTTGGTAAAGTTTGGTCACCAAACTTTTATTATCGTACTAGCAATGTACAACTGTTGATGCTTGCTCCAGTATCCAAGTTAAAAGCAAAGCTCCCTGCTCCACTTGAGCCATTACAACCCTTTCCTGGCTATGGCTTAGTTTCTCTTACGTTCTTTTCTTATGCTGTGGGTGATGTCGATCCTTATAATGAAGTATCAGTTGCAGTAGTCGTTCGTCAACCTAGCGCCCATAAGTTCCACACCACAGAGTTGCTAAGTTCAATGCGTAACCATAAATATTATGGTCATGTTTTGGCATTGCCTGTAGATACAGAAATTGCCCGTGTACGGGGTGTGTATGGTTATCAACTCCCTAAATGGCTGACAACAATTGATATGACTATTGGTAATAAAAATGTAGAAGCTCAAATTTTTAATATTGATGGTAAACCAGATGTGAGTATAACTGCACCATTACCAAAGATTAAGAATGTAAAACCACAATCTCATATCGAAACTAAAACGATGTTTAATTTAGTTGATGGTCAATGGCACAGTACCTCTGTAGAATCTAATACGCTTGCCTTTGGACAACAGCTATTCCCGAGGAATGTACAACTTGTTCGAAATGGTGGTCCTATAACTAAACTACTTGATGAACTCGGTGCTGGTAAAGTATTGCGTTTAGATGTGGTCAAAGATGCTCAGTTGGCTTTGAATATGCCAATTCCATTGGAGTCTTTAGGTGATGAAAGCAATAAAAAGTAAGCTATATTCCAATAAAAGTACTTCCTAGCGAAGTACTTTTTTGTTTGTATCTGCTATTGATACTAATTTCTAAGCTTTTACCTAATAATAGATAGCTTGCATCAATATTAGAATCTTTTGAGTATTTTCGTCATAGCGAGATAAAATAAGTTTATATGGTTAAACTTATTTCTTATTATCATTATTTAAAAACTAAAAATTATAAAAAAGCCAATCCTAAATAAAAATTTAGAATTGGCTTAAATATAGTAGGATCACAAGGAATTGTGAGATTTGAAAGATACGAGCCCAAGTAATTTTAAGAAATCAAAATATCACTTGAATCCATTAACTTTGCTGGTGTATATGCCCCACTCTTCGATATTTATGATGAAAATACATAATCACGCATATGATCTTTATATTGGCGAGTACGACGTGCCATTGCTGTTTGTTGTAAGATCAATGCCCATAATGGAGAAACTTTCGGATTTGGTACTTTACCAAGACTAAGTTTACGAAGTTGATATTTTACGGTTGCCATATTTGCAAGAGAAGCTAAAGTCTTATTTTTCCATGTAATTGGTTTTAACTCAGGTGCAATGTCTTGTCCCTGTTTCCATTCATTTGGCAGATTTGGATCAATTGCAAGTGCTGTTGCAATCCCAACCATATCAACCCCACTTTCGACGACTTGCTCAGCAACCTGTTTACGACGGATACCTCCTGTCACCATGACAGGCATCTTAGCGATTTTACGAATCTCTTGAGCAAATTCAAGGAAATAGGCTTCTCTAGCTAATGTACGACCATCTCGAGCTTGACCTTGCATAGCTGGGGCTTCATAGCTACCGCCTGATAGCTCTACTAGATCAACAGGAAGTTCATTCAGCATTTTGACCACTTGTAGAGCATCTTCTGTACTAAATCCACCACGCTGGAAATCAGCAGAGTTGAGTTTAACCGCAACCGTAAATGTTGGTGAAACCACCGCACGTACAGCTTTTACAATCTCAATTAGAATACGCGCACGATTTTCTAATGAACCGCCCCACTGATCTTGGCGTTTATTGCTTAAAGGAGATAAAAACTGACTTAATAAATAACCATGTGCTGCATGAATCTCTACCCCTGTGAAGCCTGCTTTTTCCCCCAGACGTGCAGTATTGGCAAAGCGTTGAATCACTTCATTGATCATGTCCTGAGACATTTCAATCGGAACATTAAAGCGATTCGACATCTTACCCAAGTCTAGCGCAACCGCAGAGGGAGCCCAAGTTTCCTGGCCTAAGTTTGACTGCATTTGACGTCCAGGATGATTGATTTGCAACCAGATCTGTGCGCCTTTAGAGCGGCCAATTTGTGCCCATCGTTTAAAAACTTCTAAATGTTTTTCATCTTCTAAAACCACGCCACCTGGTCCAGTCATAGCACGGCGATCAACCATTACATTACCAGTAATGATCAATCCTACACCACCTTCTGCCCAAGCTTGATATAAACGCATAAGTTCTTCAGATGGAAGCTGATTTAAATCAGCCATATTTTCTTCCATTGCTGCTTTTGCAATGCGATTTGGTACTTGTGAGCCATTTGGTAAAGCTAATTTTTCAAATACTTTCATTTTTATAACCTCTTTCAATATAGAGATACTTTAAGATTAAAGCTGACTTTAATGTCAATACTTTTTTGCAAATTATTGTTTATATAAGTTAATCAGTAACTAATAGAAGTTACATTTAATATTTAATTACTTAGACTTTCACAACTGTTTTGTTAAGTCTGATCACTAGGCTGAATTTAAGAAGATTACGCATAAATATGCCTGTTAGAAACTTGGTTAAATAGACTTTACCTTTGGAAATTGTTTAGATTTATCATTCATGATGTTAATCCTTGATAAATAATTTTTAATGGTTATTTAAAAAAGGCAGTCAATAAATGACTGCCCTTTTATAAAAAATTAACTTCGGATAAATGCTAGGAGGTCTTTATTAATAGTTTCAGCCTCGGTAGTTGGCATACCATGTGGGAAGCCAGGATAACTAATTAAAGTACCATTTTTAACCAATTTAGAAGACTTTAATCCAGAAATTTCAAAAGGAACGATTTGATCATCTTCACCATGCATAATCAGAACAGGAACTTCAATCTTTTTCAAAGCTTCTGTGAAATCTGTCTGAGAAAATGCAACAATTCCATCATAATGAGCTTTTGCTCCCCCCATCATGCCCTGACGCCACCAATTCAAAACGACAGGCTCGGAGACTTTTGCACCTGGACGATTAAATCCATAGAAAGGACCTGCCGGCACGTCATGATAAAATTGCGAACGATTTTTAAAAAGCTGATTTTGAAGATCGTCAAAAACGTCTTTGGGTAAGCCATCAGGATTATTTTCTGTTTTAACCATTAGAGGTGGAACAGCGCTAATAAGCACGGCTTTGGCAACAGGATCGTTAGGATAACGTGCAACATAATATGCAACCTCACCTCCGCCAGTTGAATGCCCTACATGTACAGCACCTTGCACACCAAGATGCTCAACCACAGCAGCAACATCATCAGCATAATGATCCATATCATGTCCATCCCAAACTTGGGATGAACGTCCATGTCCTCGTCGATCATGAGCGACTACTCGAAAACCCTCTTTGAGGAAATAAAGCATTTGTGCATCCCAATCATCTGCACTTAAAGGCCAACCATGATGGAAGAAAATAACGGGTGCATCCTTTGGCCCCCAATCTTTGTAAAAAATCTCAACGCCGTCTTTTGTTGATACATATCCCATTTTTGTTACTCCTGTGTAATGTTTACACTTTGAATTCATACATTGTGCTGTAATTTCATACAGAGCTTTATTAAGAAAAACACTACAAAGATGACTTATAAAGCTTATAAATAATACTAACCTTAAAGTTAACTTTAAGGTCAAGGCTTTTCCTTTTCCTAAATGTTTAAAAATGTAAGTGTTCGTTTTAACGATAATTATTTTGTATCAGATATAAGTTAATTGCTAAAAATACTTGACATTAAAGCTTGCTTCAACCTTATAGTAATTTCATACAACGAAAGACCTTGTTCGATACAGGTTATTTGAATGATTTAATCAATGTAAAGGTTAACTAATATGAATACAAATAAACAGTTTACTGAAGTTGAATTTGGGCAGCAAAAAGTCAAAGTTCCAAAAGATGGTTATTATGATCGCTTTCGTATGAATCCAGATCTAGATGAGGTTGCCAAAGATCCAAAAGCCGGAAATATTGATTTTTTTCGTAAAATTCCAAAAAAACTTGTTGAATCAAGAGTAGGCCCTGTCTGGGCTCCTAACTTCTATTATCGTAGTGGCAATGTTCAAGTACTTATGCTTGCCCCACTCAAAAAATTGAAGAAAAAGTTACCGGCTCCATTAGAACCATTGCAAGCTTTTCCTGGATATGGATTGGTCGCTTTAACTTTCTTTACTTATTCAGTTTGTGATAACGATCCATATAATGAAGCTTCCATCGCTATCGTAGTTCGAAAGCCAAACTCACATCTTCCTCAGGCCTTAGAATTTGTAAATTCTATTCGTCAAAGACATTTTTATGCTCATGTCCTTGCTCTACCAGTAGATACAGAGATTGCTAGAGTTCGTGGTGTTTATGGTTATCAATTACCTAAATGGCTCACCGAAATTAATGTAGATATAAATTCTAAAGAAGTTAATGCCAATCTTATAGATACAAAAGGTAGTATGGATTTAAGTTTAAGTACACCGACACCTTCATTACATCAAGTTAAATCTGAGTCTCGTATTAGTCAAGCAACTATGCTTCATTTGGTTGATAACACATGGCATCAAACTTTAGTTCAATCGAATATCTTATCTTTTGCTCAAAAACTTCTACCTCGAAAAGTTAAATTGGTTCGTCATGGTGGTCCTTTGAGTCAACTGTTAGATGAGCTTAGTGCATCTAAAATTATTCGTTTAGATGTGATTCAAGATGCACAAGTTGTTTTGAATTTACCAAAGCCGCTTTGAAGATGATTGTTTTAGATCAATATTTTCAGCAGCAAAATATAGTTTAGGTTTTCTAGTTATATCAATGAAGTACTGAATTTTACTTATAAGTAGACAACCTGCTTAAACCGATGAGGTTGAAGATGAACACTCTCAATCAAGTAAACAAAGCAATTAATGCATCTGATCTATTACTTCTGCAGCGTAAAGCTTTTTTACAGACAGAACCTCCTTCTCTTAAGCAAAGAAAAGCTAATTTGGCCAAATTGCGGGCAGCAGTCATTGAATACAGAGAAGAGTTACAGGTTGCTACCAGTGAAGATTTTGGACATCGCTCATATCAAGAAACTGATGTCATGGAACTCGTAGGAATAGTTCAATCTATTGACTATCTATCTCGTAATTTACGTCGCTTTATGAAGCCTGAGCGCCGTCATGTTAGTCTATTTTATCGTTCTGCAACTGCACGGGTAGAATATCAACCCAAAGGTATTATTGGTGTGATGGCTCCATGGAACTATCCAATTTCATTAACACTGATTCCATTGGCGACTGCTTTGGCGGCAGGTAACCGTGCAATGTTAAAACCATCGGAATTAACACCGCGAACCAGTGATGTAATTCATCGTATGCTTGCTGAGATATTTCCACTTGACGAAGTGGCTGTAATTTTAGGTGGAGCTGAAGTTGGTGCAGAATTTAGCGCATTACCATTTGACCATTTATTATTTACAGGTAGTACGCCTGTAGGCCGTAAGGTAATGAAAGCAGCGAGTGACAATCTTGTTCCTCTGACGCTGGAATTAGGTGGTAAAAGCCCAGTGATTGTTGGACGCGGTCATGTGAATGCAAGAACCATGACCAGTATTGCATATGGAAAATTGTCTAATGGTGGCCAAACCTGTGTTGCTCCAGATTATGCTCTGGTACATGAAGATGATTTAGAAACTTTTATTGAAGAATACAATGCAACTGTTGCTCGCTTTTATCCAAACGGACCGGATTGTGATGATTACACCTCGATCGTAAATGAACGACATTATACCCGCCTTCAAGGACTGATTGATGATGCAAGGAAGAATGGTGCAAGAGTTATCGAGTTAGGTGTAAAACCTGAAACTGCAAAAAATCGCGCCCGGACACTTGTACCTACACTAATCGTAGGGGCAAAAGATAGTGATGCGATCATGCGAGAAGAAATTTTTGGCCCAATTCTTCCTATACGCACTTACCGCACTATCGATGAAGTGATTGATTATATCAACGAGCGCGACCGACCACTTGCTTTATATTATTTCGGTGAGAAAGATGAGGATTGTAAGAAACTACTACGTCGTACTACTTCTGGAAACGTAGGTATAAACAATACGATTATTCATGTTGCACAAGATGATCTACCATTTGGTGGTGTTGGGCCAAGTGGTATGGGGGCATATCATGGGATCGAAGGATTTCGTTCAATGAGTCACGCGAAAGGTGTCTTTGATCAAGGACGCTGGAACTTCCCAAGCTTACTGCATGCCCCTTTTGGCAAAGTTATGGGGTTGGCTCTTACCATTACGCTTGGTAAGAAAAAATCAAAAGTTTGATTATTTTTCCCTATGCAGGATTAGATAATCGATCTACATCCTGCATTATTTAAACAAACAACATCTAATAAGGAAACGACTTGATGAAATCTATTACTTTTAATGGCGCTGGTGGTCCTGACGTAATTACCGTCAGCGAACGACCTATTCCAGAACTTACTAATGATGGAATATTAATTGAAGTAATTGCTGCTGGAATTAATGGTCCTGATGTCATGCAACGTCAAGGCTTATATGCACCTCCCCCAGGCATAACAGATATTCCAGGCTTAGAAGTTTCTGGAATCGTCAAAGAAGTCGGGAAATTAGTCACAAAGTTTAAAGTTGGTGATGAAGTTTGTGCACTGGTACAAGGTGGTGGGTATGCCGAATATGTTGTTGCACATCAAGATAATGTACTTTTCATTCCAGAAGGACTTACTTTGGTCGAAGGTGGTATTTTACTCGAAACCTTTATGACAGTCTGGTCGCATTTATTCCAGCATGCTAAATTTCATCCTAATAGTTCAATTCTAATTCATGGTGGGACTTCTGGTATTGGCACTACAGCAACTATGCTAACTCGTGCTTTTGGAGCAACGCAAATTTTTACTACAGTTTCAAGTGAAGCACAACAGAAAGCAAGCCTGAGTATCGGTGCTGATGTTGCAATTAATTATAATGAGCAGGATTTCGTCGAAGAAGTCAAAAAGCATACAGATGGCAAAGGTGTAGATTTCGTTCTAGATATTATTGCTGGTGATTATATCCAGAGGAATTATGAAGTCGCAGCCATGAATGGTACGATTTTACAAATTGGTGTATTAAAAGGGCTTGCTCAGAATGTTAATATTTTTCCAATGCTGGCAAAACGTCTGACTCATACAGGGGCTACCTTGCGTTCACAATCTTCAGAAGCAAAAGCACAAGTGATGGCAGCTCTACAAGAAAAAGTTTGGCCATTAATTTCAAAAGGGCAAATAAAACCCTTACTTTATAAATCTTTTGATTTAGAAGAGGCGCGCCAAGCCCATGAATTTCTAACAAAAGGTGAACATGTAGGTAAACTGGTCTTAGTCGTTAAAAAGTAGTTTTTATAATTTAATTCTTTGGTTATGGCCGAGCAATTAGGGCTACTTGAGGTGTGAAAATTGAGACTTCTATTGACATTTTGGTACATTTTACCTCATGTCATAGGAGTTTGAATTTTGAGTACAAAAGCCCAACAGGAAATTGCCCATAAATTAAAAGTGTTTGCTCATGCTGAACAAAATGGCAATGTTGCCTTGACCTGTCGATATTTTGGTATTTCACAAGATACTTTTTATCGTTGGAAGAAAAATTATAAATCCAAAGGAGAGATAGGATTAGTCAACAGTAAGCCATGCCCACAGAACCTTAAATTACGCACGCCAGTTGCCATTGAAGAAAAGATTATTCACCTAAAATCCATAATAGCCATGATGATCTCCTTAATAGATTGTTATGGTAGTTTTTAAGATTTCATCATAAACTTATCATAAATTTTGGAACAATGTTCCATAAAATAAAAAGTTTTGTTAATATACCAGTTGGTACATGGATGTGCTGAGTATTACTCATCATAAAAATTTTGCATATAGATAAGCTTTTACAGCAATTATTTCATTGATATTTCAGTGAAGTACATGCTGATTTAGAAATGACTGTTAGAGATTGATACATTAAATTTCTGTTAGTTTTTCAGCAAAATTAAAAGATGAAGTCAGTTACATTCAGTCTGGAAGATTTAAACAAACTCATATTTTCTCTTTCCCCTACTCATCTGTCACAGCAAGGAGCTGCTTAAAATGACGATTAAAAAAATTGCCATCATTGGCGCAGGCGTTATGGGTAAGCAACATGCCCAAACCATTCAAAAACATCCTGAAACTGAACTAATTGCAGTGTGTGATCCATTTTCGGAAGCAATGGCACAGGAATTTCAAGTACCAAATTTTAAAGATCTGGATGAACTATTACGACAATGTAAATTAGATGGTGTCGTCATTGCAAATCCCAATCGCTTCCATGTATCTACTGCGATCGAATGTATGAAACATGGTATTCCCTGTTTACTGGAAAAACCGCTGGCTTTAAATACCGAAGAAGCATTACAGTTAATTTCAGAACAAAAAAAACTTAATGTTCCAATTTTGGTCGGCCATCACCGTCGCCATAATAAAATTATTCAACAGGCTTATGATCTTATTCAACAAGGTATATTAGGAAAAATTAATACATTTAATGCATTATGGACAGTTTATAAACCTGATAGTTATTTTGAAATCGAATGGCATCGTAAGTCTGGTGCCGGTGTTTTAGCGATTAATTTAGTCCATGATCTGGATTTGATGCGTTATTTAAATGGTGAAATTGAATCAGTACATGCCATGACCTCACACCAGAACCGAAAATTAGAGGTCGAAGATACAATTTCTATTTTAGTTCGTTTTAAAAATGGGGCGCTAGGCACACTTCTCGCTTCAGATGCAGCAGTTTCACCGTGGGGTTGGGATCAAAATACCGAGGAAAATAAAGCAAGTTTCGCACCTTCACCTGATCAGAATTGTTATTATATTAGTGGTACCGAAGGTGCATTGAGTGTGCCAAATCTGGAATATTGGCGCTATCCTGATCACTCGACGAAAAGCTGGTCTACTGCATTGATTAAAAAGCAGCAGTTGCCCAATAAAGATGAAGATGTGTATATGAATCAGCTTTCGCATTTTATTAAAGTCATTGAAGGAAAAAGGTCACCTATTTCTTCACCCGAAGATGCAATTAAAAATATTCAATTACTGGAATGTATTGAAAAATCTGCACGAGAACAGCGTACTGTGCTTATTGAACCACTAGAATTTTTAGCTGCTATAGCATAATTACCTATCTAAGAGGAACTTTTGGGTTCCTTTTTTATGATCTATTAAATTATTTAACTATTTTTTATAGTAAGTCACATTTAAAAGCCAGTTTTTAAATCAAAAACTGGCTAGATTGCAATTGAGGACTTGGATTATTTCAATGGTGATACGGCTGTGGGTAAAGCAATCATTGATTTCATTTCATGGGTAAGCCATTGTGGTCCGCCTTTAGGTGGCCAAATACCATCTGCAACTGATTTCGCACGGATGTCAGAACGTTCATTTAAAGATTTATATGGCCAGATACTTACAATGCGCGGATTACCGTCCAGCGCATACATGGCAATCGTCAACTTGGAATATTGTGTACGTGTCGGTACAGCATTTTTCCAGGCATTCAGGACATGTGGAATACCGCCATGTTTTAATTCATAGGTACGAATTTCATAAACCGGACCAAATTCACCTAATTCTACTTCAGGTAAAAAATCAAATCCGGCAAAATGTTCTACAGAATAACGAATAATATGTTCTGGACTATTAAATAAATTTTCCTGTTCCGCAAGACGCTGATTCTCGCTTTCCTGATCGGCTTGTGAATTAAACCCGAGAAAAATGACAACCTGATTCAATTGACCAATATCGGAAAAGAAAACACCTAATAATTTAGCTTTGGCATTTTCTGCCTGATAAAATTGTTGAATACCCTCGGCAACGGATCCGGCAGTACCCATTTTGATGGTGATATTGATAAGTTGATAAAGTTTCATGCTGATTTGTACTCCTGCGCTAAACTTTGGGGTTGGTTGAGTTGCTGATTCGAAGAAGATGTTGTTTGGTTGAGTTTTCCAGCTGCAAATTGTGCAATACGCCAAGCAAAAACCATCCCGGGGCCTAATGTTGTTCCGGGTCCAGGATAAGTTCCTTTAAAAATTGAAGATAAATCGTTTCCACAAGCAAATAATCCAGGGATGACCTGTTGCTGGTCATCCAATACACGACCAAACTCATCACCTGCAAGTCCGGCACTGCTAGCGCAATCCATAGGAATGACGGGTAGCGCATAAAATGGTGGTTGTTGTAATTTACCTAGACAAGGATTCGGTTGAATCTCTGCATCACCATTGAAACGGTTCATCACACCAGATCCCTTAGCAAAATCGCTATCTTCACCTTTGTCTACAAAATGATTAAAGCGTTGTACTGTTTGTGTTAGACCTTTTGGATTAATGCCTGTTTTTTCTGCCAAAGCTTGTAAGGTCGGGGCAGAAAACAAATATTTTTCCTGTAAGAAATAATTCAGTTTTTTTGCGCCCGGTAAGACAAAGCCAAGCCCATATTTTTCAATTGCTGTGTGGTCACAAACCAGATAAGAGACGATTTTATCTTTACCCAAATTACTTTTGATCTGAGCCATACAAAAATCGTGATAGGAATCTGCTTCATTGACAAAACGCTGCCCATCCGCATTCACAGCAATAACACCAGGTTTTGCCCGGTCCAAAATAATATGTGGCCAAATTGCTTTATAGCCATTTTTATGGGTATGGATAGAACAGGGAAAATACAACACACTACTGTCTACAGAAGGATCAAGTTTTGCACCAATGTGCATGGCTTGTGTTAAACCATCAGCAGTATTAGATACTGGTGCCAGTGAATCCTGAGTTAAANCCTTGCGGAAAAAGTTGCTGCCGAATTTTACTGTCCCAGCCGATCCCGCCTGTAGCAAGTACCACACCCTGCCGTGCTTTAATGGTAACCGGCCCTTTTTCAGTCATGATTTTTGCGCCAATGACTTTGCCCTGTTCACAAATTAATGTTTGTAAAGGCGCATTGAACCATACAGGAACTTGCTTTTGTTTTAAGTTATAAAACAAACTCCCGACCAGCGCATTGCCCATAACCAGACGTGTGCCTCGGTTAAAACGTAATCTGGAAAGAAAGTAAGGCAAAACCACCTTTAATGTTGTAATAAAGTTGCTAGCAGATGAAAATGGATTTAATAACGACGTTAATTCATTGCGGTTAACCATCATTCCACCCAGCCCCATAAATTCAGGACGTGGTGGACGTATATGACTAAAATCTTTACCTAAAAGACTGCCATCAAATTCAGCAGGTGCAAGTGCACGACCGCCAAAAGCCTCTCCGGGCTGATTTTTAACATAATCAGGATGGGCTAGACAGGCATTTAGCTTAACACTGGTTTTTTCATCCAGATCGCGAATCATTTGAGCACTAGATTGCAAAAAAGCCTCTCGTAGTGATTCTCCACCACGTCCGGCCACTACTGCTTTTAAAAAAATACGGGCCTGTTCAATATCATCCGGGACACCCGCTTTAGCGCTTAGATGAGAACCGGGTGCCCAGATTGTGCCTCCGGATGTTGCGGAGGTACCACCGACCTGATCTGTTTTTTCACAAAGCAGGACATCCAGACCATTAAGCTTGGCAAATAATGCAGTGGACATACCCGCTGCTCCGGCACCAATCACCAGTAAATCGACCACTTTTTCCATGTGATTATCCTTTTGCATGTTGTATTTGATTTAAATAGGCGTGTTTAGCTAGGTCTAAGCCAGCTAAATAACCAAAGGTCATGGCAGGCCCCAAGGTAATTCCACCACTTGGATATTGCCCCCCCATTATGCTGTTCATGTCATTACCGACTGCATATAAACCTTGAATAGGAAGATGTGTATGTTTATCCAGGACATTGCCGTCCACTGTGGTATGTAATCCGGCAAAGGTGCCCAAACTACCGGGTACAATCTCTATGGCATAAAAAGGCGCCTTTTCAATTGGTGCGATACACGGGTTCGGGAAGTGCTCACTATCCCCTTGTGCTTTTTGATAAGGCGTGGTTCCGCGAGCAAATTGTGGATCTTGCCCGTCTTTGGCAAAATGGTTGTAATTTTCTACAGTTCTTTGAAATTGCTGGATATCAATACCACATTGTTGTGCCAAAGCTTGCAGTGTATTGCCAGATTTTAAATAGCCATTATCCAGCCAAGGTTGCATTGATAATGGAAATGGTTTAACCGCACCTAGACCATAACGACGAATAAACTTATGATCGCAAATCAACCAACAACGTACCAATTCACCTGTTTTACTATGATTGAATAAGTCCTTAATAAATGCAGGATAAGAATCTCCTTCATTGGTAAAGCGTTGTCCATTGGCTAAAACAGCAATTAATCCGGGTTTACCGCGTTCCACCAAATGAGGAAAACGACCTAATGTGCCATCCAGACGTGGAATCAGTGAAACTGGCGCCCAAGCCCCCGCCCAAGGTAATTGTTGATCAACTTCTCCTCCTACTGCTTCAGCCAGATTCAGGCCATCACCGGTATTAGTTTCTGGTGCTGCCGAATAATGCGGTGTTCCTTCTGCGACATGCTTAAAGAGTTGTTTTTTTCTAGCTTCATCATGTGGAAATCCGCCAGTTGCCAGCACCACACCACACTTGGCATTAATTTGTACAATGCCTTGTGGAGTGTTAAATAAAGCACCTGTAATTTGATTATTGTCCTTAATCAACTCAGTGGCCTTGTGATTGGCTAATAATTTTATCCGATAGTCCAATGCAGATTTTAACAGTCGTGCTACTAGAGCATTGCCATTAACGATTTGTGTTGAACGCTGTCTGAATAGCAGATCAACAAAATGACGAAGGACACGTTTGGTGGCATAGACAAAAGACGAAACATGACGAAAAGTATTTAAAAAATGTTTCATATCTACGCCGGAAGCAATTCCCATCCCCCACACGGTGGTTTCCGGAATTGCAGGCTTGAGCAAATGCAAATTGGATCCCAACTCTCGCCCATCAAAAGGTGCAGCAACAATAGAGCGCCAACCAACACGAGAACCAGCGACATCAAAAAAATCAGGAACAACAGTACCCATATTAAATTTGACCGAAGTTGATTTCTCAAAAAAATCAACCATCTCAGGCGCTCTGGTTAAATAAGTATGAATTTTATTTTCATCATAATATTCAGCCAGAACTTGTTTAAGGTACTGTTTTGGCATATCAATCGGTTCTGCCTGACCAGCTTTTTCTGCATGGGGCGTATTCGGTATCCATAACCAGCCCCCAGAAACTGCTGTTGTGCCGCCAAAAACTGTTGCCTTTTCTGCCACAATCACATTCAATCCTTGCGCTGCTGCGGTAATAGCAGTTGATAATCCACCAGCGCCTGAACCAATGACCAGCACATCACAATGATGGATATGACGAATATGGGGTTTCGATGATTGAAAATCATGTTGTATTGACACATTCATATCTTTACCCCGCCAGTGTTTCCTGCTGAGTCTGAGCAACCAGTTGCTTCATTGCATCTAGATTGATTTGTGCCCGTTCCATTGCTGGCCGTTTGGCCAGTGTTAGGTTCGGAACTTCTGCTGCCAGGGTAATGTCTGTTGGCAAAGCACAAAGTAAGGCAATTAAATCAATTTCACCTTGACCCGGTACCAAACGGTTGGAGCGTGCAATTTGAATTAGACCTTCATCTGAAGAGTCATATTTGGCCAGTCCATCGCAAAGTTGCACATAATTTATTTGTGTTGGGTTAAGCGATTTGATCTGTGCCAAAGTGGAATCGGAACGATCAAAATGTAAGGCATCAATCAAAATTGCTGCATTGTCCTGAGCAGCTTGTTCAACGATAAATTTTGCCTGTTGCAAGTTCTTTACATTGGTCCACGGCATAAATTCCAGATCACAACTTAAACCATATTGTGCGCTGAGTTGACAAAACTCTGCATAGCTATCAATTAAACGGCTTTGCTCAGGATCATTCCCGGCAACAAGAATATGTTTGGCATTGAGTTGCTGCGCTACGTCTAAAAAACCTAAATAATTTTGAGGATTGAAATCAGGGGTAATCCGAATAATTTCAACATCTGCAACCTTTACTCCGGTATCCTGCAAAGCTGCTTTAGTTTCCTGGATGAGATGTGTATCCGTTAAAATTGGATAATTTTGTTCATTCGGAGCTGCCGGCAATAGGCGTAGACCTACTGCACTGTATCCACAGGTCGAAGCAATTTTTACTGCGTCTACTGGTGTTACATCAGCTACTGTTAAAAAGGATAAGGAATATTTACGCTGCATCATGGTGATCCTTTTGGTTTTCAAGCAAGTAGGACACCATCAGATCACGAACCTGAGCAAACATATCTGTTCCTTTGACTACAGCGCAACCTAGCGTTAACGCATGACGAATGAGTGGGGTATTTTCCGGACTGGTTACTACATCGGCCACCGCCATTTGTGCAGTAATCTGATTCAGTTGAAATGCCGCAGAGGGATCACCATTCATGCCCATTGGGGTTGCATTGACCAGCACATCAAAACCGGTAGGATCATTATCATGTGCAAAGACTTTGGCTTTACCAAGCTGACTGAGTTGTTCAACCAATTGTTGTTGCCGCTGGCCATCCAGTTCAAAAATGGCAAGTTCTGATACACCAGACAGCAAAAGCTCATAAGCAATCGCTTTACCTGCCCCGCCTGCACCAGCCAGTAAAACTTTTTTATTTTTTAAGATAATTCCCTGAGCCAGAATTGCCTTTACCATGCCTTTGCCATCCAGCATATCGCCTTCCCACCCTTGAGCACAGCGACGAATGGTATTAACAGCACCAATAAAACTTGCTCTTTCGGTAACTTGATCGCAGCAGTTTAAAGCTGAAATTTTATGTGGTACGGTGACAATCAAGCCATCTGTATTGAGCATATTTCTGGTGGTTTTGATAAAGTCAGCAAAATTATCCGGATGCACATCAGCAGGTGAAACAATCGCATCAAGCCCTTTATTGATGAGTTCCTGAGTTACCCCTTCTGGTGATTTCACTTGTTTGATGGGGTGTCCTACCACAAAATAGAGCCGTGTTGATCCATTTAATTGAATGTCCATTGATTCAATCTCCTTGTATATACATGTTTTAATTAAATTTGAGCACTGTCGAGTTCACGTTGTTGCATTTTTTTTGGTGTATACAATATTTTCATCACCAGTAATGCCATCATGATTCCGGCAGTGGGTAGGCATAAAATCAGAAAAATTTTGTTGGCTGGCCAGCCCAGACTGAGAAAATACGCACCTGCAAATGCACTCGCTACCGCACCCAAGCGACCAATACCGTGCATCCAGCTATTTCCTGTTGCTCGGGCAAAAACCGGATAAAACGAACTGGATATACTGTTAATGCCTGCATTTGCACCATTCATCCACATACCGATAAAGAAACACATGCCACTGTACAACATGAAGTTATGGCCGGCTTCACCGATAAAGAACATAAAGAAAATCGCAATGCCATAACCAATCACCAGACCAATATGCGGATTAAGTTTATCCATTAAATATCCACATGCCAGACAGCCAATCGGACCACCGAGTTGATAAATAGCGGTGATTAAGGATGCTTCACTGATACTAAATCCAAATTCATGGCTCATCATTGGCAACCAGCTTCCTAATAAATACACTACAAATAAGCCGGAGGCATAACTCCACCACAGTAAAAAACTACCCAGTACATAAAATGGACTGAGGACTGTTTTCACTGGATTATGAATGGTATTGGTTTTTGCTTTTGGTAAGACAAATTCTGTATTGCTGGTATCAAAATCAGGTGCCATTTTATGCACAATGGCATCAATTTCGGCTTTAGGATGTTTCTTTAATACCTTATATCCAATCGATTCTGGTAATTTAAACCAGGCAATAAGTGCCAAAATAATGGGTAACGTGCCGCCAATAATCATCATGGCATGCCAATTAAAATGTGGAATAACCCATGCTGCTAGAAATCCACCAATTGCCGCACCAATCGTAAATCCACTTAGAATCAGTGTTACTAGACGACCATTTACCCGCATTGGAGAGTAATCTGTCACTAATGTAACAGCTTGAGGCATAACACCACCCATAAATAATCCGGCTATTAATCGAAAAATCATGAGTTCAGTTACATTGCTGGACAAGGCCGCCAGTAATGTAAAAATGCCAAAGCCCAAAAGATTGACCACTAATAAAATTTTTCGACCAAATTTATCCGCCAATGGTCCGGAGATTACCGCACCGAGTGCAAGACCTACTAATGCAGCGCTCATAACAGGCGCTAGATCAGTGGTACTGATGCCCCATTCCTGTTTAATTACAGGGGCAACAAAGCCCATAATGGAAATATCAATTCCATCTACGACGACAATCATTAGACATATAAATATGATGAATTTTTGCATAGGAGAAATTCGATTTTTATCGAGGAACTCCCTTAAATCTACCTGTTGAGTCATTTACTTGCTCCCTCAGCATTGACCAGTTGATGATGCTTTTTCCGTGCATGGCTGGTTTTGTTATCAATTCAGGTTCATTTTTCATATGACCAATCGAATTAAATTTCATTAATCAAAACAATTCATCCAAAATTGCATTTAAGATAGAATCTACCCCTACTATAATGTGTTTTTAATAATTTTGGAACAGTGTTCCAAAAAAATATATCAGGATTTTTATGCTTAGTAATAATGATCGGTCTTTACAGGTTCTTGAAGCGTTATTAAAAGAGGTGAATGGCTGTGCATTGAGTCAACTTTCTTCAGATCTCGATATCCCAAAATCAGCCATGCATCGTTTGCTGGGTGCAATGAAGGATATGGGTTATATCTATCAGGATGAAATTACCCAACACTATAAACTGACCCTAAAAGTCGCTTCAATGGGGCTGACTTATCTTTCATCCCGTTCTATTACAGAAACTTTCCAACCTTTTTTAAACGAACTTGCCCAACAATCAGAAGAACTTGTCCGTTTAGGTCTAATTGAAAATGAAAAAATTATCTGGATTGGGAAAGCACAGGGTGCAAAATCAGGTTTAAAATATGATCCTGACTCCGGTGGTGTGGCTTACCTTCCGGCTTCTGCATGCGGTCTTGCCTATTTATCTCATTTAAATCCACAAGATTTAAAACGTATTGTGGAACGTGAAGGATTTGAGAAAGCAGAAAATTTTGGCTCCAACTCACCTAAAAACCTGCCAGAACTAGAAAAAATGATTCAAGCTTCTATTGATCGGGGCTATGGTTTAATTTGTGATACCTATGAATTGGGTATGACAGCAATGGCTAAAATTATTATTAATCCGACCACAGGTCAGCCTTTTGGGACGGTAAGTATTGCAGGTCCTTCGGTACGCTTAAATGATGCGAAAATACAGCGACTCGCTCCAGCCCTTTCCCAAACAGCCGAAAAAATTGGTCAGATTATTCATTTGGTGCACCGTTGATTTATGACAAAAAAGTGATCGCAAGCGATCACTTTTTATTGATTTTTTTTCAAGCATTTTATGCATGATTAATCATATATCACTGTTCATTCACTGGCTAAACTGACCATTTTACTACGTGCCTTATGCAGTTTTTTATAACTATCAATCAGGCGTAGATGTCGATCCAGTCCTTCTAGCTGCATATTGGTTGGGGTTAAACCAAAGAAACGTACACTGCCCTCTACTGAACCCAATACTGCATCCATTCGTGTATCACCAAACATACGACGGAAATTCACCACATAATCATCCAGTTCTAGTTCGTCATCCAATACGACTTCTAACACGACATTTAAGCACTGATAAAACAAACCACGCTCAACCGTATTAGTGTTGTATTGCAAAAAGGCTTCTACCTGTTCCTTGGCTTCCTCGAATTGCTTTAACGCCAAATAGATCAATAATTTTAACTCTAAAATCGTAAGCTGGCCCCATTCGGTATTGTCATCAAACTCAATGCCGATCAAAGTTTTAATTTCGGTATAATCATCCAGTTCACATTCTTCCAAGCGTTCCAGAAGTGCCTCAAGACTTTCATCATCTAGACGATGCAGATTTAAAATATCAGCGCGGAATGCCAAGGCTTTATTGGTATTATCCCAGATCAAATCCTCAACCAGATAAATTTCCGAATAATCGGGTACCAAAATACGGCAAGCTGTGGCACCTAAATGCTCATATACCGCCATATAGACTTCTTTGCCCATTTCTTCAAGAATGCCAAACAAGGTTGCCGCTTCCTCGGCATTGGAATTTTCACCTTCACTTGAAAAATCCCATTCCACAAAATCAAAATCTGCTTTGGCACTAAAGAAACGCCAAGACACCACACCACTGGAATCAATAAAATGTTCGACAAAATTATTTGGTTCGGTGACTGCATTACTGCTAAAGGTTGGCTGTGGTAGGTCATTTAAACCTTCAAAACTACGACCTTGTAATAATTCTGTCAGACTACGTTCCAGAGCCACTTCCAATTTTGGATGAGCACCAAAGGAGGCAAATACGCCACCTGTTCGCGGATTCATCAAGGTGACACACATCACCGGAAATTGACCACCAAGTGATGCATCTTTGACTAACACCGGAAAGCCCTGTTCTTCCAAGCCTTTGATGCCTGCCACTATACTTGGATATTTCGCCAATACTTCCTGTGGCACATCGGGCAGTGTCATTTCACCTTCTAGAATTTCCCGTTTTACCGCACGTTCAAAAATTTCCGATAAACATTGTACTTGTGCCTCGGCTAAAGTATTCCCGGCACTCATGCCATTACTTAAAAACAGGTTTTCAATTAAATTTGAGGGGAAATATACCACTTCACCATCGGATTGACGGATAAATGGCAAGGAACAAATGCCACGTTCTGTATTGCCAGAGTTGGTATCGTATAAATGTGAGCCAAGCAGTTCATCATCTGGATTGTAAATTTCCAGACAATATTCATCGAGAATTTCTTCTGGCAGCTCATCATTTGGACCCAGTTTAAACCATTTTTCATCGGGGTAATGTACAAACTCGGCATTGGCAATCTCTTCACCCCAAAACTGATCATTGTAGAAAAAGTTGCAGTTTAAGCGTTCGATAAATTCGCCCAGTGCCGAAGCCAAGGCACTCTCTTTGGTTGCACCTTTACCATTGGTAAAACACATAGGCGATTGAGCATCACGGATATGTAAAGACCAAACATTCGGCACAATATTACGCCATGATGCAATTTCAATTTTCATGCCCAGATTTGCCAGAATAGCGGACATATTGGCAATGGTTTGCTCTAATGGCAGATCCTTACCAGTAATAAACGTACTACTTTCAGCGGCAAGACTTGGCATGAGCAATGCTTGTGCATCTGCATCAATACTTTCTACTTCTTCAATGATAAATTCTGGCCCGGTTTGTATGACCTTTTTGACGGTACAACGATCTATCGAGCGTAGAATACCTTGACGGTCTTTATCGGAAATATCCGCAGGCAACTCAACCTGAATTTTAAAAATCTGCTTGTAGCGGTTTTCTGGATCTACAATATTATTTTGTGACAAACGGATATTGTCAGTTGGAATATCGCGCGCTGCACAATAGACTTTGACAAAATAGGCAGCACATAAGGCTGATGACGCAAGGAAATAGTCAAATGGTCCCGGTGCTGAACCGTCACCCTTATAACGAATCGGCTGATCGGCAATGACGTTAAAGTCATCGAATTTGGCCTCTTGTCGAAGATTATCGAGATAATTAACCTTGATTTCCATGCTGGCACCTAATAATGATGATGTGTCGGCATAGACACATAAAACGCTAAATATGGAGCGCCATTTTACAGAATTATTGTATTTGATTAAGGTCTTTTATCTATTTTTCTTATTTATTTATACAAATCGCCTAACATTAGAACAGTCTAAATTAAAATTTTTAAAAACATCTATCATTTTTTCCAGTTAAATCCCAAGTTGAACCTAAAGCCTTGCCTTTTTATTATCCAATGACTTGGCAAGTGATTGACTAAAGAAAATTTGTGCAGCTTTTAAAGAAGTTCAAATATTTTTAGAAAAACAAACACCCCAAAATTAAAACAGCGACATTGCTCTTTTGGCAAATTCAAAGTCATGCTGGGTCAACATCGCTTTATATACTTGCTGTAATTCCTCTCGCCAATCACGCATCTCCTGTAAAATATGCTCAGCTTGTTGTCGCTCAAGTAAGAATTGTTCGCTCATACTGAGGATATTTTCTTTGTTGATCACATTGCCTTGTTTGCCGATTTGCATACTCAGTGTTGATGGCTTAAATTCCACATTCGGTACAACATCGTACAATGGAGCCAAATGCCAACGGCCTTTTTTATAAATAAAAGCATGATTTTTTGGGTGATCATCATTATTACCAATCATGGCGTTGAAAATCATACGTTTGTAAAGCTCATGAATATCTTCAAGCGCCAAACCTTTACGAATCATTTCATTTGCCATGAGTGGATATGACCAGCGACTATGATCAATACTTTTCCATGATGCATCCAGTAAAGTAAGACCACTCATCATAGGATAGCGTTTAAACTGCCCGGATTGCTCGTCATATTCACGATCAAAACGATCCAGAATTAACACATCTTTGGGCATATTACGATGCGTGATAGTTTGTAACGAATGCCCTGCCACGTTTAAACCTTTTTGTTGTGCGAACTGTAAACACAGAAATTCCAATCGAGGTATATTGACAATATCATCCCTGTCTTTGGGTTTGGCCAGATAAAGTTTGTGTTGATCATATAAAGTGATTTTGGGACGTGCGCCGCCTAAAGATGTGGTTTGTGCCAAAGCCAGCTGCATGCGTTGAATGGCTTCCCCATCCCGAATTGCATCTGAAAAATCCAGAAATTCATTTAAATGGATAAATGGCCGAAAATTTTCGGTGGTCGCTTTTTGGGTCACTCGCCTGATTTCACCCACACAAAGATTTCCAAAACGGTCGGCATTTTGCGCCTGAATTAAAAAATCCAAATCTGTCCAGGCACTATCCTTGTTATGTGCATAAATCCGCTTTAAAACTGCTTGTCCCCATGCATCAGGCATAATGTCCATCACAAAGCCGGGAATACCATCATTTGTGGTGATGGTATAGGGTGCTTTCCGCAGCGGATAATGAATTTCGTCAGGTACCCAATGATGCTGATAGTCAGGTGCATAGACAAATTGTCCAACGCCATTGTCTACAGATAAGCGCCCCATCGTTACAAAATCAATCTGTTCTGGTAATTGTGCATAAAGATAAATGACCTGTTTCATCAAAAATTATCCTCATCTATTTTCGCCAGCCGAATTCTACGTTGTTTGGTTTTTTGTTCGATTTCTGGCAAGGATTGATTTAACTGATCTAATATACCCAAATACCATAATGCTTTAATGACGACACCATATTCCACAGATTTGTCGCCACGTTCGATTCTTTTAATGGTGGAAAGTGACGAACCAATCGCCTGAGCTAAATCTTCCTGACGTAATTGTCGATCAAGTCGTTTTTGTTTGATCAAAAGCGCCAGTTTTTCACAAAATAATTGCCCATCTAAGGGAAAAAAATCAGCATTAACATTCAAATCTGACACCTTAACTAATTTAAAATATCATATATGAACCATAGTATCAGGTATATATGCAAAATTAAAGTTTTTGTGTTGAGAGTTAAAATATATTAAGGTTTAAATTTATAATAATTTTTTTAAATAAAATACCGATCTTAAATTTTATATTTATAAAATATCTCTAAAATAATAGTATAAAAAGCCTAAAATCTTTAATAAGGAAGAGTTCTAAACAACCATTCTTGACCCTATCAATTGATTTAATACATTGATAATTCCAATTTGTTTAAGCCCAGATCACCATAATTGCTGCAATCACGATTAACAATAGACCTAACTGATCTGTTTTGGCCAGTTGTTCTTTAAAAAAATAAACAGAAATCAATAAACTAAAAAAGATTTCAATTTGTCCCAAAGTTTTGACAATAGCGACCGATTGCATACTCATAGCACTAAACCAGCCCAAGGAAGCTAAAAAACTGCACACACTGACTTTAAAGGTTAATCCGATGCGTTGCCACATTGCCAGTAAAGTATGCCGACGACAGATACCCAGATAAACCAGCAGGATCACACATTCAAAACCAATCACCCAAACCAATACCCATGCTGCACGGTGCAAAAATGGCAACATGGCAAGTTCAAGACTGGCTTCCCGAACTAAAAGTGAGGTGAGTGCAAAACTTAAACCACTCCCCATACCAATCACTAAAGTGGGTAAAGATAGTGTGTTTTGATTACGTCCTTTACTTAATAAAAATACTGCAATACCACCAATTGCTACACCGATATATCCCAAAATAGTGAAATGATCATGCAAAAGAATAACAGCAATAATGGCAGCGAAAATCGCCTCACTCTTGGCAAGTCCGACGCCAATGGCATAATTTTTTTGTTTGAAAAGCTGAACCATCAACGCAGTTGCAATAATTTGGCTACAACCGGCAATTACGATATAAAACCAGAATTTCGCTGAAAATTGTACCTGTGCCACAATCGGTTTTTGCCAATACATTCCAATTAAATAGACAATGGCAAAAGGTAATGCAAACAGGAATCTTGCTAAGGTCACACCATAGACATCAACGCTGCTACTCAGTTGTTTTTGAAATGCATTACGCCATGCCTGCATAAATGCAGCCATCAACGTAAAAATAATCCAACTTAATGTCATGCCAAAACTCAAGATAATGTATGAATGCTCTCCTGAACGCTTTTTTATACAGAGAAATTAGCCCATATATAAAATAAAGATGCCGTTTGGGAGACATATCATTTTAACAAGGCAAAGACGTTCTGAATCAAAAACAAAGTCATCACATTTTGCAAGTACAAAACGGCATTTGGGAGACAAGATAAATAAAAGAAACACCTTTATGGCGTGATTTGCCATCTGAACAAG
Organism: Acinetobacter populi; assembly: GCF_002174125.1. Classification (GTDB taxonomy): domain Bacteria; phylum Pseudomonadota; class Gammaproteobacteria; order Pseudomonadales; family Moraxellaceae; genus Acinetobacter; species Acinetobacter populi. The sequence goes on from NZ_NEXX01000003.1 coordinate 25,907, forward strand.
TCGAAGCAATTAAAACCACACAGGCTGCCCAAATTCCACTAAAACGTACAGCCAAGATTGAAGAAGTTGCGTCTGCCTATATATTTTGATGCAAAATAGCTTTATTACAGGTCAAACCATTGCTGTTGATGGTGGAATAGATCTGGTTTAAATCAATGCCAGAATTGATTTATCCTGTATTTTTCCTCCTATTTACACAACTTATAGATAGATTTTAAGCTGTTGTCATGCAGTGATCACGATTTATCTAGATGTTGGTTATTTTATGTCAACTATCCTTAACTTGATTCACAAACAAGGTTTGCTCATGTTAGGCAGTAGCATGAGCATGTTGTCTTGCACTCAACATTGCTTAGCGTGCAAAAGCCTTAAGAAACGTCGTCACTGCACTGCCCACCCAAAAATCAATCTGTGCATCAGAAGGTTGTGCTTCTGGGTGAGTCAGACATTCCAGTTGCCCTTCTCCGCGGAGTAAATTAATAAATAAGGACGCTGAAGTTTCATAGCCAAATTGTTGTACATCGATCTGTCCGTCATCAACAGCCTGTTCCAAATGCTGAGCAATAATACGCATCATTTGACGTGGACCAGAGAGATAAAACTGTCGTGCCAACGCTGGAAAACGTGGCGCTTCTGCAATTGCAACCCGAAAAAAAGCCAGTCCGTCCGGTGATAAAATAAATTTTAAATAAGCGTGCCCCAAATCTCTAAGAGACTGCTCAATATTATGTGAAGATGTCTCAATAGCATTCACTGTGTTTGCCATTTGCTGGCATTGATATTTAATCACCGCAGCAAACATGGCTTCTTTATTGGCAAAACAATGATATAACGTGGCTTTTGAAACTTTTGCCTCTTTTTGAATCATATCCGTGGTGGCAGCACTAAATCCATGGGTTAGAAAAATACGACGTGCCGCATGTAATATCAGCATGGATTTTTCATTTAATGTTGTCATTGCCAGTCACTTTTCCATTCAAAAAAACGATGTAGTTTACTTATATTATCAAATTTAAACCATTTAAATCGATTTAAAAAACCAATTAGACATACTCATTTTTCTTGCTATAGTACCGATCGGTACAGTTATTTAGCACACTAATAATGCAACAGCTCAACATTTTTAACTCTGTTTTGGCTCATCATAAATATATGTTAGTCATTTTGGGATCTGCCACATTGCTGACTTTATCTGGATGTGTGCAGCAATCATCTCTCATGCCAAAAACAGATATTGCAGTTGATCAGGCTCAGGCATTCCATCAACAACAGCAAAATTTTCTGCAACAACATCCGGAATTTCACCAAGAGTCGTTACCACAGCAATGGTGGCAACTTTTTAATGATCCGGTTTTAACACAGCTACAGCAACAACTGGCTCAAAGCAATCCAGATAATCAAATTGCGCTGTTAAAAATTGAAGAAAGTCAGGCCGCATTGGGACAAATCAATGCATCTTTACAGCCACAAATCAGTCTAGATGCAGATTATTCCCGCTCCGCCATTAGCCAACATATTCCAGTGGCCAAATTAGGTGCAAGTCATCATGCTTACAATCTTTGGAGCATGGGTGTACAGTCTTCATGGGAACTGGACTTATGGGGCTATCTCAAACATTTACGCTCGGCCGCTCAGGCAGGAATAGACGCCAAATATTATGATCAGCAGCAAGTTAAGGTTTCGTTATCGGCAGAACTGGCAAGATATTATTTTCTACTTCGTGGCTTGCAAAACCAATTAACTATACAACAGCAGATTTATCAACTGGATCTGGAAACAATTCAAATCTATCAGAAAAAATTACACAATGGTGTTGCAACCAATGCCGATCTTGCAACTGTCACATCACAGGCAATCCAAGCCCAGCAGCAACTTGAGCAATTAACTCAACAGATTGATTTGGTTAAAAACAGTATCACGCAAATGCTGGGAATGGCACCAAAACAACTGGATAGCCTACTCACTTCCGTAACATTACCACCACTACCATCACAAATACCGATCGGTTTAGCTTCCGATTTGGTAAAATATCGTCCTGATATTTTGCAGGCTGATGCAGAGTTACGCGCTGCCTTGGAAAATGTTCAGGCTGCTCAGGCTGATTTTTATCCACGTATCGGTTTAACGGCACAGGGTGGCTTACAGGCGTTTTCACTTTCTGATTTTGGCAGCTGGAGTTCACGGCAATATGCGATCGGTCCAACTTTTCATTTGCCGATTTTTGAAGGTGGTAAACTAAAAAGTACATTAGCACTGAATGAAACCCGACAAAAAATTGCCGCGATCAATTATCAAAAAACTGTTCTGAATGCTTGGCATGAGGTTGATAATGCGTTAACAGATTATCAATATAACAAAACAGATGTTGAACTATTACAGCAACAGCTTAACCAAAATCAAATCACTCAACATGTGGTCAATCGTAATTTAGAGCAAGGTACGGTTGATCGTACTCAACTCATCAATGCCAAAAAACAGACGCTATTGACACAATCTGAGCTGATTCAGAATTGGTCAGCTTCAGCATTATCTATTGTTGCGCTATATCGTGCCCTAGGTGGTGAAGGCGCAGCACAATTTTCTCATCAACTTGTACAGGAGAAGCGCTAATGTCCGATCATCACGCATCTTCTGTGCCGAAGGGACCGCCCGGTATCATTCTGTTTACCCCACGGATTGCCTGTGGCTTATTAGGTATTTTAATTGCGGCTATGGTGGCGGGATTAAATAACCGGGTTGCAGGCTTGGTATTGGTAGACATGCAAGGTGCGTTGGGTTTTGCCAGTGATGATGCCTCATGGTTAAATACTGTCTATTCGGCAGGTGAATTGGCTGCTATGCCTTTTGCGACCTGGTGTGCAATTACTTTTTCCATGCGCCGTTTTCATTCCTTGATGTTAAGCACAGCCTTATGTCTGGCTGCAATTATTCCATTTATTCATAATTTGAATTTACTGTTAACAGTTCGTGCCTTGCAGGGCCTGTGTTCTGGGGCATTGATTCCAATTTTGATGATGGCTGCCTTGCGCTTTTTGCCACCGCATATTCGTCTACATGGACTGGCCTTATACGCACTAACCGCGACCTTTTCACCAAATGTAGCACTAGCAATTGCGACCTGGTCTGTTGATCATGTAGAAGACTGGCGCTGGGCATACTGGCATGTTATTCCTCTTGGACTCATGGCGCTAGGACTGGTGAATTATGGGATTCCCAAAATGCCACTGGTACTTCCCCGTCTTAAGCAAGGTAACTGGCTGGGTATGTGTCTGGGGATTCCCGGACTGGCTTTTTTAGTTATCGCTTTTGATCAGGGCGTACGGCTGGACTGGTTTCATTCGCCTATTATTCAAAGTAGTTTATTGGCCGGTATTGTCTTTACCTGCTTATTTCTCATTACAGAATGGCGACATCCCACACCTTTTATGAAACTGCAACTTTTGCAGCGTCGTAACCTAGGCTTAGGCTTTAGTGTGTTTTTTATCTTATTGATTGTGATGTCCAGTGCCGTGGTTTTACCAAGTAATACTTTGATGCACCTACATAATTTCCGTCTGCAACAAATTGCTGCCATTGGTTTGGTTGTGGGCTTACCACAACTTGTCTTGGGTTCAATTGTGGCACTTTTACTGTATCAAAAATGGGTTGATGCCCGTTATTTATTTGCACTTGGTCTAATGTGTATTGCGCTTGCTTGCTGGATGGCTTCCTTCATTACTTCGGACTGGAGAATTGCGGAATTTATGCCAGCAGAAATTCTCCAGATGATTGGTCAACCGCTTGCTGTAGTTTCCATGTTATTTCTGGGGACCAGCGTGGTACAACCGATGGAAGGTCCCTATGTAGCAGGCATTATTAATACCTTACGGGCGTTTGGTACAGTCTTCGGTGCCAGTGTGGTTGGGCAATTTTTGTCCCAGCGCAGTAAAATTTATCATGAACAACTGCTTGATCAGGCAGCTTTGCATACCCATCAATCGACACCATTCAATATCAATCTGGCTCAATTGGCAGCCGATATCAGTCAACAAGCCACTATTTTGGCTACCGCAGATTTATATCGTTTTTTTGCCATCATTGCAGTTGTACTGATTCCTATTGTGCTCTGCCTACAATATATTCCTGCGCCGCAACTTCAGACTGCCCCCAAAGCTCCTCAGCCTAATGATTCAAAATAGATTTTCAGGATTTTCATCATGACCAAAGATTTACGTTTTAAAATACTCATCGGTATTATTGTTATTGCCGTGCTGATCATTTGCTATTATCTGTTGAATCGCTCGGAAGCTGATCAAAAAGAGCAGTCCACCGAAGATGCTTATGTACAGGCAGATGCCACGACAGTAGCAGCACAAATTTCCGGGACAATTGAACAGGTTGCCATTCAGGATAATCAGTTTGTCAAAGTTGGGGAATCCTTATTAAAAATTGATGATCGGGAAATTCAGGTTGAACTCAAAAATGCTCAGGCAAATTTAAATAGCCAAATAGCCAATGCACATAAGTTAAAGGCCCTGATTGCTCAGCAACAAAGTTTAATCCAGCAGGCACAAGCCAATTTAAATATTGATCAATCCGGTTTAAAGCTGGCCCAACAAGATTATCAGCGTTTTTCCAATCTGGCAGCTGATGGTTCGGGAACTGTACAGGCCAAACAGCAAGCAGAAGCACAATTACAAAACCAGCAAGGTCAATATCAAAAAAACAATGCTGCACTTTCAGCCAGTAAACAACAAATTCCGGTTTTACAGGCAGATCTGGAAAAAGCCAATGCAGATATTATTGCAGCGAAAGCAGCGATTGATGCATTACAGTTAAAATTGTCCTATACTGATATTAACGCCCCAATCAGTGGCTTTATCAATCAGAAAACAGCACGTGTTGGTGGTTATGCGCAAACAGGAACACCTCTACTGACCATTGTTCCACTGAATTCTATTTATATTGAAGCAAATTTCCGTGAAACCCAGTTAAGCCATATGTGCGCAGGACAAAAGGTCGATATTCACGTTGATGCACTGCCACAAACACATTTCAACGGCACCATTGAAAGTCTGGGCGCAGCCAGTGGCGCAAGCATGTCGGCAATCGCACCTCATAATGCCACAGGAAATTTCACCAAAATCGTACAGCGTTTACCCGTAAGGATTCACGTAAATTCGGATCAGCCCAATTTTAATAAATTACGCGTGGGAATGTCGGTTCGACCTGTCGTGCATATCGATCTGAATAAATGTGCGTAATATGGTGATATTTATTTGGTATTTTATAACAAGTTTTTTGTTGGAATGATGCTTAAATCTATGGACAATTTTTAAATATTTTAGGCTTCGACAGACTTGGGCTATATGCGAGCATCACCTGTCGAAGCCTCATTTTATTGCAATCTCAAAAACACCATCAACTTTGAATGTTTTTCCAAAGTGCCATTATTTATTTTAGGCTATGAAATATCAATTGATTAAATAGTGATTGCATCAAGACTGCGCAACAGCATCTGCTCCGCCACCTAAGACTTTATATAAAGTGACACGATTTGTGGCCTCTTCCAGTAATAATGTGATTAGATTTTGCTGTGCTGTATACCATGTTCGCTGTGCGGTTAATACATCAAGATAGTCATCTATACCCTCTTTGTACCGTGCTTCAGTTAAATAGAATGTCCGATAAGAAGAACGCACTAAATCTTGTTGTGCATCAACCTGATTGACAATGTGTTCACGCGTGGTAAGTGCATCTGCGGCATTGGCAAAAGCACTCTGAATGGCCTGTTCATACTGGGCAATATAAATATTCTTCTGAATTTTGCTCATATCCAGAGATGCTTTTAACTCGCCAGCCTGAAAAATGGGGACACTAATCGTAGGGACAAATGACCAGGTATTTACCCCATTACTTAACAGGCTGGTAAGTTGATTACTACTGCGACCTGCACTGGCCGTTAATGCGATAGTCGGAAAAAATGCCGCCCGTGCTGCACCTATATCTGCATTGGCAGATTTCAGCATATGCTCCGCATAAAGCACATCCGGATGATTTAATAAAACCGAAGAAGATAGATTGGCAGGAATATTTGCGAGTTTTACACTATCAAGCTGTGTAGAGGCCTCGGGTAAATATTGCTTAGCCACTTTGGTTCCTACTACCAAATCCAGTGCATTTTGCGCTTGTTGTAACTGCTTTTGATAACTGGCAATATCTGCACGTGCACTGTCAACACTGGTTTTTACTTCTTCATAATCCAGTGCCGAAGCGATTCCTTCCTTGTATTTGGCATAAGTTAATTGCAAGGTTTTTTGCTGGCTGGTATAAACCTGTTCGGCAAACTGTAATTTTTGCTGATAGGCCAATACATTTAACCAGTCTGCTGCTACTTCTGCGACCAAACTCATGCGTACGCTGCGTTGCGTTTCTTGAAGTGCAAAATAGTTTTCCAGTGCTTCATTTTTCAGGCTTTTAATCCGTCCAAATAAATCCAGCTCCCAACTTGTAAATCCAACTGCCAGACTGGCATTATGACTGGTACTTGCACTATTGCCACTGCCAGTACGGCTATTGGTTTGTGATGCGCTAGCACTAATGCTTGGTAAGGCATCTGCACTGGTAATACGATATTGTGCCCGGGCATTTTCTATATTCAGCATGGCAACCCGTAAATCACGATTATTTTCTAATGCCAACGCGATTACTTGTTGCAGACGACTATCATTAAAGACTTCACGCCACGCCAGTTCGGTGACTTGGGTATTTTGTATCCCTGTAACCGATGTATTGGCAAAGTTATCTTCTACAGGTGAAGATGGTCGTCCATATTCAGGTGCCATACTTGCACATCCTGTTAACCCCAACACACCGATTAATACGCTGTTTGCAATAAAATGAACTCGCATTATATCTGCTCCCGTGTTGTGGTTTTTTTAGAAAAAATGCTACGTATCAACACATAAAATAAAGGCACGAAGAAAATCCCGATCACAGTCGAAACCAGTGTACCGCCAAATACACCTGTGCCGAGTGAATGACGTCCACCTGAACCAGCTCCGCTACTCACTAATAACGGAAATACGCCTAATAAAAATGCACAGGAGGTCATTAAAATTGGGCGCAAGCGCATTTTTGCTGCATGTAATGTAGCTGTGATCAGGTCTTCCCCTTTTTCTTCTAGTTCACGCGCAAATTCGACAATTAAAATAGCATTTTTGGCTGACAGGCCAATGGTCGTGAGCAAACCTACCTGAAAATAGATATCATTGGATAGACCGCGCAAATTGGTAAGCAATAATGCCCCTAAAATACCAATTGGAACAGCAAGCAACACAGAAAATGGAATTGACCAGCTTTCATATAAAGCAGCCAGACACAGGAAAATAAATAGAATTGACACTGCATACAAATAAGGTGCAAGGCTGCCGGATTGTTGCTCCTGATACGATAATCCCGACCATGCATAGCCAAAACCATCACCAAGTTGCGTGACAAGATTTGCCATTTCTGACATGGCTGTACCAGAACTTACACCTGTAGCTGCTTCACCGGTTAACTCAATTGATGCTGTCCCATTATATCGAGCCAATGATGCTGGTGCATAACTCCAGCCAATTTGTGTGAAGGAGGAAAATGGTACCATTTGATCATCAGAATTACGGACATACCAACGCTTAATATCATCAGGTTGCATACGTGCATTGTCTATACCCTGTATATAAACCTTTTTGATACGACCATTGTTAATAAAATCATTTACATAGCTACTACCCAGTGCAGTTGACAGTACGCTATCAACATCACTTTGGCTTAAACCCAGTGAACCAATTTTTGAGTCATCCATGGTTAATGCCAAAGTTGCAGTATCTTCCTGACCACCATAACGTACATTTTGTAATTTGTTATTTTGACTGGCAAGTGACAATAACTGATTTTTTGCAGCCACCAGCGCTTCATGCCCTTGGCCATTTAAATCCAATAATTCAAAGGTAAAACCGGAACCCTGTCCCAGACCAGGAATTCCCGATGGTGCCATGGCAAAAACCTGTGCATCCTTATAATGCTTGGCCATTTCCTGACTAATACGCATCCCGACTTCGCTAGAACTATCACTACGTTCTGACCAGTCTTTCATGCGGACAAAGCTCATGCCGCTATTTTGACTACTGCCACCCATACTAAAACCGGCGACACTCATCACTGATTCCACTTCTGGTTGTTTTTTGACATACTCGGCAACATCTTTAATCACTTTCAGGGTTTGTTCCTGCGTTGCACCTGATGGTAATTTAACATTGACCATCAACATACCCTGATCTTCTTCTGGTAAAAATGAAGTTGGTGTTATCATAAATAACCCTACAATCGACACCAGAATTGCTGCATAAATTGCCAACATGGTTTTTTTATGATGCAGTACCCATGTCACACCACGATGATAACGCTCGGTATTCCGGTTAAACATGCGATTAAACCACGCAAAAAAACTACCAAGTAAACCTGTGCGTAATTTTTTTTCATTTTCATCATGTGGTTTGAGTAATGAGCCACACAATGCCGGTGTAATGGTTAATGCGACGATGGCAGATAACACCATGGCAGAAGCAATTGTTATGGAAAACTGCCTGTAGATTGCCCCTGTTGAACCATTAAAAAATGCCATTGGAATAAATACTGCTGTCAGCACCATGGCAATTCCAATTAATGCACCGGTAATCTGCTGCATTGACTCATGCGCAGCCTGCTTCGGCGTTAAGCCCTGTTCGCTCATCAAACGTTCAACGTTTTCTACCACAACAATCGCATCATCAACCAGCAAACCAATCGCCAATACCATGGCAAACATGGATAAGGTATTGATTGAATATCCCAAAACTGCCAGCACCCCAAATGTTCCCATGAGTACCACTGGCACAGCAATCACTGGAATTAAAGTAATCCGCCATCTTTGCAAAAACAAAAACATGATAAGTACCACCAGTACGATGGCTTCAAATAATGTTTTGATCACTTCTTCAATGGAAATTTTAACAAAGGGTGCCGTACTATAAGCCACATCATACTTTACCCCGGAAGGGAAAAATTGCTGTAGCTCTTTCAGTTTCGCTTCAACAGTCTCGGAGACTTCCAGTGCATTGGCACCCGAAGCCAGCTCAATTCCCATACCTGCGGCATTTTTACCATTAAAAGTACTTGAAGCAGCGTAATCTTCACTGCCCAACTCTACCGTGGCAACATCTGATAATTTGACTTCTGATCCACTACTATCAGATTTTAAAATAATATTTTTAAACTGTTCGACTGTTTTTAAACGGCTTCTGGAGGTAACCGTGGCCGTTAATCCTTGTCCTTTCACTGCGGGTAATGCGCCGATGGAACCTGCTGTCGCATCGCTATTTTGTGCCTGAATAGCACTGGATATATCACTTGGCATCAAACCATAGGTTTTTAATTTATCAGGATCTAGCCAAATGCGCATTGCATATTTTGAACCCATGACCTGCACGTTACCAACGCCATCGAGGCGGCTAATCTGGTCCTTGACACTCGATACCATATAATCCGCAAGATCAGTACCACTCATGCTGCCATCTTCAGAATAGAAACTGAGCACCATAAAAATACTACCCGAAGATTTGGTAACCGTTACACCATTGGTTTGTACTGATTCCGGCAATGAGGATTGGGCCTGCTGAACTTTATTTTGCACCTGAACCTGTGCTGTATCAGGATCTGTTCCGGCAGCAAAGGTTAAAGTCACCGAAGAACTCCCCGAAGAAGAACTGCTAGAGGACATATATAACAGGTTATCCAACCCTGTCATATTTTGTTCAATGACCTGAGTCACTGAGTTTTCGGTAGTTTCTGCTGATGCACCAGTATAGGAAGCACTGACACGAACAGTCGGTGGCGCAATATCCGGATATTGCTCAATCGGCAAGGTAAAAATTGAAAATGCGCCTGCCAGTGTAATCACAATTGCAATGACCCAAGAAAAAATGGGTCGATTAATAAAAAAATCTGCCATTATTATTCCTTGTCTGAGTTTTGGGTCGTGGTCTGTGTAGTGGTATTTGCTGCGACTGTATTTTGATTTTGTTTGGCACTAATTTTGACGCTATCACCTGATGACACCTGACTGGCACCATCAATAATCAATTGATCGCCCGATTGGATTCCCTTGCTGACAATCCAGTAATTATTCTGTGTACCGGAGGTTTCAATTACTTGCTCCACAACTTTATTTTGGGCATTGACCAGCTTCACAACCGCGTCACCTTTATGGTTACGCGTGACCGCACTTTGTGGTACCAATACCGCCTGATGATTAACCGCCATCGGTAATTTGGCTTTAACATACATACCCGGCAATAATAAATTATTAGCATTAGGTACCAATGCACGCAATTTAACATCACCTGTGCCAGTATCAACGGAGGAACCTATAAATTGTAGTTGGCCCTTTTGATTGTAGGTTGAACCATCCTCCAGAATAATATCGACAGGAATTTTGCTAATAGCTTGTAGCTGTCCATTATCCATTTGTTTTTTTAAACTTAATAATTCCGAACTGGATAAGGTAATATCCACATATATTGGATTAAGTTGCTGAATAGTGGTTAATGCTGTGGTTTGCTCGGCAGTAACCAGCGCACCAGGTGTATAAGTTGATGTTGCAATCTGTCCAGAAATTGGCGCACGGATAACCGTATAATCCAGATTAATTTTTGCTGTATTCAATGCAGCTTGTGCAGATGTTACCGCAGCTTGATATTCTTTTAAACTTGATTCGGCATCGGCAACATCCTGTTTACTGACTGCTTCAATTTTTAACAAATTACGATAATGCTGAGCTTTGGGCTGTGCTGAAATTAAGGCCGCCTGAGCTTTTTGCAAATCACCTTTAGCACTCTCATAAGCGGCAACAAATAACTTATCATCCAGCTTATATAAAGGTTGGCCAGCCTTGACATAATCCCCTTCATTAAATAACCGCTGCTTGATGATACCGCTCACTTGTGGTCGCACATCCGAGCTTAAATATGCAGTAGAACGGCCTGCCAAAGTTTGCTGAACTTCAATTGATTGCGGTTGTAAAACTTCCACACCCACTTCGGCAACTGTTTTTTCAGGTGCTGCTTTTTGTTCTCCAGAACAAGCAGAAATAGTGATCATATACAAAGATAAAAACAGATATATGATAGATTTTTGCGATATAGAATATTGAGTTACCATAAATTTCTCATCGTGCTTATGTGTTTGACAACCGGCTTAATTCAAGGGTTTTGCATTAAACATATCATTCAAGGTGGTTAAAAAAGCAAAATAGATTTTTTCCAGAATTTCAGGATTTGCATCGTGTGAAAATGTATTTGCCTTACGCAGCATAATACCTTCACTTAATACTGCCAAGACTTCTGATATTGCTCTAATTTCTGCTGCCGAAGTATGTGGAAAATGTTGTTTAAGTTGTCGAATCCCTTCGGTCATTAACATTTCTTCTGAACACTGTAAGACATCCTGTATATGGTATTTTTCTGCGGCAAACATACTATCAATTAATAGCTTTAATTCTGCGGCTGGTAAATGATGAATATTGCCGGAAGCCAGCTCTTTGGCCTTTCGAGATAAATTAAATTGATCCTGTTGGAAATGCAGGATCCGTTTCTTGGTAAGATAGATAAGTAGTTGCTGCAATAGATCATTCTTATCCTTAAAGCAACGATAAATCTGACCCGCTCCCAATTCTGTTACAATACAGACATTGGCAATCGACAAGGCATCTAAGCCTCGTTCTAATACCAGTTGCAGTGTTTTTTCCAGAATAAATTGCTGCCTGGCCTGTTGTTTTTCTTCTTTTGTCATTTTCCTGAGTAGTGTATCTACCATATTGCAGCCTTATCTCGTTTCAACTTTAATCGAAAGATGATTTATTGTAGCAATATTGAGAATATGCATTCTCAGTTTTATGTTATTTTTCGATGACCTATCTTCATAATTCATCCTAAATTTAAATAAGGAATAACTACTCTTCGGAGTGTTTCATCACATTTTATTTTAATAAAAATATTTTAACATAATCAAATAGATGAAAATAAAGAATGTGCAATTTCAATGTACCTTACAATCAATCATATACGCATCATCATTAGACTTTAATTTTAATCATATGAATGATGACATCTGTTCTATTAGGTTGATATATAATTTATGCGCTTTGCTAAGCGCATAATATGATCACAAAAAAAATCCATTGTTTTGCTTTTTATAATAATGTCATTTCATGATAAAACTTAGTTGATCTTTGGCTAAAGATAAAAGCCATACTTACCCTGATTCCCTATATCAAGATTGTGTTTAATTTTGCAATTCCACAAGAACTTCTTCAGCTGCTCTAAAAGCTTCTTGTGCCGCAGGCGCACCACAATAGGGTAAGCTATGCAACAATGTTTCCTGTATTTCTTCAATACTACAGCCATTATTCAAAGCACCTCGGATATGTCCTTTTAATTCCTTGGGACTTTTAAGTGCGGTTAACATTGCCAAAGTAATCAAGGATCGATATTTTCTCGGTAATACACCTCTTTGCCATGTCGAACCCCAAGCATGTTCATTAATCCAGTCTTGTAAAGGACGGTTAAAATCGGTGGTATTGTCTTTTGCTCGTTGGACAAAAGATTCACCCATCACCTCAGTTCTTACCTTTAAACCATTTTGATAATCTGCGTCTGACATCTGATAACTCCTAAAATATATATATAAGCAAATGATATTTTATGAAACTCATTCTATAACAATTGCTGTTACTTCGCCTCCTCCAATAATTTTTTATATCCCATAACAGTACAGTAACCTTTATCTGCCTTATTCAGTAAATAAGGCACATTACTCATGGATTAAAGGCCACCAGCATCAAACTTTGTATTGCAGGATTTTGCTTTACCCTGCGCAAAGTACACATCCAATTAAGGCTTCATGAACACAAGGAGAGACATATTCACCCGTTTAAGTATTTCTTTGATGCTGATTGTACATAATTCTGGTGCAATCAATGTTGCTAGACTACCCTGAAATTCTTCCAATGGCGTACATGCTCCTGCAATTATAAATGTCAGTGAGATGATCTCTTCCAGCTTAATACTTTTTTAATTACTGTATGAGTTGCACGCCAGTGACTTGCTGGACATTTTCCAAACTTTCACCCTCTGCCAATTCAATTACCCGAATCCCTTGTATGGTGATATCAAATACCCCTAAATTACTGATAATTCGATTAACAACTTGACACCCTGTAAGTGGTAGCTGACATTGTTTAAGAATTTTTGGGAAACCATCTTTAGTACAATGTTCCATCAATACAATGACGCGTTGTACACCTGCGACTAAATCCATCGCTCCGCCCATACCTTTAACTTTTTTCCCTGGAATCATCCAGTTAGCCAAATCTCCTTGTTCTGAAACTTCCATTGCGCCCAAAATGGCTACATCGATATGTCCACCACGGATCATGGCAAAAGATTCTGAGCTTGAGAAAAATGAACCACCTGCTTTAACGGTAACTGTTTGTTTTCCTGCATTAATCAAATCAGCATCAACCGTTTCTTCAGTGGGAAATTCACCAATCCCTAATAATCCATTTTCTGATTGCAACCAAACATTGATATTGTTAGGGATATAATTCGCCACCAATGTAGGCAAACCTATGCCTAAATTGACATAAAAACCATCTTTTAACTCCTGTGCAGCACGTTGTGCCATTTGATTTTTAGTCCATGCCATTTTTGTGTCTTCCTTTTAGCCTGCTATTTTTAATGTTTTTTGCTCAATCCATTTTTCTGGATGAGGATTTAGAACAATACGATCAACATAAATACCTGGTAAATGAATTTCATCAGGGTCTAACTCACCAATCTGAACAATTTGTTCGACCTCAACAATAGTGATTCGAGATGCCATGGCACATTCCGGGTTGAAGTTTCGTGCAGTTTTTCTAAATATCAAATTACCAGCCGGATCTGCTTTATAGGCTTTGACCAACCCAATATCTGCTGTTAATGCATGCTCCAATACATAATGTTTATCAGCAAAAGTACGAATTTCCTTATTCTTGGCAATATCTGTACCGTAACCTGTTTGTGTGTAGAAGGCTGGAATCCCTGCTCCACCCGCTCTAAGTTTTTCTGCCAAAGTGCCTTGTGGAGTTAGTTCTACTTCAAGCTCACAATTTAAAAATTGACGCTCAAACTCTTTATTTTCGCCCACATAAGATGAGATCATCTTTTTAATTTGATGTGTGGCCAACAATAATCCCAAACCTAAATGATCAACACCTGCATTATTACTAATACATATAAGGTCTTTAACGCCTGTATCCTTTAGACTTTGAATCAATAATTCGGGGATTCCACATAAGCCGAAACCACCGACTGCGAACGTTTGTCCATCCTGCACAATATCCTGTAATGCAGCTTGTGCTGAATGATAGATTTTCCCTTGATGTGCCATTATTATTTCCTTTTTCAATTCTATTATATGTGTGTTGACTGTTTGACGAATTTTTTACCTTGAATCAGCCAAGACTCATGATCAATTAAGGGTGCTGTCCACTGAATACGCTGTTTTAGCCAACTACGCGTCGGTAAAAATGGATGCAGTTTGATTTGCTTAAAAGCAGCATTGTCAGTGCCCAAATGTGTTAAATAGTGCTGAATAACCTCAATATCTTTTTGCTGTAATTGATGGATAATAAAAACTAAACACCCCTGCTCATAGATTGTCGCTGCATGCGTTTGCAGTTGTAATGCTGGAAAAACTTCTCCGCGCACGGCATGAATCACGATCGACTTACTTTCACCAGCCACCCGTAAAATACCTTTGCAACGCAATAAACGCTTTTGCAGTTTTGCTATAATCTTGCCCATTGCCAAAGTAAATTGTAGCCATGGCAAAGCCTCTGAAAAGGTAAAAGATATGGTGCCTACTATACTTTTATGGGTGGTAGGCTGTTGCAGTTGATAAACTGCTGATTTTTGAAAAAGACCTGTCGGATGATTAATCTGTTGAGGCTTTTGATACGAAATCCATTTTTCTATTGGTCTAGCAGCATTTTTATCGTAGATTCCTTTTGCCAGAAAATCTGATCGCTTGATTTTACCGTGTTGAACTTCAAGCATAGGGACTTCTGGATTCAACTGTTGAATATATTGTTTAATGCTTGCTAAATGCGAAGTATGACTCAGATCAACCTTACTGATCAGTACCTTATCAGCACTAGAAATTTGTTGAATAGCTTCCTGAAATTGTTCGATATCCTGTGGTTGTAATGTCGCTTCCACCACAGTCACCACACCATCACAAATAAAACGAGCTGCTACAAACGGTTCTTGCATGATGGTTTGTACCACAGGTACAGGATCAGCCAGACCAGTTGTTTCAATTAAAACATGTGTAATAGGCGGAATTTCCTGTTTGATTGCCCGATCAAATAATCGTTTTAATGCATCCACTACACCACCTTGAATCGTGCAGCAAATACAACCTGAATCCAATAATATCGTCGTTTCATCGGCAGATTCGATCAAATGATGATCTATACCGATTTGTCCGAATTCATTGATAAGCAATGCAACACCGGTCATGTCATATGTAACCAATAAATGATTTAAAATTGTCGTTTTCCCTGATCCGAGAAAGCCAGTTAAAATCGTTACGGGAATTTTTTGACTAATATCCTGATAATCTATTTTTTCTTTCATAATTCGCATCCTGCTTTTTAATCTACCCAGACATGGTGGGTTGACTGTTTACTTCTGTGAAACAATCAACCGCAAAGGTTTTATGCTGCTTTTTGAATTGCACAAACTTTTTCTGTAACTTTTTCAGGTAAACTATTTTCATCAATTTCAATGAAATAGAATTCCCCCGAATATAAAACAGGCAGTTCTAGTTCCTGATTAAATTGCAGACTTACATCTACACCTGTTGAAATTTTTTCATTGCTGCGGATATTGCCAATTACTGCATCAAGGTATTGAGAAATATCAGATGAAATAGACGCATCATGGGGTAAACGCAGCACCATAGACCAACGATAATGCTGTGCAATATTCAATAAAGGACGATAATATTGCACTTGTGAATCAGACCACTGAGGGTCATCTGTCATCTCTTCCAGCAATACCCCTGCCAATTGATGTGAAGATAAAGCACGTAATAAATCGGTAATATATGCTGCGGCATCTTCAATATCTTCATCAATGATGTCTTGAGTATCCAGTCCTGCAAGTTGAGTTGCATGATATAGCCATGCTTTTGGTGAAGGCATACTCACGACTATAGGTTGTGTCACTTGATCTAAAACCGCAGTCAATACTTCATTAATCAAAGATCTGGCATCTTCAAGCTCAATTAATCGACGAATAGCAACTTTCGCTTTTTTACGATTGCCTAATTTACTTTCCAGACCACCTTCTTTTTCAATGTGTCGATCAAAAACTTCGGCAATAGAAATCACACCTACGTGAGATTTAATTAAATTCTGTGCCTGTGCAAACCACATCACATAGCCTGATACAGTTTCCCATGGATTCGCTGTTGTGCTACCAAGCAAGATACGTTTGGCATACGCATCTGCTTGAAGCCATGTTTTTAGCGAACCATTACCATTGGGCTGAGGTAGTTTTTCACTGAATAAACCTGTCATCGTTTTTCCTCCAAACTAATACCATGTTGTTTAATCGCAACCTCTAAGGCTGCAATACGCACATCTTTCGGATTTGGCATATAATTTGGTCTATATTCATTGGCTTTTCTGGTCTTGTCTGGTGCGCCCATATAAAGTGTATCGAGATCATCACCCCATGCACCAAAATAGGGTAAATATACTGGCGGTTGTGATGTCGTCCATTCTTTGACAAATTCATTAAATGGTTTGCCACGTTTTAATCGATCTTTACGCTCTTGTGCTCTAAGCAGTTCAGTGGCTTTAACATCTACAACCAATGTGTCAGGATCAATTTTGAGCTTATACACATGTTCAGCAACAGCATGTGAAATTAAATTCTCACGAATATCTTTAACCACAGCTTCTGGATCACGCTCCAGCAAATCACCATAACCTGCACCCGCACCCTGAGAAATCATAATCAATTCACCACGTTTTGAAATCTCAAATCCTAAGCCCATGTGGTGTGTGGTGTAGCTAGCACTTTCAAAAGCACGTTCATTCATCAACTCTTCAATTGAATGCTTGAATTTTTCTGGGTTTTTAAGTAGTTCTTCATAAATATCGACACCTTGAATCTTGGATAATGGATAACAACCACATGCATAGCCACCAAAAGTTCCCTGAATCGGTGGTACTTTTGCACCTTGTGTTGTAGTCATAAAGCCCCACTCTTCACTGTCCTTGGTTGCCACCATCATGGTATAGCCTTGTCCACCACGATATTTGCCTGGTGCGATTGCATCTCGAGTAAACTTCTTGGATACCAGTTGTAAGAAGGGTACTTCTTCTTCGTTAATTTCCTGTTCACCCACATCTGCCATCGTAGCAAAAATCGGTGCTAATGCAGGTTCACCATCAACATCTAGACGTGCTCCACCGCCCATACCATTTAGGTCGGCACATAAATTCCCTAAAATTTCACCATGCTGGTTCTGACCGCCCCAAATGAAGGTGTTAATCATGTTAAATGCGGGTGCTTGCACTTTGGTGTACTTTTCCGGACAGGAATACAAAAACTTGGTTACAGCATGCTGTACCGCAGTAAATCCTGTAAAAATAGACATTAAACTTTGTGAATTCGGCGCATTATAGGATGAATTTAAAATTGAATACGGGTCGGTAATCACCTCAATCGGTGCAAATGCAGCTTGTCCACGAGGCAAATCTGGCCAGATATAACACATGAATAACTGTGAAATCATTCCTTTTAAACCAGCCAGAACAGTATTGGTTGGTCGATTAGAAAATTCAGGTGCAGAACCACGGAAGTCCAGAATCAGACGATCACCTTTTTTGGTCGCTTTAAGATTGACCTTGGCAATGCAATTTTCACGTAAGGTAGAATCCTGAATGATATAGGTGCGCACACTCATATCAGGCCATTCAGATAAACGGCGTTTAACTTCAGCACGCACATTTTCCATTGTTAAACGTAAGGTTGAAACTAATGCATCAGGCCCATCTGTTTTGAGTGTTTCTTCAATACGTTGTTTCATTCTTAGACATGCAAACAGTTTTACTTTCATGTCTTCATATTGTAGTTTTGGTTCACGTACTGAGTTTTGCAAGAAGGTTAGCAGGTCTTTACGAATTTGATAATTCTGTACCACTTTAAATGGTGACATTTTCAAACCTTCATCAAAACGGCTTTCTGCCATTGATGGCATACCACCCGGTTCAATTGCACCATTTTCACCTTCATGTACAGTTGATGCCACCCAACAGACCAGTTTACCTTGATGGAAAATTGGAACAATCATACTTTGATCCGTATTATGTACGTTTCCATAACGTGAGTCGTTATGAATGAAGCCATCACCTTCATTTACACCAACTGTGGGTTCATTCCACCAATTTTTGATAATATATTTGATGGGATGATGAACCAATGCAGAAAATAGTAATACTCCACCAGCACTGGCAATGGCAAGGTCGCCACTTGCAGAATAAATGCCAGTGATCACATCACCCCATTTTGCACCTGGTGCGGCTCCCATTTGCTCGACCATTTCATAACCTTCATCACAACCTGACTGCAACCGATCACGAATACGGGCAATCAAATGTGAATCATTGACTTTGTTAATTGCCTCATCTTCCCGTTCAGTACGTGGCATAAGATCATGGTCTTTCATAATTTCCGGATCTGGTCCAAGAAATAATGTATTATCTGCCAAGAATTTTTTAATTAATTTTGCATCTTCTGCACTGATTTCTTTTGCGCTATTTTCAACTGAAATAATTTGTGTCATAACTTTTTTCCTATTCCATGGAATAGATTGCGTTGCATTCCTTTCACGCAATCCATCTCAATATATGCGATTAATGCGTAAATGGGGTTCTTAAGAACCATGATGCGCCTTGTTCAGCTGTAACAAATGTCCAACCAGGATTTACCAGAAAAGTCGTCACTTCCGATGTGATAATAGCCGGCCCCTGAATTTGCGTACCAGGTGTCAGATTTGAACGTGACCATACTGGTGTTTCCACAGCACCTTTATGCCCCACGAAGTAACATCTTCTGGTCGATTCCGGCGCTGGTGGATCCTGACGCTGATTTTCTGGCAATGGTTTAATATTTTTAAATTGAACTGTTTGATGTTCAACATAAGCAGCAACACGAATCGTATTAATACGAATACCCGCTTCAGGCGCCTGTGAACCCTCACCAAAACGCTTACCATAGTCGATGGAGAATTGTTCAATGACTTTGAGAACATCTGCCGGACGTTGCAAATGATGTTTTTCAATGGTTGCCGTTGTTTGTACCAACTGGTTACCATAGCGCATGTCCAGTTCCAGACGATGCTGTATATCTTCACGTGCAATACCTTGACGGATAAGATCCTGAGTACCACGCTCTTTCAACTCATCAACGATATCATTAAAGGTTTTGTAATCTTCCAATAAATTTAAATTATTAGAGTCATACAGCACCATGTATAATGATTTTTCATGAATATGCAGCTGATGAATATTTCCTGCTCCTACCGCTGAAAATACTGAACTAAATGGTGGTGCTAAAATTTTATCTATGCTGAGATTTTGTGCAATACCACAACAATGCAATGGTCCATTGCCACCATATGCCAACATCGTAAAGTCTTTCGGATCGTACCCTCGAGCACGTAATTCGGTAAATAAACCATTTGCCATATCCGAATCGACCTTTTCACGTATCAAGAGCGCAGCTTCAATTGGCTCACAATCCAGATCTTCACATAAAGTATCTTCGATGACGTTCAAGGCACGACGCTTATT
Source organism: Acinetobacter populi (assembly GCF_002174125.1). GTDB lineage: Bacteria > Pseudomonadota > Gammaproteobacteria > Pseudomonadales > Moraxellaceae > Acinetobacter > Acinetobacter populi. The sequence goes on from NZ_NEXX01000003.1 coordinate 45,879, forward strand.
GAGTGGAATAGAACCACCTGCATAATTATCAGGATCAAGATAACCTAAGACCAGATCCGCATCTGTTGTGGTTGGACGCATACCGCCACGATCATAACAAGCAGGGCCTGGATCGGAACCAGCAGATTCGGGACCACATTTCACTGTATTATACATACGGTCATAAGTGGCAATGGATCCACCACCAGAACCGAGGGTAACCAAATGTACCATTGGTACAGATACAAGCCAACGATCAATCACAGGGTTAAAATCATAGTGTTTCACCCCACCTTCAACCACGATACCAATATCATAGCTAGTGCCGCCCATATCTGTCGCAACGACATTGCCCAGTTCTGTTTGCAATGCAAGATGCTCTGATGCCGCAATGCCAGATACAGGACCTGAATGAATGGTTTGTAAGGCATCTGTTGAATTTAATTGTGCCATACCACCAGAGTTATGAATCACCAACATCGGATTGGTATAGTCATGTGCACGCAAGTTTTGTTCCAAAGTTGATAGGGCGTGATACATGGTTGAGTGCAAATAACCATCTACAATGGCAGAGGTGGCACGTACATATTCTCCTTTACGACCAGCCACCCGATGCGACAAAATCACTGGAATTGCACCTAATAAATGCGATGGATATTCTTCCAGCAAAATTTCTTCAATCCGTTGTTCATGGATAGGATTGACTACAGAGTTTAAGGTTGCAACCACTAAAATTTGTGCACCTTCGTCAACCAGTTCACGGATTTGCTGCCGTAAATCGTCTTCATCTAATGGCATGATAATGTCACCCACAAAATCAATACGCTCACGTACACCGCGAATCATATGTGGCAACACTAGTGGTTCTGGTCGTGCAGCATTTGGCAAATCAGTTTGGCCTAATACATCCAAACCTTCTCCATAGCCACGTGCACGACTAATTGGAACTGTTGCTTCATAGCCCGCAGTAATCAGTAAGCCAATTTTCGGACCTTTATGTTCAATTAAAGCATTTGTTCCCAATGTCGTTGCATAACGTACAGAATCTACTTGTGCCAGAATTTCTTCCAGTGTAATCCCAAGTGCCTTACTACTTTTGCCCAATGCTTCATTAAAACCCTGTGCAAGATTATGATGAGTAGTCAACGCTTTGGTTTCAATATATTGTCCATCCCACACCACAAAACAGTCGGTAAATGTACCGCCAATATCTACTGATACACGTTTCATTGTTATTCCTTCCTTGATCCCTGATTAATGTTGATGTCCTGTCTGACGTTCAACAGTTGGCCCCTTCACATTGATACTTTCACCACGTACTTGCCATTGGGCTTTCAATGCTGCAAGATCAAGCTCCATATCATAAAGTGGCGGATGACCTGGTGTGGCATATTCCGTTTCCACCATCGTGGCGCATTTGGGACAGTAATATTCCAGAATACGTACCCATTCAGGATCAGGACTAAACGTATAGCGATATTTATCAGGATCGATAATTGGTGGATGAATATCCTGTGGATTACGGTTATAAACCAATAATCCTTGCTTATAACTTTGACGTGCCGAACCAATCGTATGATTGCAAACTCGACATTCCCATTCTTCACTCTCAAGATTTACACGAAGATATTCCGTCATATCCACTTTCATATTTAACCCTCCTGGTTCAATAAAATATCTTTTTGTGCGCTAATCACAAACGTCCAGCCATCTCTTACTCGGCAAGTAAAGAAGTCCTCTTCCAAAATAGCTGGTCCTTGTGCAAAATCACCTGCTTTCAAATCTGCCAACTTATAAACTGGTACATCAATACGGCCCTGTGTTTGCGTCAGAATATTTCGAGTTGTGCTTGCTTGTGCGGGCTGCTGTTTTTCAAAACTTAATTGTTTGGCATTATCTTGGCGTAGTCGTTTTACAGCATTAACTTCCAACTCAACTATGTCATAACCGTCTAAATCTTCAGTGATTTCTGCAATGTCCTTAAATTTCACTGTATGCTCTGTACCAACATGGCTTAACACCAATTGCGTCTCTAAATCGTATTGATCCGAACTAAAACCTTCAGCAAACATGTCACGATGAGCATTTGAGGTTAAATTCGTTAATAATTTTTTAATTTCAATAGCTGTGCGTTTATCTTTTACCAAAGGAATTGTATAGCGCTGGGAAATATCACAGCTACCAATACCATAAGCACTAAAGACAGCTGCCATACCAGGAATTGCGACTTGTTTAATGCCTGCCTGTTCGGCAATACCACATGCATTGAGGGGCCCTGCACCACCAAATGCTAATAACGTTGTATCTTCTGAAACATCAGTAAAATTATGAATCTCCTTTGCAATTTTCTTCTGGTAAGCATTTTCCATTGCACCTAATGCTTGATCTACATTTAGCCCTAATGGTTGTGCAATCTCAGTCTCAATTACTGTCTGCGCACGTTGCAGATCCAGCTTCATACCACCGCCGAAATAAGATGCTGGATCAAACAAACCTGATAACAAACTCGCATCAGTAATGGTTGCTTGTTTGCCACCACGACCAAATGCTGCTGGACCAGGTACAGCCCCTACACTTTCAGGTCCAATTTGTATTGCGCCATTCACCACCTTAAATACCGAACTTCCTCCTGCACCAGCACTATGAATGGCGGTTAAAGGAAATGACACATCAATACCTTCAACACGGCCACGACGTACTTCCCTCACTTGATAATCAACACACTGCGCGATATCCGTTGTCGTACCACCAATATCGATGGCAACCATATTTGGAAAACGATACGTATTGGCAAAAGTTTTCATGCCTTCCATACCCCCACGTGGTCCAGAACTATATGTTTTGATTGCAATTGTCTTGGCAACACGTGACGCATCGCCATCATTACGGAAAATCAACAATGGATTTTTAGTTTTGTATTCACGTAACCGATTTTCTGCATTAAATAAAAAATGCTCCATAGATGGATGTAAAAATGAATTAATTAAAGCACTCCATGTACGGCGTACAAAATGCTCATCTTTATTCAGATCACAACCATATAAAACAGGTACTGCACCAAGCAAATGCCGTGGATAACGACGTAACACCATATTTTTAATATAATTTTCACCTGCCTCGAAACTTTCATCACTCAAACTAATGACGACACGATTAGCACCTGCGGCAGTCAATACATTAATAGCTTTTACAATTTCTAATTCATATGCTTCTTGATCACTTGTAACACCACCCAGAAAAACGATACGATCTGCAATCAACGCATTAAAAATATCTTCTTCCTGTGCCTTTAATGCGGCAACAAGATCCTTACCCTGTATATCCGTAATCAGACCTAATTTTGGACCTTTACGCTCACAAATTGCATTGGTACCCTGTGTTGTGGAATAACGAATCAAATCAACTTCTTCTAGAAGTTTTGCAACATCGGTATTTCCATATAAAACAGTAGATGCTTTTTGTAACCCTTCAAAAAAACACTTACTTAAATCATAAGGTGTTGTCATCACCTTTGTTTTTTTTAATTCATCTCCATGGAAAATACAAATATCCGTAAGTGTTCCACCGTTATCGATGTTTATCTGTAAAGTCATGCACTGGTTCTCCTAACCAAAAATATCCTCTTGTCAAACAAAGCTTTCCTCTTTGTTTACAATTAAATATTGCACATGACATGCCAACTCTTATATTTAAGTTTAAGTTATTGATAAATAATATTTAATTAAAAATAAAGCTAAGTTAGCATGAAAAACTGTCCACAAATCAAACGGCAACGTCCGAAAATCAGACGTATGATCATGAATTTTTATGGTAACTTGAATAAATCTTAATATTAATTGTCTAACGTAAAAACCAATTAAAAAATTTAATAATATTAATAACTTAAATTCTATAATTAGTGTAATTTATAATTAATAACAACTTTAGATATTGACTTTAGATATCTGAAAGATTTAAAAGATACATATCTTACTGCATTTAAGACATCGCTATTTCTAGGATGGAAATAGAAATTCCCCAATTAGAATTATGGGTTATACAAGGATAGAACAGATGTTTTCAAAACCAGAAAAAGATATTGTCGTTCAATCAGAATGGCAGCATTTTGTCCATCATGGTCAACTGGAATCTTCACAGATTCGTAAAATCATTAATGACTCATGGATTAGATCTCGACATGCAGGTGTATCAATTCATACTTCTGATGCCCCTGTCATTCTACAATCGCATGATCTGACCGAATATCTATTTAACCATCAACAACTATTACAATCTAGTTTACCCATTTTAAAACAGTATCAACCCTTAATTGATTACCATAATTTATTATTAATTATTAGCGATGCCAAAGGCGTAATTCTGCATACAATGGGCGATATGGGGATTCATCATAAAGCAGAATCCTTACATCTTGTTTCTGGGGCAAACTGGTCGGAACAAACTTGTGGAACCAATGCAATTGGTACAGCACTAGAAACTGGTTCTGCTGTACAGGTCCATGCCAATGAACATTATTGCACCACAATCAAACGCTGGACTTGTACGGCCAATGTGATACGCCAGCCAGCCAGTAAAGAAATTTTAGGCGTATTAGATGTTTCAGGTTTAAAAGCATCCTACAATCAGCAAACATTGGCATTAGTCACGTCTTTAGCTTCACAAATAGAGCATCAACTGTATATACAAGAAATTGAAAATCAAAATATCTTATTAGATAAATTTATGTCTTTTCAGCAATTCAATCGCTGTGCTTCAATTCTATTTAATCATCATGGGCAGGCCATTCAAGCCAATGCTTTGATGAAAGAATTAATCCTTAAGAATAGCCCATTTGATGAATTTAAAATTAAACAAATTTTTAAAAATCTAAATATTCGCCATATTGATGAATTTTTTAAACTGAATGATCTGCATGTTGAATTACATAATGAATTGATTGTTCATCAAAATAATTCGATTGGACAAGTTATTTACTGTACTTTTAAAACCGCTACAGCGCAAGATATCCAAATTGAACAACGTAATCAGGATCCATATATCATTGGGCAATCACGCATCTTGGTTGATGTCCTCAATAAAACACGACAACTAGCACGCACGTCTATCCCAATTCTACTACATGGAGAAACGGGAGTTGGTAAAGAGCTTTTTGCACAATTTATCCATCAACACAGTTTACTTCACAATCAACCGCTTGTTGTAATTAACTGCGGAAGCTTTTCTAAAGAACTCATCTCAGCAGAGCTTTTTGGTTATGTTGAAGGCGCATTTACAGGTGCCCGGAAAGGTGGCATGAAAGGCAAAATTGAAGAGGCAGATGGAGGCACATTATTTTTAGATGAAATTGGCGAACTTCCGTTAGAACTACAAACACATCTTCTTCGAGTACTAGAGCATGGTGAAATTTATCGACTTGGCGAAAATAAACCACGTAAAGTCAATTTTCGCCTGATATCTGCAACCAATCGTAATCTAAAAGAAGAGGTAGAAAACAAAAACTTTCGATTAGACTTATTACATCGTATTGCAGTTTCACAAATTAGTATTCCCTCTTTAAAAGAAAGAAAAGAAGATATTGAATTATTACTTGATCATTATTTACAGCAATTTATAAAAAAACATCAACTGCCCCATCTTCAATTTACTCAGGTAGCAAAAAATCTTCTTAAACAATACACTTGGCCTGGTAATATACGTGAACTACGCAATGTGGTTGAAGTTATGGCTGTTACTTGCAACACTTCGATCATGGATCATTCCAATATTCCCGAAGATATTTTAAGTGGTCAAACAGAACATAAATATCAGACCGAATCATGTACATTTACAGCTCAAATAAAGCGATCTACAAAAAGTTTACAAGATATTGAATATGATTTGATGAAGCAAACATTATTGGATTGTCATGGTAATATAACCAAAGCAGCAAAAACGCTGGGTTTAGCAAAAAGTACCCTATATTTAAAAATAAAAAAATATTCATTAAATGATTTAGTTATAGGACTTAGAGAAAACTAAATTTAAATAGTTTTCCGTTCTGGATAATCTACCACAGTGTAGGAGGTGACAGTAGCGAAGAAAATTAGGCTGAGAAAATTATAACAAAGCTGATTCAAAAAAATCTTACTGGATCAAGGGTTCTACGTTTCAAAGTATTGAGATCATTACCTATTGTCTAGACTTACCCATGTCCATCTCACTAATAATGATCTAATCAAAATTTTTATATGCGTTACAATGAGGGATAAAATCATAAATAAAAAAATAAGCCCTTGTAAAAACAAGGACTTATTTAACTATTTGGCGGAAGCGGTGAGATTCGAACTCACGGAGGACTCGCGCCCTCGTCGGTTTTCAAGACCGGTGCATTAAACCGCTCTGCCACGCTTCCAGTGGCGCAAGAATACAAAGCTTTTGATCTTTATACAAGAAAAATTTTATTGCTTCATACTCAATTGCATATGGATTAAACAAATTTGGTTTGATCCATTATCATAATCCATATAACCCTACCAATTCACAGATGAATAAGGTTGAAATCAAAGCTTTGCAGCCAATTCCGCACCTTCTCGAATGGCTCTTTTTGCATCCAGTTCACCTGCTAGTTTTGCCCCACCAATGATGTGGTATTTTGCCAATGTATGTTCGGTGTCTTGCGGCATCAATTCTTTAACCGATTCCTGTCCGGCACATACCACGATTGTATCTACCCGCAAAAGTTGTTCAATACCATCAACCTCAACCCATAGACCTTCTTGTGTAATGGATTTATATTGTACCCCGCGCATCATGCGGACATGATGTTTTTTCAACTGAGCTCGATGTACCCAGCCGGAAGTTTTACCTAAACCAATCCCAAGTGGCGTAGTTTTACGCTGTAATAAAAAAATCTGCCGATAAGGTAAATCGACTTCAGCAGGTGCCAGTCCGCCTTCCGAAATATAATTGGCATGAGGATCTACCCCCCATTCACGTTGCCAGTCCGCCAAAGGTTGTGGTTGAGGCTGAGAAGGTGGTTTTAATAAAAACTCACTAACATCAAAACCGATACCGCCTGCCCCAATCACTGCAACCCGATGTCCAACCTCTGCTCCTCGCAGTACTTCGGCATAGGATAAAACCTGCGGCAAATCTGCACCGTCTATTTTCAGTGGACGTGGTACTACACCTGTTGCAATCACGACATCATCAAAACCTTCTCGCTCTATTTGCTCCCGATTAATACGCGTATTTAAACGGACTTCCACTGCATTTTTTTCAAGCTGAACCTTGAAATAGCGAATGGTTTCGTGGAATTCCTCTTTGCCCGGTACAACTTTGGCCAAATTAAATTGTCCACCCACTTCATGACTTGCTTCAAACAAAGTGACATGATGACCACGACTGGCTGCGATGGTTGCCGCAGACATTCCAGCAACACCGCCACCGACCACAGCAATACGTTTAGGTTTTTTGGTTTTTACATAGACCAGTTCTGTTTCATGACAAGCTCGAGGGTTGACCAGACAACTGGCTCGCTGATTTTTGAAAGTATGGTCCAGACATGCCTGATTACAGGCAATACAGGTATTAATTTCATTGACTCGCCCTGTTGCGGTTTTATTCACCCAATACGGATCGGCAAGAAAAGGTCGTGCCATCTGAACCATATCGGCCTTACCCGATGCGATAATCTCTTCGGCAGTATCCGGCATATTAATCCGGTTTGAGGCAATAACAGGTATCTTGACATGCTGTTTGACATAAGCTGTCACATCGACAAAGGCTGCGCGCGGTACGGAAGTCACAATTGTTGGAACACGGGCTTCATGCCAGCCAATACCGGTATTGAGCAAGGTAATGCCGGCTTTTTCCAGTGCCTGCGCCACAATCAACACTTCATCCATAGTATTGCCATCATGGACCAGATCAAGCATAGACAAGCGAAAACAGATAATAAATTTTTCACCGACTTTGGCACGAATGGCTTTAACAATTTCGACTGCCAAACGCATACGCCCCTGAATATCACCGCCCCAGCGATCCTCACGTTGATTGACATGGCGGCTTAAAAACTGATTGAGTAAATAACCTTCTGAGCCCATGATTTCAACCCCATCATAGCCTGCTTTTTTAGCCAGATAAGCAGCTCGTGCATAATCGTCAATGGTCGCTAAAATCTGTTTATCAGACAGTGCTCTGGGTTTAAATGGAGAAATTGGAGATTTAATTGGGCTAGCAGATACTGCAAAAGGTTGATAACCGTAACGACCAGAATGCAAAATCTGCATCAGAATCTTGCCACCATGTTTATGTACAGCATGTGTCACCAGACGGTGGTTTAATACATCACCCCAGCTATTCATGGTGCCGCCCATAGGCAGTAACCAGCCCTGACGGTTGGGGGAAATTCCACCGGTAATGATCAATCCAACACCGCCTTTGGCGCGTTCTGCAAGATAAGCGGCAAGTTTGGGATAATGATAAAAACGATCCTCCAAACCACTGTGCATGGACCCCATTACCACACGGTTACGAATTGTGGTAAACCCCAAATGTAATGGTTTTAAAACATTGCTATAGCTGGTCATAGGATTTGTCCTTCATCTGGCTGCAAAGCATTTATGCAATTTGTTGCATAATAATTTAGAATTATTTTTGCCACTTGTAAATGACTATATAAACGCATATTTTGTGTATAATAAGTCAAGCTTAGCGAAACAGTATCTGTATCCTCATATTAGGGTCTGTCATCATTAGATTAAATGGCGACAGACCCTAGGTAGATTGAATTTTGTTCATGAAATAGCATAAACGACTCATTCGTATAATTTTCTAGTTTTACCCCTATTCAATTTGTATTGTTAAAATTTTGGTCAAAAAACTGACCAATGATGTCATAGGTTTGTTATGTTCAGTTGGTTTGAGAAACTTGTCGATCCATACCCCAGTAAAAATTTAAACCAGCCTCTACCCAAAACATTTTTTGCGTTTGTCTGGCAAGCCACCGAAGGGATTCGTCCTTATCTGCTGATTTTATTGTTATGTACTGCCGGTGCAGCAACATTTGAAGTCATGCTGTTTAGCTATATTGGTAAGCTGGTGGACTGGATTAGCCAAAGTCAACCAAGTACCTTTTTACAGCAACATCAGCAGAATTTAATTTTACTGGTGTCGATATTGCTCATCAATATTCTGTTTTCAAGCTTGCAGTCATTGATCAAACATCAGGTGATTTATAGTAATTTTCCGATGCGTCTACGCTGGAGATACCATAATCTGCTGCTTGGGCAAAGTCTGGATTTTTTCCATAACGATTTTGCAGGGCGTTTATCGGCCAAAGTGATGCAGACTGCGCTAGCAGTACGTGAGTTCTGGATGATTCTGGCAGACATGCTGGCCTATGTACTGATTTATTTTATCACCATCAATCTGGTTCTCGGCGCAATTTCACCACTGTTGATGTTGCCACTGATGATCTGGTTACTGCTTTTTATTCTCATTGCCTCCTATTTTATTCCACGTCTGGGGAAGGTATCCAAAGCCCAAGCTGATGCCCGTGCGGTCATGACTGGTCGCATTACCGATGCTTATACCAATATCCAGACCGTCAAACTATTTGCACATGCTGGCCGTGAAAGTCGTTATGCCAAAGAATCCATGCAAGAATTTATGGTCACAGTCTATAAACAAATGCGTTTGGGGGTGATGTATCAGATTTCCATCAATCTGTTAAGTGGCTATTTATATTTAAGTATGATTGGTACGGCGTTATGGTTGTGGATGGATGGTCAAATTGCAGTCGGTGTGATTGCAGCAACAACAGCAATGGTATTAAAGCTCGATAGCGTTTCTGAATTTTTGATGTGGCATATTACCGCATTATTTGAAAATATCGGGACCATTCAGGATGGTATGCACAGTATGGGCAAACCGATTGCCATTCAGGATAAACAAGATGCCAAAGAATTGCAGGTTACTCAAGGCAGCATCCAGTTTCAGGATGTTTGCTTTGCCTATAATGATAAAAAGGTGATTAATCACTTTAATCTGGAGATTAAAGCTGGTGAAAAAATTGGTATCGTCGGACGTTCCGGTGCAGGTAAATCAACACTGATTCAGTTACTTTTGCATTTTTATCAAATTCAACAAGGCAAAATTCTGATTGATGGGCAAAATATTGAAGATGTGACACAGGATAGTTTACGTAAAAACATTGCATTGGTGACGCAAGACACATCGCTATTACATCGTACCGTCGCAGAAAATATCCAGTATGGTCGTCCAACTGCCACTGATGAAGAAGTTGCACATGCGATTTTTAAAGCACAGGCCAGCGAATTTATTCCGCAATTAACCGATTTAAAAGGCAATCAAGGCTTGGCTGCTTATGTCGGTGAACGTGGTGTTAAATTGTCCGGCGGACAAAGACAACGTATAGCTATTGCCCGGGTGTTCCTCAAAGATGCGCCTATTTTGGTGCTTGATGAGGCAACCAGTGCGCTGGACTCCGAGGTGGAAGCTGCCATTCAGCAAAGTCTGGAACAATTGATGCAAAATAAAACTGTGATCGCCATTGCACATCGTCTCTCCACGATTGCCAAAATGGATCGTTTAATTGTACTGGATCAGGGACAAATCATTGAACAGGGATCACATGAACAATTGATTGCACAAAATGGTTTATATGCCCAGTTATGGGCACGACAAAGCGGTGGTTTTCTGGAAAGTTAATTCCACTCGATAGCACCATACAAAAAATGTATCAGGACTTATTCTCTAAGTCCTGTCTTTTTTATATTCAAATAAACCTGTTGATTGGTGAAATTCGATAAAATACTGCCAATGATTGATTGTTTTGTTTGACAATATGGTTGTCATTCATATTTTGCTCATGGCATTATGAATTCACGACAAACAAGAAGTTATCGTGATTGGTTCTGCAATTACATTGTATAGGATATTAAAATGGCGACATTGCACCCAGACCAAGGTATTCCAGGTGTATATGGCTTACTTTTGCTTGATGTGGTTTCTCGTTGGGGCTACAACGATATTTCATTATTTGAACCCTTTGGCTTAACCAGTGAGCAACTAGCACATCCAGATATGCGTATTCCTGTGGATATTGCCAATGCGCTGGTAGAACGTGCACTACAACTGACTGGTGAATACAGTCTGGCTTATCATCTGGGTACACAGATGCGCATCTCTATTCACGGTTTTATCGGCTATGCCATCATGACCGCCACCAATACTACTGAGGCACTGGCACTAGCTTCCCGTTTTATCCAATTACGTATGCCATTTTTACAGCTTTATTTTTCGACTTTTGGTGACAAAGCCACCATCGAACTAAAATGTAATATCGACCTGCAACCCTTACGCAATGAAATTATTATCGCCTTAACCATTGGTATCCATACCATGGCAAAGGCATTAACAGGTGTAGAAATCAGCTCGGAAATTGATTTCGACTTCGATATGCCCAAAGGATTTGAACGCTACCTTGAACGACTAAATTCCAAAGTCCGCTTTAATCAGCCGCATTTAATTGCAAGTTTTGATAAAAAATACTTAGGTCTGGAGATGGTACATGCCGATCCGATTTCCAGCCAGATTGCCATTAACCAGTGTGAAGCCGAACTATCTGCACTAGGCGAACGTCGTCGTATTTCCATGCGGGTACGTGACATTCTCAGCCATCACGAGCAAGTCCATCTGGGGATTGAAGCAGTGGCAGAGCAGCTTTGCATGTCAGACCGCACCTTAAAACGCCAGCTTGCTTCAGAAGGCACTTCCTTCTCAACCATTGTCGATGAAGTACGTTATCGCCGCGCGACCTCCCTGCTTTCACGGACCGATTATAGTCTGGAACAAATTGCCGATGAACTCGGTTATTCCGATGTGGCCAATTTCAGTCGTGCCTTTAAACGTTGGAGTGGCCGCAGCCCAAGCAATTGGCGTAAAGATCCATATTTATAGCAGATAAAATCATTTGCTTTTTTGGGATAACATTGTATAAAGCGTCATAAGATATCGCTAATAACCGCATTAAGGAAAATTTATGCAACATCCAGATAATTTACGTTATGCAAAAACACATGAATGGGTTCGTATCGAAGGCGATCTTATCGTGACCGGAATTAGTGATCATGCACAGGATGCGTTGGGTGATCTGGTATATGTCGAAGCACCTGATGTTGGACAAGAACTGACTGCTGGCGAACAAGCTGGTGTCGTCGAGTCGGTAAAAACCGCATCCGATATTCATGCTCCAGTATCTGGTGTGGTGGTTGAAATCAATACTGTACTTGAAGATGATCCGGAAAAAGTAAATGAAGACCCGTATGGCGAAGGCTGGATTTATAAAATTAAACCGCACAATATTGCCGATGTAGACAATTTATTATCCAGTAAAGACTATGAAACTGGTCTATAACCAGATATAAACGAGATATCAATACCTTCCCAACGGAGAAGGTATTGGCACAACTTAGCATAAAAATATTCTGAATTAGAATTTAAATAGAATTCCTACGCCATAAAGTCCGGTATCTTTATCATTTGGCTGTTCCGATTTCAATCCCTTGTCATAACGATATGAAAACTCAACATAGGGCATCACCTGTTTGGAAATCTCATAGCGGGTTTGTAGCCCGACATTCAATTCAGTTAAGCCGGAACGTCTGGCATATGGGCTGTGATCTTGAATGCTTATTGTGGCATCAATAAAAGGTTGGGTAATCAGCTTCTGGGTGAGCAAAATATCTCGCGAACTCTCCAGAATCAGGCTAACCCGATCATTAGAGGCAATTTCAACATAGGCATCCGTTTCAAAGAAATACGGAGCCAAACCATGCAGACCAAGAATTGCAGCATTTGTCGAACGATCCGGATTGCGATCTTTGACATGTTTAATTCCGGTTTGAATGTCCCAGAACTCAGATAACAAATGACGATATAAAAGTGATACATCATAATCCGCCGATGCCGATTCAGCCCGATTAACATGGGACTTAAGATACAGTTTGTTCTCATCAGTTCCAATCCAATATTTTAGTGCAGATTTCAATTGGCCTTGTCCATCATCATCGACAAGCCATTTATTCTCCAATTCTACCAATTGATAGATTTCATTGCCATGTTGATGCATATTTTGTCCATCATTTGCAATTACATTGGAATGCTCATGCAATTGAATTGAACTCGTATCTGGTTCAGATGCATAAATGAGTGATGAAGATAAAATAGTCAATAAACCAATACTGATCAAATCAAGTCTAACATTCATGGCAAATTTAGTGATGTGCATGATGATCTCCTTGATTCATATCCGAATGTGCAGCAGGCTTGATCACTTTTGCTGCGACATTTGCAACAATCAGTTTATTCATCATTCCGGTAGTCATGTGATAGAGCAAATGACAATGAATCGCCCATTCACCCAACTCATCAGCTGTCAATAAAGCTGTCACAGTCTGATTTGGAGGCACAATTAAGGTATGTTTATTGGGTAAATCCTGTGCTGCTTGTCCATTTTCCAGTTGTACGAACATGCCATGTAAATGCATCGGATGCGCCATCATACTGTCATTGATAAATTTTAGACGAATACGTTCGCCATATTTCACCTGAATCGGTTTGGCCTGATTAAATTTGTCGCCATTCATGGTCCAGATATAACGTTCCATAGAACCGCCAAGATGGATCACGATTTCACGTTCTGGTGCTCGTATATCACTTTGTGGATGTAAGGCTTTTAAATCTGCATATTGCAAAGCCTTATGTCCCTGTGGCGTAGACGCATTTGCCCAGCCTTCAACTGTTAGTTGCTGTTGTGTTGTTCCGGTTTTTGCTTCAACTGCATGCGTATGGTTTGGCGTTTGTTGTATATTTTGATTAATATCATGCGTATGTGATGAGGAAGCTTCAGACATGTTCGACATATGATCATGCATCATGCCCATATTACTCATGTCATGCGCATACGCGCTATTCTGATGCATATTTTCTGGACTTTCTACTGTCTGCTGATCTCCTGTTTGCTTTTCTACACCAGTAAAGTGCTGTGAATGATCTTCAGCATCATGCTGCATGTTCGGCATTGGCATATCCTGCATCGACAGCAATGCCCGAGGACGATGCTGTGGCATCACCAAAATTTTGGCTGTGCTATTATTTTGCAGCAAAGTTGCCAGTGCAAAACCGCTGCGATCAATGGATTCCGCCTGAATTTGATATTGGGTGTCCTGCGGTGCAACTATCACATCATAGGTTTCTGCTGTGCCAATACGAAACTCATCGACTGTTACAGGTTGTACCGCCTGTCCATCTGCGCTAACCACTGTCATTTTTAAACCGGGAATCCGTACATCAAAAAATGACATTGCCGAAGCATTGATAAAGCGCAAACGGATTTTTTCACCTGCATTAAATCTACTGGTCCAGTTTTGCTCAGGGGTTTGACCATTGACCAAGAATGTGTAGCCTGTGACATCAGATAAATCGGTTTTTAGCATCCGCATCTGATTCCACATCTTGCGATCCCGCCATGTACCTTCCAAACCCTTTTGTTTGACTTGACGCAGTACATCAAACAGCGTTTCTCTTTGATTTTGATAATAATCAGCTGATTTTTTTAGATTCTTCATGATGCTTTCACCACTTGATAGGTGAAAGTCGGACAACATAATGATCTGATCCTGTTCGGTATGTTCATCATGGCTCAGGGGTATTTTGCCTTTGGGATAGACAATAAAAGCGCCATATAGTCCATCCTGTTCTTGTCCCTTACTGTGCGCATGATACCAATAGGTGCCATTTTGCCGAATCTTGAAACGATAGGTAAATTCACCCTGCGGCTTAATTCCCTGAAACTGATTAAATCCCGGTACACCATCCATCAAACCTGGCAATAACAAACCATGCCAGTGAATTGAACTGTCCTGATTTTTAAGCTGGTTATGTACCACAATCACTGCATCATCACCTTCTTCAAAGAATAAAGTGGGTGCTGGAAATTGCCCGTTGACAGTAATCTTTTTTGTTGCTTGTCCTGTGATATTAATACTTTGTTCTGCAATCGTAAGATGATATTCCCGAATCGCAGACCATGACCACTGTGCCATGCAAAGGCAATATATTGCCATCAACATGGATAAAAATTTATTTTGCATTACTTTTTACCTTAATCTGTTAATTTTTAAAATTGATTTGATTAAGATAAGATTCTTGGTGGGCGTAATAGTGGGATATTGGGCTGTTGAATATATTGCGAACGATAATGAGAGTTGAATATGCTGTCCGGAGTAATTTTAAGATCTAAATTCAGTGCATGATGCAATGAATAAAAATAAAATGCATTCATCTGACAATGCCACTGTGCACAATCCTGACAGGCGACTTGATGATGGCTGCTCTGTTGCTGCTGGATTGCCTGTTCATTTGACACCGAATCGGTTTGTTCATGACAATCCGGCATAGCCATATGATTATGCTCTAGATTCACTACTTTACGAGCTGAATCATGGCAATGCACTTGCACATGATGTATATGACTTTGCTGTGTAAGCGGCTGATGCACAGCCTGCATACTGATGATACTCACCTGTGCATAGACCTGACTGATCAGCATAGCAAGCGCCATAAACAGCAACATATAAGACTGATGACGCGTGTTCATCTGGAAAGTCATATCAGTATAAAATGTAAAAACATTAGTCCAAGCATAACAGCCATTATCCTGAAAATAAACCTGAAATGGCTGAAAAATACGCTATTTGACAGTTTATGCCGAGGCCTTCCGTGAATTTAATTGTCCGGAAATCACTGTACCAATGTTGCGCCGGGCATAATGAAACAATACTTTTAATGGTGATAAATGCGGATTTGGTTGGCGCCCGCGAGCAATGGTTTTAAACTGTGCCGCGTACCAGATAATTTCCATAATGGCCATTTTATCGATCAATGCAATGCCGGTTTTGATTGGTTTGACTGCATATTTAACATCTTGACCACTAAGCAGTTGATTTGCCAATTGGGGTTCAACTGCAAATGGACGGGCAATCCCGATAAAATCACATGCCCCACTTGCCAATGCATCATTCATGCCTTTAACAGTACGGAAACCACCCGTTACCATTAATGGACAACTTACCTGTCCCCGAATTAATTCAGCAAATTCCAGAAAATAAGCTTCACGGGCGATACTGCTCTGTTTGCGTTTTTCCGCTTTTGCACCCGCCATCGCAGGTGCTTCGTAGGTTCCACCGGAAATTTCAATAAAATCAATTCCTGCTGCCGAAATTGCTTTGGCGACTTCAATCGCATCATGTTCACTAAAGCCACCACGCTGAAAATCTGCGGAATTGAGTTTTACTGCGATAATAAAATCATCACCTGTTTGTTTGCGTACTTCATGATAGATTTCCAGTAAGAAGCGCATACGGTTTTCAATATTACCGCCCCATTGATCTTGACGAATATTGGTCAATGGCGACAAGAATTGACTAATTAAATAGCCATGTGCGCCATGCAATTGAATGCCTTCAAATCCGGCAAGTTTTGCCAGACGGGCAGATTCACCAAAGCGGCGAATAATGTCCAAAATTTCTGTTTCGGTTAATGCTCTAGGTGTAGCAAATGTGGTGGATAAAGCTGAGGAAAATGCAACCGCAGAAGGTGCAACTGTTTCCCGATTCAAGCCTCGTGGACATTGGCGACCAGGATGCGAAAGCTGTAACAACTGGATCATGCCATATCGTTTACCTACATCCGCCCATTGTTTTAATCGCGCCATATCCCGCTCATTTTCAAGCACGACCACACCGGGCTCATTTTTCGCTCTGGCATCAACCATGACATTGCCTGCGATGGCACAACCCAAACCACCTTTTGCCCAGACTTCATATAATCCAATATGGTCGGCATTGGGTTGACCCAAATCATTGGCCAAAGCCTCACTCATTGATGCTTTGATAATACGATTTTTAAAAGTATTAGCACGAATCTTCAGTTGATCTTGTAGTTTTACCATGTCGATTCCCTATAAATATTTGCTGTTAGTGCTTCCTAGAGCGCTGGCACTTATGCCTGTGTGTTCTGTGATGATGCTTCTCTATGCATCGAATCGATAATATAGAGTAATTACTCTATATTGGATGTGATTATGATGCAACATGTATTTGACAATTTACATTGTCAAAAGACTCGCTTCAATGAGTTTTTGTGTATAAATATCTTGTGGTTGTGTAAATAATTGTGCCGTGTGCTGAAATTCCACCATTTTGCCATGATGAAGTACCAAGATACGCTGGCATAATGCCCGCACCACCGCCAGATCATGGCTAATAAACAGATAACTAAACTGAAATTCCTGCTGTAATGCGCGCAATAATTTTACCATTGCACGTTGTGTGGTTCGATCCAGTGCCGATGTAGCCTCATCCAAAATAATCAGTTTTGGACGCAAAATTAAAGCTCGCGCCAATGCCACCCGCTGCCGCTGCCCACCTGACAATTCATGTGGATAACGACTGGAAAAATGTGCAGGTAAATCGACCCGTTGTAACACTTCCTCTACTTTAAGTGAGATTTCAGATTTCGCAACACCTTGAATTTCTAAGCCCTCTCCGACAATCTGCTCGACATTCATTCTGGGATTGAGGCTGCTAAACGGATCCTGAAAGACTATCTGGAATTGATGTCGATAAGGACGCAAATATTTTTCTGATAATTGGTCCAGACGCAGATTCTCAAGCTGAATCTGTCCATCACTGTCGATTAAACGGGCAATTGCCAGTGCTAATGAGGTTTTTCCGGAACCACTTTCTCCAACAATCCCAATCGACTCACCCTGTTTTAAATCCAGTGTGATCGGTTCTACCGCCACCACATAATCCTTGATGCGATTGAATAGACCTGTTTTAATCGGATAACGCACCTGTAGATTGGTTAATTGCAACACAGTATGCTGCGAATCCACCTGTAATGCCTCACCAAAATCATGATCCAGCAAATTTTTGGTATAGGCATCTTGAGGATTGTTAAAAATAGCCTGAGTCAATCCCTGTTCTTTTACGATACCTTTTTGCATCACAATCACCTGATCGGAAAAACGCCCAACCAGTTTCAAATCATGGCTAATCAATATCATCGCCATATTACGCTGCTGCTGCAAGGATTTCAGCAGTTGCAACACCTGTTCCTGCAAGGTGACATCAAGTGCAGTGGTCGGTTCATCGGCAATCAGAATCTCTGGATCAAGTGCCAGTGCCATGGCAATCATGACACGCTGCCGTTGACCACCAGACAACTCATGTGGATAACGCTTTAATTTTTGTTCGGGATCGGGAATACCTACATCGGACAATAATGTAATGACACGCTGTCTGACCTGTTGCGTGGATAATCCTTGTAAAAGCAGGGATTCACCAATCAATTTTTCCACCCGATGTAAAGGATTAAGTGCTGTCATCGGTTCCTGAAAAATCATGGCAATTTTTTGTCCACGAATATGCTGCCATTGTTTTTGATTGAATTGGCATAAATTCTGATGATCAAGTTTGATCTGTCCGGAAACAGTCAGATTGGCAGGTAATAAACCCAAGATGGCAAGACTACTGATAGATTTGCCCGAACCACTTTCCCCGACGATGGCAAGCGTTTGTCCACGATGTAGCTCAAAATTTAAATCATGCACCAATGTATGTTGCTCATGCTGAATTTTTAACTGTTCAACATGTAATAATGCAGTTTCGGCTGAGATATTGTCCTGCATTTGATTATTCTGAGCCTTAGCGTTGTCTTGGATCGAATGCATCTCGTGTGGCCTCACCGATATAGATTAATAATGATAAAACAATCGCCAGGGTAAAAAATCCCGACAATGCCAGCCATGGTGCATTTAAATTGGTTTTGCCCTGTTCCAGTAACTCCCCCAGAGAAGCAACATCTGGTGGCAAACCATAGCCAAGAAAATCCAGTGCCGTTAAAGCTGTAATATTGGCAGTAAGTAAGAACGGCAATTGCGATAAGGTTGAACTCAATGCATTGGGTAGAATATGACGAAAAATAATTTTTCGGTCGGATACACCAAGTGCCCTTGCAGCGCGAATATAATCAAAATTTCTAGCGCGTAAAAACTCGGCGCGCACCAGTCCCACCAACGCTGTCCAGCCAAAAAACAACATGATCACAAAGAGCCAATATACACTGGGTGTAAACATGCTCACCAGAATAATCACCATAAACAGCTGTGGTAAACCACCCCATACTTCTAAAATACGCTGTCCACCAAGATCAATCCAGCCGCCATAATAGCCTTGAATTGCACCAATCGATATACCGATTAGCGCAGAAGCAGCCGTGAGGAAAATACCAAAAAGCAGCGAAATACGTAGTCCATAAATTACCCGTGCCAATACGTCACGCCCCTGATCATCAGTGCCGAGCCAGTTTTGTGCAGTGGGCTTGGAAGGTACAGGCACACTCAGTTGTAAATTGGGTGTGTCATAAGAAAACGGAATAATCGGGTTGAGCATCCAGCCATCTGCCTGAATCAATTGTTGTACGACTGGGTCTTTATAATCGGCCTCGGTTTCAAACACACCGCCAAAGGTTATTTCCGGATAAGTTTTTAACACCGGTACGTAGAGCTGATTTTTATAGGACACCAAAATCGGTTTATCATTGGCAATCAGTTCTGCACACATGGAAATTGCAAAAATAATGGCAAAGATCACTAGGCAGAACATACCCAATTTATTTTGCTTAAAACGATGAAGACGTTGCTGCATGACTGGCGACATTATTTTGCTCCCCGTGTTTCAAAATCGATGCGGGGATCAATGATCTGATACATCACATCACTGATCAGTCTTAAGACCAAACCTAACAGGGTAAAAATAAAGAGCGTTCCAAAAATCACCGGATAATCCCGCTGGGTAATGGCCTCAAAACCTAACAAACCAATGCCATCCAGATTAAAAATAATTTCTACGAATAAATTACCGACAAAGAAAATCCCGATCAATGCTTCCGGCAACCCAGCAATCACAATCAACATGGCATTACGAAAGACATGACCATATAAAACCCGATTTTCACTTAAACCTTTGGCACGGGCAGCCAGTACATATTGCTTGGATAACTCATCCATAAATGAATATTTGGTTAAATAAGTCAGTCCGGCAAAACCACCCAGCACCATCGTCAAAAGAGGTAAAGCCATATGCCAGAAATAATCTTTTACTTTTCCCAAAGGACTTAATTGAGCAAAGTTTTCCGACACCAGACCTTGTAGTGGAAACCACTGAAAATAAGAACCTCCGGCAAAAAATACGATCAATAACACCCCAAATACAAATGTCGGTACGGCATAACCAATTGCCAATAATAACGAAGTGCTCTTATCGAACAACAAACCATGCGTTTTGGCCTTTTTAATGCCAAGTGGAATTGACACCAGATAAATCAGTAAAGTACTCCACAACCCTAGCGAAATTGTGACAGGAAATTTTTCATAAATCAGTTGGGTTACGGGTTTATCTTTAAAAAAGCTGGTGCCAAAATCAAAACTTAAATAGCCTTTTAACATTTGCCAGAAGCGTTCATGTGCTGGTTTGTCAAAACCATATTGTTTTTTTATTTCCTCAACCATTTCCGGACTTAGACCACGGGCACCTTGATAATTACTGTCCACGGCAGCAGTTTCGCCTCCCGCCTTATTCCCATTGATACCCTGTAAAGATTCTGCCTGTTGAATAGCCTGTTCCACCGGACCGCCCGGTGCAATTTGCACAATCACAAAATTAATCAATAAAATAATAAACAGGGTCGGAATAATCAGTAGCAAGCGTTTTAAAATATAGGTTCCCATGTGCTACTCCTTAACAAAATTCCCGAAAGAAAATCATGCCATTATTGTCGTTTTAGATATTGGTTAACTTTTTGTGCCTTTGCCGGATTTACCCACCAGTAGTTTAAACCGACACCCAACTTGGGTTGAACTGCCGGATAATCATACATATCCCAGAATGCATACCAGTCTGCCCCTTTGCCATAAGTCAAAATCTGATAATAACCGGCACGCAGTAAGCGGTCGAGTACCTTGGTATTGGTCACTAGTTCTTCACGACGCTGAGACCGAATAATTCTGTTAATAACAGCATCGATCACCGGATCTTTGACGCCAGCATAATTATAATTGCCCGGCTCATCAGCCGATTGGCTACTCCAGAAACGAGCCTGTTCATTTCCCGGTGTTAGTGATTGCGGCATCACATCGGTGGTAATGTCATAATCATAATTCTTTTTACGTTCAATATATTGCGGTACATCTACTTTACGCACAGTGATGGTAATGCCGAGTTTTTTGAGATTACGCACAAAAGGCATCAATGTCCGCTCTAGACCATCCTGATGAATTAAAAACTCAAAACGGATAACTTTGCCTTGCTTATCCAGCAATTGTCCTTGCGGGTTATAACGATAGCCTTTATTAAGCAACATTTGCCGTGCCACCATTAAATTATAACGATTAAAACCACTGGCATCGGATACTGGATACTTCCAGTCGATTAAAACACCGCGTTTCACCACAGGGGCAAGTTGATTCAAATAGGGATTTAATACTTTTAATTCCGCCGCAGAGGGCTTGCCAGTAGCCGCAAGTTCGCTATTGTCAAAAAAACTTTGTAGGCGCTTATACTTTCCATAAAACAATGCCTTATTCTGCCACTCAAAATCATAGGCATAAGTTAAGGCTTGTCGAAAGAAAATATCGTCCAGCGGTTTGCGGCGAGAATTTAAAATAAAACTTTGCGTCGGAATCGGATTGTGATGGTGAAACTCTATTTTTTTAATCAATCCAGCGTTTGCAGCATTAAAGGTATATTCAGTTGCCCAGCGACGCGATACATATTCGGTTTGAAAAGTATATTGCCCAGTTTTAAATCCTTCAAAGGCTATATCCAGCGTGCGGTAGTAGACATATTTAATCTGATTAAAATTATAGGCCCCTTTATTGACCATCACATCCTTACCCCAGTAATTAGGATTACGTTTGTAAGTGATAGAACGACCGGCATCAATTTTATCCACCAGATATGGACCACTGCCCATCGGAGCCTGCATGGTTACTCGAGTAAAATCTTTATTTTTTAAATCTTTTTCAGAAAATATTGAAATGTCAGATACAATCAGCGGCATTTCTTTATTGTCATCCGATTTAAAATCAAAACGCACATCATATTTTGATAAGGCTTTGATATCTTCAACTTCGGAAAAATAAATACGTAATCCTGGTGCACCCTCACTCAGTAATTTTTTAAAAGTATATACCACATCCTGAGCAGTCACAGGCGACCCGTCGCTAAATCTGGCTTTGGGATTTAAATGGAAAATCACATATTTGGGCTTATCAGGATCGTAAGTTGCACTGGTGGCAAGCATGGGATACATCACACCGGGTTCATCCAGTGAAGATGACATCAACTTGTCATACAAAAACTGAACACCCTCAGCAGGTGATCCCTTACCATTCATGCTGTTGAAATTATCGAATGTTCCTGTTGCAGGCAGAACAATACTTCCCCCTTTAGGCGCACTGGCATTGGCGTAAGGTAAAACCGATGCACCCGCGTACAAAGGTTTTGCATCCAAACTAATATAATTAAACGTTTGCACCGCAGCATAGGCATGACTAATCAAAGTCGTGCCTATTGTAAAAGCTAGCAGCTGTCCAAAGCGTATCTGCAATCCCATTATATCCCCGAATGGTTTTATTTATTTGGTACGGTGATGGTTTGTCCCAATTGTAGCTGGCTATTTGGCTTAAGATTATTCATTTCCGCTAATTCTTCGGTGCTGATTCCATAATTTTTCGCAAGTCGAATTAGGCTATCACCACTTTTTACCTTATAGCTCGCGGTTAACTTAGGAACTTTTAATTTCTGTCCGACACGTAAGGATGCATTCGATTTCAGGTTATTTAAATCCGCAAGATCGCCAACCGACAAACTGTAACGATTGGCAATAGCAGTCAGACTTTCACCAGATTTTACACTATAACTTTCTGTCGCACCTTTAAAACTGGCAGTTGTATTGTTACTCGTGTTACTGGCTTCTGCCTGTGGACTTGTTTTGGCCTTGCTGTTGTCTTGTGTTGTGACAGACTGCTTTTGACCTTCAAGTTTAAGCGTTGCACCTCGGGTAATTCTTGCATTGCTACTTAGACCATTCAGATCGGCAAGATCCTGTACAGTCATATCAAATTTGTTGGCAATACTGGTCAGTGTATCACCACTTTGGACCTTATATGTAGCAGGTCGTTCAGGTTCCTGTGCTGCAACTTTCAGTTTTTGACCGACAAAAATCTTACTGTTTGTGGTCAGGTTGTTCAGGGCTGCCAGATCGGACAGGCTCATTTTATTTTTTTGTGCCACGGTACTTAAATAATCCCCGGCAACCACCGTATAGGTCGTGGTTTTAATATTGCTATTTATACTGCTAGTGCTGTTGCTTTGCTGCTCCTGCTTAGGCGCATTACGTTCAGTTTTAGTCGTTTGTTTAGGCACATTAATTTTCTGCCCAACCAGTAGATTACTCGATGCTGTGAGGTTCGGTGTCAATGCTGCAAGTTCGGCATTTGAAATGTTGTAACGATCAGCAATCAATTTTAAGTATTCACCGCGTTTTACTGTATAACTTTCAGTTTGAATCTCATCCGCTTTGGCCTTATTGGTACTACTCGTTGGCGCGTTTTTGCTGTCCGCAGCTTTAAAGTTTTTCGGTTCGACCAGTGTTAAACTTTGTCCACGGAGTAAATTACTGGTAACTGATAAATTATTCCATGCTGCCAGATCCTGAATACTGACATCAAACTGCTGTGAAACAGAAGTTAGGCTATCGCCGGCCTTGACCACATATTTTTCAGTTTTGTTTGCAGTTTTGGCTGCACTGGATTGCACAGGCTTAACGTCATATAGATATAATCGGGTACCGACAAAAAGTGGACTTTCTGCATTGATCTGGTTCCATGTTGCAATATCACGCCAGCTAATACCGTATTTTGCTGCAATAGTTGCTAGAGTATCGCCGGACTGAACCGTATAAATATCACGTTTGCCTTTAGGCGCAACCACAACCACTTCATCTCGGGTTTCAAATGCTGGTTTTCCAGTATTTCTGGCAATTGCTTCAGAATTAGTTTTACGTTCGGCATCTGCCACTGCTTTTGGATAGGCGTAAGTAATTTTTACATCTTCACCCTTTTGTTCGGCGATAGACTGACTACTTTGTATTGCTGTTAATCTAATTTTACCATCCATCGGGTCAACAATTTCTGTGCCTTTTGGTGCGATTTTTTCAAGTTCCTGTACCACTTGTAGTTTTTCCGCATCTGTTGGTGCTGGCTCTACAATTTTGTCAACAATCTGAGTTTGTTTTGCGGTAGACAGATTTGCTGTCGAAAGTGTGGTGTCATTGGCAAGAATAGCTTGTTTTTCCGCGTCGCTAATTGGCGGTTCAACTGCAATCTGTTTCACATTTGCCGCAGGAGTAATAGAAACTGGCAAACGTGGAGCACTTGGTACGTCTGCATTTGCAGCAAATTGTGCCAATGCAGTAGAGCCTTTAGGTGTTGACTGTTTTATAGCATTGGTGGCTTGTGTGATAATGTTTGGACGAGCAGGCGTTGCCGATGCAGTCACCACAGGTGTCGTGATCGTCGTTGTAGACGGACTTCGAGTCGTCACTTGCGTGGTTACTGTACTACTGGTTGTAGGCGTTGCCACTGGTAGAGTTGGCAACGGTGCACTGCCACCAGCCCATAAACCACCTGAACCGGATACTGTTCTCATTTTTGCAATCTGATTATCAACGGAAGCACTCACCTCATTTGGAATCAGAATGCGTCTAGGTGCCAGTGGATCGGTGTAATTACCACGGTGTGCAGGATTGAGCGCATATAATTCACCCCGACTCACACCGGTTAATTGTGACAATTCATTCAGATCGATTGATCCTGGAATCTCCACTTCACGAAAGTGGGGACGATTGGCAATCGGAGGCAAAGCCACACCATATTGATGCGGCTTGCTGATAATCTGTGCCACTGCAAGGAACCGTGGCACATAGTTCATGGTTTCTGTGGGTAATTTCAACGACCAGTAATCTGTCGGTAAACCTGCGGCAATATTACGGTTAATTGCCTGTTGAATGCGTCCGGGCCCTGCATTATAAGATGCCAGCGCCAATTCCCACGAACCGAATTGATTATATAAACTGGTGAGATATTCATATGCTGCACGGGTGGATTCTACGACATCACGGCGGCCATCATACAATTCACTTTGACGCAGACCATAAATTTTCCCGGTACTTGGAATAAACTGCCATAAACCTGCGGCTGCGGCACTACTGGTAGCAGCCGGGTCATAGGAACTTTCAATTACCGGTAACAATGCCAACTCTGTTGGAATACCACGGCGTTCTGCTTCTTTTACGGTATAGTATAAGTAACGACTGGCACGCGCACTTAAACGGTCCAGATACGGCTGCCGTGAAATAAACCAGCTACGTTGTGCATCAATACGTGGATTGTAAACATTTAGATTGAGCTTAAAGCCCACGGTCATACGTTTCCAGACATCACCGTGTCGCAAAATTTGCAGGCGATCACTTTCAACCGCGCGCATATCTGTCGCATACAACAAATCTTCTAATGAATCAAAACTATCTGCATCAAGCAAATCACTTTTGGAAACGGATTTGGTTTTGGAAACATGCCCTGTTTGCGGTGTCGATGTACAACCTGACAAAATCCCGATGGAAGCAAGCGCAGCCGTTAAAATAGAGAGTTTAAACGATTGATTTACTGCATTTTGCCATGCCAAAGCGGTTGGTTTAAGCATACGAAGTTCCAAAAAATTTAAGACAGATAGGATAAAAACAGCATTGTAGATGACCCTGTCATCATTACAATGCAATTTTATGTATAGGTTTCACCGCAAATGTTACAAGAAATTAAAAAAAATAAAACTGTCATACGTAACTTTCGGGATTTATGTTTACAATATCAATTCAAATTTGAGAATACTTAGCCTATAACGCAATCCATTTATGGATTCTCAACAGACCCTAGCCATTTTTAAGAAGTTGATGTCGATATGGTAAATTTTGTGCAAGATTATACACTCTATGTAGACGGTGCCTGCCGTGGTAATCCCGGAATTGGCGGTTGGGGTGCTCTAATCATTGATGCCGAAGCGCATCAGCAGGAATTATTTGGGGGTGAAGCGGACACCACCAATAACCGTATGGAATTGACTGCGGCAATCGAAGGCATCAAAGCCTGTCCAAATGATGCAAAGCTCACCATCTATACCGATTCCTCATATGTTCAAAAAGGAATCACCGAATGGATCAAAGGCTGGAAAGCAAAACACTGGAAAAATGTTAAAAATCCTGATTTGTGGCAACAACTTGATGCATTATGCGAAAATCGGCAAATCGACTGGCACTGGATTAAAGGACATGCCGGACATGAAGGGAATGAAGCAGCAGACCGTTTGGCAAATCTCGGTGCAGATGCGGTGACTAAAAAAAAACTGAGCAGTAACACAGGTAATAACATGAACAATGAAAATACCAAGTCTGAAATAACACAGGATTGGCTTCTGGACGATCCTTTTGGACTGGACGAAATGCCCGAGGAAGATCAGTTCGATACTGAAACAGCAGCTGAAGTATTGATAGATTCCCCGATAGAGACTGACACTCAGCTGTCTAAATCGTTAACGGCTGTCAATCAAACTAATGCCGCGCCTGCGATAGATCCTGCAATTGCCGAATTTATTAAAATTACCGAAACCACCAATCCACAACATGGTGAACGCTTACTGATTCTTGATACCGAAACCACAGGTTTTTATTATCAGGATGGTGATCGTATTATTGAGGTTGGTGCGATTGAAATGATTAATCGCCGCTTAACCGGTAGTTCAATCCATATTTATATTAATCCACAGAAAAAAGTTGGAGAATCTGAAAACATTCACGGTTTAAGCGATGAGTTTCTGGCGGATAAACCAAAATTCAAACAAATTGCTGCCGTCCTGTTTGACTATTTAAAAGGTGCTGAAATCGTTGCACATAACGCCACCTTCGACATGAACTTCCTCGATGCCGAATTTGATCGGGCTGGACTCGGAAAACTATCCAGTGTGTGCAGTGTGACCGATACCCTTTTGCTTGCCAAACGCAAGCATCCCGGACAAAAAAACTCTCTGGATGCCTTAGTCCGTCGTTATGAAATCCCGGCACGTGACCGTACCTTCCACGGTGCTTTACTCGATGCCGAAATTCTTTCGGATGTCTATCTTGCCATGACTGGTGGTCAAGTAAGTCTGGATATTGATGAAAGCAGCTATGCATCAGAAAGTTCCGAACAACAGGCAAAACGTCTATCCATTGAAATCGATATTCCCTTGATCCTACCCCATCCTGAAGAACTTGAAGCACATGCGGCATGGATGAAAAAATTTGAAGAGAAAAATCAACAGCCTTGCCTATTTGCACAAACTGTCGATAGCGAAAATTAAGGTGTTGATTAATCTCTAAACTAATCTTAAATATAGGCGATGAATCAAAAGCTAAATTTGTAAAAAGCACCCTTTATCTTATTAAGATACAGTGCTATCGTAACAACAGCGCCCACCTGTCAGCTATCGCAAGACTGGGCGGGCAACAAAATATATGAACTAAGGAAAGGTGAAAGCCGATGTCATTTCAATCCTCTTCACATTTTGATTCAACCACATTATTAATTGTTAAAACAGAAATAGATAGCACCATTAAAAACGTTGAAAACGGGGTAACAAGTTTAATCGAAGATGGTTCATTACCTTTTGGCATTGATGATGCACTGGTGAATCTGGAACAGTGCGCTCATGTCCTGAATTTAATTGATCAACGCTATATTGCACGACTCACCGAATTGGTGGCAAAAGTCATGCAAAAAGTCATTCAGGACTCACAAAAATCACAGATCAAACAAACTGATGTCGAAGCCATGAGCGAAGCGACCAGTATGATTAAACGTTATCTTGATTTCTTGTGTATTCGAGAAACCCGGGCACCTCAATTTTTGATTCCGGTCATCAATAAACTTGAGATGGCTTTAAAGTTACCTTTAACTCGTGAAGGTATTTTCCTCAATACATTCCTGGAAACGCTACAACCTAGTGTAAAATTCGATGCACTGGAAAATTTCCCTGCCAGCCAATATGTACTGCGATTATATAAACTCAGTCTATTGCATATCCTACAAGGTAAGGCAAGTGAACTGGATTTCCGGGCGATGGCCTTATGCGGCAATTATTTTGCTACGCAAGCGGTCGGCACATCTTCTGCACGTTATTGGGAATTTGTGTATCTGGCACTCAAACATCTTGACCATACTATTTTGACTGATCCACGTTTGCGTGTATTGATCAACATTGAACGTCAAAGCACAACCTTTGCGCAATCTCCACAAATTTTTTCTGCAACTCATCACGATTTCGCCGATATTCTAAGCTTATGTTTAAGTCAAGATTCCGAAGTTTCACAGGAAATTCGTGAACAGCTGAGTGTCTATGATGATGTTTTAAGTGATAACCAGCTTGAAGTACTCAGCCGCCAGCTCTATGGACCAGATTTTGATACCATTCAGACCATTGCCGATTTACTCAGTCAAAAGATTGCAGAAGTATCCAGCAAGATTGAAATGGGGCTACACATTGAAAGTGCCGAAGTACGAGAAAATATTTATGAGAATTTAAGTGAAGTTGCAAAAATTCTTGATGTGATCAATATGAATGATGCTGCCCGACAATTACAACAACAAGCAGATCATATCCGAGCCAATGACAATCTGACCGATCCAAAAAATGCGGATCGCTTAATGAATACATTATTGTTTGCGACCAATTCCCTGCAAATTTTAGAGCGTAACTATACACCAACCCGTTTGAAGCTTAAATTTAATAATACCCAGATTACGCTGGCAAAAGTTGAAGAAGCACAGGAAGCATTGTGTCACGAGTCGCGCCTAACCCTTGCCAAAGTCTGTGATCAAGTGACACAGTATGCACAGGATCAGGACAATAGCGGTTTGCAAACCTTGGCTGAGCAATTACGTGAAGTTTCTGGTGCATTATTATTCCTTGAATCTACTCAAGGACATAATATCTTGCAAAAAGCAGCCAATCTTATTGAGCTAAACATTCTGCCAAACAATAAAACTTTAACACTGGATCAATTAAGATTACTGGCCAATGCCATCATCAGTGCAGATTTCTTTTTTGAACAAATGCAGAATAAACAGCCTTTGATTGAAAAAAGTATGCAAGTCGGTGAACAAAGTATTGTCACATTAGAACAAGCGGTCGCCTAAGCTATGTCTGTATATCTTGCCTATTTATTTAGTGAACAAAGTCTGGTCGTCAATCAAAATCTGGAATTGCCTCGCATCGAGGCAATCCAGAATGATCTATTTGTCGAACAGGTGAAAGATAAAGTCATTGTGCGGGATATTAACCCGAATACCCAGTTACCCGAAGGCTACCAACTGGTTCCGATTCGTGAGTTGATCATGCATTGGTCATCTCATCAATTTGAACAGGCATCCAAAGCCAAACAACTGCTTGAATGGCGCCGAAACCATAAGTTTTGTAGTCATTGTGGACATGAAACCGTCGAACATGATACGCAATTTGCCATGGTCTGTCCTGTGTGTCATTACTACCAATACCCGCGGGTGCAGCCTTGTATTATTACCATCATCACCCGAGGCAATGAAATTCTTCTGGCAAAAGCCAACCGCAATCAAAATAATATGTATGGTTTGATTGCTGGTTTTGTGGAGGTTGGAGAAACACTGGAACAGGCCGTACAACGTGAAGCCATGGAAGAAGTCGGACTTAAATTAAAAAATCTGCAATATCTTTCCAGCCAGCCTTGGCCCTTTCCTTCCAATCTAATGATTGCCTTTCATGCCGAATATGACAGTGGCGAAATCGTATTACAGGAAGAAGAAATTGCTGATGCAAAATTTTTTGCATTTGATCAACTTCCCAAGATTCCCATCCCGGGAAGTATCGCCTACAAAATGATTGATGATATGGTGCAACACTTATCACATATTGATCAATCTAAAACTGATTAATTAACCTCAGGCTGATCAATAAAATCAAGCATCACCTGTCGGGTTTTAAACAGTCTATCGATACCTTCTGCCAGCGTGGCAATAATACTGATATGCGTCGTTGCGGGAATACGATAGACAGTTACCGCATTTTGTACATGCAGTAATGCCTGTTGCATCTTCTCGGTATTGTAGTCACCGACCAGTTGATCATTACCCGCCAATAGCAACAAATGCCGTATAGAATTATGAAAAGTAAAAAAACTTGGCATAATCAATTCTGGCGCCACAGTTTGATCAAACGCATATTGTGCAATTGGATCACCGCGATGTTCAAACGAATAAGGGCCAGCGATACCGATTATAGCTCGAATAGCATTTAGATTTTGAATCGAATACTGAAATTGTGCGCCATGATACACTGCTGCCATGACGTTTAACGCGCCGGCAGAGTGTCCGAGCAAAATGATCTGATCGGCAGCATAGCCATATTGATCGGCTTGTTGTGCCGCCGATAACCAGTTGATTGCCTGAATCACATCTTCAACATAGGTCGGATAAAGATGTTCAGGTGCAAGCTGATAATTCATGCAGGCCACATAAAAACCATATTTCGCCAGATTCTGTGCCAGAAAAATATAATCGGTCTTACTGCCATGTTGCCATGAACCACCATGTACAAATAAAATCAAAGCATTATTAGTACGAGGTTTTTTTGGAATATATAAATCTAGCTTTTGTCGATCCGATGCCGTGGCATAGCTTAAATCAGCTCGGCACTGGGCATGATTGCCCACTGTTAACTGATTTAGCACATAATTCGGAACGTCATACCAGCGGAAATTTTTTAAAAACGGGATATGCATTGGCAGTTATGGCTCAGCACTCACAGGCGCACTTTGTATATTATCCTGTGCTGGCACTTGATCATTGACAGGCTGTTCCTGATTAGGATCAATAGCAACCGGTGTTGGATCTGCCAAAGGCGTTGTGGTAACTGCGCCCAAGCCAACCCCAGCGACATTACTGCTCGCTGCCGGTGCAGCATAAGCAGAAGCACTACTTTGATTCTGTTCAACATTATCAATTAACGTGACAATCTTGGTGACATTACCAACGTTTTGTAAAACATTATTTAAATCGGCAATTTCAGCATTATTCAAACGGCCCATGACATACAGTACCGCATCTTCAGTGTGAATGAGGACTTTGCTTTCACGAATCAAGGGTGCTCTTAGCAATAAAGCCTTGGTATTTGCCGTTACACCGAGATCCTGCATAATTGTGGAATAACTCACCTGATTGCCCACAGTAATAAAGTTATGTACTGCTTTGACATCAGTCATGGATTTGACATTGTCTTCTGCCAATTGTTTTAAATGTTGATCAGGAACTTGACCGGTTAACAGCACACTGCTGTGAAAACTTTCGATATTAATACGGGATTGCTTAAACCGGGCATCCAATTTATACAGGTTAATTTTGGCAGTCCGTTCAATTGACTTGTCAATCACGACCTGTCCTAGGCTACGTTCACCAGATTCGGTACCTACAGCACTTGAGGTATTATTGGCAATAAAGGAGGCACATCCTGTACTTAATGCGACAAATAACGACAGTGTTACAATTTTAAAAGTTTTCACACAAGGACTCCAGGTCTTCCACTATTTTGAAAAGCTCATTTTATTACATTGTATAAGCATTTTTGATCCACTGTAAATTTACCGTTTGTTGCGTAAATAAATCCATAGAATTTTTCTTCAAATGATTGATTAGATCATTTACTGAGTAATAATCCAGTGCAATCACATCAAAACGACAATCAAACTGCTCATACTGAGGATATTTCTGTAGAAAATGCTGTGCAGTTAAAATGGTTTTTGCCTGCTTTTTCTCATCTACACTTTCTAGTGCTGTCGCAAAAGTACTATGCTTTCTCGCCCGAACTTCAACAAAGACCACACAATCTTGATCCAGCATGATCAAATCGACTTCGCCGTAACGACAATGAAAGTTACTGTGTAAATACTTTAAACCCCAATGCTGTAAATATGCCAATCCCCATTGTTCAGCATATCGTCCAATTTCAGCAGTCTTATACATCTATCACAGGGCTTTTACAGCAGTTTTTTGTGATTGAAAGCACTGTGGCTCACGGGAAATAATATTATCGACAATTCGAATCTGTCCAGTCCGCCCTTTAAATTCAACGACACTATTATTTTTACGATTTTGTAAGACATCCGCAATTTGCCATGCATCCCCACCAAATGCGATCAACCGCTGAAATGGCATTGTTACCGGCTTTTGTTTATATGCATCCATTACATCTGACCATTGTCCGGTATAAAGTGCCGGTGTATCACAATAAATCATACCCTCTGGAATTGGCTGCTTTTCTTCAATTGCGAAAGGCAATGTATAGATATTTTTACTCGGTAGTTTTTGCTGGGTTAACCATTTACCCGATCCTAATAGCAAGACACCCTGTTTTTTCTTGGAGAAAAATGGCAGTTTTTCTTTGACTTCCATTTTATTGCCCCAAAGCTGTACCATAGCATCATAAAAACTTTGGGTTTGTTCAATTGTATCTGGATCCCGCAATACGATGAGATTGTCGATACCGTCCCACTGCATGCGTTTGGTTAATGCCAGTGCATCTTCTTCTTTGGATAAGGCAAACTGATAGACATTAGCCGCTTTCCCACTGACCTGATTTAATGCCAGCGTTTTAATCTTGGGTTGAAGTTTAAGTAATTGCTCAACATTTTGTTTATCCAATGGTCCAATCACCAATTCTGTCGTTTTGCTGACATTTTTTTGCAAAATACTGGATAATGGCTGTTGATGAATATCAACGAATTTAAACTTATATTTATTACTCGATTGATGATTGGCTTGTATTAAACCACGCTTAATACTGTCCGTTGCACTCGCCATCGCACCGGTTTCAGGTAGAATAACCAGAATTTCTGCCTGCGCCATTGCAGAAACGGCAACTGTCGAAACAGCAAGTGTCAAACTGGCAAAAGCCTTTAAACTTAATTTCTTATTTAACATGGAGTTTTTCCTTATGAGTGCTCAATTATTTGTCGTTGCAACCCCAATTGGGCACTTAGATGACATGAGCTATCGTGCGATAGATGTCCTAAAATCTGTAAAATTGATTGCAGCAGAAGATACCAGACAATCAGCACCTTTGTTAAAGCACTATAATATCACAACACCTTTAACTGCCTGTCATGATCATAATGAAGATCATAAAATAAAATCAATTATCCAAAAGTTACAAAATGGTGAAGATGTTGCCCTGATCAGTGATGCTGGGACACCATTGATTAGTGATCCTGGTTTTCGTCTGGTGCGTGCAGCACAACAGGCTGGTATACGGGTTACACCTGTGCCTGGTGCATGTGCAGCTGTTGCAGCACTTTCCAGTGTGGGCTTACCAAGTGATCGATTCCTGTTTATTGGTTTTCTGCCATCAAAAAGCACCCAGCGGCAAA
This sequence comes from Acinetobacter populi, assembly GCF_002174125.1. Classification (GTDB taxonomy): domain Bacteria; phylum Pseudomonadota; class Gammaproteobacteria; order Pseudomonadales; family Moraxellaceae; genus Acinetobacter; species Acinetobacter populi. The sequence goes on from NZ_NEXX01000003.1 coordinate 79,533, forward strand.
CCCAGTTACAACAACTCAAAGACCATACCGAAACCATTATCTTTTATGAAGCACCGCATCGTATTGTAGATAGTCTTGAAGATATCAAAACTATTTTTGGTGAGCAGCGTATTGTGGGCTTTGCCCGTGAAATCACCAAAACCTTTGAAACCATTGTACAAAAACCGGTTGCGGAACTACTGGAATGGGTTAAACAGGATCCCAATCAACAAAAAGGTGAAATCGTGCTGGTGGTTGCAGGTAATCCACTAGAACAAGATCACCAACAAGATAAAATAGATGAGCTATTAAAACGCTTACTTCAGGACCTGAGTGTAAAATCAGCATCGCAACTGGCGGCGGACCTGACCGGTTTAAAGAAAAAAGTGCTGTATCAACGTGCATTGGAATTAGAAGCAGAAGAAAACTAGATATTCATTCTCTTGACTTGAACATCAAATATTGATGCGTTTTTAAACATTTTATTGCTTTTTTTCCAATGAATGTTGCATAAACGCATTCAATTGCTCACAGCATCACGCAACTCTTTACATTTTACTGGTCTATACTTGAACTTAGATGGAACAAGATCAAAGATTAAGGAGTAAATTATGAATATGCCAATCATCTATGGATTTGCCTTTGCAACACTGAGTATATTCAGTATGCAGACATATGCAGCACAATGGAATCTGGACGGTTCGAAATCCAATGTTGGCTTTACCACACAAGGTACAGGTGGAACCAAGGCAAACTTCAATAAAGTTCAAGGTAATGCAGTATTTGATCCCAAGAATATAAAGGACACTAAAATTAATCTTGAGATTAATGCCTCAAGCTTGAGTGCAGGCATTAAAACACCTTTGTACAAAGGCAGTAATGGTCTAAATGTCAGCAAATACCCGAAATTAACCTTTAAGAGCACCGCGATTACAGCACTTTCTGGTAACCGCTACAAAATGGATGGTCTATTGACCATGCATGGCGTTACCAAACCTACTACATGGACGCTCAACATCAATCCTGAAGGTGATGCCTTAACAATGACTGCCAGCACACAGATTGATCGTACCAAGTGGGGCATGACGCATTTTGAAAATTTAATTGATGAAACCATAACCTTAAATGCGAAAACCAAATTTGTGAAGGTACAATAAGCAATTATTGCATCTATAACGCATACAAATAAAAAAGCAGACTGGATCACCAATCTGCTTTTTTTAAGCACTTGTACTTAACGAAAAACAGCTTTTAATCTTTCGCAGATTCATCTGTTGGCACTTGTGTAATCTTGCCACCCTGTGCCAGAAAACGCGCCAGTTCGTCTTCCAACTGTTCACGAATATGCTGCTTCGCTGTTACAGTCAAACTTTCGGCTTCTGCAAGATCCGCATCAGATAGATTTCCAGAATCTTCATCGCCACCTTTTTGTGCTGCTTTGGCCTCATCTTCGTCTACTGTTTGATCTTCACGATCTTCATCATAGTCATTTGCTTCAGACATGATCGTTCTCCTGCCCCATAAAAAATTTCCAGTGTATTTAGGCGAAATTTAGCAATCAAAAATCATTTCGCCTAGTCCTATTTTTCAAATTTTTGTGTATTTTTTCATCATAAAGTTGCTTTTGTTCAATCTTTAAACATAAATACAAATTTTTGCCTTAAAGATACCGTGTCTGACGTAATGCGGACAAACCGCTGGCCTGTTCGCTAAAGAATTCGATGACCTTCGGCTGTCCGGATACAAAATGCATGCCCTCACTTCGCAGCCATTGTAATGACTTTAACTGAGCTTTATTAATCCAGCCAAGCCCAGACATACTATGCATCATCATACTGTTATGCAAACGACGCTGATGTTCATATTTACGCAAGGTTTGAAGATTTGCCCATACCCCACGCTGCATGTCTTTAAGCAGGCAATCCACCAATACACCTGCATCAAGACAACCCAGATTGACCCCTTGTCCTGCCAGTGGATGAATAACGTGTGCCGCATCGCCAACCAAAGCCAGCCCCTCACTTACATACTGCTGTGCCTGACGTGCAATTAACGGAAAAAAAGCCCGTGAAACCACTTGCTGTACCTCTCCCAACATATAATGACTGGCTTGAGTCACTTTTTGCTGGAATTCTGCATCGCTCAATTGACTGTATTCCTCGGCATAGTCGGATGGCAAAGTCCAGACAATAGATTGCCAATAACCGTTCTGTGCTGGATTGAGACTGTGCATGGGTAAAAATGCCAGTGGTCCGGTGCTTAAGAAAATCTGTCTTGCGATATGTAAATGCGGTTTTTCTGTTCGGATTGCACAACTGATGGCAGTTTCCTGGTAATTCAGGATATCCAGCTCAATCCCGGCCTGATTTCGTACAAATGAATTTGCGCCATCGGCACCAATCAATAATTCAGTTTCAAGTTGCTCGCCTGTACTTAAAGTCACTTGCCATGTATGTGGTAATTTTTCTATTCGGATTACTTTAACTTCATTGCGGTAATCCTTAACTTCTTGTTGCAACTCGGTTTGAATGGCAAGATTCAAAATACTTGGTTCAACCATGCTTCCTAGCCAGTCATGTTGCATAGGCATATGTACCGTACCCTGTCCAAACAGGATTTCCCCCATGCCATCACGATTCCAGACCTGCATACCACTATAAGGCTCATGTCGTTTTAAATGCTGCCAGATACCCGCATGTTGCATCAATTTCATGGATGCCAGATTAATGGCTAATACACGTGGATTAGCCTGTGCCAGCACGTGTGATTCTTGCAAACGGGGTGAAGCGTCCAACACAGTAGCTTGAATCCCTGCTTTGGCCAGTAATAATGCAGTAAGACCTCCGACCAAACCACCGCCAATAATGATGACCTGATGAATTTTTGCCTGATGTTGTGTCATGCTTTTAACCCCATTGCAAAATTTGCCACCATCGGCTTAATCCCCGGTACCAGATCAAAGGCTAAAAGCCCGGTATTCCGTGCCAGTTTGAGAATCGGATTATTATTGCTAAATCCACGCACAATATGATCACAGAAGAAAATAACTTTTTTCTGATCAGCCAAACGGGCCTGTTCATAGTTCTTTAATACGCTTTCATCGCCAATATCCAGATGCTGTGCAAATTGATGCTGTAAATATCGCACCAGTACATGTGCATCGCGTAAACACAAATTAAAGCCCTGACCTGCGACTGGATGAATGGTATGGGCTGCATTTCCCATCAAGACCACACGACCTGAAACCTGTTGATGTGCTAGTACCTGTGACAATGGATAACAAAACCGCTTACCAGTTTTTTCAAATTTACCAGCACGGTCACCGTAAGTTTGCTGTAAAGCGTCAAGGAAATGCTGATCGTTTTGCTCACCCAGCCATTCCTGTTCAGTTCCTTTTTTTACCGGCCATACCACGGAGCGTCGATATTCTCCCGGTAAAGGCAGTAAAGCCAGCGGTCCGAGTGGACTGAATCGTTCAAAACCAATCTGTTGATGCGGTTTTGACGTCTGAACTGTGGTCACAATTGCGACCTGATCATAATCATGCACTTCAACACCGATTCCCAAGGCCTGACGACAAAAAGAATCCCGACCATCGGCTGCTATGACGAGCTTGCTTACGAGGTTTAATGTTTTTTCGGCTTGCGTTGCGGTTAAATAGACTTGCTCTGCATCCTGATGGAGCGCACTAACACTCACGCCATCAATCAATTGAATCAAGGCATTTTGTTGAGCTTCACGTAATAGCACTCGACCTAACCAGGCATTTTCAATCACCTGACCAAAACTTTCGACCTTTTCTTCGGTATTGACCAGTTTGGCTTTACCAAAACTTCCCTGTTCGGAAATATGTACCTGTAGAATTGGCGTGGCATGTTGTTGTAATTTGTCCCACAATCCCAATTCTTGATAAATCTGTACACTACGACGTGATAAGGCACTATTACGTGCATCAAAACTAGAATGATATGGAATATCCTGATTAACAGCCTCATCAGGATATGTAATTGCTTCAAGCAATGTCACCTGAATATTACATTTTGCCAACATCAGCGCCAGACTTAATCCGACCATTCCCCCGCCAACAATAATGACTGGATTATCCATATACATTTCCTTTATTAAAATCGTTGTAGCACATAATGTTGAAACCATTGCGGTACAGTATCCGCTTGTAATACCAGTTCCTGTCCGGCATTAATCTCGCATAAAAATGCATGCTGTCCGCCATCACTGGAATTATCAAAAATAAATGCCCGATCGGCAGCAAAAATAGCATCAATTAATAATTCCAAACTATTGTAATAACGTTTAATGATTTTATCTCTTGCAACAGCATGACCACCAGTCTGTACCCTATATTGCACCCGGGAGACATTAATTTCAGGATCAATCGTCGCAATATAATACAAATAAGTTCTATACCCTTGCTGCTGTGCCAGTTGTAAAAATTCTACCTTACTTTGATGTGACATCACGGTTTCAAAGGTAAAAGACTTTTTTAGCCTTAACAACTCAATCCTTAAAAAATCTACAAGCGTCGAGGCAAAATAGGAATCTATGCTTATTTTACTGCAATCCAATAGTGTTCCCTGTATCGACAGACACTCTGGATCAATTGTAATCCGTTGATGATGGCTTAAAAAATCCAAAAAAGCATCTGCGTCAATATGTGAGTCGTAAACAGAAAAATCAAATTGAGGAGTCTTTCGTAATTGTTTTTCAATATCATCGGCATTGAGATAAACGCCCAGTATTTTTATAGGAATAATTTCTTTGATGGTACTCTTGCCAGAACCATTAGGACCTGCAAACATTCGCAAACGAGGGACTTTCGCCATCTAACAGCACCAATCAGAAGCTTAGGCTGTACGTATAATCTTGCTGCCACGAACCACTGATATTGCAGAATGTACAGGTTTTATCACTTTTTCAATGCCCTCTTTGGACAGCAGGACCAAATGATCATCCTTCACCACCAGCACATCATGCGTTGCCAATGCTTTTTGCTGGGCATCATGCAAGGCGTCTACTGCTTTCTCTGCAACCTGACGTTCCTGTTGATCAAATTTATGCGTCATCGACATGGCACACCTCTTTTCCCATTGCATTGAATATTCAATATAACAATAAGCCGAATCACTGACAAGCATAATGCCCTGACGATCCAGCTGATGTTGGTAAATTTTAATGCTTGCTTGGGTTTAATGACGCATTAAGTGTTCGATATCATCAATGGATTTAACCACATCTTTGGTTAATACGCGTGGTCCCTGTTCTGTCACGACCACATCATCTTCGATACGAATACCGATACCACGCCATTTAGCATCAACAGTCTCATCATCAGGCTGAATATATAGACCTGGTTCAACAGTCACCACCATACCTGCCTGATAAGGTCGCCACTGCCCATCAATTTTATAAGTGCCGACATCATGCACATCCATACCTAGCCAGTGCCCTGTACCATGCATATAAAATTGATTATAAGCCTCAGCTTCAATAAGTTCGTTTACTTCACCTGAGAGCAGTCCCAGATCAACCAGACCTTCAGTCAAAATTCGGGTCACAATTTCATGGGGATGGCGATAATGATTACCCACCTGAGTTGCTTCAATTGCAGCCAATTGTGCTTTCAGCACCACTTCATACAAAGCCCGTTGTTCAGCTGAGAATTGACCATTCACCGGAAAAGTACGGGTAATATCGGCAGCATAACACTGATATTCACAAGCTGCGTCAATTAACACCAGATCGCCATCGCGAAGCGGTTTATTATTTTCGACATAATGCAAAATACAGCCATTTGCACCACCGCCGACAATACTGTTATAGGACGGGACACAGCCCTGTTGACCGAAAATATAGTTGAGTTCGGCTTCTAGCGCATATTCCATCATACCCGGACGCACAGCCTGCATTGCCCGTGTATGGGCTTTGGCACTGATATTGGCAGCGATTTGCATCAACTCTATTTCTTCGGCAGATTTAATCAGGCGCATTTCATCTAAAATCGCATCCAGTTGAATAATCTGCTGCGGTGCACCGCCACCTTGACGCTGCTTTTTATTGGCCTGATTACACCATTCACCTATACGCACATCAAACTTTTTGATCTGACCGAAACGAATGAATAATTTTTCTTTATTCAGTAAAAATGGCACAATCTCATCATCAAGATCTTCGATGCTAAACGCTTGATCGGCATCATACTCTGCCAATACACCTTCAATTCCGGCACGATAGCCAGTCCAGATTTCCATGGCACGATTTCGTTCACGACAAAATAAAGTATAGCTATAGTCGCCATTTTCATCTGTTTCTAGCACAGCCACTGCTTCTGGTTCATCAAATCCAGTCAGGTAATAAAAACTGCTATCTGCTCGATATTTATAATCTGCATCACGATTACGATACATTTCATCTCGTGTCGCAATGATTGCAATCGCATTGCTTCCCATTGCCTGTACAAGACGCTCACGACGTGAACGAAAAACGGATTGATCGAGTTTAGACATGACTTAACCTTAAATATATCAATTTAGCTTGGACGGTGCGGAGTAAACATTTCTACTACATTATTACCTTTATTGGCAAATAAGGTATTTTTAAGCAATGAGGTGTCGGCAACAGGTAATTTTTTACGGCCAGTAGACAAACTCAGCGGAATCAGGCGTACAAACTCATACAGTTCATTAAAGCTTTCTTCGCCTTCTTCGTCATCATCACCCTCAGTAAATTCAACGGCAGCGACATCCTGTAAATGTTCGATCCATTCTTCTTCATCGCTACGAATATGTCCCGATGCCAGACCGAAACCAAGCACTACCCCTGCACACCAATCTGCCAAGGCTGCAACACGTTCTTCAAGCGCATGCTGATCATCCGGTAACATCGGTAAGTAATCAAGTTCATCATCATTTAATGCCGCAGCAATATCCTCAGCTTCTTCAGTCAGCAATGCCAAAGCTTCGTCATCAAGTGGGGGAATTTGCAAAGTATTGAGAATTGAAATCCACTCTTGTTGTGTTGGCGGGTTGGTTACACAAACAATACCCGTTAAAATTCCATGTAACTCACTTGGGCTTGATAATTCCTCAATACCCCCAAAAACTTCTTCCCACGTTTTCCAACCACTAATATCGTCTTGCATTCGTATTTCCAATCTCTATACTGCATAATATATTATCGAGTAAATAGGTTTAATGCGATACTACTATGTTAGAAGAATTACAGCATTTACAGCAGCAGATTAAAACGCTTATCAATTATTCGGCAAACTTGCAGCAAAGTTTATCGAATAAAGAACAGCAACATGCTGAATCTACTCAACAGATACAGTCTGAACTTTTACAGTCGCAAGGTCTAGCCAAAGATTTGGAAAATCGCCTAAATAGCAGCCAGTCTGAACTAAAACAATACAAAGATGGCATGCAGCAATTACAAGGCGAACATCAGACGCTACATGACAAATATGTTCGTCTGGAAAATAGCTGTGCCGAACTGCGTAAACGTTTTGAGGCATTAATTGAACAACGCAACAAGTTAAAAACAGACTACGAAACGGTCATTCATCAAAATGAAACATTACAACAACAAATCAAGGAACTCACGTTTAACCGTGACCAATTGTTGAAAAAAAATGAGCAGGCCAAGCATAAGGTTGAAGCGATTATTCAACGTTTGGCAATTTTGGGTACATCACAAGATACCTATGCACAGGAAATTCAGCAATTAGCCCACCCAAATGCAGATGAGAGCAAATCCTATGAGTAATATTGCAGCAGTTGAATTATGGTTACTTGATAGCACCTACAAACTTGGCTGTCCGGTAGACAAGCAAAATGAACTCAAGGGTGCTGGAGAATTATTAGAACAAAAGTTCCGTGAAATGCGTACTGCCAACCCGCGCATGGACAATCAAAAAATTGCTGTCATGGTTGCCCTACAACTGATGCAGGATGTGGTGGAGTTAAACAAATCCTTACAAAGCTATAGCCAGTGTGAACATGTCCTTGGCGATATTATTGATGATCTGGATCAACAACTTAAAAATATTGGCTAATATTCTCTTTTTAAACATTGGATTGAAAGATTAAGTGCGAAATTTGTTATATTTAGATCAATCGCTCACGCAGCTTTTTACAAATCCAAAGATAGCCGTTATAATAAGTTCATCTCTGGGATGTTCGCCAATAGGTCTATTCCCCTGAGCCGATATCATCACTTACGGATATGGTCTGCATAGTTTTGGTGTATGTCTGCCTTGTGTAGAAAACCGAAAAATTATGCGTCGTGTCCACCTTGAACTTTAGGGTTCAAGGGTAATGATCTGTAGCGGCATTCTGGAGTGCTTATTTATCAATATAATAATAAACATCTGCTCTCATCTTCTTATTTCGACAAATAAACTGGCTACTTTTTATTTATAAAACAAATAATCTTGATGTATCTAATTTTAATCCTTTTAATCCTACAAAATAGTCATGAATTTATTGTAACATCTTAGAAATTTTGATTTTATCTTAAGTACATTCCATTAAACTCAAACTAATATTCTCTTGATTGAATAGGTTGCTATGAAAAAGCTGGTGGTGTTTTCAGGTGCAGGCATGAGTGCAGAAAGTGGTATTCAGACCTTTCGTGACCATGATGGGCTTTGGGAAAATTATGATGTGCGTGATGTCGCCACACCTGAAGCTTGGGCGAAAAATCCAGAATTGGTACAACAGTTTTATAACCAGCGTCGTAAACAGATTCTTGAAGCACAGCCTAATCTTGCTCATCAATTAATCGCTGAGTTGGAAAGACTATTTTCGGTGACTGTGATTACCCAAAATATTGATGATCTACATGAACGTGCCGGGAGTCGCAATGTCGTGCATTTACACGGTAATATCAGACTTGCCAAAAGCTCGGCACCAGACGCACAATATACAACAACCTTTTATCCAATCGAAGGCTGGGCGCTTGATCTGGAACGGGATCGATGTCCACAAGGTTATCCCTTACGGCCACATGTAGTATGGTTTGGCGAGGCTGTACCGGAATATGAACGCGCCATCGGCCTTGTACGTCAAGCTGATATTTTTATTGTGATTGGTTCAAGTCTTAGTGTTTATCCAGTTGCAGCACTGGTTGATGAAATTCAGAGTGATTGTTTAGCTTTCTTGATTGATCCAAAGGCAGATCAAAGCCGAGTTCCAGAGCAATATCAACGGATTCATATGACGGCAAGTACAGGTATGCAGTATTTAAAGGAAATATTGTCTAGTTAGAATAAAAGGTATGCCATCAAGACATACCTTTTACATGCTGTAGTTATGATGCAGCCTTTTTCATATAACGCTGCATGATAATGTCATAACACCATTGATAGATAAACGTGTAAACCATAATACTTATTGCCAGACCAATATCCAGTAATAAAGCATTTAACAAGCTTAAATTCATCATCCATGCAATCATCGGTACGGTAAATATCAATAATCCACCTTCAAATCCAATCGCATGTAAGATACGGATTACCAGTGTACGCTGGGTCCAGCCTTGAAACTTTTCAAGTTTCTCAAAGTAATGATTAAACAACATGTTCCAGAACACAGAAATCACACTCATGAGAACCCACAATACCGTGGTATGTAGTAAATTCGCTTTTAACAGTAAACTCAGTAATGGTGTGCCAATGATTAATAAAATCAACTCATAACACACCGCATGAATTATACGCTGTTTTAATTGTTGCTTGGCTTGCATGATAAACTCACAAAAATTGTATTAATTGATGTTAGCCATCATATATCTTGTTATTTGAATAATAAAATTAGATTCTTTCAGAAAATCTGAAAGATCAAAATAAGACACCTAATAAATATAAAGGAGAGTCGCCAAATGCTGCTCTCCTTTCGTCATTTGATTACTGGTTTATATCATCAGGCTTTTAAAGTTGCCGGATAACCTTCTTCCTGTAAAATTGCAATCACCTGATCTACACTTAGCGTATCGCTATCAACATCGACCTGTTTATTGGCCAAATCTACATTTACTTTGGCAGCGGCATCTACACCATGTAATGCATTATTGATCGCACGCACACAATGACCACAAGACATATTTTCAACTGTAAATTTCATTTTTTCACCTACTGTTTATGTTCTGACAAAAACTGAATCCGGATAGCTCACCTGATTAATCGTTATCGTATTTCGCTTTAACCAAGTTAAAACACTATACAAAAATTCAATAATTACCAATATAAAGTTTCCTATCATGGTAAGGTCAAGCATAAAATAATCCTTGACCTTACCATAGGGTTAAAGTTCATAGTCGTATAATATTGTTAAGAACCACACACAGATGAGAGGCATGACCAATGCAAAACACATCAGAACAAAAATTTGATCTGGATATTAGCGGGATGAGTTGTGCCTCATGTGTTGGGCGAGTTGAACGTGCCTTAAAAAAAGTTGAAGGTGTAGAAAATGCCAATGTCAATCTTGCAACCGAGCGGGCAAATGTTGATGCCAATAATCAGGTAAAAGCCGAAGATTTAATTCAAGCAGTCACACAGGCTGGTTATTCGGCAAGCTTACATCATGCCGCTACAGCACAACATATTCAGCTTGCAGTTGAGGGAATGACCTGTGCCTCATGTGTCGGGCGAGTTGAACGTGCCTTAAAAAAAGTTGAAGGTGTAGAAAGTGCCAGTGTCAATCTGGCAACCGAACGTGCTGATGTCGATTTTAATGCGCCGACAGTAGCACAGGATCTAATCACAGCCATTGAAAAAGCAGGCTATGCTGCACAAATCCTAAAGCAACAACAAAATCGAGATCTGGATCAGAAACGCGAAGAAGAAGCCCAAAGTCTATACAAAGATTTAATCCTCGCAGTGGTTCTCGCCGCGCCTGTCTTTATATTAGAGATGGGTGGCCATCTTATTCCAGCCTTTCATCACTGGATCATGGCAAATATCGGCATGCATAATAGCTGGCTGCTTCAGTTTATTCTGGCCACATTGGTGCTAATTTTTCCGGGACGCAGGTTCTATAAAATTGGTATTCCGGCATTATTTCGTGCGGCACCGGATATGAATTCTCTGGTTGCAGTCGGTACACTTGCAGCGTATAGCTATTCTGTGATTGCAACATTCCTGCCACAGCTTTTACCGGAGCAAAGTATTGCGGTTTATTATGAATCGGCTGTGGTGATTATTGCGCTGATTCTCTTTGGACGTTATCTTGAAGCCAAAGCAAAAGGTCGTACCACTCAGGCAATACAACATCTGATTGCCTTACAACCGAAAATTGCCCATCGTAAAAATGGTGATCACTTTGAAGATGTAGAGATAACGTCATTACAAAGCAATGATATTATCATGATAAAACCTGGTGAAAAAATCCCAACTGACGGAACTGTCATTGATGGATCAAGTTATGTCGATGAATCGATGATGACTGGAGAACCGATTGCAGTTGCCAAAACCATTCATGATAAAGTAATCGGTGGTACAGTAAATCAACAAGGTAGTCTCACAGTCAAAACCACTGCTGTAGGCGAACAGACTGTTCTGGCCCAAATTATTAACATGGTTGAGCAAGCACAAGGATCAAAACTCCCTATTCAAACTCTGGTTGATCGGATTACCCTGTGGTTTGTTCCGGCAGTGATGCTCTTGGCATTGATCACCTTTTTTGTCTGGCTATTCTTTGCACCACAGGCAGGTTTAAGCCTAGCATTAGTCAATGCAGTCGCTGTATTAATCATTGCCTGTCCCTGTGCCATGGGTCTTGCTACCCCAACTTCAATTATGGTCGGTACGGGACGTGCTGCCGAAATGGGCGTGTTATTCCGTCAAGGGGAAGCTTTACAACGACTCAAAGACAGTAAAGTCGTGGCTTTTGACAAAACAGGAACCTTAACTTTAGGTCAACCACAGCTTACCGATTTTATTTGTGTCGAAGGACAAGATGAAACCAATTTGCTGCGTTATGCTGCCTCACTGGAATCACAGTCCGAACATCCCATTGCTGATGCCGTAGTTCATGCAGCCAAAGAAAAAAATCTAAGCTTATTTCCAATTCAACAGTTTCAGGCTATCGTTGGTAGTGGTATCCAAGGCCAGATTGAGCAACATAAGGTTTATCTGGGTGCAGTACGTTTTATGCAATCGCTGAACCTATCGGTTAGCCATTTCTCCATACAAGCCGAACAACTGGCCAATCAGGGTAAATCACCATTTTATCTGGCGATAGATGATCAAGTACTTGCGATTCTTGCTATTGCCGATCCGCTTAAACCTGATAGCCTGTCTGCAATTCAGGCTTTGCACACACTTGGTTTAAAAGTAGCCATGATCAGTGGTGACAATAAAACCACCGCAGAAAACATTGCCGCACAGCTTGGCATAGATACCGTGATTGCAGAGGTTTTGCCGGAAGAAAAAGTACAGGCATTAACTCAATTAAAACAGCAATATGGCGTCACTGCCTTTGTTGGTGATGGTATTAATGATGCACCAGCACTTGCTTCAGCTGATATCGGGATTGCTATTGGTACAGGAACTGATGTTGCCATAGAAACAGCCGATGTAGTGTTAATGTCAGGCAGTATTCAAGGTGTGGTTAATGCGTTTGCATTGTCTCAGGCAACTATTCGTAATATCAAACAAAACCTGTTCTGGGCCTTTGCCTATAATGTGGCCTTGATTCCAATTGCCGCAGGTATCCTATACCCCATAAACGGCACACTACTCTCGCCCATGTTTGCAGCGGCAGCCATGGCACTGTCCTCCACATTTGTACTAACCAATGCCTTAAGGTTAAAACGGATTCGTATTTCACAACATTGAAATACGATTTAGAAACGATTAAGAGTATTTTATAAATCATGAATATCAGCAAAGCTGCCAAGGCCGCAGGCATTTCTGCCAAAATGATTCGCTATTATGAAGAGATTGCCTTATTACCCAAGGCAGTTCGTAGCGCAGCCGGTTACCGGGAATATTTTCCGGCTGATATTGAGCGGCTTAAATTTATTTATCAGGCACGTCAACTGGGCTTTTCCCTTGATGAAATCAAAATTTTAATCCAGCTCTGGCAAAATGAGCAGCGCCATAGTGCCGATGTCAAGGCACTGGCGCAGCAGCATGTCCAGCAATTACAGGAAAAAATTTCACAAATGCAGCATATGGTTGATTATTTACAAGACCTGATTGCTTCTTGTGCCGGCGACGAAAGTGCCCATTGCAGCATACTGGATAAGATTCAGCATCCAGATCATCATGGATAAGATTTTTAAGAGTTAACTCAGATAAAGATGCTCTCTAAAGTCAAAATCTAAATGTTCGCTAATTCAACAATGATTTTTATGGAAGTTATAAAAATTATGCTAATTTAGCGCATTGTTTTTACCTGATCTGTTTGTGATATGTCTATACCACCCGTGCCTGCAACTGGCAAAAATTATCATCTCAAATGGGTTATTTTCGCCCTAGCCATTGGCAGTTTCTGTATCGGCACTACCGAATTTCTGGCGATGGGACTCATTCAGGAAATTGCACAGGGGCTTAATGTATCAATCAGTTCGGCCGGGCATTTTATCAGTGCATATGCCATCGGCGTTACCATCGGTGCGCCCATTATTGCTATTTTGGCAGCAAAAGCACCCCGTAAAAAAATGCTCCTTGGTCTGATGCTATTCTATGCACTGGCAAACCTTGCCACTGCATGGGTCAACTCTCCAGAAACCATGCTGCTCTCCAGATTTATTGCCGGTCTACCACACGGTGCTTATTTTGGTCTGGCAGCCTTGGTGGTTGCCGATCTTGCCGGCTCGAAAAAACGCTCAAGCGCGATTACACAAATGATGATGGGACTGACCATTGCCAATGTGATCGGCGTACCACTGGCAACATGGCTCGGTCAAAAATTTGGCTGGCAAATAGGTTTTCAACTCTGTTCACTGATTGCAGTGCTCACACTGGTCGCTATTGCTATTTTTGTTCCTGTCACCAAAACACCACAGCATGCCAGTATTCGTAATGAATTATCCGGCTTAAAAAATATCAATATGTGGCTAACCCTGTCGGTTGGAGCGATTGGTTTTGGTGGAATGTTTTCGGTCTATAGCTATGCTTCTCCCATCCTCACCAACTATACCCATGCCGATATCAAACATGTACCGTTGGTACTGGCTATTTTCGGTATTGGCATGGTGCTGGGCGGATTAATTTCAGGCTGGCTTGCCGATAAAAACCTGAATAAAACCATTGTTGGTGTATTGATCGGCTCTGCCTGTGCATTTGTGATCGCATATTTTTGCATGGATCATCTTTATAGTGCATTTATCGCATTTTTCTTAATTGGTTTTACTGTGATCGGTTTAGGTGGTCCAATCCAGACACGTTTAATCGATGTGGCTGGAGAAGCACCAAATCTGGCAGCTTCGCTTAATCACTCCGCTTTTAATATTGCCAATGCCTTAGGCGCATTTCTTGCGGGTTGGGCAATTGATCATCAACTGGGTTGGTTATCACCAATCTGGATTGGGTTTGTGTTAAGTCTTATCGGTTTAATGATCTTCTGGATTGCCTATCGCTATGATTTAAAAACACGTCAGCTTTAGCAAACAGCGTCAATCAGGCGCTGACTGAACTAATCTAATGTTATACAGCATACAGGGATTCTAGAAAGTATAATTTCAGCAGAATAAGACATGAATCCCTTGTTCTCATTTTAAATCAATGCATCAATCGTTTTATATTGATGGGCAACTTTAGGCAGGTCTTTACTGTGCCATAGAGTTGCCAGAGGAATAATAACATCTACGGCCAATGGCATTTTTTTCGGATTGAATTGCATGGCACTTAAATCCTGTCCAAATGCAATCAGATCGATATCCAGAGAAATACTATGCGATGGACGTTTACGTCCTGTTTGTGCTTCCAAGGTTTTTAATAATTCAAGTAACTCATTCAATTCAATCTGTGAATCCACCAGACATGCTGCATTCCAGTAATCCGCACCAACCCCGTCCCGACAGGGAATCTCATAGATTGGCGAAATTTGGCATGTCCCCAGCTGTTTTAAGGCAGTCAGGGCAAATTGTGTGTTTTGAATTTTGTCTAAATTACTGGCGATTGCGATCGCATAAATAGTCACGGTGACGCTCGATTTGAATACCGACAGATTGTGCAGCAGGGATAATAGCAGGCTTACGAATAATAATGTTAATTTTATCAATGCTTGGATAATGATTAAACAGACAACGCAGCACCAGATCTGCCGCATGTTCAATCAATTCGGGTTGTGCCTGCACGATGCTTTGGCTTGCCAACTCGCAAATTTCGGCATAATTCAGGGTATCGTCAAGTTCATCACTGTGCATGGCCACAGCAAGATCGGTCCAGATTTTTAAATCTAGAAGTAAGGGTTGCTGAATTTGTCGTTCCCAGTTGAAACAGCCAACAACTGTTTCAACTTTTAAACCTTCGATCAGGATTAAATCGTGCATTGCTTAATGAATCAGTTTGGAATGAGGCTCAATATCATGCAACATTTTCAGTCGATTATCTGCATAAATATCGGTATAAGGTGCCAAAACCCGCATGAAACGATCAAAATATAGCATTTGTTTAAACAGCAAGGCAAAATCACGCGGAAAACGAATGCCATGACGTTCGCCAACAGCGACAATATCCAGCATGATGTCATTCAAATCTGCCGGATTGGTACTTAACAATTGCTGTGGATCGGCCAGTAAAACACCGCTAAATAAACGTTCCAGATCCTGTGCCAGCACATTGGTATCAATATCACGATCCGTCATGCCCATTTGTAGCATGTTGCTGGCCATATCCTGATAATGCGTGTTTTGTAGCGCATCCATAAAACGGATACAGGCTGCCCATACGTCAGGATTTAACTGCCCGACAATACCAAAATCAATAAAACCAATACGTCCATCTTCAAGCAGCATTAAATTACCAGCATGCAGATCGGCATGGAAACTTTTACACATCATCAGACTTCCAAACCAGGTATTCATTGCCGAAATCAATACCTGACTAGGATCTTTGCTATATTGCTTAACCACATCAATATCTGTCAACGGCACACCATATAACCGTTGCATAGTCAGCACTCGTCGGGTCGAAAACTGATGATAGACTTTCGGTGCTGTCGCAGACACATTTTGTGTTAGCTGTAAATAATTAACGAAATCTTCCAGATTCTGCGCTTCTTCAATAAAGTCTACTTCGCGCACCATACGGGTTCGAATTTCATCGACGATATCCGATAGCGAGGCAAATTTTACTTTCGGCATGACGCGTTCCAGCATCTTGGTGGCAAAGTGCACGACGCCGAGATCGGTATATAAAATGGTTTCGACATTTGGTTTTTGAACTTTAATCACCACATCTTCGCCAGTTTTTAACACCGCTGCATGCACCTGTGCAATCGATGCAGATGCCAATGGTTTCTGGTCAATCGACTGAAAAATATCAGCAAGATTCTGACCGGGGAATTCCTGTTGTAACACCTGTTCAATATAGGCAAACGGTAAAGTCGGCGTTTGATCCAGACACTTCTGAAATTCCTCGACATATTCCCGTGGAAATAAAGACGGTGTACTGGCAATAAATTGTCCGAGCTTGATATAGGTTGAGCCTAATTCTTCGAATGTTTCACGCATTAATTTGGCATTGCTGGGTTTGTCAGTTGCATATTTAATGCCTGCTTTTGCTGCAACGACAGCCGTTTCGCCAATGCGTGCCACAGATCGTAATCCTGCAAATAATTGTTTTTTACGCATAATGATATTTAAACTCTGTTAGCCTATAGCAGATTGTAGCAAACTTTTTGCCAATTTTTTGCGAATATAGCGTTATGCTTTTGCAGCACAGCAGGCACAGTCTTTATCTGCCTGAATATTTAAAATCCGCTGTTTCATGCTTACACCATCCCACAGCAACAGTTTATTCAGCAATGGTGCTTGGGCCAGTCCCAAATATAACAAGGCATGATGTGCTTGCAAACTTGCCATCACCACAGGTGTAGTGGCCAAAACACCGGAGTTTGCACAGCGTCTTTCATCTGCAACATCCTGTTCTGGAAAAATACATTGATAACATGGCTGCCCATGCACAAAAAGCAACTGCCCCTGCAAGCCAATTGCGGCTGCACTCAATAAAGGTATATTCTGTGCAACACACATCTGATTGACCAGATAGCGGGTTGCAAAATTATCACAGCCATCGAGGACCAGATCAAAATTCAACAGGTGCTGATTGACAAAGTTGTGATCAAATTTCGCTGTGATTGCTTCAATTTCAATATGCGGATTAATTTTTTTTAAGCGTCGCACCAGCGTCTGTACTTTGTATTGACCAATATCTTCTGGTTCAAAAGCGATCTGACGTTGTAAATTACTGGTTTCAATCACATCAAAATCAATAATACAAAGATGCCCCACACCTGCCCGAGCCAGAAGCTCTGCACAACTACAACCAATTCCACCGGCCCCAATGATCAAAACACGACTATTTTTTAGCCGCTCTTGTGCATCAATATCCCAGCTTTCAAGTAAAATCTGTCGGCTATATAAATGCAGTTCCTGATCAGTAAAAGCAATCGTATGTTCCACTATATTTGACATTGACATGCGTCCAGTTCCATTGTCCTATAATATCATCTATTGTTTTTTAACTCACTTGGAGCATGGTTTTTACTGCTGATGCGGCAAGACCAACCAGCTGCGTTGATAAGTTTGCACTGTAGAATCATAGCGATACAACCAGCTACGTAATGAGCGCTGCCGTTCAGACAGATTCACAGTAATATTGGCAGTAAAGAAAGAAGATTTCACATCAAATAAATCAGCAAACTGATTTCTCTGACCCTCTTCCACCGCAGAAAATGGTGCGGCTTGCCAAATACTGGAAAAATTTTCAAAGGTCTGCATATTTTCCCTCATCTGCTGCAAGGTACTCGCCACAGCCAACGGATTTAATTGCTCATTCAAACAGCTCAGCACAAAAGCACTGGTGGTATTGATATTGATCTTGGTTTCATGTTGTGGCAGTGCGGTGATATACGGTTTTAACTTTTGATAAGGCTCCCCGGCAAAACCACGCACCAGTTGCAATTGCTCAATGCTGGTGAACATTTGATTGGGCGCCAGATAGTCCTGTTGTACACCTTGATAGTAACTGTTTTCTGCACCCATTGCACCGATGGTTTCGTCATCCGCATCCTGCCAGTCAATCACGGCCTCGACCAGATTTGGATCCAGATTCAACCGCTGCAACATGGCTTCGAAAAAAGCACGTGCTGTCGGATTCACAGTACCATCTTTGCTTAATAAAGCATTTAAATTGAATTTACTGTTTTCATCCGTCAAATCTCCGCTGACAAAACCATCTTCTACCGGAAAAACCGGAAAAGGCTTGGCCCAGTTTTCATTGAGATTATCAGTTTTATTGTCCTTGGCATCCTGTACCAGTAATTCGGAGAAAAAATATTCTGCCGACTGCGCATACAATAAAGCCTGATCTTGCCTAAGCAACATACGGGTTTCATCCAGATTGGCCTGTTGATGTTTTAGGATACTAGCTGCCAGAATCGTTGCCAAAACCACCATGATCAAAATAGTCAGTAAAGCAACACCTTTTTGTTGTGACGGGATTTGTTTTGATGCTATACGATCAGGAAGTCTTGTCATTTTCACTATCCTGCGTATTTTGCGTCTGCTCAAGATCAGGCAATGCGGTGACCAGACCAAAGACCCAACGATATTCCCTTGCCTGATAGGTAAATTTAACCTCAATGCCCTTGGGTAATTGCGACAATATATAATTTTGTGCGTCTGAATCGGTCACACTCTGAATCGGCCATTGTGACTGTACAGCAGGATCAAGTGCTTGAAATTGTAAATTTTCAATCGGTGCCAGCACCACATCGCCCGGAACATCCTGACTTTGTTTTTGATAAATATAAGGTTTTTTATATCGAACCAATGCCTGTTTGCCAGCATCAAAACCATATTCTATCGATTCGAATGCGTCCAGTCCTTGCTGCAACGGATCAATCACGCCTGCCTTATTAAACTTGAGTTGTTGACTAGCCAGTTGCAATGCTGGCTGTAGCTGACCATTTTGTTGCCCTGCAATCGGTACAGCCTGGCTCAGATCACGCAACATTTGTGCATAGGCAAACTGGAGTTGGGTAAGCGACTGTGCATGTTCGGCATTACGATCTCGATTTTTAATCAGTTGATCAAATACAATCCAGCCTGTTGCACTCAATACTGCAAAAATTGCAATAGCAACCAGTACTTCAATCAAGGTAAAACCTGAATGAGGATTCGTAAAGTATCGCTTTGCCCTGAGACGCGTTGCTTCGCAAGAAGACCGCGAGCTATGCTCGAGATGAGATACAGGCACATTATTATCCAAGCTCATTGCGTTGTTCCTGCCTGTTGTGCCTGACGATAATTAAACACCGATAAACTGGTAATACCCTGCGCATTGTCTACATTCTGAAGATCAGGATCAATATATGCCACTTGAATCTCTATTTTTTGAACATCTGGACTAAGCGTGGCTGTTGCAGTGCGTGTCACTTTCCAACGTTCACCCTGCTCACTACGTTCTTCACTGGCGATACCCGTCAACCATTCACCTCTGATATTGATTTCTTCAGCGACATTCATGGCGACAAAATGTGCCTCGGTGCGCAGTTGATTTTGCTGGATTGACTGGGTGTTATTCATGGCAATTTTCATCAATGCCAGTGCAGTGACTGCAAATATTGCCAAAGCCACCAGAACCTCGAGCAAAGTAAATGCAGCCTGAATACGTCTTCCTGCGTAATGCTGTGTCATGATGCACCACTTTGATCAACAACCAACCCCAGATGATTTAATTCGATTGCCTCGCCCACTGGCTGCTGCTGGAAATACAACTGAATGCGAACTGGCAGGACTTCTCCATTTCCTAGCCAAATCAGTTGTGGTATTTGTCCTTGGCGGGTATTCAACACCTCAAGGTTATAGCCATGATCCATCGGCTGAATCTGTAATGAAGTATTATCGGGTAAAGTCTTGGTCTGAAAATCTGTGGCTGCCTGCCAGCGATATGTTGTCGTGACAGTCGTTGCGCCAAGCGGCTGCGTGCCTTGATCCGTCTGATTTTCGGTATATTCGACCACCTGATATGCTGCGGGTGCCACATCAGTTGCAGATAAAAAAACCAGTCCAAGTACCCGTCCCTGATCAACCGATTCCAGCCTGATTCTTTGCAAATCCAGTGCCAGCAATTCCCTGCTTTGCATCACCTTACGATGGTCGATTCCGTCGGTATTCATCACGATCAAACTGGCAAGAATAGCCATAATCACAATCACCAGCATTACTTCAATCAAGGTAAAGCCACCTTGTGACTGATGCTTTTGAAAATGGCGACTAGGCATGCTGCTGTTACTCTTGTGCATTCAACACGGCTTCCCGTGTTGGTTTGGGTAATGCAAGTGCCTGCTCAATATAGGAAACTCTTAAAGTATCCCGAGAACCCAAATAACGCTGATAAAATGATGAATTTAAAATTGCTGCGGCACCCTGTGTCATCGACCAGATAGAAGCCAGATAATCACGCACCGGCATCGGACTTTGTATAAATTTGAGATAATGTTCGGTCAAACGAATAATAATATGTAAGCGTTTTTTACGGATACGATAAAGCTCATTAAAAAGCGTTTGTAAACCATGTCCGCTCATCGACAAACGCTCTTCAATCTGATGATAGATTACGGTACGTTCTGGATGATGCAAATGGTGCAGCATAAAAAAGGCCAGATGTTCCGGAAATTCTTTTTCAGTATCCTTAATCATATCCAGCAACATTTGTTCATTACGAATAATCAGCAATAAATAGAGTTCGTCCTTACTCTGGAAATGCTTGTATAAGGTCCCTTTGGCAAGATCAAGTTCGGCAGCAAGTGCATCAAGCGTCATGCCGTTCTCGCCATATTCCAGCAGCAATTGTTCCGCAGTTGAGAATATTAGCTGTTCACGAGCTTTAAACTGTGCTTGTCGATCTAATTGTGTTTCCAGATTTTTCATGTGTAAACATCCAGTTTCACGATACTCATTTAGACTTTATTTGATCGTGTAATACACTCAAAATTTGCTGTCGTGATGGCAGCAATATCCTCAACTGTTGTATCAAAAATCGTGGCCAGTGTCTGTGCGACAAAAGGCACATATTTCGGTTCATTAGCTTTACCACGATAAGGCACAGGTGCAAGATACGGACTATCTGTTTCAATTAAAAGACGATCCAACGGGACCTGTTTTGCGACATCTCTTAAATCCTGTGCATTTTTAAAAGAAATAATCCCGGAAAAAGAGATATAAAAACCCAAATCCAATGCAGCTCTGGCTGTATCCCAATCCTCAGTGAAACAATGCAAAATACCATGTGTGGCATGCTCTGCCTTGAGGATATCAATGGTATCGTGTTTGGCATTACGGGTATGAACAACCAAAGGTTTATGCAACTGCTGTGAAGCATGAATATGCCGGATAAAACAGGCTTTTTGCTGTTCGATAAATTCACAGCTATGGAAATAATCCAGTCCGGTTTCGCCAATCGCCCAAACTTTGTCCGACTGCGCTAGCTCAACCAACTTTTCTACTGTTGCGCGCTGCATCATCTCTGGATTTTCGCATGGATGCACGCCCACGCTATAACCGATTTCCGGATATTGTGCTGCAATTTTAGAGAGTGCAACATGGTCATCCAGTTCCACGGAAATACTCATCATCTGATTCACGCCGGCAGCTTTTGCTGCTTGAATTGCACCATCGAGTGCCCCTGCATAAGGTGATAAATCAAGCAGAGTTAAATGGCAATGCGAATCTACAAACACAGTTTATCCTCGGTTTAAATATAGGGATGACATTCAGCTGTCATTTTGACGATATGCGCGAAAAATTACATGGTGAATGTCGGTTTTTCGGAATTGAGGCTGCCAGCCAGTAGGCGTTCCACTTCATTACGAAAAGCAAAACCTTTTTCTCCCGAAAGCTGAATCGCAAAACCCTGTGGCTTTAAATTGTTTTGTTTGGGAGAAATCCAGATCACTTTACCAGTGACCGGAAATTTTGATGATTGTTCCGGCAGACTCGCAATCACCAGCAATTCCTGACCAAACTTTACCGATTGTTGTGAAGGAACAAATAAACCTCCACCGGAAACGAATGGCATATAACATGCTTGTAAGCTCTCTTTATCTGGCATATTTGCCTGAATAATTGCACCACCGCGTGCTGGTAGCATTGTTTTTCTCCCGAATCGTTATGTAAAATCAACATTCATTAACTGAACGGTTAATTCATCAAAAATAAGCTGGGTTTGCACATTCTGCAATAACATGCCATTTATTTTATTGATTTGCGTATATATAGCAAACAATTGTTGCAAGGAATAGAATTTTTCCAGTTTATCCAGTTGCAGATCGGTTTGTTTCACCGGTTGTTGCAGCTTTAAGGCAATACAATCCTGAATCAAATAACGCAACATGATCAATAGCTCTCGAAAATCCAGCTGTTTCGACCATTGGGTGGAAAATAGCATGGGATAAGCTTTTTTATTGACCAGATCAATCCATGCATCAACAAAACTTTGCCGCTGCCGGAACCATTCGGTCTGTAAAATTTGCTCGGCTTTTAATGGCATTTCAGCAGCCAGTGACAAGGCAATTGAGGTCAGTTGATTTTGGTCTATCGGAGCTATTTGGCTTTGCGCATTATCATCAGCACCAACAATAGTTTGTTTAGCAAGATAGGCCTCTGCCTGATCAGATGAAATACGATCCAGCGCATATTGTTGTACCCGACTGCGAATAGTGGCAGGCAGTTTCAGCATGGCATCACTGACCAGAATCATGACAACTCGCTCGCCCGGCTCTTCCAGTGTTTTAAGCAAGGCATTGGACGCAGCAATATTCAGATATTCGGCATGTTCGATTAAAACCACACGCCATCCTTCAACCCGCTGTTGGACAAAATCACCCATCTCACGAATCTGGTCAATCTTGATCGCAGCGTAGCTTTGTTTTTTCTCATCAAAATCCGGCGCAATCCGTTTTAATTGTGGATGTGTCCCCGCAGCAATCCAGCGACAACTGGCACAATGTCCACAGGCGGACATGCCTTGTTTTTCGGTACACAATAGCCACTGTGCGAATTGCTCGGCAAACTGCTGTTTACCACAGCCTTCTTTCCCATAAAACAAAAGCCCATGCCCGATATTAGGAAATCGCTCAACCAGACGCTGCCACACCACAGTATGCCATGGCAGTAAAGCTTGAATTTTATCAGATTGGGCAGTTGTCATAGAAAAATTACACGATCCATTGATCAATAAAAAATTAATAAAATTTAAATAGATCAAACACTATTCAAAGGTTTGCCGCGGCATTGCGTTCAAACGATCCAGATCCTGTTGGGTGTCCACGCCTGGCGGAAGATTCGCCTGTGCAACATCAATTGCAATACGATGACCATTTTCAAGTACACGCAATTGTTCCAGACTTTCCAGTTGTTCCAATGTCCCCATCGGCCAACCCACAAAATCCTGTAAAAGTTGTACCCGATACCCATACAAACCCAAATGGCGGTATGCATGTTGATGTAAAGTTTTATCTGTATTGCATTCCACATTTTTGGCTGCGTCACGATCATAGGGAATCGTGGCACGGCTAAAATACAATGCTTCATTGTGTTTGGACATCACCACTTTAACAATACTATCACGTTCAAACTCGTCCAGATGAAGAATCGGTTCACATAGGGTTGCCATGGCACAATGTGGATAGCGAATCAATAAATCGGCAACTTGCTGTACCAGTGATGCAGGTAATAAAGGTTCGTCACCTTGGACATTGACCACAATATCCGCTGCATCCCAGCCCTTAATTTTTGCCACTTCACTTAAACGATCGGTTCCTGATGGATGCGCTGGAGATGTCAAAACAACATCAATATTCTCGGCAACACAACATTCCACGATACGCTGGTCATCGGTTGCCACACATAGATCATCAAAACCTTCGACTTTACGTGCCTGATCAACAACCCGTAAAATCATGGCACGACCATGAATTTGTAATAATGGCTTGGCCGGCAGTCGGGAACTGGAATAGCGGGCAGGAATAACAATATGTTTTTTCATGGCTTTACACTTAAATTTTAAAATGAATCATCAGAAACTGCGATATCCAGTTGACGTAACTGTTTATTTAACTGGTGATAACATGCATCAGACAGTATCGCTTCTACAGGAACCACCCAGATCCGTTGCAATTGCTCAGGTTGATCTGCCCAAAGCTGCTGTAACTTTACTGCATCCTTGGCTGTGGTAATGATCGGCTGTGCAGTAAATGTTTTAAAATCATCTAGACAGTATCGATGATGATCAGCAAAAACATGTGCAGTATATTGCACATTGATCTGAGCCAGTGTTTGAAAAAAACGCTCCGGAAAACCAATACCCACCACAGCCTGATAATGAACTGTTGCATCAAAGACCCGACTGTCATCTCCCAGACAATAGGGCTGTCCGACTGCAAGATGCATATTCAGGGCAGAACTGGCATGTGCATTGTGCTCAATAACAGTCACATCTTCTAGTCTGGACAAAGGTTCCCGCAAAAAACCTTCTGGTAATAATCGCCCATTGCCAAAGCCACGCGCACTGTCTACCACCACCCACTCAATATCACGTTGTAAGGCAAAATGCTGTAAGCCATCATCGCTTAAAACCAAATCAAGCTCATAGTGTCCAAGCAATAGTTCAATCGCCTGCTGCCGATTTGCACCCACTGCCATCGGAACATGCGTTGATTGAACAATCAATTTCGGTTCATCACCCACCTGTGAAGCAAGCGATTGGTCACTCACTAAGGCAGGAAATGGCCCTTCGCCACCATACCCTCGACTAATCACGCCCACACTGATGTGCTGCTGTTGTAGATATTTAACCAGATTAATAATTAACGGGGTTTTTCCACTGCCCCCAACCGTGATATTACCAATGATCATCACCGGCACAGGGGCATGATAGGCATGTTTGCTTTGAGAAGATTTCTGAAATAAAAAAACGCCCCGATATAACCAGGATAAAGGACGGAGTAAGATCAGCCAGGATGACTGTTTTTGCCACGCCTGCTGAATTCTATCTGCCAAATCCATGGTTTGCTTATCCTATCTGGGGATCCAGACTAAACTGGCGCTGGTGTAGTTTGGCATATGCACCCTGCTTAAGCAGAAGCGACTGATGGGTACCTTCCTCAATGATCTGACCATGATCCATCACCACAATACGATCTGCTTTTTCAATGGTGGACAGACGATGTGCAATGACAATGGTGGTTCTGCCCTGCATCGCACGATCTAGCGCCTGTTGAATATAATGCTCAGACTGATTGTCGAGCGCACTGGTCGCCTCATCGAGAATCAAAATCGGTGCATTTTTCAACATGGCACGAGCAATTGAGATACGTTGACGTTGTCCACCGGAAAGATTCAATCCATTGGCACCAAGCATGGTGTCATAACCATGTGGTAACTCCATGATAAAATCATGTGCATATGCTGCTTTTGCTGCGGCAACAATTTCCGCTTCACTGGCATTTGACAATTCACCATAGGCAATATTGTCACGTACACTACGGTCAAATAAAATCACCTGCTGGTTTACAATCGCAATATTATGTCTTAAATGCAATAACTCGATATCTTCAATTTTATACCCATCAACCAAAAGCTCACCGGAACTATGTTGCTGATAACGCAATATAGAATTTACCAGGGTTGATTTACCCGCACCGGAACGCCCAACCAATGCTACCGTTTCACCGGGTTGGATATCGAGGCTTAAATGTGACAAAGCCTCAGTTCCATCAGGATAAGACAGACTGACATTCTGAAATTGAATATGACCGCGAATTGCCGGTTTTAATGTACCCAGATTATCTTCATCAGGAGTATCCAGTAAATCAAACACCGATTGTGCCGCAGCAAGTCCACGCTGAATTTTCTCATTCACCTCAGTCAATGCTTTGACCGGTTTACTCAATAATCCCGCAGCCGTAATAAATGCAACGAACTCGCCAGCAGTCGTCCCACCGAGAATTTGTGGCCGCAATGCAATCCAGACTACTGCACTCATGGCCAAAGCCATAATTAATTGTACAATTGGTGAATTTAAACTGACGACCACCACCAGTTTTAAGCCTTTTTGCAGGTTTTCCAGTGAATACTTATGAAAACGCTGACGTTCATACTCCTGTCCGCCATAGCCTTTCACTACAGAATAGCCATTTACTGTTTCCTGTACCACGTGACTGACATCACCCATGGTATTTTGCAATTGCACCGATAATTTGCGCATCCGCTTTGAGGCATTTCTAATGACCAGACCAATCAGTGGCGCAATGATTAAAATGGTTAATGATAAACGCCAGTTGATATAAAACAGATAGCCTAATAAACCGACGACAGTTAAACCATCACGAACCAGTGTTTTTAAGGATTCGGTGGAGGCCGCAGTCACCTGTTCAACATTATAAATGACTTTGGCGGAAATATGTCCGCTGGAATTATCTAGATAATATTGTGTCGGCAATTTCACCAATTTTTCAAAAATTTGCTGCCGCATGGTAAAAATCAGATTACGGGAAATCACTGCGGAGAAATAACTCCCCAGAAATGCACCAATTCCGCGGAAAAAAAACAAAGAAATAATTAAAACGGGAAAAAGGTTCTTGGCTGATTGATCGGTATCATTAATCGCATCAATAATGTATTTAATCAACTGGGCAATCGAGACTTCTGTCGCTGCATTAATTGCATAACCCAGCAATACCAGCAAGCCAACACGCCAGTATCCTTTTAAATAGGACAGTAAACGAAAATATACCTGCAAATCACGCTTCACTAATTGTAGCCTCGAGCCGGAACTTTGGTACTAATATTAATATTCATAAATCCTAATTTACCTGCAACATCCATCACCCGTACCACATCCTGATGCGTTGCTTTGGCATCCGCAGCAATGATCAATGGCATATCATGGCGATTTGCTGTGGCTTGTTTAATCGCCGTCGTCAATTGTACTTCATCATTACCTGCAAGCGCCTGCCCGTTGACCAGATATTTACCCGACGACTGTACCACAACCTCGACTTTATCGTCGTATGATTTTGGTGGTACACCCTGTGCATCGGGCAAGGTCAGATTAACCCGACTATGCTGATTGAAACTGGTCGAAACCAGTAAAAAAACCAGTAAAAACAATAAACAGTCAATCATTGGTGTGAGATTGACTTCTATTTCATTTACGCGTGGCCGGTTAAACTTCATCTTAAACTGGCTCCTGCTCGGTATCAGAAGCAGCGCTTTTGGCTTTACTGTAAAACAATATGGCATGGTACATGGTTGCCTGCTGTTCCATTTCAACCACCAACTCTACCACAACCCGCTGAAAATAACGGTATGCAATCAGTGCCGGAATCGCCACAATCATACCTGCCGCAGTGGTGATTAATGCTTTCGATACACCATTGGCCAGCATTGCCGGATCGGTAACGCCACCAGAATTGACTGCCAAAAATGCCTCAATAATACCAAGCACTGTCCCTAACAGACCAAGTAAAGGTGAAATTGCACCAATTGTGCCTAAAAAATTAATATTTTTTTCCAGTTGAGAGATTTGTACGCTCGCTTCGGTCTGCATCTGAATTTTTACAAATTCGGCATTTTTAAAACGAAACATGTATCCCTTTTGCAAAATTTTGCCTAAAGGACTCTTAAATAACTCTTGTTGATCCTGTACCGTGAGATTATCACTACTTGAGCGTAATATAATCTCATTGACTAAATTTTTTGGGATAATTCGTGAACGCTTTAAACGCATAAATCGTTCAATAATGATCGCCATTGCTGCAATCGAACACGCCAGCAAAGGCAGCATCAGCCATCCGCCAGCTTTAATAAACTCCCACATACACCCCTCTTTTTAAAACTTTTTATAAACTAAGCATCTGGTAAGCAAATATTTAAAATTCCATCAAGCTCTTCCAGCGAATGATATTTAATCACAATTTTGCCTTTGCCTTTGGTATTGTGATCAATCTGTACCTGTGCGCCAAATCTTTCCGCTAGGCGATCTGTTAACTGGTGAATATCCGAATTGACCATTTTTTTATCCTGTTTCTCGGTCTTGGGTTCCAACCATTCACGTACCAATTGCTCGGTCTGACGTACCGATAGATTTTTTTTCACAACCAGCTCTGCAACTTGTGCCTGTTCAAGTTTTTTCAGCGGCAACAATGCTCTGGCATGTCCCATATCAATTTTTTGCTGATTTAATAATTCTTTTACCGAATTTTCCAGACTTAATAACCGCAATAAATTACTGACTGTTGCGCGCGCTTTACCGACTGTTTCAGCAATTTCCTGATGACTTAAACCAAATTCTTCATGAAAGCGTTGCAATGCCAACGCCTGCTCCATCGGGTTTAAATCCTGACGCTGAATATTTTCAATCAATGACAAGGCTATGGCAACTTGATCGGAAATATCTCGTACAATTGCCGGAATATGACTCAAGCCTGCCAATTGTGCTGCACGCCAGCGACGTTCACCGGCGATAATTTCGTAACTGTCCTGATCGGCAAGTTTACGAATGACGATGGGCTGCATCACCCCGTGTTGTTTAATGGATTCGGCAAGTTCCTGTAACTCGTCCTCATCAATATGTCGACGCGGTTGATAGACACCTCTTTGTAACAGTGCCACATCAACACTTTCCAATTGACCATCTGCAATCACTGCTGATGGCTCGGCAAGGGTTTGTTTTTCACGCTGAATTGAACCAAGCAAAGCATCCAGACCACGCCCTTTTGCCAGACCACGCTTTTTGGTTGTCATGCTTTTGCTCCCTGTTTTACTTTCTTCATCAATTCTGCGGCAAAATTCAAATAAGCCACTGCACCTTTGGAACTTTTTTCAAAATAAATCACCGGTAAACCATGCGCAGGTGCTTCTGCCAGTCGTACATTACGCGGAATCACTGTATCGAAAAGTTTTTTACCAAAGTAATTTTCTAGCTCTGCCGATACATCTTTTGCCAATGCATTTCGACCATCGAACATGGTACGCACGACGCCCAAAATTTCCAAATCGGGATTCAAGGTCTGGTTAATGCGTTCAATGGTCTGGCATAAATCAGCCAAGCCTTCTAAGGCATAATATTCGCACTGCATCGGAATTAGCACGCTATCAGCAGCACATAAAGCATTTACCGTAATCAGACTTAAACTTGGTGCACAGTCAATGATGATAAAATCATAGGATTTTTCTATTTGTTTTAAGGCATCACGTAAAATAAATTCACGCTCTGCCTGCTCGGCAATGGACAACTCCACCCCGGCCAATTCACGATTGGAGCCCAATACTTTGTACAAGGCTTCACTTTTGGTAACTGCTGCCTCAATCGGCGCATCTCCCAGCAAAACATCAGCTACGGTATAGGTTAATTCATTTTTTTGCACACCAGAACCCATGGTCGCATTGCCTTGCGAATCAAGATCGACCAAGAGCACCCGTTTTTTTAAAATGGCTAATGAGGCTGCCAAATTTACAGCAGTCGTGGTTTTGGCCACGCCACCTTTTTGATTTGCAATTGCTATAATTTTAGCCATGACAGCACCACTTTATTTTCATCCATTTTCTCATCGTTATGACGCACTTAACAAAATCAAATGCCGTTGTTCATCTAAATGCGGAACCTTTAACTGAATCACCTGTTGTTGATAATCAGACAATTGTGCCAGCTCTTCGGTTGGCACAACACCTTTCATTGCAGCAATCACAGAATGTTCGTGCATATAAGGTTTTGACAGGCTAACAAAATCCAGCAAGGATGCAAATGCCCGACTGGTAATCACATCAAAATGTCCCAGTTTGTCAATATGTTCCTGATCTTCAACTCGTGTCTGTACCGCTTGCACATTAGGCAGCTTCATATCAGCAATAAACTGTTTTAAAAAACGAATTTTTTTACCATTTGAATCGAGTAGTACACAAGTCCGCTCAGGTTGGCACAAAGCAATAATCAGACCGGGCATACCGCCACCAGTACCAATATCAATCAGACGACCTTCGGGCAAATAAGGCAGAATACTCAAACTATCGAGCAAATGTTTCACAAGCATTTCTTTTGGATCACGAATTGCTGTGAGGTTAAATGCCTTATTCCAGAGCACCAATGCATCCTGATATTTAAGCAAATGATCAAGTACATCTGATGATAGCTCTAGGTTTAAAGCCTTTACACCTTGTTGCAGGCTTTGATAAAAAGGATGCATAAAATTATCTGGTCAGTTGAATTATGGCAGTATTATAACGTGGAACATTACCCAAAACACAAATGGTATTTTTGTTAAATGCCGTGTTTTAAATCAATTGCATACGAATTTTTTGATCAAGTTGTTGCAAGCGTTCCGGTGTGCCTACATCCACCCAGCAACTTGCCATTTTTTCACCACTCACCAGACCCTGTGTCATGGCAGCTTTAAGCAAGGGTGCCAAAGGTCGTTTGCCCTGTGGCAAGTCTGCAAATAGCTTAGGTGAAAGTACACTAATCCCGGCAAAAGTCAAAGGTTCACCGTCCTGTGCTTGCTCAAAGGTATAAATTCGGTTCTGTTTAAGCAAAAAATCCCCATTCGGATGTTGTGGCGGATTTTCTACCAACACCAAATGTGCAAGATCATTACCCAGATTCAGTTTTGATAAATTATCAAAGTCGTAACGACTCCAGACATCACCATTCACCACCATAAACGGTTCATCACCCAACTGGGACAATGCCTGAATAATACCACCTGCGGTTTCCAGCCCCTCATCTTCAAGTGACCAGTGAATATTTACTCCATATTGCGCACCATCACCCAGTGCTGCAACCAGTTTTTGCTTGAGCCAAGCCGCATTAATTACAATATCGGTAATACCTATCTTTTTTAAGGCTTCGATATGCCAAACAATTAATGGTTTATCAGCTACTTTAAGTAAAGGTTTTGGTGTTTCAAGGGTTAAAGGACGCATGCGACTACCAAAGCCGGCTGCAAGAATCATGGCTTTCATGCAACGTCCCCAAGCTCGGTATATTCACCATATTTTGCAATAAATGCGGGCATCACTTCCATTTCGATGAACTGCTGAAAATCTTGTAATGCCGAACAATGTGCCAATTCCTGACGCAGATACCACATCACACGTGGCAAATCCTTAAGATATCCTGATTTACCATCACGCACATAAAGACGCACAAAAATACCCAAAATCTTCAAATGACGCTGAATCGACATGATCTCGGCATCCAGTTGAAATTGTGCCAAATCACGATTTTTGCGGGCTTGCTCAGGCAACATGGCATAAAACTCGGCAATCCACTTTTGTACCTGTTGTGATGGCCACTGTACATAAGCATCACGTATGATTGAAATTAAATCATAGGTATCTGGTCCAACTACCGCATCCTGAAAATCGATAACACCAAGATCATTTTCACCGTCAAGTATCATCAGATTACGACTGTGATAATCGCGATGTACCAACACCTGTGGCTGATGTTCCAGATTTTCAATGATCCATTGATAACTGCGATGTAATAGCTCTGCATGCTTTTCGGTGACTTCAATTTTTAGATCAGGCAACATCCATTGATCAAATAGACGCATTTCCTGAATAAGTTTCTCTATGCTGTATTTTGGAAAAATCAGCTGGTCAACCGGAATCGCCTGCAACTGGATAATTTGTTTAAAGGCTTGCAGATAATAAGCATCAACAGTCTGTGCATTTAAAGCATTGGCGAGCAAATGATCACCAAAATCTTCCAGTAATAAAAATCCCTGCGACAAATCCTGTGCAATAATATGTGGTACACGCGCACCATGCTGTTCCAGATAGGCTGCGATTTGAACAAAAGGCAGACAATCTTCTTTTTCTGGTGGCGCATCCATCAACATATAGGTTTGATTGGGAAGGTGGATTCTAGCATAGCGTCGAAAACTTGCATCTCCCGGTAAATATTTGATTTCAAAGGCCTGTTTTTCAATTATTTGTTCTAGCCATTGTTGTACAATCTGTTCTCTTTGCATTCACTCACTACCTATACTTGCAAAAACACCGCATTATTTGCAGCTATAAGTGTAGTCGTTTCGGATTTTTTTCTCTATGATGCAATGAAAATATTTGCGAAATTATTTGTGTTGACATTGTTATGATACAACAGCTAAAGAAAAACTCTCTTCTACAAGCAATCCTTGGGCTAATTAGTCTAAGTACTGCGACGCTTGCAATTGCCGAAAACAATGCACAGGGAAATAATGTACAGTCAGAACAACAAAATTCTGCCCGTAACGCCTATGCAGCTAACTATGCCAAAGGAGAACAGTTTTACCAGCAGTATTATTTAACGCCACAGCAACTCGCCGCATCAACACAACAAGGCAATATCAAACCGTCCACGCTCTGTTCGGGAACATGGGTTACACCAATAGGTCAAGATAGCAAAGCAGCAAGCGATCCCTCACAAACAACCTCCATCATTGGTGCGGACAAAGGTTATTATGATCCAGCTGGGACATCTTTTTTAGAAGGTAATGTCACCATTGATCAAGATGGCCGCAGTATCCGTGCAGACAAAGTTCAACTGGATAATACCCAAACCTATGCCAAAGCCGAAGGCAATGTACAATTGGCACAAGGCGGTCTTTTTTCCAAAAGCGAGGCAATTACCTATAATTTAAAAGACCAGACAGGCGACTTAAAAGATAGTTTCTATATTAGTGAACAGCAACAAGCGCATGGCTACGCAACACAAATCAAAAGAACTGGTGCAAATACTGTCGAACTGGAAAATGCCAGCTTCTCCACCTGTGAACCAAGTGCTAGTCCTGCTTGGCGGATTCAGGCAAAAACCATTGAATTAAATCAGGAAACAGGTCGTGGCATTACCAAAGATGCACGATTGTATATCAAAGATGTGCCTGTTCTGCCGATTCCGTATTTTAATT
Source organism: Acinetobacter populi (assembly GCF_002174125.1). Lineage (GTDB taxonomy): Bacteria > Pseudomonadota > Gammaproteobacteria > Pseudomonadales > Moraxellaceae > Acinetobacter > Acinetobacter populi. Next base: position 112,658 of record NZ_NEXX01000003.1, read on the forward strand.
TTCCAATTGACGACCGCAGAACCACAGGCTTTTTGACGCCCTCTTTTGGTTATACCAATGATGGTGGCATACAGTTAAGTGTACCTTACTACCTCAATCTGGCACCGAATTATGACCTGACTGCAACACCACGTTATCTCGGTGGACGTGGCGTGATGATTGAAGGTGATTTTCGTTATTTAACCGAATCGTTTGGTGCTGGTAATCTCTGGGGCGGATATTTACCCAGTGATCAGCGTTACGATGATGAAGACCGAAAAGAACTGCATCTGCAACATTTATGGCAAATTGATCCGCAATGGCGTACCACACTGGATTTAAACTACGTTTCGGATAAAGACTATTTTACCGATTTGGGCAATTCTCCAAACAGTCAGGATCAGGTGTATCAGGAAAGAACTTGGGCACTGTATTATGCCAATGGCATTCCCGGTATTACTGCGCAATTAAAAGTGCAAGACTTTCAGACTCTCGACAAGAGCATTGCCGATGTAGAACGTCCTTATGCACGTTTACCACAGTTTATTTTTCAATATCAGGGTGGCGACTTTACCGGATTAAGCTATTCATTCCTCAACGATTCAGCTTATTTTAAAAAGTCACTGGATAACCCGACCGCCGAGATCGCCGAAAAAAATCCTAGCGGAACCAGAATTTATAACGAGGCTTCGGTCAATTATAATTTCCGTACACCGGGTATATTTGTGACACCGACTTTGACTGCCCGCAGCATCAATACTTTTTTTGATCAGGATACGACCAATACCGTCACCGATTCGGTCAATAGTAATTCCATCGAAAAATCTGTCGCCGTACCACAATTTACCCTTGATGCAGGCATGATTTTTGAAAAAGAAGGCAGTGTTTTACAAACCTTGAGTCCGCGCATTTTCTATGCCTATGCGCCCTATAAAAATCAGAGCAGTTTTCCAAATTTTGACAGTGCATCTGCCTCTTTAAGCTATGATCAATTATTTAGTCCTTATCGCTTTTATGGTCACGATCGTCTGGAAGACAACAATTTTGCCTCACTTGGTCTGACTTATCGCTTATATGATCAGATTGGTCTGGAACGCTTGCGAGCCAGTATTGGTCAAAGCTATTATTTTGCCGATCGTAGAGTTCAGCTCAATGAAACCGATCAGGTGGCAACCTCCAGTCGTACCGGTCCGGTGGTAACAGTCTCAAGCCAATTGAGCAATACCATTAATGTGGTCGGCAATGCGGCATGGCTCTCCAATGGTAAAAGTGCTTTAAATAATGTGTCATTAAATTATGCTGATGAAAAAGGCCGCTTATACAATCTTGGATATTATCACCGCCGTGAAGTCAGCGATCAGGGTCAACAACCTTATCAACAAGTTGCGACCTCTTTTATACAACCAATTAACAACAATTGGCGTATTTTAGGCCATGTACAATACGACATTGATAATGATCTTACGCGTGAAGTTCTGGTTGGGCTAAATTATGAATCTTGCTGCTGGGGCATATCTGTATATGGTCGCTCATATTATAATGACTTGGATGATCCAACCGCTTCAGATATATCACCCAAACGGGCAGTTATGGCAGAATTCTCACTTAAAGGTTTAGGTGGTCTGTCTGGTAAACTTACCTCTTTACTTGAAAATCGTGTGATCGGTTTTGATCATGTCAACCAAAATTGGACTCAACGTTAAATGAATGGCCATATTATGTTAAAAATGTTTCGCAATACGACACTGGCAGTTGCATTATTCGCTACATCACAGCTTTATGCAGCACAAGTGGTTGATCAAGTCGTTGCTGTTGTCGATAGCAGTGTCATTTTAAAAAGCGATTTGGATCAGGCTGTGGATGTTGTGAGACAACAATTACAACAACAAGGACAAACTGTCCCACCAGAACAGATTCTACGTAAAAATGTGCTTGATCAGTTGATCTTGCGTCAGGTACAGGTTGAACAAGTCAAACGTTTTGGCATCCAGCCCGATCCGGAAGCATTAAACAATGCAGTGTCTGCCATTGCAAAACAGGAAGGTTATTCTTCACTTGAGGCATTCCAGCAACACGTGGATAGCACTGGTGCAGGACGATATGCCCTGCTACGTGAACAGGTTGCAGAAGACTTAAATGTCACTCGCTTACGCCAGCAGCAAGTCATGTCACGTATCAAAATTTCTGATCGTGACGTCGATAACTTTTTAAAATCACCACAAGGTCAGGCTGTATTAGGTAGTCAGGTACGTACCCTGCATGTACGTATTGCACCAAAATCTGCAAACACAACGACCGAAGAAGTGAGCAATGTGGCAGCACAAGTCAAACAAGCTTTAAATGGCAGTGATGATGTGCAAGCCATTGCCAAACAATTTAGCAATGACAAGGTGGATGTTCAAGGTATCGACATGGGCTTTAGAGCACTGGCAGATATTCCGGCCGACCTCGCTGCCCGCGTCAGTGGTCTGGAGATTGGTCAAACCACCGATCTTATCCCTGCCAATGATGGTTTGCATGTGCTCAAATTACTTGAACGTAAAGCTGATGATAAGAAGGCGCTGGTAAATCAATATTCTACTCGCCACATCTTGATTCAGCCATCGGAAGTCATTAGTCCCGAAGATGCCAAACAACGTATCGATCAAATCTATCAACGCTTACAACAAGGTGCGGATTTTTCCGAACTGGCTGCCACCTATTCAGCCGATCCGGGATCAGCACGTAATGGTGGTAGTTTGGGCTGGGTAACACCGGGTGTCATGGTGCCAGAATTTGAAACAGTAATGAAAAATACACCGGTTGGACAAATCAGCCAACCTTTCCAGACACAATATGGCTGGCATATTCTAAAAGTGGAAGATACCCGTCAGGTCGACATGACCAATGAATACCAACGTCGTATGGCAAGACAGATTTTAGGCGAACGTCAGTTTGATGCAGAAGTTGATGGCTGGTTACGTGAAATCCGTGCCAATGCCTATGTTGATATCAAAGACCCTGCTTTAAAAGACGACTAAAACGGTAACTTTGACAGAATTTGATCAAGCTTGATTGCTATTCAACAAGCAAAATATGATCAACTCATCACAAATGCTTACGCATCAAAACCAAATCTTCGGATTTGGTTTTTTATTGATAAAATTTAGATAGATATAATCTAAGAATTAATTTTAAGATTGGCTAAAATGCCTTCGGATGAGAATTTACATGGCAAAAAGCCGCTTAAAATCTTAAGAAGCCATGCCAGTCGTGCTAAACTTCCTACACAAATTTCTAACCGTTAATCCAGATTGAGTGTAATAGAAACGATGAATCAATTTGTCCATTTAGGTATTCATAGCGAATATTCCATTACCGACTCCATTATTCGGATACCTGATTTGGTCAAAGCTGCATCAGCAGAAAAAATGCCTGCACTGGCATTAACGGACCTCTCCAATCTACATGCCGCTGTTAAATTCTATAAAGCCTGCCTGAATAAAGGCATTAAGCCAATTTTTGGTAGCGATCTTAGAATCATTGATGAACAGCACCGTATTACCCTGTTGGCAATGAATAATCATGGCTGGCGTAATCTAACCGAACTGGTATCCAAAGGATTTACCGAAGGATTAAAACTTGATATTCCGATTGTCGATAAAACATGGATTTTTAATCAATCGGATGATCTGATTGCATTGCTTGGTATCAATAGTGATGTCGGTCAGGCGCTATGTTCATCCAATCCGCAAAAAGCACAGCCTTTGCTTGAAGAATGGATTGAACATTTTGGTGATCGTGTGTACTTTGCCATCACCCGTACTGGTCGCCCAAATGAAGAATTATTTATCCAGCAAGCCTGTAAACTTGCCCAAAATTATAAAATCGGCATTGTCGCGCACAATGATCTACGCTTTATCAAACAGGAAGATTTTGAAGCGCATGAAGCCCGTGTCTGTATTGCCGAAGGTTATGTACTCGGCGATGACCGTCGGCCACGCACCTATAGTGATCAGCAATACTTTAAAACCGCAGTAGAAATGCAGCAACTGTTTACTGATCTGCCACATGCCATTGCCAATAGCGTTTATATCGCTCAGCGTTGTACGGTTAGTTTAACTTTAGGCGAAAATTTCCTACCCGACTATCCAATTCCACCTGAATTTACCACAGACACCTATTTTGCCCATATTTCCCGAGAAGGATTGGAAGAACGCCTGAATTATCTATATCCGGTCGAAAAACGTGATGAACACTGGCCGGAAAAACGCAAAAAATACGATGAACGTCTGCAATACGAAATTGATATTATCCTTAAAATGGGATTCCCCGGCTATTTCCTTATCGTGATGGACTTTATCCAGTGGGCAAAAAATAATGGCGTACCAGTTGGCCCAGGTCGTGGTTCGGGTGCAGGTTCGCTAGTCGCCTATAGCTTAAAAATTACTGACCTTGATCCACTGCGTTACGACTTACTGTTTGAACGATTCCTGAATCCAGAACGTGTTTCCATGCCTGACTTTGACGTGGATTTCTGTATTGCCGGACGTGACCGTGTCATTGATTATGTATCCCGTCATTATGGCCGGGAAGCAGTATCGCAAATTGCCACCTTCGGTACCATGGCAGCAAAAGGTGCTATTCGTGATGTGGCTCGTGTACTGGGTAAATCCTATGGTTTAGCCGATAAAATTTCTAAACTGGTGCCCACCAAGCCCTTGGGTGTTGATCTGGCCACGGCGCTAGAAATGGAGCCGCAACTCAAGGATATGGTCACCAATCCATCCAATCCTGAATATGATGATGCTGCTGAAATCTGGGAAATGGCACTTAAACTTGAAGGTATCACCCGTAATACCGGTAAACATGCCGGTGGTGTTTTGATTTCCCCGGGGAAAATCACCGATTATTCCGCAGTAAGCTGTGAGGCAGATGGTAGTGGACGCGTTAGTCAGTTTGATAAAGATGATGTAGAAGCCGTCGGTCTGGTTAAATTCGACTTTCTGGGCTTGCGTAACCTGACTGTCATTGAAGATGCAGTACAGAACATCAATAAACGCCTGCCCGCAGACCAACAAGTGGATATTTCCCATATTCCACTTGAAGATCCCGACGCCTATCAAATTTTTGCCAGTGCCAATACTACTGCGGTATTCCAGTTTGAATCCGTCGGCATGAAACGCATGCTGAAAGAGGCACGGCCAAGCAAGTTTGAAGAAATTATTGCCTTCGTATCGTTATATCGTCCCGGACCAATGGATCTAATCCCCGACTTTATCCATCGGATGCATGGCGGCGAATTTGAATATCTGCACCCTTTACTTGAAGGTGTGCTGGAACCGACCTATGGCATCATGGTGTATCAGGAACAGGTGATGCAGGCCGCACAGTATTGTGCAGGTTATACACTGGGCGGTGCAGACTTACTGCGCCGTGCCATGGGAAAAAAGAAAGTTGAAGAAATGGTGAAACATCGCCAAATCTTTATTGAAGGTGCAGCCAAGAAGAATATTGATGAAGCCACAGCCAACCATATTTTCGACTATATGGAAAAATTCGCAGGTTATGGTTTCAACAAATCACATGCTGCGGCATATGCACTGGTGGCCTATCATACTGCATGGCTAAAAGCCCATTACCCTGCTGAGTTTATGGCGGCGGTGATGTCCTCGGAAATGCAAAATACCGATAATGTGGTCTTTCTAATTGACGATTGTCGTAGTAATCATCTTGAGGTTTTACCACCTTCTATCAACATGTCGGATTATCGCTTTAAAGCCATTAAACCCGACACCATTGTCTACGGACTTGGTGCAATCAAAGGTGTAGGTGAACAGGCGATGCAGTCGGTAATCGACTCACGTCAACAGGATGGAGAATTTAAAGATTTATTCGATTTTTGTCACCGCATTGATCTGAAAAAGATCAATAAACGCACGTTGGAAGCCCTGATTCGGGCTGGTGCAATGGATTGTCTGGGAATAGAGCGTTCAACATTGATGGCACAATTGCCAGAAGCAGTTCAGGCAGCCGAACAAGCACGAAATAACCGTGAAACCGGTATTATGGACTTATTTGGTGAAGTCGAAGAAGTTCAGCGAAAACCTGTAAAACCGGTCAAACCCTGGAGTGATGAAGTTCGCCTCAAAGGTGAAAAAGATACGCTGGGACTCTATCTCACCGGACATCCAATCGATGTCTATCGAGATGAGTTGAAGTGCTTTATTCCACATCCCCTCAATGCAGTGACTGCAACCCGTCGTGGCGTGACCACAGTCTTTACCGGACTAATACTTGATGTTGCCCACTTTCCCAATCGAACATTGATCACGCTTGATGATGGGACAGCCCGACTGGAAGTCTCAACCAACCGTGAACGTTATGAACGCTTTAAAGATATTCTTCAGGTTGATAAAGTCATTATCATAGAAGGCGAAGTATATGAGCGTGAAGGGTTTGATCGCCCAATGGGACGCTTAAGCAAGGCCTTTACCCTGAATGAAATTCGGCAAAAACGGGCACAAGCCATTTATATCCAGTTTGATCAGCAGGATTTACCCCGCAATCTTGCCAAAGAGTTGAAGCACGCCATTGCTGATTTTATCAATATAGATCAGCAGGTACATATTCCAGTACGATTAAAACTTAACTTTGAATTTGCAGAATTTGAATTGCATCCAAATGATGAGTGGTGCGTCTATCCATGTGATGAACTGATGTTTAGACTGAGGGAAAGCATTGGGAAGGAACATATTCGAGTAGATTACAAAGTCAAATCCAAAGCTGTGCAAATCGTTGAATCAAATTATCGTTTGCAGGATGTCAAACCACTTAAAAATCCCAATCCAGATATCGATCCAGAAGGCATGTTGAAGGATGATTCTACTTATCATCTTGACGATTATGCCCAGTATTCTTAAGGTCTGTTAACATTTCATCAATGAATTGACCATAAAAAATGCTGCCTGATCCAGTCAGACAGCATAATGTTTCCGCTTCTTGTGAAAACTGCTAGATTAATAATGGTTACCCATAAAAATTGTGGTGATATTGCTTGTTGCGATTGCAACCAAGACATAGTCCCCATTCACTTCAAGCCATCGATGGCCTTTAGGCGGTTGTGGTAAATTGCGGCTTTGCCAATCATTTACATAATGGCTCTGACCTCTGTATTCCTGTGGTACAGCTTGTCCTCGGCGCCAATCTTCAGATGGTCGCGGTCCGTTATTTCTATTTTGAACTTGCTGGTTAGGACCATTATACCCTTGTGGGTTACCGCGTTGCTCCTGATCGTGTCTATGCTGATCATTTGATGGTCCCGGACCGTAATTTTGTTGATTCTGATTATTTCTTTGTTGATCCGGACCAAAATCTCCCGGCGCAGCAATAGAAAGCATACTTGTGGAAAGCATCGTAGCTGCCAGTATGGCAGTGAAAGTTTTATTTTTGAACATAGGTAACTCCTTCTTTATGAGATATATTCAAACAGTAAAGCATAGGTAAAATATGAATGAATTGAATCGTTATGTAACGCCTACCCTATATTATGCTCTTAATTCAGGCAAAGTTTTATACACCAACACCATTGATACGGTATTCCCATATCAAAAAATTAGCTAAAAATGACGTTTTATAAAATTTATTCTGCAATTCATTAAAATTATGTTCAGAAACTTATATAATCAATTCACTTATTTTCATTAATCAATATTGAATGTCCACCACCTCTAATCCTGTAAGTCTAAATCAAATCCGTATCGTCATGGTTAATACCACCCTGCCTGCTAATATTGGGGCAGCATTACGTGCAATGAAAACCATGGGACTCCAGCATCTTGTGCTGGTCAATCCAAAAACCTTTCCACATCCTGATATCGATGCACTTGCTGCCGGTGCAAGTGATCTAATCGCACAGATTAAAGTTGTTGATACACTGGAACAGGCGATTGCGGACTGCCACCTTGTGTTTGGTACCAGCGCCCGCAGTCGTACTATTCCATGGCCCTTACTGGATGTACGCCCCGCAGCACAAGAAATTATTCAAGCATCACAAAAACAGCAAAATATCGCGGTATTGTTTGGTCGTGAAGATCGTGGATTAACCAATGAAGAACTGGCATTAGCCAATTATCATTTAACCATTCCAGTCAATCCAGATTATGGCGTGCTCAATGTCGCACAGGCTATTCAGGTGGTATGTTATGAATTGCGTATGGCGGCTTTGACTGATCTGCCTGCTATTCAATCTGAAACTATGCCCTTGGTACAAAATCAATCCATGCAATGGGATGAACCACTGGTAACACAACATCAAATGCAGCAGTTTTATCCTCATCTCGAACAAACATTAATCGATATTGATTTCCTTGATGAAAAAAATCCGAGATTATTGCCTTTGCGCTTGCGTCGCCTGTTTGGACGCATACAATTAGACCGGATGGAATACCATTTATTGCGTGGCGTCTTTACCCGAGTACAAGCACTAGCAAAAGGTACATGGCATCCACCAAAACAAAAAAATACGCACGGAGAGCAATCAGATGTTTAAACAGCTTAAAGAAGATATTCAAGCCGTATTTGATCGTGATCCAGCGGCAAGGAACACCTTGGAAGTCTTGACCACTTATCCCGGTATTCATGCACTGATAGCTCATCGGGTGGCACATCGACTGTGGCAAAAAGAATTTAAAGGCACTGCCCGCACCTTATCAGCATTTAGCCGTATGATGACAGGTATCGAAATCCATCCCGGCGCAAAAATTGGTAAACGCTTTTTTATCGATCATGGCATGGGGGTGGTGATTGGTGAAACTGCCGAAATTGGTGATGATGTCACACTCTACCATGGTGTAACCCTTGGCGGGACCACGTGGAATAAAGGTAAACGCCATCCTACACTCGAAGATGGTGTGATTGTTGGTGCTGGGGCAAAAATCCTCGGGCCATTTATTGTTGGGAAGAACGCCAAAGTTGGCTCCAATGCTGTGGTGACCAAAGCAGTGCCGGCCAATGCCACTGCGGTAGGAAACCCTGCCCGCTTTATTATCAAAGATCAGCCTGAACAACGGGATCATGAGGAAGAACAAAGTTCAGACTTCCAGCCTTATGCAGCATCTCAGGAACAACCTGATACCATGCTCGAAGGTATCCGTATTTTGATGGACCGTCTACAAAAAAATGAATTACAGATCAAACAAATGTGCACACAACTAAGCAAACTTGATCCTGAATTTAAAAAACCACGTGTATCTCCTTTGTCAAAACAGGACAAACAAATTTTGGATGAAGTAAAACGTGAGTATGACGTAACAATTGATAATAAATTGCCGGATTAACGTAACTTAAGTTGAAAGAAAGACGTTTTTTTCCTAGACTTAGCTCTATTTCCTACATAAACAAAAAACCTGGATGATGACGATGAATTTAAAGCCTTTAATTGCAGTTGGAATGGGAACTATGCTGATCGCTGGTTGTTCGAATTTGCCAACCAAGCAAGATAAAGTACAAGCAACCACCAAAGTTGAACCCATTGTATTTACCGAACCTGCGATTACTGCACCATTTTATGCCTTAAATCCACATGACTACACCCAACCACCAGAATTTGAAGTAAATCTTCTAAATGCCGCCAATGCACCCGTGACCAAATTACAGGTTAATAGTGATCCAAGTAATCCAAATTCTGAAAAAGTTATTCTGGATAAAAATCGTTTTATTATCCCGTTGACCGATAGCAAGGATAAAGCCCTGAAGTTTGCTGTTCTGGCACAAGATAATGAGCTTGATGTAACTGAAATTGATGATTTTTTTAATCTTTTAGAAGGCAAAGCACGTCATTATCCTGTACGTTTTACCAGTACGCGTGAACGCGACGGTTATACCGATCGATTAAAAACAATTATCAACACGCTTGATCCGCTTGCATTAAAATCAAATGCTTCCTATGATGTGTTAATGCGTGCAGCAAAAGCCAGCAGTATGGCGCGTAATCTGGATATGGGCGAAATTTATGGCCCGAAAGCTCTCAGTTATGCCAAACGACTTTTGGCCATGAAACCAAAAGATCCAACCATTAATTTCTGGTTAGGTTTTGGCTTGTCCGAAGGTGGCGCATTTAAAGAAGCCATGCCTTATTTACAAAATGCAATAGATGCAGGCGTACAGGAAGCTTATCTGTCGATGGCAAACAACTACATCTATATGGAACAAAAGAAAAATGCCATCACAACACTGAAAAACTACAAGGTAAAATACCCAAGTGAAGCCCAAGTGGCCGATCAGCTGATTGCAGAAATGGATTCAGGTAAACGCTACAATGTATGGCAAATCATGAAGTAATTTATATAATTTTATCTCCCTAGCACCTTATAAAACAGGTGGCTATACAATCCATCAATGTAATAGATCAAGACCAGTCAAAATGAATGACTGGTCTTTTAAAAAGACTAGACACACGCCATTAAAATCTTTATTTTTAAATCTTCCTAACTCCCAACAAAACTCCTATTATGCTTAAAATATTGACACTTACATTGGGTATGAGTTTAAGTATTGGCATCCTTTCTGGTTGTCAGGTGGTCAGCGTCAAACAACAAAAGTTAGGCACCTCCTTAAGTAATGAACGTGACAATATTCTGACCAGAAATAAATTAAGTGAAGCCAGTCTGAATGTACTGTCCATGACCGGACAACAAGCCAATAAATGTATTAATCAGCCAGAAACCTGCATGAAAGAATTACGGCAGATTACGGAAATTCAGGATGAACAATTATTATCAACAGGAAGCGAAGTTTATCTTGCAAACGCCATTGAATTAAAGCAATCCAAAGAATGCAATCCCAAAAATATTGTGGTGAAGTTTAAAGATGAAAATGAAAAATTACAGATACAACAAAAATTAGACCAATGCTTAAATCAACAACTTGAATCCTTAAACCAGTCGATTCGTTATAGTTATGCCTATTTATTCTCAACCAAGCGTCCCCCAGCACAACGCTTATTTGATAATAGACAGGTACAGGTTCGGGATTTTTATAATCAAGCCATTGCCAATCTGGTCAATGCCTTTAATGATTCCCGTCAATCCGACCATACCGATTATAACTCTACTCTAAAAATGGGTAATAGCGACTATCATATTGATATTACACAATATCCAAATCTCAATTCGCTCCATCTGGAAAAATTAATTTCTACTTATAATTTAGGCTTTTCCGGTTTAAGATCAATCAGCCGTCGTGATGGTTTTGGTTCCGAGTTTACCCTGCAAATGGCAAAACCTGACACCAAACAATTTGATCAATACATGGTTAATCCCTTTATTCAAAGTAAAAATATTAGTGACCATCCCAATATTGTTGAAGCACGATTTTTAGCAGCCACCATTGTTGCTGAGCCAAGTCAAAGAGGTTCAGTTGATGAAATTCTTAACAGTAAAACATTCAACTTACGCCTCATTGACCCAAATTTTTATCAAAATATCGAGATCGCCCATCAGAATTTTCCATTGGCAGCCAACTTCTCTGCACCATATGGCTTGTGGCTAGCCAATGATAATCTAGGGGCAGCAGCATACTGGACATTAATTGATCGGGAACAGAACTTGATCATGCCACATCTGTTTATGCTTGAACCATATAATCCGAATAAAAAAGTCATTGTCATGATTCATGGTCTGGCCAGTAGCCCAGAGGCATGGATTGCTATGACCAATGACATCATGGGTGATAGCGTACTACGGGATAATTATCAGGTCTGGCAAATCTTCTATTCAACCAATATGCCGATCATCGAAAGTCGCTATCAAATCTATGCCTTACTAAAACAGGCATTTGATGACCTAGCCGTTAAATACCCAAACAAACCACCGCAACATGCTGTTCTGCTGGGTCATAGTATGGGTGGTGTCATCAGTCGTTTACTGGTAAGTGATGATGACTTTACCCCTCAAATCCTCAGTTATCTGCAAAAAAATAATTTACGCAAATATGAACGGGTTAAAAATTTCGGTCCTGCTCAAGATCGTTTAACCATGCATGCGCTGACACCGCCAATTGACCGAGCCATTTTTGTCGCATCACCATTTAGAGGTACGGATTTTGCAGATCGTTGGTTTACTTTAGCTGCTCGTAAAATCATCAAATTGCCACAAAGCTTTTTAACCGCAAGCTTTGAAACCATTAGCCATGGTTTATCCGGTGATTTAACCACAGATTATTTAAAACAATTTGGTAAGGACTTCTTGCAAAATGGTCCAAGTGATCTCAGTAAAAAATCAGCATTTATGCAAATTACCGCAAATACCAAAATTTCACCGAAGGTCAAATATCACGTAATTATGGGCAACGATACCAATTCCAATGATACCAAGACCATCACTGACGGTATTGTGCCGTATTACAGTGCCCATCTGGATGGTGCCCAATCGGAAAAAATAATTCATGGTGGACATTCCATTCAATATAGTCCGGAAGCAGTATTGGAGCTGCGACGTATTTTAAGATTACATTTACAGGAATTAGGACGTATTGAGAAGTAATCATATATTAAATTTAAGCTAAAAATAAAGTATTTTTATACTTTCCTTGTAAAAAACTTTAACACAAAAAAAGCCTTGCATCGTAAAATACAAGGCTTTTTTATAATAAAGATTATTCTTTATCTTTGGTTTCAATCCGTTTTTGCTCAGGTTCAACTTCTCTTGCTTCACCATCTATAATATTGGCGTCGTTGCTGGCACCCCGTCCACCCATTTGTCCACGTTGCATTTCTTCCATTTGGCGCATGATGTCTGCAAAAGGATTACCTTGACCTGATGCACCGCTCATACCCCCCATACCGCCCATCATTTTTTCCATCATGGCTTGCTGGCGTTTTTGCATGGCATCAATCGCTGCTTTTTTAAAGACATTTTGCACCGCAGGAATCAGCATCAATAACGCGACCACATCGGTGAGTAAACCAGGAATCATTAATAAGAATCCTGCAATTGCCCGAGTCATGTATTTACTGACCTGAGGATCGCTACTCATTTGACCAGTCATCTGCATTTGTTGCATTTGCGGCATAATATGTGAGGTACTGCCACGTATCATATTCAGACCAATGAAAAAAGCAGCAATAAACCAGAAAAACACATACCAACCACTGCCGACCCAATCTCCGACCACGATCCATGTCACAATTTCAGCGACAATTGCAATTAAAATAAATAAAATCAGTCCCATAAATATTGATGCCTGTCTTAAGGTTGTACTCGGAGTTAGAACGCAAATAGAAGTTAAACTTTATAGCACAGCAAGTTTTTTACGTCTATTTATGTAACAATAAGGGTGAATCAAAAAATTTAAAGGGCAAGATGACATTAATTATCGGCATTGATCCGGGATCACGTTTGACCGGTTATGGCATTATCGAAAAAGAAGGGTCAAAATTACGTTTTGTCGATGCCGGTACAATCCGTACCGAAAGTCAGGATATCCCAGATCGGCTTAAAAAAATTTTTGCGGGTGTGGATCGTATCGTTAAATTTCATCAACCAACCGAAGCCGCAGTTGAACAGGTATTTATGGCGCAGAATCCAGATTCTGCTTTAAAACTCGGACAGGCACGTGGTGCAGCGATTGCAGCACTGGTCAATCTGGATCTGGCAGTTTCCGAATACACCGCCCGACAAATCAAGCAATCGGTTGTTGGTTATGGTGCAGCCGATAAAGAACAGGTCCAAATGATGGTGATGCGTTTACTCAATCTTTCCATTAAACCACAAGCAGATGCCGCCGATGCGCTTGCCGCAGCCATTTGCCACGCACACGCCTCTGGCAGCTTAAATAAAATGGCAGTTCTCAATGCCTTGGGTGGTATGGCAAGAGGTCGTGGTCGCGGCTTAAGACGACGTTAATCCGTTTATTTAAATCAATATATTACAACTTTGTCGCAAAGCGCTTGCCACTGCCTTGAGACAAGCCTCTTTAATGATATCAATCACCATAAAGAGGCTTGTGTTCTACATTTAGATTAAACCAAAGCTTCCTGTGGCATAGCGTGCTGTTGTCTTTGCTTTGTAATTTTACTTGCCAATTGCTCAAGTGCATGTGCCGTTTTTTCCCAGCCCAGACAACCATCGGTAATTGAACAGCCATATTGCATAGGTTCGGCATCAATACTCTGTTTGCCATGAACCAAATGACTTTCGATCATTACACCTTTTACGCCTGTTGAGTTCAGCTCTTCGGCAATCGTTGATAAAACCTCTGGCTGCAAATCTGGATTTTTCTGGCTATTGCCATGACTACAATCGACAATAATGGCAGGATTCATACCACGTTTGCCATAGCTTTGTGCAACAGCATGAATCGAATGTCGATCATAATTGGTGCCATGATTACTACCACGTAAAATGATCTGTAAACTGTCATTACCACTGCTTGTCAACATTGCCGGCTGTCCAGCACTGTTCATGCCAAAAAACTTATGTGGTAAAGACGCAGATTGAATCGCATCCAGTGCAATATTCACATTACCATCAGTGCCATTTTTAAAACCAATTGCATAAGGTAAACGACTGGCAATTTCACGGTGAATTTGTGATTCACTGGTACGCGCTCCGATTGCACCCCAACTATATAAATCATCAAAATATGTCGCCAGCATTGGATTCAAAACTTCTGTCGCCAGCGCTAAACCTAATTCAGCCAGATCAATTAACAGTTTTCGACTTAAGATTAAGCCCTGCTGCATATCACTTTTATTTTTTAAGCTCGGATCATAGACAAAACCTTTCCAACCGACGGTACTGCGTGGTTTTTCCAGATAAGCCCGCATCACAATTTTTAAGCTATGTTGGTGTTGATCTGCAAATTTTTTCAGGCGCTTGGCATATTCTAATACTGCGTCTGGATCATGAATTGAGCATGGACCGACAATCACCAGAAATCTGGCATCATCACCATTTAAAATATTTTTAATTTCTTGCCGATGTTGATAAATATTTTGTTGTAATTGTTCAGAAATCGCCAAAGACTGTTTAAGCTGGCATGGCGTTGCCAGAACAGTTTCAGAGGATACAGCGTGATTTATTTGTGCATTAAGTTTTGACATGATGGATGACTCGCTAAAATATTTAAGGATGCTGGTTGATGCTGTGTCAAAGTCCAATACTGATAAAATCGTGCGCTGCTAAAAAATTGATATGTCATGTTGTGATTACTCCGATAAATTACACATATAAAAAAACCTGACCGGGGTTGCCGATCAGGTATTAACTGGGTGGGCAACCTTTATTTTGCCCAAACGCATTCAGGCAATTAACTAAATTGCCAAAAATAATAAGATGCGTTGTGAATTAAAGGTTGCTTTAACATTTGCTTTCAAAAATATAAAACTTGCACTTACAGTACCCGCTACGATGCCGTTTGACAAGTTTTTTTTAAGATTTATGTATAAAAAATTGGCATGATATTTTGAGATGAGTATTCATCAATGGGAATAAAACCTTGACTAAAAAAGATACAATTCTTATCATTCCACTATCCCGTTATTATTACCCCATCATTATTTTTTGAGTCTACGCCAATGAAGTAAGTTTTGTTTCATCAATTCAGTTTTTCTATTTTTAAATGATTTGATGTGCAAAACAATCTGACCTTGGTACTGATTTCAATTTTCTCTTTGTAATTTCAAAATTTTTCCATTCTAAGATTTGGTTTTGTACATCCTGTATGAGGAAACACTATGTCCCGTCAGGCATGTATTATTCGTTCGCTGTCTGTTACTTTTACTCAGCATTGTCTTTTTCAGCAATTAAGTTTTCAACTCCCTTTTGCCCAATGTGCTGCCTTAATTGGACGTAATGGTCAGGGTAAATCCTTGCTCATGTCGATGCTAAATCACTTCGATCCTGCATTGGCAACCGGGGAAATTGACTGGCGATGCCAATATGCTTATCTCGCACAATTTCATACACCCGCAGCGACCATTGCCGAAGCGCTGGATGTGCAGGAGCTTTATCAGATATTTCAACGTATTGAACATAATCAGGCCAGTTTCTCCGATTTTGATCGTGTCGAGCAACTTTGGCATCTACCTCAGCAGTGGCAGCAAATCCTGAATGATGCCAGTCTTCCAATAGACTTGTCTTTTCCGTGTGATCAGTTAAGTGAAGGGCAAAAAACCAAACTGGCATTGTGTCGATTATTTCTATTAAAAGATCATTATCTGTTATTGGATGAACCTAGCAATCATCTTGATGCAGCAAATCGCCAATGGCTGATTCGGTCTTTGCAGCAACATCCGGCAGGTTGTCTTGTGATTAGCCATGAACGGAACTTGCTTAGACAGATGCAGCATATTTATGCCTTACAGGACAATGCTATTCACTATTATCAGGGAAATTATGATCATTATCTAACGCAACACCAGTTACAGGTTGAGGCTTTGGCACGCAATGTAAACCAACAAAAACGTGAGTTAAAGCAACTTAAAATCCAGCAACATGATAGCTTGATGAAAGCGCAAAAACGGCAACAGACTGGCAAGAAAATCCGTGAATCGGGTTCACAAGCGAAAATATTACTGGATTATCAAAAGGAACAGGCAACTCAAAGTCAGTCTGCCCTCAAACAACAGCAACAGCGGCAAATTCAGCAATCGCGACAACAATTGCAGGAAAAACAACTGCAACTGGAAAAGACACAATCACAACGCTTTCAATTTTCTTTTCCGCAGCACAAAACCGGCGAAATCCTGCGGTTGAAAGATGTCATGCTGCCCTTTGCTTCACAGCAAAAAATTACGCTGGCATTATCTGCGGGAGAAAAAATACATATGGTCGGGAACAATGGTGTTGGAAAATCTACCCTGTTAAAAACCATTGCAGGTTTGTTAAAGTCAAAATCGGGTGATATTTTTTGTAAGGCCAAACTGTTATATCTGGATCAGAATTTTTATTTTGGCGATCAACAATTAAATGCGCTTGCACAGTTAAAACCGTTTAATCCGCAATATAGTGATAGTGAATGGCGTAATTTACTTGGACAATTGGGAATTCGTGGTGATAAAGCACTTTATCCCTTGCATCAACTCAGTGGTGGTGAAAAATTAAAAGTCGCCTTATTAGGTTTAAGCCAACATGCAGAAGCAGTTGATTTATTATTGCTTGATGAGCCGGAAAATCATCTGGATATTGAATCAAGGGAATTACTAGCCGCAGCTATTTCTTCCTTTACAGGTGCAGTTATATTGGTATCACACGATCAAAATTTTGTTGAAGAATGTGGCATAAACACCACCTTCATACTCAGTTAAAAGCATTATGATCACTGCACATTCAATTCCGGCGTAATAAACAAAATATCGGTAAACCCTTCATCGAGTGTAGGTTGCTCATAAGCATGATAAACATTTCTTAATGCCGCCGTATTGACAATCTCATCTGTAGGCCTTTGTCGATTTCTCTCCAGACATTGTTGCAGTGGTGTCATCAGGCATACTGCAACACATGGAATATCAAATTGTTGAGCATATTGTAAAATTGGCATGCGTTCAGATTTTTTTACCAAAATGGCATCAAAAAAAATACAGTCAGTTTGCACCTGCATTTTATGTTTTACCCAGCTGGTTTTACCCGATCCTTGTGCACCCACCAACAGATAAATACATCGTATGGCGGATGAAGAACTCAGATAATGCTGCAAATCGGCATAGCATTTTTGCCATGCCAGTCGATTACTGGCTTCAGAAAAAATACGTCCCTGAGCTGTTTGCAAATAATGATCGGGATTGATATGAAAATTCATTCTGACCTCAATATTGTATGATGATAAATCTAGCGGTTTCCTTAGACTAACGCATTTAATTCAAAAGTTATATTATAAAAATCAAATGCTTTTAATATCAGCATTGTTCTATTGGAACCCAATTTTATCAGCTTTAATCCATACATTATTGAAAAATTTGCAGTGAACAAATTAAATACTATTGCAAAATTCATAATCAGATATATAATTAACATAGTTAACTATTAATAAGATTAATATTATGCCTACCCTACTTCCATTTCGGTCCGTACTTTTAAAAAGTAGCCGTATTTTTGTAGATAAAATCAATGTTTATCTGCAAACACAAGATTTAAATTATTCTTTATGGCAAGTGCTGGCCACGATTGACAATTTGGCCCCATGCAGTTTGACTGATATTGCCAATGCACTAAATATTTCACAGCCAGCGATCAGTAAACGAATTGTCGATCTGGAAAACAAACAATTGATTGACTATCTTCCTGCAAGTAATCGACGCGAAAAAATCGTTACGCTTAGCCCACAAGGTCTGAAGCATTACCAGACCTGTAAGCAGCAAATTGATTTAATTGAAGCAAAATATAAACAGGATATTGATCCGCAGGCTTTACAACACGCCACCGACGTTCTGGCGCAATTTTTAAATAATTTGCAAAAGGTTGATTCACATGAATAAAAATCGTTTATGGAGCAGAGATTTTATTCTGACCAGTCTGATTAATTTTATGATGGTGCTGGTATTTTATATGCTGGTGGTGGTGATTGCAGGTTATGCAGTGACTGCATTGCATGCCTCCAAAGCAGAAGCTGGATTGATTTCTGGCTTGTTTATTGTTGGAACCCTGATTGGTCGATTTATGATTGGTCAGTTTACCAATATTCTCGGTAGACAAAAAACCTTATGGCTAGGATTAACCGGCTTCTGTATCAGTGCTGGACTGTATTTTATTGCCACTTCTAGCGATTTTTTATTGGCTGTACGTTTTATCCACGGATTTAGTTATGGTTTGGCAAGCTCTATTCTCGGGGCAATCATCGCACAAATCATTCCCGTGACTCGCCGTGGTGAAGGTATTGGTTATTATAGTTTAAGTAGTACTGTCGGCACCGCAGTTGGACCATTACTTGGTATTTATTTGACTTTACATGCATCCTATCTGTGGATTTTTAGTCTTAGTATGATCATTGCTTTACTATGTCTTGGCATCAGCTTCCTGATTAAAATTCCTGCTTTACCAGAGAGAAACCTGAGCCTAGACGAAGAGGTCAAAAAAACCTCCTTGCTACAAAATTTTGTTGAAATCAAAGCTGTGCCAATTGCAATCGTGGTCTTTATTGCCTCTATCTGCTATTCCAGTGTACTGTCTTTTATCAACTTTTATGCACAGGAATTACAACTGGAACAATCTGCGGCATTATTTTTTCTGGTTTACTCCATCGCCATTCTCGCCTCGCGCCCATTTACCGGAAAATTGATGGATCAAAAAGGTGAAAATGTCGTGATGTATCCAGCACTCTTTATTCTGGCACTGGCATTATTGCTATTGAGTGTTGTACAACAAGGCTCATTGTTGCTAATCTGTGGTGCATTATTGGGATTAGGCTTTGGCAATATGCAGTCGATTGCACAAGCAATTGCTGTGAAAAGCACATCACTGGAACGAATGGAACTGGCTACCTCAACATTCTTTATTGCACTGGATGCGGGTTTAGGCTTTGGGCCTTTTATTCTAGGTTTTGTCCTTAATCATATTAGCTATGCACAAATGTATTTTTATAGTGCATGGATTGCGCTGGCCTGTATTGCCTTATATTTTGTCCTACATGGCCGCCATGCTCGAGTAAAAGCCATAACAATATAATCAAAAGTCATTCAAAAAAATCCGATGTATAGCATGTCCTATACATCGGCTGGAAAGTTAAACAATTGATTAAAATAAGTTAAAAATTAAAGCTGAATAATATTAAGCTAGCAATAATTTCACCCGAATTACCCACTATACATTCATCTAGTAGATGCCCTGTGCCAGCATGGCATCGGCAACTTTGACAAATCCTGCAATATTCGCACCATCTACATAATTGATTGTGCCATCTTGCTGCTTACCATAGTACACACAGTTGGCATGAATATTCTTCATGATGGCATGTAACCGCTCATCCACTTCCCCATGTGTCCAACCAACGCGCATGGCATTTTGCGACATTTCCAGACCAGAAGTTGCCACTCCTCCAGCATTGGATGCTTTACCTGGTGCATACAGAACTTTTGCGGCAATAAACTTCTCTACCGCCTCAAGTGTAGATGGCATATTGGCGCCCTCTGCAATACAGAGCACACCATTTTTAATTAGAGCTGCTGCATCATCACCATTTAACTCATTCTGGGTCGCACAAGGCAAGGCAATATCCACAGGAATATGCCACGGTGTTTTTCCTTCAAAATATTCAAATCCATGTTTGGATGCAAACTCAGAAATACGTCCACGTTTTACATTTTTCAGTTCCATCACTTCGGCAAGCAACTCTTCACTAAAACCATCTTTTAAATACACTGTGCCATTGGAATCAGATAAGGTAACGACTTTTGCCCCTAAAAATAAGGCTTTTTCGGCGGCATACTGTGCCACATTACCCGAACCAGAAACTGCAACAGTTTTTCCGCTAAAGCTTTCACCACGTGTCTTTAACATTTCTTCAGCAAAATAAACGGTACCAAATCCAGTGGCTTCTGGACGCATTAAACTACCACCAAAGGACAAGCCCTTACCTGTAAACACGCTGGAGGTATCATTACTGAGTTTCTTCATCATCCCAGCCATATAACCTACTTCACGGCCGCCAACACCAATATCTCCGGCAGGAATATCGGTATCTGAGCCAAGATGGCGATAAAGCTCAAGCATCAATGCCTGACAAAAACGCATAATTTCGCCATCAGACTTGCCTTTGGGATCAAAATCCGAACCACCTTTACCCCCACCCATCGGCAGTGTGGTTAATGCATTTTTAAAGGTTTGTTCAAAACCCAAAAACTTTAAAATCGATAAATTTACCGATGGATGAAAACGCATCCCCCCTTTAAACGGGCCAATCGCCGAATTAAACTGAATCCGAAATGCACGATTAACCTGGGTTTGGCCTTGATCATCCACCCATGCCACACGAAATTGGATTACTCGCTCTGGTTCAACCAGACGCTCAAGAATACCTTGTGCTGCATATTGCGGATTTTTTTCAATAAAAGGCCATAAGCTCATCATCACCTCTTCTACCGCCTGTAGAAACTCCGGTTGATGTTGATCACGAGATTTGACATAGCTTAAAAAATCACCCAGATTGTTATATTTCAATGCACGACCCTCAATTGTAAGTGATTACAAATAGTGCATTTTTATGCACCAAAGTTAATTTTGCACTTATTTAATACTTATTTTTCTTAATTCACAATATTTTTTATCGATATAATTTTTTTATATATAAAATACAGCATTTTATATAGTTAATACTGAATATTTCAAAAATGAATGATTTGCATTATTTTAGTGCAAAATAAAAAATATCTATTTTTTCAATATATTATAAATATCATCTTTTTTATCAACTCAAGATTTTTTTAATTTTCACATTTAATTTGCACCATTTTTCAGCAGATATGATGTATTTGCTATTTCAACATTCACATCATGCTTTCTCCCCAGAGTCTACAATTTTTTGTTATACTCAAACTTATTTCCCGTTCTACCGATATATTTCCTTGCATCAGCCTATGTCTTCGCCACTGCAATCTCTCGTTGTGCAAATTGATCAACTTTTACCGCAAACCCAATGTGGCTTATGTGGTCATGCTGCTGGCTGTTTGCCCTATGCACAATCCATTGCCGAGGGTGAAAGTGCCAATAAATGTGTTCCCGGTGGACAACCCGTCGCCGATGCTTTAGCCCAACTGTTAAATCGGGAAAATTTGACTGCCGAACCAAGTGTATGGGACATTGCAACAGATGGTCGACCGCAGCGCATTAAAGCAGTCATTCGTGAAGACGAGTGTATTGGCTGTACCAAATGTATTGCTGCCTGCCCTGTCGATGCCATTATCGGTAGTGGTAAAATGATGCACAGTATTTTGACAGATTTATGTACAGGCTGTGAGTTGTGCCTTGCACCTTGTCCAGTCGATTGTATTGATCTGGTTGCAGATACCTCGCCATTACCGAGCGAAGCAGAACGGATCGTACAACAAAATGATTTGCGTGAACGCTATAAAGCACATTTACTCCGCGAACAAACTCGGCGCAATCTGCGTACCCATGCCAGCCCAATTACGCAAGCAAGTGCATCGACGGAACAGTTACAAGCCATTATTGGTGAAAACATTGCGCTTGCGCCACAAACAAAACCTGTCCATAAACAGGATGCACAAACCACCATTGAATTGGCAAAAATTCGCACGCAAATCAAAAAATTACAAAAACAGTTATCGTTACGCAATGACCAGAATAAAACTCAACAGCTGGATGATCTGGAACGACGTTTGGCAGAATTAATGGATGCTTAAATCATGACTAAAGCACAATCTTCCAGTAAAGCGATGACCAAGGCGCAAATTCAGATTTTTTTTGAACGATTACGCGAACAACGTCCGCATCCACAAACTGAACTGAATTATGGTAGTCCTTTTCAACTCCTGATTGCTGTACTACTTTCCGCACAGGCAACGGATGTCAGTGTCAACAAGGCGACCACACAGCTTTTTATCGATGCACCAGATGCACAGCATATGTATGATCTGGGCGTGGAAAAACTTAAAAATTATATTAAAACTATTGGCTTATATAATGCCAAAGCAGAAAATGTAATTAAAACCTGTAAAATTCTACTGGAGCGTTTTCATGGTGAAGTGCCCCAAACCCGAGAAGAACTGGAATCATTACCAGGTGTAGGTCGTAAAACTGCCAATGTAGTTTTAAACACGGCTTTTGGACAAGCCACTATGGCAGTAGATACCCATATTTTTCGGGTAGGTAATCGTACAGGACTGGCCAAAGGTAAAGATGTCCTCGAAGTAGAACAACGCCTATTAAAAGTGATTCCCAAAGAATTTATTCATGATGCACATCACTGGCTGATTTTACATGGGCGTTATTGCTGTACTGCACGCAAACCCAAATGTGGTGAATGTGTGGTATCCGATGTCTGTAACTGGAAAGAACGCTTCGCCTATGGGGCAGAAATTCCACACTTGCAACAACCACAATTAGAATCTTGATCACTGGGTCATTCATATCTCAAATGTTTTGAAGATTTCTGCACAATTTTATCAACTTGTTAATATTGTGATCTATGATCAAATCAACATTAAATGCTATGATCATCTTCTGCCTGTAAGATTTGAGTAACTTGCCCATGCCAACATCAAATTCCCTGAAACGAAATATTTATGCCCTGGAAGAACATCCTTTTGCACAATATGTTCGTATTTTGGGTAAGGGCAAAACGGGTAGCCGCTCACTGAGTTATGAAGAAGCCTATCAGGGCTTTTCAATGATTTTAAAAGGTGAAGCACTGGATCTGCAAATTGGTGCATTTTTAATGCTGCTGCGCGTCAAGGAAGAGTCTGTCGATGAATTAACAGGATTTGTAAAAGCTAGCAAGGATATGTTGAATCTACCAGCTTTACCTTTCGATGTTGATCTGGATTGGTCGAGCTATGCGGGCAAACGCAAACATTATCCGTGGTTCTTATTGTCTGCCCTGACACTTGCACAGCATGGTTATAAAGTGGTGATGCATGGTGTAGCAGGTCATACCATTAATCGGCTTTATACCGAAGATGCAGTAAAATATCTGGACTATGCTGTATGCGACAGTATAGAAGATGTCAAAGACCATCTTCATCAACAAAACTTTGCTTTCATTCCACTACAATTACTGTCGCCAAAACTGGCAGAAATGATTCAATTTCGTCAGTTTCTAGGTCTGCGCTCGCCGGTTCATACACTTTGCCGCCTGATTAATCCCTATAATGCAAAAGCCACGTTACAGGCGATTTTTCATCCGGCCTATCGTGCTTCACATCAACAGGCCGCATTTCAACTTGGCTATCAAAATAGTGCGGTGATTAAAGGTGAAGGTGGTGAATTTGAGCGTAATCCAGATGCCAAAACCTTAATTTGCGGCATTAAAAATGGCGAATGCTATGAACTGGAATTACCAAAACTCAATCCGGATCGTTCGGTTGGTGAGGAAAGTTTTGATCTGGAATTTTTTAAACAGGTCTGGCTAGGTCATGCCGAACACGACTATGGTACCCAAGCCATTATTGAAACCCTGGCAATTGCCTTAATGACCATGCAACTTGCAGACGATTATCCACAAGCACAACACAAAGCCTTAGAACTGTGGCAAAACCGGTTTAAATAAAACGAATCGGTTTGACTTCTTCATCATGCTCGGCCGTATGTGAATCGCAATGTTCATCTTCTTCTTTACTGCCACGATCGATATAGCCGGTACGTTCTGTTTCCGGTAAGTTTTTATGCTCCCAAACCAACACTGCCTGCATACAGATTTCGCGTTGTTCCTTGCTTAGTGCCACACCATTGCCCCATTTACCAATTTCAACCGCAGTACGGAGTTTTTCAACAATTTCTGGGGTCAAGGTATTTAACATTTGTTCAATATTCATATGTGCTCCTAATTTTGCTCATCATCTGAAGATTCAAAATCCTGATTCCAGCGTAATTTTGTACGGCATGCCGCATAAAAATCATAACCTGGTGGATGTAATAAGGTCAGTTTAAATGGATGTTTTTTGATATATAACCAGTCGCCCACCTGCAAGCTAACACTATTTTGTCCATCAGCACTGACCATCGGCAAAATCTGATTATCCTGAATGAGTATTTTGATTTCACTTTGTCCACCGACCACAATCGGACGAGATGTTAGAGTATGTGGATGCATCGGCACCAGCACGATCGCATCCATATTAGGATGTACAATCGGGCCACCTCCAGATAGAGCATAGGCAGTCGAGCCTGTCGGTGATGCCACAATCAAGCCATCACTATGCTGCCGATAGACATACAAACCATCAATATTCAGTTCAAAATCAATCATATGAACTGATTTACCCGAATGCAGTACGACATCATTGAGCGCAATATCACGATAAACCGTTTGACCTTGCGAGCGAATTTCAGTTTCCAGTAAAAAGCGCTGGTCAAAAACATAATCGCCATCGAGCACCTGACCCAATTTCAATAGGACATCATTCGGTGAGATATCTGTTAAAAATCCCAAACGACCGCGGTTGACGCCAACCACCGGGACATTATATTTTGCCAAAGCTCTAGCTGCATGCAAAAGTGAACCATCGCCACCTACTACTACAACCAGATCTGTGACTTGTCCCAGTAACGCACGCGTACTGGTTTGAACATTGTTAAACTGGCCTAGCTCGGCAGTTTCATGATCAAATATTGGACGTAAGCCGCGTTCCAGCAAATACTGATAAATTGCCGTAAGCGTTTCAACGACAGAAGATTTTCCAGGACGACCTATTAAACCGATATTCCGAAATGCTCTCGAGAAATGATGTTGCACCCAATTCACTCCCTTGGAATTAGTCTTTAATCATAACACTTTGCGGGTTTTACACCAATTGGCTAAAAGCGCTATTATGATTTTTTCATCAAAAATTCTACAAAAAATCCTGATACTTTAAAAAGTTATTATTTATGTTTAAAGATCATTTATACTTTATTAGCAATTTACAACATAGTTAGCATTGCATATACAGAAATGCTATCGCATTATTTACACACTTTATTTTTGACTTTATGAATTTTATATCAATGCAGAAACAACGTGGTATCGGTCTGGTCAGCTCAATTATTGTCATTATTTTTCTTGTCGTATTTATTGCGCTTGGCATCTATCTGGTTCGGCTCGACAATATTGTACGGGATCGTTTTGAAGGACAACGCTGGGATATTCCCGCCAAAGTCTATGCCCGTCCGCTAGAAATTTATGCGCAGTCTGATGTCTCCCGCCAAGATATTTTAGATGAGTTAAAATTATTAAATTATCAAAGTTCGGATAATTATCATAAACCCGGTACGTTTAATAGTAATAATAGCCAAGTATTTATCCATACTCGTGGCTTTGATTTTGGTGACAATAGCGATCCGGAACGTGTAATTGAAGTCAATTTTGTTCAGGATAAAATTAGTACCATCCGCACCACACAACCATCGAGTACCGGCATCTTGCGTCTTGAACCGATGTTGATCGGTGGTATTTATCCGCAACATAATGAGGACCGAGTACTGGTTAAGCTGGATAAAGTGCCACAACCTTTAATTGATGCACTGATTGCTACAGAAGATCGTAATTTCTACAAGCATTTTGGTATTTCTATTCGTGGTACTGCCCGAGCATTGATGAGCAATGTCACTGGCGGTAAACGTCAAGGTGGTTCTACCCTGACACAGCAATTGGTCAAAAACTTTTATCTAAGTCCGGAAAAAACATATAAACGTAAGGCTAACGAAGCATTAATGGCCTTGTTACTGGAATTGCATTACAACAAAAATGAAATTCTTGAAGCTTATTTAAATGAAGTAAATCTCGGTCAAAATGGCAATTACTCTGTCAACGGCTACGGTCTGGCATCGCAATTTTATTTTGGTCAACCTTTAGGCGAGTTAAATACTGCACAGCTGGCCTTTCTGGTCGGTCTAGTCAATGGTCCTTCTTATTACAACCCGTGGAAAAACCCGGAACGTGCCACAGAACGTCGTGATGTTGTACTCCATAACATGCTGGTGATGGGCAAATTGACGCAGGAACAATATGAAACAGAAAAAGCCCGACCACTGGGTGTCATGAATAAACCGGGGGTAACTGCCGTTCGTTTCCCAGACTTTATGGATATTGTGCGCCGCCAGTTAAAACAGGAATATCAGGAAAATGATTTAACTAATCAAGGCTTACGCATTTTTACAACACTTGATCCGGTCGCACAGACCCGTATTCAGAACAGTTTTGAAAATACTGTGAATCAACTGGTTAAACGCAATCCAAAACAACTGACAGGCTTACAGGGTGCAGTTGTGGTATCACATCCGGAAAATGGTGAAATTATTGCTGCAATTGGCAGTACCGCAAACTTTACCGGATTTAACCGCGTAGTTGATGCCAAACGTCAGGTCGGTTCATTGCTTAAACCTGTGATTTATATGCAGGCATTACAATCCGGTCGCTACAATTGGGCCAGCCCGATTCAGGACACCAGCATCGTGATTAAAGGTGTCGGGGAAAAAGACTGGATTCCAAAGAATTACAGTGGGACAGAACATGGTTTAACCACTTTACAAACTGCACTTGCCAACTCATATAACTTATCGGCTGTTCGTTTGGGTTGGGAAGCCGGCATACCAACATTTACCAATAATTTACGTCGTTTGGGCGTACAATCTGATATTCCAAATTACCCTTCCGCTTTATTGGGTGCAGTCAATTTATCTCCGCTGGAAGTTTTGGGTATTTATCAGAACTTTGCCACTGGCGGGTTTAATTATCCAACTCGCACCATTCGTTCGGTTGTCGATGCCAATGGACAACTCTTACAACGCTATAGTTTGCAGGTACAAAATACCATTGATCCAGCCACTGCCTATCTGATCAATTATGGTTTACAAAAGGTCATGAGTTCTGGTACAGGCCGTGCAGGTTTCAATAGCTTTCCGAATCTGGGTCTGGCCGGAAAATCAGGAACCACCAATGATGCCCGTGATTCATGGTTCGCTGGTTATAGCGGCAACTATCTTACTGTTGTATGGTTAGGTGAAGACAACAATAAACCGATTGGTTTAACAGGTTCATCAGGTGCCTTGCCGGTATGGATCAATGTAATGAAACAGCTTAAAAATACGCCAAACAATATTCCACAACCAAATGATGTACAGTGGCAATGGATTGATAGCACGCAAAATCTGTTGTCTGCACAAGGCTGTGCTGGCGCAATGTATATCCCTATGCTTACCAATACTATTCCACGTCAGGCCACAGCATGCGGTCTATCACATTATCAACTAGAATCAAGCATGCCACAGGAAAGCTATGTTGATGAATTTGGCAATCCAATTCCGCCAACACCATCAGATCAGCACCAAAGTGGTGATGCAATTGAAAACTTTATCCGTGAAAGCGAATCACCAAAACCGGCAGAACAACCCAAACCGCAGGTGATTTCACGTGGTGGCTATACCATTGGGAGTACCAATTAATGAAACACTGTCACTATACATTGCTGCTATGTGCTGCTGCCTTCTTGGTAGGCTGTCAAACCACACCACCAGTTTCAAAATCTTCTGTCCCTATTCCAGAAGATAAAACGCCTGTGGTTCAACAAACACCTGAATCCAGTTCCAAGGTGCAAATCACACCATTGCCAGATCATGGTATCCAGTCCCAATCACAACCCTTACCATCTGCCCCTGTAGCATCAGTACCACCTCGCGTGATTTTACCACCACAAACAACTGCGCCTTCTAACCTAAAAGATGGGCGTGGGATTGCTGCATATCAAAAACTGATGGAAGATTATTTGCAAAGTTTACGCAATAACGATATTGCCAGTGCAGAAAACTATTTGATTCAGGCACAGCGTATCGCACCTCAATCTGCTGATGTTTATCGGGAGCTTGCCCGTCTTGCCAATCTGAAAAAACAAGGTACAAGCGCAGAAGCATTTGCTCGCAAAGGACTCACCTTTGCCCAAAATAATGCCCAGCGCAAGCAACTATGGCAGCAAATTCTGCAATCGGCACAATTACGCAATAATGCAGTCTTAATCCAGCAAGCACAGCAAAATATCGCAAAATATTAGGACGGTATCGAATTGCGGCGATAAAAAAAGCCGCTTTTCTTTATAACAATCCAATATTGTGCATCGTATAAAAAGTCACGCTGTCCAGAAATTAGAAATACCTGCGATACCATAAGCTGCATGCTGCTGTGCAGCAGGTAAATCTTCAATTTGCATACCGCCTAACGCATACACCGGCATCTCGGCTTGTGCTGCAAGATGGTGGAATTGCGGCCAACCCATACCCTGTTGCTCCGGATGGCTTGGTGTTGCCAATACCGGACTTAATAAAATTGCATCACATCCCAATTGATTGGCTTTTACAATATCTTCGGTACAATGACAGGCTGCAATAATATTAATATTCTCAAACTCTGCCAAATCCTGACATTGTGCAAGTTGCTCGCCATTGAAATGAATAGCAAACACCTGTTGTTGTAATGCCTGATCCAAGACAAGATAATCTTGTAAACGTAGAATTAATTTGATCTGTGGCAAATATGTCTGAAGCATCCTAATCAATTTTAGCTCAGGTACACTGCTGGTTCTTAAATAGACTAATTCAATGTTATTTTTTGGCCTACGTTGCTCAATATTTTCCGGACTCACCGCCAGATATCTTGTCCAGTTCAATCGTTTGATAATCACATCATTTGCTGCTGGGAAAGTTAACTGCGACAATTGATCTATATCTACCCATTGCCAATGCTGAAAAGCCTGTTGTCCGGCATCACTTAATCTGCATAGATAAAAATCCAGCTTGACATGACGATCCGGATACTCAAATTGCAAGCGATGAAATAGTTTGACCACAATGATCTCAAGATTCACTTCTTCTTTGATCTCACGAATCACCGCCTGGCGACTATCTTCATGTGCTTCAACTTTCCCTCCGGGAAATTCATAACATCCACCTTGATGCAAACTCTCATCGCGCCAGCCCACCAAAATCTTACCCTGATGCATAATCAAACCAATGGCAACATGAACAACTTTTTGCACCGTTTTAACTCCTACCTACTCATTGTAAAAATATGTAAATCTGCCACGAAAAAATACAAAAAATTTATTGAAAATAATTGACAGATGTATTCGATAATGATTATCATTTAAATCGTTAAGCAAACACCACGGAGCAACGACAATGAACGCACCTTTTACCTTATTTACTCGCAGCAACGAAACTCAGCACAACCTACCAATGCTACATTCTAGCAACCTATTTGCATTGGGTCGTGAAATTCGCATTTTACATGCCGGTGAAGAATACCGTTTACGTTTAACACGTAATAACCGTTTAATTCTAACCAAATAAATTTAACTGTAGCAAAGAATAAAATACAACACGTGGGAAAAATTAATGCGATCTAATTAGATCGCATTAATTTATTAAACACTCTCCAATTTATAATGGTACAACCCGCATGACTTCTTCCAAACTGGTTACTCCTTCCGCAATACGTTTTGCCCCTGCCAGTCTTAATGGCTGCAATCCTTCTTGATAAGCATGTTGCCGGATTTGGTCCAGAGATGCATTTTTCCCAACCAGCCGTTTTAAATCATGGCTTAAGGGCATCATTTCATATAAGCCTACACGTCCTTTGTAGCCGGTATGTCGACAATGTTCACAGCCCACTGCTTCATAAACCATAGGAGGAACATTGCCATTCCACGGCTGAGTTAGTTTTTGCCACAAAACCACATCAGTAGGAACAGCCGTTTTACACTGCGGACAGAGTGTTCGAACCAGTCGTTGTGCCAGCACCCCCAGAATAGTTGCAGCAGATAAAAAAGGTTGTACACCCAAATCGCCCAATCGGGTTAAACTCGATGGTGCATCATTGGTATGCAAAGTTGATAAAACCAGATGCCCAGTTAATGCAGCCTGAATCGCCATATTTGCCGTATCCTGATCACGAATCTCACCAACCATGATAATATCCGGATCCTGACGCATTAAGGCCTTGATTCCATCGGCGAAGCCCAGATCAATTGCTGGATTAATCTGCATCTGGTTAAAGCTTGGCTCAAGCATTTCGATTGGATCTTCCACCGTACAGACATTGACCGCATCCGTTGCCAGTTGCTTGAGTGTGGAATATAAAGTGGTGGTTTTTCCCGAACCTGTCGGACCAGTGACCAAAATAATGCCATGGGTATGACCCGTCAGTTGCTGCCAAGTCTCGAGTAATTGCCCACTAAACCCCAGTTGAGCAAAAGACCGCACCAACACTTCTGGATCAAAAATCCGCATTACCATCTTTTCACCAAACGCGGTGGGTAAAGTGGATAGTCGTAATTCTGTTTCCAGACCTTTCGGTGTTCGTGTTTTTAATCGTCCATCCTGTGGTTTACGTTTTTCTGCAACATTCATGCGCCCAAGAATTTTAATCCGTGCAATCACTGCAATTAAGATATTGGTTGGCATATCATAAATATTATGCAGTACGCCATCGATACGAAAACGCACTCGGCCCATATCTTTACGTGGTTCCAGATGAATATCACTGGCACTTTGTTCGAAAGCAAATTGTAAGATCCAGTCGACAATGCGGACAATATGTTGATCATTGGCATCCGGATTATTACTGACATCCCCAAGCTGTAATAATGCTTCTACACTTTTATCCGACTTAAATGCACCCAGTCCCTGTGCTGACGCCACTGCCCGACTAACCTGATAATATTCATGTAAATAACGTGTCAATTGCTCCGGATTAAGAAGAACAATCTCCAGTTTTTGATGTTTAAGGGTATTGGATAAATCATTTTGCCAGCTTAAAGAGAAAGGTTGATCGGTACCAATCACCACCTGTTCGGCATCCACCTCTACCGCCAGTATGCGATTACGCAAGGCAAATTCTTGCGACATAACCTGAGTCAATAGACTGACATCTGCTTTAAGTGGATCAATCACAAAATAGTCAATCTGTGCTTTTTGCGCCAGCCATTGACATAACCTGTTTAGGGTTAATTTTGTTTCAGGACTGCTAATATCCTGCACACTAAAATAGGCAATCCATTGCAACGGATGCCATGTTAATTGTTCTCTGGATCGAGATGTGGTTAAAATTAAATTGGCATCTTTTTCACTGAGTTTATGATCCAGTTTTAACTGCTCTACACACCAATACAAATCAATTTTCAAATGTTGCGGTAATCCTGCCAATTGTGTTTGCATCAATGTAACTCTTATATACAACAGATTTATTTTTTATCTTAGCACCTTATCATCATTTAAAAAATTCTATTCGGCATAAAAAACAGCTTTAATAACATGATGTATTAAAGCTGTACTTTCACTTATTTCAGGATTAATGAACTATATTGATATTACCAGCCCCAACACGCACGGCTAACTTGATCCTGTGGAACCCCACATTTTTGATACTTGATGGCATACCAGATTTTACCACCAGTACGTGGTGAACCGTCTTTTTTCACATCTGTACGCACCAAGTCATTAAAATCATCGCTATCACGCGTAGTGTTAATATCCAGCGCGCCCATATCCTGTGCGGTTTTATCTCCATAGATAATGTCTGTAGGTTGAGTTGATCCCATCAAAATCGAATAATTGGCAACAGCAGCCTGATAACCGGTCGCACTCCCTGACAGTAATAAAGTCTTTTTAATGGAAGTTTCTGCAAGAATCTCTTCAATTGTGTATTGATTGATATCTAAATGGAAATCCGATAAAGCCGGAACCGAACCTGCTTCAATTTGTTTATGGAACCAGTCTTCCCATAGGAACTCTGCAAAATCTGCGGCACCATCTACTTTGCTATAGCCAATATCACGGGTAAAATAAACCAGTGAACGATACGGATCATTCTCCATTCCATCCGGGTTGCTGGTAGATTTAAGGCCTAGATTCTTAGGTAACTGGCTATAAGTAATGGTTTCATTGGCACCATTTTTCAGCCATGCCTGCCCATTGTTAACCATTTTTGCCCAGAACTCATCTGCTGTGGTTGAATCGCTATAATTGCCAGCAACACGAACAAAAACTTTGAGGTCCTTACCACCATCGGGTAATTCCAAAAATTCCGTCATGGTATGGTGACCATCGGTTAAATAAAGTTTACCGTCATAGCCAACCACTACGGTTTTTAAACTGGCTGTTTGTGAGCCCAGCTGTTCTTTACATGCAAAAGTACTAGGATCACTAAGTTTGGCCTTTTTCAGGGCATCAATGGTCTCAAAGTCCTTGCCCTCAACCCCACCCATATCTTCACAATAATCACTAAATTTTTTACCCACAGTTTTATTGAGATAATCCAGCTCTTGTGCATCATTGGATAACCATGTAGTACGTTCCCAATCGCCTTGCCAGCGACCTAATTTATAATAAATCTGATCATAACCAATAGCACCCTGGGTAGGATTTAAATCCGAGATACTCACTTCCAGAACATCATCTGTCTTTGCATCTAAAAAGCGTTGATCACGTGTATCTACCGGCTGCTCAGGCGTAACAACTGTTTGTTCCTGATCATCATTAGAATCATTACATCCCGCCAACCCGATAAAACAGCTTAAAGCAACCGTCAGACTTAACATTTTAAATGCTTGATGTTTCATTATATATAGTGTCCCTAAAATTAAACTTTTAGAGTTTCACCGTCAAACATTTAATATTTGTGACATTTATATCTCAATTTTATGACAATCCATTCAATACACGCCTAAGATGCTCCGATCAATTCAATAGAAATCATTTCAACATGATCAGTGAATATCCTAAATTTCACATTGACATGTGCATAACTCAGTCCATAAATTTTGCTCTCATCTGTTTGGTAGGCAGGTTTTGGATTAAGTGCAACAACCTGTTCAATTTCTGACAGTATAGCTGGCGTTAAATGTCCTGTATCTAATAACCGTTGTTGTTGTTCGCGGGCATTTTCCTGCCACAATACGGCTAATAATAACGGTGCTTCCTGCGCATAACCACTTTTTGCCTCGGCAACAGCATCTCCATAAACCAGATAAGGTTTAATATCAATAATCGGCGTGCCATTGAGTAAATCGGAACCCTTGACATAAACTCGTGTTTCTTTGCCTACTCGTTTTACTTCAATTAATTGCACCACAGACAACCCTACAGGCGCAGGTCGATACATGCTGCGGCTGGCAAATATTCCTATTTTTTGATTACCACCCAATCTGGGAGGACGAATTAACGGCTGGAAATCTTTATCATGATTTTTTCTTTTATTATCATGAAATTGCCAAAGTAACCAGATATGACTAAATTGTTCTATCCCAATAAAAGCACTTAGGTCGTCATAGGGTGGATTCATTACCACATAAGATATTGAATTTACTAAATTTGGTTGCCGTGGAATACCAAATTTTTCAATAAAAGGTGAATGCATATAACCAATTACTGGCAATAATAAGACGTTGTTCATCATTTTTTTTGATAAAGACCATTAATTATATTCAGTGTATCGAGAATCATTTTAGATTAGAATAGCAAACTGTTTTTATTGGACAATTATTGAGAAATAGATGGCTGCATTTAATGTAGAGCGTATTACCCACGTTCACCATTGGAACGATACTTTATTTAGTTTTAAAACTACTCGTGACACTGCACTTCGTTTTAAAAATGGTCAGTTTGTGATGATTGGTTTGGAAGTGAATGGAAAGCCGTTAATGCGGGCTTACTCTATTGCCAGTGCCAATTATGAAGAAGAACTGGAGTTTTTCTCAATCAAGGTGCCGGATGGTCCATTAACTTCTATTTTGCAAAAAGTAAAAGTTGGTGATGAAATCCTGATTTCAAAAAAACCAACAGGTACACTGGTACATGACGATTTAAATCCGGGTAAAAACTTGTATTTCCTCTCTTCCGGTACTGGTCTGGCACCTTTCCTGTCATTGATTCGTGATCCTGAAACCTACGAAAAATTTGAAAAAGTAATTCTGGTGCATGGTACACGCTGGATTAGCGAACTTGCTTACCAAGACCTGATCTTAAATGAACTGCCAAACAACGAATGGTTTGAAGAACTGGATATCAAAAACAAACTGATTTATTACCCAACCGTAACCCGTGAACCGTTTAGAAATGAAGGTCGCGTGACAACAGCAATCGAAACAGGCGAATTATTTGAGAAAATCGGTTTGCCACCTTTCAATCCGGAAACAGACCGCGCCATGCTGTGTGGTAGCCCACACTTTTTAACCGATGTTGCTGCCTTGCTGGATAAAGCTGGTTTAAAAGAGTCACCACGTATGGGTGTACTAGGTGATTATGTAATTGAACGTGCTTTTGTAGAAAAGTAATTTTTCTATTATAAAAAGTGAGGTTTATCCTCACTTTTTTATTTTATGTAAATAATTAATAAAAAGGTCAATATATGAAAGAACAACAAAATCTTCTTGCAGATAAAAATTCTTATAAGGCTATAATGCAATTTCTTTATGATTTTAGAGATGAGGAAGAACAAAGTAACAGAGTAGATGCGCTAGTCTGGCTAAGTTCCAATTTGGATCATTTTTTCTATTTCCCTGTCTATCTTAGCTGTGATAAATCAATATCAACTGAAATGGAAAATTCTACAGAACATGCCATATTTCCCCATATTAGCATTTTAGATGTTGAAGATGACCAAGGTATAGTACAAAAAACTTATATTATTCAAGCAATGGCATTTGCTCCTACCCCAACAATGTTAGTTGAAGCAGAACAATCAGATATTGTATACCATAAACTTAACTTAGAAATTGTCTTGTTAAAGCTATTCCAAAATGTACAACAACAATATGAAAATACTGTCGTTTATATTCAATTTCCATCAGAATTACATCAGCAATTATTCCCAGAAAACACAAAACAACCAATGGTAATATTATTTGATAATGATATTGAAATATTAAAAAAAATGATGTTAACAGTAATATCTATACAGAATCCGATTATTAGTGAACAGTTATGGGAAAATGCTTTACCTCCTCGCACCTTTAGAAACTGTTTATATGATTTTGGTTTAGAAAATACACAGATTAAAAAAATCTATTGCTGGGGATTAAGCACACAGTGCTACGTTATTTTAGACTGTCCAGCATCACTGATGACCGCATACCAACAAAAACTTAAAGAACTGTTATCGCCTATTTTAACTAATCCTCAAATTAGTTTAGAAATATTAAATCTATCAGACATAAAATCCGATAAATTCAAGCAAGATGCTCTAAAATTAGACATGAGCATAAGCTATCAAAAGACATGGAATCATTTTTTTCTATTCCGCTGGTGGCGAAATAGACGCCCTATCCCTATTATTACCATCAAACCAGAATAAAAGCTCTATCTGAACAAAAAACCAAAGCCATTTACATGACTTTGGTTTTATCAATAATGAACTATTGACCGGAACGGATCAGATAATCAAATGCACTTAAAGACGCTTTGGCACCTTCACCAGTGGCAATGATGATTTGTTTATACGGTACAGTGGTACAGTCACCTGCGGCAAATACACCTTGAACGTTGGTTTCATTGCGTTCATTAATCACAATTTCACCACGATTGGTCAATTCCACTGCACTGTCTTTGAGGAAATCTGTGTTTGGTAACAAACCAATTTGAACAAAAATCCCTGCAAGCTCGACCAGATGTTCTTCATCAGTCGCACGATCTTTATATTTCAGACCTGTTACCTGACTACCATCACCCACTACTTCTGTACTTAACGCATTCATAATGACTGTAGTGTTTGGTAAGCTATGTAACTTATCTTGCAACACTTGATCGGCACGTAATTTGGTATCAAACTCGAACAGTGTCACATGTTCAACGATACCGGCAAGGTCAATGGCCGCTTCAACACCTGAGTTACCACCACCAATGACTGCAACACGTTTGCCTTTAAATAACGGACCATCACAGTGTGGACAGTAAGCAACACCACGTGTCGCATATTCCACCTCACCAGGAACGCCCATTTTTCTCCAGCGTGCACCTGTAGACAGGATCACTGCTTTGGATTCAAGTTTTGCGCCATTTTCCAGTTCTAGTTCGACCAGACCATTGGCTGTTTGATCTGCACCAGTAATTTTATTCACTTTTTGCAGATTCATGATGTCTACGCCATAGGCACGAACATGCGCTTCTAAATCTTCACCGAATTTTGGTCCCACTGTTTTTTGTACAGTGGTAAAGTTTTCGATGTCCATGGTATCCATTACCTGTCCACCAAAGCGTTCGGCCACAATACCAGTTTTGATCCCTTTACGCGCTGCATAAATCGCTGCTGTACCGCCTGCTGGGCCACCACCAACAATTAATACATCAAACGCATCTTTGGCATTAATTTTGGCAGCTTCTTTTTCCGCAGAGTTACTATCCAGTTTTGCAACAATTTCTTCAATGGTCATACGACCTTGACCGAAATGTTCATTATCCTGAAACACCATCGGTACAGCCATGATTTTGCGCTCTTCGACTTCTTCTTTAAAGAAACCGCCTTCAACCATGGTGGTAGTGGTATTCGGATTGTAAATTGCGATCAAGTTTAATGCCTGTACTACATCCGGACAGTTATGACAGGTTAAAGAAACAAATACATCAAAGTTTGCAGTTAAATCCAACCCTTTAATTTGTGTCAGAATTTCATCAGACACTTTTGGTGCATAGCCGGAAGTTTGTAGCAAAGCCAGAATTAAAGATGTAAATTCATGTCCCATTGGCAAGCCGGCAAAGAATACCCGTGGTTGCTCTCCAGCTTTGGCAATACCAAAACTTGGACGACGGTGATGTGTACCATCATAACGGGCAGTCACCTGATTAGAAAGCTCGGCCATCTCACCGACAAGCTCTTTCACTTGCGCAGATTTATCAGAATCATCGAGGGAGGCGATAATTTCAATGGGAGATTCCAAACGCTCTAAATAGGCTTTTAATTGTGTTTTTACATTTTGGTCTAACATCTTTATTCTCCAATAATAAAGTCTTTCATTTCGTTAACTGTATAGTAGGCTTTTTTCCATGATAGGTAAAACAGAATGTTTTTATAAAAACTATCGGTTTTTTAAATCAAAATCTCTAAATGCCCCATTTCACTATAATATGAGGGCTATTGTGCTGAAATACAAACATCTTTCTCATTGAATCAATAATGTATTTTCAGCTTAAGTTGCCCAAATCGGAATATCCTTTTAGAATAGCGCAGTTTTTCTTAAATTCTTTTTGTCCCCATGTCAGATCATTTGCAAAACGCTACAACACAAGATATCCAAGATCTGGATAATCTTACCGAACATCGTGAAATTGTGACGTTTATGCGTCGCTCGTCACCTCTGAATACTTCACAGCGTACAGCGTTGGAAAAGCATCAGGAATTTATTTTGCAATATCCAGTTGGCGACTTGCGTCAGGCTTTTCCTCATCCGGAACGGCCACTGACTGTAGAAATCGGTTTTGGTATGGGACGTTCGCTGGTACTTATGGCCAAGGCCAATCCTGAACGTAATTATGTCGGAATTGAAGTGCATATTCCAGGTATTGCACAATGCGTTTACGAAGCTGGTCTGGCAGAATTAAATAATTTACGTGTACTCGATGCCGATGCCATTCAGGTCTTAAAAGAAATGCCTGATGACAGCATTGATTGTATTCAACTATATTTCCCCGATCCATGGCAGAAAAAACGTCACTTCAAACGCCGTTTTGTGATTCACGAGCGTATGGCTTTGGTAGAACAAAAGCTAAAAGTCGGTGGTACTTTCCATGCTGCAACCGACTGGGAACCTTATGCAGAATGGATGCTGGATATTCTCGAACACCGTCCGCGTTTAAACAATCTGGCAGGAAAAAATAAGTCTTATCCTCGTCCCGAATGGCGTCCGCTGACAAAATTCGAAAAACGTGGACTAGAAGCAGGACACCAGATTAATGATTTTATTTTTGAAAAAATAAATTAATCACCTTAAGTCCTTATCATTGCTTGTAACATCACCACGCTATGTTACAAGCGTCTCAGTAGCACCAACCAGATACCAATACAAATAAAAAAATCTTTCTATTTTTACATTCGAGTTGCAGTTATGCTACAATTAAGAGAATAGTTATCATTTACATTTAATATTTATTATGCGTGATTCGTTTCAGCAATTATATCAAGAGCATCATTCTTGGTTATATCAGTGGTTAAGAAAGCGCTTAAACCATTCAGAAGATGCCGCTGATCTGGCACATGATACCTTTTTACGTGTGCTGAAACGGCACGAACAATTTCATTTTGAACAACCTCGTGCCCTACTCACCACCATTGCCAAAGGTATTCTGATCAATTGGTATCAGCGTCAATCAATTGAAAAAGCCTATAAAGAGGCCTTGGCAACTCAACCTGAACAGTATCATATTTCACCCGAACAGCAATTACAGTCGATTGAAGCATTATGTTTAATCAATGATTTATTGAACAATATGCCGACACGACAACGTCAAGTGTTTATCTGGTCACAACTCGAAGGCATCACCCAACAAGAAATTGCTAATCGTTTAAATATTTCAACCCGAACTGTAATACGTGATCTTTTGCAAGCCATGACCATTTGCCTGACCGTGATGGATGACTAAGCAGCAGCATGAATCAACAGGAAATCCTCGCACAAGCCGCCGAATGGCTCTTAAAAATTCGCTCAGGTGAATTAAGCCAGCAACAATTACAAGAACTGGAACAGTGGAAACACAGCAGTCCAGCACATGAAAAAGCCTGGCAAAAGGCAGAAAAATTGCTCAATGTGCTCAATGATGTACCGCAAAACTCAGACGCTATTTTACAACATGGACAGCAACATAGTCGTAAGATACTGGGCAAACTGGTACTAAGTCTATTATTTGCAAGTACGGCAATCTATTTCTGGCAGGACAATTGGTACTATCGTTTATTTGCCGATTACTACACTGCCCTTGGAGAACAACAGCAGATTTTACTGCAAGATGGTACACAACTGGATCTCAATACCAGTACGGCACTGGATGTACAATATACAGCGCAACAACGTTCAGTTCATTTACATTATGGTGAAATCTGGATTAAGACAGGTCATCTGGCTGCATACAAAGATCAACCCTTTATTGTCACCACCAAATATGCAGATATACAGGCACTTGGCACCGTATTTAGTGTACAGCAATTGCAGAAACAGCAACAAAGCTGTGTTGCCGTATTAGAAAGTGCAGTTAAAATCACGCTTAAAGATTCCCATACGCCACAGATTGTGCATGCTGGCGAACAATTATGTTTCGATGCACGACAAAGTTTTGATAAACAACCTGTACAACCCAACCAATATCTTTGGCGTAATCAGGTAATTATGGCTTATGACATGCCACTTAAAACCCTGATTCAACAGCTTGGACGTTATCAAAAACGTTATTTCCGTCTGGCACCTGAAATCGAAAATATTAAAGTTTCTGGTTCTTTTCCTTTACATGATCTTGATCAATTGATTCAGGCATTACAACAAAGTTATCCAGTAGATGCACAAACTTATTTAAATCAACGGCTAGTGGTCATAAAAGCCAGAACTTCGCATCAACAGACACAAAAGAAACAGAGGCATGTTGAACATTAATTACCTTTTACTGTTTATTTAATCCATAGATTAGGAATACCCTAATGCCAGATATAGATTAAAAAACTTTAAAATACAAAACTTTAAAATTTTATTTATAAATAATTATCATTTTCATGTCACTTATTAAACGCTTAACGGGTATTAAGGATGTTCATACAAATTTTTGCTTGAGGTGATCATGATTTTTCGTAAAAAAGCCTTGCCAATGTTGGTGCAGGCGTTATGCCTAGGATTTCTCCCCTTTTCAATATCGCATGCTGAAGAGACACAAGCTTCTGTACAACAGCTACAGAACTATCAAATTGCAGCAAATGATTTGGGTTATGTTTTATCTAGCTTTGCAGCCCAGTCCGGTGTGGTATTTAGCTTTGATCGTGAACTGCTAAAAGGTCAGCGTAGCGAAGGATTACAGGGTCAATACAGTGTTGCACAAGGTTTCGCCAAAATCCTGCAAAACCAGCCCTATCATGTCATCAAACAGAATAATAATTATCTTCTCGCCATAAAAGATACTGCACATGCTGAAGCCGCACCGGAACAACAGCCCAGTCAGGATCTGGTTACGGTTGCAGCCAAACGAGAGGATGTACCGGTACAACTTCCTGTGCTCGTTGTTAAAGCCGAGCCTATTCTTAGCACGACCAGCAAAGGTCGGGAGGAATT
Source organism: Acinetobacter populi (assembly GCF_002174125.1). Lineage (GTDB taxonomy): Bacteria > Pseudomonadota > Gammaproteobacteria > Pseudomonadales > Moraxellaceae > Acinetobacter > Acinetobacter populi. The sequence continues at coordinate 153,549 of NZ_NEXX01000003.1, forward strand.
ACAGCAATTTCGGGGTACAGCAAATGGTGATGCTTTTGCTGGTATTGCCAGCGTACAATTAAACAGTCTACGAAATGAAGCTGGCGCAATTGATGTCGGGATTCGTGGCTTGCAAGGCGAAGGCCGGGTACCTGTCATTATTGATGGGAGTCTACAAGCGACCCATACACATCGTGGTTATCAGGGAGAAAGTGACCGTACCTATATCGATATGGACTTAATCAGTCAGCTCAGCGTAGAAAAAGGTGCATCCAATAATCGCTATGCCACAGGCGCAATCGGTGGCACTGTACAAATGAAAACCTTAAGTGTTAATGATATTTTACTTGAACATAAAAATGTCGGGGTTTTGCTTAAAGGCACACTCTATAACAATAACCAGACACCCAATATTCCCGAAAATACGCGAGAGCAGGATCGTTATTTATTAACCAATCATCTTAGCAGTAGCAAATTCAATAATGGTGCATTTACTACCGCTTTTGCCTATCGCAATGATTTACTGGATCTAGTTGCAGCCTATAGCCAGCGTAAAGTCGGCAATTATTTTGCCGGAACACACGGCAAGGAAAACTATCAACAGGAAAGTGCTATGGTGAGTCCGGGACAGGAAGTGGTCAATACCAGTTATCAAAATAAATCCGGGATTATGAAACTAGGCTGGAATATCACCGATGAACAACGTCTGGAACTCAATTTTCGCCGACATCTGCAACAGGCAGGTGAAGTTCTGGCAGCTTATTGGTATAAGGCTCCTACTTATGATCCGAACTACCCAGACTATTGGACACCACCAGCAGGCAGAGATTCGATGGCACAGTGGTCATTGGGTAATGCCAATGTCAATGCCTATAGTACAGAATATCATTATAATCCTGCCAATCATGGCTTAATTGACTTAAACATTAATATTGCAAAAACCGATGCCAAGATGCATCAGCATAATGGCTTATGGACCAACTGGGGATCATTGGCAGACCAATATCGGGCAAGCTATCGAGATGAGCGTACAGCAATACAGATCAGTAATAAAAGTCGTTTTTCCACACTCCCTATTGTCTTGGAATATGGCTTAAGTGCCGATGAACAGCGTATGCAACCGAGATATTTCTATGAATTTGATTCTGCACGCAATGCCAAACGCCAGAGTCAAGCCGCATTTCTGACCACCAATCTGGCCACAAAAATTGCTGATTTTGCCTTAAGCACTCGTCTGCATGAATCGAAAACCACGGATTATATCGGGGAGCGTACGCTAGATTATAAAGCACATGTTGATGTCTTAACCCATGCCGCTTTTCATCTCAATGATCAAGTTGATCTATACGGCAAACTTGGCAATAGCTATCGCAATCCAAGCTTGTTTGAATCAACAGAATCACGAGAAACATTTAATTATTATCCACATAATCCCATTCGGGCAGAAAATTCACGTCATGCAGAACTCGGCCTTCAGGGACAATATGCGGATCTGTTCACTGCAAAGGATGAATTAAATGTCAGCCTCAATTATTTTTACAATAATATCAAAGATTATTTATCCCAAGGTGCAATACCGCCCGGCCCTGATTCCGGCTGGTGGGAAACTTACTTATTGGCCTTTAAAAATTATGACAAAGTTGTGTTGAAAGGCACCGAGTTAAATGCTAATTATCAACATCCTGCTTTTTCTATCGAAGCCAATGCAACCTTTAATGCAACGGCAAAAATTTGTCCGGTGAAAAATCAATGTAATGCGGTAGGCGATGCCTGGAGTTTGATCAGTACCCGAATCGCACCCAAACGTACGATCAACTTAACCCTTGCGAAAAACTTTCTGGATCAAGACTTAAGTATTGGTACACGTGTACGCTATCATTCGGAAAAACACAATCCACGTGGTTGGTTTGCCGGTACGGCCATTACTGGTCGTGCTGTAGAAGATATTCCTGCTGATACACTGATTGATCTGTTTGCCAGATATAAGTTAAATCAACATGCAAACCTTAATGTGAGCATTGAGAATTTAACCAATCGGTATGCCTTTGATCCCGGTACAGTAATCGGTATGCCAACACCGGGACGCACTGTACAAGCCAGTCTGGAACTGCGTTTTTAAGGTTTGCGATTCAATCTCTTCACTATTTGGTTCAAAAACAAAGTCAAATATATTCTAATCATTGCACCTAGCAACGATGCTCACCAAAGTGAGCATCCATTCATCATCAAAAGAATATAAATATCCTTTAGTCTAAATATTTACCACCTGATAAATTGCATCGACCATATGCTGTGCCTGTATGCCTCGCATCCCTTGTTTGGCCAGTTCATCACCGGCTAAAGCATGCAAAGCCACAATCTCGGCAAGAGAAATTTCATCTTTAAACTGTGCTTTTAAGCCTGCCATCATACCCGATAACACATCACCCATACCGGCAGTTCCCATGCCCGCATTGCCAAATGCACAAATGTCCAAATGCAGATCACCTTGCGAATCTTGTTCCAGCGTTAACGAACCCGCGCCTTTTAATAACCATTTCCCCGCATACTGTTGTTGCAATTGTTCAATTGCAGCGACCCTGTCCTGTTCAATGTCTGCCACATTACACGCCAATAAACGTGCGGCTTCTCCCGAATGTGGCGTAGCAATCCACTGCGCTTGTAATTGAATATCATGTTGATATTGTGCCAAAAACCATAACGCATCGGCATCGAAAATAACCGTATGTATATGAGAGTGTTGTTTTAGTGCATTCATTACCATATGGAAATTGGTTTCTGACCAAGCATCACGTCCCAATCCCATACCAAAACACACCACATCAATTTGCGCCAAAAATTTGCTTAATGCAGCAACATCAGTCTGTGCAATGTCTTTAAGCATAATATTCGGACTACGTGCCACAATCGCAGTATGGTGTCTGGCATCGCACATGACCGTAACTTTGCCGGCACCACTTGCCATGGCTGCTTCTCCAGCCATCATCACAGCACCACCCATATTGGGATGACCACCAATTACCAGCACATGGCCAAAACTACCTTTATGCTGTGTTGCCTGTCTTTTGGCTAAAACAGGTTTGTTATAATTAATATAGGCACTGGGTTTTAATTGTTCATCCTTGGGAATTAACGGCAACTCAATTAATTCACCAACATAATTCTGTGCCTGACCAATGACTAATCCCAATTTTAATGCCATTACCGACAAGGTCAAATCCGTTTTAACGGCTACCGGCAAAGGTACACCTGTATTGGGATGCAAACCGCTGGGTATATCAATCGCAATCTTAAAGCCCGGTTGTGTATTCAATTGGGTAATGATCTGTTGTGGAAATTGATCCAACGGACGGTTTAAACCAACACCAAATAGCGCATCGACATGAATATTATAATTTTTGTCTAGTGGCAATTGTGAATAAATATGAATACCGGCAGCAATGGCTTCATCTCTGGCACGCTGTGCATCCTGACTCATTGCCGCTTGCGGTGCATAAATGGTCAGATGTAAACTTTTCTGTTTTAAATATTTAGCAATCAGATAGCCATCGCCTGCATTGTTGCCCTGTCCACACCAAACCAGAATCTCCTGATGTACCAGTTGCTTTTGATATAGCATTTTTTCAATCTGCAAGGTCATGGCCAATGCCGCCTGCTGCATCAGCCCATAGGAACAATTATTTGCCGCAAACCATCGCTTCTCCCATGCTTGTACCGACTGGCTATGATAAACTGGATGACATCCAAACAACGCTTTCATATTTTCCCTCTATCTTTAGCAATCTCTTTTTGATTTTACATGTCTAAATCTTTATCGACCCTTGATCTCGGCTTACGTGATGATCCCCCAGCATTAAAACACTGGATTAAAGCACAGGCAATTGCACTGGGTTTTAATGACTGTGTAATTGCAAAACCTGATACCAAGGATCAACTGGCACATTTTCAGCGTTATCTGGACAATGGCTATCATGCCGATATGCACTATCTCGAAGAAAATCTGGATAAACGCGCCGATCCGACCCTGCTTGTTCCAGATACACAAAGTATCATCTGTGTTCGATTGAATTATTTACAAGATAAACCACAAGCCCGTTATGTGCCAGACCAACCCGATCTTGGCATTATCGCACGTTATGCACGAGGACGGGATTATCATAAAGTCATGCGTGGCCGATTAAAGCAACTGGCACAGCGTATTGAAGCCAAAATTGGTCCTTTTAGTTCCCGTCCTTTTAGTGATTCTGCCCCGATCTTTGAAAAAACTCTGGCCGAAAATGCCGGTATGGGCTGGACAGGTAAACATACCTTACTGATCAACCGACAATCCGGTTCTTTTTTTGTACTGGGTGAGTTGTTTTGCAGTCTGGCATTACCCTTTGATACACCAGCCAGTAAACATTGCGGTTCTTGCTCGGCTTGTATTGATATTTGTCCCACCCAAGCGATTGTTGAACCATATATGTTAGATGCACGAAAATGTATTGCCTATCTTACCATTGAATATAAAGGCAGCATTCCACTTGAATTGCGTGCACAAATCGGTAATCGTATTTTTGGCTGTGATGATTGTCAGCTAATTTGCCCGTGGAATCGCTATGCTAAAGTGACCACACTCGATGACTTTCAAACCCGGCATGGCCTAGATCAAACCGCTTTACTGGATTTCTGGCAATGGGATGAAGCCACATTTTTGGCAAAGACCGAAGGCAGTGCCATTCGCCGTACCGGATTTCAAAGTTTTAAACGCAATGTTGCTGTCGCTTTGGGAAATGCCCCTTTTTCCACGCAGATTTTAGCTGCCCTACAGCAACATTTTAGCGAACATGAGGCAGTAGTGAATGAGCATATTGCTTGGGCAATTTCGGTGCAACTGCAAAAAAAACGGGCATAAATTTTACTTACATCTCACTCAAATAGTGCACAAAAATCTTTATCACATTGCGAACGTGCATCCATATTTTTTAGAAATTTCATCATGACTTGACAGTTTTTCGCTGAAAATCGAAGCATCAAAGATGTGATGTATTTCACATAAATTTTATTTTAATATTAAAAATCAATGAATTATATTTTATTAATTTTAGTCTAACAGCTGTTGTTTTTTTATTTTAAAAGCGTATAGTGCGCGCTATGTCAGGTTATTAATGATTGTTATATGAGTTTTTTGCAACGCTTTATTCTGTCTAATCAACAGCACAATTCCCAATTGAATCATATTACATGTATTGAAAATGATTTCGCTGCGAAATCTTGCGAACAGCTTTTCCAGATTCTTGGCACCACACAAGATCCTGATCTTATTTCTGGTCTTAAAAAATTATTGCTTTCCCGTGGTTATACTCGTCGGGAAATCCAGCAAGTTATTCAACCACGCACGCACTAAGTTGCTTGTGGGCAGATCAATAATCCACTAAAGCCAATCGCAACCACAGGATTATTGATCATCACCTTAATTATCTTCTCTATTTCCTTTCTCTTAATCTAAGATACCAAACACTGATCTGCCAATTGGCACTTTTGCAAAAATCATGCTGAATCTATGAAAACCCGTCATAATAGATTACTTTAAGTGTGTTGACTGTTTTTAAAAATATAACCACTTAAAAGTATAATATAGGCTAAACTTTTTCGTCTTATTGCTACTTTAAATCGCAATATATCGAGTAACCTATGGATTCTGCATCTATCAAATTATCTGCATCGCGCGCAATTCACCCCAGCCCGATGAATTATATTGGTGGTAAGGCTAAGCTACTGCCGCAGATTTTGCCGCATTTTCCGAACAACATTTCAAGGTTTTATGATGTGTTTGCTGGTGGCGCGAATGTTGCTGTCAATAGCAATGCAAATCAAATCATTATCAATGATATTAATTGTTATGTAATTGAAATTCTTCAAGCCTTCTATCAGCAGGACCTTGATGACTTGCTGACAAGCATTCAGTTTTATATTGACCAATATCAACTGAGCAAAGACAATAAACAAGGTTTTTTAACATTACGTCAGGATTATAACCGACACAAACAGCCGATGATGCCCTATACCCTGATGTGCTACTCCTTTAATTATCAGTTTAGATTTAATAATCAACACCAATATAACAATCCATTTGGTGCAAATAGAAGCCAATTTTCGACCATACTGCGACAAAAACTCATCCATTTTGTAAATCAACTGAAAAGCAAACAGGTGGCATTCTCGCAACTGCCATTTTGTGAATTATTAACTCAGACCCAATTTACAGCTGATGATTTTGTTTATCTGGATCCACCCTATTTTATCACCACGGGCAGTTATAATGATGGTAATCGAGGATTTAAGGATTGGACTCAGGAACAAGAACAAAAATTACATGACTGTCTCGACAGCTTAAATCGTCAAAAGATCAAATTCGCCATGTCCAATGTGCTTGTGCATAAGGGAAAAACCAACGATCTATTGATCGAGTGGGCTAAAAATTACCATGTGATCCATTTACATCATAATTATAATCATAGCTGCTATAACACGGTAAAAGGCAGCTCGAAAGAAGTGCTAATTACCAATTATCTTTAATCTAATTTCACTTCTAAAAATATTTTCTCTTTAATTATTCTTTTGAGTAATTAAGCTCTAAACCTCTTATATATTTATCCACTATAAAAATTAAACAAAAAAAAGACCGCCGAAGCAGTCTTTCTTTACATTAATTACAGCATCTTAATCAATTGCTGGTACATAGCTACCAGTCGCAATCGCATCCTTGATACGGTCTGCTTCAACAAGAACCAATGCCAGAAGACCCTGAACATCTTCAAATGTCACGACAGGGCTTAAGGTGGTCATTTTCAATGACTGAACATCACCCACTTTCGTCACACCAATATTGGCTTCACCACGGGCAAATAATTCATCGGCCACATTCTGATTCAGGCTATCGATAAACTCAAGCGGATAATCTTTTGGTACCACGCGGAACAATACTGATGCAAATTGTGGCTCAACCAGAAGTTCCAACCCATCTGTTGCCTTGATATAATCAGCAACCTGACGCGTCAGTTTAACCCCATGGTCAATCATCGAACCATACAGCTCTTCGCCTAATGCCTCAATGGTCATCCATAATTTTAATGCATCAAAACGACGTGTGGTTTGCAATGATTTTGATACCAGATTTGGCACACCATGTTCTTCATCATAGGCAGAATTTAAATATTCCGCTTCATAATGCATGAATCGATAGTTTGCTTCATCTTTAAGTAAAAATGCACCACAGCTAATGCTTTGGAAATAATGCTTATGGAAATCCAGTGTCACAGAATCTGACAAAGATAAACCATCTAACCAATGCTTATAAGCATTCGAAAGAATTAATGCACCACCCCAAGCTGCATCGACATGCATCCACGCACCATATTTACGGGTGATTTCACGCACCTGTGGTAATGGATCAATCGCACCGGCATCAGTCGTCCCCGCAGTTGCAACCACACAAGCCACGATTTTACCTTCTGCCTGCAAATGCGCCATAGTTTTTTCCAGCGCATCAACATCCATCTGGGCTTTGTCATTCACAGGGACAGTAACCACAGACTGAAAACCCATGCCCATCATAGCCATGTTCTTTTGCACAGAAAAATGCGCATTTTCAGAACAGATCACTTTAACTTTTTTCAAGGCTTCAGCAGGTAAACCATCACGTTGTACAGACCAAGGCTGACCATTTTCATCCTGCCAGTTTTTGGCAATACACCAATCTCGTGCCAGTAATACACCCATCAAGTTGGACTGCGTACCACCTGAAGTAAACACACCTGCGGTACCTGTGCCATAACCAACTTTTTGGCGTAACCAGTCAATCAACTGTACTTCCATCAAAGAACCAGCTGGGCTTTGATCCCAAGAATCCATAGATTGATTGGTGGCATTAATCAACACTTCGGCAATTTGACTGGTGACCATGGTAGGACAATGCAAATGTGCCAGAGAATGTGGATGATGGACTTTCAGACTTTTATTCAGGAAAAGCTCAACCATGCGCTCTAATGCTGGTTGTAAGCCCATACCCTGTTGAGACGGATTAAAGGAAATCGCTGCACGCAATTCCTTAATACTGCCGCCTGTATACATTTTGTCATTTTGCAACCATGCAGATACAGCCTTGACGGCATCAGTCATTGCCGACTGATAATCGGCAATAGACTGTGCATCATTGCACAATAACGCTTTACGATGCTGGGCAAAATCAACCATTATTGCGCGCCTCGTACAGCAATAAGTGCTTCACCCACAGCTTTCTTAAAGCGTTTCAATACTTCTTCACACTCTTCTTGCGTAATAATCAGCGGACAAAGTAAACGAATCACAGTACCACCACGACCACCTTTTTCCAGCATCAGTTTATTGTCAAAACATGCTGTTTGGATCGCTGCTGCCAATTGTGAATCGGCTGGATAAGCACCCAGATGATCTGGTGCCTGACGCTCATCAATAATTTCGATACCGATCATCAAACCACGACCGCGCACATGACCGATACAAGGCAATTCTGCTTGAAGTTTTTTCAATTCTGCCTGTAAAAAGTCACCACGTTGCTGTGCATTCTCAGCCAGATTATCTTTTTTGATGGTATTTAAAGTCGCAAGACCTGTACCCATCGCCAACTGGTTACCACGGAATGTACCGGTATGTCCTGCTGGTTGCCATGCATCGAATTTACGTTTGATACCCAATACCGCCAGCGGCAAGCTACCACCAACAGCTTTAGACATCACCACCACATCAGGTTCAATTCCAGCATGCTCGAATGCAAACATTTTTCCAGAACGGGCAAAACCCGCCTGTACTTCATCCAGAATCAACACAATATTGTGCTTTTCTGTCACTTCACGAATTTTTTTCAACCATTTTGTTGGGGCAATAACGACACCGCCTTCACCTTGAATGGCTTCAAGAATCACCGCAGCAGGACGGGTTACGCCACTTTCTACGTCTTCGATCAACTGTTCAAAATAATACGTTAGCGCATCAACGCCTGCTTCACCACCGATCCCAAACGGGCAGCGGTATTCGTGTGGATACGGCATAAACTGTACATATGGCATTAAACCATTCACAGCATTTTTTGCACTCAGGTTACCGGTCATTGCCAATGAACCATGTGTCATACCATGATAGCCACCAGAAAAACTGATCACTGTACTGCGGCCAGTATAGGTCTTGGCCAATTTAATTGCAGCTTCTGTCGCATCTGCACCAGATGGACCACAGAACTGTAAGCAATACTCTTCCTGACCACCCGGCAAATAAGATAACAATGCTTCTGTAAAAGCATCTTTTAATGGAGTCGTCAAATCAAGGGTATGCAGTGGCAAACCACTTGCTAAAGTGTCTTGAATACTTTGGATTACAGCAGGGTGATTATGACCTAATGCCAGAGTACCTGCACCAGCTAAACAGTCGAGGTATTCATTACCCTCGACATCGGTGACCCAACAGCCTTTCGCTTTCGCAATTGCTAAAGGTAATTTACGAGGATAACTACGAACATTTGATTCCATTTGACTTTGGCGGGTCAAATAATATTCATTAGTCTTGGCAGTTGGATCGTTTGAAGATACGCTCATATCGGATTACCATCTCAGATAAGGGTAAAAAGAAATAAGCCTTAGCAATCTAAGACTTATACCATAGTAGCTAGTTTAGGATAATGCTTTGTTCTATCTTAGTCCTAGGCAGCCGATCATACAGAATTTTTAAAGAAAAAAAACATTTTTATGCAATTTTGCCGAGAAAAAATGATGATTTTTCAAAAATATTCCAATGCTCTTCATAGTGCTTAAGTCTAACAATGAATAAAGTAAAATAAATGACAAAAAATCAAAAAATACAAAAAAATAATAAAAATTACCATAAGCGCATAGCTGAGCGGAAAACATACTGTTTTTTGTTCAGGGAAATCTCCATAGCACGTAAATAAACTGGATTTAGTTTTAAATAAGAAAATAGAGTTTAAGAGGAAAATTTCTAAACCAAATTATTTAACTTCATTGCTTTTATTACAAAATATGGACGGAGAGACTCGAACTATATTCGATACTTTTGGATAGCTTCTATTAAAGGCTAATTCGTTTATTTTCAAATATTTAAAATCTTATAGATTCTATTAGATTATAATAGTTGTGCCCGAAAACGTGCCCTGCTCTTTTATATAAAAAAAGAAACCAATGCGGATTCCTTTTTTCTGCTTAAATCACTTTTTAATTATTGCAAAGCCATCTCTGCACTTTTTACCAAGAAAGCCGAACGGCTAAGATGTTGTTTCTTGGCAACCGCATCGATACGTTTTACCAATGCTTCTGGCATACTGATATTAATACGCACGGATTTTGTATTCACTTTTGATATGTCGATGTCTACCAATAACCAATACCCTCCTTCAAAGCGTTCATCGCCGATCCATTGTTCGGGGCTAGAAGGCTCAGGTAATGCTATATCTTCACCGTCGAAATGGCATTCTACCGCTTCTTGTGCCATACGCTGAATATCCTGCATTTCATCAGCAGCACTAAAGCAGCCTTCAAAATCCGGGAAAGTTAAGCCATAGGCAGTATCAGGATCTTTATGAACATATACTGGATATAACATATTTACCTCCATTCCCAGCCAGCTTGTTTATAAATATTACGCAGTGTACCAATTGGCGTATCTTTTTATCATTTTAAATCTCAGATAATTCATATAAAAAGTCTGATACTTTCTGAGCTAAAATCTCATGCTCATCATGGCTTTCAACGATATCTACCATTAGATCATCCAGACCAGTTTGTTCCTTAATAGTTACACCCTGAATTTCCAAAAACGTAAGCATTACCGCAAGTCCTGTCCGCTTGTTACCATCAACAAATGCATGACCTTTTGCTAAAGCAATACCAAACCATGCAGCTATTTCGAATAAATCCTGAACATTGTTGTAATACATCTGCTGGTCAATACGGCTTAAAACACCTTCAAGCTTATCAATGTTGCAACCTTCTCGACCAACTCCTGTCTGTCTCAAAATCTCATCATGAACTGCTATAACAAATGTTGAATTAATCAGATTCATTTATATGCAAGCTCTTGGATTTCTTCTCTATGCTGCTTAATCACTCTTTTTGCGCTGTGCATAACAACACGTTTAGTCGCTTCGTCTTTTCCAAAAGAAATAGGTAAAATTTGCCCTGAAATAGCAGGACGATCCTTACGCTCATCAACATTGTAATCTTTAAGACGTTTACTCATATCTATCACCTATATGATCCCATATTGAGATTATGCCTGCTGATTTTAGCATAAAGCCATTATCTCAAGCAGGCACATTATATCAAGGTTTAGGAAAATACTTATCCTGATATTCTTCCCGGTCGCAATCAAATAGATTTGCCCAGCTTTCTGCGTGGCAACGTGCAACATGTGCCAAAGCCTTTACATCGCTACGCTCTGCTGCCTTTTCCTCAATGGTTTTACACATGACATCAAGCTGTCCGGCAACATCACTGGCAAAACCTAATAATTGGATCATGTGTTTTAAGTCTGCCTTAACCACGATGACCTGATCTTTCATTGCCATGTTCATAGTTTTGGCTCCTGTGCTTGGTGATTCAAAGCCTTTAATGCCATTTCGATTTGAGTTTCCATACCTGAAATCGCATCAATAATAATGCTATGGCTGAATCGAAAACCTAACTTGATACTTGAACCGTTATCAATCAAAAGTTTTGCTGTGGCCAAGGCCTGTGTTAATAAGATATTTGCAACATCATGAGCATCTGCGTCATCTGCATTTTGATCGGTGGTAAAAAAGTTTTCCGCGCAACCATAATATACAAAAGGTTTCGATTCTTCTGATCCAGAATTTTGCATATCAGGTATAACATGAGCTATACTATTCATCGTTGATATTCCTATATGTTGACAACTGAAAGCCCTTGATTCCTGCAAGTTTCGTGAGGGCTTTTTTATTGCCTAAATTAAACATTGTTGTTACCCAATAATTTAGAAAGTTTGGTTAAGCCTTTTGGTGTCACTCTCACCTGCTCTGAAATCTTGATCGAGCCATCGGGCATTGGAATATCCTTAACCTTATGTTCTAAATACCCTGATTTGATTTTCTCCTGATAAGCAACCCAATGTTTGCTGCCAGTACGTTTATAGATCCAATCATTCAGATTAAGCCACTTGTTAAATTTGTGTGGTTCCTGCTGTAAAGTTTTGGCTGCATCGGTTAGACATAAACTGCCGTCTGCTGTAGCGATGCGATCAAATGCATCTATGGTCGGTTGCATGACTTCGACTTTCTGCTCTAGTTCAATGACTTTCTCTGAATAGGTCAGTAATGCGTTACGTAACAGGTTTGGATTAGCTAGGAGTTGCATTGGGTCTATTGGTTTATTGATCTGTGCTTCCAGTTCTTGCCAACGTACATTGATTTTATGCCGTGCATTTACGTCATAACCTGTCATCAAAGTGATGCTTAGATTTTTATTCAACAAAAACTCAGATGTATAGCCACGATTATCTTTAAGCTCTTGATATTCTTCATGACTCAATATTGAGTCATCTAAGCTACCAAGCATTTGACGAGTATCACGAACAACATTGTCATGTCGTTTACCTGTTAATTCTGAAATTTCACGACTAGACATGAATTTTACTTGTTGCAGCTTTGTTAACGCATTCATTTTCAAATCTCCATTTGTTGCTTAAATTGCTTAATCGCTTTCACGACTAAATAATTCATTGAACGATCATGCTTCACAGCTAATTCTTTAAGCCAAGCATGTAATTCAGGCGGTATACGAACTGCCATTTGTGTATCTGATCTTGCCACAATTTGTTCCTCTTGTGCTATTACGGTACTAATGTTAGCACCGTACTAATATTGTGTCTAGTACCGTACTATCATATTCTTATAAAAAATTTATTTGAGTTATGTAATGGCTAGAAATGACCCTCAATTCAACTTACGTGTACCTGTTGAGCTTAAACAAAAAGTTGAAGAAGCGGCTAAAGAAAGTGGAAGGTCTATTAATGCTGAGGCAGTGTACCGACTTGAAGAAAGTTTTATTGAAACAATCCCTGCTGAAGGACTTAACCAAATCGTTGCTGCCTATCTTATGGGAATGCATTCTCGTTACTTGTCTGAAAGAGATGATTTAGTGGCTATGTTGCAACAGAAATCAAATAATAGTGAATTAAAAATAAAAATCGAAAAATATGATCTTTTGATTTCTGAAATTAGATCTAATGCAGAAAGACTATTTCCTAATGCATTTAAAAAAAGTGATGAAAGCTAACTTTATCTTATTTCAAGAAAAAAAGTCTTAGGATTTAATAAATGAATGGACTTCGATTATGTTGGATATGCGAAGAAAATATTGCAGATACATCAGAACACGCTTTAAAAAAAACAGATATTGTTCGGGCTTATGGCAAAGGCTCATATCGCAACTTAAATGAAAAGCAACCCATACACTTTAAAAATGGTAAAGAAACTAAATTACAAGGTGCTAACTCTGATATAATTAAAAATCTAAAAGATTTATGTAAGCAATGTAATAATACTCTGAGTCAGCCATATGACCGTGCATATGACAAATTCATTGAATATGTTTTGAATAATAGTGAACTAATTTTAGAAAGACGCTTTATTGATTTTGAAGAAATATATGGAGAAGATTTTGCTATTCAACAAACTAATTTATTTAAGTATTTCATAAAGTCTTTTGGTTGTAGAGTCTATGCAAATCCAGATTTTGTGGTGCCAAGAGATCTGGTTAATATATTAAAAGAAGATTTAGACCATTTTCAAACACGCTTAAAAATCACAATGAGTATTAGCACCGCATGTATCAAATTATTAGGTGAACAATGCTTTGATTTTATTGGAAAGACAGACATGAATTATTATAATATGTCTGATTATCCAAGTCAGTATGGTTTTAGTTTTAAAGAGCATGTTGGCTGGTTATTCATCAATTATTATTATCTTATCGATATTGAACCGCGAAGCGGTGTTGAATGGGTCGCTGACAGAAAAGTTATTTTTTTAGGTGAATTATAAAAAGCACCGTGATGAACTTCACCCCAAAAGTTGGACACTTTTAGTCTAATTTAAAAGATGCTTTTCTATAGGGCTGGCACTCACTACTTAATAATTCTTTAATTGGACCAAAATAATCTCTATATGAGATTTGATTTTCACCAACTGCTTTTATTGTATCTTGAAGTAATTGATCTACAATGCTTTTCAATTTAATATCAGAGTCATAATTATCATGTATCTCAAAAACCATATCAATTAAACTTTGAAAAAAACTATCAGCACTATTCAACATTTCTAATGAAATAATCTTATTTCCTTTAAAATCTCTTACTAAACCATGATGCATATTGTTATTTGATTTTAATTTATTGATTAAATCAATAAACCTCAAAGACAATTCATCACATTTTTTTCCAAAAAAATTAAGCTCATCATCATTTTTTAAACATCTAAATTCAGTAGTGATTGCCATTAATTCTTCTAAGCAATTTTCTAGTTCTAGAATAACAGTTAGAAGATTTAAAGATACTTCCTTATTAACTTCATACTTCTTTTGAATTCTCCAATCACTAAAAACCCAAATAGCGACAATAGGTGCGAGAAGATAGGTTGCCCAAATAAATATATTAATAATATCAGATTTATTTGAATTACTTATCTGATTTCCTGTAAACTTATATAGCATCAATCCTAAAAGACATAGTGAAATATATACACAAAACATCATTATAATTGCTTTATACTTAATTAATCCTTCAGTATCTTGTCTATTGAAATATTTTTTCAATTTCATATCAATATCTTTCGCAAGATCTTGTTTTTGCCTTAATTTTAAAAGTATTAGCAAAAAAAATAATATAATAAATTTCATATAAATATTAGAACTAACAATCATTAAAATAAATTTATTGATGAAAGCAACCAATAAAAAAATAGATATTATTAAAAAACTCAAAAAAAACCCAAGTAATAAAGTCAAAATTAAAATATTAGAAATAAATCCAATTGAATAAGAAATATCATTTCTTTTATCCAACTCTAACAAATCATATATCAATTTCATATAGTGCTTTAAATTCCAATTTAAACTACATTTAAGATATTATAGTAAAATTAAATATTATCAATACACTTAGGAATATATTTCCCATGTACTTCTTTTAAGTACTTCTGAGAACTTTCTTGTGTGACTTCATATTGCAGATGCTGATTAATAAACTGTAGCTTGGCTCTTGCATTCGCAATAATTTCAGACCACGTTTTAACCCATACTGTAATATTCTGCTGTGAAGAATCATGTATTAAACCCTTTGGTTTATTTCTTTGATTAGATTCTTCTTCCGCATAAGCATCCAACTCATTAGAAATAGCGAGGAAAGTCCACTTGGCTGGAACATTATGAAATCTTTCATCCATAGCAACAGCAGTGGCATATTTTTTGATTTGAACAATGACTTCAGCATCAACTTTTTTGGATGGTCGTTTTAGCTCCACAACCAAGTAATCAAACTCTCCATGACGTGTTTGGTTTACTTTACTTAGCATCAAATCAATACGCCCTGTTCTACCATCTGAGAGTAGTACTGGATCAAAGCTTTCTATTGTATCTTCACGATCGCCTAGTTTGGAGATATGCTTTTTTAGTACCGTTTCTAAACGTTCTTCAGATTGAGATAAAGTAAAATTTTCATCAAAAATCCATGCTTCATTTTCAAGCATTTTATGTAATTGGTCTCTTTCAGTGAAGATTTTCTTAGTCTTGTCCCCAAATAGAAGACTCTCTAATTCATCTAGGAAATTTAACCTGTTTGCCACAATCGTTGCAGATGAAATAATTGAAGAAAGTTCAGTATTGTTTAATAATTCTGCCAATTTATCTTGATCCTCTTTGCTTAAACCCAAAACTTCAGTAATAATTTTTTGAACAGATTCTGGATTTTCTGTAATAGCTTGAGCAATTAGTTTAAACATAAATTTCTTAGATGTCGTTTCAGTTTTATCAAAATTTGGTAAAAATGTTTGTACATTCACAGCAAGAATATCAAACACCTCTTGTTCAGCTTTCTCTACAGAAGTCAGACTACTTTTATCTTTATATGGGTAAATATCTTGATCTTTCCACTCTTGAACAATACCACTATATTTTTCTGAAATTCTTTTTCTAAAATGTGCCTGAATAGTCGTTATTGCAATATCAATGATAGTTTTTACTGTTGGTTCGAGTTCAGCTAATCCTAATGTCCCTGTATTTTCTAATTCTTGAAAATATTCACTTTTTAAATATGCAGTAAAATTAAAACCTTTCGCTTTAATTCTATTTTTTGGTTCGTATTCATTTAAGGAGATACCTTTTGCTGAACATAAATTGATGACTCGATCAGTTTCTATATCCCATTCAACGATAGTTAGTGTTACTGAGTGATCTGTAATATAACTACAATCTTCTGTTAGATCATAATTTCTTGAGCATATTTGAACACTTTTAGGATCTATTTTTACTCCATTAAAATTCAATTGTAAATTTGGATACTCAGTTAAAAATACTGCAAAACATTTCGTTAATTCATTTAGTGTTTTATCTTTTATTAATTCATCGGCTTTTTTAAATAAATTTGAAATAATAACTCTAGTCCCTTTTTGACCTTTATCATTATTTTCTAAATCGCTAGTTTTAAACTCCTCAATTTGATTATGATTACCAAGAATTGAATAAGTACTATATTTATTCTGATCTAAGAAAGTCGTTTCCCACTCTATATCTGCACCTAAACAAAATGCTTTAAATCGTCCTTTACCATTTTGACCATGTAAAGGGTGATGATAGTTATCTTTTTTTAATTTTTTCCATGAGTCACCAATCTCTCCAAAGTATGATGCTACATCTTTAAATGGAATTCCATCACCCTGATCTTCAACAATGATAGAGTCAAGACCCTCCATAGAATTATATTTAAGTGTTACAGTTACTATTTGAGATGATGCATCAAAACCATTCCAAATAAGCTCACTCAATGCCTTAGTTGCGGATGCTTCTGTTAAAGTTTTTATATGCCCAGGCGTTGCGACAATTTTTAACGGTTTAAAATTTTGAGTTTTTTTGTCCATGTTATTCACAATATTGACTTATATAACAAGTTTATTGAGATAATATACCCCATCATGAGGCATTGTGATATGGTTTAGCTAGATTTTTTGAACAGAACAAAAGATTGTTTTCAAAGTTAGTGGAACAATAGAAGAAGATCATATCGTGGATTTTTTATTTTTATCGCTGCTTGTTATTTTTATCATCTTACTGGTTAAGCGATATGGCTTAGATCAACCCTCTGCAAGCTTTGGGGATTCGCTCTGGTATCTATTTCTTTTCGGGCTGTTAGTTTTAGTCCTAAAAATTAGGCGATATACTGGGTGAGTCGTGATTGTCTTATGGTTGCAATCTGGGGAAATACTAGCTTTGTGCTGGTGAATTGAAGAAATTCTAAAAAAGAGTGATATATGAAAATTAATATTAATTTCGACTGGGCATTTATTACATCAGTTTTTACTATTTTTCTTTATTGGTGTGGCTACTGGTATAACTACGGTTATATAAAATATTTTGAGTATAGTATTAATGCTTTTGATATTCCAATACCTAGCATGGTAATGGACGGTCTTCTTGTTGGTATTGATAAGTTCTTTTCTTTAATTATGCTTTTTCTACTAGTTTCGCTAATTGCAAGCATTACTCTCACTGGTTGGAAGAAAATATTATTAGAGGTCTTTTCAAAACTTACATTCTTTTTCATATTTTTATACTACTTAATTTATAAACATTTTTATAAAAAAACCATCATAAATGACAATATACATAAAAATTTATCTTTATATTTTAGAACCATTTATATCATTAATGTAATTAGTAAAAAAATTAAAATAAATAATTTCTATATATCATTTAATAAAAATATTTATTCTTACCATAAAAA
This sequence comes from Acinetobacter populi, assembly GCF_002174125.1. Taxonomy (GTDB): domain Bacteria; phylum Pseudomonadota; class Gammaproteobacteria; order Pseudomonadales; family Moraxellaceae; genus Acinetobacter; species Acinetobacter populi. The sequence goes on from NZ_NEXX01000003.1 coordinate 171,564, forward strand.
AAATGAAGAAAACCTAATCTATGAAAAATTTCAATTTTCTTTTATATTACATTATCTTTTATTAATTTTTCTATTGATTGGAACACTAAAATTTTTTGATGTAGGAAGTGTACTTATTTATAAAGGTGAAAAAGCTGCACAAGAATCCTTTTTAGCTACTATTCATAATAAAAAAGAGAAAAAATTTCCAAAAGTTAATATAAAGGATGAAAAAAGCCAGTACATATCATACTATCTTACAGATATATGCTTAAAAGGTTCCTGTCTTGTTACAGATATTAAAGGTAATTCAAGTATTCATGATGCTAAGGAAATTAAAGTGATTCACTAACTTAAACCATCTATGTAGTATAAAAGGAAGTTTGAATATGTCAGCATTTTTGATTATTAGTGGATTTACTCTGGCTTTTTCTGGAATGATTTTTGGTCCTTATATGTTCCACAAGCATATAAAAAATCATTATGATGCAAAGGCTGTTGGTTTGCTATCTATGTTACCAGGGATATTCTTATTTTGTCTCGGCTTCTATCTTAGATAAAAAGTTTTGACTCAAAACCACACCCAAAAGGTGAGGTTCTGTAAACATGTAAATAATGAGATGAAGCTTGGACTCCACCTACTTTAGTAATGCTAACATTATTTATTCTGCTTAGTTCCAGCATCAATTGCTTTTTTAAGCAATTCCTTGCCTGTACATTTTTCTATCGCTTCATAATGCTGTTTATCTGTTACCATATTATTCTGCTGTATCCCTACACCTTTGGTCATCTCACATTTACAGAATTTCGTGGCTTCTGCCTTGGTCAATTCTTTAGGTGCATTCGATACACAAAGCTGGATAAAGTTCTCTACACTGAGTTGTTGGGATAGATTCATACCTGCTGTATTAGCAAAAGACATACTTGCCATGCAGGTAAAAAGTAAGATAGCTAAACTTCTTTTAAATGTAATTTTCATAAATAATCCTCAGTTATCTGTTTAGAAAATATTGATAAATGAGTAATTATTATACAAAAATAAATTACATTATCATGAATGCTGCTCATGATTTAATAAAAAACAGCATTCCTTAAGTATCAAACAGTCTAAAAATGCTTATTCAACATTTAGGCTATTTTTGTTCTCTAAGCGGATTCTCAGGTTCCGCATTAGGCTTTTTCTCTGGTTTTGTATTCTCATAAGAATCTTGATCCCCTTTGTCATCATTAGATTCTTTTTGCTCATTTAATGTTTGATCTGATTTGGTAGTCATATTTATTGTCCTCGTGTAGATGATTATTTAATAAATATGACATTTGGCGTTAATAATCCATTATATTTATGTAGTGGTCGAATGAAGTAATTGTTATCAAGAAAGAACCCTCAATTGAGGGCTACACGCATCAATTATCCTTGGCAGCATACTTTAAATTGTCTGCACAGCGAAGCCTAAGCCTCGCTCACTTTAGTAGCAGTAACATTATTTAAGATTGGCAGATTATATCGACTATCTGCCGGACGTGATGTTTTGCCATACCATCGGAATTCTTGAAAGTCAGAGGGATTGTAAAGTGCGTAACACACCATATTTGACTGATTACCGCCAATACACACCAGTTTACCATCTTTGGTTTTACCAGCGACAAAACAGACATGGCCGCCACCGCTGCGGGTTTTAATCGCCACACAACCATATGCTGGTTTAAGTAACTTTGCCCCGCCCTCAGTGTAAGCCAATGCACGGTACCAGTGTTTAGGATATGCGACACTAGATTGCTTCAAACACCACGCCACAAAGACACCGCACCAGGGCGTTTCATCCTCAGACCACCATGCACCTAATGATTTAAGCCATTTTAAAATGGTTGGATTATGAGTGGTTTTGCTGGTGTTCTCTTTCAACCCGATATGTTTTTTTGCTTCAATCATCCAAGCCAGATCACCGGTTGCTGTACTTACAAGCGGCTGAATTGTAGCAAACTGATTCAGATCCGGAGCATGCAATTCCGGCTGTTTGATCTTTTTCCCAAGAACGGCCAACAGCGGTAAAACCACGGTTAAAATTGCTGCATGATATTCAGCAGGAATTAGCTGTAAGTCCATGCCATTTTGCAACAACACGGGAATCACGCCCAAAATAAAAGCCCCGATCAATGGGGCCTTTACACTTAAATATTTAAATGCACTTTCGTCTATAAACTTCATAGTTTGTCTACCTTTCGCTTAATAAAATCACTGACGACATGGGTACCAAAATAACCAATGGCACTGGCCAGTCCGACCGCAACCATCTGGGGTATTGATAACCAGTCTAAAAATGTCCAAATTCCAACCGCAAATAAACCGCACATAATTGATTCAAGCATGTCCGCTCTCCCCGTTGTTTGGTAAGTCCTGAGAATTGCCATTAAAAAAGCCATCACAAATGCTGCAATGGCTGTTTGAAATGAGATCCAGAACTTGGTTAGGAATGTTATAAAGTCATCCACAGTTTCCCCTTATATTTAAGTAAAAAATCGCCCAAAAGAGCGATTATGATATGTTGTCCAATCCATCATCGGTATCCCACTATTCACTGGTGGTCACACTGATCTGGTTTGAGTAATTCCAGGATGTTTCTCGCCATTTATCACGAGCACAGACACGCAAGTAATAATTGGTAGTCGATTGCAAGCCAGTGAATGTGTGTGAAGTGGTCGTTCCTGTCCAACTGGCCAATATAGTTTCCGGATTAAATCCAGACGTTGTACTTAGCCATACCTGATAATCTTTCAAGTCTGGTGCTGTACTGGCACCCCAATTGATCGAGATGCTGTCACCGGTTGCAGCCACATAGATGTTATCCAGCATTGTAGGAATTGGGTTACTGATGTTCAGTTCAGCAAATGTGCTGGTTTGTGCATTGGCAACACTGGCGACCCGAATCGTATAAGCGCGCCAGATACCGTCAGTTTCGGCTTCTTCCAGAGAATAGCTATAATCGGTATTGGTGGTTTCAACTTCACGCAATTTCTGTCCGTTGGCCCATATCTGGACAATGTACTTGGCTGCACCAGATACTTGCTGCCACTGCACTTTAAAGGAAGTACCTACAAATGCGGACTGCAAAGATAAACCGGCAACACCAGAAGGCTGTCCACCGTTTAGTGTGTAGCTGTATGCGGCAACTTCATCGAGCGTTTGTTCCTTAGCCTGCAAGCCGTTAAAACTGGTGAATTTAAGATAGATGGTTTTACCGATTAAGCTTCTATTCATTTGGTAAGTGAATATGGCCCGATCCAATCGCACAAAATGTTCACCCGCAGCATGTGCAAGCGGATCGGCATATCGTCCACGGATCACACCGGATAATTGATACAAGCCGCTACCCAATAAAGTGGCGTCAACATAATTGGCATATTCATTACCAATCTTGAATAAGGTTGCATCTGCGGCCGCATCAACTTGTGTTCCACTGTACATCTGGTTGTTGGTGGTATTGAGTTGTACCTGTAAAGCAGTATCTGTGGCTGTTATGGCTTGTACCAAGTTGCCATAGCGCGCAGATCCATAAATGGTACCAATTGCCTCATACGTCTGGTTATCATAACTTGCCCAAACATTACAGCCGCCCCAGTTCAAGCCACCTGCCACAGCGACATAGACCTGATTTTCACCATTGGTTAAATCCAGTGGCGGTTCAAAGATGACTGGTGCATAGACATCACCGGGTTCTTCACTACCCCCCTGATAGCCATTAGCAGATTGCAGGTCATATTCAATTGCCGATCGTGTACCAATCGCCAATTCTTCAGCCGTGATATTCAGATAACCATCTTCATCTTCTTCAATTTCCAGAATTCGGACAGGAAACTGATTCAAGCCCAGTGATGGATCGGTTAAGGTGACAATATCCATCGGTTCGAGTAAACAATGGTTCCAGCCCAGCCGAAATTCGTATTGATTACGCACATAAAGCTGACGCTGTAAACGCAGTTGTGCGGCATGCCGGGCAATTTTAGGTTCGCAGAAAAAATCGTATTTCACGCTGTCTTCTGTGCGTAAGCCGTACATTTCGATATTGGCCTGATCTTTGGCTTCGACTGTTTCGGTGTTGTACTGATTGTTACGGTTTATATATTCAATCTGCACATGGTTATAGGCATCGGTATCCCGACTGCGCTTGACCCGCACCGGTTCGTCTTCATCCATAAAATCATCATCGGTCAGATGGGCTACTGCGGTTAGATCCGGGGTGTAAGTCACACCATGATTGCTTAATACCGCATCGCCATAACTTTTGATTTTTAGCCCATCTACACTTGGTACCACCGCACAATTGACCGCCTCCACAATCTCGTTAATGATTTCATAAGCAGGTCGCTGTTCGGTAATTGCCGGACTAATCAGTAAATTTGCTGCCGTGCAATAGCTGCGAAATTCGGTTAGATCATCAATATTGATATTCGGTGCTGCACCATACCGTGGGTTTTGCATAAAATCTTCAATTACATCGGCTGGGTTTGCATCATGAATGCTATCTGAAAATGTAATCTCAGAAACGACTTCAAAGTTATGATTAGACAGGCTGGCACTATCCCCCATATCATAATTTGAAGCTGCTACATAGGCGGTAAATGGATAGTTCAAGGCTTGATCAGGATGATAAGTCTGTAAATATCCCCATGCGGCATTATGATCGCCGTTGAAAAACTCAAAATTGAGCTGATCGATCGGTTCTTGCGTAATGCCACTTTCTGTTTTAGCAATAATCTGTTCTTTGTCTTTCCAGACCAGCCCAATTTTACGCACTTTGTTGGCACATAAACCCAGCATGATTGAGGCAGAATAGGTATAAGTGGTATTTTTGGTTTTTACCCCGCCACCTTTACCACCGGCTTTTTGTGTGGTGGTGTGTGCAATTGCCTTGAAATCACCGTACCAGAACATATTTGCGGCAATACGGTTTTTACCATACACCAGATACTGTGGCAAACCATAGGCTGAGGTCTGTACCCGCATCGAATTGATCCGTGTATCAGACGTGCTGATGGTACCGCCACCGAATACGCCACCCATTTTACTGCCCCTTAATACGATAAAAGCCCGCAATTCTGCGGGCTAGACTTCCTTTAGTGCCATCACTGAGTATGACACCCTGTTTGATATAGGCATGAATGATCATTGGCCATTCCACCACAATCCCGGCATGACTAATACATTTACCAAAGTGATAAAGCACGATATCACCGGGCTGTGGATCATGTACTTCGTCACAATATTGTTTGACCCAGCCCAGATACTTTTGTTCCATCTGGTGTAAATGCCAGTCGGCAGGATATGGACGTGGATCGATATAAGGCACAAGACCACAGGCATGATAGACTTCACAAAGCAGCATGCCACAGTCTGTACCAACGCCTTTGACACGGCCTTGATGATGGTAGGGTGTGCCAAGCCAAGCGCGGGCTTCGTTGATGATGTTTTGCATAGATTTTTTGCTTAAATCGACTTCACATATTCAAACATTGCTAAGATTTCAGCGTCTGAAAAATCTCCCCTATATACACCTAAATACTTCAAGAAAAATTGTGGTGTATAGCTTGAATTTCCTTGATTAACAGCTAATTCTCCAATATTTATTGCATCAATATTTCCAGAGATTGTGCTTGCAACTGCCGCTTTTGATATTTCATTCGAAATCGATGTAATGTGCTTTAATTCAAGAGAGCTAGATACATGACATAAGATTGTAATCCATCCATCTATTGCATCAATTGTTAAAAAGGGAATTGGTCCCAACCCACTTACAATTAATTTATTTTTAAACTGACAAATTCGAATGATATGATTAGCACCATTCACTCCACCTGTACTCGCAATTCGAAAACTACTTAATACATCTCCAGCATTCCAAGCTGGCAGATAATCTGCATTCCAGTTTGTTACTTTAAATTTTATTGTAAGTAAAATTCCGTTGCTGCCATTATTACTTGAATCCGGTAGATCTGCATTAGATCTTAGATAACAGCGAGCATCATTGTTGCTTCGTGATAAGTCTAGATAATAGCCCTCCGAATCAAATCGTAAAAAAGGTCCAATTCCGCCCGAATTCCACACACCGTTACTTTTGATATCTGGCGCACTTGTTTTGCTGACGATATTGGGCATAAAAGAGTTAATTCTTGAACCCACAGTATTGTGCGCTAAACTTCGTACATCAAAAACATAGACTTGTTTGTCTGTCAAAGCTGTACGTTGTATTGCACCGGGTGTCATTGCTTCATTGGCTTTGATAATTAATGCTTTGCTCATTGGTTAATCCTCGCTTAAAATGTTGTACCAGCCAAATTCAACAAGTATTTGTTTAACTTGCTTAATGACTGCTGTTTCTGCTGCGTCATTCATATGAAGTGAATCTAAAGAAAGAGAATCAGGCTTACGATTATCGGATTGTTGTGCAAGATCATTTGATGTTGGTGTAATAGCAGTGTCTATCCATACTTTTTCTGACATTAAATATGCTTGCAGGTCATAATAGCTCTCCCCAAATTCTGTTTTTAAGAGTGAGTTATATGTCAAAACACGTGTTTTTTGATCTTCATCTGCGCCTGTATCTACAAAGTGCCCCATAACCAACACAAACTTATAAAACGGCTTACACCACTGGTGTGCCTTTTTTGTGCATTCAAAAACATAATCGGGCAAACCATAGGGCGATACACCATAATTCAAATTATTTTTCCCAATATTCAGAACACAAACTGAATTTCTAAATGCGACAGAATCTGGAATAAACTCATATTCCATAGCTGAGTCAACTACGATGTCTTCACCTACTTCATCACGCATAAACCATAGCTGTGTTGGATTTGCTGATTTATATGACAAAGTTCCATGTATGCCGAATAGCGTTCCAGCAAATGGCTTCAATGCTGATGCACCAATTCCGGCATCAATATAAAAGTTGGTTACTGTGACTGCTTGATTATCTGTTGAGCCACTTAAAATACCGCTGGGTATGAGTAACTTCGCAGGAATAGAACCTTGTCTTGCGCATATTGTTTCTGCTGTTTCCGCACCTTTCCCACCCAAAAGAACATTTATGAAACCCAAATCATTCGCAAGTTGCGCCCATTGCGTATGACTGTTTTCTATTGTAGAACTACCCCATACCGAAAATTTTGTCGTATCTGAAAATGCTCTATTTGCAACATTAATACGCTGTTGAATATCTTGAATAGCAATATTTGAAAACGTACCATTTTTTTTGACAGATAAAGATGTTGGTACATTATTAATATCAGTAATTGCAAATAATAAATCGTCGTCTGTGATGTCTTTATTTTCTAAAAATGCATTCTGCTCTTTAACAGCAGTTGCAATTTTTTCAGCAGATTGTTGTGTGACACCACCTGTTTTATCGGCTTCAATCCACGTTCTAACATTATTAATATCAGTAATTGCAAATAATAAATCCTCGTCTGTGATGTCTTCTTTCTGTGCATAAATATCGACTAATTCAAGTATAGAATCATTTGTATGTTGGTTTGCATTTAATAATGGATCATCATCAGACTTTGTTAATGCTCCACCATCCCAAATATACAATTCTCCTGCAACTACAACAGAAGAACCAGCCGGGATCTTAGTTTTATCCGCCTCAAAATCTTCAAGAGATTGAAAACCATATTGTATGGCAACCGTTTTATTTCCAATTTCTGCAACATAGTCAATCAGCTTGGCTTGGGCTTCTTTAAACTGTGCTTCTGTCACAGTCGGTGCATTAAACTGATCGGCACTTGGTAATTCAGCCATATGTTACTCCAAAATTTAGACATTAAAAAACCTCGCATTTGCGAGGCTCTAGTTAATAGGTTAGGTTTAAACAGCAGTTTCCGGCACCGGAATAAAAGGTTCGCCCCGGAATCGGTTCAAATTATTAAAGCGATTATCACAAGTCTCTAGGCGTTTATCACAGCCCGGATACACACTGATTTGCTCGCCTACTGCCGGTAACTCAAGTAAAGGCAAGGTAAGCAATAAGGATCCGGACTCATGCAGGCGAATGGTACGTTTAATGCCTTGATTGATTCCTTGGCTAAACTGCACCACACCTTGGGTAAAATATCCCTGTGGTTGATTAAGGCTACACACTATCCGGTTTAAAGTGCTGCCTGCTTCTACAATGGCCGTCACAGCATGTTCTTCACGAGATAGACCACACCCGGCATCAAATAAAGTGTTTTTACAACCCGGTTGCCATAGATCACGGGGCATTTGCACGTCCAGCACATCTAAATCTGATTTCACAGAAAATTCTAGGCTATTACGTGTAAAATCAGGCTCAACAATTAAGCCCTCAAATAACTTGATGGTTTCTGCACCGGTATCAAATGGATCAGCAATATCTATAAATACCCGTTCCAGCTTAAAGCGTGCACCGTCTAACTGTCCATTATGTACTGCCTGTAAAAACGGCAATGAGCCAAGCATGACATCATCATTTACCAATACCGTTACGCTCAAGCTATCTAACTCAATACCCACCTTATAGCTCAAACTGTCACGCTCAATAATTGGACCATCTGACCGATATAAAAAACCACCTACGGTGAGGTGGTAATCATAATTGGTATAACGATAAATATTGCCCTGTGTGGTCTGAATCGTATAGAGTTCAGCCATGACAAATTGATTACCTGCAAGCAATGCTTTGAGTCTGTCTGAAACCTGTCTCATATTTTATTCCCTAAAGAACCGATCAAATCGACCCGCTTTGCTTTCCAGAGTTTATGCATAAAATGTGTGTACTCCTGTTCATCCTCAGCAAAACGACAGCGGTAATAATATGTACCAGCCACATGCAAAATCTGCCCTTCTGCCAAAGGCATAGACAAGGTTAATAACCCATCTTTTGTGATGTGGTAACTCATATTTACCGTCCACATCAAAGTTGTATCATCGGTTGACCACATCAATTTGTGTGGATTCTGATTCCACATCAGTGGATTTGCCTGCCCGTTAATCACTTCTTCTGTATGAGATAAAGGAATCTGCAAGCTATAGGTTGTCTTATAGAGCTGGAATTGTGTCGTGTTACCATCACCTACAAACTCACATTGGTAATCATGATCCTCTGGGAATTTATATAAAAAGGAATCAAAAGCACCACGACGTTCTATAAAAAAACTTTCTAGTTGCTGCAATTCCTGTTTATCCTGCCATTCCCGTAGAAAATCAAATGACAGTCCAATTTCATAGGTGGGTACTGCCTGATAACTTGCACGCAGTTCACGGCCATTTACCGATTGCATAATTTTGGTATGAAAGACAGGCTTTTTTGTGGCTTCCCATTGTAAACCAGGTAATTCAGGAAAGATTTCGTCAGACACGTATTACTCCTTATTTACCAAAATTACGGCCATAACTTTTTAGCCCACCCGCCACAGCTTTACCATTTTTACGCATAAAGCGTTTGATATCCCGACTATCCCATGCCTGAATATTATAAGTATCACCCATACTAGGAGTGGCCGCCATTGCCGGTGTGCTTCCTTCACCACCATTCATTATCATTTGACCAAGCTGACGGATGGTATTGGCATGCTGTGCAGGTAAGACCATTTCTTGCTCATGTAATTGAGTCAGTGGATTTACCCCTGCCGGAATATCATAGCCTCCTCGCGCAGAGGCAACTTTACCTACCAGAGCAGCAACACCAGCAAATGCAGCCGCACCCAAGCCAACATTCAACGGAAATGGAATTGAAGCCATCGTTTTTGCCATAGCTTCCCATGCACTTAGCAAAATTGATTTGGTGGTTTCCCCTATCTTCATTGCCAACCTTGCTAAAACACCTGTACCTGTAGCTGCTGTTTTTGCAGCTTCTCCAACAACGACAGCACCCGTCTGTGCGGCTTGTCCTGTTGCTTCGGCTGTGGTCTCGGCTGCGATAAAACCATACTTACGGGCAAGTTTGATGGCTTGTAATTTCAGCCATTGCTGCAATTCCTGTGTAGCTGTCTGAATCGCAAAACTTGCCATATCTGTAAGTACAGCATTGGTTGCATTACACCAGGTCAATGTGCCATTCATCATGGCCGTAATACCTTTATCCCAAAGACTAGAAATTCGATTGGTAAATCCACCAAACTTATCTTCAAAATCTTTCATTTCGGCATTATTCAATAGACTTGGCATCTGGACATCACGAATGGTACGTTGATTATCCAAATCAGACACTTGCTGATTTAAACCGCTCTGCCCGGCTGGTTTGCCAGTCAATGCTGTCTGCTGATCTTCCAGATCAAGACGTCGTAATAAACCGTCTCGTTTGATCTGATAAAGCTGATTTTCCAGCTGTTGTTCACGTTGAGCTTTTTGAAGATTGGATAAACCTCCTGCATCGAATTCAGCCTGTAACAAGGCCATTTCAATTTCATACTGACGTTGTGCAGATTTTTCAGATTCTTCAATTGCCTGCTCTTCCAGCTTCTTCTGTTTATCAAAAGAATCCTGTTTGAGTTTTAAACGCTTTTCCTCAGCGGCCTGTTCTGCCTTAAGTACATATTCCCGTTTTTGATCTTGTGTCAAAGTTGAGCCATTGATTTTGTCCAACTCTTTCTTCAGATCAATTGCAATTTTCTTTAATTCATCGGCGTACTTATACTCAAGCTCCAGACGTTCTTTTTCAGCCTGTTCAGCCAGTCGCTTTCTTTCCCTTGCCTCGGCATCAGCCTTAGCCTTAGCCTTGCCACCATCGGACTTAGCACCACCCGATGATGGGGTGGTCCCAGTTCCCATACTGGAACGGATATTTGGAGCCAGTTGTGGTACAGTTGATGAAGATGAGTAATTTTTTGTCCCCATTCCCAGAATCATATTATTGATACCAGATACAGAATTAAAAAACGTATTTTTGAAATTGGTACGTCCTTCATCACGCATGGCAATATTGGCTTGGGATTTTGCCATTGCCTCCTGATTGATCTTGGCAATCGAGTTGGCACGTTGTCTGGCCAGATTTTCAAGATTATTAAAGCCCTGCTCCCATGCCGACTGAATGCCTGAGAAATTCAGATTTAAAGCATTTTCGGCAATATTGGCAAAGGTTTTTAAGGCTGAACCCAAAGCATCCAGATAAAACTGCACATTGGCTTTAAAGGTGGCAAAGTTTTTTTCTGCGATAATGACTTGGTCAATCACAATAGAAAGGGCTTCAACCACGATCTGGCGTATCAAGGCGAAAGCAGCCTGAATTGCCGCACGCACAGCAGCCACAATGATCGCTAATGCCTGAAAAGCACCTTTTAGAATATCCAGAATACTCATCTGCTGGATCGTTTCAGAATCAGTCGTTGCAGTTAAATCACGCCATAAATCACCAATGGTATTAAAAATATCCTGCACAATACCCAGTAATTCCTGAAAGATCAGAATAATGGCTTGAACACTTCCATCAATTGCTTCCCGGTTATCAGTCGCAAATGTTAGAAAATCATTGGCCAGCTCGGTCAATATAGGTGCAACCTGAGCAGCCATACGATTCATGGTGCCTTGTACAGTTTGTTGTACCAAACCTAATGCAGAATTAAACTCCTTGGTCTTGGCAATGGTTTCCTGATCCATAATGATGCCAAGATTATGCGCTTGCTCGGCATACTGCTTAAGCATTTCCCCATTATTTTCCAGCAATGGCGATAACAGCGAAGCATCATCGGCGATTGATTCCATATAAAAAATCATATCGGCATGCGAGACATTAGCCTTTTGTAAGGTGTTATAATATTTACCCAACACCTGTGGACCGGATAAACCCTGAAATTCCTTGGCTGTCACACCCACCTTAGGTGCAACTTTTTCAAAGAAATCGGCCATTTCTCCGCCACCGGTCTGCATAAAGTCACCCAGCTTGTCATTGACATCTTTCATAATGTCACCAAGCTTTTCTTGCTCTACACCGACTTTGCTTGAGGCAAATTGCCATTCCTGTAATTCTGTAGTAGTGGCATTGGCAATACGTGCCTGATTCTCGATCTGTTTGGCTGCTTCACCTACATTTTTAGTAAGCGTACCAAGTGTACCAATACCTGCCGCCGCAACTCCCGCTATACCAACAACAGATAATGCCAAACTTTTAGACAAAATCCCTGATATATCATTACCAATAGATTGAAATTTACTTTTAATATCATCACCCAAATCAGAAAACTTCTGTTTTAAATTTGAGGTATCAATATCCAAGTCAATGTCTTTACCAGCATTTTCAATTTCTTTGGCTGTGGTTTTAGCCTTTTGTTCAGCCTCATCCAGACCTTTCTTTAAATCAGACGTCGTAGCGGAAATCTTTACTTCAATTTTGTTTTCGTCAGCCATGGTTGGACCTGCAATTAAAGATATCAAAAAACTTGTCACATATCGTTTACCGATATACAATAAATTAAATTCAGCGAGGAATATTGTTCGTGATCAAAAGTTTTAAATGTAAAGACACCGAAACTTTATTCACGACAGGTACAACGAAACGCTGGAGTGCCATTGCGAATGTTGCGATGCGGAAACTGGCACAACTGGATGCTGCGGCTACGTTAGAATTCTTGCGTTCACCACCAGCGAATCATCTAGATAAACTCGCTGGTGACCGCGAAGGTCAATACAGTATTCGCATCAACAAACAATGGCGCATTTGCTTTGTCTGGACAGAGCAAGGCGTATTAGATGTTGAAATTATTGATTACCTTTAGGAGTCAAATCATGATTAAAAACGGTATGCGTCCGATCCATCCTGGTGAAATCCTTCGAGAAGACTATCTTGTCCCGCTTGATATGAGTGCGAATGCATTAGCCAAAGCATTAGGTGTAACGCCTGCACGTATTAATGAAATTATTCGGGAACGTAGAGGGGTTTCAGCCGATACAGCTTTACGTTTAGCACAATATTTTGGTGGTGATGCACAAAGCTGGTTAAATCTGCAAAAAACGTATGAATTACGCATTGCAGAAATTGAATCGGCAGATCGGATACGTCAGGAAATTCATCCTTATCAATATGCTTAAGCCACAAGGATGTTTTACCCCTGTGGAAACTGCATTAACATATCAAGTAAATCGGGTTCATCGTTTTTAGTATCTTGTTTTTCAGTTTCGATGCCAAAAAATGATTCCAGCATCAAACATACTCGCTGCATACTCACCTGAACGGGAGGAAACTTTTCATAATACGCATTCAAGGCACTTAATCTAGGAAGATCAACCTCGTTACGCACGTAATCGTAATCCTTAGCCAACCTCAGTACCAAATGCGTATAAAGTTCCTCCCAGTCTATTCCCCCGATGCTTGACCCTCGCCACGACCTTTTAATCCGGACACAGACATTACCGCTTCCATTACTTCGCTTAACTGATCCATATAAATCAGATCGGCAACATCATCACGCTGAATATCCGGATAATTACGTTTCAATGATTTATGTGCCACATCAATGACAGTACCGACATCATTGGGCTGAAAAGTCTGTAATGCCGGTAACAACTTTTCAATTGCACCCAATGATAAAGGCGCAAATACAAAAGATTGGCCATCGATGACAACCGGTGTACCACGTGGGTTTTCGACTTGGTTAAATGTCATGGGCTATTACTCCGATAAAATATGTTTATAAATACGACCAAGATCGTCGGCCATAGGTTGAAATTCAAACTCAGGTAAATCGTAATCATCCTGTTTTGAACTAAATGCCAACTTGTTACTTGTGCATCGATAAAACTCCATACCTAGGAATTTCCCTTTGTAATCGCGCTGTAGGTCCACCGCAAATTCTGGTGTATATCCCATGTCAATATTGGAAACGACAATAGATTTGGCTCCAGCCACAGTAGCTGCATATTTAAAACTAATGAAAACCACTTTTCCTACATCTGCCGTAGCAAATGTATAGGCACCTGTGGTCGGATTAATACTGTATTGCCCCGAAACTGGTGCAGATGCGACACGCACCATAGGAACTGCCTTAGCATCGGTTACACCCAAATCCTTTACAAAGGTACCAGCATTAGGAACTACAGGTGTAATTACCCCGCCAGCTGGAACGACTTCACCATTAATGGTTTGTGCCACGGTTTCAATACCACCCTCAGCCACTACCCCACCAAAGAAAATCGAATTCAGTAATGCGCCATTGATACGACCAAAACTTGCCTTACATTTAATGGAACCTTTACCCCGTGCTGCATCTACGGGAAACTGGCCACGACCATACAGTTCCTTTAAATCAAAACTCATATCTACAGATACGGATTGCAGAACACCAACTTCAACAGGTGTGGGGTTGCTGATCGGTTGACCATAAATATCCTGGATTGGTGTGGCAAAGACTTTACCTGCACCAAATAAATATTGCGCCATTTTTTACCTCACTAAAATGACAAAACCGCCAGAACAGGCGGTTATAAAAATGATATTAAATTAATTGGTGGTCAGGATTCGCACTGGGATAATGGCGATTGCCTGATCATCTAACAGATTTTCTACTGCTTCATAGACCTCGATGGTGCCATCAATCCAGCAATGCTCTACCAATCCATTTAAGGTTTGATATTCGCACACCTCTGGATGCGCCGGTTTAATGGCTTCACGGATCCTGTCAATATAAAGGTTCAATTGGGTACACGGTGCTTTATCATGATCACCTTCATGAATATAAAGATAGAGTTCCGCTGCCAGCTCGACTTTGGCATCAAGCCCCTTGATAGGGACTTCCTGCTGATTACCCTGGGTAATGAATAAGGCAGGTCGTTCTGCTGGTTGTACATGACTAAAGTGACGTAAACGGCGGTTTACTGTAGCCAATCCCTCTATATGCATACTCAACCAATCAAACAACGCCTGATAAATCGCTTCACTATCCACTATTCAACCCTCGCTGAATTGCAGCATCGATATTCTTGGGTACAATTTTGGCCACTTCTTGCAGTGCATCTCGCATCATACGGCGTTCTCTAAATTTCACATTTCTGGAATGGGCACCCACCATAACCTGACGAGGTGTAATCGGCTTGCCAAAGGCTTGCTTGATCTGGCGTAAATGGGCTTTTATCCCCACTTGCGCAGTCAAGCCAAACTCATGGATAAACAGATACTTCACATGGCTGCCACCTGCACTGACTGCACCCTTTACTTGATCGACCTGTTCTGTGACACGACCAACCACAGAACCACGTAAACGCCCGGAATCAACTTTTAAATAAGGCGAACCACTGCTTAGATTCCGTTTGACTACTTCTTCCAAACGCCCCGTCAATGCCACAATGGTTCGTTTGATTTCAGCCTTTACCCGCTCATTTTCCGCATCGAAACGGACACGATGATCAACTGTAAAGTCCACCATACGGCACCTATGATTTTGCCGAAATCACTTTTTTGCTGTCAGGTATTTCCACATTCCGCTCAAAACCTAAGGGCTTCAAGATGTGATAAATATCCTGCCCAGATTCAATCACTCCGTTTTTCACCGGTAATTGCTCACCGGACACTACAATTGTGGTTGGCTTATAGCCTTCCGGTGCTTGATATTTAAAGGACATCATTTTCTCCTAGATCACAAAAGCACCAATACCCAAGCGATTGGGATTGGTACCTTGATCATCAATTGGTATAGAATTTTTAAGGGCAAGATAACGCTGACCATAAATACTTTGGTCATAGAATGTTTCCTTACCAGAACGAGAGTAACTCACACCCTGTCCTGCCAGCTGTAGGCTTACGGCATTGGAATAAGCCGTGCCATTTTTACTATTGATTTCAACTTTGAGAATATGTGCTGCATATAGACCTACAGCACGTTCTTTTAGATTTCCAAACTCAATTTGCGACACCACATCGTTGGCCTCTTCCAATGCGTCCTGAATCGTTGTGTCGGGTAAGTTCGCCAATGCCATATCTACGGCAAACTTCTGCCGAAATGCCTGTATGTCCATACCATCGCCTTATTCTTTTGCCTGTTCCAGCTTCGCTTGCAGCTGCTCCAGACTTTCATCATCAGTAAACGTGATTTGCAATTCTGTTAAGCTTGCTTTAACGGCAGTCAATGCCGCCTGTTCTGCTTCATTTGCTGCTTTTTCAGCATTGGCTGCCGCGGTACCTGTCTTGCCACCTTTACCTCGACCAGATCCAGTTTTACTGCTTGCCTTTGTAGCAGCATCTTCAGTAATTTCCTCAATCACCAGTTCGCCCTTATCAATTAGATACTTTGCAAACTTATTTCCGGAAAGTTTCTGGTGAACATCTTCATCGACTGCTGTGGCCACGCCTTGAGATAAAATCACCACACCAGAAAAAACGAAAGCGGCTTGAGAGCCGCCATAGGTATATGTATATTTCGCCATGTTGATTTAATCCTTATGCATGATCCAGATAACGGAGAGAATCCACACGTTTTAACCACACGCCCTGATATTTGTAGTGCCCGGGTACTTTAATATCCAGACCATCGGGTTGTGCTGCCAGAAAAGAAACATCGTCGCATTTCATCTGAATACAGGAAGGATCACGACGGTAAATGATAGAGCGATCAGCATCGGCCGTACCCTTAGCATTGGATCGACCCAATCCACGAATAGTTAATGTTTTTCCCTGTGTACTGAAGATATTATTTTCTTCAATATATTTCAGGAAGGTTTTACCACCAGAATCTGGAACAACACGTGTTGATAGGTGCATATATTGATTGGAGGCCATTAAATAGGTATCTGGCTGGACCGATACATCGCCATCAAACAAATCATCTGCATCTGACAAGCTGGCATTAAAATCCGATAAAACTTCTTCGATGGTTGCAGTCGCCCAATTGTGTTGAGCTGTGACTACAGTGACACCTGTCTGTTCCAAGAAACCTTTTACACCGGTCTTGCTGTTGCCATACCATGCAATCTGGCTTAAATGTTTTTCCGCAGCCAATCGGGCAGCCTGAACCTTATCCGATTCCAGTTGCAGCCCCATTTTTTGTGCAGCTGCCAGTTCCATGATGGAATACCAATAACTGATCACACCGACTTTAATTGGTAATGATACGGTATCAAATTCGACTTCTGCCACAGGCAAATCATTACCTGTCCCGGCATAATCCTTACCAATACCGACACCCCATTTACGGGATAATACCTCTCCACCACCAAACACACCATTTACCGGGGCCACAGGAATATATTTGGCATAATCCATGACCTGTTCCAGTTGCGGTGTCATTTCGTTGGTTTCTTCCAACTTGACAAATAACTGTGCCAACTTTTCGATATTAAAAGCATCACCTACCGATGCTTGAACGATTTGGGCTACGGGTGTTAAACGTAGCTTCATTTGAGCAACTTTACTCATCTTCTTTATGCCCCTAATAAGCGAACAACAGCAAAGCCTTGTTCATTTGAAATTGATTCCCAAGATGCATTGGGTAATTCGGTACCATCGCTTGCCGTGGACGATAAAGAACCCAGTGGTGCATCAGCCGTGGCATTTGCAGTTTTTACATAGACTTTGGCATTGATATCAATGACGGGGGCAGTGACTTTTACCCAGATCGAACCAATGGTCATGACTGGCGCCACATCGGTTGCCTGATATGCCTCCTTGCCTAATGCTGTCTTGCCTGATTTACCCACACCATGACGTAAGATAATGCCGAATTTAGTATTGCTGGCACCTGTCACCGCAGAAACAGTCTGACCGTCACTATTACGCACGACCACATCACCATCATTTACCACTGTCGTACCTGAAACCGGCAAAGATAAAATATCTTCCGGACCATAGAGATGGGCTTTCATACCCGGTACCACATCATATTGTTGAACCATGGTGTTCATTCTCCCTTAAATATTTTTGTATGCATCGGCTTTGTTATAGCCGCTACGTTCATGACCATTTGGCTGCTCATCACCTGTTTTTACTGGTTGCTGCTGTTGGTTTAGAACATCACCAACCGGATTATTCGGGTGAATTCCTTTAACAGCAGACAACGCACGAAATACCGTATCAATCTGTTCAGGCTTGGCATCACCTACAGCAATACCACCCAGTACCGCTGTGACCACTGCATCACCAGCCTTTGCAGCAACTACATCACGCTTGATCTGCTCACAGCTACAGCCTTCAGTTTTCACTGTGGACACCAATGCCTTGGCATCAGCAATCACTGCCGCACGTTCTGCCGTGGCTTGTTCAAGTTTTTCCGGTGTAAGCTGGTTTTGTTCCAGATTGACAATTTTCTGTTCAAGCTGGGCTTTTTCCGTATGTAGTTGATCAACCACGGCCTGCACAGCAGTCAATTCATCTCCAATCGAAAATTGCTTATCACCGACTTTTAATTTTGCAGCCTTTAAATTTTCAAGCTGCTCTTGTTGAAGTTTTAAGGCATCTGCTAAGGGTTTGTTATCACCAATATCAAAGCGAATGCCATTTACAATGATCTCCATTGTGTGTTCCTCTTGTGGTTTGGGGTTTTGGTCACCGATGCGACAATCACCGCCACAGCGACCGTATTTCACCAGTGCCACGTGATTGCCATTAAAATTGATAAATTTGGCCTGATACGGCGTACCGTCTGGTGCCGTGCCCTGCTCTAAAACCAGATTTGCAGCATAGCCAAGCGACATCTCAATGCGTTCATTACTCTGGATCAGGTCAATGCTGTTTTTGTCTTTAATCAGCAGATCGCCGATCAGATAATCCCCTTCCTGCCGAACATTCTCGCAATAACCAATGTGATATTCTTTCCAGTTAGAAGCATTAATTTCGTTCTTGGGTGGATGATAATCCGTTGCATCGACATCATTAAAACTAGCCACCGTGTCAGGCTTAAATAATTCATCTGCCGGGGTATAAACATTAATGATCTGGTCTGCTGTAAATCCCTCCAGCGAAGGAAATTCATAAGCATAGTACTGGCGTACCTGTGGTGCCTTTGCCATACGGACATTGATACATTTCAGATACCCTTCAGCAGTAAATGAACGTGAGGATTCACTTGGTGCAAAATCACCAATTTTGAGTTGATATAGGATTTTCATAAATTGCGCTCAATAAAAAACCCACCGAATGGTGGGCTAATCAATTAAAATATCCTCATAATTTGGTACTGCCGTACACCGACAACCAATCGATTCCCCCGGATGTCCGCCACTTGGTGGGCTGTCCCATCGAAATGTCTTACCCTGTTTATGTTGATGGTCCAGTCGTACGCGGTCATCTTTTGCGGTCTGCCAGGTATAACTTTCAAAACCCATAGATAAATGACGGGTTTTGGTGATGTTACTGTTGATCTTTCCCATCTGGTCCCGTGCAATTAATCTGGCACGGGCATCGGTACTATGCCCCAGTTTTTTAATTTCCTTTGCCAGTTCCTCGTTGGTCTGACCAGTCTGTAAAGCATTCAACACCAGTGTTTCAATCCTATCTGCATATTGCTTTGGAATGGATTTGATCAATGCCACATTGGCACGGATATTATTGTCTACCGTATCCTGAATATCTTCTGCCTGATAAAATGCGGTAAGATCAACACCAATTGCGGCTTTGGAATGATTAGAAATTTGTTGATCCACTTCCTCACGCACGTCTATTACAATCTTTGTGGCCAATGGCAACGCAATTTCGACCATAAAACTTTCAATGCGCTGGCGAAAGCTACTCAACATATTATCCAGCCAACTATCACCAATATTTTCACCTACAGTCGGTATAATCAGATCTTTGGCCTGATCCTGACAAAATTTAGAAATCACCAGTAATTGCCGGGTGTAATACAGCTCTGTACGACGATTGACCTTGATAGGTTTGGATTTTGCCTTAGGCCCCTTTTTACGCTTGTGAATCTGTTGTAGCTGTGGTTTAAGCAGTTGAATCAGTGTCATCTTTTTCATCTACATTCACCATACTTTCCAGTAACTTGATATGATCCTCATCAATCACGGAATAAACCCCGTCTACCAACAACTGCCGGGCGATCTGTGGTTCGGTGATAATTGCCATCTCCAGATATTTTTGATCCCGTTCGGCATTGTTCTTTTCCACTTCAGAACGGATTTTAGGATCCATTTGCCACAAGGGATTAAACACGATATTTAAATCGGGAAACTGCCGACCAAATGTCGTCTGACAAATCACTGCCAGAAACTTCATCATAATTGGCTTAAGCTGCCATTCCTGCTTTGTGGCAATGCTATCGTAATAATTGCGGGTATCATGTTCCCCTGTGGCATTCATACCCGCTGGCGATTGACCGAATAAAATGGTATAGGGAATTTCCGCTGCACCTGCGGTCTGGATCGAAAACTCCCGCATCATGTCCGGTAGGCCTGCAAAGTTATAGGTTTTGGAGTCATATTCTTCCTCCTTATCCAACACCAGCATGCCATTTAAACTTTTAAGCAATCCCACACTCAAGAAACGCTCTGTCACTGCCCGCATATCTTCCCGGATTTTATCGACCAGACTCGGCGTCCGAATCACATCAATCTTGGATTCGTGTACTAGGCTTGCCGAACCACTCTTAATACTGGCATGGTCAAGTAAATCCTGATAAACCTCTTGCAAAATGCTTTGCGGCTCTTCATTGACAATATCGGCATGACAAATCTTAATCAAACGGCTGTGGTGAATTTTCTGCTGAGGTCGACCATCATTCATTTGCAGATTGTAAAACACGGGCTGTTTTAGCAGACCACCGCATTGACTAGGCGGTAAATATTGATTGGTATCAGCCTTAATGTATTTTTTCTTGATCACCGTAAAAAACTCTAAGCGACCCACACCCAGTTTTTCTAAATCAAACGGCTGATCTAGATGACCACCGTCCACAGTACCCAATAACACATAAACAACGCCATACAACCTGGATAGAATCAAACCCGATAACAACACCTGATTAAGATTGAAATGCTTACACGCTTCCTCTAGCTTGATCAAGTCACCATTCTGAATCCCTTCATAAAACCAGCCTGCCCGCAGCATGTCACTGGCAGGACGATTAACAATCCGTTTTGCCAACCAATGCTGATATACCGCTTCCAGTTGATCATCAGGAATATCATGGCGCACGAAATGTCCGTGTGTTGCCTTATCTCGCCCAGTACCAATATTAGACACAAAATTGGTATATGCGCCGGCATCACCAATTGCATCAGGCTTTTTTATTTTCGCCATATATACCTCTAATCAAATACAGTGGGTGACTCGGCAAGTGTTTCATTAATCGCATCAATGGTCGGGTCCCACTGGTCATCATGATCATGTGTCATGTCCGCAGTCAGACCCTCTATTTCCTCAATGTAATTCAATAACCATGGCGCCGAATAAGGCAACATGACACGCCCATCTTCGACATAGAACACCACGTCCATGGTCCTAGTGAGTTTATCCGTGCTACGTTGTATCGCTTTAATCGGAAATATATTTCCCCGTGATATGGTCTGAATCAACATGGTGCCACTGGATTTATCCTCAACTGCCATATGACGTAACTTGCCAATCTTGGTATTGCTGTGCCGATGCTTGGTAATAAAGCTCTTGGCTTCCTTGATCAGCTCTGGTGCTTCCCATTTACCACGCTTGACATCAATGATATACAGCTTATTGTCATGACCCAGACCACCACATAGAAAGACCGAATAGTCATTATGCTCTTTGGTTTTTTGCGCAGTATCGACCCAGATCGCACGCCATTTCAGAACTGGTAATTCCGCATAGCGACCAAACCATTCTGCCTTGACCAGATCACCACCTAATTTTTTAGGTTGCTGCTGGTACTGGCTGCTAAAGGTGTAACGGGAAACAATGGCACCGTCTTTGTCCTGACCGCCCTGTTCCAATTGCAACAATGAATCTAATGATTCCTTGAGTGGCCAATAGCTTTGACGACCCTTTTCATCACGATCTACATTACGCGGTATTTTCTTCTGGATATGTTTGGGTAATGACTGCATGTAATCGTCATCGATCAAGGCAGGAATGCAGATTTGTTCCCATTCCCCCGGCACATTACCCGTCATGACAAAGTTGGTCGGGTCTTCAACATGCAAGCGCTGCATAATCAGAATAATCGGTGTATCTGACTTAGCCTTACGCGAATTGACCGTATTAAGGATTTTCCGATTTGCCTTCTTACGGGCAGTCTGACTAAACGCATCTTCCGGTTTTAAAGGATCGTCCAGAATAATCGCCCCGGTAAAACCCTCATTAGCCAATGTCCCTGCACGACGACCTGTAACCTGTCCTCCCATACTGGCTGAATAAACATGACCGGCATCATAACCATCTACCGTGGTTTTCCAGTTGGATTTTGCATCGGTTGCCGTGGAAATATTGACTGACCATAGTTTCTGAAAATCCTCAGACTTGACGATATTACGTGCCGTTGCCGATACGTCCTCCACCAAAGACTGCGAAAATGACAAATATAAAAACCGCGAACGTGCATTTCTGGCAATGCCCCGGGCAATTAGATTGGTTAAAAGTTCAGTCTTACCACTACCCGGTGGGACATTAATCACCAGATTTTTTACTTTGCCTGCAATTACTTCATCGATCTTGTCGGCAATATATTCATGATGCCAATTGACCGAAAACTTAAAGCCCATACGTGGCAGAAAAAAACGGCGGGTAAAAAATAGATGGTCCCGCTCACATTTTTCCCGTTCAAGCTGCATTTCCAGCAGGCTAGTATTTACTTTCGAGTTCATCTAATACCTGCTTAATATCTCCAGGCTTGGCGGTGACATAGGTTATATTTTCAGTTTGCAGGGGTTTCCCATCTTTGCCGGTAAGCTCAGTTTTGGTTTGGTTGGTGTACTTACCACCAGCATCCTCAGCCACTTGCTTAAGGATCGTCAGTTGCAATATCGGGTTACGTTTGTTTTGTGGATTATTCAGCAAATTTTCATAATGTCTCAACCGTACAGCGAGATTGGCCAAGGGCATTTCATCTGTATTTTTTCGGAACTGCTCTCGAGTCTTATAAAATTCATCAGATAATGCCTTACTTAAATTTTGACCTGTCCGCTTAGTTGGATCATAAGCTTCACACTGCTGACGTGAAATTGTGATGTCAAACTCTTGTTGGACAAGCTCAACGGTTTCAGTAGGTGTATTCCACTGTGCCAGGCTACGCACGATAAAGAGTTTGTGCTTTTGATTTAGCGTTGCCATTGCTCTCTATCCGTCCAACTTCGTCCAAGTAAATGAACAAAAAAATTTAAATCACCTTCTAATAACAGGTACCGCATGCACAATCCGGACGTTGCTGTATCACAAAGCCAAGTTGATTTATAAATTTCACCCATAAAAAAACCCATCATTTCTGACGGGCTTTATTATTAAACTGATTTAAAGATCGGTACCGACAAACACACTGGAAATAAAAAAGTCCTCATCCAAATCTTCAGACGATTCAAATTCCACATCGAGATAAATCACCTCTGCACCTGTCTTTTCTTTAAAATCGGCAAATTTCTGCGCTAAAAACTCTGCAATTTCATTTTCTAAATTCGCACGTTCAAGACGATATTCTTCTAAAGCTTCTTTCATGATCGTTCCCGATGGTTATTGGAATCTACATCAAAGCAAACTAATGTGAAACTACAAAGACAAAAAAGCCCACACATCAATGCAGGCTCTAATTCAAGGCTAAATATTGTTTATACCGCACTTAATTCCTCATCTGTAGCCAAAACAACAGACGCGACAATTGGAATACCCAAGATTATCGGCATCATCATGATCCAGAATGTAGTGGTATTGCTTGAAAAGAAGAAATGGATACCAATTGCTGTAAGCGCAATCACTGCAAATAAAATAACTGCAAACCGGGTGACAAATTTTAGAAGCATTTTTTTACCCCACATCATAATAGTACATTTATTCTACGCCCTAAATTTAATAGTAGTGCGTTTGCAGCTATCAAAATTACAATTTTTAAAACTAAAAAAGCCCACATTTTCATGCGAGCTCTCAAATCTTTCAGGTCATTTATTAACAACTACGACCAATTTACCATAAAAATAGCACTTACCTTGATCAAGCAACTATTCGAAAGGGAAGAATAATTTATGATTCGTTATGCGGGCATGACACATGAACTGACGCATTCTTTTATCTTGATATTCATACATTGCCCAAACTAAACCTGCATAAAAATCAATAAATTGTAGTTCTAAATATTTTGCACTATCCATTGGACTAACATTACATTGCTGGTTTAGTACATGCTTCTCCAGGCTCTCTTCCTGAATCATCTGATTAAGGTATTCCCCCATATTCCATTTTGTATTAACACGCTCACTTCTTCGGTCTGGAATAAAATCCACAAACTCAGACTCACAAACCGGCTTAAGTATTAGTAATTTAACCATATAATTATAAAGAACATTTGGATCACTCTTCATTCTTTTATTAACGTATTCTTTATGTACAGTAATAGAGCGTAATTGAATGTCTTTGTGTTCAGTAAGTAGCTTAGTGGTTAATTTTAAAAATAGCTCTTTATCAGCAGAGTTTAAATCTACAGATTTTAATTCATTTTTAAGAGGCCTTTTTCTTTTTGCATATAATGCACGCACGATTCGTTGAACATATTTCTGTTTGGATTCTGGCATACATACAGCTGCCAATGTAAGCATACGACTGGATCCACCTCTCTGATATGGTTCTTCCATATTCCAACCTAAATCACCACTTTCATCGAGATATATCAGGGTTCGCATAATTATCCAGTGCATTAAAAAAGCCCCATATTTAAATGAGGCTCAAAATCAGGTGCGGCACCTAGAGGCAACTTACTTACAGTAAGTTTACGATTATCGCAGAATTTATCGTACCTGAATCTAGGCGTGGGTGTATTTATACCGCACTGCGACTACATTTCTATTATGGAGCAACTCAGTTACTATTTCAAGCTAGGATCAGAGATACCTGTAAGTTTTAATCCTTTAGGTTTACCGATATTAAAAAAGCCCACATATTCATGCGAGCTTCATTCAATCGAGCGCTTAATTGATAAAACGCCCACTATACAAATATTTAACCTCAGATGTTCTGTCTATGTCAAGCATTCTTGTTGTTCTGGACAATCTACTTCAAAATAAAATGAGCGTTTTAGCCGTCCTCGAATTTCATTTTCCCACTGCGCCACGATCGATTCTCCCAACAACTCATATTTTGCATAGCGTTCGGAATATCCGGATTTTGTAACATTCAACTTTGCAATCGTGATTTTTTCATTGAGTGTATATGGACGTTTACCTGTGCCCTGACACTTTTCACACAACTTTTGACCAATATGTTGGCTGGCTTTAAATAATTCCAGTTTACCTAGTCCACAGCAATAGCCACACATGGCCTTGACAAAAAGGTGTCCTCGTAACACCACTTCTGCAATACCCTTGGCAATATGGCTTAAATCGCCCTGTGCGTTATTCGGCTTAAAATTATTTTTGATCATTTCCTGATGGATCATAAATGCCAACTGGTTACGCACCCGAAAAAAATTAGCAGATTTAATCGGTCCATGCACAAATTCAACTTTACCGGGTACGTCCTCAATCCGGCGTTCGTACTGGTAGTTAAAATCGTATCGACTGTAAAACGTCCGGGTTTGTTTTTGTGGTGGGGTAATGATGGCAATACGCTCAAAATCCACCTTTTCCAGCAGTAAAGTGGACCATAGATGTGCCGGTCGTGATAACAGTGCCATTTCCCCCAGCACCACGTCCTTTGAGATATTCTTCCCCTCTGCCACACCCTGAGCAATAGCAAGGCGTAATAACTCTAAAAAATCAAATCGTTCAACTAACATAATCGCCTTCCTGTTTTGTTCTCAATACATTTCTTGATTATCTGACTGGGTCCGATCATCACTCACCCATACTTCCCGGCAAACTGTTCAATCGCTCTGATTTCATCTGAATGGCGAAACAGACACGTCAATTTAATCAGGTTGTCTTTCTTCAATAACTTATTGCCCCGCACGCAAAATCGACGTAATTCCTGTAAATTCTGGTCATAGTCTTTCAGGCGCTTTACCAGTTTTTTAAATACATCATCCGGCATACCGACAGGATTTCGGATCTCACGATGGATCTTTTCAAAATAGTCTTTAAGCTTTTCGGCTTCATGCCATTGATAGACCACATCAAAATTCTCAATCTCTGCGACCAATATGTTCTTGGTGTCCCGCACATAACGCTGTGTGTCACTGGATTCATCGCCTTTCATGTGACGTTCAATCGCTTTTTCCTCATCAGTTTTGGGAACTTCCTCAAAAATCATTCCCAAGCTTGAAACCTTATTTTTGATGGTCTGCGTGATCCAGTAACTCAAACCACCACCGACCAGTCCATAGATACCGTTTTTAATCTCAACAAAGGAAAGTTTGCCTGTATGCTGTAAGGTATGTTCAAACACCTGTCGTGACGCTTCTAGCTGCTCGTAGGCTGCTTTGAGTGCATGAAATTGATCGGCATGGATACGCAGTGCCCGAAACTCTTTTTCCTTGTTGGTAAAGTCCACACCAAAATTATTCTTTCCGCAGACATGGCCCATCATGATCTCCTGACCATTGGACAATGAAGCGATATAGCCTTTGGCATGTTTGGTGCCACAACTGGCAATTCCACACTTGACCTTATCCCGAAATTGATACTGCCCGATGATGTTATCCAGTTTGATACCGTCATCACCGGCAAAGTTGACCGATGCTTTTTCCACAAAATTCGGTCTGGAAAAAATCTCGCCAATATCCTGAATTAAAGCGTATTGTTTCAAATCTGCTGCTTGTTCAATCGGATTTATCCCTGTCATGTTCATTCAACTTCCCCCTGAATATCTGCGAAATGACACATTTCCAATACACATGCCACCCGAGCCGTTCCGGTTGCACCATGGCGGTTTTTTGCCACGATGATTTCTGCCACCCCAACTTCCTGAGAATTTTGGTTATAGACTTCGTCCCGGTATAACAACAGGACCTGATCGGCATCTTGTTCGATCTGACCCGACTCCCGTAGATCCGACAGTATCGGTCTAGGCGGTTTACGCTTTTCACAATCCCGACTGAGCTGTGACAGGGCCACCACGGGACAATGAAAATCCTTGGCCAGTTTTTTCAACTGACGGGAAATTTGCGAAATTTCGTCATAGCGGTTGCGTTGGGTCGGATCACGCAGTAATTGCAAATAATCGATAATGATCAAGCCGATGCTGCCGTATTCTGATTTGACCTTTCTGGCAGACTCCCGTATCTCGGGAATGGTCGCTGCCGCTTTCTGCTCGATTTTTAGCGGCAGGTCATTCAGAATGCGAGTGGTAGTATCTATCCACATCGCATAATCTTGTTCGCTCATGGTGCCGCGCTTGATATCCGAGAATTTAATCCGACCCAAGGCACTGACCATTCGGGCTGCAATCTGGTCGCCTGTCATCTCACAGGAAACAAACAGCGTAGGCGCATGATTCCGTCTGGCTGCGTTCAGGGCAATCATCTGTGCGAGTGTCGTTTTACCCATGGCAGGCCGTGCCGCAATCACACAAAAATGCGTTGGTTCGATGTCACCCACGATATAATCGACCGTACTCAATCCGGTATTCACGCCATAGGCCAATCCGGTATTATTACGTTGACGACTCAATCGTTGTTCGATGATATCGAGCGCCTCGATACTGGCATCGGCGATATGGATCAGGGTCTTGTTACGATCCGGATTTTCCAGCGTATTGATCAAATCCTGTGCCCTTAGCGTCAGGTCATCGGCATCGGGTGATTTTGCCAGTATGATCATTTTTTTACCGACTTCATCGACCTGACGACGCTCGGTAAATTTTTTCAGTTTGATCACGTAGCTGTTCACGTTGAACAGTGAGGTGGATGATTCATACATGATCGTATTCAGGTGATCGTCACCACCGCAATCATCAAATAGCCCCTGTTGTTGTAGATGGTTTTTGACCAGGGTCATGTCGTATTCTTCACCCCGTAGTGCCAGTTGCTCAATCGCAGTAAAAATATAACGGTGACGCGCGGCATAGAAATCATCGACTGTGGGTTTGGTGTCCAGTTGCTCGTAACAGTTGGCAATGGTCATCAGGGCAGCCAATACCGACATTTCCAGACTGGTGGAGTGCAGCTCGTGTTCAGACATGCTCACCACTCCATCGGTTTGGCAACGACACTCGATGGTCGCTGATTGAGCTGCATGAGGGGTCGTTGCTGCTGAGGATTGTGGATGTGTCGTTCAGGCAAGGGGCTATCCTGTGTCTGTAAACTTGCCACTGCGCCTTGCCAATTCCACGATGCGTCAAAACCCTTCCAGTTTTGCTCAACGCAGATTCGCAGCACGGTATTCAGGTCCAGACCGGATTTTTTGTATTCACGGACAAAACCATCAAATGCGGTTTGGGTATTACTGGCTTTTTTGGTTTTTCGGACATGTAACCAATCGGTGATTAATTTCGGATCTGCTCCCAAATTTTTTAAGGCAGTGACGAATGAAAATTTTTCTTTGTCGGGTTTGGGTTTTTCAGAAATTGCTTTTTCCGCTTTCGGTTTTTTCGCTGCGTCAGCACTAAAAATAATATCTGTAGTAATCTCTGTAGTATTCTCTGTATTTGTCCCCACTTTTAACTGGGGAGACTCCCCATTTATAACTCCATAGGTATCTTGTTTTAACTGGGGAGGGTCATCATTTAAAACTTCATAGCCTATCGAGTTAAAACTTGATAGGGTGGTCAATTTTAATAATGTAGATGGATGTAATTCGATGAATAAAACATTATTCGATTTTGAATTTCCTGTCAGAATTGTTCGAAAATGACGGGTAATTACCCCCGCTTTTTCCAGCCGTTCTAGAGCATCACGAACTTGAATTTTTGTGAAACCAAATTGATCGGAAAAACTATTATAACTACGCTGTAAAAAATCAGCTTTAAAGCGTTTTTTCATGCCGATGGTCTGCCCTGTTTTTTCATCACGCACGATGACAGGTCGGTACCAATACACGATTTCAGACAGCAAGATCACGGCATTCACATCAGGTTTGCCATTATCCAGTTTGAAGATATTGAACCAATGTGTCGGTATGACATTGCCCTCGATGGGGAAATTGTTCATTTGATCGACTGTAGAATTGCCTGTGCTAAACATGCGTTACCTCTCTATTGCTGTCTACACAGCGATTAATTTGTTTTTCCAGCGTCACAAGTTGCTCGATCATTTGATGGACGATGGTGGACATGTCACGGGCTTCTCCGGCGGTGATCCGACCATCTGCCATCATTTGTTTAAACACGCCCGAGCAGTCGCCTTTTTTGATATCGACATTGAGCATGAGTTCCATGAGCGTGGTATCCCGTTGGCTTTCTGGGATATCTGGCAGGTCTATGGCGACCTTGCCGAGTTCTGCACACAGGCTTTGCAAGATGCGGTAATCGCCTGTAATAACCATCAGCTTGACTGCTTCGAGTAAGGTGATGTGGTGGGTTTCGGTATTGGGATTGACCTTGCTGTTGAGCACAGCCGGGCTTCTGATACCCAGCCGTATGGCCAAAGCCGTTGCCCCGCCCTTAAAGTCGTGAACCGTGTGATATACAGCATCTAATATGTTCATGATGGTGTCCTTTGAACGTGTTTATTAGATGGTGGTGGCATTACTATTTTGGTTATTAATATTACCTTCGGAGTACGACGCAAAATGACGCATCAATTCAAGCTCAGAAACTTTGCCATTGCTGTTTTTAACTAATGCTTTACGCAAAGCCCTACGAGGTTCTTTATAGCCATAAAGTAAATGTGTCTTGAGATAACCTGTTGTTGTACCTGAATCTTTTGCATATTTTTCAAGTTCAACATCATTCAACTCAAGAATGAACGCACGAAATTCCATAGATTGATCCTCTTAATTAACCTAAATATTATCTTTTTGGTAATTAAAATACAACCTTTTTTCTTGTTTACCTTTTTGGTGAGCTAAGTAAACTTAGTTAAGGTGAAAAAAATCACTATTTGGGTGAATTTTTATCAAGTTGAGTTTATATGGATAGTAAAAGTATTCGTTATCAAAACACTCGATTACTCGTAGATTCTGTGGGTGGTGTATCTAACTTCGCCGATAAAATCGGTAAAGGGCAATCTCAAACAAGCCAGTTTGCAGGTACTAATCCCATCAAAGGGATCGGCAATAAAGTCGCACGTGAAATTGAGGACGCTTTTGAAAAACCTTATGGATGGCTTGATATCCTACATACTGATGTAAATGAGCTATCTGCTAATTTCAATAGTTCTTTATCTAATATCCAAGATGAAGTAACAAATGAAAATAAGGAATTTTTACGGTTAATTAACACCCTAAATCTATTGAATTCAAATGGTCAACTTTCACCTGAAATGATTAAAGCTTTATATGCAGTAATTGCTTTAGGAAATTAATTTAAGAAAGAATATTTTTTAAATCTCAGCTGATCAGAATAAGCAACCACTGCATGTCAGTTAAAATTGCTCATTTATATCTAAACTTTCAATAAATTAAGGTAGATTAACATATGAATATAAATGATAATTTGATTAAACATATTCCTGTGAATGAGCTTTTCCTAGATCCAATGAATCCAAGACTTGGAGAATTGGGAGGGAAAACTATTACACAGCAACAGATTATTTCTTTAATAATTGAAAATTTTGGTATTGATGATTTACTTAGCTCAATGGCTTTTAATGGTTATTTTGATGCTGAACCATTAGTCTGCCAAGAAAAGAATGGTCAACTTTTTGTCATAGAAGGAAATAGGCGTTTAGTAACAAGTTTAATCTTGAGTGGAGACCCACGCGCAGAAGAATATGCAAAAAATTTCAAATATTTTATAAAATTACACAGGGATCAAGGTTCTCGTAATGTTTCAGAGTTACCTGTAGTAATTTTTCCAGAAAATGAAGATCCTGGTAAAATCAGTGCTTATTTAGGTATTAGACATATTGTATCTACAAAAGATTGGGACTCTTACGCTAAAGCTAGATGGATCCATGAGACTATTATTAATAAAAAAATATCTATTAAAGATATATCAACTATGACTGGGGATAAAAGCGGTACGATTAAAAGCTTATTATCTGGCTATAATTTCATGACTCAACTTGAGCAAGAAAGAAAATTCAAACGTGATAATACCGTTAGAAAAGGTCGTGGCAGTAATGTGAGCTATCCATTTTCATGGGTATATACTTTATTCAATTATCCTACAGCTAGGAATTATTTAGAACTAAATTTTTTTGATGAAAATGAACAGCCAAATCCACGACCTATTCCTCAGGAAAAACTAGATGATGCTGTCTTTGTTGTTGATGCCATGTTTGGTAATAGTGAGACTGGGCAGAGTGCTCTTTTAGGTGATTCTAGGGAGTTACCAAGGTTCGCTGAAGCTTTAGGTAACCCTGAAAAAGTTTATTTTCTTAAGCAAGGAGAATCACTAAAAGATGTGACAAACTTAACTACAGATATTAATACTCGTCTAGAAAATATTTTTTTTGAATGTATTAAATTATTACAAGAAGGCTCAAATAGAATAATAATAGATAAAGACAAAATTTCTGACACAACTATAATAGAGAGTGAGCGTAAAATTAAAAATGTAAATGAAGTCTTAAGAATGATTAATAAGCAGTTTACCGAACTTAAAATCGAAAATTCAGATGGATTAGAACTATAATAGGTACTCAATTATGTCTAACCAAAAAATTATTGAAGATGCGGATCAAACCGAATTAGAGGCATTATTTAACTCTTCCTCACCTATAGATGCGGGAATTACTGATGATAAACAGGCTTCAGCTTTAGATACCTTAGATTTAATAGCCTTAGATAGTTCGGATTGGGCGGCTAAAGATGCAGAATTAGATAATTTAAGCTCTAATCTTTCCACTGAGATTAATTATCGTTTCCAATTATTACAACATGCCTATCCTTTTGATATTAATGGATCAAATATTAAATTACGTTTTGAAAACACAAATTTATTTTATATTTTCTGTTTAATCATATCAAAATCAAAGTTAAAAGCTAAAAAAGGTGAAACAGCACATAATCAAAAAATGGCACGACTATTTGAGAAAATAACTTTAAAAATCATACAAAAATCTCTTGGTGAATTTGCATATAGCCATCATTTTGGCTTTCCTAGGGAAGATGGTCTAGGTATTATCGATGCGATGAATCAATTACAATCTCAATTAGATCTTAAAAATGAAATGAATGTAAGTTTATTGCCTTATAATATTCAAGATCTAAATAAACAAAAAGATCTTGGTATTGACCAAATAATATGGATTAAAAGACCAGATAGTCGTAAACACTCTCATCTTTTTTTATTAGGTCAGTGTGCGTGTGGACAAGACTATGTGCAAAAATATCATGATATAGATTTAAAAAAGATAGAAAGCTATTTCCGACCATTTACATATGTTCAACCTGTCAAAGTTATGAGTGTTCCATTCATTTTATCTGATAATGAAATAAATAGAGTTTCTTCTAGTGCAGGTTGGTTATTTGATAGAGTTTCACTATCTAGTCTCTATATAAAATTTAATGACATTCGAGAAGAATTTAATAATCAGATAATTGAATTAATTTCTAATTCAATACCACATGGAGAAAAATTTAAAGCCTCTTATTTCTTTGAAACTCTTCAACATGGAACTGGCAACCAAACTCCACAACAAATCCCAATATCTTCTCCTATAGTAAAAACTTAAGTTTTCTAGCTATTACTTCAAATAGTGGTGGTGGAACTGCATTCCCTACCACCTTATATTTATTTTCGAGAGAAGTTTCATTTTCTCTAGGAAATATTAAATCATTAAATCCTTGGATTCTTGCTGCCTCTTTATAAGTAAAACGACGTGCTGGTGCATCAGAAACAAATTCCCAATGATCCTGACTAATTTTAACCATATCTGGGCTTATGGGATGTAGTAACATATGCCTCGGACTACTCACCATTGTTCGAGATGTTTCATCCCAATTACGCTTTCTATTACGAGACATATAATACCAATGAAAACCATAATCATAATATTCACTTTTTTCTGGCCATAGTGGTAATCCTTCAAGTGCTTCTCGAATAGTTTTCTTAGGTATTAATTCTGTTCCGTGAGTCGGCTCAGGAAAAAGAAAATTTAATTGTAAATCATTACGGGTTCCTACAATAAAAATTCTTTTTCGTTCTTGTGCTACACCATAATCTGCTGCATTAAGAACTTTAAATACTACATTATAGCCCGCTTCAGAAAAAACTTTTATTTGATCCTTAAGCAAATGATCAAATGTTGTTCTTGTCATACCTGAAACATTCTCAACTATAAATGCTTTAGGTTTAATTAAATTTAGCGCCCTAGCAAATTCTAAATACAAATAATTCAGTTTATTATCTGCTTGGCGCTTCCCACCTTGGCTAAATCCTTGGCAAGGATAACATCCTGCCAATACATCAGCTGATGGAAAGCTCTTAACTATTTCTATATTCTGTAGAAGATAATCCGTTTCGGGATGATTTGCCTCATAAACCTCTTTTGCATAAGGTAAAATATCATTGGCCATCACGACTTCAAAGCCAGCTTTAATTAGACCAGCATCTGAGCCACCACAACCTGAGAACAATGATACAGCTTTCATTTTCTTCCTTTTACACTTTATTTAAATATATTCATGACAGGCTTTGCTAACATGCCTTTAATATACTTTCTCAAGTGGTGAATAGTAACTTAAGCGCAAAAAAATCTCTATAACTGCCTTATAGAATCTTAATCAAATGCGACAATTATTGTCGGTTTTTGAATGGAGTTTCTCGCATCAAAATAATAAAAATTACCTTTTTTGTAAAAATATCTTGCACTAAATTACCATTTAGGTAATATATATCTCACAGACAACAAAAAGCCTCTGACTACGGCTAAGAGATCAGAGGCTTTTCACAACAGCGGAGATAAATATGTCACAACACCCTATCCCAAATCAAGCAGTAAGCAAACTTCGTTACCCAACGCCTACAAGCACACCTACGCCAAAAGAAAAAATTAAGGCAGTCGCACGTATAGCCCTTGGCTACGCTGCCCTTACAGGAATCACCTGCCTTGCCCTTACTGGTGCCTATGCACTGGTCATCGGCTGGTAAGCAAACCAACGTAACAAACTGAAACAGCAAACGAAATTAACGTACAAAATTTAGACAAAATATTCATCTAAATTTCAATTTCGGTTGCATAAGCAACGATTCAACAAATTTTAAAAGGAATACTACCATGAATGCACAAGCGCAATTTTTAACGATCACTCCGGAACAACTTAAAGAGTTTGAACGGAAGATAGAGTTTCTCAGCTTTGATGTGGGATGTACAAACGACATTCTTAATCAAATGGGAACATTATTCTGCCTTATTGCGAAACTAGCAGAAGATGAAAATGGAGCTTCTATTATTCAAATTAGAGACTTGGCAAGGCTCGGGCATTTTACCTGTGATAGCTGGTCTAGCTGTGTGGATTCCATAGAGGAAAATGTCAAAAAACTTTCTCCACTCGAAACAGTCAAAGCCTAACCACAAGGATTTAAGAGGATATTATTATGAATGCAAAAGTAGATATCAAAAACCTTACCCAAGCACAGCTAGGACCAGATCAAGTGATGGTTTCAAAATCACATCTGGAAGCCCTAATCGCTCTTTGCAATGAAATGGAAGGTGCTTTCATTGAGTTGAGTATCTTATTTTCTTCTATCCAGAAAACTTCTGAGTGCTATAGGGCACAAACATTGGGAGATTTAGGTGCAATTCGTGCCAACCATTGGCAAGAACAGTGGGCGGAAGAAGTCCTTTCTCCACGAGTCCACTTTTCTAATGTACTTAATAAAGCATAGGAGAATACGACATGAACGCACCATTCGATCCAAAAAAAGCACCTCAATTAAAGCCAACAAAAACCGTAGTAGATTGTTTAGAAGATGCTTCGTGTGTTATTGGCACCTTAAGATCAGCACTACTGCATACAGTTACTAGCTATGAACAATGGGGCTTAACTGATGAAAAAACTGAATTAATGCTTACAGTAAGTATAAATATTTCAAAAAAGTTCTTAAGGGAAATAGATCAAGCATCATTGATTGGATTTGATTATTTAACAGATTTTCAACAGCAAATGGATGGAGTAATTGTAGCCATAGAAGAAATTTCTAAATTCTTCTTAGTAAAAAGCCACACTGTTAGTGCTTTGTATGGTGTGTATTACGCAGTCCAATATATCTATGACAATCTATCAGAATGTATTAACAACTCTCTTAATACTTCAACTCCAATTCAATAATAAAAGGAATCACACTATGAACGCTATCGTAACTCCGCAACCAGATCCTAAAAAGAATGGAAGTAAAGCTGAACTTCCAGAAAAATTACCTACGACAAGAAGCCGTGTTGCAATGGATTTATGTAATGCCTACGCTCTGGGAGCAGCCGACTTAGAGTGGGCGCATTATATGGTCGGTGATCTTAAAGATAAGTTCTTTGAACTCCGAGAATGTATGCAAAAAAATTATCATATTCATGAGATTCATTTTGAAAAATTAACTGCATTTTTTAAGATGTATGAATTTTTCCTTGAAGAACGACAAAGATGTCATCAAGAAATCGCAGAAAAATACAGTGAAGAATCCAAACAATTACCATCGCAACCTTTAGGCAGAAGCTAGGAGTCCGCATGAACAGCATCGTGAAATTTCCAACACCGCCCATGCCGGAACCACAGCCAGAATTACCCGTGGATCTAAACGATCCTATGGTAAAGGCACTTCTTGCCGAAGCAGATGACATGGTGTCATTTGACCTCAACACCAGCAATATTGAGGAATTACGCCTTAATACCCGGTTAATGCTGGTACGGGCATATTACGACAACAAACGCTATCGGATGATCATGCAGCTACTGCGTGTCATCTTAAGCGACCACCGTAAAAAAGAACTGGCCAAGTACCTAAGTTCGGGCAAATCGGATGACAAAGCCGCAGCCAAGGCACTGGCATTTAATCGGGCAATCTGTTTAATTCCCCGAAAATTTCCATCTAGCCTGTTAAATCCACAGGAACCACACAATGCAACCTGAATTAAAACCGTCTCCACGTGCTTGCACTACCCCGGTAGTGCAAGCCCAACAACGTTTATAAACAGCGAGATAAACTATGGGATCAATGGTTGATGAAGTAGATTGGGTCACACCGGAGCGTTTTTGCGAACTCATCGGAGAACAGCCCTCCAATCTGAAAAATCTACGCCCACAGTGGGAAGAAGGCAAAGTCTGGGCAAAGATTTCAAAACGTCGTATTTTGTACTCAATTAAAGGGTTTAATCAATGGGTAGAACACACAGCTCAGAATATCCAAAAGGAACAAGAGCAAAACGCGGCAGTATCCAGATTAACTTTACTTGGCACGGCGAACGAATCTGGCTCGTCCTCCCGCTTAAAGACCACTACGCTAATTTCGCCAAAGCATCTAAGATTAGAGCGGAATTAATCCAGAAAGCACAATTCGGTATCCTCACTGCCAAGGATATCGAACAAGTCACCGGACGGCCATTTAAGAATGCTGAGGAAGAAGACGACACAATTATCCCGTCCAGCCAACCGACATTTGCCTACTACGCCCAGCAATACCTATACGACCTCAACGACCATACCATCGGTACCAAAGAAAAATACCTATCCATTCTAGAGCGAATCTGGATGCCACTCTTTGCCGAAATGCCAATCGATACCATCAGCAGCCAGATGCTACGCAATGCCGTGAATAATCGGGAATGGTCATCGGCCAAAGTCAGGAACGATGCCCTGATCCCGTTACGTGGTACCTTCCTACTGGCCTTTGATGATGAAGTGATTGATAAGAACCCATGCGACCGCTTAAAAAACCAGAAAAACAAGGAATCCATACCCGATCCATTTACTACCGGCGAACGGGACCTGTTACTACAATGGTTAAAAAGCCAGTACCTCACCGAACGCCCGGTGATTTACCTGTATTTTAAAGTAGCTTTCTGAACTGGTTGCCGCCCTTCCGAACTCATTGCCCTTACCTGGCAAGATGTCGATATGCACAATAAACAGATCCTGATCAATAAAGGTCGGGTCAAGGGTGTGGACCAAGCTGCTACCAAAACCAAAAAGGAACGCTTTGTCGATCTTAACGAGGAAGCTTTTGATGCCTTTGTACAGTTACGGCAATTGTCGTATCTAAAATATGACCATGTCTTTATTTGTGCCGAAACCCATGAGAAATACACCACAGAACAATCATTATATAAAAACTTTAAACAGGCCATGAAAGCAACTGGTGTACGCTATCGCCCTGCCTATAATGCCAGACATACCTATGCCACCGTCTGCCTGATGAATGGCTTAAATCCGGTCTATGTGGCTGCACAGCTCGGGCATAGTCTGGTCATGCTGATGAAACGCTACGCACGCTGGATCAATTCGGATAAGAATAAAGAAGAAATTGCCAAGTTGAGTAAGACCAATGCTCACACGTTTCAAAATGGAAAGTTAAAAATTAGCTAAGTCTAATCGTCATGATTCATTGACCAGTTAGACTAATACGAGAACCATCTGGCAAGGTGGCATTGATTTCTAGATTTGCCCCAAGCACCTGTAAATATTGACGCAAAGTTGAAAGCTGAATATCTGCACGTTTTTCCAGTTGTGCAACTGTAGGTTGTTTAATATGCATTGCATCTGCAACCTGTGCTTGTGTAAAGCCCAGTTTTTTACGTAGATGTGCCAGACGGATTGCTGTAATCATGTCACTTGCTTTGGCTTCAATAATCGCTTGATCTTCCAAAGATAGTGTATCCATGAGTTCACTGATTGGTTTTGCCATGATCTGACTCCTCAAGATATTGTTGATAGCTTTTTTCCGCAATTGGAAAAAAGATTATTCTTATGGTTTTGACATTGCTCTTATAAAGCTTACCTGAACTAAATTTTACCAAACGTGCCCAAAACGTGCCCATAAAAAAAGGAACCAACCTAAGTGATTGATTCCTCTTTAAAATATTGGTGGGGACGGAGAGACTCGAACTCTCACACCTTGCGGCGCTGGAACCTAAATCCAGTGCGTCTACCAATTTCGCCACGTCCCCGATGTGCTGCGTATATTAGCAATGAGTTTTTATCTTGCCAAGTATTATTTTATAAAAAAGTATACGAATGCATATTTTATCATCAAATTATGTTTTTTTGATTAAATTCAAAGCATTTATCAGAGTTTTGATTTCAGAAAAGCGATTTTTTTTGAGTTTTGCCAACATTCCATCGAGTATATTTTGGTAAAGAGAATATTCTGTTGCGAATAATGGAATATCTGCCTGACAATGTTGCGTTGCCCAGTCCTGATAATTTTTACCCATAAAAGGCTTCTCACCCATCAATATCTCATAAAAAATAATCCCCAATGCATAAATATCGCTTTGTATGGATATGGCCTCACCAAGAAAAAGTTCGGGTGCCATATAAGCAGGTGTTGCCGAAATCTCAGCTTGTCTTGTGACCTCATAAATTTGTGAGGTTTGTGCAAGATCCAATAATTTAACTGGATTAGAAAACGTGATATGGCGTGATTTTAAATCGCCATGCACGTAATCAAGGTCATGCAAATGTTGTACGCTTAGACAAATATCCTGAAAAATCTGTATTCTTTTATCCGTGGAAAACTGCTTACTCAAATCTATATTTAAGGTCTGATAATATGGCATGACCAAAATTTCATTGATTACAGGAATAGGGAAATTTATATTTTCCACATTAGATGCCGTATAAATCAAAAAATCAGCACAAAATTGTTCTGTTTGAAATTGTCGATAGGCGTTAAGTTCATGTGCAAAACTTTGTCTAATGCCTTGTTCGGCATTTTCACCTAAAAATTTAAAAATATAAGCCTGTTCTTGTTGTGTAATTAAATATACATACTGCCCTGCCTGTTGAGTTGGCAAAGCACTTAAACACTTTTTCCATTGAAATGGTTGGTTTAAATCAAACAAATCACTCTAACCTGTCTGACAAAGTGATGTTTGTTGTTGACGTAATACAGTCAAACAATGTTCCAATGTTTTACCGACTCGGGCATGTGCTTCGATACTGGAAATTTTCGGCCAAGTGGCACGTTCTCCTTCTCGCTGTAATTTTTTAAATAAGGCAGGTGTAGGGTTTTGCAGCATATAGCCATAATGTCTTAAGCTATAGTGACCGACAATATTAATATCACCATAATAACGCTGTCCGACAATACCAAAGCCATGATCAACCAAACGCTGAATGATCGGTACACGTTCCAAATGCGTTCGGGTAAAATCCATCGCTTCCAGTGCAAGACTTTTTGCCTGATGGCGCATAAAACGGGTTGGCCAGCTCAATAAATCTTTACGATAACGCTCAATATCACTTTGCATAAACGGCACCACATGTGGATTAACTTGGCAAGCGATTGAATAATTAATGTTATAAAGCCTTGCCATTTTTTCTTGTGGAAAATCGCTACGTACACTGCCATCTACCCAACGGGTATTTGCCATATAGGGCGTATAAACACCATCCGGTCTTTTGGTGGTTAATTTCACAGGTGGAAATAATAAAGGCACAGCACATGAAGCCAAGGTCGCACTCCAGATCAATAAATCTGGAGAGGTCACTTCATTCATGATTCTTGGATGATGCGTTGCAATATAGGGCGCAACGACAATTGAAGCATGTCGTCCAGATTTTGAGAAGGCTTCACTAAAGGTATATTCGCCTAAATTTACGCGCAAAAACTTTTTTAATGCCTGTATATCGGCAATCCCGCTACGATCACGAATAATTTTAAAAATATTACGGAATTTAAAAGCATTTTCATAAAACCCATCACCGTGGATCAATTCCATTAATTCTGTATCAGTTCGGGTCGCCATCATGCCCGCCATCAATGCACCGGCACTTGATCCGGAAAACACTTTTGGCAATAAATCCTGCTCATATAAAGTTTTACATACGCCACTATGAAATAATCCTAATGTCGCCCCACCTGAAAACATTAATGCAGGCTGACCATAAGCCTGTAATGCACCTTCAAAATACTTCATTTTTTCGGTCAGACTCAATGCAGTAAATGTTTCACAAGCAATATAGGCAAATGCTTCACAGACCTGCTCGATATAGTCTTCAATCAGTTTTTTGGTGCCAAAAAAAGTTTGGGTATAAAGTAAGGGATGGGAAATATTAGCAATATCAAAATTTAAGCCTTCTCTTAAATATTGTGCCAGATCAAGTTGCTGGTCCTGATTTTTTAGCCGTTTTATTCGGGTCAGACGCTGAGCAATAAATTCATATCCATAATATGGCGAAGCATTTTCATATTTCCATGCTTCCAAACCGGAGGCCTGATCCAGCGCCAAAGCAATACTTTTCCACTGTTGATAATTATCCGCATACTGCAAATCTCGTTTTAATTTGGCAATCACATAACGCTGATGCGAATTTTTTTGATGGAGAAAATGTTGATGCATGCACTTCCCTATACAATTCCGATTTGATCAATATGGTCATTTATCGCAACATTATCATAGCTAGCCGAAAAACCAATACTTAAATGACAGCTATTTTTGGACACAAATCCTATGCATATTATCGTTTGGCAAGATCCTGTTTTTGTTTAACCTGTAACCATTGCCACCAGCCGAATGAAGCCATCCCCACAAAAGCTGCATATAAAGCTGCGGTCAACCATAAATCCTTATACATAAACATACCGACATAAACAATATCGACAAACACCCATAGAATCCACGTGGCAATATGTTTGCGACTGGTCCAGTAAGTTGCCAATAGACTAAAGGCTGCCAGTTGTGAATCAAGCATTGGTACCGCAGCATCAGTAAAGTGTTTTAGAATCAGCCCAAACAATAATCCTGCAACGGCAGCGAGTAACATTTGCAGTGCGACGACT
Source organism: Acinetobacter populi (assembly GCF_002174125.1). GTDB lineage: Bacteria > Pseudomonadota > Gammaproteobacteria > Pseudomonadales > Moraxellaceae > Acinetobacter > Acinetobacter populi. Next base: position 212,564 of record NZ_NEXX01000003.1, read on the forward strand.
GATTTTGTAATCGGTTCAATCCGAATGTCATGATCTTTTTGTTTGCCCTTAAGCCAGTTATAAAATCCATAAAAATTAACCAGCATAAAGAAAAATTGTAGGATGGTTTCGCCATATAGCTTAAAGGTATAAAATAAATAAGCATATAAAACAAAAGCAACGAAATTAAAAAACCAGCACAACATATTACGTTTAATGGTCAATGCGACGCCAATAATACTGATCACAACAGCAAAAATTTCTAGGTTTGACATAATCATGCGTCATATGAGGCTTCAAAGTAGTATAAATCAATTCTAAAAATACGATAGATATTTGTGTGGCACTATCATCAAGCAGCTTATATTTTTATACTGCTATCAGTATCTCATTATAGTGACAGGCATGAACACCTTACGCAAAGATATTCGCAAACAACGCCGTACATTATCCCGTTATGCTTTGGCACAGGCTGCACAAAAGATATTATTTCAGGCAAGCCGTCATCCTAAAATTCGGTCTGCACGCCGTATCGGCATTTATCTCGATGCATTTGGCGAAGTTCCGACACGTGCATTGATTTTTGCATTATTAAAACAGCATAAAAAAGTCTATCTGCCAGTGATTTGTCCGATGAATCAACACTTGCTATGGCAAGAGATTTCTATTCAGCAGATGCGAAATCAACGCTTTACACGACACCAACTCGGTATGAAACAAGCAGTCCAACATCGTGCCTTAAACATCTCACATCTTGATCTGCTAATTATGCCTTTGGTGGTATTTGATCAACTGGGACAACGCATAGGAATGGGTGGTGGCTTTTATGATCGCACGCTTGCCATGCACCCACATTTGCCCTATCGACTTGGCCTGGCACATGATTTTCAAAAAAGTAAAATGATCTTAAAGCAACAAAAATGGGATCAGAAACTGAATACTGTGCTTACACCAACAAGGCACTATAATTTTAGATAGGCTCAATCGTAAAGTTTATATAAGCCAACAAATCTTTGACATTTTGGATCTTCTGATTGAAATTCCAAGGTATGATCTGTTCGAATCAGGCTATAAATACATTTATTTTCCAGATCGGTGATATCTGTCAAATGATCCGGCGAGCTATAAGAACGTAAATAGGCAATACGCGTTGCTTCACTGTTGTTGGGACTACGATATTGTATGCCTTCAATTTTAATTCTGTTTTTATCTAATTGCTGTAACTGAATATGCGTCATTTGAGAATCGATAGCTGCACTTTTATAACGAATATAATGCTGAGTCAGGCTCTGGTTTATGGTGGTAAAAAAAGTTAAGTCATCAATTCGCTGTTCAAATTCCCGATGAATACACTGTACCGACTTGCAGGATTTAACATATTTTTCCCAAGCGCGATTCGAAGTCTCTAATAATTTTAATGGCGCATTCGACATCAACTGAGCATTCAGATATTTTTCCCGGATTTGTTGATTTAAATCTTTTAATTCTTGATGGCTACAGACCTTCTGATCAAAGGCACCGGACAATTTTTTTTCACAATCAGGCATTCCAGCAAATACATGTTGCTGAAGCAAAGCCAGACAGACCATCGAAAAAAAACGACTAATAAGTAAATGACTATTCATAAAACTGTTCATAAAAATAGTGACTAAGAATATGACTAAGCCATAAAGTAAGATATGCTTACTATACGTGTTTCATTTATATTTATACAAGTCATTCATATGAAATAAGCGGTGGGATAAGTTTAAAAATGCTACGAATAGGACAAGGTTTGGATGTACATGCGTTTGAAGCAGGCAGTTTTGTAACACTCGCAGGTGTAAAAATTCCACACACACAAGGTTTAAAGGCACATTCCGATGGTGATGTCATCTTGCATGCGTTGGCAGATGCACTATTGGGGGCATTGGCACTTGGAGATATCGGACAACATTTCCCTGATACCGATCCGGAGTTCAAAGGTGCGGATAGTCGTGTACTTTTACAGCATGTTTATCAGTTAATATTGAATCAAGGCTATCAACTCCTAAATGCTGATATTACTGCTGCATGCGAGCGCCCAAAACTGGCACCGCATAATCTTGCCATGCGCCAAAATATCGCCGAAGATTTAAATGTAGAATTGTCACAAATTAGTGTAAAAGCCACCACTACTGAAAAGCTAGGCTTTACTGGTCGTCAGGAAGGGATTTTTGCTTCTGCGGTGGTTTTATTACAAAAAATTTAAAACAATTATATAGGATAAAGCCCTTGCCAATTAAATGCTTAAAAATGGTCATGATTGTTCTGGCTTTTTCATTGAGTCAGGCTTGGGCAATATCTGCACAGAAACTTGTGGTCGATGCACGATCACAAATTGGCAAAACCCTATATTATGATCCGGCTTATAGCAAATTGCCCTATCCGATGGGTGATGTCCCAATGATTAAAGGCGTGTGTACCGATGTCATCATTCGTGCCTTACGTCAACAGAATATTGATTTACAGCAATTAATTCATGAGGATATGGCGAAAAATTTTCAGGCTTATCCGCAAAAATGGGGACTAAAATCCACAGATCGTAATATTGATCATCGACGAGTACCCAATATTGCAACATACTTCAAACGGCAAGGCTATCAAATCAAGCATGCCCAATATCAGGCAGGTGATATTGTCACTTGGGATTTAGGCAAAGGTCTGGTGCATATCGGCATTGTTTCAGACCGTAAAAGCCGCATCAAAAATACACCGCTGATTATTCATAATATCGGGCGTGGTACGCAGGAAGATAATATTTTGTACAGCTACAACATTACCGGACATTATCGTCTTCCCTAAGTCTAATCTAACTGAGTTGCTCAATTTCCTTAGTGGACTGTCTGGCTTGCAATTGCAATTGTAGCGCATGCATCAAGCCCGTCCAGGTTTCATTCGGTTGCCAGATTTGCTGTAATAATGCATCAGCCTCGGCAATATTCATGCCCATATAATATTGACGATATAGATACATCAGGCTGCTAACACGAAAATTTTTGGCACAGTGCAACCAGACTTGTTGCTCTCGAACCAGATGATCAACCAAATCCAGCACCAGCAAAGCAGCGCTACTATTTGGACAATCCCACAACAGTGGAATTTGAATATAGTCCAGTCCCAGCTCCAAGCAAATACGGTCTTCAAATGGTAAATGATTTGAGGCATCTGTCAGGGCAAGATTAATGATGGTACTAAAACCATTTTCCTTAATCAGATTCAGTTGTTCTGCGGTCGGTTGGCCGGAAGTATAGAGATGCTCATGTACAGGCATAAATGCAAGAATCGTGTTGAACTGTTCCTGCATGGTGTCTTGTTGCTGCATAGAAAAAACGCCATCTTTCGATGGCGCTCCATAAGTTATCGTTGAGGTAAAACGTCTTTTAAAGCGGCATCCATTTCAAGTAACACCTGTTCGGTAGTATCCCAGTCAATACAACCATCGGTAACAGATTGACCATATTCTAACTGACTCAAATCTTTTGGAATATCCTGACGACCACCTTTAAGATGACTTTCAACCATCACACCCACAATGGTTTTATTACCATCAACAATCTGCTCGGTTAAATTTCTTAATACCAGCGGTTGCAAGTATGGATCTTTATTAGAGTTGGCGTGACTGGCATCAATCATGATCTTGTTGCTGACCTTGGCCTTATTCAATGCATCTTCAGCCTGTGCAACAGAGCTGGCATCATAGTTGGGTTTGCCATTACCACCACGTAATACCACATGCGCATATGGGTTACCACTGGTACGAATGATCGACACCTGACCATGATCATTTAAGCCTAAGAAACTATGACCGGATTTCACAGCTTGCATTGCATTGGTCGCAACGGTTAAACCGCCATCAGTACCATTTTTAAAACCAACTGGGGAAGATAAACCGGAAGACATCTCGCGGTGAGTTTGGCTTTCTGTAGTCCGTGCACCAATAGCAGACCAGGAAATTAAGTCCTGTAGGTATTGCGGTGAATTGGGATCAAGTGCTTCGGTTGCACATGGCAGACCTTTTTCATTTAATTCCAGTAATAATTTACGCCCAAGATGTAAGCCTTTTTCGATATCAAAAGAATCATTCATGTCCGGATCGTTAATCAATCCTTTCCAGCCCACAGTAGTGCGTGGTTTTTCAAAATAAACCCGCATGATGATGTATAAAGTATCTTTGACTTTTTCACTTAATGCAGCCAAACGATCAGCATATTCGTGTGCAGCTTTTGGATCATGAATCGAACAAGGCCCGATCACTACAAACAAACGCTTATCTTTGCCATCTAAAATATCACGAACAGTTTGACGACCTGCAAGGACAGTAGCACGAGCTTTTTCGCTCAAAGGTAATTCTGCTTTTAATTGTGCTGGCGTGATCAAAGGTTGTACGCTGGCCACATTAATATCATTTACATCAGTATTTGCCACTTTTTGGGCAGTTAAATCACTCATTACCGTCTCAAGAACTTATCAACATCTATAAATGTGATCAATATAGCATAAAATTGCTGTTTTTATCAGCTTAGCCAATTGATAAAACTGGAAAAGTCACGCTATTTTTTAAGCTGATATTTTTTCTACTGGCATGATTTGAACCACTGCAACTTCAACTTTCGGCTTTGCTTTTACAGGATTAATCATAAAGTTAACCCCCAGCGCAAATAAGGTAATCCCCAAAATACGACGAATCAATTTCTCAGGCATTCTTGAACTAATTAATGTCCCCACGATAATGGCAGGAATCGAACCGACCAGTAACCACATTAATAAGGTAAAATCTACATTACCTGCACTCATATGGCCAATCCCCGCAACTAGCGTCAGGATGACCGCATGCACTACATCAGAACCAATAATACGAATCATGGGTAAATTCGGAAACATAATAATCAGTGCCATGATCCCAAATGCACCTGCACCAACAGAAGATAAGGTCACAAATACCCCGAGAATAATCCCCATCATCACAATATAGACACGTTTATTATTGGCAATTTCATGACGTTCTTGGTCTGAAATGTTTTGCTCTTGACTACGATAACGGCTAAAAAATTTCTCAATTTGTGGACGGAAAATAATTGAAATACCGGTAATGGTCAGCATAAAACCCAGAAACATGGTCAATACAGTTTTGTAATGAACAGACTGACTTAAATAGTGATCCAATACCCAAGTGGTAATCAATGATGCAGGAATACTGCCCAATGCTAGAAATAAGACAATTGGCCAAACAATATTTAATTTTTTTGCATGCACCAATGAACCACAAAATTTGGAAATTGCGGCATAGAGCAAATCGGTACCAATCGCAATATGCGGTTCAATTTTAAATAGACTAATCAAAATCGGTGTCATTAAAGAACCGCCACCTACACCGGTAATGCCGACACAAAAACCGACTAACATTCCGGCAAGAATAAAATGGATGGCATCAAGCATGGCTATTCCACAAATTATGAAAAATTTTGCGAATACTATAACTTTTAATGCTAATACGTTATTCACATATTTGGATTACTTATGAAAAATAAAGATATATGCAAATACCGAATTATCGAAACCGCTTATAATTTATTGATATATATATTTTTAAGATAATTTTATCTAATAATTCGATTTATAGGAATTTATAAACGACAAAATCAAGTGTACTTTTTTTAAACAACACATGGATAAGTCCAGACTTGCCTAGACTTATCCATACAAATTTTTTACATATTTTCTAGGGCTGATTGTTGCCATGATTGCAGAAAATGTTCCGCATCCTGATCATATAAGCCCAGTAAATATTCAATCTGATGTAACCAATCCTGATATTGTGTTTGAGCAACTGATAATTCGCTTAAATCATGCTGTAAAGCCTGTGAAAGTGATTGTCCTTGATCCAGTGCTTGCTGGAATAGTTGGATTTCTTCATCGTCTTTGGATAAATTCGATTTGGCATATAATACTGCCAGTGTTGCACCATATAATAAGGCATCAACAGCAAGTTCATGTCGTGCATTCATTTGAATCGAGCCAAAAACCCGATCATTCAGTTGTAACTTGCGGATCGGATCACGTCCTACCCGAATACAGGGATCCTTGAACGCACTTCTGCACGACTGTAAAAAGCTGTGTTTTAATTGCGGTAAAATTTTACTGATATTGGGAAACTCATAACTCAAACCCAACCCAACTTCATGATCGAGTAGGCGCTCAACAAGGGCCTGAATACGCTCATCCCCCATGGCGACACCAATGGTTTCATGTCCAAGTAACAGACCATACCATGCGATCATGCTGTGCACGCCATTCCATAGACGATTTTTCACAGTTTGGATCTGGGTAATGTCATCAACAGCAATCACCTGTCTCAGCTGATTTAACAATGGGCTATTATTTTCCACATAGATAGGCATATCGCTTTCACTATGGAAAAGAATCAAATCCATGGATTGTAATACATGACTTGGCTGAAAGTTTTGTTTTAAATCGGCAATGGTGGTATCCATAAATTTGGCTTGTTCAGCCGTCAATGAAGTACTATCCTCAATATCCAGTGGATCATCATCATTTTTATCCAGTTGATATTGCTGAAATAAATTGTATTTAATTCTTAATTGACGATACAGTGCCTTGTCATTGAGCTTGGACACCATACGATTGACAACGGTATCAACAAAAATATTCTGCGCCAAAATCTCCTGTGCAGTCTGCTGATCAGTCAACGTCAATAACGCATGCTCAATATGTTCCAATACAAATTGTTTGGCACCGACTTTATTCAAAATAATCATCAGTGTTAATGGCTGTGCATCAGCAGCGTGACGCTCGATTAAACTTCTGGCAATCAGCGGGCTAATCGTTTCAATTGCATGTTCAGGCATACACAAGGCAACAATTGACGATTGCTGATACATCGAAACAATATCCTGTTCCTGATTTGAATCAATAATCTCTATGCCATCTATGATTTCATCATAAGATTCTTGATGATAGCGAATACAATATTTACCAAATGCCTGAATAGACTCTTTATACAGCGCATTGCTGGTGGTCGCCAAGATTTTTGCAGGTCGGGTGTAGCCGTCCCAATGCGCAAATATTTGTGCCAAATAACCACCACCGATTGCCCCAAAGCCATGAATACCAACAATATGTTGATTGTAGGCCTGCGGAAAGCGATCCATCGGTTGTGGCATACCTACCGATTCAACATACGTATTGAGATCCTGTAATAATGCCTGCATATCGTCATAAAAAAATTCTGCAAGCTTCAGCATCTCAGGTGTTGGTACTTTAATATCCTGTAATAAAACAGTATGCCCTTGTGTTGCATATGCTGACTTTAAACCGTTTTCCGAATCTTCAAACATCAAACATTGCTGGGGTTGCAGATTTAACTTACTGGCGGCCAGCAAGAAAATTTCTGGATGCGGCTTGCCCTGCTCCACATCATCACCACAAATTACCACGTCAAAGTATTTATAAACATTGGCATTGATCAAATATTCTTCGGCGATCACACGTTTACTTGAGGTTGCAACAGCCATACGCAAACCAGATTTTCTTAACCGTTCCAATACTTCGACCAATCCTGATTTTATCGGGACACCATATTGCCGCACATGCGCCAGTTCTAGTTGATCTGCATATTGACGGATTTCGGCATAATTAACCTGTTCACCATATATTTCTCTGGCAAGTTCTTGTGCACGTTTTGCACTCAAGCCCAGACAGGACATTAAATAATCCTCTGAGAATGCTTGTCCGATTAACTCCTGAGATGCCTGTTTCAAGGTTTGAAACCGTAACCGCTCGGTATCAAACATTGTTCCATCCATATCAAAAATTGCACCCGCTATGGCAATGCCATGATAATCCAACATCTAAACTCCTAAATTAGGGAATAACATTTCAATTTATAGCGTTTAGCCTAGTATAAAAATTGATCTTTATAATGATATTGGCAAAATTAAGGTCTATTGATACATAAAATATACATAAAATGCCTATATTTCAGTCAAACGACATAAACTTTATTTCAAATTGTTAATGATCAATAAACCCTGTTACATGCTAAAATTCATTTTAAATCGGATATTTTTAAGGATTTACTGTGTCAAAACGGCTAAAAATTGCAATAGTTGTCGGAGAAGTATCGGGAGATACGCTAGGCGCAGCACTGATTCGTAGTTTTAAAGCACAAGGAATTGACGCAGATTTTGAAGGTATTGGTGGACCACAAATGATTGCGGAAGGCTTTAAGAGTCTTTATCCGATGGATACTTTGTCAGTTATGGGACTAGTTGAAGTATTAAAACACCTCAAAGACTTGTTTGCTGTACGTGACGGATTAATCCAGCATTGGGAAAATGCACCTATCGATCTATATATTGGTATTGATGCACCGGATTTTAATTTACGTGTGGCAAAACTCATTAAAGATAAGAAGTTACCGATTAAAACCGTACAATACGTTAGTCCTTCGGTATGGGCATGGCGACAAAAGCGTGTCTTTAATATCAAATATGCGATTGATCTGGTGCTATGCCTGTTCCCCTTTGAAGTCGATTTCTATCAAAAATATGATGTACCTGCTGTCTTTGTTGGACATCCATTGGCAAAACAATTACCTTTAAATCCGGATGCTCAACAAGCCAAACAACAATTGCAATTAGATCCGGCACAAGCTTACATTGCCTTATTACCTGGCAGTCGTAGCGGTGAAGTATCAAAATTGCTGCCAGTAATGCTGGAATCGGTACAACGCATGATGCAGTCTCAACCACAATTAAAATTTCTGATTCCGGCAATCAATGCACAGCGCTCACAGCAAATCAAAACCTTATTAGCTACCCAACCCGATACTGTACAAGAAAAAATACACGTCATTGACAATACGCATACTAGCTCAAATATTGGTCGTCTGGTCATGCAAGCCAGTGATGCTGTAGTTCTGGCTTCTGGCACAGCGACACTTGAAGCATTATTGCTACATAAGCCGATGGTCGTGATTTACAAACTGCATTGGCTAACCTATCGCATTATGTTATGGATGGTGAAAATTCCTGATTATTCATTGCCAAATATTATTGCAAAGAAAAAAATCGTCACCGAATTGATTCAATCTGATGCAACTGCACAAAATATAGAACGAGACTTAACGCGTTTACTCAATACCGAACAAGGCCTGTTACAACAGCAACAACTGCTTGCATTACACGAAATGCTAATTTCAGATCAATCGATTCAGGATCCGGCACAGGCTATTTTGCAACATTTTCATTTGGTTTAAAGAAAAGCATAAACCATGATAAATTAGCGTCCTGTAAGTATTCAGTCGGTAATCTAAATAGCTCTAATGCTATTTCACATAATTGCCTTAGAAATAGAAAAGTCCTATATTTAAGTTTTTTCAGACCTCGTCCACAGCCAAATCTGTACCAGCACCATACAACCAATAGTGATCCCAACAAACCATGGATGTGGCACTTTCCAGATCATGATCCCTGCTGCAATACTCATACTGATCAGGGAAATATATTTGGCTTTTCTTGGAATACTACGATGCTCATGCCACTGCTGCAAGATCGGTCCAATAAAACGATTGTGATAAATCCAGAAATGTAAACGCTGTGAACCTTTGGCAGCAAAAAAACCTGCCAGTATATAAAAATCAATGGTCGGTAAACCCGGCACGACAATCCCTATCGTACCAATGATGATACAAGCCCAAGCCAAGATGATACATAACCAGCGAATAATCGCTGATTTTGCCAGTTTTGGTTGTTTTCCAATTTTATGCTCTGGCTTGGCTGGTTGCATCGGCATCATGATCCCTATTTACTTCAATTGATCCAGATTTTCCAATAATGTACCAAAACGGGAAAAACCATCCAAAGCGCCTTGAATCACTTTGTCCTGATCTTCTTTGCTAAAATTAGCATCATCCAAAGCCTGTTTAAATCGTTTCCAGACTCGCATGCGACCTTCAGGATAGGCTGCCAGATTTCTTGCACCAAATTCTGCTGATAAGCCTAATTTTGCTTGTGCTTCCTTAAATAAAAAAGCTGCCCCCAATGTTGAACCTTCTGAGACATAGATCCAGCCCAAGGCTTCTGGATAACCAACATTCAATGTGGCAATCTCTTCACTTTGTGGTTCAAGTCCTAAATCCTGTAAGTCCAGTATTGCGGCCTGTGAACGTCCCCTTACCTCTAAATCCGGTATGATTTTTTCTACTTCTACATGTCGATATAGATTTTCGACATCCTGCTGGAAATAGTATTGTGCCAATGTATGCTGTGCATAGTTATGCCGATTGGCAAAGACTTGTGCTTTTTCCATTAGCTGTTCCATACGGTCATGTTCGTGGCTGGTTTCGATTTTTAGCCGTTGTGAAAGCATGGATGTTAAAACTTTTGTTAGGCGTATATTCATTTCATTAATCTCTTAAATTTTTAAATTGATTGATCCAGATTAAAACTGGTAAGACACACTTAATTTATAGTCACGACCAGTACCTGTCATATATTCACCGAGATACATTTTATAATCTCGATTAAAAACATTATCGATTCCAAAATTAATCGTTAAAGGTTTTTGAGATATTGGTTGCCATACCGCAAATAAATGATGTAATGCATAACCTTTGGTACGCGGTAAAGAAAACCCAGAAGCACCAATAGAGTTATCTGTATTTAATATACTTCTGTCCTGTGCATCGACAAAAATACCTCGCCAGCCAGCTGTAAAATTATATTGAGGCAAATTAAACCCAAGTGTTGCCGTTGCTTTACGTGGAGGCATTTCTTCAATCCATGTTTTTTGACTGAACCATGGATTTACTGGTGAATTATCTCGTTGACCACGTATATAGGAATAGGTGATGCCAGCAAAATACAACGGGTGGTTATAAAACATTTCTGCCTCATATCCCTTAATCGTATAATCCGTAATATTTCGATAAAAACCGTGATTATAATTACCATTGCAAACATTGGCATTTGCACTTTCCCCCGCTGCAATTATCTCGGCTTGTGCCTGACAAAAAACCGAACGGTTTCTAAAAATTTCATTAGAACCTCGGTTATCATAATAGGTTAAACGTATTTGCAGATGGTCATTGTCAGTAAATAAGTCATCAAAATTCATTTCATTGCCTAAACGAATTGCCAACATTTTTTCTGGTAATAAATAAAGGCTGGTTGAAGGAACTGTGGCTGTGGGGCCATCCACATAATATTGCTCATCCACGCGTGGAGCACGCCAGGTTTTACTGAAGTTCGCAAACCAGGTTATAAATTCTGCTTGTTGCCAGGCTAATGCCAGTCGTGGAGACCACCCTGTATAGGTTTTGCTTGAATAATCCTGACCAACTTCAAGATGACTATATCGAGGTGCACGATTACCAAATCCCTGATTGGTAATATGATCATATCGAAGCGATGGCGTAATCGTAAATTTATTGATCTGATATTGATCTTCAAGGAATAAAGCAAATAATTTTTGTTCACCTGCCGGCATAAAATTTGGCTCAAAATAACCATAGTTATAATCGGGATTATTATCATAGCTCAGCACATGGATAAGAGAATTTTGTTCCATTTTTTGGTATTGAAAGCCCACTTTAATTTTATGCTTGCCATAATTTGTCACCAAATCACTCAGGTTGGTAATTTTTAACGCCGTATTACTATAATCAACCCAACTTTCATTACCTAAATTGGCAGCAAGCATATTTACTGTTGGCAAACGTTTGTCATGTTGTTTAGTCTTTGAATAAGATGCTACAGCCTTAATATTAATATAGGGATTTTCTGTAGGATCATATTCATAACTTGCCGAATAACTGGTATCTTCCTGATCCCGATAAACCAAGCGTCGTTTCCATGCTTCATCATAACCATAGCGCTCAATATCTGCTGCTGTTGGTACTGCATCTTGATCCCGCATTGCAGCAAAAGGCTCCCAACCGTTATGACCACTTTGCATAAAATTCAAGGAAATTTTTTGCTCATCCGTAGGATAAAAATTTAATTTTGCCATATAGGTATCTTGATCCTGAGCAGAATATAGAAATTTTGATCCATCCGGACGTTTTATTTCTCCACTATCACGCTTGGTATAATAGAGAAGGCCATCAAGTAAACCATTTTCACTTTGAGCATACGCTGCACCAGTATAGGTATTCTGATCATTATTACTAAATCGAGAATATTTTAAAAAAGCACCAACATTTTTACCGTCTAATAGTAAATCTTTTACATCTTTGGTCTCTAACGTCACCTTTCCACCAAAACCGCCATTACCGACCTCTACATTATGCGGGCCTTTATCAACAGTCACCTGCTTTAAGATTTCTGGTTCTATAAATACTGAACCCTGACGATATTTATCAAATGTTTTTACTGAGTCATCTAAAGTAATAGGTACATCTTCAACACTTTGCATACCCAAAATATTAATGGTTTGCCCACCTGGCCGGGGTGAACCTGTAGATGACACACTAGGCATATTATCCAACAGTTGAGCTACATTATTGACCTGATAACGATCAATGGCCTTTTGAGTTAAGACACTTTGACCAAACTGGATAGGTTCATCAGCATGTACCACAATTGGCGACATTTGATAAAGTGAATGTTCATTGGCCTGATTTGATGTCCTATCCTGCTTTAAAGGTGTTTTTCCCTTTTTAACAATATAAAATGTCTGTCCCTCTTTACGTAGACTCAGATCAGTATCCTGCAATAATCGCTGTAAAGCCTGTTCAACTGTGTATTGACCGGATAATGCAGAAACATTGCGATTTTCCAGCATGTCACTGGCATATAAAATCTGGATATTACCTTGTCTGGCAAGTTGATCAACCGCTTGATGCAAAGGCTGTGCCGCCAGATCAAGGTTTACTGTTGTTTCCTGTGCCCACAACACACTCGAATACAACATTGTCCCCACCATTAGACTGACTGCTTTTAACTTCCAGTCAGATTTCCCGTTTCTTTTCACTGCAAAATATGGATATTGCCCCATCACCAAAACCTCTACCAATGAATTTTTAATGTCTTCATCTCTATAACCGTTTGGGCAAAGGCAAATGTATACCTGCAATTAAAAAAAATTTTCAAATAAAAATGATTCTTCTCCGTATCTATATTATTTTGCTTTCACAATCCATTGCCCAGTCTGATCTTTATAGGTCTGAACAGTTGTAATCTGTGGCAAAAGTTGCATAAACTGGTCAGCATTATCAACTTTAAATCGCCCTGAAATGCGAATATTCTGGCTGGCATAATCATTAAATTTGACATTTAATGGCTGATAACGCTGAAATTCAGTAATCGCTTGTGATAAAGGTAGGGCCTTAAACTGAATATTGCCGGAATGCCATGCTGTTTCTACCTCAATATCGGTATCCAAACGATAGGTAAGTTGCTGATGAATTTGTTCTGCACTTTGTGGTGCATATAAATCCAATGCAGGAAGATCCGGACGATCAAGCAGAGATACCCTTACATGTCCTTGTAAAACAGTGACCTTACTATGCTGTGGACTATATTGCTGCACATTAAATACAGTTCCAATATCTTCAACCTGCATATTGCCTGAAGTGACCACAAACCGCCGCTCTAATGGCCGCAAGAACTGCCAAGGATAATGCTTAACAGTAAATGTTGCTTCTCCCTGCTGTAAGCGAATTTCTTTGGAGCGGAGACGATAATTTACAATAATCTGAGTCGACGTATTGAGCTGAATACGACTACCATCTGCTAAATCAACCCGCTGGTTCTGGCCAAGTTCTGTTGACAAATATTGTGTTTGATAAACTGGATTAAGCCAATATATATAACCACTTAAAGCCATACATAATAATAAAGCCGATGAGCCAATATGTTTTTTTAAACGACGCTGACGCGCACGCGCTATGATCTCTTCCTTACTCGGCAATTGTGCCAATAATGTGTCTTCAAATGGTGCAATCGCTTCCTGAACATCACTTAAATCATAATCCTTTCTTTTTAGATGATGCGTTTTTGTAGAAAAGTGTTTCACTGGTCATCCTGCTCAAATAATACTGGGATCAAACTTTGTAAAGCCCTGCCAAGATGGCGAGCAACCATACCACGGGAAATACCTAATTGTTCAGCTGTTTCTACTTGTGTAAGATGATAAAGTTGCGTCAGAATAAATACATCCTGACAAACTGTAGGTAATGCTTTAATCGCCTGAAGCAGCATTTTTTCATATTGATATTTAGCCAAACAAAGTTCAGGTAAAGTAAATTTTTCTAATTCTACCTCCTCAACCACATCAGAAAGTTCTGCTGTGTGATCAAAATATTGTCCGATTAATTGATCACGTCGGTATAAATCTATCGCCAGATGCATACTGATACGCTTGAGTAATGGTAAGGGTGCAGTCACGTGATCAAAGTCATCACTTTTTTTACTTAATAACCGTAAACAAGTTTCCTGAACCACTTCCATCGCAAAATTTCGGTTTCCAAAACGGGCATTAATATAATTGACCAATTCATCATGATGAATGACCAATACATTAATCATTTTTTGTTGAGAAATACCCATACAAAAATTCAATCAATAAACGATAATGATTATTATTCATTAAAATTTAAAATAACTCAAGCTGTTCCTAATAATTTATAGCGCAAAACGCATCTAATTTTACGCTCAAGAAAATATAATTTTATAATAAAACAAAATACATGCTTAGCTTGGCATGAACCAGAAACTTTCAATCTCTGGATGCCAAAATTAATCTCGCCAAATCCAAATCTTCGGCATAGGTGATTTTAATATTATCTGATCTGCCAGCAATAAGATGGACAGGAATATTCAGATGTTCCAGAGCACTTGCTTCATCGGTAACCAAAATATGTTGTGCGATGGCATTTTCCAGTGCATTAAACAAGACTGAATATTTCACAATTTGAGGAGTTTGCGCCTGCCATAACTGTTGACGATCAATGGTTTTTTCAATTATTTGATCTTTATCTGCTTTTTTTAAGGTATCTCTGACTGGTACAGCAACAATTGCAGCCTGTTGCCCGCTCTGACAAAATTCCTGAATTTGTACAATCTGTGCCGAATGCAAACAAGGTCTAGCAGCATCATGCACCAGTACATAATCATCATCATGTGCATATTGTCGAAGATGATATAAACCTGCCAGCACCGAATCCATACGTTCCTGACCACCATGACAGAATTGGACCGACTGCGAGAAATTAATTGTTTTGGCAAACTGATCATGTTGATCAATGGCGATCACACAACCGGCGAGTGGTAATTGATATAAGCTGTTGACTGTATGTTCAAGCACAGTCTTTCCGGCAATATGTTGGTATTGTTTTAATGCTGAGGAAGAAAAACGACGACCGGAACCAGCAGCTGGAATAACCGCCCAGAGTTTAGGGGGTACTATCTTCGTCTTCGGATTCATTCGTCAGTTCGTCTTTTGGATCAATTTTTATATCATTCAGATAAATCGGCTGATATGCACCGCTAATCATACTCATCTGAATAAATGTTTCGTGTGGTTTGATTAAACCCAGATCAAGGCGAGCATATTCTTCAACAGCTTCGGCACCATTTTTCAGGTCATAAACTTCCGCAGCCAGAATACGGTTACGCTCTCTTAATTCCTTATTGGCTTCTTCCTGCAAGCTGATATCATTCATCAATTTTTGATGTTGATAATAGCCACTTTCACCAAACCAATACGTATATTGAAGACCTGCGACCAAAAGGATCGCAAGCCCAATAATGAATCTACCTGTTGTGGTATGCAACATAATAATTTAAAGGCCCAATAATTAGTTCAAGCCCTTAAATTCTGCCTTACCACGGTAAGGTGCCTTGATCAATTCTTCAATACGAAGCAATTGATTATATTTTGCGACACGATCCGAACGACAAAGTGAACCTGTCTTGATTTGACCTGCTGCTGTACCCACTGCAAGATCGGCAATGGTAGAATCTTCTGTTTCACCAGAACGATGTGAAATTACAGTGCTATAGCCATTGGCTTTGGCAAGATAAATTGCATCCAGCGTTTCGGATAATGTACCAATCTGGTTATATTTGATCAAAATTGAGTTGGCAACTTTTTCATCAATACCACGTTGTAAAATCTTTGGATTGGTTACAAACAAATCATCACCAACCAACTGGATTTTATCACCAAGGATTGAGGTCAAATAAGCCCAGCCATCCCAGTCAGATTCGTCCAGACCATCTTCAATCGAGATAATTGGATACTGTTTTACCAAGCCAGCCAGATAATCGGCAAATTGATTGCTGGTAAATGCTTTATTGCCTTCACCTGCCAGAATATATTGACCATCTTTATAAAATTCTGAAGATGCACAGTCCAATGCCAGATAAATATCTGATCCTGCTTTATATCCAGTTTGTTCAATGGCTTGTAAAATAACAGTAATGGCTTCTTCATTAGAACGAAGATTAGGTGCGAAACCACCTTCATCACCCACTGCGGTATTTAAGCCCTGCTTTTTAAGCACAGATTTTAAAGAGTGGAAAATTTCTGCGCCGGCACGTAAAGCTTCAGCAAATGACGTAAAGCCAACAGGTTCGATCATAAATTCCTGAATATCGACAGTGTTATCCGCATGTGCGCCACCGTTTAAAATATTCATCATTGGCACTGGCATGGTTAAAGCAGTTTGACCACGCAAATTTGCGATATATTGGAATAATGGCAATTGTTGCTCAGTTGCAGCCGCACGTGCAGCCGCCAAAGACACAGCCAATGTCGCATTTGCACCGAGTTTAGATTTATTTTCGGTTGCATCAAATGCAATCATTTTGTCATCCAGTACTTTTTGTTCCAGTACATTTTGACCTACCAGCAATTCGTGAATGTCATGATTGACATTTTGAACCGCTTGACGAACACCTTTGCCAAGGTAGCGAGCTTTATCGCCATCACGCAATTCCAGTGCTTCACGTGAACCTGTTGATGCACCACTTGGCGCACATGCACGTCCGACCACACCGGATTCCAAAATTACGTCTGCTTCAATGGTTGGGTTACCACGAGAGTCCAAAATTTCACGTGCGCGAATGTCAGCGATTTGGCTCATTTATATTTCCTCAATCGTTGTTAAATCAATCAATAAAAAAAGATACGACTAAAACTATGAATTAGTGCGTATCTAATGGTTCAAAACCTTTAACTAAACTATCCAGCTTTTTCAATTGCGCCAAAAACGGCTCTAATTGTGAAAGTCGTAAAGCACATGGTCCATCACATTTTGCTTCATCCGGATTGGGATGAGCTTCCAGAAAAAGTCCAGCCAAACCAGTGGCCATACCTGCCCGTGCCAGAGTAGTAATCTGAGCACGACGGCCACCTGCCGAGTCGGCACGTCCGCCTGGTGTTTGTAATGCGTGTGTCACATCAAAAAATACAGGGACATTCATGGCTTTCATGGTATCAAAGCCAAGCATATCGACAACCAGATTGTTATATCCAAATGCCGATCCGCGTTCACACAAAATGAGTTTATCATTGCCTGCTTCCAGACATTTATTCAAGATATGACTCATTTCGCGTGGCGACAGGAATTGTGCTTTTTTAATATTGATAATGGCATCTGTCTTTGCCATGGCTTCAACTAGATCGGTCTGACGACTTAAAAAAGCAGGCAACTGGATAATATCCGCAACTTCTGCCACAGGAGCAGCCTGATACGGTTCATGTACATCGGTAATAATCGGGACATGATATTTTTGCTTGATTTCCGCTAACCATTGCACTCCCTTTTCCAGCCCGGGGCCACGAAAAGAATGGAGGCTTGAACGATTGGCTTTATCGAAACTGGCTTTAAATACATAGGGAATATCCAGTCGCGTGCAAATCTCAATATAGGTTTCGGCAATTTCGAAGGCTAAATCCTTGGATTCCAGAACATTCATCCCGCCGAATAATACAAATGGCAAATGGTTTGCCATTTTGATTTCACCTAATTCGACAATTTCTTTTGCATGTAGCTTAGACATTGTATTCCCTGTGTTTTAATTGGTCTTTTGGTGTTGCTGCTTCGCTGCGGCAATAAAACTTGCAAATAACGGATGTCCGTCACGCGGTGAGCTGGTAAATTCCGGATGGAACTGTACCGCAATAAACCACGGATGATCGGGAATTTCAACTGTTTCAACCAAATGTTGTACAGAAGAATAACCAGAAATTTTCATACCCGCTTTTTCAAGCTCATCAATAAACCGGTTATTCATCTCATAACGGTGACGATGACGTTCGGTAATTTCTGCACGACCATAAATCTCGCGGATTTTTGCACCTTCCACCAATTCGGATTTTTGTGCGCCCAAACGCATGGTTCCACCCAAGTCTGACTGATCGCTGCGCTGTTGTAATTCGCCACGTTCATCTAACCATTCGGTAATCAGGCCAATTAACGGTTGTTTGGTATTGCGATTAAACTCTGTCGAAGTGGCTTCGGTCAAACCGGCCTGATGACGGGCAAACTCAATCACTGCCAACTGCATCCCCAGACAAATCCCCAAATAAGGTATCTTGTTCTCACGAGCATAGCGAATGGCTTTCATTTTTCCTTCGGTGCCACGTTCTCCAAAACCGCCAGGAACCAAGATTGCATCAGCAGTGGCTAATACTTCATCTTCGTTTTCGCTCTCCAAACGTTCGGCATCGACATAATCAATCTGAACTTTAACGCGATTTTTAATTCCGGCATGCAACAATGCTTCATTCACAGATTTATAGGCATCTGGTAATTCCACATATTTACCAACCATGGCAACACGCACGGTAAATTCAGGATTAAACAATGCTTCACAAACCTGATCCCAGTCGCTTAAATCGGCTTCTGGCAAATTGGTATAGCCAAAACGTTCGCAAATAAAGTCATCAACATCCTGCTCGTAAAAATTACGAGGGATTTCATAAATGGTCTTGGCATCTTTACACACCACCACTGCTTCCGGCTGTACATTGGTAAACAGGGCGATTTTACGCTTGGTATCGGCATCAACATCATGTTCGGTACGGCAAATCAAAATATCCGGCTGGATACCGATAGACAGTAATTCTTTCACCGAATGCTGGGTTGGTTTGGTTTTTAATTCCGCAGCAGATTTGATATAAGGCAACAAGGTCAAATGCATCAGCATGGCATGTTTATCGCCTAGCTCCACCAGCAATTGACGTACTGACTCCATAAACGGTAAGGACTCGATATCACCCACCGTACCACCGATTTCCACGATGGCAACATCAAAACCAGCACCGGCAGCCAGTACACGTTCCTTGATATTATCGGTAATGTGTGGAATAACCTGAACCGTACCCCCCAGATAATCACCACGACGTTCTTTATTTAAAACATCCTGATAAACCCGTCCACTGGTAAAGTTGTTTAGCTTGGACATTTTTGAACGTTTCAAAAAGCGCTCATAATAGCCAAGATCAAGGTCAGTTTCTGCACCATCTTCGGTGACAAATACTTCACCATGCTGGAATGGACTCATGGTGCCAGGATCGACATTAATATATGGATCCATCTTTACCATGGTGACTTTTAAGCCACGGGCTTCCAAAAGTGCGGCAACAGAGGCAGCAGAAATACCTTTACCCAGTGATGAAACTACACCACCAGTGACGAATATATAATGGGTCATTCAAATTCTCGTACAATGGCGCCAATAATCGGCATGCAATGTTTGGCAATTTTACTTTACTATGCCCCTATAAAGCAAAGCGAATTGTCGATAATTCGCAATCAAAATCGTTAATCGGGTGAATAGAGAACATTTTAAAAATTTTTAAAAGAAAGTTTCATTTAGGCCATATTCCAAAGTAACAAAAGATTGCTATACTCATAAACCCTTTTCAACCACTGTATGCAATTGATGATGAAAATGACATTAATTAAATTTGGTTTAGTCTGCCTGATCAGCACTGTTGTCCTCAGTGCATGTGTAAAAAAAGAACAACCGGAACAAGAGCAAAGTAATAACGACACCGAAGTTCAAAACAACGAACAAGCTGAAACGACTTTACAGGAACAACCTCAGCCGCAATACACGACTTTGGAAGAAATACCTTCTGAACCTGCTGCATCTTCACATGCCAGTATCAGTGATGACCAACAAACGCTGATTTATAATGAAAATGGCCAGTCAGATGTAAAAACTGCGACAACCACTACACCAACTCAACCGAATGTCGAAAGCAAACCTAGCAGTTCGGTACCGGCTACTTCGGCCAGCAACAATACAAGTAATGCAACACCTGCAAAAGCCGCAACTGTCAATAATGAAGAAGCTGCATCAGAAGATGATGCCATTGCTACAGCCATGAAAGCTGCACAACCTGCTTTATAATAAAGAATTTAAAACTTTATTTTCAACATGATTAAGAGTGATGCCAGTACCATGTGGCATCACTTTTTTTGTGAATTCGGGTATGACAACCCTAAGTATTTTTATTGAAACTGACCAGATAAATGAATTACGCCATTTGTACCAATCAAGCGCAATGCATGTTTCCCATTCTCCAGTTCGGCAACCTCAACATTTAACTGTGGTGATGGCAAAGAGACAGGCTTTAAAAAACGAACATCCAGAGTATAAATAGGAACTGGTAAAAACTCATAAGTTCGTACCAGCATACCAAACCCATGCAATACCTTTTGTTTAAATGCCGATAATTTCCCGACAATACCAATCCAGTGAATCGGATTAAAGTCTCCAGTTAATAAAGCAAATTTCAACCCATCATGTGCCGTTGCCTGCCATTGCCCTAGTTGTTGCCACTGCAAGTGATCCGCTTGTCTGACTTTCTTGCTTTTTTTGAAATCAGCAAGCAAAAATGCCATATGTAAAATGGTTTCGACCAAATTGGGTTGCACACTTGTCCCTGTGATAATCTGTACCGATACTCGTGCCAGACCATATTGTTCATGGACCGAATAAACTTTGGCCTGAACCAGTAAATCTTGATGACGCGGCAAATCACCATTTATTTTTAATGTCACACCCTGATTAATGACGCTGGCTAAATTATATTTGGTCTGTAACAACAAATCTGTGGCAAGCGCCAAGCCCCATTGTGAAACCATATGTGGTGGAATGCTTTGCTGATAACGTGATTCTGCTGCCCCACTCCATGCGATATAATGATTGACCAGCACATCATTCGGTGCCGGAATCACTCTGGATATGACCGGGATCTGCCGCCAATCATCAATGACTTGTTGGGACTGCGTTAATTTTAAACTACGCAATACAATTTTACCCAGCCCTTTGAAAGTTTCCTGATGATATCGCAGCAAAGAAAGTGGAAGTCGTTGCTTACTCATTTATTTTTATCCTCAACGCATGAATGTTAAAAGCAAGAAGCCTGTCTGAACTCAAACATCGCTACTTTATATACTTTGTTTGATCCAAGCTGATTTTAATTCCTTATTAAAATCAGCTAAGTTCCATAATAGAACCAATTATTAAAAATGAAAAGTCACTGATAAACATAATAAGCGCTCCTGTTAAGATTAATAAATAAAACAGACCGCAACCTTACAAAAAGCAATGAATTTATGTTGTTTTTGTTCTATGCTATTTTAATGACAATATCCCTTCCCAATCATTGGCAACAATCCATGGCAAATAAAAGGCTGATTTAAGTATGACGCATCCTATAGCGTTTCCAGCATTGACGTCTTCAGTTGAGCAGAATACATCTCAACTGGTCGATCAGTTTGGACGTTATAAACAAAAATTGCGTATTTCACTCACAGATCGCTGCAATTTCCATTGTGCTTATTGTATGCCAGATCACCCGCAATGGCTGGCTAAAAAAGATTTGCTTAGTTTTGAAGAGTTATTCAGGTTTTGTCAGGTAATGGTGCAACTCGGGATTGAACATATTCGCTTAACTGGTGGCGAACCTTTAATGCGCCAAGGTGTGGTTCATTTTATTCGGGATTTGCAACAGCTCAAAACACAGGGTTTAAAACGTATTTCCATGACCAGTAATGCGTTCTATCTTAAAAAACATGCTGTTGCACTAAAACAGGCAGGCTTGGATGATATCAATATCAGTCTGGACAGTATTCAGGCAAATACTTTTTTTGCCATGACACAAAAAAATATTGAACCTGTTTTGGAAGGCATTGCCGCCGCTCAACAGGCTGGTCTGAAAATCAAATTGAATTGTGTGGTATTGGCGGATAAAAATGCCAGTGAAATTGTAGAATTGACACAATGGGCCTATCAACAGCAATTACCCTTGCGATTTATTGAGTATATGCCACTGGATCAGCCAGAACATTGGCAACGTCACAAAGTGATTAGTGAAGATGAGATTATTCAGCAACTTAAACCCTATTTTCAGATTCAGAAGCAGCAGCGTCAACACGATCCTGCGACAATTTATCGTTTAAATGATCACTATGAACTAGGTGTTATTTCCACCATTAGCAAGCCCTTTTGCCAAAGCTGCAATCGTTTGCGCTTAACTGCCACAGGTGAACTATTTACGTGTTTATTTGCCAATACAGGGACAGCATTACGTGATTTGCTACAACCAAATCGGGAACAATTCTTGCTTGCAACCATTCGGCAGGCTGTTTGGCATAAAAAAGCCGGTTTTATTGCACAGCAACAGGCGCCGCTGCGTAAAATCAGTATGCATGCCATTGGCGGTTAATACAGATGATGAATAGATGCGTTGGATAAATTCATCTGAATGAATATTTTGATAGATATAGGTGAGTATTGATGTCACAGGTAACTTTTGAATTTTATGGCGTATTGGCAGATGTTGCTGAAACCACCGAATATACGCTTGAAATAAAATTGCCAACATTACTTGCCGATGCGTTAGCGACGCTAGTCACAGATAAACCGCAGATTGAAGCACATCTGGAACGCTGTGCTTGCGCGATTGGCGATAGCATTGTGCGTCGAGATACTGTGCTTTCACAAAATACATTGGTCGCTTTATTACCTCCTGTTGCTGGAGGTTAATCTAATCATGACTACTATCAATGCCGACCTTGCCCGTATTCAGGAGCATACGATTGATCTTGATCAATTACTGGCCATGTCTGACTTTCCCGAATGTGGTGGTTTGGCCCTGTTTGTCGGTACAGTACGGAATCATCATCAAGGCAAATCGGTTAAAAGTCTAAAATATACTGCCTATAAACCCTTGGCAGAAAAAATGATTCGGGAAATCGAACAGGACATTGCAGAAAAATATGCTATCCCCTATGTTCGTGTGGTACATCGTATCGGACATTTAGAGATTGGTGAAGTCGCTATTTATGCTGTTGCCCGTGCCGAGCATCGTCGTGAAGCTTTTGCTGCCTGTGAAGATGCGGTAGAACGAGTCAAACATGAAGTTCCTGTCTGGAAGCAGGAGTTTTATCATGATGGTACCAGCATTTTTGTCGAGGGTTGCTGTATTCGCCGGGATGTTGCAGACATTGCACAGGAAAAACATCATCATGCAACACATGAACATTGCCATCATGATTAATCCAACCGTTTGCCTAAATGTTATGGATCTGCTGTATTGAATTAAAGCTTAAGATTGTTTTGAAATTTGAGATTGCTTTTAAGTTTGAGATTATTCTATGAAAAATGTTGGCATGAAGCCTGAAAGTTACCGTATTGCTACCGCCAGTAGCGAGTTACTGGCACCCGCACATTGTATTCAATTGCTAAGAGATGGCAACACCGAAAAAGGCGATGCGCTGAAAACTGCACGTATCGCAGGAATTTTGGCAGCAAAACGTACTGATGAACTGATTCCCTTATGCCATCCGCTACCAATTTATCGCGCTGATATTGATTTTGAATTACTGGCAGATCGGGTAATTATTCGTGCCAGTGTAGAAACCATCGCACCGACTGGCGTAGAGATGGAAGCCCTGACAGCAGCAAGTCTGGCAGCCTTGACCATTTATGATATGCTCAAGCCGCATTGTGAACCGGAAGAACTGATCATTCAGCAATGTAAACTGGACGTTAAAAAAGGCGGAAAATCACATTATAAACGTCATTTACGTCAGGCGGTGTCGGCTGCGGTAATTGTCCTCTCCGATACTGTCGCAGCAGGTCGCAAACCAGATACCGCAGGAAAATCCGTTCTTGAGAGCTTAACAGCAGCAGGATTTGACCCAATTCATTATCAGATTCTACCTGACGAATCAGAACAACTCAAAGCATTGGTACTGGAATTAAGCCAATCCTATGCCTGTATTATTACCGTGGGCGGTACAGGAATTGGCAAACGAGATATTACTGTTGAAACCTTACAACCCTTATTACACCGAGAACTCAATGGTTTAATGGAAGCTGCCCGTGCCTTCGGACAAAAACGCACCCCTTATGCAGCACTTTCCCGTGGTATTGCCGGCTTTATTGACCGTTCCTTAGTCATCACTTTACCGGGCAGTCGCGGTGGTGCCAGTGAATCCATGGCAGCCATCTTACCTGCATTGGTACATATTTTTGACGTATGTCGCGATCTTCCTCATCCTGGAGGTTATGAATGAGCTGCGAGCATGGCAACCTGATCAGTCTGGATGAGGCTTTGGCGCATTATTACCAGATACAATCACTCTCATCATGTGATTTATCATTGTTACAGGCACATCAACATATTCTGGCAGATGATGTGGTGTCGCCGGTAGCTTTACCATTATTTACCCAAAGTGCAGTCGATGGTTATGCGCTACGCCAGAGTGATATTGCTGCTGGACAAACAGAGTTTGAACTGATTGGTGAAATTCGCGCAGGGATTGAAGAACATTTTGAGTTAGAAGCGGGACAAGCCTTGCGTATTTTTACCGGTGGTCGTCTTCCGGAGTCGGCAGATACCGTGGCAAGACAGGAAATTGTCAGTAGAAACCAGAATAAAATCGTTTTAACTCAAAAAATTGCAGTTGGTGCAGATATTCGTTATCAGGGTGAAGAGCTCAAACAAGGTACGTTATTGGCACAACGTGGACAGTATTTAAATAGCAACCTAATTGCAGCATTAAGCATGGCAGGTGTCCAGCATGTTACCGTACATCGCCAACCCAAGATTGCCGTATTAATCACCGGAGATGAGGTCAGTACACAACTGGACAATGATGCCAAAGTATTTGATGCCAATAGTCCGATGATCCTGACCTGGTTAAAAGAGCAAGGTTTACAGCAGGTAGATTTACAGCATGTGGTTGATGACAGACAACAGCTTGAATTCGCCCTGTCTCATGCCTTAAATTATTATGATCTGGTGATCACCACAGGTGGTGTTTCCGTTGGAGACTATGATCTGATCCGCCCTGTTTCCATGGCATTAGGCGCCGAGGAAATTTTCTGGCAAGTGGCGCAAAAACCCGGCAAACCATTGTATTTTGCCCGTTATCAAGCCAACCAACAGCTTACTCAACAACGCTCGTATTTAATCGGACTACCGGGTAATCCTGCGGCAGTGCTCATCGGCCTGACCATTCATGTAGCAACCATTTTGCGTGCCTTGCAAGGTGCAAGTCAAATTCAGCCAATCTGGCAAAAAGCAACAGTTGACTTAAGCCAGATTAAAACGGATTCCCGTGAACAATTGTTAAGAATGAAACTGTCCTGTTCAGCACATGGACAATTACAGTTAATTCCCTTGAAAAAGCAGCAATCACATATGCTAAGCAATTTAAATCAGGCCAATGCAATTGCACGAATTAAAGCAGGACCGGCGCATGCACAACACTCAAATTTAGTTGAATTTATTGCTTTATAAATATTGAGATAAAACTCATCATACATGCACTCTTAAAAGCTAATGATGATCCAGTTCCGACCAGTGGTTGATACTATGCGGTTGCTGCTCTGTGAGAGCAAAGTATGCCGTGCAGACCTTTAACTTGGCAAAACAACGATATAAACTGTAATCCTGCTGTTTGATGCGTTGTTGTAATAGACTATCTACGCTGCGGTGCATCAGGCACAAAGGATATAGCGCTTGCTGTCCAAAAACTGCATAACATAGTGGACTATGCTGTTGTTGTACAGTAGCAACCATGGTATCAAGTAATTTGGTCGGCACTTGGTACAGATCGCAAGGCACAAATAAAATCCAGTCCTGCCGACTATATTGCCACGCACTGTGCATTCCCATCATCGGTCCAAAAAAACCCCTTTCAATATCGGTAAAAATGGCAATATTCGGGTCATATGCCTGATAAATCTCGTGATCACGATGACTATTAATCCAAAGCTGTTGTACCTGTGGCTGAATCACCTCAACTAGTTTTTCCAGTTGTCTTTGTTGCCCATCAAAACATTGCAATAATTTATTGCAACCCTGCATACGACTGGCCTGACCACCAGCTAGGATTACTGCATCACACTGCTGCTTGATCTCATGACTTAACAACATCTTGCCGACTCCCCTAATCCAACCTATAGTAAATGTGTATGAACCATTACATACAAAAACCGCTTCCTGATCAGGACAAAAAATGCCACATTCGATTCAATCACATCTACGCTTACGCATCTTATATGATGAACACATTGCTATTGGTCCCGGTAAAGCCGAGTTACTCGAGGCCATCCAGCGTACCGGTTCAATTTCACAGGCAGCCAAAAGCATGAACATGAGTTACCGCCGGGCTTGGCAACTGGTTGACACCATGAATCAGTGCTTTGCATCGGCACTGGTCGAAACCCAGACAGGTGGAACACATGGCGGTGGTGCAGTTGTTACGCCAATTGGACAGCAAATTCTGCAATCCTTCCGTGAAATGGAACAACATGCCAAACAAAGTATGGAGTCATATGTTGCACAAATCAGCCAGCATTTAAAGGCTTAGCCATTCAAAGCTGCCACAGTGTATCGGTTAATTGTGCAATCTCCTCAGGATCATGACTCACATACAACATTGGAATATTGATCTCATCGCGAATTTTCTGAAAAAATGGAATAATTTCGGTTTTATGATGCGCATCCAGTGCAGATAAAGGCTCATCCAAGAGCAAAATCCGAGGTGAATATAACAAGGCGCGACCCAATGCCACTCGCTGTTTTTCTCCACCAGAGAGCTTGACCGGCATACGTGCCAACAAATGTTCAAGCTTTAATAGCTGTACCACATAATCCAGTTCAAATTTACGCTCGGAATGGGCTATACGCTGCCAACCAAACAATAAATTTTGTTGTACCGAATAATGCGGAAAAAGTTGCGCATCCTGAAATACCATTCCGGTACGTCTGGCCTGAATACTCAAATTAACATGCTGTTGCGAATCAAAAAATGTCCTGTCCTGAATCCGTATCCAACCTTGTTGTGGCTTCATGATCCCTGCAATACTATGTAAAATTGTGGTTTTGCCCGCACCGGATACACCAAATAAACCCACAACTTTTTGATCGGACTGGAAATGTTGCCTTAACTGAAAATGCCCCAGTTGCACCGTGAAATTACAATCAAACATCATCTGCCTCCGCGCTGTCTTTTTTGCCGACGGTTAAACCACTGCGCAAACCACAATGCCAGAAATGCTACCATTAGTGACAACATGATCAGACGATTTAAAGCTGCTTCGCTATCAGGTTGTTGCATCAGACTGTACATGGCCAGCGGCAAGGTTCGGGTTTCTCCAGCAACACTCCCCACAAAGGTGATGGTTGCACCAAACTCCCCTAGACTACGACAAAAACATAAAATCGCACCGACCAGAATACCACTCATCGCCAAAGGCAAAGTAATATGTCGAAAGGTATCAAATGCCGAAGCACCCAGCGTTTTTGCTGCAACTTCCAATCGTTGATCCACCAGTTCCATTGCCAGCCGAATCGACTGAACCAGTAAGGGAAAACCCATGACTGCCGATGCCAGCACTGCACCTTTCCAGTTAAATGCAAACTCAATGCCGAGTGGCGCCAGATATTGTCCCAAAATACCGTTATTACCAAACACCAGTAGCAACAGATAACCCGGTACAACCGGTGGAAGTACCAAAGGCAAAAACACCAGTGTTTCCAGCAATGATTTTCCCCAGAATTCCTTACGAGCCAATAACCAGCCAATAAAAATTGCAGGAATAAGGCTGATCAATAAACAGCTTGCTGCAACCTTACACGACAGTTGCAGGACACTGATTTCTTCGGGCGTTAAATTAAAAATCATGATATTCGTCAAGCCAATTAACGCTGATTTAAAACAGTAAAGCCGTATTTTTTATAAACTGTCTTTGCCTGTGGACTTTGTAAGAACTGATAAAATGCAGTTGCCTGTGCAGAGTCTTTGGTAACGGCCAATGGATATACCACAGGTGGATAACTATTTAAAGGAAACTCACCAACCACCTTAACTTTTGAGCTAACGGCAGCATCGGTTGCATAGACAATACCCAATTGGCACTCACCCCGCTCAACAAAAGACAATGCACTGCGTACATCTTCTGTTTCAACCAGACGCGGCTGAATCTTTGTCCACCAGTCTAATGTTGTTAAAGCCTGTTTTGCATATTTACCCACGGGCACACTATTGACATTACCGGTACACAAACGGCCTGTAAATGCTTTGGTCGGATCAACACCTTTTTGAATTTTTATCTGAATATTCTGATTTTTTGGTGCAATCAATACCAGTTTATTACCAAGTAAATTGACCCGTTGTCTGGAATCAATTATTTTTTTATTTTGCAAATAATCCGCCCACTGTAAATCTGCTGACATAAAAATATTGGCGGGTGCGCCAGCTTCAATCTGTTTTGCCAGCGTTGAAGATGCAGCATAGGAAGTTTTTACATCGACCTTACTTTTTTGCTCATAAATTTTTTCCAGATCATTCACTGCATTGGTCAGACTTGCCGCGGCATAAATGGTCACTGTATCCGCAGCATGACTGGCAAAACTCACACCGATCACCAATCCGCCCATCACCCATAACCGTATTTTTGCAAACTTATTCATACATTAACTCCACTTTAAACAAATTTAATTTGAGATTTGTACCACGCGAATTTCATCCAACCATTTGACAAACCGGGGTCCTGTGAGTTTGTCCCGACTGGAAATCAATGCGATTCTGCCCGTTTTATCATCCAGCATATGACCATCCTGTTGATAAATCACAATGACACCCTCGCCATTTGGAGAATTAAATAATTCATTCCATGAAAAGACCACTTGGTAATCATCCTTTGCAGAAGCAATCACGATGATTTTTTTCACATCATTATGGTGCGTGGTCATAATATCTGCTGCATTTAACACATCAGTCAGACGCACGCCCTGATACTGGATCAATTCACTGATCTCACCATTTTTCTTGCTGATCTGCATATTTTGAATCACTTGGGGATACTGGCTTAAAGCATTTACATCCAGCGTCAATGCCTGTTTCACCTGTCCCACAATTTTTAATTCAGTCGAAATATACTGCTGAATATTTTCTGTAGGGGCATGTGCCAGTGTTAGCGGACTAAAACAAGGCAAAATCACACAACACAGTGCCAAATAAATTTTTTTCATATGTCCCCCCGCTAAAATGCCCATGTGGCTTTACTAAACCACATACGACCCGCACTAGGAAAACCATCCGCCAGCGCATAATTTTTATCGGTAATATTCTGAATACCCGCTGCAAAACGCCATTGTCCAGATACACTATTCAATTTTGGCTGATAGGCAATTTGCGTATTTAAAATCTGATAACCGTCAAGTTTCAAAACATTGGATACCCAGCGACTGCTATTACGCTCTAGTTCAAGCTGTAGCTCCCACTGTTCGGCTGGCTGAATCACAACATAGTTAATAAGCTTATGTTGCGGAATATCGGTAATTCGGATTGCATTTTGCTGTTTGTTTTCCAGTTTCAAATAGGTGTAATTACCACCATAACGCAGCCATTGCCAGGGTTGATAATTAAATTCAATTTCTGTCCCATAAATTTGTACCCGACCAATATTCTGCATTTGCGCCAAATCTTCCTGAACATTGGCAACACTTTGGATTTTATTTTTGATATTACTAAGAAAAAGCGCAGTCGCGAATGATAACTGAGCATTCAACTGGGTCTGATGACCAATTTCATAGTTCATCGCTTTTTCTGCTGCCAAATCGGGGTTCTCAATATACGTTCCCAAGCGCTGTGAATAACGATCTTTTAAGGTAGGTAAACGACTTTTTTTGGCAACCGTGGCATACAGCTGAATATTAGCAATCCCATCATAAAACAATCCAATCTGTGCATCACGCGCTGTCTGATTTTTCGGTAATGAATAAGGATTTCCAACACTAAATACTTTTTCAGGATCAAGCGTATGTTGGGCCAAACCTAAGGACAACAATACATCTGGATGCAACCGGATATTATCTTCCAAAGCAATCGACCAGATCCGATCCTTAAAATAGGTATTTTCCGCTCCTGTGGCATCAAGCTCGCGATGCTCATCAGTTTTATAATGGCTCACCAAGCTAATGGTCTGGTTGGTCAGTCGGGTTGATTCCAGCGTTAAAGATGCACCATTGACACGATCATGATAAATACTGCGTCCGGTACTGACACTCCCCTGTCCCGAAGTTTTTAAGGTGCTATAATGTGCATCGGTAAAGGAGTCCAATTCATTGTCATAACGATCATGATAAGCACGGATTTTAATCGTTTCATGCGCGCTTAACGCGGTATTGGAAATAAAATACAGGCTTTCCTTATCCCAGTATGGCCATTGCCAGTAACGAATGCTGCTATTGCCAGTAGTTGGCGGATTGCCCTTTTCACCATCCTGTTTGATATAACTAAGACTGTATTCATCATGATCATTCGGCGTTAAACCCAGCTTTAAATCCAGTTTACTATCTTTACTATAGGAATTATTGCGCAGTCCACCATCTTCAGTCGCTGTCGGCACAAAATCCGACGACAATTTAAACCCATCCCGTTCCAGATAAGCAGCAGTTGCCTGCATATACCATAACGCATGGGCACTGCCCACATGTAAAGTGGTCTGTTTCTCACCCGCATCGGCAATCCCCAAATCCAGATAACCTTCAAAGGCTTTTGTTGGTTTACGCGAAACCAGATTAATTGCCCCGCCTAGTGTATTTGCACCATAGCTGACCGAACTAAACCCTTTTGCAACCTGAATTGCAGCCACATCGGCAACAGTAAATCGATTGTAATCAATATAACCATCATAAGGCACATAAACCGGAATACCATCGATAAATAAAGGCACTTGTCGCGCATCAAAACCACGGACATAAACCATTTTTTCATTGCGGGCATTATTGGACAAGGTCACGCCAGATAATAAATTAACACCATCACCGACAGTTGAAGCATTGAACTGTTGCAACTGGGTACTATTGATTGTTGAAGCAATCTGATCAGATTTATCCTGCTCGGCAAGAATACGGATCACGCCCAATTGAAAAGGCTGATCGGCAGATTCCACCTCTGTTTCCATTGCCATGACCATATTTGGTGCAAGCATACTATTAATGCATGCAAATAAAGCACAATTTAAATATTGCTGCCTAAATATTCTGTATCCCATCTCATCCCCTTAAAATTCGCATCGCTATATTCTTAAAAATATAACGATGCGTAAAAAAAAAGCGCCAAGTCTCTGACAATCAATTGATGATTGCTAGACTTGAACGCCTTTGTTCAATATCACTTTGCTGAAAATTCAATATGTCATTCAGGGTGTACGTACAATGCAAAAATCAATTGCATCAACAGTTAAAATCTATTCACTCATAAGATTTTAACAACCCTTGTGTCATTGGCGACTTTGCCAATGCGGTACAATAAATATATACACAACAGAAATAAATAGGTCAACAATTTTTCATTTTATGGCATGATTTTTGCATATTTAAATTAAAAATATAAAGAATATCTATCTCAGATTTTTAACCCTCAGGATTTGGCTTAGCCATTAATTTTGGTGAAGTATTGCCGAGTTCCGGATGTTCAATCGCATTTTTACACAATGCCTTATCTCGTTCATAATCTGCTTTTTTCTTTTCAATATCGCTGGAATGTTCATTAATACTTCGTGCCCATGCATCAAGTGTGGTTAGCGATTTACGACACAGCGCATATTTCCCTTCGGTCACGGCATCGGTCATTTTCACCTCAATCCGCCAACGTGTGGAAAGCTCACGTAAAGGCTTACGTACCCCCTCATCCAGATTATCTGTTTCACCTGAGTATAAAACCTGATCCAGCTGATTAATCAATATCCATGCTTCATTTGCCAAAGCAGATGCATCATTACTTAATTTCTGTGCTGGTTTAATTTCTTGTTGTTGCTCATTGTTGCCACATCCCGCCAGAGCCAAACTGACACATAATGCAGATAAAATAGAAACCGTTTTAATGTTCATGAAAAACTAACCATGATTTGATGATATTTGTACTGGGAATACTAAGGAATTGCTTTAGAATACTCAATACTTTGCAGGTTTTGATTTTTGCTACAACAGCGGTTTTATTTTGAATTCACAAATATTAATTTCACCCGGTACATTCCGGGATGGCGCAAAAGATGCCTTGGTCATTGTTTTTACCTATTTACCAGTATCTTTTGCATTTGGTGTTGGTGCGGTCAGTTATGGCTTTAGTCCTTGGGAAGCCCTGTTCCTTTCCAGTACCATGTATGCTGGTGCCAGTCAGTTTCTGGTGATTGCCTTGCTGGCTTCAGGCAGTTCGATCTGGCTTGCTGCCATTACCGTCATTGCACTGGATATTCGTCATGTACTTTATGGTCCTGCGTTATACCAAAATATCCCCAAGCCATTACAACTAAAAAAAACTGCGGTTTGGGCATGGGGCCTGACCGATGAAGTCTTTGCCCGTGGTTTGATCGAGTTATCCCAGCGTAGACAACATTGGTCGGAATCGTGGATGCTGGGCTTAAGTTTAACGTCATGGGCCTCATGGGCACTTGGTTCTTTACTGGGTGGTTTATTTGCCAATCAGATCCAGCATTTACCCAAATTTTTACAGGCCAGTCTGGACTTTTTATTGCCGGCTTTATTTTTAAGTTTTTTACTGGCAGCATTTGAACACAAACAAAAATATGTGATAGCCATTTCAATGCTCGTTAGTGCATTCGGCTGTATTTTTGTTGGGCTATCCTTTGCAATTTTTATTGGGATTATTGCAGGTATGCTGACCGCCATCGTGCAGTATCAATATCATAAAAGGATCACACATGCATCTTGAAATTATTATCATCGGTATTGTGGTCGGTATTGCCAATTTTTTAAGCCGTTTTGCCCCACTATGGTTTTTGCAGAGGAAACATCGCAAGCAAACTCAGAAAGGTCATGCATGGATTGGGGTTGCTATGGGCAGTATTGGCATCAGCGCCATTTGTGCCATGCTGATGGTCGCAACATTACCACCTTTACTGGAAAATCCCGCAAAAACGCTGGCAATGGTATGTGGCTTTTCGATATTGGTATTGGTGTATTTCTTAACTAAAAAAATTGTACTGGCGACACTGTTGGCCGCACTTTGTTATGGCTTGGTATTTACCTATCTTCCGGTTTAGGCTTTTATTCAGATCATTAGATAAAAGCCCAAAGCCAAATCATTTATAGCTTACTCACTCATTTCATCAAGCAAGGTTTGCATCAACGCCGTAGCATCCAGACGGCGAATATTCGCCACATTGCTGCCTGCCCAGAATGCGCCAAAGCCTTGCTCACCTTGTTTACTGGCTGCGGCATGTAACTGCTTGCCCAGATCATAACTATATGGATAGCCAGCATGTTGTGGACGCTCAGGTAAATCGACATATTGATGCCACGCATTAAACAAACCACGTGCTGCCCGACCAGAAATACTATCGCTAATCTGAGTAAGAGGTTGCTCAAATAAAGCAGCACGATAAGCATCATTGGCTGCCGATTCTGCACACTGTACAAAAGCCGTACCAAGCTGAGCCGCATCTGCACCCAATTCACGATATAAACGAATATCTTCGCCAGTCATAATGCCACCTGCGGCAACAATCGGCAGATCAATATACTGCTTAAGCAACAATAACAAATCCAGTGTTGCCAAACCTGCATCACACTGCGGATTAAAAGTACCGCGATGTCCGCCCGCCTCAATCCCCTGAGCGATTAAGATATCAATGCCAGCTTGTTGTGCTGCAAGCGCTTCACTGAGTTGTGTCACAGACACCATAGTCAAAATACCGGCTTGTTTTAAAGCGGTCATTTGATCCGGACGGGGCAAACCAAAATGAAAACTCACCGCTTTTGGTTTTGTTTCTAGTACAACATCAAGTAAATCATCATTTTCCGCAAAACTTTGATAAATTTTCTGCAAAGTTTGTGGAGGTGCCGCATCAAACTCGGCAAACTGAGTGCTTAAATAGTCGATCCATTGCTGGGCATGCTGTGGGTCATATTCGACCGGTTGATGACAGAAAAAATTGACCTGAAACGGTTTTTGTGTCAATTGACGGGTTTTCTCAATCGCTGTTTTTGCAGCCTGAGCTGAACTTGCACCTAAACCTAATGCTCCTAAACCGCCTGCATTAGAAACCGCAGCAGCCAGTTCTGGTGTCGATACACCTGCCATAGGCGCAACAAAAATGGGATGAACAATATCAAGTTGTTGTAATAAATCCATGATTGGTCTCAAATTAATATCAAACACTTAGCTTAACATGAATTTCGCCCTGCTGAATTTTGTTCAGTGATGTTGGTTATTTACATCATATAGTAATTTAAACCGCTCATCGGCATTCTTTTGATCAAAAAATAGCTAAGCATTTAATCAAAGCCAATGAAAATATATATTTCATCGGTTTTCATAGTAAAATTTGTACTTTGTTTTTCTCGATCCAGATGAGGCGTAAGCACAATTCATTAAGGCATTGTGTTTTTAAATTAAAATTTCATCAATGCGGCGTGAATACCACAAGATGAAGTGAAGTTCATGGCAATGCGCCTGCCAGATTTTATCACGCCCTTTCTTTCGATTTATATTTTCAAGGAATCTTTATGTTAGCACTAGATATACAACATGTTCGAATGAATCAACATGCTGACGATAAAGCGCAAGCATTACAGTGTCTAGTCGATATTTTAGTAGAAGATCAACTGGTCAGTCCCGAATACCTCGATGGCCTGACCGCACGTGAACAACAAAGTCCAACGTATTTAGGACAAGGCATCGCTATCCCGCATGGGACGCCGCAATCGAGGCAATATATTCAGCAAACAGGTATCCGACTGGCACACTTCCCCAATGGCGTACTTTGGGATGGTGAAAATACAATTTATTTAGCTGTGGTAATTGCCGCAAAATCCGATGAGCATTTGCAGGTCTTACAATTATTAACCAAAGCCCTAAATCAAGATATATCACAACAAATTCAGGCTGCAAACACACCAGAACAAGTGGTCGAGCTATTACAGGCACAGCCTGCAACACTGGCATTGCATGAACAACTGATTGCTACGCAAGTTGCCGCACAGGATATTGAGGATTTTTTCTGGCAGGCAACGCAACGCTTAAAACAGCATCACTATGTTGAATGTGGTTTTCTAAGCGCGCTTAACCCCAAACACCTAATACAGCTCAATGAAGAAATCTGGTCGATTAGCGCACATCAACAGGTTTTAAGTCCGGCAATTGCGATTGTACAATCAGAATCTCCCATACAGTATCAGGATAAAAATTTACAAACATTGGTCTGTATTGCAAACAATGATCAAATGGATCTTTCACAGCTTAATCGACTATTGGATATTTTTTTCAATCCAGAGCAATCGTCTCAAATCAATGCAGAACAGGATGCACATCAACTGGCACAGCTGATTGGTGCGGATATTATTCCGGATTGACCATCGCAAACCGTACAGTTGGCCAATGCCCATGGCCTGCATGCACGACCAGCCACCCAGTTGGTAAATCTCACCAAAAAATTTCAGGGCGAAATACATGTTCAAGTCGATGATGGTGCCTTTGTTTCTGCCAAAAGTCTGACCAAACTCTTATCCTTGGGTTGTCAGCGTGGACAGCACCTGACCTTTATTGCCGAACCTGATAGCGACGCGGTAGAAGGATTAAGCCAGATCATTGCCGCGGTCCAGCAAGGTCTGGGAGAAGAAATTCAACCCATTGATACACAGCAAAATACTGCAAATACACAGCCTGAAATTTTAACATTTGAATCTAATACAGATACAGATGCCAAGACACAAGGCATTGCCGCCTCAACCGGACTGGCCTATGGTCCGGCATATGTGATTAAGCCGCGTCAATATGATTACCCACGGCTAGCAAGCAATATCAAGGATGAAAGCCTAAAACTCGATATTGCCCTGCATACGGTTAAAAATAATATTTATCAATTGATTGCCAAAACTGATGTCGATGACATTAAGCAAATCTTCACGGCACATCTGGAAATGCTTGATGATCCGGAACTCATTCACAATGTGCAAAAAGGCTTAAAACAGGGTTTGTCTGCCGCTGCGGCCTGGCATGATTATATTGAATCGGCAGCACAGGCACAGGAAGCCTTACAGGATC
Organism: Acinetobacter populi; assembly: GCF_002174125.1. Classification (GTDB taxonomy): domain Bacteria; phylum Pseudomonadota; class Gammaproteobacteria; order Pseudomonadales; family Moraxellaceae; genus Acinetobacter; species Acinetobacter populi. Next base: position 249,141 of record NZ_NEXX01000003.1, read on the forward strand.
GCTTACTGGCCGAACGTGCTGCCGATTTACGCGATATTGGTGAACGTATTCTGGCGCATTTATGTGGCGTGGAAGAACAGATTGCGCCTGATTCTCCCTATATATTGATCATGCAAGATGTAGGGCCCAGTGATGTGGCACGTTTAAATAAAGAACGTGTAGCCGGGATTTTAACCGCTGTTGGCGGTGCAAGTGCGCATAGCGCCATTGTTGCCCGAGCATTGGGTATTCCAGCCATTGTTGGTGCAGGTCAGCATGTGTTGGACATTCAAAACAATGAGACTGTATTGATCAATGGTGATAGCGGCGAATTTATCATACAACCGGATGCCACACTGATTGAACAAGCCATCCATGAGCGTGAACGCCAACATACTCTCCGTCTGGAAGCGGAAAAACACTGTATGGCACCGGCCATTACGCTGGATCACCATCAGATTGAAATTGCAGCCAATATCGGCAATATCCACGCCACCGAACAAGCGGTCAATGATGGTGCCGAAGCGATTGGTCTATTACGTACCGAACTGGTATTTATGGCACATCAAAATGCGCCAAGTGAAGAGATTCAGCAAGCAGATTACCGCACGGTACTGGATACACTGGCAGGTCGCCCACTTGTCGTCCGCACACTGGATGTCGGGGGTGATAAGCCACTGCCCTATTTACCACTCCCTAGCGAGGAAAATCCATTTCTGGGTTTACGCGGTATTCGTCTCACCTTGAGAAAACCAGAATTATTACAGCAACAATTGATTGCTTTATTAAAAGCTGCGGATGACCGGCCTTTACGCATCATGTTTCCGATGATTGGCCGTGTAGAAGAATGGCGTGCAGCCAAAGCCATTTTAGATGAAGTACGCCAGCAATATCCTTGTAAAAATCTACAAGTCGGTATCATGATTGAAGTTCCTTCGGCTGCCTTGCTGGCACCAATTCTGGCACAGGAAGTCGACTTCTTTAGTATCGGTACCAATGATCTGACGCAATATACACTGGCGATTGACCGAGGACATCCATTACTTTCTGCCGAAGCAGATGGCTTACATCCGAGTATTTTATTACTCATTGATCAAACTGTACGGGCTGCCCATCAATATGGCAAATGGGTGGGTATCTGCGGTGAACTTGCTGCCGATCCCAAAGCAGTGCCAATCCTAATGGGACTTGGAGTAGATGAACTGAGTATGTCCAGTACCAGCATTCCATTAGTAAAAGCACAAATCCGTCAACTTAATTTTACAGATTGTCAGACACTCGCTCATCAAGCATTACAGTGTGATAGTGCAACATCTGTTCGTGCTTTGGGAGCCTAACAACATGGCAAAAATTTTAACCATTACCTTAAATCCTGCAATTGATATTACGCTGCAACTCGACACCTTAAAAGTAGGTGAAGTCAATCGACATCATGCTCTACAGAGCCATGCCGCAGGTAAAGGGCTGAATGTCGCTCAGGTACTCAAAGATCTCGGACATGAACTGATCATCAGTGGTTTTCTCGGACAAGATAACCGTCAAATCTTTGACACACATTTTGCTGCACAAAACTTTGACAACCATTTTGTCTATATTGCTGGGGAAACCCGCCAGAACATTAAAATTGCCGAACAATCGGGACGAATGACCGATATCAACGGTAAAGGTTTCTGGGTTGATGTACAGGCAAAGCAACAATTACAGCACAATATTGAAACTATATTGGATCAGGTTGATGTTGTGGTGATCTCAGGCAGTTTGCCACAAGGATTTAGCCCGGAAGAACTCACACAACTAATCCTTTGGTTAAAATCAAAAGGCAAAAAAGTTGCTGTTGATAGTAGTGGCAATGCTTTGAGTGCAGCGATTACCGCCAATCCTTGGCTCATCAAACCCAATAGTGATGAACTGACTGAAACCTACCAACTGCCCGCCACCACTGCTGCCGAACAACAACAATTGTTTGCCAAACTCGATGCCGAGATTGAAAATATTGTGGTATCGATGGGTGAGCATGGTGTGAACTGGTTGCATCCTCAGCATCCATTACATGCTACTGCACCGAAAGTTCAGGTCATCAGTACTGTAGGTGCCGGTGATTCTTTACTGGCAGGCATGATTCATGGCTTATTGGCGCAAACCACACCAGAACAGACCTTGATCACCGCAACTGCGATTGCCAGTCATGCCGTCACCCAAATCGGTTTTCATCTTTCAGATTTATCCTTGATTGAAGATTTGAAACAAAACATCTCCACCAAGGAGTTAAATTAATATCATGCAAGCGATTCAACAAATATTATTTATTGCAAATTCCCCCAAGCAAGCCATTGATGCTTTAATTTGTGCCAAAAAACTTGCCGCGATTGCGACAACATCAGGTTTTGACGCACAGGTTAACCAAAATACCGATGCACTAGCTCTCAATGCTTTTGATGTGATTGTTTTTGTCGGTCAACAAAGTAACCTTCCACAAAACTTAAAAGATAAAAAAGTTGCCGTCATTGCCATTAAAGATGTACAGCAAGATGCAAATCAAGCATTGCAATATGCATTAGCGCACACCAGCAATATTGATGAGCTCCTTCAAAATACGCAGACTACAACATCAGGAGCACACCGTTTTGTTGCAATTACGGCTTGCCCCACAGGTGTCGCCCATACCTTTATGGCAGCAGAAGCCCTACAGCAAGGCGCAACCAAACACGGCTATGAGATTCAGGTCGAAACACAAGGTTCCGTTGGGGCAAAAAATATTTTATCTGATCAGGTGATTGAACAAGCTGATATTGTGATTCTAGCCACCGATATCGAAGTGAATATTGATCGCTTTGTTGGGAAAAAAGTCTACCGCTGTAGTACAAGTTTTGCCCTGAAACAAACGGATAAAACCTTTGAAAATGCGATCAAAGAAGCCAAGGTTTTAGAATCAGGCAAACAACAAAACGCCACAAATAGCGACAGCACAAGCGAGAAAAAAGAAAAAATCGGCGTATATAAACACTTACTCACAGGTGTTTCATTTATGCTACCAATGGTTGTGGCAGGCGGTTTACTCATCGCCCTGTCATTCTGTTTTGGCATTGATGCCTTTAAGGAAGCTGGTACGCTGGCAGCTGCATTAAAACAGATTGGTGATGCTGCCTTTTTACTGATGGTGCCGATGTTATCTGGCTATATCGCCTACTCGATTGCTGATCGCCCTGGTCTTGCACCTGGCTTAATCGGGGGTGTACTGGCAACACAACTACAGGCTGGATTTCTTGGTGGAATTGTATCCGGCTTTTTGGCAGGCTATCTGGCCTTATTATTTGCCAAACAGATCAAATTACCCAGCAGTTTGGAAGCTTTAAAACCGATTCTAATTATCCCATTGCTCACCAGTTTGCTGGTGGGATTGCTGATGATTTATGTGGTTGGGCAGCCTGTCGCACAAATTTTTGAAGTGATGCAAAATTTTCTCAATAGTATGGGCACCACCAATGCCGTATTAATGGGTATGATTCTGGCTGGTATGATGTGTGTGGATTTAGGTGGTCCGATTAATAAAGCAGCTTATGCATTTACTGTCGGACTACTCACCACACAAACGTATATGCCAATGGCAGCAACTATGGCAGGCGGTATGGTGCCAGCCATAGGTTTGGCGATTGCCACCTTGATTGCCAGAAATAAATTTAATCAAGCCGAGCGTGATGCAGGTAAAGCTGCCTTTGTACTGGGACTTTGTTTTATTTCCGAAGGCGCCATTCCATTTGCAGCCAAGGATCCGATGCGGGTTATTCCTTGCAGCATTGCCGGCGGTGTACTCACGGGTGCATTGGTGGCATTATTTCATTGTGAATTGATGGCACCGCACGGTGGTGTATTCGTTCTATTAATTCCAAATGCAATTAATCATGCCTTACTTTACTTGGTTGCGATTTCTGCCGGAAGTCTGGTTACTGGAATTTCTTATGCTTTACTTAAAAAGCCATTGCTTGTTACAAATACAGTGGTAACGGTGAAATAATAGTAAAAAACTAAAATGATCATTAAAAAGAGTCCAGCATTAGAAATGTTGGACTCTTTTTAATTTAATCAAATTTGCATCATATTAAAAACTAAATCTTTTATAAATACAATGATATATCTATATATTACTCACTTGCAACAACAGCCCTGCTTGTGTTGCCAATTCAGTAAAGGTTGGAAAACTGGTTGCTACAGTCTCTGTACCCACAATAGTGATCGGCTCGGCAGCACGTAATCCGGCCATACTAAAACTCATGGCAATCCGATGGTCATGATGTGACTCGATTTGTCCACCAGCAAATACAGGTGACCAATCGCCTGCTTTGCCTTTACCTTGAATAATAATGCCGTCTGCTGTTGGCGTACATTGAATACCCAATAGTTTTAAACCATCGGCCATCACCTGAATACGATCAGATTCCTTAACCCGCAATTCTGCCGCACCAGTCAATACTGTTTCACCTTCTGCACATGCAGCTGCAATAAATAATGCAGGAAATTCATCAATCGCCAAAGGCACCTGATCTTCCGGAATATGAATGCCTTTTAAGGTTTGGGTACCACGAATATGAATATCGGCAATCGGTTCACCACCGGCAATACGTTCATTTTCAACTGTAAGGTTTGCGCCCATCTGTTTTAAAATTTCAATCACACCAGTACGTGTTGGATTAATCCCAACCGCTTCGAGAGTAATATCTGCGCCCTGAGTAATAGCTGCACCGACCATAAAAAATGCTGCACTGGAAATATCGGAAGGTACTTGAATATCCGTACCCGTCAACTTCTCACCACCTATGAGTGAAATTTTATTACCTTCAGTTTTTACCTCATAACCAAAAGCACGTAACATGCGTTCGGTATGATCGCGAGTCGGTTCTGGCTCTGTAACAGACGTTTCACCATTCGCCCATAGTCCCGCCAGTAAAATACCGGATTTTACCTGTGCCGATGCCATCGGTAAATCATAATGGATACCTTGAAGTTGCTGGCTACCAGTAATGCTAACTGGCGGCGTACCTTTTTCACCGGTGGTTTGAATTTTCGCACCCATTAAACGTAGTGGTTTGGCAATCCGCTCCATCGGACGTTTGGATAAGGAGGCATCACCAGTCATAACAGAATCAAATTGTTGTGCCGATAAGATACCGGAAAGCAAACGCATACTGGTCCCAGAATTACCCATATATAAAGCACTGGCCGGTGCCTTTAAGCCATTGATGCCCACGCCATGAATGGTCACTTCACCATTTTTCGGGCCTTCAATCGAAACACCCATATCACGAAATGCCTGTAAGGTAGCCAGTGCATCTTCGCCTTCCAGAAAACCGGTGACATGTGTGGTGCCTTCGGCAATCGCACCAAACATAATTGAACGATGTGACACAGACTTGTCACCCGGTACGGTAAATTTGCCTTCAAATTTTTGTGTGCCCGGCAAAATCGTGAATTGTTGTGTCACAGTATGGTTCTCCATCAGGGGTTGGTTGGCAAGCATGTGATTAAAGTGCTGCCGTGCAGCACGGGCATGACCTAACATTCCCATTAATTTTTGTGAATCTTCGTTTTCAATCACTTGCTTGAATTGTTGTAACTGCTGTTCAAATCCTGCAACAGCATTTAAAATTGCTTTTTTATTGGCAAAAAAGATGTCATGCCACATCTGCGGATCACTGGCAGCAATACGGGAAAAATCACGGAATCCCCCGGCAGCATAACGGAAAATATCCAGATTATCCTTGCGACTTGCCAGTTGCTCAACCAGATTAAACGCCATTAAATGCGGTAAATGGCTGGTATGTGCCAATACCTCATCATGACGATCAACATCCATACAGATCACTTCGGCTTGGGCTGCTTGCCAAAGCTGAATAAGTTTTTGTACCGCTTCTTTGTCACTACCTTGTAATGGCGTTAGAATGACTTTGTGATTGGCAAATAAATCAACTTTACCTGCATGTACACCACTATGCTCACTACCTGCAATCGGATGCCCAGGAATAAAACCTTTAGGTAGATTCTCACCAAATACTGCCTTGGCTGCATCAACCACGTTACCTTTGGTACTGCCGACATCAGTAATGATGGCATCTTCACGCAAGAAGGGTTTAATTTTTTCCAGTGCAGATTGTGTGGCTTGCACAGGTAAAGCCAGTACAATTAAATCGGCACCTTTAATTGCTTCACCTGCATCATGAAAACCTGCATCAATCAGACCCAGTTGTTTGGCATCCTGTAAAGTTTTGACCGAGCGTGTTGATGCTACCACTGACTTTGCCAGATGCTGCGCCTGTATCACACGTGCCAGACTTGAGCCAATCAGCCCCAGACCAATAAAAGCAACTTTTTCAAATAATACAGCTTGTGACATCGATCCTTATTCCTTAGACCCAAGCACAGTTGCCAATGCTGTCAGGAACTTGGCATTTTCGGCTTCTGTACCGATTGATACACGAATATGTTTGTCAATGCCAACCGGACGCACAATCACGCCCTGCTTTAACAAAGCATTAAAGGTTTGAGCTGGATCAGCATCAATGTTAATCAATAAGAAATTGGCACGAGAAGGCACATAACTTAAACCTAATTGTTCAATGCCTTGTTGTAATTGCGCCATGCCGGCTTTGTTGACCTGACGGGATTTTTCAATAAAATCCTGATCCTGTAATGCGGCCACGGCTGCCACCATCGCCAGATGATTGACATTAAAAGGTTGACGAATCCGGTTTAAATAATTGGTGATCTGTACAGATGCCAGTGCAAAACCAACCCGTAATGCTGCCAGTCCATAACATTTGGATAAGGTACGACTCACAATTAAATTTGGATACTGTGCTAGAAATTTAAGGCTATTAAAGTTTTCCGGGAAATATTCCACATAGGCTTCATCCAATACGACGACCACATGCGCTGGAACCTTTTGCATAAATTGCACAAATTCTGCTTCTTCAAACCATGTACCTGTCGGATTATTCGGATTGGCAATAAAAATCAGTTTGGTATTGTCCTGAATCGCTGCTGCCATCGCTTCTAGATCATGCGCAAAATCTTTAGCTGGTACTTCAATCGCCTGTGCATTAATGGCTTGTGTTAACAATGCATAGACAGCAAATGCATGCTCACTATAAATCACAGAGTCTTGTTCTGAGACAAAAGTACGGGCAATAATTTCCAGTAAATCATTCGAGCCATTACCGAGCGTAATCTGATCATGCTCAAAACCAAACTGTTTATGAATCTGGTCTTTAAGAATAAAACCACCACCATCAGGATAACGTCCAATTTCAGCCACCTGATCAATCACTGCCTGTTTAACCTTATCCGAGCAACCTAATGGATTTTCATTGGAAGCCAGTTTGACAATATCATGAATGCCTAATTCACGTTCAAGTTCGGAAATCGGTTTACCCGGTTGATACGGTTTAAGGCGTTCAATACCCTGATTTGCAACTGTAATGGTTTCAGATCGCGTTGGCGTAAATGTAGATGTCATGATATAAAACTCGCTAAAATTTGCACAATAATGATCTTATGGAACGACTTATAACACTGCAATTGGATAAGAACCCAGAACCCTTAACTCTTTGACATGCGGACGAATTTCATCTAAAGCATGTTTCACATTGTCATCTTCAACATGCCCTTTTAAATCAATAAAGAAAACATAGGCCCATTTTTCAGGTAAAGCCGGACGCGTTTCGATACTGGTTAAAGTAATGTTATGCTTGGCAAATGGCGCCAGAATTTCCAGTAATGCCCCAGCTTTGTCATGTGCAGAAATCAGTAATGATGTCTTATCATGTCCGCTTTTTGCTGCTTTTTCACGGCCAATCACCAGAAAACGTGTGGTATTTTCAGGATTATCTTCAATATTGGCATGTAAAATTTCCAGCTCATAAATCTGTGCTGCCACATCACTGGCGATTGCCGCAGAATGCCATTCATTTTTGATACGGCGGGCAGCTTCGGCATTGGAACTTAAAGCCACACGCTCTACACCCGGATAATGTGCATCCAGCCAGTGACGACATTGCGCCAAGGTTTGCTGGTGTGCATAAATCTGTTTGATGCTGTCTTTACGGGTATTGCTTGAAATTAAAAATTGATGATGAATTGGTAATTCTACTTCACCAATCACATGCAAATGTGAAGCTTTAAAACAATCCAGCGTATGATTTACCACGCCTTCTGATGAATTTTCAACAGGCACCACGCCATAATGCGCCGAACCAGACTCTACTTCACGGAATACTTCATCAATAGAGGCTATCGGCTTGGTAATTGCATCTTGACCAAAATGCTTAATGGCTGCGGCCTGAGTGAACGTGCCCACAGGCCCCAGAAATGCAATGGATTGCGGTGCTTCGAGTGCCAGACAGGCGGACATGATTTCACGGAACAATCGTGCTACGGTTTCATTGGATAATGGACCGGTATTACGCTCCATCACCTTACGCAATACCTGCGCTTCCCGTTCCGGACGATAAAAAATTGGATTGGTTTCGCTGGCAAATTTTGCCTTGGCAACTGTCTCGGCAAGTTTGGCACGTTGATTTAATAATTGTTGGATGTGTTCATCGACCTGATCAATCTCTTGACGAATTTGCTGGAGATCCAAAGCTGTGTCCTTATCTTGTTGCATCTTGATTTGCCTTCACCAATTTTGCCGTACAGTATAGCAAGGCTATCAGCTAAAATCTTGCTTACTAAGCGCTCTAAACAGAATATTGTCTATTTTTACAACAAGCTGATATATTTTATCTTCATTCGGAAAATAACTTTAGTTGGCTTGAGCTTTTTATTAGTTTACTGCACAGCGACCACTCAGAATAAGCAAGGAAATGGTGTTTATCCCATGCAAAACCCAGCACAAAGCATTCGTAATAAATTTTTAAATACTTTTCTATCACGCTATTTCATCTGGTTATTTTGTATTGCCACCACAGTATTTTTGGCAGTTTAAGTGCCAATGCCATTCGTGTCTTAAATAAAATACAGATGCCAAACAGAGAAATTTTAAAACTTTTACTTTAATGTTACCGCTGGCTAGAAAGTCGATAGTTCAACGTTTAGAATATGGCATCTTTTCAAATGTTTAAACCAAAGATGTCAGAGATTGAAAAAAACCTGTCCACGATAACTGCACAAGACACTTGGACTGCTGTCGATGATTATATCGAACAGCATTTATTTGCACCTGATCCAATCTTGACAAAAACCCTGCAACATACAGAGGAACTGGGGTTTCCCGGACATCTACATGTGGCATCCAATCAAGGCATGTTTCTGGCCATGCTGATTCAGATGAATCAATGCAAGCGCGTGCTGGAATTAGGTACTTTTGCAGCATACAGCACAATCTATATGGCCAAGGCGTTACCGGAAGATGGTTATATCCTGACTATTGAAGGACGGGATACCCATATTGCACTGGCACAGGAAAATATTGATGCATCAGGTTATGCCGATAAAATTGATGCCCGTCTTGGTCGTGCTGCCGATGTCATTCGCAGTTTACCCGCAGATACCGCTCCATTTGATTTTATTTTTATTGATGCAGATAAACAAAGCTATCCCGAATATCTGGAATTATGTCTGGCCCGTTCCCATTCTGGTACAGTGATTGTCATGGACAATGTCATTCGAGCCGCAGAAATTATCAATCCTGAAAATCAAAAGCCTAGCATTAACGGGTTAAGAGATTTATTTACAGCCCTGCAAGATCATCCAAAAATTGCTTCGTGTACCGCCATGCAAACTGTGGGTAGCAAAGGCTATGATGGATTTGCACTGGCCATTGTTAAATAAATCTACGTTGGTCTAATCGCTATTTGAGGAATCAACATGATAATATCAGCACCTTACCACCCAATAGCCATTTTTTAACCAACCCGATGCAACACTAATAAACATAAGGCTTCCGAGCTTTTATAAACACAGTTATCCACATATTTTGAGGATAACTGTGTAAAACTGTAAATGCTTAACGAGTGACCAGCATCGGTACATCTGATTCTTTAAAAATTTTTAAAGTGGTACTCCCCAAAAAGAACTGATGCAATTTACTATGACTAAATGCCCCCATGACCATTAACCCAATTGCATGCTGCTTTTGATAATCCAGCAAGGTTTCTGCCACATCACCATATAAATATTCTGAATGTACCTTTATGCCAGCAAAGTTCAAATAATCAATGGCTTGATCCAGAATACCATTTTGATCGCCGACATAGACCAGATGACAAGTTAAATCCTTCAGTAAATCGCTCTGTCCAACCCGTTTGAGCATGGCCTGACAAATCGGGGAATATTCATAGGCAAATAAGAAGCTTGTTGGCGGGGTAAATTTTTCACCTACTGTTAAAACGGTTGATTTTGTGCCCCGAATCAAACCTTCGACATTACTGCCAACCGGTTTGTTATTTTCTGCGGCATTTTCACCAATCTTTCCAACAACGGCAATATCATCAACCGTAAGTTCATTAAAACACTGTTCGAGGAACTCCCCTCTCAGTTGGACAATATGCGGATGAATGGAAAACTTATCTTCAATTAATTTGGAAATATAATGCAGTAAATCATCACTATATTGCTGCGCAAGCTGATACTGTTTTTCATCCAGATCAGCCAGCTCTTTAAGCAACATAGCATTGCTTTCAAAACCAATCACCCCGCTAATTTCCCCTAAATGATAACTGGCAGGACGATAATCTAATACTTGTAGCAAAACGAGCTGACGTTGTGTTTTTTGTGCAATCCATGCCGCAGCTTCGGCAGTTGCATTGACACACGGTGAAGCATCGATACAGGCAATGACACGTTTCATCACAGTCTCCTGTTTTTTATCTAATTCTATTTATACTAAGACAAAAGTTTAATCATCACATCTTTTTTTTATGTGTTTCTGTAACCTATCGATTCAATTTACTTTTTATTACGTCGATTGCCAATGACTCTGGCTGGATTTCCTGCCACGATAGAATACGGCTCTATATTTTTGGTCACCACACTATTCATTGCAACCACTGCATAGTCGGCAATTTTCACCCCATCCACAATACCAACATCGGCACCAATCCAAACATCCCGACCAATATAAATTCCTTTTGATGTGACTGCCTGATCATAAATCGGTGCCTGCATTTTCATGCCATGATTAAAGGCATAGGCATGCGTATAGGCAGCCAAACGTGCCTGATCCGCAATATGAATCCCTGCCCGACCGCCATCTAGTGTACAGTGATGATTAATCGCCACTTCATTACCAAGCGTTAAAGGTCCATGTAAGACACAATCTGCTGCGATAAAACAACGATCACCAATTTTAATTTTACGTCCCGGTTCGGCAAAAAGATGTGCCAATGGTGAGATAAAACAATCTTTACCAATCTCGATATCTTCCATATCCTGTAAATATGCCTGATATTCCTGCTGCCATGCGCTGGCCCACTGCAAATGTTTGGGCTTTAATTTCCAATATAGCCACGGCATATAATTAAGACGATGCTGATGCTGTTCCCGATATTTCAATAAAGGATCATGATCTTCAACCATTTTCTTGTGCCTCAAGAATTCTTAATTGTTCACGGTCTGAAAGGCATCGCCTCGCAAGAGAGGACGCATAACTTTATTCATCAAGTACATGTAATTGTTCGCGGCCTGAGAGGCATTGCCTCGCAAGAGAGGACGCATAACCCTATTCATCAAGTACATGTAATTGTTCGCGGCCTGAGAGGCATTGCCTCGCAAGAGAGGACGCATAACCCTATTCATCAAGTACATGTAATTGTTCGCGGCCTCTAGTTAAATCCTGTAAAAACAGTTTCAGTGGTGCAATCTGATCCAACTTTAAATCACACAGCAATGTCACACCTTCTGCATGATAATCTTCCTGATACTCAATCTGCTGATGATTTAATTCATATTGTAATTTTGCCCATTCGGAAAAATGACACGTCAGTTGTGCAGTTTTGGTCGGAATGAGTTCTATTTTTTCTGCCAATAACAGAGTTTGCCCGGCACAACCGCCATATGCCCGCACTAGCCCACCTGTACCCAGCTTGATGCCGCCAAACCAGCGATTGACCAAAACCAGAACATTGGTTAAATCATTGCCTTCAATACTGGCAAGAATGGGACGTCCTGCGGTACCAGAGGGTTCACCATCATCATTAAAACGCACATCATGGCCAATTTTCCATGCCCAACATTGATGAGTGGTACTGATGTCCTTGTTGCGCTCCAAAAAATCCTTGACCTCTTGTTCGGACTGTACTGGGACGGCAAAGCCCTGAAAACGACTTTTTTTAATTTCTTGTTCAGATTCGACCAATGCTGCAATGGTAAATGCCATAAAAATGATAAATAAAATAAATTTGTGAACCAATTATACAAAAATTATGATTTTTCTTGTATCTATAAATCGGCAGAATTAAAGCAATACAATAAAGTTAAATAAATAAACACAATCCTAAATAGATAAAACTTAATTATAATCAGAACATTATATTAATAATATTGAATATGGTTTAGCAATTTTTATCGCCATTGACGACAAAAATTGCCAGAGAACTTTGGCGGCACGCACACCCCCAAAGCTCGATTGTAAATACATCACTTATATTTTAAATGACAGCTTTAACTGCCTCAACGACAGCATCTTTGGTAATACCAAAATATTTAAACAGATCTTTGGCTGGTGCAGACTCACCATAAGTAGTCATACCAATCACTTTGCCATCCAGACCGACAAACTTCCACCAGTAATCGACATGCGCAGCTTCGACTGCAACACGGGCACGAACTTGTACAGGTAAAACAGCCTCACGATATGCCGCGTCCTGTTGTACAAAGATTTCAGCACATGGCATAGAAACCACACGTACACCGTCAAGCTCAGCATAAGCTTGCATTGCCAAGTCAACTTCCGAACCTGTTGCAATGATAATGGCTTTTAACTCACCTTTTTCAGCAGCCAATACATAACCACCTTTGGCAATATTATCCAGTTGCTCCGCAGTACGATTCTGGAACGGCAGGTTTTGACGAGAAAGGATCAGTGCAGTTGGACCGTCTTGACGCTGTAAGCCAGATTTCCATGCGATTGCTGTTTCAACGGTATCTGCTGGGCGCCATGTATTTAAATTCGGTGTACCACGCAAAGAAGCAATTTGTTCAATCGGCTGATGTGTTGGGCCATCTTCACCCAGACCAATAGAATCATGAGTATAAACATGGATCACACGCTGTTTCATCAATGCCGACATACGTACTGCATTACGCGCATATTCCATAAACATCAGGAATGTTGCCACGTAAGGAATAAAACCACCATGTAATGCTATACCATTGGCAATTGCGGTCATACCAAATTCACGTACGCCATAATGGATATAATTACCCGCAGGATTATCCTGAACGCCTTCACAACCTTTCCACAATGTCAGGTTTGAACCTGCAAGATCGGCAGAACCACCCAGTAATTCAGGTAACAATGGTCCAAATGCTTGTAAAGTATTTTGACTGGCTTTACGTGTTGCAATGGTTTCGCCCTTGGCATTGGTTTCGGCAATAAATTGGTCTGCTTGTGCAGCAAAGTCGGCCGGTAAGTCACCCGCAATACGACGTTTTAATTCCACTGCCTCGGTTGGATATTTTGCCTGATATTGTGCAAAAATTTCATTCCAAGCCTGTTCGGATTGCTGTCCTTTGGCTTTGGCATCCCAAGCAGCATAGATATCTGCCGGAATAACAAATGCATCTTCATTCCAACCTAATGCTTCACGAGTAAGGACAATCTCATCTTTACCTAATGGCGCACCATGACAGTCTTCTTTACCCTGTTTATTTGGTGAACCTAATCCAATCACTGTTTTACAGATGATCAAGGTCGGTTTGTTGCTTTCGGCTTTGGCAGTAAGCGTTGCCTCACGAATGGCATCTGTATCATGACCATCTACACGAAGAACCTGCCAGCCATAGGCGTGAAAGCGTTGTTCGGTATCATCACTAAACCAGCCTTCAACTTCACCATCAATCGAAATACCGTTGTCGTCATAGTACACCACCAGTTTACCCAGATTTAAGGTGCCGGCCAGTGAACAGACTTCATGGGAAATACCTTCCATTAAGCAGCCATCGCCCAAGAAACAATAGGTATAATGATCAATAACGGTTAAATCAGCTTTATTAAACTGTGCAGCCAGTGTTTTCTCGGCAATGGCAAAACCCACAGCATTGGCAATCCCCTGACCTAAAGGTCCGGTTGTGGTTTCAATCCCCGGTGCATAGCCCAATTCCGGATGACCCGGTGTTTTAGAGTGTAATTGACGGAATTGTTTTAAATCTTCAATGGATAAGTCATAACCGGTTAAATGCAATAATGCATATTGCAACATTGAACCATGACCATTAGACAACACAAAGCGATCACGGTTTGCCCATTGAGGATTGCTTGGGTTGTGATTTAAAAACTCACGCCAGACCACATCGGCGATATCAGCCATACCCATTGGCGCACCTGGATGACCCGAATTTGCCTGCTGTACAGCATCCATCGCCAATACACGAATTGCGTTGGCAATACGACGTTCGTTAAGTTGGGTTGTCATAGATCAGATTCCAAAATTTTAACTCGGTGGGTTTTGTAGACAGGACTACAAAGAGATGTTGCATATTGTCCTAAAAAAAATCAAATGGGTAAAGCATTGTATTGAAAAATTTGCCTTAGCACACAAAAAAACGCCAAACCACCTAGGCATCACACAACTGTCAGATTAATAATTTATATTTACAGCCAAAAATTAGATATTTTGTATCGACATAAGCATTTCAACTGTTCCCATATCACTAAGCCCGATAAAAAATTCTAGCCATTATTGTTGTAATGATTTAACCTTTGCGCCTTCCATTTGGCTAAATCGCACATACCAATGTTTCAAATACTGACTAAACTAAATCTGGTTACACAAATTTTTATTGCCTTTATTCTCGGTATCGTGGTGGCATTTATTTTCCCACAAAGTGCTGCATATTTTGAAATTCTAGGCGAATTATTTATCAAAGCCTTAAAATCCGTCGCACCTATTTTGGTCTTTATGTTGGTGATTTCTGCGATTACCAATTATCAACCCTCCAATAATAAACAAATTCGCTATATTTTTATTTTATATGCGATTGGTACCACTTTGGCTGCCGGTTCTGCGGTACTGGCAAGTTTAGTCTTTCCTTCCGAGTTAAATCTCAAACATGCTTATGATGCAGCAGTACAACCACCGAGTGATATCAGTGAAGTTTTAAAAGGTTTATTGCTTAACTTTATTGATAATCCTGTACATGCATTGGCTAATGCCAATTTTATCGGTGTACTGGCATGGGCAATTGGTATCGGTATTTCAATCCGTCATGCAGGTGAAACCACCAAACAAGTGATTCGGGATTTTTCCAATAGTATTTCCTATATTATTACTTTGGTTATCAAATGTGCCCCGATCGGTATTTTTGGTCTAGTCGTGGTTTCTATTGCCGATGCTGGAGTTGATGCCATCAAAAATTATCTGCATGTCTTGTTGGTATTACTTGGCACGATGTTATTCGTTGCGTTGGTCATTAATCCACTGATCGTAGCTTTTGTTATTCGCGCCAATCCTTATCCTCTGGTGTTTACATGCTTAAAAGACAGTGGCGTAACTGCATTTTTTACCCGAAGTTCTGCTGCCAATATTCCAGTCAATCTTGCACTGGCCGATCGTATGGGTGTTGAGAAATCTTTATATTCCATCGCTGTACCGCTTGGCTCTTCTATTAATATGGCAGGTGCTGCGGTAACGATCAGTATTTTAACTATGGCTGCTGTACATACACTTGATATACAGGTTGATCTTGGCACCATGATGCTATTATCACTTGTTTCTGCAATTTGTGCCTGTGGTACAGCCGGCGTTGCAGGTGGTTCTATTTTGCTAATTCCATTGGCTTGTAGCCTGTTTGGCATCAGTAATGATATTGCTATGCAAGTTGTGGCTGTCGGTATGGTGATTAGTATTTTACAGGACTCAACTGAAACTGCATTAAACTCCTCAACGGATGTATTATTTATCATTGCAGCAGATCAGGCGTTAAAGCAAAAAGAAGGTTTAATCACTTCTGAATAATCTAGAATTTTTATAGGCTTAACGATCTAAACAGGTGATATATTTTGAGTATTTATTCGAATATATCACCTGTTTTTTATGACTACTTTTGTTGCATCACCATAAAAAAACAAAAATATTCACTGAATCTCATTTGATTAAAAATCTTAAGTCTATTTTAGCTTTAATCTATTACGCATTCGCCCTAAAAATCAGTAAGTTATTGTTTTTTTAAATGATCACATTACCTTTAACGATCAATCAAAGGACTTTTTTTGGAATATGGTCTCAAGTTTCTCATGTCATTCTTATTAAAGAGGATACAAAAACACTCTTACAATTCTTTATGATCTAAAGAGTAATTCTCAATACAGGTTAAAGATTATTTACAAAAAATAAGGGCTGATTACTCAGCCCTTATCATCACTTAATTTTATCTATATTTCAATAAATTAAGTCAATTGTGCAGCAGCAATTTTCTTGGTGTCTACGCCATCAGCAGCTTTGGTGTAATCAGACATTTGATCAAAGTTCAAATATTTGTAGATGTCTGAAGACATGCTGTCAATTTGTGCAGCATATTCCTGATATTCTGCTGGTGTAGGTAATTTACCCAGTACCGCAGCAACAGATGCCAATTCAGCAGAAGCCAAATAAACATTTGCACCCTGACCTAAACGGTTCGGGAAGTTACGGGTAGATGTAGATACACATGTGGTATTTGGTGCAACACGTGCTTGGTTACCCATACATAATGAACAGCCCGGCATTTCTGTACGAGCACCAGCCTTACCATAGGTATTGTAGAAACCTTCTTCCATCAACTGGTTTTCATCCATACGTGTCGGTGGAGCAATCCATAGACGCGTTGTTAAAGAACCACCCGGTACTTTGTCCAGCAATTTACCAGCTGCACGGAAATGACCGATATTGGTCATACAAGAACCAATAAACACTTCATCAATTTTTACGCCTTGTACGTCAGACAACAGTTTTGCATCATCTGGATCGTTCGGGCAGCAAAGTACAGGTTCGGTGATTTCAGACAAATCGATTTCGTAAACTTTGGTGTATTCAGCATCGGCATCCGCTTTGAGCAAGCTTGGATTTGCCAACCATTTTTCCATGTTTTCAACACGGCGTGCCATAGTACGTGCATCGCCATAACCTTGTGAAATCATCCATTTCAACATGGTAATGTTAGAACGCAGGTATTCGGCAACTTTCTCTTCAGACAATGTGATTGCACAGCCCGCAGCAGAACGTTCAGCAGATGCATCAGACAATTCAAATGCTTGCTCAACAGTCAGTTCTGTTTCCATTTCTGTTAAGTCGATTTCAAGAATACGTCCAGAGAAGATATTTTTCTTACCTTTCTTCTCAACGGTTAAATCGCCTTCTTTAATCGCATAGTAAGGAATTGCATGTACCAGATCACGTAAGGTAATGCCCGGTTGCATTTTACCTTTGAATTTTACCAATACAGATTCTGGCATATCCAATGGCATTACACCTGTTGCTGCGGCAAACGCAACTAGACCAGAACCAGCAGGGAAAGAAATACCAATTGGGAAACGGGTATGTGAGTCACCACCAGTACCAACGGTATCCGGCAACAACATACGGTTTAACCATGAATGGATAATACCATCGCCCGGACGTAAAGATACACCACCACGGTTCATGATAAAGTCTGGTAGTGAATGTTGCATTTGTACGTCAACTGGTTTTGGATATGCAGCAGTGTGACAGAACGACTGCATCACAAGATCGGCAGAGAAGCCTAAACATGCCAAGTCTTTTAACTCGTCACGTGTCATTGGACCTGTTGTATCTTGAGAGCCAACAGTTGTCATTTTTGGTTCACAATATGTACCTGGACGAATACCTTTACCTTCTGGTAAACCGCATGCACGGCCAACCATTTTTTGTGCCAGTGTATAGCCAGTACCGGTATCTTCTGGTTGTTTTGGATGACGGAATAATTCAGAAGGTGCAAGACCTAATTCTTCACGTGCTTTAGTCGTTAAACCACGACCAATGATCAAGTTGATACGACCACCGGCACGTACTTCATCTAAAAGTACAGGTGTTTTCAACTCAGATTCTGCGATTTGTGTACCATTTTTAAATGCAGTCACAACAGCAGTGTCTTTGTTGATTTTCAGCGTGATTTCATCACCCATATTCATTTCAGCAACATCAATTTCTACTGGTAATGCACCAGCATCTTCCATGGTGTTAAAGAAAATAGGTGCAATTTTAGAACCCAGACACACACCACCATCTTTTTTGTTTGGAATGTGTGGAATTTCGTCACCAAAGAACCAAAGCACAGAGTTGGTTGCAGATTTACGTGAAGAACCTGTACCAACCACGTCACCCACATAGGCAACCTGAATACCACGAGATTTTAATTCTTCAATTTGTTTTAATGGACCAACTTCACCTGGTTTTTCCGGGAAGATGCCATCACGTTCGTTTTTCAACATTGCATTGGCGTGCAAAGGAATGTCTGGACGACTCCACGCATCCTGTGCTGGAGACAAATCATCGGTATTAGTTTCACCAGTAACTTTAAATACCACGATTTTAATTTCTTCTGGTACATCTTTACGGCTAGTAAACCATTCTGCATCTGCCCAAGACTGTAAAACAGCTTTGGCATTGGCATTACCAGCTTTGGCTTTTTCTGCAACATCATGGAATGCATCAAATACCAGAAGCGTTTTCTTTAAAGCTTCAGCAGCCAAGCTACTCAATTCTGCATCATCAAGTAATTCAACCAAAGGTGCAACATTGTAACCACCAAGCATAGTACCCAGTAATTCTACAGCACGTTGTTTGCTTACCAATGGTGAAGTTGCTTCACCTTTTGCAACAGCCGCTAGAAACGCAGCTTTTACATATGCAGCCTGGTCAACACCTGCCGGAACACGGTTTTCAAGTAAATCAACCAAGAATGCTTCTTCGCCAGCGGGTGGATTTTTCAACAAATCAACCAATTCAGCAGTTTGGGCATCGTCAAGTGGCTTCGGTGGGACTCCGAGTGCGGCACGTTCTTCTACGTGTTGGCGGTAAGCTTCTAGCACGGTGTTATTCCTCTTTTTTAAAAAATTATTTGTGATGACTCGCAATTGTTGCGTACACAAATAATATGAACTGTCAAATTCTACTAAATTTAGGCAAGAAAGTTAATGCAGAAACTGTGCTTTAAAAATGATGTCGATTATTTTTAAAATAAATACCAGACATCATGTCCTGCTAACAAACTTTAAGTCACTAAATCTTTGTTTCCTATTATATGCTGATTGCATATCCTGTTCGCCATGCCACTTTTGGCTAGCATGGCGATATTTTGAGACGTTATTCACCCAAATTTCAGCATCATCATCAATAATGCCTGCATATGTTAAAACTTCCAGTTGTAGAAAATATCTACAGCACGTTCAACGGATGAACTGGCCTCCATATATAAACGGCGATTTACCTGATAACGTAAGGTCAATTTATTTACCGGGGTAAATATCCCGACACCGTAGCGCAAATATAGATCCGGTGTAATATACCCGGTGACACTCACTTGAGTATCATCACCTGAACCCTGTGCATCTAGCGCTAGACCACTTAAACCAAAGGTACGACCAATCTGATTGGTAAACGCTCGAGTTCCACCCAGCCCCATACTGATACCGGCTGCCGCAATGGTATTATTTACATCAGATTTAAAGCCTTCTGTATTATTTACACCACTGGACCCACTACTGATACGACCAGTTAACAAGGCATTTAATGCTTCTTGTTCAGTCAGACCTGCATCATTGTAAATCTGGATATTTGGTCGACTTGCCACACCGGTAACACGCACACCAACCGTACTGTTTTGCACACTTTTGGTGGCATCAATATCCAGCGATGGATTGGCAAGTTCACCACCAAAACGTGCAATAGCACGGTTAAGATCCAGACTTTGTCCATAAGCTTCAATTTTAACTTGTTGGCTTACACCGACTGCACCACTGGCTTGCATGGCAATTGCAGTTCCACGTTGTGACAGATTAATTCGACCTGCCAATGGAATCACACTATTAAAGCCGCGGAACACCACTGCATCACCTAAACTTACAGCAATGTCTGCACGTATATTCCAGGGTGTTGCTGCTTTGAGAATCGCCAACTGGTCCTGTCCACTTTTGACAATTCGTACATCTGCCGAGGTTGCAATCACATTTGGACTACTTTCCGGCATGGAAATGACCGCACGCGGTACGTCAACTTTACCATTGACTGTCAATTGTTTAAGCGCTGGTCGAATATCGACATTAATCTCAGGTGATACCGAAGCACTCACCAATGGTGGCTGGGCAACCAATAACTCCTGCCCTGAAAGATTCAATTTGATAATTGGCGATGCACCCCAATCGGCATTACCGCTAATTTTACCAACACCGCGTCCCGCATTGAATCCGCCGGTAACCGTTGCCTGACTGCCACGAATTGACGATGCTAGCTGAATATTTTGCAAATTAAGTGGCACACTAATCATGGCAAGCTGACCATCTTTAAGACGAATTTCGCCATTAAACAACGGTTGTTGCAGCGTACCGCTTAATTTTCCTGCTGCCGATAATTTTCCGTCCAATACACGAATATCGGAAATAAATGGCTTAAATAAACTGAGTTTGACTTGATCAAGTGCAATATCACCTGATATGGCTTTATCTTGTCCTTGAGTACCAACCAATAAACTAACAAACCCTGTCCCCAATAATGGCGTATCTGCATTTAAACGCAGTGCCAAGCCCTGAGGCAGCGTTTTTGCACCCAGACGCAACTCATTGTAGGCAAGAGAAGCAGCAGGGACATCCAGATCATCACTGGAAATCCCAATATTACCGCTTTTAGTGACAAGCTGGGTATCCATTTGCATCGGCTGACCATTCAGCCATGATACATGGCTATAACCATTTAATTTTCCGCTTAAAGCCAAGCCAGTTGGCATAAAGGCAGCAAAATCGCCCAATTCGATATTTTTAATCTGTACAGAAACGGCCCCCTGATTCTGACTAGCAATCAATGGCTGATCTAGACAAATCTGACTTTGTTCACGTCCCTGACTGATCCAGCAGTGCTGGGTAATGGCAAGTTGATTCTGATTTTTACGGAAAATCAATGCTGCATTTTGGCTTTGTTGCAGTGACACCCGTTTTGACTCAAAAGAACCTTTTTGAATTTGGCCCAGCCAATCATTATTCTGGTTCAGACCACCAGCAAACTGAACATAGAATTTACTGATGCTGTTTTGACCCTGAATTTTTAAAAGATGTGCCGCACGTGTACCTTGTAATTCCAGTTTGGCATCATCTATTCCCCGTTCACCACTGCGAAGATTCTGCAAATGCATCACCATTTGTGATGCCTGATCCCCTGTCGGCAAGGTTCCCACCAGACTTAAATTTTCAATACTAGCCACATTATTATAGGCAAAGTTTTGAACAATAAGATTGGATCTGGCATTTAATTTTGGATGGGTTTGTACAGAAATAAAGCCTTTTACCGTGCCGCGTAATCCCTGATAAAGTTCGGATAAATTGGAAGCGTTGATATTTAACTGTAAGCGCTGTGCATTACCACTGGCATGCAAAATATTGTTGGCATAACTCAACACCAGATTATTTGCTTCAAACTGCTTGGGTACAAAACCATTCACATCACTGAAACTGAGTGCCAGATTACCCTGTCCTAATAACGGCTTATTGTTTAATTGGCCACGTAAATTCAGATCACGAATTGAAATATGTTTCTGCCGATCCGACCATTGACCTGTGCTATTGACCTGTCCGGTAATTTCACCCTTGACCGTAGAGACAAAGAATTGCGGTTTAAATTGCTGTAAATTGGCATGAATATCCCACGCCAGTCCCTGCGCCAAGTTTACAGTCCCGTTGGCTTTGATCTCGCCTGCCGCCCCCTGATGATACAGCTCGGTCAATTTGATCATGCTAGGCGTGCCGGAAAGATTCAGACGTAAAGGCCCCTGACTATAATTTTGTGCATTCAAGGCACCGTTATACTGTACGGCAAAGCTTTTTAAACCACTCTGATTTTTGCCATCATGCATAATCACAACAGCAGTCGATTGTCCGGTTAAAGAGACACTTTGCGAAGTATTGCCTTGCGGAATTTGTCCTTTAAGATCAATTCCTTTCAGCTGAATAACTTGTTTAAGATTGTCCTGATAACCCTGTGCAGTCAGACGACCATCAAGACGATTAACAGGTGCAGCAGAACTAATGGTTTGCGGATTAAACTGTTTGGCATTTAAATCGGCATGCCATTTCAACTGCGTTTTATCAGTCGGTAAATTCACCACTGCCTGACCAGAAAGCGAACTTTGTCCCTGTGTTAGACTGAAGTTCTTTATATTCAAGATATTATTGGCGAAATTCAATGTCGATTGATAATGACCAGCAGGTAAACTTGATTTTTCATTGGCATCTATATCTGTTGCAACCTTGATATCCTGCCCTTGTTCTGCCAATACAATATCAACATCCCCTTTTCGGCTATTCAACCAACCAATATAAGGCATTTCCCGATTGATATTACTCCAGCTGACATTCATCAACCAAGGTTGTTGTTTTTCCTTCGACTGATTCTGTGCAGACTGATTTTGTGTAGATGGATTCTGTTTTAGATGCACATCCCAACGCTCATAGCGATCAAAGTCAAGCGTCGCTAGAATATCAGACTGTTTATCCATGCTGCCTTTGGAGGAAATTTGACTACTCATATCCGGCGGCAGAAAACCCTGTATCTCTTCGGGAATATTTTTATCTTTCGGATTAAGACCCTGAGCACGACCTTTGATATCCCAAACCAGACCATTTTCCCAGTTGAGATGACCAGATAAATCCAGTTGACCATTCATGAGTGAACCCACGAATTTTTCAATATTCATTTGTTTCAGATCGGTATTTAACAATGCCTGATAATTCCCTTTGGGAATATTTTCACCTTCAAGATCACTATCCAGCACAAAATTGAGCTGTTTTAAGTCTCCCGACAAATCAATCTGACCTTTTTCCGAATATAATTTTTGTTCGGGTGCGATCGGCCAATGGAATGTTTGCCAGCTTAATTTACCCTGCATCGGCACATCTTTGCGTACCGGATGAGCCACGACATAACCAGAAATGACATCTGGCGTAGCAGAAGCAACCCCTGCTCGCAAGGTATCCACATCACCACGGGCAGAAACCTTAATCTGATGTAAATTTAAATCCTTTAATGCTGGAATCGTCAAATCTGCACGGAGATTTAACGGATATTTATCTTGTAATAAAATAAACCCTGTGACTTTTTTGACATTTAAAAAGTCCATATCCAGTGACGAATTGACCAACTGGATTTTAGTCCCCGACCAGACAGCATCATTTAAGTGAATATTATAAAAATTAACTGTAGATTCTGCCGATTGAATCACCAGTTTGGCCAAATTTGCATCATCTAGCCGTAGCACAAAAGGTAATTTTAACTCACTGAATTTAAATGGATCATCGTTGGGCGGTGCATGGTTAATGACATGAACCGTGCCCACTTTGGCAGTCATGAAGTGTAATTCGCGCTTGACCAGTGCCCGCCAGCCCAGACGTACATCAGCCCGGTCAATTTGTACCTCAACATCTTTCACCTTAACCAATATATCTTTTAGGATAAGCCCACGAACTAGATTGCCCTGTTCGTACTGGTAATGCACCATTTGCTGACGATTCATGACAAAATCAAGCAACCAGTGACTTCCTCGATCTGAACTTGCCAATAAACCCAATGCAATGATGAGTGCAAGAAGAAAACCGATCAAACCAAGAACGATCCAGCGAATAATGCGCCAGATTTTCCCTTTTGATTGTGGAGGTGTTGTTTCTGGTAATTGCTCAGTCATACCTTATCCAAAATAAAATTGTTTTTATTACAGTGGTGGTCCAATAAAAAAGTGTAAACGAATTGGAATACTATCTTCACTAATCCCTGCACCGACATCAATACGAATCGGACCAATCGGTGAAGCCCAGCGTAGGCCCAAACCTACGCCGTATTTGGTTTCGGTTTTAAAATCTTTATCGTAGGCATTACCCACATCAGTAAATACGGCTGCACGCCAGCCTTCTTTAAATTGATAGTTGTACTCCAGCGAACCAACGGCCAAGACCTGACCACCCAACAATAAATCATCTTCCTTAGGTGACAGACTTTTATAATCATAACCACGAATACTTTGATCGCCACCGGCAAAATAACGTAAATTATAAGGCACTTGATCAAAATTATCCGTCACAATATAACCAAGATCGCCACGTCCAACAAACTGATGATCGGCATTTTCACCCAGAGAATAAATAAAACGCCAGCCTGCACTTAAAATGGCCATATCGGTTTCGGTCAACAAACTTTTTGACCCTGCTTCGGCACGGTAGAATTGACGAAAACCTTTGGTCGGATTAACCCGATTATCCTGATTGGTTCGACTAATTTCATAGCCAAACAGCAGAGATTCCTGTTCCGGATCTGAACTAATAACTTTAAACGCATCCGGAATATCATCGTAATCGATATTGTCGCCCTTGGTGGTGATTCGATCCAAACGGTAACGCACGGATAAATTATGTTGCCATTCACCCAAAGGCCGTTTAATTGTCCGTTCTGCCCCAACTACAGCAGATTCAATATCCAACTCTACGCCTTGTCCAATATCACCGCGTACTTCACGTTCATAACCACCGACAATATTAAAATAATCATTGAGTGGATCCTTATATGGAATCATATAGCGTCCATCAATAGATTGTCGGACTTGCGACAATTCCATGTTGGCATCAAAGCTATGTCCTCGATCATTAACGATAGACCGGCGATATTGCGTTCTTAAGCGTACGCCTGTATCGGTGCCATAACCAATACCTGTTTCAAGGTTATTTAAGGTATCTGCATTGAGATAGACAATTACCGGAATCTTTTTCTCTTCTCGTGCTTTGGCCTTTAATTGTTCATTTTCGTCATCATTTTGTGAGGTGTCTGCATCAGATGCAGTTTTGAGGGTTTGGTCATCCTGTGCACCGGCAAAAACCGTTTCATCCACAACTTGCTGAGACTCCACGGCAACCTGATCATTATTTTCAGAAGTTGTCGCATCATTCTGTTGAGCCTGACTTTGTTGTAAGATTTCTTTTACGTCATCAGGAAGTTCCAAAGGTTTGTCAATTGGATCCGGCTTAATCACATTAACCAGTGCATAATTAAAATAACGACTGTTAATCAGATTATTTGATAATAAACTTACCCGCCAGCTCGTATAATCATCACCCTCTTTAAATGGCACCAGCTTTTCCAGTACAGATCGACGCAAGGGAAATGGTTTATCCGGATCACTCATGCGAAATTCAACACCATTTAATACATAGCGCTCACCGGTTTCATATTTTAGGCTGATATCCGCTGTATTTTCCGGCAAGGTGACTTTGGCATCATGCATGCGCCAATACGCATCAAAATAGCCCTGATCACTGGCTGCACTGCTAATACGGTTTTTGGTGGTTTCATACAAACCGTGATTAAAAACATCACCTTCATTTAAATCCGGTACGACGGAAATTACCTGAAAAGCTGGACGGGTTGCACCCGCACCTGAAAATTCAATCAGTTGTGATTTTACCGTAACAGGTTCCTTCGGCTTGACATCCACCACCAGATCGTTTTCATCTTTTTTGGTGAATTTAAACTCAGATTCATAATAACCTACTGCCTGCGCTGCCAGTGTGGCCATATTTCTAATTTGTGGCAAGGCAACATTAAAATCTTCAAACGCATCTACAGTAAAAGTAGACAGTTTTGCATCAATATTCTCTGCCAAAAGCGCTTCATCCGGTTCACTACTGGTTCCGGTGACAGTCACATTAATTTTAGGTAATGCTTCAACCTGTTCGTTATTATCATTTCCACGTCGAAATAAACGTGCAAAAAAACCACGTTTTTTGGTTTCGGTCATGGCACTGGTTTGAGGATTACTTGGATCTTCGCTTGAACCACTTGCCTGAAATTGTGGTAATTCTATCTGATCCGCCTGCAACTCCTGCATCAGTTGATCGACTTTGGCTTGCTGTTCCTGTGGCGCAACAAAAATGGCTTCCTGTGATGAACTGTCGGTCTTCTGCGCATTAATTGCCTGTTGCACTGTCGGTAATTGTTGTTCCTGCTGTTTTGCTTCTTGTTGTGCCTCTACTGCGATCTGATTGATTTCATTCAGCATATTCTGATCAACCGGAGGGATATCAGCATCATTAAGCTGATACACTGCTTCGGTCTGAAATTCCTGCAATGCCGTATTTAAGTTTTGTTGATCGGTCTGGGCATTTTCTGCCTGTTGTTGTAATGCGTCCTGAATCTGCTGTGTTTGTTGCTGTTCATGCTTTTCAATGGCTGTATCAACAAGGCTGCTATCGGGACTAGAGAGCACCATGTCCTCTGCATAAGACAAGGTAGAAAACACACAACTTATACCAAGCAAAACAGTTTTGCCATGACGAGATACATACAATAAATCATCAATAGCAACTGCCAATAGAGATCGATTAAGTATTTTCTTGTTTGGATTCGGCATATTGAACTCAATTAAATTTGGCGTTTCCCAAGATATGATTCTCTTTTGTTAACACCAACTTGTAAAGCACCTATATTCATACTTTACAAACTATCTTAAACTACAGACAAAATTTTACCCAAAATTCATATTTACAGGGCGAATAAATGCCAACCAAGTCAACCAGCTTACTCACATCACGCCGATTTCTACCGATGTTCCTCACCCAGTTTTTTGGCGCATTCAACGATAATATTTATAAATACGCCTTACTCATGGTATTTACTTATGGCTGGATCAACCGTGGCGAGATCAACATTAGCACATTAAACAATGTTGCGGCACTTTTGTTTATTTTACCTTTTTTTATTTTTTCTGCCACTGCTGGACAAATTGCCGATCGTTATGAACGCTCGCAACTGATCCGCTGGCTTAAAATTGGTGAAATCTGCATTATGCTTTTGGCAACTGTCGGTTTTTTTCTTGGCAATTTATGGATTTTATTGTGTGCTTTATTCTTAACCGGCACACAAGCTGCATTTTTTGGTCCGATCAAATATGCGATCTTGCCGGATATTTTAACTGAACAGGAATTGATGTCCGGTAACGCCATCTTTCAATCCGGGACTTCACTGGCTATTTTACTCGGTATGGTCATCGGCGGGATTGTCATTTCACTCTCGGCTGGCAGTATGTGGTGGATTAGCCTGACGGTTCTGGCTGTGGCAGTCTTAGGCTATCTCTCTAGTCGCCAGATTTTAAAACAAAAGATTGCTGACTCAACATTAAAAGTCAACTGGAATTTTTTTGTCACCAGCGGGCAAATTATCCGCCTTAGCTATAGTTTACCACTCATCTTCTTAATTTTACTTGGTAACTCTTGGTACTGGTTTTATGGTGCAACAGTCATCACACAAATTCCTCAAATGACTCAGCAATATCTGCATGGCAATGAAAATGTATCCAGTGTGGTACTGACTTTCTTTTCTGTAGGTGTGGTGATCGGTTCGGCAGTATGTAAAAAACTTAGTGGCAATAGCGTTAATATTAAAATGGTGCCGCTTGGCTCAATTGGTTTAACCCTGTTTGCATTTTATTTATCTTGGGCATTAGGCAGTGTGCCGCAACAACAGGGCGAATATTTCAATATTGCACAAGTATTTGGACAAGGCATCAGCTATTACCATGTTTTTGCTGCCGTGACCCTGCTCGGAATAAGTGGCGGTTTTTATATCGTACCGCTCTATGCCATGATGCAGGCAAAATCACCAGAAACCCAGCGTGCCAGAATTGTCGCAGCCAATAACATTTTTAATGCAATTTTTATGGTCACCGCTGCAATTTTTTGCATCATCGTACTGAGTAGTTTACAGTTGACACTATTACATTTATTTAACATTACCGCTATTCTAAGTGCTGTGGTGACAGGTCTGTTAGTTGTCAAAATTCGTCAGCGCTTAAATACGCCATAACATGCATTCAGGGGGAAAAGCGATGCGTCAATTTACTGGTTTAGACCGCATGATTAATTCTTTTGATCAGGCTTTACGCAGTCTGGTGCCCGGCGCAACCGCTGCACACCGTCATAATCCGGCTGCCGACTTAGACTCACAGCTTACGATTAATGAGGCACGCCATGTCGCAGGCTTGATGCGGGTAAATCATAGTGGCGAAGTCTGTGCTCAAGCGCTCTATCATGGTCAGGCCATGACAGCAAAATTACCAAGTGTGCGTCTGGAAATGGAACATGCGGCCGAAGAAGAACAGGATCATCTGGCATGGTGTGAAGATCGCTTAAAAGAGTTAAATAGTTATCCTAGTCTGTTAAATCCAGTCTGGTATAGCCTGTCTTTTGCCATGGGTGCAGCAGCCGGTATTGCTGGTGATAAATACAGCTTGGGTTTTGTCGCAGAAACGGAAAAACAAGTCAGCGCACATCTACTTTCCCATCTTGCACAACTCCCTGCACAGGATCAACGCTCAAAAGTCATTCTGGAACAGATGAATGAAGATGAGTTACATCATCGTGATACAGCCTTAAATGCCGGTGGTGTAGACTTGCCTGTTCCGGTACGTATTGTCATGACCCTTATTTCAAAAACCATGACCAAAACCAGTTATTATGTATAATTCGCTTTTAACTCGTTATGCTTTATAATTTTATTGTAGATAAAAATCAAATGACTAAAAAAGCCCTGATCACTCAAATCAGGGCTTTTTATTATGCAGCAGACATCAAGGTAATCTTGGTAAAATGTAAATCATATTCCAGATATTTCTGCACAAAAGCTGCTTTATCCTCACATCGCAAAAGATTCCGGTGCACAAATTCAGGCACAGATTTAAAGATTGCCCCACTGCCATCACTATAAAATAGTTTTAGGCATCTAGAGGACGCATCATATTTAAACATCGTGACTTTTAAATCGAGCATAAAGCACCTCTCTTTTGTATGTGAAACGGTACAAGCTAGCTTTGCAATTTTTATACCGATTGATCAACACAATGATCAATCATTAGACAGTCATAGCATGAAAAATTGCTTTTGTACAAAAGATTAAGGTATTGATTTATAGTTTTTTTGCATATGCTTGTTGAAATTTTACGATAGTGATTTTCCTCTTCTAAAAATCATGCAAATTTACTTATGTTTTGTATCTGTAAATCATCTATTCTAATTATGCTTATTTTAAACAGATAGAAGCCATGCCCTCCTTTAGACAACATAGCTTCTATTAATCGTGTTTAAACCAAACTTAACTCTGTCATCGGCCAGCGTGGTGTAGTGGTAACTGCCAAATCATCCTGCTGCCCGGCCTGTAAACGCTGATAACCGGCAAAAGCAATCATGGCACCATTATCGGTACATAAAGCAGGTTCGGCATAATAGACTTTGGCCCCCATCCCACTTAAAGAGTTTTCCAGTTTTTCTCTTAATCGTTGATTGGCACTGACCCCGCCAGCAATGACCAATTGTTTTAAACCAATTGCTTTTAATGCCTTAATAGATTTTTTGACCAATGTATCCACCACAGCTTCCTGAAAAGATGCTGCAATATCTGCTTCTCGTCCCTGTCCTTCTACGGCCTTGATCTGACTCGACACGGCTGTTTTTAAACCACTAAAAGAAAAGTTTAAGGCTTGCTGCATCAAAGGACGTGGAAATGCAAAGGCATCAGGATTGCCCTGCAATGCCAGTTTGGCAATTTGTGGGCCACCGGGATAAGGTAAATTCAACATTTTGGCAACCTTATCAAAGGCTTCACCTGCGGCATCATCAATCGACTCGCCCAAAAGTTCATATTGCCCTAGCGCATGTGCTGCCATTAATTGTGTATGTCCACCTGATACCAACAAAGCCACAAAAGGAAATTGTGGCGGATTTTTTGATAATAATGGCGCCAGCAAATGCCCCTCCATATGATGTACACCAATCGCAGGAATATTTAAAGCAAATGCCAGACTACGCCCAAACAATGCACCTGTCATTAATGCGCCCATCAAACCTGGTCCACGGGTATAAGCAATCGCATCAATTTCAGATTTCTTTAGGCCACTTTGTGCCAGCAACTCTTCCAGTAAAGGAATCAGTTTACGCACATGATCTCGTGATGCCAATTCCGGCACCACACCACCATATTCTGCATGTAGCTTGATCTGACTATAGAGTACCTGCCCCAAAAGTCCTTGCTTGCTGTCATACAAAGCCAAGCCTGTTTCATCACAAGAAGTTTCCAAACCAAGTACAATCATGTCAAAAATGCCTATTTCTATGGGGTTATTTGGATTCGCTGTCATTATAGACTTGTACTTATGATTGTAAAAGCGTAAAATGCTGCACTCATTCACCGTAAGTACGTGGCGTACTTGCATTTATTTATCCATCATCTAACAGAGGATTCTATATGCCACAAGTTAAGTTAAAAGAAGGCGAACCAGTTGACGTTGCTATCCGTCGTTTCAAACGCTCATGCGAAAAAGCAGGTGTTTTAGCCGACGTTCGTAAACGTGAATTCTACGAAAAACCAACTCAAGAGCGTAAACGTAAAAAAGCTGCTGCTGTTAAACGTTATGCAAAAAAAGTTGCTCGTGAATCTATCCGTACAACTCGCCTATACTAACTTGTTCTCATTAATCTACAATTTGTAAAAAGAACGCGACTACTATGACCACTTTAAAAACTCAAATTACTGATACCCTTAAAAACGCAATGCGTGCCAAAGATATGGCAGTTGTAACAGTAATTCGTGGTCTACAGGCAGCGATCAAACAAATTGAAGTAGACGAACGTATTGAACTTGACGATGCTCAAGTGCTTTCTGTCGTCGAAAAACAGGTAAAACAACGCAAAGAATCGATCAAAGCCTTTTCTGGCGCAGGTCGAGAAGATTTAGCTAGTAAAGAACAAGCCGAACTTGAGGTACTCTCTCAATTTCTACCAGAAGCTATGACTGAGGACGAGCTTGATTCTCTCATTGAGCAAACAATTACTGCTCAAGGTGCCACTAGCATGAAAGATATGGGTAAGGTGATGAATTCTCTACGTCCGATCATAGCCGGACGTGCCGATCCTTCACAAGTTTCCGCAAAAATAAAAGCCAAACTGGCCTAGTTAGCAAAAACTAATTGCCAACACTGGTTGTCTTAACTTCCTACATTTTATTTTTTCATATGCCTCATCCAAAATGATGGCAGGCTTTTGTGTGCTGCATAATATTTTGCCCAATTGCCCCTCTCCTCGCCCCACAGTTTTTATCCAATCAAGTGAAATCACAGCATAAAAAATGATAAATTGTCTTAAAATGATAAATCATTATTTGCAGGTTTGACTTAAAGTATTGCCAATTTAGACATATCTAATAAATCGTAGAGTGGTAAACTCAAATCAGACTTTATTTTCTTTGCGTAGCATTTTAATATGAGAGCGCAGTAAAAAAATTTAAGTTAAATTGACCATTTGCTTAAGTTTATTTTGTCTGATAGGCAGAATGTTCCACCTAGTCAGCGCTTGGAGATTTAGATGAAGAAGTATCAGTGTATCGTTTGTGGTTGGATTTATGATGAAGCAGAAGGATGGCCACAAGATGGTATTGCCGCTGGAACAAAATGGGAA
Source organism: Acinetobacter populi (assembly GCF_002174125.1). Taxonomy (GTDB): domain Bacteria; phylum Pseudomonadota; class Gammaproteobacteria; order Pseudomonadales; family Moraxellaceae; genus Acinetobacter; species Acinetobacter populi. The sequence continues at coordinate 281,014 of NZ_NEXX01000003.1, forward strand.
GATATTCCCGATGACTGGACTTGCCCGGATTGTGGCGTGTCAAAAGCAGATTTTGAAATGATTGAGATCTAAATCGAACTATAAAGACCATGCGCTTTGCATGGTTTTTTTATTTATTTAATGTTGTAAAATTTTATCATTTAGCGTGGAGATTAGAATGCATCCTATCGTCATTATTGGTTCTGGTATGGCTGGTTATACACTTGCAAGAGAGTATCGTAAACTTAATCCAGAGCAGGAACTGGTGATGATCTGTGCAGATGATGCTATCAATTATGCCAAGCCAACACTATCAAATGCACTTGTTGGTAAAAAAGTACCAGAACAAATTGCTTTGGGTGATGCCGACAAAATGAGTTCTCAACTTAAAATGACCATCAAGGCACATACCTGGGTCAAATCAATTGATAGTACAGCGCATACCATAGCACTTGAACATCAGGGTGAACATTCTACACTGTCTTATCAAAAACTCATTCTAGCTGTGGGTGCCAATCCAATTCGTCTGGCCATTTCCGGTGATGGTGCCGAAGATATTCATGTCGTCAACAATCTAACTGATTATCGCGCTTTTCGTGAACGACTGGATCAACGCCCCGATAAACGTGTGCTGATTTTAGGTGCCGGTTTAATTGGTTGTGAATTTGCCAATGACCTGCAAAATACCGATCACCACGTTACTGTGGTCGATTTGGCACCACAACCTTTGGGTCGTTTATTACCCGCGCATACAGCCGCTGCATTTCGTCAAAATCTTGAAGAAGCAGGTATCAAATTTATTCTTGGTACAACCGTTGATAAAGTCAATAAAATCGCCAATGATGATTATGAAGTAACACTGGCAAATGGACAGCGTTTTGTGGTAGATGTGGTCTTGTCGGCCATTGGTTTACAACCAAATCTGGATTTGGCCAAACAAGCAGGTATCCATACCAGCCGTGGCATTATTAGTAATTCATTACTGGAAACCAATCTGCCGGATATCTATGCCATTGGCGATTGTGCAGAAGTAAATGGTACATTATTACCTTATGTGATGCCGCTGATGCAGCAAGCCCGTGCCTTGGCCAAAACACTGGCGGGTGAAACTACGCGTGTGCATTATCCTGCCATGCCAGTTGCCGTCAAAACCCCTGCTGCACCGCTAACCGTTTTACCAGCACCAGCCAATGTTGAAGTAAACTGGGAAACCGAAGAATTCGATGATGGTATGCTGGCCAAGGCTTTTGATCCGCAAGGAACATTACGTGGTTTTGTATTACTAGGCGCAACAGCAGGCAAACAACGTCTGACCTTGGCAAAACTGGTTCCGGATCTTATTCCTCAAAGCTAAGAAAAACTGTTTTGTTTTTTCATCATTAGACCCCCATATATCTGTCTAATGATGAACTTGCATAGGATAAAAACAATGACAAATCTTTTATCATTAAAAACATCGCCTTATACTCACTTTATGCAGGAAGCAACAGTTGAACTCCCCAATCAACAAAAGCTGCATGTGGAAATAGGCGGTGATCCAGCCAATCCAACTATTTTGCTGATTATGGGCTTAGGTGCACAATTATTATTCTGGCCCGATGCATTTTGTAAACAACTGATTGATGCTGGTTTTCAGGTCATTCGTTTTGATAACCGTGATATTGGTTTATCCAGCAAAATTAAAAAAAAGGGCAAAAGGTTAAATACCATTAAAATGATGGGCCGCTTTAGCTTTGGTTTGAGTAATGAGGGTGCACCCTATAATCTGTATGATATGGCAGAAGATGCAAAGCTTTTACTGGACGTGCTGCAATTAAGTAAAGTTCATGTGATTGGCGCATCAATGGGCGGTATGATTGCACAAATTTTGGCAGCGCAATATCCTGAAAAAGTTGATCGTCTTGGTTTATTGTTTACCAGCAACAATCAGCGTTTTTTACCGCCACCTTTTCCCAAACAATTATTTAGCCTGATTGGTCGCCCGGAAAATCGTGATGAAGAAAGTATCATCCGTCATTCGATCAAAGTCTTTAATACAATTGGTTCGCCAGGTTTTGTTAATCAAATCGAAACCGCACAAACTGCACGTAAACTCTATCAGCGCAGCTATTATCCTACAGGAATCTTACAACAATTTTTGGCAATTCTTTGTACAGGGTCACTTTTACATCTTGACAAACAAATTCAACAGCCTACGATAGTCGTGCATGGTAGTCGTGATCGGTTATTGCCACCTGCTCATGGTAAAGCGGTTGCAAAAGCGATCAAAAATGCAAAATTTGAACTGGTAGAAGGCATGGGACATGATATTCAGCCCTATTTTATTCCCAAACTGGTTCAAACCTTTGTACAATATTTTAATCATTGATTTCCTAGGACATTATGGCCGCTTTACCTTCACTTCGTCAGCTTTCCTATCTGGTAACCTTATCTGAGACTTTGCATTTTACCGAAGCTGCACGTCGTTCATTTGTCACTCAATCCACTCTATCCGGTGGGATTATGGAATTAGAACGCCTTTTAGGAGGAGTTCTTGTAGAACGAGATCGACAAAATGTGCGATTAACACCTTTGGGTGAACAAGTTGTCACCAGAGCACGTGTTCTTTTGGCAGATGCACAGGATTTGATGCGACTCAGCCGTGAAATGAGCGAGCCTCTAACAGGTGATCTGCATCTTGGTATTATTCCAACCATTGCACCTTTTATTTTGACGCAACTTCTGACAGCGGTACAAACCCAGTTACCACGCATCAAACTCCACCTCCATGAAGCCCAGAGTGAAAAAATTCTCGAAGGTTTGGAACATGGTAGTCTGGATATGGTGGTTCTGGCTTTGCCTTTTGATACGCATGGTTTAAAAGTCAAAGAAATTGCGACTGAAAAATTATTTATTGTATGTAATCGCAATGATAAACAGACCATTCAGGCCAAGACCATTGATGATCTGGATTTGTCCCGTTTAATTCTACTGGAAGAAGGTCATTGTTTGCGGGATCATGCCTTGAGTGTGTGTCCGATTAATGACCGTAAAAATGACTCACGGCTAAAAGCCAGTTCGTTGCCTACACTGCTAGAAATGGTACTGGCCGATCTGGGCTTTACCATGTTGCCGGAAATTGCCATTCAAAATGCAAATCTGATGTCACATGAAAAACTGCTGATTCATCCAATCAAGAATCCACCAGAACGAACGCTTGCTTTAATTACCCGTAAAAGCACGCCATTACAAACCGAATTTGATTTATTACAACAAATTCTTGTGACCATCAGTCAAACGATTTTATCTGAAAATGCCAAATATCTGGATAAGCAATAAGTTGCGTATAACTGATATTTACTAATTCAGCTTAATCAACAAACAATTGATGAAGCAAAAATTTAAAGCCAGACCCTATCATTTTGATTAGTGTCTGGCTTTTTTAATTAAGCTTCGATGAAGACATTGCTTTGATTATATTTGCGACCTGCTCTCCCCAAAAGGCATAAATTTCCTTACCGGGATGAAATCCATCACGGGCCATAGGCAGATTGAGTGCTTGCAATGTTTTAATATCATTTTCAATCCATCTGAATTGATCCTGTAAAGCCAAATATTTTTTTAATGATTGATTCATCTGCTTGGCATACTTTCCCAGTAACCAAGCCAAAGGATTCGGTAAAGCAGAAAAATGCTGCATCGGCGGTACACTAAAGACGATAATCACTTTAGGTTGAAAGCGGTTTTGTAATTGGGTAAATAGCTGTTGCTGTTGTTTTAACCATTTTTTTGTTGAGATCAATTGCGTCACATCATTGACACCGACTGATGTCACAATCACATCATAATTGCGTGAATCCAATTGTTGTAGATCACGCAATACCTGTTTACTGGTATGCCCAGTCTGCGCCTGCAATTTCCAACTGATACAATATTCATTTTCCAAATTTGTAAGAATTGCACCAGAGAGTGCCTGTTTTTGAGTGTCAACCCCAACACCTGCCGCCGCTGAATCGCCTAAAATAAGAAGTGATAAGGGCAAGCCCTGTCCACTGATCCCTTCACGCTCGCCACTCGGCTCTGCAAGCCTTGGAATACTCTTTCGGACTTTAAACCCTTGCAGCATGATAATGGGTAATAAAGCAAACGTTGTGAATCTTAACCACATTGTTATCCCCCTGTTTTGGCTGGGTTAAAGTTTATAAAATCAAAAATAATGGGGCATATGACAATACCCCAAAACCTTATTTATAGTTGCGCTGCCAACTCGGCACCTTGACGAATTGCACGTTTGGCATCCAGTTCACCTGCCTGTTTGGCACCACCAATGAGGTGTACAGATTTTCCTGCCTGTTGTAACTCGTCAAACATGGCAGTAAAGGGTTCCTGTCCGGCACACACCACAATTTGATCGACCTCCAGTACAGTCTGCTGATCATTTATAGTGACATGTAAACCAGCCTGATCAATCTTGTCATACTGCACACCGGAAATCATCTTGACCTGATGATGTTTTAAGCCAGTACGGTGAATCCAGCCTGTGGTTTTGCCAAGATTTGCACCAACAGGAATCGCCTTGCGTTGTAATAAATACACTTCTCGTTCAGGCACATCATATTGTGCAGGCTTTAAACCACCCACATGCGTATATTGCGGATCAATGCCCCATTGACGATAGAATTTTTCTGGATTTACTGTGGCACTTTCACCATGCTGTACCAAAAATTCTGCCGTATCAAAACCGATACCGCCAGCACCGATAATCGCTACTTTTTTACCTACAGGTTTGCGATATTTCAATACATCCAGATAACTCAGCACCTTATCTGAATCACTGCCTTCAATTTCCAAATGGCGTGGTGTTACACCAGTGGCAATTACAACTTCATCATATTCGGGCTGATTCAATTCTGCAAAAGTAGCTTTGTGATTCAGTTTTAATTCAATCTGAGGATGCAGCTCAATCTGACGATTAAAATATCGTAAGGTTTCATAAAACTCCTCCTTGCCCGGAATGGTTTTGGCGATATTAAACTGACCACCAATCTGATGTTCTGCTTCAAAAATCGTGACATTATGACCACGACGTGCCGCATAAATGGCAAAACTACAACCTGCTGGCCCTGCCCCAACCACGGCAATATGTTTAGGCTGTGTGGTTGGAATAAATAGTAATTCGGTTTCATAACCTGCTTCGGGATTAACCAAACAGGTGGCTGTTTTATGGGAAAAAATATGATCTAAACACGCCTGATTACAGCCAATACAGGTATTGATTTCATCACTACGGTCCTGAGCTGCCTTTAATACAAAATCCGGATCAGCAAGCATTGGACGCGCCATCGAGATCATATCGGCTTGCCCTTGTGCCAATACATATTCAGCCATTTCTGGTGTATTGATCCGATTCGAAGTAATTAAAGGAATACTGACATGTTTTTTAAGTTTTTCTGTAACCCAGGTAAATGCAGCGCGAGGAACTTTGGTGGCAATGGTTGGAATACGGGCCTCATGCCAGCCAATCCCAGTATTAATAATGGTTGCACCAGCCTTTTCAATTTCCTTGGCAAGTTGAATAACTTCATCAAAAGTTGAACCGCCTTCGACCAAATCCAGCATAGACAAGCGATAGATAATAATAAAATGTTCACCAACTGCTGCACGAATGCGCTTTACAATTTCAATCGGAAAACGTATCCGGTTTTCATAGCTTCCGCCCCATTCATCTTCCCGATGATTGGTTCGGGCTGCAATAAACTCATTAATCAGATAACCTTCTGACCCCATGACTTCCACACCATCGTAGCCGGCATATTGCGCTAGTTTTGCACAATTGGCAAAGTCATCAATGGTTTGCACAACTTCATTAGACGTTAATGCTTGAGGTTTCACCGGATTGATCGGTGCCTGAATTGCAGAAGGTGCAACAATATGTTCCTGATAAGAATAACGCCCAGTATGCAAAATTTGTAAAGCAATCTTGCCACCTGCATCATGGACAGCCTGCGTAACAATTTTATGCTGTTCTGCCTCTTCTAATGTTTCCAGCTTGGAGCCGCCAGCAAACACCACACCGGCGGCATTGGGTGCAATACCACCAGTTACAATTAGTCCAACATCACCTTGCGCCCGTTTGGCATAAAATGCAGCAAGACGTTCAAAGCCATTGGCCTGTTCCTCCAGACCAATATGCATAGATCCCATTAATACCCGATTCTTAAGTGTGGTAAATCCCAAATCCAATGGTTTTAATAAATGTGGATATGCAGACATTTAAACTCCTTAGCTGGCAAATACAATTGCTGGCAAATTTTTGCGATCATAAATTCATCATACAGCAAACTATGCAATATGTTGCATAATCTTTAGAAGGTGTTATAAACGATAGAAATAAACTATGCAATATGTTGCATAATAATTTACAATTAAAATAGATAAAACGGAGTACTAATATCTTATGTCCTTATCCCATGTTCTTTTGACCAGTTTATTAGAAAAACCAAGTACTGGTATTGCTTTGGCACGTCGCTTTGATCGTTCGATGGGATTTTTCTGGCATGCCACCCATCAGCAAATCTATCGCGAATTGGGACAAATGCAGAACAAAGGATGGATTAGTACCATTGAAACCGAAGATACAGATTCCCGCAAAAAAACCTATCAGGTTGAAGACATTGGCAAGCAGGAACTGTATCAATGGATCTTACAGGAAAGCCAGCCCGCAAAATTTCGTGATGAATTAATGGTAAAATTACGTGCCGAAGCACAATTGGGTGGAGATTTAATCTTACCTGAATTAAAAAGACATTTGACTTTGCATCGCACGCAACACGATTTATATAAAAATATTTTTGCAAAAGATCAGCAAAAGCAATCTAATGGTCAGACACGTACCGTAATGATTCAGCAAAAAATTCTCGAACTTGGTATCCAACTAGAGGCTGGCTGGATCGTCTGGATTGAAGAAATGATAGATATTTTGCAACAAGATCACGACTCAAAGGAATAATTGAATGCCACACTATCTCATGCCTGATCAGGAATCACTCTATGTCCGCCAAATCGGAACAGGTGAACCTGTGCTCATTTTATCCGGTCTGGGCATGAGTAGCTGGCAATGGTTACCGTTTATTCTGCCAAGTTTAAAATCACGATCCTTTATTATTCCTGACTTTCGCGGTTTTGGGGGTTCAAGACATTGTAAAATTCCATCTGCCCTAAATGCCATTGATAGTCACTGGCAAGATATACATGCACTTTTACAACAGCTTAATATCGGGGAAATTGATGTTATTGGCTATTCCATGGGCGCAACGACAACAATGCATGGTTTAAAATATGGTCAGTTTAATCAATATATCAAACGCTATTTACATATTGATCAAAGTGCAAAAATCAAGAATGATGAATCATGGCATTTTGGTTTATTGGGCGAGCAACAGCAGCAGCTTTTACAATTAATGCTTAAAATTTCTGGTCTGGTGGAGCCTTATCAACACTATTCATCTATTGCCAATTTACCAAAAGATATACAAATTCAACTGCTAAACTTATGGCTGGAATTTATGCAATTGCAAAATCCACATTCGCCATTGACTGCATTACTGGGTAAATTGCCTTTGAATAAAGTCCAATCTCACCTTATGCCATTACAATCGTTGCAATATATTCTCTGGTATCTGCACACCTATCTTGAACATGATGAAGACTATCGTGATGCCATTGCAAGCCTAGATAAACCCACACATTTTATTATTGGGAAACAATCTTCTTTATATGGGTATCATGGACAACTGGAAATTGCCCAACAACTCGATGATGCAACCATTCATCTTATGGACAAATCCGGACATGTGCCATTAATGTCAGAACCAGTGAAATTTGGTAAAATTTTAAATGAATTTTTACGTGCCTCATGACCCTAAAAACCCAATTTTTTTAACACTCATTTATATCTTGTTTAATCAAAACCTTAGAGCCAAAGTTTAAGACTTTGGTATTTTATCAATTTTTGCCCTAATACTTTAAAATTGCTTAGCTTTTTTTAAAAATTTTAAGGTTAATGCCGCATAGGCAGCTTAGAAATTTGCAGTCGTGATATTCAACATTGCGCAAAGGGTTAATGCCGCATAGGCAGCTTAGAAAACCTACACATTGGCAACCACTACCAGAGCCACGGTTAATGCCGCATAGGCAGCTTAGAAACATTTTTTTATCGGGGTGATTAATGAGTAATTGGTTAATGCCGCATAGGCAGCTTAGAAATCAATACTTAATAGAAACATGTGGAATTTGATGGTTAATGCCGCATAGGCAGCTTAGAAAGAAAAACGGCTAGCAGATTTGCAAAAAGATATGGTTAATGCCGCATAGGCAGCTTAGAAATACTGCAAACAGATCCGCATAAGCTTCACGCCGGTTAATGCCGCATAGGCAGCTTAGAAAAGTCTCGCCCCAAATCGGTTGAGTTGTATTATGGTTAATGCCGCATAGGCAGCTTAGAAACTGCGCTAACAAGTGTAGTGAATATAAAAATGGGTTAATGCCGCATAGGCAGCTTAGAAATATTGGTGCAATTTCCAGCAATGCTTTGATTTGGTTAATGCCGCATAGGCAGCTTAATATTATTTAAAATGATACTGCTGCATCCATGTATCAATCAATGCTACAGTTTGTGGCATAAACTGTCCCATGTCATACATATGGTCCGAACCTTTTAACTCAATATAGGTGGCGTTTTTATATTTTTTTGCTGTGGCTTTGGCTATTTTTGCCACCACAATTTTATCATCCGTTCCGGAAATCACCAGTACTGGGGTTTGAATTGCATCGGTATCAACAGTTGCTGCTTTTTTTCGATCCAGAAACCAAAATGCCATTTCGGCATAGACACGTCCGGATTCTGCCACCAAACTACGATAAAATTGCTGACGTAAATGTTCCGGCTGATGATTCATGCAATACTTAAAGACTCGATCTTCAGTAGGAAACAAAGGCTTTTTCCAGAAACCCCATTGTAAATAATGCCGGTAAAATGCTGCCAACATCGTGGGATATAATGCAAAAATACCTGCCATCGGTGCAGGTCCCAATAATACAACGCCCTTATGCCGATCCGGATGTCGGGCAGCGAGTAATTGTGCCAACAATCCGCCCAGTGAATGCCCCAGAATAATGGGTGGACTATCTAGTGATAAAAGTAACTGGCTTAAATCATCAACATAATCTGTTAGACTAACAGAGGCAACTTTTTCTGCACCTTCTGCCATCGGCAAATCATGATACCGTAAAGTCGGGGTATGAACTGTTAAGCCCAATGCCTGCAAAGCAGGGACAAAATCCCCCCACGAATCCCCTGTACACCATGTTCCATGAATTAAAATAATATGTTGTTTTGCCGACATACCTGTCCAACCTTATCCATTATTGCTTATGTATAGCAAAGATAGCATAAAAATCAAGCATTACAGCAGGATTAAACAGCCTAGTTAAAATAATTCAAGGGTAGTTTTAAATAACGAATCCCATTACTTTCAGGTTCCGGAAAGCGTCCGGCATCCATGTTGATTTGAATTGAAGGCAAAATTAATTTTGGCATATCGAGCGTGGCATCCCGTTGTTGCCGCATTGCAACAAATTGTTGTTTTTGAATCCCTTGATGAATATGAATATTATTGTTTTTCTGGGTTTTAATATCCGTCTGACAACAATACTGTTCACGCCCTTCTGGTAAATAGTCATGACATAAATACATACGCGTGGCATCAGGCAATTCAAATAATTTTTGTACAGAATCATAAAGTTCTGCCGCACTGCCTTTTGGAAAATCACAACGGGCTGTACCATAATCCGGCATGAACAAGGTATCCCCGACAAAAACTGCATCACCAATCACATAACTTAAACATGCAGGCGTATGCCCTGGTGTGGGAATATTATAAGCAATCATTTCACCAATTTTAAATTGCTCATAATCCTTAAACAAATAATCAAAACCATGATGTGTTTTTAGGCGTGCCAAATCGACATGATAAATTTCGGCAAAAGTTTCTTGTACCACAGCAATGTTATGACTCATGGCAATTTGACCGCCCAATTTAGATTTTAAATATTGTGAGGCAGTGAGATGGTCGGCATGCACATGGGTTTCCAGAATCCATTGCACGTTCAGCTTTTTGGCATGAATAAAAGCAATCATCTCATCAGCATGCGTGGTTTTTGTAGTTGCCGATGCAGCATCATAATTTAAAACACTGTCGATAATGGCACAGTATTGGCTTACCGGATCAATCACCACATAGCTATAGGTATTGGTGTCCTCATCAAAAAAATCTTTCACAATCGGCTGTGCATACATATTATTGCCCTCTTGCAATACGGGCATACAATCGCATACCTATCAGCATTGCAATAATAAAATATAAAGATTGAAAATGGCCTAAGCCAATCAAAGTCAGAGCTGGTGCAGGACAAATACCCGCAATTCCCCAACCAATGCCAAACAAGGCACTCCCCACCAGTAATTTTTTATCGATATTTTGCTTGTCGGGTAACTGTATTTTCTCATTAAAGCATGTTTTGGCTTGCGGGTTTCTTACCACTTTTTGAAAAGGGATAAAAGCAATTAGAATTGCGCCTGCCATAACGAATGCCAGACTCGCATCCCAATCACCCAAAATATCTAGAAAATTTAATACTTTCTCAGGATTAGACATACCTGAAATCATTAAGCCTAAAGCAAATATCGCTCCGAAGATAAACGCTGCGAAATTTTTCATGCATTATCCCCCTATCACATGGCGTATCACAAACACAGTGATAAACCCAAATAGCATAAAGCTTAATGTTGCGACCATCGAACGTTTAGATAAACGGCTGATACCACAAATCCCGTGTCCACTGGTACAACCACTGCCCATTCGAGTACCTATTCCGACCAACAAGCCGGCGATAACCAATAATAAAGGTGACTGTTTGATCTCAATATCAGGCGTGATAAACATGCGGTAAAAAAATGGTGTAATCAATAAGCCCATTAAAAAATATAAAGCAGGCGTGGTGAAAATTGTTTGTTTATCGAGAACCTGAGCAATGAGTCCACTAATCCCTGCAATTCGCCCATTTACATATAAATAGCCCACGACACTTAAACCAAGCATCGTACCGCCAATGAATGCCAGCAGGAAATCATGCATGCTATTACTCCTTGGTTTTTATCTTTCATTTTCATTGTTACAATTTTATATTAAATATTATATAATTTTATATATTAATCAATGTCTATTTTAAGGGATTTGTATTGCAAATGCTTCCATCAGAAAAACAGATGCAAATTGACTTTAACAAAATTAACATCGTGACAGACTGCCTAAAAGTGTTGTCCAATCCAGACCGTTTAAAAATTTTATGCGTACTGATTAATGGTGAAATCAATGTACATACCATCGAAAAGATGACCGATATTCACCAGCCCACCTTATCGCAACAACTTACTGTGCTCAGAAAATCCAGTCTGGTTGCAACACGACGCGATGGCAAACAGATTTTTTATCAGATTAGCGATGAAAAAATTTTGGTCATCATGCAAACTTTATATGGTTTATATTGTCAATGACGTATTCCAAGCATGAATTCACCACCTGATTAAGTTACCAAAATAATTACAGCATGCTAATTGACTGAAAAAAAGCCGCATATTGTTCTGCCTTTTTATCTAAAGCCAATGGATAGGCTCTTGATGAGGACGGCATGCGATGCAAGAAGATTTCCTGACCATTGATCCATGTGCAACTACTGTGCTGTAAGGTAGGTTTAACCGTGTCTTCAGTTAAAACCGTCATCAATGTATCGGTAGCTTTATCACCTGTGGTCATAATATGCCGGCATAAGGGAATGTACTGCAACAAGTGCGGAATATCTGTTGCCTTTTTGATCTGTAAAAACTGATCTGAAGCATTGCCTTTTAAACGTACAATTTGCTCAGCAGTATCATAGATTGCAATTCCCCGTTCATTTAAAAATGCCTGAATCAAAGGTAAATTAAAATTTTTCGCTGCATGATCAATGAAATAATCTTTGTTTTGAAAGAAGATTAAACCAAGAATACGCCACATATCATTTTGAAAGTTTGGATAGTAAAAATCCATTTTCCAACGCTGTTTAGGTGGTGGAAAACTTCCTAACATCAAAAGTTTGGCATTTTGAGGCAAAAATGGGGCTAAGGGATGTTGTTCTATCTCTGGCGTCATCAATTCTTCCCTTGGGCAAACATGTAAAAATAAACAGAACATAGGTTATATCATCAAGCCAAGTATAAGCCAGTGCAAGTCATGAAAAACCAACTGCTTCATTGTTGTGCAATCCTAGCTTTTATTCTGTTGTCGTGCATCAAAAAAGTTCTTCTATCCTTGTAGCCCCCTCTCCAATTCAAATTTTTAATACTTAAACTTTACTTTTTTAATAATTTAAATTTACCTTTTTAATATAATTACTTTACATTATTAATTAATTAAACTTACATTTTTAATTTATATAATTTACTTTTTTAATAATATAACCTTACTTTTTTAATTTTATTAATTTACGTTTTTAATTTATATGGTTTACTTTTTTAATAAATATAACTTACATTTTTAATCATTTAATTTTACGTTTTTAATATTTTAAATTTATATTTTTTGCTTTTATTGTGTACTTTTTAATACAACGAACTTTACATTTTTTAGGCTATATCATGCCACATTGACTGCATATTTCAGGCGCAATTTAGCCATAAAAACGGCCTTTTCGACGGCGCAAGCCCAAAACATGTATCGCACGTACTAGTACTGCATAGGACACCTCATAACCAAATTCCTGTTCAAATAATACAACCAAGTCACTGATATTTTTAAACTTTATATTTTTAACAAATTTTTCAAATGCGTCCCAATCCTTGATATGAGTAGATGCACCGCGTTTTTTTGCAGGTTTGGGATGCAAATCACCGGTTTCTTCTTCGAGCTTGATCCATGCATCCAGTGTCACTCTGGAAATATCAAACTGCTTACATACCGCAACTTTATAATCTGTTTCTTTATATGCTTTAATTGCCGCGCGTCTAATTTCAATTGGATATTTCGCCATTTTTCCACCTCACTTAAAAATTTAAATAAAAACTATATATGGCATACTTGTTGCAAACTGCATTTGCATATTAATAGATATTGGGTTAAATTAAAATGCACGATAATGATATTCAGCGCAAAAAACTATCATTATGGCAAGTATTGATTATTGGTATCGCATATATGACGCCAATGACGGTATTTGATACCTTCGGTATTGTTTCTGGCATTACTCATGGACGTGTGCCATTAGCATATTTATTAGCATTGGTTGCCATGTTACTCACCGCCTTTAGTTATGCCCGATTCAGTCGCCATTCAGCCAAACCGGGTTCTGCCTATACCTATACCACGGATAGCTGTGGTGCAAATGCCGGATTCATGGTGGGTTGGTGTGCGTTACTGGATTATATTTTGTTACCTCTCATTAATGCATTATTGATTTCAATCTATCTGGAAGCACTTTTCCCCAGCATACCCTATTGGGCCTGGGTGATGATCGCCACATCGGTAGTGACATTGATCAATTGCTTTAGAATCCATATTCTTGCCAATATTAGCCTGATTTTTGTGCTCGCTCCAACACTCCTGATGATGGTATTTGTCTATCTGGTGATTAAAGGCATTGGCACAAGTCAAGGCTATGAACATGTTTTAACTATGACACCTTTGATCAATGGTGATCACTCGATTGCCCCACTGGTTGCAGGCGCATCTATTCTCTGCTTTTCCTACCTAGGTTTTGATGCAGTCACCACCATGTCGCATGAAACCAAAGACCCGCAAAAAACCATTCCACGGGCAGTCATTTTAACCACCTTGATTGGCGGCTGCATCTTCTTTACCGCCTCATGGTTTATCCAGCTCTATTTTCCCAATAATCTGCGCTTCAATAATCCATCGGAAGCATTACCAGAAATTGTCTTATATGTTGGCGGTGTGTTTTTCCAGTCGGTCTTTCTATGCGGACAGATCATGAATACCTTTGCTTCTGGACTGGCAACCCATGCCAGTGCCTCACGTCTTATTCATATTATGGGACGCGATAATATCTTTCCAAAAGCAATTTTCGGCCAGACCAGTCGCAGATTTGGAACACCAATTTATTCGGTACTAGTCATTGGTTTAATTTCCTGTCTGGCAATTTTCTTGAGTTTGGATACTGTGGTCAGCCTGATTAGCTTTGGTGCCCTGATCGCCTTTACCGCAGTAAACTTCTCAGTCTTTATGTTTTTTTATATCAAGCAAAAGCAAAGACATGGCATCAAAAATATTTTTCTTAATCTGATTGTACCGTGGTTATCCGTACTCACTATTGTGTGTCTATGGTTCAACCTTGATGCAGCCGCATTACAGTTTGGTTTTATCTGGCTGACTTTTGGTCTGGCTTTATTTATCTATAAAAAGCTGACAAAACAGAATATTACCATCAATGAAGCATGTTAATGAATTGATTATTTCTATCGGAGTATTGCAATGCAAACTATAAATAAACCTATCATTCTAGATGATGTTGAATTTAGAAACAGTATCCACAATAAGATGGATAAAGAGTGGAATTGGGTTAATCCGCAACGAGCAGAGCTAGATAATCCTGCCAACTACTACGAAAGTTCACTACAGGAATGGCATTGCTTTGATACATTATCACATGATCTGGAATGTGATGTGGTGGTCATCGGTGGAGGCTTACTAGGTTCCTCCACAGCATTGCATCTCTCGGAACAAGGCGTGGACACCATTTTAGTCGAAAAGAACCGGATTGGCAGTGCCGCTTCGGGACGTAATGGCGGTCAACTGACGCCGGGGCTTGCGCGCTGGGAAGCAGAAGAAATGATTCAACATTTCAGCACCGAAGATGCAAAAAAACTGTGGCATTTCACCTCGACAGAAGCCATGTCTTTAATTGATGAGATCATCGAAAAGTACGACTTATCCCTACAACGTAAAAAAGGTCATATTACCGCTGCCGTACATGAAGGTCATTTGATTGGTTTAACCCAAGGTGCAGATGCACGCAAATTTTTAGGTGAAGATCATACCCAGATTGTTGGCAAACATGAATTACAAAGCTACCTCAATTCAGATTGCTATTTTGGTGGTTTGATTGACCATCTTGGTGGTCAGATTCATCCACTCGCCCTTACCCGTGGCTTAATTTATGGCTTCTGTAAAAATGGCGGACAGGTCTATGAACAAACAGAAGTAACTGAAATTCAGGAAACTGCCGATGGTATTTATGTCAAGACAGCTCAAGGCGTAATTAAAGCGCGCAAAAGTGTGGTGATTGCAGTACATCATGCCTCTTTTAAATTACTGTCGTCAAACACACAAACCACCATTCCATTCTTTACCTATGTCAGTACCACAGCGCCTTTGGAAGTAGATTTAAAAGAACTTATTCCATCTGATTTTCCAGTATATGACACCCAATTCCAGATTGATTATTACCGTGGTGTTTCTAACAATCGCTTATTATTTGGCGGACAAGGTACAGGCAGTTGTTGGAATCCAGAAAAAACCTATCAATATTTATTGGGCCGGATTAATCATGTTTTCCCACAACTCAAGTCAGTAGAACTGGATTTTGTCTGGAGTGGAGAAACAGATTTAACCTACAACGGTGCTGTTGACAGTCGTAAATCAGGTGAAAAATTTCCAATTTATGCAGTTCATGGCTGGAGTGGTCATGGTGTCGCCCAAACTGTGCGGATCGGTAAAGCCATTTCCGATGATTTTATCGGGCACTCAGACGACTTTGAAATGCTGACCAAAATTCCCCACAAAGATATCCTACTCGGACGGGAACTTGCCCCAATGGCGATTCCAATTGCCAAAGGCGCATATGGCCTAGGTGCATGGATTAATCCTGGAAAAATGGTGTCGTTCTAATCAAATATTGTTTTAATGATGCTCATCATGTGTCAGATCATTCACCTGACACATGATCAAAATTAATCGCCATCCTGAATAATCAAAATTCCTGCATTAAATCCTTAAAATGACCCTGCAATCCCTTAAAACAACATCTTCGGTTTTGGCATATAAATATATAAAATCCACTGTAGATAGAGTGCCAGTTTTTTAATAAAAACCTGATTTGCTTCATCATCAGGCTCATCGACAACAATCAGGTCAAATCTGGCAAAAATTTCATCCAAATTATCCCAACCATAAACTTCAAAAAAATGCTGATAAGTGCTAAAACTCACCTGTCCTTCGGCATGAGTAGTTCCGGAAAGTACCACTGTTTTTAATTGGGTATGCAATCTAAAACACAAGCTGATCTGATCCAGCACATGACTAAATCTCGATACAATTAATACTTTGTGCAAACTTCCTGCACGTATAAGAACATCAACCAATGCCGTAATACAGCGTGCTTTTTCCACATGATTCTGGACAGTTAAGGACTGCACACGTTCGGCACAGAAAAATTGCCGTGCAATCGCACGTAAGCCATAAACCTGTGCATGCGATTGCACCAAATCAGGATTAAGGGCGGTAATCTCAAATTGCTGCATGGTATCCATATCAAACATTTACAGGTTCGAACTAAGTCAGGCATATTTGTACAGACTAAAATATGCCTGCATTCAAAAAGTGAGAAACCTTAATTAAATAACCACTGTGTGACTTTGTCCTGATCTGCAACCGATAATTTAACCGTATGCAATACATACTCCTGTGGTTCAAGATCAAAAACCATTAATTCATCTCGACGGAAAACATGGCAGGAAATGGCATTTTTTTCTTTGGCTTTGGCTTGCCACAAATTATTTGTAATGCGAATGTCGTCCAATGCAATGACAATGTCATGTGCCGACAAGCCAGCTTGTGCTGCACTAGAATCTCTAAATACCTGCTGGATCAATAAGCCTTCTGGTTTTTCCTGTACTTTTGCACCAAATGGCAATGTTTTTTCGGTTTGTAATTCATACTCTATACCAAACTCTGCCAAGACCTGATCCAGTGGTAAATCATCGGTACTATGGATCAAATAACTCAAACGATCCGTCCAGTCCTGCCCGGTCAGGGTTTTACATAATTCAAAAATCGTCTGCTCATGTACCTGAATCCCAGCCTGAGTATTGGCATATAATTTTTGCATCAAGGCATCCAGACTCGAACCATGACTGCGTAATCCTAGATCCAGACATAACGCGACCAGTGCACCTTTATTATAGTAGCTGGTTCCAGCATTATTGGAGTTTTCATCCTGACGGTAAAATTTGATCCACGCATCAAAACTTGATTCGCTCACCGATTGAATTTTACGTCCGGGATTTTGTAAATAACGATTAATTTGATCCGTTAATAAAGTGAGATAATCATGCTGTGAAATAACGCCACTTCTGGCCAGAATCAAATCGTCATAATAAGAAGTAAAGCCTTCAAAAATCCACAGTAAGCTGGTATAGCCTTCCTCATGTAAATTCGGATTGATAAAATTTTCCGGACGAATGAATCTCACCAACCAAGAGTGAAAATATTCATGACTACAAAGTCCAAGATAACGTTGATAGTTTTTACTTGGTTCAGGTTTTTCATCGGCTTTGGGCAAATCATCTCGCGGACAAATCAGACTGGTACTTTCGCAGTGTTCCAGTCCACCATATAAACTACCTGTCGCCATGGTCAAGAAGGTATAATGTTGGAATGGCGCAGAACCAAACATCTGTATTTCAGTACGACAAATTTTTTCGATATCCTGTTGCAAACGTGGCAAATTGGCATGATGACGACCTGAAATCACAAAATCATGTGCAATGCCTTCTGCATCAAAACTAAAGCGATCCTGCACTGCCAACTCAAACGGGCTATCGATCAATTGTGCATAATCTTTTGCCTTGAGATTAAAACGGCCTTTAACCAATGATTTTGCTGGCAAAGCCCCTGCATAGGTAAAATGATGCAAAGCCTGCGGTACAAATAATTCCAGTTCATGCGCTGTATCTTCCTGATCGGTCAGGCCCATACAGACAGTGGTTGGATTAACATATAAACGGCTTTGATCGATATAACTGCCACGCACGGATAAGTCATAGGCATAGACTTTATATTCGACCGTGATCAGCTCATGATCATTATTAAACAATTGCCATTTATTTTTATGCGTTTTGGCAATTTTTAACTGGCGTCCAGACTCATCAAATGCCTGTACACCTTCAACATGTTTGGCAAATTCACGCATCAGATAGCTGCCGGGAATCCATGAAGCCAACCAGAGTTGCTGCTGTGGATTGGCAAGAAAACGGATCGTTACATGAATTAAATGCTGAGAAAAATCATCAAATTCGAGCTGATAGTGAATCATCTATACTGGTCCTCATACGAATTTCCATAGTGTAGCACTTGTTTTCATACGACTCTAATCCGGACCGATTGAAATATTTGCCACACATCACATCTGATAAAAAAACACAGCATTCTGACATATTTTAATGACACTTTTCTTTGTATGATTTCTCGGCGAAACCGCCAGATTTTAGTAGCAGTTCGGTCTAAAACAGTCTAGCATCTACGCCTTATGTTTCATGCTTAATTCAGGTCTGCCGTGTTCCGTTTTTGCCACTCCCTTCTTGTTGTTTTAGTCAGCAGTATCAGCAGCGTTAGTTTTGCTCAAGTCCTTAGTATTGATCCCCAGACGGTAGAAGCCAAAGCATGGGTGATCCTTGATCCGCAATCGCACCAAGTCATTGCCTCATATAATGAAAATGAACATCGGGCACCAGCTTCCCTAACCAAAATGATGGTTGGCTATCTGTCACTTCAGGCAGTTGAGCAAGGCAAGTTGAATCTTGAACAGATTGTCACCGTTCCTGAGGTTGTGACCACTGTAAAAGGTGACGAGTCCCGTTTAAGACTACATCCGGGCGATCAAATCTCGGTACAGGAATTAATCTCGGGTTTGATTATCATGTCTGCCAATGATGCAGCCCTGACACTGGCCACATTGATTTCCGGTGATATTCCACAATTTTTACAACTGATGAATCACACGGCTCAACAATTGGGTATGCACAATACCCAGTTTGATAATCCATCTGGAATTACCATGCAGAATCATTATGCATCTGCATTTGACCTTGCCTTATTATCACAGGCCATTGTCAAAAATACACCGGAATATCTTAATTATTCCAAACAGCAGGAATTTAGTTATAAAGATATCCATCACCATGCCACCAATATTCTGCTAAAAAAAGATCCAAGTGTTGATGGTTTGAAAACTGGTTATACCGAGGCTGCTGGATATAATCTGGCATTAACCGCGAATCGTCTTGATCCCAACACCAATGAATATCGACGTTTAATTGTGGTGGTGATGGGAACGGCTTCCAAGCAAAAACGTGCCGATGTTGCCTATACATTGATGAATATTGCCTATAATTACACACAGACCAAACAGTTATTTCGCCATGATCAGATCATTGCCGATATTCCAGTGATTGGCGGGCAAAAACCTATATATAAAATTAATTTGCCGCAAAGTAACAGTTACCATACCCTAAGCTTGTTAACAGACGATATGGTGTTAAATGCTCAGCAATTTGATAACACATCTCAACGTTTTATCTTGCAAAAAAGTCCTTTAGAAATTTTGGAACCATTGAAACAACCGCAACAAATGGCGTTTAGTATTCAACTCTTACAGCAACAATTAGATGCACCTTTGATTCATACAGCCATGCCTTTGGCAAAAATAAATGTAACACAATTTAAAAAGATCATTCATGAAGTGGATATTGTTCAGGACGTTGCGCTTGATCAAGCCAGTTGGTGGCATAGATTGGTGGCATGGATCAAGAGTTGGATTCAATTAATTCAAGGACATAGCATCAAAGCTGTGATTTACCCGATTACGACCCCATAAGTCATTCTGAGCAAATGACAACCTACCTTTTACATGCCATGATATTGCTAATCTTGACTAAAATAATAGGAATTAAATATCATGGCACAAAAGCATCGCATCGTGATTGTCGGTGGTGGAGCTGGCGGTCTCGAACTGGCTACTCAACTTGGACAACGTATTGGTAAAAAAAGACATATTCAGATTACCCTGGTAGACGCTACCCTCACCCATATTTGGAAACCTTTATTACATGAGATTGCCGCTGGAACACTAAATGGTGCCAGCGAAGAAATTAATTATTTCGCCCACGCCAAAAAAAATCACTATAAATTCCAGCTCGGTTCTCTACAGGATATTGATCGGGAAAATCAGGACATTATTCTGGCCCCACTGGTTCAGGGAGAAATCCAACTGGCCGATCAACGTCGAATCCCTTACGACACACTGGTGATTGCGATTGGTTCAACCTCCAACGATTTCGGTACGCCGGGCGCCAAAGAAAACTGTCATTTTCTCGACAATCGTGCTCAAGCAGATATTTTCCAGCGTGACTTACTCAATCTTTATTTACAGGCCCACGCCCAACCTCGTGAAAAACCGCTAAACATCACCATCATTGGTGCAGGTGCTACAGGCGTAGAACTGGCTGCAGAACTACATCAGGCTGCTCAGGATTTTCACCGCTATGGACTAGATGGCATTGATCCGAATAAAGTAAAAATCAACGTGATTGAAGCCGCCCCTCGAATTTTACCCGCCCTGTCAGAGAAAGTCGCCACTGGTGCATTGCAGCAACTACACAAGTACGGCATTCATGTCTATACCCAACACAAAGTTGAAAAAATTGATGCCGAGCGGGTGTATTGTCAGGATGGAAAAACCTTTGATTCCAATCTTAAAGTCTGGGCTGCCGGCATTAAGGCACCCGCTGTCACACAAAATTTTGGGCTAAGTCTAGATCGGATCGGACGCATCAAAGTCTATGCGACTTTACAAAGTATTGATGATCCCAAAATATTTGCTTTTGGTGATTGTGCACATTGTCAACCCATCGCCAAACAACCGGTATTGGCACCACGCGCACAGGTTGCCAGTCAACAAGCCGCTTTCCTGATTGATGCAATTCTGGCAAAGTTAAAAGGGAAATCTTTACCCATGTTTAAATTTACTGATCGTGGTTCACTGGTATCCCTGACACAAAATACCGCCATTGGTGAGTTATTGGGTAACATTCACGTGGAAGGCCTCATGGCAAAAACCATGTATCACTCGCTCTATCGTGTCCATCAGGCCGCTGTGCTGGGCTATACGCGTGCCAGTTTGTTGGCTGCCCGGGATCTATTTGGCAAAGGCACCACACCTTTAATTAAGCTACATTAAAAATATCGTTACAATTCCAGAGAAACATCACCTTCAAGTGATGTTTTTTTACACTTATTTGCATAAAAGCGCGCTTCTTCATGTAAATTCACTCCCAATTTGCAAATATTCTCTTTATTATATGTTGTTTTACAACTCACGATTGGATAGATCGATAATGACAGCTATTGCAAATGACCACGTAGTAAAATTTAACTACACACTAACCAATGGTGAAGGTCAAATTCTTGATAAATCAGATGGTCAGCCGCTTGCTTATCTGCATGGTGCAAGCAACATTATTCCAGGTCTGGAAAATGCTTTAACTGGCAAAACTGCTGGTGAAAAACTGACTGTGAATGTTCCGGCTGCCGAAGGTTATGGCGAATATCACGCAGAACTGGTACAAGAAGTTCCACGTCAAATGTTCCAAGGTGTTGATAACATTCAACCTGGTATGCAATTCCAAGCACAAACTGAAGATGGTGTACAAATCGTCACAGTAAAAGATGTACAAGATGAAAATGTAATCATCGATGGCAATCACCCACTTGCTGGTCAAGACTTAAACTTTGATGTAGAAATCGTTGAAGTTCGTCCTGCAACGCAAGAAGAATTAGATCATGGCCATGTCCATGGTGCAGATGGTCATCATCACTAATTCTTGCTAAAGTAAAAAAACGAGACGCTCCTGTCTCGTTTTTTATTGTCCTGTTTTTATTAACCTGATTTTATTAACTGAAACAATTACCTTAAAGACGTGTAAACACAAACCTTCTGAGTAAAAACTTTAAAATTTACTTTGCTTTTATGACAAATTGCGCTATAGCTTATGTTGAAATAATATAAAAGTCATGGGAGAGACTCAGATGCTAACAGTCGCGCATGTATTACAAGAGAAAGTAGAACATACAACCTATACCATATCGCCAGATGCAACCGTATTGGAAGCAATCAGCTTAATGGCAGACAAAGGTATTGGTGCCCTGATTGTGGTAGAAGAAGAAAATGTGATCGGGATTTTATCAGAACGTGATTACGCACGAAAAGTTGCACTGATGGAACGTTCTTCTTATGACACCTGTGTCTCAGACATCATGACGCATAAAGTCATCACAGTAGATCCAAAAAATACCGTAGACGAATGTCTAAAATTAATGACAAATCGACATTTACGCCATTTGCCTGTGCTTGAGAACGGCAAATTAATTGGGTTGGTCTCAATCGGTGATCTAGTCAAAGGAATTATTCAGGAACAACAAAACCTGATCGAACAATTGCAAAATTATATTAGTAATTAGATTCGCCAGAATTTTAATTTTATAAATAAAAATGCACCGATTGTGATCGATGCATTTTTTTGTTAATTCAGTCAGATTATTTTGCAGCTGAGGCTTCTGTCGTAATATTGACAGTGATTTTATCGCCAACATTGGGTACATAATTGCCAATACCAAAAGCGGAACGATCAAATGTTGTGGTCGCATTAAAACCTACAGTTGGGAGCTTCGACATTGGATGGATACCCAATTTATTTAAAGTTGCATCCAAAACGACGGGTTTTGTTACACCTTTAACTGTCAGATCACCAGTGATTTTGAAATGTTTTTTGTCTTTGGTTTCAACTTTAGTACTTTTAAACGTAATATTTGGAAATTTTGCAGCATTAAACCATGCTTCTTCCTGAAATTCCTGATCCAGTGCTTTCACATTGGTGTTCACGCTACTGATCGGAATAATCACGTCAACTGAAGATTTTGCCGGGTTTGCCTCATCCACCTGAATTACACCCTGAATATCGCTAAAATTTGCACTCGGTGTAGAAAATCCAAAATGGTTCCAAGAAAATACTGTCGCTGTATGTGTAGGATCAATTTTATAATCTACTGGTGCTGCCAATGCGAAATTAGACCCTACTGCCACCAATAAACCCAAAGATAATGCTTTTAAACCTTTCATTTTTTCACTCAACTTAAATTAATTTTGATGTGTTAATTGTAGTTAAACTATATGCTAAATATTAGCCAATGTTCAAAACACTCTGTTTTATTTTTGCAACATCAACATTTTTCAAGCAGAAATGAATAGCTTTTACGCATTTTATTTACAATACAAAATCAGCATTAGCATGATAAAGCATCTGGATTTTTTTAAATCAATCGCGGGAACAACCGGTGATAAAATCAAAAAACACAGATATCCATATGATTATAAATAATATTTCTAAAATTAGTCTATCAATTAACCACACCTTTGTCATCTAACTGTCATGAATGTTTCATGTCAATGTCATATTCATTGCTGATACTGCTTAGCAAGTTCGTAAGCTTATGTAAAATTATGTTGCATAAGATAATCGAGAAATAAAGTGATTAGGTAAGACCTAAATTTTGGAGAATATTTCAATGAAAAAATTGCTTCTCGCTACCGCAGTTGCAACATTATGTGTAAGTACTGCTCAAGCAGCACCAACACTTTATGGTAAATTACACGTAAGTTTAGACCAAGTAGATAACAATGATTATGCTGGTAATAATCAAACTGCGTTAAACTCTAACGCATCGCGTATTGGGGTAAAAGGCGACGAGAAACTTACGGACAATATTTCTGTTGTATATTTAGCAGAATGGTCAATTGATACTGATGGTTCAGGCTCTGACGCCAACTTAGGCGCACGTAACCGTTTCCTTGGCTTAAAATTTGCCAACGTCGGGACATTAAAAGCTGGTAAATACGATTCTTATCTAAAAACTGCTGCTGGTAGCAACCAAGACATCTTTAATGACCACACTGTTCTGGATATGACTGCTGTTCTTGCAGGTGAAGATCGTTTAAACAACGTAATTGGTTTTGAAACTGATAAAAACCTGTTAGGTGGCGTACAGTTTAACATTATGCTACAACAAGGTGAAAGTTCTACTGATAGCGCAGCACTAGGCCAAAAAGGTAAACGCGATGGTCTTGGTGATGGTATCTCTACTTCTGTAAGCTATGATAATAAAGATATCGGTCTGGCTGTTGCACTTGCTGGTAACTTTGGTATCGCTAGTAAATATAATGGTGTAGGCCTTTCAGGTATTTTCAGTGATGCATATCGTCTGACTGGTTCTTATGACTTTAGTAATGCTGGTGTTAAAGGTCTTGTCGTTGGTGGATTATGGCAACATGCTGAACCATCTGATAATACTGTTCCTGATTATAGCGGCCTGGAAGAAGATGCTTACAGCATTACTGCTGCCTATGCAATTCCTTCTACCCCATGGAAAGTAAAAGCAGAATATGTTTCCGCTGAAACTTCTCGTGATGGCGCATCAGATCGTACTATTGATCAATATGGCGTAGGCGTAGACTATAGCCTGAATAAACAAACTCGTGTTTATGGTGTTCTTGCTCAACAGAAAAAAGACTGGTTAGCATCTGATGACAAGAAAACTGTATTTGGTTTAGGTATGGAATATAACTTCTAATCCTGATCCTTGATTATTCTTAAAACCCCGGTCATATGGCCGGGGTTTTTCTTTTATGGCAAAACACATAAAAAAAAGCCTTATATTAAATAAGGCTTTATCAAAACATTCTATTAATTTTTATTTCTTTAAAAATCCAGACACCAGATTCAATACATTCTGAATATCATTATCTGCTTCCTGCTGATTACTTTGTTCACCCTTTGGCGTTAAAGAATCAATTACCTGAGGTAAAGCCGCTGCAATAGCCGCATAGATATTTTGAGTCGGGACATTGGTTTCCTCAGCAACTTTTGCAACATCCTGCTCATCAAATAACTGCTGGACTTGCTGCTGTGGAATCGGAGTGTTTTCTGGTGCTTCCGGACTTACCCAAGATTGGACTTGTCCACCCAACCCAGCTTGTTGTAATTTGGATAAAGCACCTTGTAAACCACCCTGTTTTTGGATCCATGCCAGAATAATTGGCAACACTGCTACCAATAATGCCGATGTACCGCCACCAGCCGCCGCTGTATTACTGCGCCCACCTTGCTGGCCTAACTGACCTAGCACCGAACCGAGAATACCACCAAGACCAGATTGTGATGATGTATTACCATTATTGGTATTACTGGTCTGGTTAGCACTCCCCTGATTCATCACCTGACCCAAAACCGAGCCTAAAATTCCACCTAATCCCGAACCTGATGACTGTGATTGATTTTGCTGGTTGGTTTGTCCACCCAATGCTTGCTTTGCCAAAACTTCAACTAAATCTGATAAATTAGACATTTTCATTCCCATCATTGTTATCTATCACATTACACTCCGAGCCGATCAAGAATGCAATTAAATACTGTAAGTAAGTATGAACATGAAGAGAGTTAAATAATTAGAGACTTCTGCAAAGTTTAAGGATATGGCCTACCAGCGATATTTATCCCAGTTTTCCGGATTGGCCCAAAATTTTGAATTAAACCAGTCTGGCACATGCTTATAGGTCAGAATATTAAATTGCCAGATGTGTACCGGGCTATTTTCCGGAACAGCTTCTAACAATTGATTAAAACCCAAAGCACGTAATTGTTTTTCTAGCCCAATATCCGCCAGCACAATAATTTTTTTGGCAAATAAATCCCTTAACCGAACCAGTGCATGATCAATCGCAATTATATTTTCCGGCTGAATATTTTCCTGTTTGATCAAATTAACCACTGCAAGATCATAGCGCTGAGCAAATGGCAGATTTAACACCTGCTTTAAGCTACAATATTGCCATTGTCCCTCCCAATTTGACTGCGGTTCGATATCTACTGTCATCGCCGTATTCACTTTTTCTTCTGCAAGCAATTGCAGCAAGAATGGGATAAAATCGAAATCCGCCATGTTTGAAATCCTTAAAAGTCGAGCAAAGCAATGGAATATAAAGGCATTTGTCATAAAATGCAGGCACTGGTTAGTCCTGTACCCACGCAAACGAACGCCACTCCTAGCCATGTTGAGTATAAATTTGTTTTAGATCAATTCAATACCGATTTGATGCATTTAATTGGTGAAAACATACAATTAGAATGGACTGGTCGTATTTTCTGCGTTTCCTGTGGTGCAAAAACACCAAAGTCATATTCTCAAGGGCATTGTTTTAAATGTTTTAAAACCAAAGCCGAATGTGATATGTGTATTTTAAAACCAGAAACCTGCCATTATCATCTTGGTACCTGTCGCGAAGAAAGCTTTGCACAAAATGTCTGCTTTCAGCCACACATTGTTTATCTTGCCAACTCCAGTGCCTTAAAAGTCGGCATTACCCGTATTGTCAATATGCCAACACGCTGGCTGGATCAGGGCGCTACACAGGCCCTACCAATCATGAAAGTTGGTTCCCGTCGTATGTCCGGCTATGTCGAGGTTTTGCTCGCAGAAATGATTTCGGATAAAACCGACTGGCGCAAACTCCTTAAAGGCGAAGCAGAACCACTGGATTTGCAGGAAGAAAAAGAGCAGTTGCTGGATCAATTCCATATGGAACTGGCAGGACTGGCCAATGAATTTCCAGATGATGAATTAAATTTTCTGGATGCAGAACCACACGAATTTATTTATCCGGTCAATCAATATCCTGTGAAAATTACTAGCCACAATCTGGATAAAACACCCATCATTCAGGGAAAATTACAGGGTATTAAAGGACAATATCTAATTATGGATACTGGCGTGATTAATATCCGTAAATATTCAGGCTATGAACTGATTTTACGCACTTGATTGTAAGAAAATAAACATAAAGTCCACCATTAGATAGCGTGGACTTTTTTATTTTTCAATTAGAATTACTACCACTCGATGATCAAGTTCAATTTTAGTAACCCTATATCCCTTTTTTTGAATATCTGACCAAGTCATTCGGCCATCCTGCTCAACACCGGCACAAATAAAAGTCATATCAGTAAAATTAAAATCTTTTGGAGCAGGTTTCCCACCTAAACATGAGGTTTTATCATTTGCAAATACTGAACTAGAAAGAATTAGCCCACTAATAACAAATAAGATATTTTTTTTCATATAACACCCTATATTTATTGCACAAAATATTTCGGTTGTGCACCATTTAATTTTAAAACCAGATTTTCATAGGCCAGTTTATTCATGGCATAACGCGTCGCCTGAGTTGCAGAACCAATATGTGGGGTTACTACAATATTATCCAGCTCAAACAGTGGTGATTCAGTTAATGGTTCTTTCTCAAATACATCCAACCCTGCTGCAAAAATTTGTTTCTGCTTTAATGCCTGATATAACGCATGTTCATCAATCACTGCACCACGAGAAATATTGACCAAAACTGCATGAGATTGCATCAGCGCAAACTCTTGAGTCGAAATCAGATGTCGGGTTTGTGCATTTAAATCGACCGCAACGACCACAAAGTCGGATTGGGTAAGTAATTCCTGCAAACTTAAAAACTGTGCTTTAAATGCATCGGCAACTTCGATTTTTTCACGGCGTCCATGATAGACAATATTCATATTAAAGCCATAATAAGCACGGCGGGCAATGGCAGCACCAATATGACCAAGTCCAATAATGCCGAGTGTTTTATTATGAATATCCATACCAAACTGTGCCGGTGCAACAGTACGTTGCCATTGTCCCTGTCTGGTCCATTGATCCAGTTCGGCAATGCGGCGAGCTGCACTCATCAATAAGCCAAAAGCAGTATCCGCTGTGGTTTCGGTAAGCACATGTGGCGTATGTGCCAATGTAATGCCTCGTTCTTTTAGATAGGCTAGATCATAATTATCATAACCGACACTGACGCTGGAAATAATCTCTAAATGCTGGGCCGTTTCAAGCTGGGCTTGTCCCAATACTCGTCCGGCACCAATCATGCCATGTACGTCCACAACTGCATTACGAATTTGTTGGTTTACATCACCCAGTTGATCACTTAATTTGGGATCGATTTTCACCACATCAAATTGTTGTTTGAGTTTTTCTTCAAACTCCGGAAAAATCTGGCTAAAAATAACAACTTTCTTTTTCATGGCAGTACTCGGTATGTATGCGAAATAAACTATTCAACAGCATAAATCAGCGGATAAAGTTTCTGCCATAATGCCCGTTTTTGCTCTGGTGAATCAATTAATTGTTGTAATGAAGCACATTGATTATTTTTTAATGAATCCTGTTGCAATAAATCATCATCGAATTGACTCAATATCAAATCACCAAGACAAATCAAAGTCTTTCTAGCATGAATTGCAAAAAAGCCCTGTAAATAACTTTTCACCATCAAATCATTACTCTCCCAACTTTGGATATGTAATGGCCATTTCAACAGATGATGCTCGGCAAAACAGGCTTTTTGTATATTCAAAAACAACTTACGCTGTAGTTCGCTTGTGATCTCGGCAAAAATTAAAAAATTCTCGTGCACCAAGACATCAAACTGAAATTCAATTGTTTGGGAAACTGTTGTATTTTCAATAATTTCAAGATCATTTTTTAATGACGGTGAAATATCGACATTGGATGCTTTGACTTGAATTTGTGATGTCGTATGATCTGATAACTGTACCGTATTGTCATGTCCTACAACTTTTTGCAGATTGATTGTAGAAGCTTCAATCTTATTTTCACGACTATTATTCGTAGGAAGAATGGTCTGCTGTGTTGGCATTGCCCTGTCTAAGGACGGATCAATCTCAATTGATTGATCACGCCATAGCACATCCACACTTTTTTTCGCCGTAATCTGCTGTCTGGGAATCCAGTGTCGGATTCCCATTTGTTGTAAAAGCAACTGCTGGCGATTCAACATTAAATTGCTGTTGCCTCATCTTTTTGTGGATTGGTTTTTGCTTCGGTGCCTAACCAGTTTAATGCACTTAAATAAGCTTTAGCACTGGCAATGACGATATCGGTATCTGCACCCTGACCAGTCACAATACGTCCATCTTTATTCAAACGAACCAGCACCTCACCCTGACTATCTGTGCCACTGGTAATGGCATTAACCTGATATAGCTCCAGTGTTGCCTTGGATTTTGCAATCACTTCAATGGCTTTAAACACTGCGTCGACGGGACCAGAACCATTTTCTGCTGCCGCAGCTTCTTTACCATCAACACTCAATAACAAATGAGCACGAGGGGTTTGACCTGTTTTTGAGGTCACTTCCAGTTCTTTTAACTGATATTTTGCAGTTAAAGTATCTTGACCTGAAGCCAATGCATGTAAATCTTCATCAAAAATTTCTGCTTTACGATCGGCCAAATCTTTAAAGCGGCGGAACAATTCATTCAAATGCTCATCGGATTCAATTGCAATGCCAATCTCATCCAGGCGAGCACGAAATGCCGCACGACCAGACAATTTACCCAAGGTCAGTTTATTAGTTTTCCAACCCACATCTTCGGCACGCATAATTTCGTAGGTTTCGCGATGCTTTAATACGCCATCTTGGTGAATGCCGGACTCATGCGCAAAGGCATTTGCCCCGACAATGGCCTTGTTTGGTTGTACCACATAGCCGGTAATGGTTGATACCAACCGCGAAGTTGGCACGATTTCTTCACTACGGATATTGGTAGTGACATCAAATAAATCCTTGCGCACTCGAGTTGCCATCACAATTTCTTCCAGTGATGCATTACCGGCGCGTTCTCCCAGACCATTGATGGTACATTCAACCTGACGGGCACCATTTTGTACCGCAGCCAAAGAGTTTGCCACCGCCATACCCAAATCATTATGGCAATGCGTAGACCAGATAACTTTATCCGAATTGGGTACACGTTCAAGTAAATCCTTAAAACGGGCGCCCCACACTTCTGGAATCATATAACCAACGGTATCTGGGACATTAATGGTTTTAACACCTGCCTGAATCACTGCATCAAAAATTCTGACCAGAAAATCCATATCGGAACGTGCCGCATCTTCTGCGGAAAATTCGACATCATCGGTATATTGGCGTGCCCAGCCGATGGCTTTGACTGCCTGCTCCACCACCTGATCTTCACTCATACGCAATTTATGCTGCATATGAATCGGGCTGGTGGCAATAAATGTATGCACTCGACCACGATTGGCATGACGAATCGCTTCACCGGCACGGGCAATATCTTTTTCATTGGCACGAGCCAGTGAACAAATGGTCGAATCTTTAATGATATTGGCAATACTGGAAATTGCATCAAAATCGCCAGGACTTGCGGCAGCAAAACCAGCTTCAATCACATCCACACCAAGTCGTTCCAGTTGACGCGCAACACGAATTTTTTCTTCTTTGGTCATCGCTGCGCCAGGGCTTTGTTCGCCATCACGTAAAGTCGTATCAAAAATAATTAACTGGTTGCTACTCATCGCTGCCGATCCTTAAGATATCTTTTTAATTACTTACCTTTTTATTTTAACCCGAGTTGTACTGTTTTACCTTATCTATTTGATTGCTTCGTTCATTCTTTAGTAGAAAAACAGATTTATTTCTCGCATTTCCTTTTCGATTGGATGTAAACTTTATCCTGATATTTGTAAAATATCATTTAAATAATTTCTACAATTGAATGACGCACATGTTTTTTCAACAACTGCCTAACTGGATACAGCTTGGCGCTTTTTTATTGGCAATGAATGCTGGCATGATCAATGTCATGGGACTGATCACGGTATTACATCAATCCATTTCACATATGACAGGCAATGTCAGTATGTTTGCCATTGCCCTATCTCATCTTGATTATGGCATGATGCTCTATCTTTTCCTGGTCACACTATGTTTCATGCTGGGATCGTTCTATAGCGGTTTTATTCTCGGTAATAGTAATCTGGAACTTGGTCGCAGTTATGGCGTTCCCCTGACCTTTGTCAGTTTATTTATTTTACTGTGCTGGGTCTTTTTGCCCTATTTCCCCCGTTACGCATTGCTTTGGGGTTCGGCGGCCATGGGAATGCAAAATGCTATGGTCAGTCATTATCGGGGTGCGATTATTCGAACCACGCACTTGTCTGGTGTCATTACCGATATCGGACTCGCACTCGGCTATATCGCCCGAGGGCTAAAAGTTGAACCGCGTCGTTTGTTATTACATTTCCTTATTTTGTTTGGTTTTTTCTTTGGCGGTA
Source organism: Acinetobacter populi (assembly GCF_002174125.1). Taxonomy (GTDB): domain Bacteria; phylum Pseudomonadota; class Gammaproteobacteria; order Pseudomonadales; family Moraxellaceae; genus Acinetobacter; species Acinetobacter populi. The sequence goes on from NZ_NEXX01000003.1 coordinate 312,372, forward strand.
TCATTGCGACCGTTTTTTATCATTTTTTTGGTATTAATGCATTTTTAATCCCTGCGATACTCACTGCGCTCTTGAGTATTACGTATTGGTATCTATACTTAAAGCGTTCTTAGTTCTTAATTTCGGTATAGGGAGAAAATTGATGGTTAAAAATGCATTACAGGCGCAATTGCTCAAAGCAGGCTTGATTGATAACAAACAGGCAAAGAAATCATCAAAACAGGCACAGCATGCCAAAAAAACCGGACAGGATACACAGGCTGCACTCAAAGCCGAAATTGAAAAGGCCAAGCAGGAAAAACTTGCCAAAGACAATGAACTCAATCAGGCCAAACAACAACTTTTAGAAGAAAAAACCTTAAAAGCCAATATCATCCAGATGATTAAGCAACATCAAATTACTGCAACTGATGGAGACATGACCTATCAGTTTATTGATGAAAATAAAATCAAAAAACTATATGTGAATCAGCAAGTTTATAATGCTGTGGTTTCGGGAAGTCTGGCAATTGCCAAATTAGAGCAAAACTATGCTTTTATTCCCCAAGCATTGGCAGAAAAAATTGATGCCCGTATGCAAGGATATATTATCGGCATACAAAAACAGGCAGAAGATCAATCGACAGATGAAGAAGATCCTTATGCAGCCTATGTCATCCCAGATGATTTAATGTGGTAAAAATATAAATCATTCAATCAAGCTATAGAGCGTTTAACGCGATGCTATACCGATTATAAACGTATTAACCATCACATTGATCCATCAGGATTGATGTGATTTTTTTATACATCATTCAGTGAGAAAGCATCTTTTCTGCTACGTTCTTTATTGGTTAAATTGATTAAAAAAAATCTATTTAGCAATGTGACTTATATGCCAAAACACATTTATAAAATCAATTATATTGTATTGATTTATATATAATTTTAATAACCCCATAAAATAATGAATATGCTAAAATCTGCCCACTTTATTCTTTCCCAAATTGTTGTTTTTTGCCATGTCCCCGAGTACCCAAGCGCAGCCTGCGGTCACTGGTCACTGGATCAGTGTGATTGCACTGGCGTTAGCCGCCTTTATCTTTAATACCACAGAATTTGTTCCTGTCGCTCTGCTCAGTGATATTGCAGAGAGTTTTTCAATGAAAGTCGAGCATACAGGGATTATGCTGACGATCTATGCCTGGGTTGTTTCGCTTACATCTCTTCCACTAATGTTACTTACCCGCCAACTGGAACGTAAGCGTTTATTAATTGCAGTATTCGTATTATTCATTTTAAGTCATGTGATTACCAGCATCGCCTGGAATTTCTATGTGCTGATTCTGGGACGTATCGGCATTGCATTTTCACATGCAATTTTCTGGTCAATTACTGCCTCTCTTGCTGTTCGGGTGGCACCACCGGGCAAAGAAACTCAGGCTTTAGGCTTATTATCGACAGGTACCGTGCTGGCGTTGGTTTTGGGTATTCCTTTTGGCCGTATTATTGGTGAAATTTTTGGTTGGCGTGATACTTTTATGTTGATTGGTGTTCTCGCAGCATTGGTTGCTTTTATCCTGATGAAAACATTGCCACAAGTACCCAGCAAAAATGCAGGTTCATTGGCAAGCCTACCAATATTGTTAAAACGACCTTCACTGATCTGCGTATTTATTATTACTGTGCTAATCATTACAGCACAATTTACTGCCTATAGTTATATCGAGCCGTTTGCTGCTGCAATTTCGCATCTGGACTCCGAGCAAACCACCTCTATTCTGCTGTTTTACGGTGGTGCCGGCATTCTGGGTTCATATCTATTTAGCCGCTTTAGCCAAAAAATACCGCATTCATTTCCAGTATTATCGACCATGTGCATTGCATTATGCCTAATCTTTCTTTTACCTATGGCTTTAAGTTATTTGGGGATCAGTGTGGTATCGATGTTCTGGGGTATTGGTATTATGTGCTTTGGCTTAAGTATGCAGGCACTGGTGTTAAGACTTGCATCCGATGCCACCGATGTTGCCATGGCAATCTATTCTTCACTGTATAATGTGGGTATTGGTGGCGGAGCGTTGATTGGCGGTATCGTCACCAGTCATTTGGGATTAAGTCATATTGGACTGGCGGGTGGTAGTATCGCCTTTGTCGGTGTGCTGTTAATGTTATATACCGTGATGCGAAAAGATTTTATTACACAGCCACTTGGCAAATAATATTCTAAAAAAAGCTGTTGATGATTTAATGATCTCAATCTGATCTAAACCATCAACAGCCTTAATTCAAATAACAAGAAAGCTATTTTTCTTTAAAATTCCTGATATACCGCCGGATCCTGATTGTTAATTCTTCCATCTGCACGGCTTAGCTGGTTAATCTGCTGTACTTGTTGCTCACTCAGTTCAAAACCAAAGACTTCTTTATTGGCTAACTGATTTTTATCACTGGAGGCTTTGGGAATTGGAATCACGCCCAGTTGAATTTGCCAGCGCAGAATCACCTGTGCCACACTTTTTCCAGTTTCTTTGGCAATTGCTTCAAGCACAGGCTCGTTAAACAGCTCTTTACCACGACCTAATGGACTCCATGCCATGGTGATAATTTTCTGTTCAGCATCATATTGTCGTTGTTGTTGCTGATTAAAATAAGGATGCAATTCGACCTGATTAATTACTGGTAAAATACCGGTTTCTTTCTTCAGCGTCTCAATATGTTCGGGTAAAAAATTACTCACGCCTATGGATTGAATATAACCTTTTTTCTGGCAATCAATCAGTGCCTGCCATGCTTCGACATACAAACCTTCTTTTGGATTTGGCCAGTGAATTAAATACAGATCGTAATAATCCAGTTGTGCCCGATATAATGATTCTTCCACAGTGGCGATGGCTTCTTTATAACGATGGTGTCGTCCCGGAAGTTTTGAGCTGATGAATAACTCTTCTCTTGCCAGCTTGGATTGTCGTACAGCTTGCCCCACAGCCCCTTCATTTTCATAATTAAATGCCGAATCCAGCAAACGATAACCATTGCCGATGGCACGTACTATGGTTTCTACACCTTCGCTACCATTTAAGCTATAGGTACCAAAGCCCAAAGCAGGAATTGACCGACCATCATTTAAGGTTAATTTTGGAATGTTCATATTGTTTATTCCTATTTTCTCTATATACGCTTGTTTATGTGACTTGTTTAGGATAACCAATGTATTCGACGAGTAGATTGTAAAAATTATATGTTTTGTTATAAAACGTAATGCCACAATCTGCTGATTATGGCATTACATATTGATAAAACTTAGAAATTATCCGGATGTTCGAGACGTTTAACCTCTTGTTCGACTTCTTGTACGGTTTTGTCATCACGCACCTCATCACTGCTCTTTTTCTTCTTAATCAAAGCAGTTGGATCATAAATGCTGATGATTTCATTACCACGTTCATCCTCATCCACCACATATTGAAAACCTTTTACATTCATGCGATGGCACATACGTTGATACCAGCCAGCAAAACCTTGTCGTGGTTCATTCGGATTATAATAAAAGGCATTCATAACCTGTGGTAAGCCTAGACCACAAACCAAACCGGACAACAATACACAAATAAAGGTATAACCAATTAAAATATCACTATAGGCAGCAAGTGCCGGAATATTGGCAACTGCAAGCACCAATGCCAGTGAAATGCCGCCACGGACCCCACCCCAAGACAAAATAGTCAAACTACCGTTGTAACTTTTTTTGTTGACAGAAGGGAAAAATGAAAAGGCCAGAAAGTTTGCAGCAAAGCGCGACACATGCAGAATAATAAAGGCGATAATCCCACCAAATATCAATTCCTTGCTTAAATCAATAATGAATAATTCCAGACCGATCAAGGTAAACAAGAAGGCATTAATAATTCCTTCCATAGTATGCCAAAAGTGATTGACCTCTTTAATTTCTTTTTCTGCCAGCACTTCCTGCCATTTATTTCCAACCACCAATCCACCGATCACACAGGCAATTGGTGCTGAAGCATTGGCAAATAATGCAATCAAATAAGCACCAGAGGCCAAGACTGCTGTGGTCATAATCAAGGATTCAAGTTCATGTTTTTGCTTTAAAATCCATAAAGCAGCATAACCCGTTGCAAATCCGATCACCACAGCAATGGAAATTTCCATCAGCAAATGCACAAGAACATGGCTGATTGTAATATGATCACCTTGTACAATATTTAAAATGGTCATAAACAAGGCAATACACATGGCATCATTAAACAGCGATTCGCCTTCAAGTTTAACAATCAAATGATGTGGCGCACGAATAGAGCTAAGTACACCTTTAATACCAATCGGATCGGTTGCTCCAAGTGCTGCACCTAGCAGCAACAGAATCAAGATATTGACCTGATGACCTACGAGCCATTGAAAACCATACAATATACCGGCAAAAAATACTGCACATAGCACCAGTGCAATTGAAGCCAGAATACCAATCGGTTTCCAGTATTTTCTTAAATCAGATACCTTAAATTTTAAGGCAGATGCCATCAAAATAAAGCAGATCACCCCATTGATCAAAAAATCGTAGAAATTAAAGCTGCGGACCGTCGCTTCAATCTTTTCAATATTGATGGCAATAATATCGCTGCTATTAAATAAGCTTGCCGCCCACTGCAATATAAATACAAATAATGCTGAAACTATTGGTACACCAATGGCCGCGGGAAAGCCTAAAACCTTCTTATTAAATAAAGTCGTAGAAATCGACAAAAGAAAAATAACAGTAAGTGCCTGTAAAAAAAGATAGCTACCCATTATCAGCTCTTAAAAATTTGATAAACATTTATATAACACCCTAAATACACTGGATTTGTAGTATTGAAGGTGGAGGAGGACTCACTTGACCATGCTTTATTCTAAAACAAAATACCTAAAAATCCTTTGATAAATTGAATAAATATACAATTTTTTTAAAGTTGGACCCGTAATCACCAAATGAACAGGCTTGATAAAACTCAATAAAATATAAGGGATGTCATACAAATCTGGTGGGAATTGTTTTATCATGCGTATTATTTTCTGATAAGTTCGATAGCCTTGGATATTCTTACCCTCCTGCAACCTGATGATTGGCATGCCCATCTTAGAGATGGCGATTCTTTAAAACGCACCGTTCCCGACCTGGCAAAACAGTTCCATCGTGCGATCTGTATGCCGAATCTGGTGCCACCGGTAAAAACTGTTGAAGAAGCAGTCGCCTATCGTGAACGCATTATGCAACATGTGCCAGAGGGTATCGACTTTGATCCTCGTATGGTTTTATATTTCACCGACCACACCCCTAGCGATGAAATCAAAAAAATTAAAGATTCTTCTGTGGTCAATGCCATTAAACTTTATCCTGCTGGTGCAACCACCAATTCGGATAATGGTGTAAGTGATATTCGCAAAGTCTACCATGTGATTGAACAACTTGAAGAACATCAGGTTCCGCTGCTCTTGCATGGGGAAGTTACGCATTCCCATGTTGATATTTTTGATCGGGAAAAACGTTTTCTTGATGAAGTATTGACACCACTATTACGTCAATTTCCCCAGCTTAAACTCGTGCTTGAGCATATTACGACTGCCGATGCTGCGCATTTTGTACTGGAACAGGGACGTCAGGTGGCTGCAACCATTACACCGCAACATTTATTATTTAACCGTAATGACATGCTGGTCGGTGGCATCAAACCCCATTTTTACTGCCTACCTATTTTAAAACGACAATCTCACCAAACCACATTGCTTGAAGTTGCCACCAGTGGAAATCCTAAATTCTTCTTGGGAACCGATTCTGCGCCGCATGCACAAAGCAAGAAAGAAAATGCCTGTGGTTGTGCTGGCTGCTATAGCGCACCTTATGCCATTGAGCTATATGCACAGGCGTTTGACCAAATGGGTAAACTGGATAAACTTGAAGGATTTGCCAGCCACTTTGGTGCGGATTTTTATGGTTTAGAACGTAATAGCAAAACCATTACTTTAGTACGCAAAGAGCAAACCATTGCAGAACGATTAACATATTTCCCAAATGATGACATCATTCCATTATTTGCTGGTCAAACCATCAACTGGAGTCTGCAATGACTGAACAACTCACGCAGGCACCTCTGATTGGTCAGCGTTTTCGTGGTTTTTTACCTGTCGTTGTAGATGTCGAAACCGCAGGATTTAATGCCAAAACTGATGCACTGCTGGAAATTGCCTGTATCCCGATTGTCTATGACGAAAACCAAAAATTCGTTCCGGGTCCTGCTTTTCATGCTCATATCAATCCATTTGAAGGCGCAAATCTTGATCGTCGTTCGCTCGACTTTACCGGAATTGACCCTTTTAATCCCCTGCGTATGGCGATGGCAGAAAATGAAAAAGATGCATTAAAACGTATTTTTAAATCATTAAATGAAGTTCGTAAAGCACAGCAATGCACGCATTGCGTTCTAGTTGGCCACAATGCGCATTTCGATCTGGGTTTTCTACAGGCTGCCATTGCAAGAACCGGTACCAAAAATCAGAATCCATTTCATAGCTTTTCGGTATTTGATACAGTGACCTTAAGTGCAGTCACTTTTGGACAGACCGTATTGGCAAAAGCATGTATTCAGGCAGGTATCGATTTTGACGGTAAAGAAGCACATTCTGCACTATATGATACGCAAAAAACTGCCGAACTGTTTTGCCACATTCTGAATCACTGTACGCAGTATTTTCCAAGCGAACCCTAAATCACCACTAAAAACAATGCAAAAATAAACCCCGATGCAGATAAAACACATCGGGGTTTATTTTTTAAACACCAAACTAGATTGCCTAATTTGGTGCAATAAGATTTAATAATTAACGATTGTTTTCGTCATCATTACCATCTTCAAATTTTTGATCATCAAAACCAGCGCCTTGACCACCAAAACCACCTTGGTTACCAAAACCACCCTGACCGCCAAAGCCACCTTGACCGCCAAAACCGCCCGGTTGACCACCGAAACCACCTTGACCACCAAAGCCACCTGGTTGACCACCGAAACCACCCGGTTGTCCGCCACCGAAACCACCTGGTTGACCACCACCGAAACCACCCGGTTGTCCGCCGAATCCGCCTTGGCTTACAGGCGCACCAGCAGGACGAGGGTTACGTGCTGGAACAACTGTAGAAATCGCATGTTTATAAACCATTTGACTTACAGTGTTTTTTAATAATACAACATACTGATCAAAAGATTCGATATGACCTTGTAATTTGATCCCGTTAACTAGGAAGATAGAGACTGGAATACGTTCTTTTCTTAGTGAATTCAAAAACGGATCTTGTAAAGTTTGACCTTTAGACATTGTTAACTCCAAAAAAATAATATCAGCGCAAAAAAATTCACCTTAGTATTTCAATTAAACTTTATAATAAAAGATGAACCCATAAATTTTGCGTTATATCAATCTGTTTCGCAAGCCCTTAACACCCTGTTCAGGCGTATAAAAAGTATCAAATTGATGCTTTTCTTGCAAAGAACGTAACCAAGTGTATTGACGTTTGGCTAATTGTCGTGTCGCATATAACGATTTTAAACGCATTTCCTGCTCATTTATGTGACGTACATCACCTTTTAGCAAAAAATCCAAAGCCTGACGATAACCAACACTACGCATTGAGGGCATCTCAGGACTTAAATCATATTTTTTAATCAAACTCTCAACTTCATTTAAAAAACCGATTTCCCACATTTTTTCGAGACGTAGTTCAATTCTTTGATGCAATTCCTGCCGATCTGGTAATAAAGCATAATTTTCAAATTTATATTTTTCATTGCGACGTACAGTTTGTTGTGCCTGTAACTGAGTAATCGGTGTCCCTGTGATCATAAAGACTTCTAGTGCACGAATAATCCGTTGTCGATCACTAACTTTAAATTTTTCACCTGCTAGCGGGTCGACGCGTTTCAATTCCTCATAGACAAATTGCCAGCCCTGTTGTGTTGCCATGTCTTCAATACTGGCACGTATGCTGGCATCTGCACTGGGTAAATTATCTGCCAAACCTTCCAGCAAACTTTTAAAATACAGCATGGTCCCGCCGACCAAAAGAGGAATCTTGCCTTTGGCATGAATCTGATCAATCAGTCGTTCGGTATCTTCAACGAATTCTGCCGCAGAATACACCTGCGTCGGATCAATAATATCAATCAAATGATGCGGATATTTCTGCTGTTCCTGCTTGCTCGGTTTTGCTGTACCAATGTCCATATCTTTATAGACCAACGCAGAATCTACCGAAATAATCTCAAAATTGCCAAGATCATATAGCTCACACGCCAATGCAGTTTTACCACTTGCGGTCGGCCCCATAATATTAATCACTGGTAAATCACTTGCCACAACAATTATTCTCCACGCGCAAAAAGTTTATCAAGCTGTGCCAAAGGAAATGCGCGCCAGGTTGGTCGACCATGATTACATTGACTCGCAAATTCGGTTTGCTCCATCTGCCGCAGCAAGGCATTCATTTCCGACAAACTCAATTGCCGATGGGCTCTCACTGCACCATGACATGCCATACCCGCCAAAAGCTGATCTCGTTTACGGGTTAGACCCTGTACATCATCATTAGGATCAAGATCGTTCAATAACTCTGGAATCAATTGCTCCAGATCGGCTTTTTGTAATATGGCCGGAACACCACGAATCAAAACCTGATCATCACCGTATAAATCAACCTCCAGTCCCAGACGGTGCAATTTGTCCTGTAGCTGCTGCAAACGATCTGCTTGTGAAATACTGATTTTTACCACTTTGGGCAAAAGTAATTGCTGTGATTGCCAGAACTCGGGTTTATCCCAAGCCTGTTTCATCTGTTCCAGTACAATCCGTTCATGTGCGGCATGCATATCAACGATAATTAAACCTTCGGTGTTTTGTGCCAGAATGTAAATCCCATGCAACTGGGCAATCGCAATCCCTAATGGATATTCATCTACCGGATTGCTTGCTTGTACTGGCCTATCATGTTCGGACGTGTTTGCTAAAACATCAACTTGTGCACTATCGCTATTCTCAAGACTTGAATCTTGTGGTGTTCTTAAAGGTGCAAGATATTTTTGTACAACATTGGCCACATAATCTGCACCCAGTTTATGATTATTTTGATAACTGACTGAATGCCCTTGAGAAGCGTGTGCTGAATGATCCGAAGACGGTTGTGATGACACTTGATGTAATGCCAAAGCATCCTGATAACGGGGCTGTGGTTCGACATGTTCCGGTAAAGGTTTCATTGCTACTGCAAGGTCTGCACTTGCAGTCTGAAATTGCGATAATGTTTCCTTGGCAAAATGACGTACAAACTCATGCACTTCACGTTGACTTAAAAAACGAATCTCATGCTTGGTCGGATGCACATTGACATCAATTTCATGCGGATCAACTTCCAGAAATAATAAATATGCCGAATGTTGATGACCATGCAAAATACCATCATACGCCATACGCAAGGCATGGCTAATGGTTTTATCTTTGACAATACGCCCATTGACATAAATATATTGCATATCTGCCTGCGCACGGGCATCCGAGGGATGACCAAGCCAGCCCGCCATATGGATTCCGTTTGCTTCTGCGTCAATCCAGTAGGCATTTTCTGCAAACTGACGTCCCAAAAGTTGTAATACCCGTTGATAACGTAATTCGCCACTATCAGCCCGTGGCAGGTTCAGACGAATCTGGTCATTATGTTCAAGGGTAAAATGAATATCAAAATGTGTTAAGGCCATACGACGCACGACTTCTTCGATATGCTGATATTCAGTTGCTTGTCGTTTTAAAAATTTACGTCTGGCAGGCACATTAAAAAATAAATCCTGTACCCGAACGTGTGTACCACGATTCATGGCATTGGCAAGTGCTTGTTCATTTTGTAAGGCTGCACCATGCAATTCGATCTGATAACCAATGCCATCATCTGTTTGGCTACTTGCCAGCGTTAAGCGCGATACCGCAGCAATTGAAGCCAGTGCCTCACCCCGAAATCCCAGACTCTGAATGGCTGCCAGCTCTTCTGAACTGCGCACCTTGCTGGTTGCATGACGCATGACTGCCAGCGGGAGATCTTCCGGGTGAATACCAAAACCATTATCAATGATTTCAATTAATGTGGTTCCACCTTGCTCAACCCGGACCACAAGCTCTGTAGCACCAGCATCTATCGCGTTTTCCAGTAATTCCTTGACCACCGAAGCAGGTCGTTCAATCACTTCACCTGCGGCAATCTGGTTTGCCAGTGCCGGTGCCAAAGTCTGGATCCGTCGACTGACACGATCTGCCATGGAAATTTGTGTTGGTTCTAATGGAAGAGATTCAGTTTGCATAAAAACTGTCCTCAATACCTTGTAACACTGTGCGTTCTCCACTTAGTTCTACTTGTCGGATATCATCTTCACAGATTATTTTTAATGTTAAATCTGCCGGAGGTAAAATCCCCTCACCTTTTGACGGCCACTCAACAATCAATAGACTATTATCTTGCTCAAGATAATCACGAATTCCCATCAATTCCAGTTCATATGGATCCTGCAAGCGGTACAAATCAAAATGATAAATTGGCCGATTATCAATATTATAAGGCTCTACCAATGTATACGTTGGACTTTTTACTGCCCCCTGATGTCCCAGCGCCTGTAACCAATAGCGGGTTAATGTGGTTTTACCTGCCCCTAAATCACCAATCAAAAATACCAGACCTGCACCAAAACCTTGTACTAAAGCCAAAGCCAGTTTTGCAGTGTCCTGCTCGCTTGTTAATCTAAGATTTAGATTGTCACTCATCACACTATCACTTTATAAGAACCACATTCATCATATCATTAAGCATTATTTTGAGCGAATCATGATGTTGTATTTTGCAGCAATTATTAAAGCTCGAGCGCTCAAACGAATTCATAAAATTGGTTGTGCAATAACAGCAAAAATAAAAATATCGTGTCTTGCCCTATCGCAATACCCAATCTGAGCGAAAAACCTTTAAAATATGAAACCAAATCTTACTCAACTATTTTATCTATGCTGCAATCAACCATTATTCCCCCAATGAGAGAAGGTGTCAGTGCCAGCACGGTTTTTTTACCCAAAGATTCACCGCATCAAACGATTTTTGAATTTTTATCAGGCCAATTTTCCCATGTGCAGGAACAGGAATGGAAACAACGCTTTGATGACGGTTTGGTGATCAATCAGCATGGTGAAAGCATTGATATTTTGAGTCCGTATGTCGGTGATCAGCATATTCATTATTATCGTCATTTGGCACATGAAACCGAAGTTCCTTTTGCTCATCAGATTATTTTTGAAAATGAACATTTGATCGTAGTGGATAAACCGCATTTTTTAACGGTTAGCCCCACCGGACAATATGTACAACAAACCTTGCTTACCCGATTAAAAAAAGCAACTGCAAATCCTCTACTGAGTCCAATTCATCGACTAGATCGGGAAACTGCCGGACTGATTCTATTTTCAAAACAAGTAGAAAGCCGGCATCTTTATCAACAACTTTTTGTAAAAAAAGAGATATACAAGACTTATCATGCCATTGCCCCGTTTTTGTGCCGCCTAAATTTTCCATTTAGATTTTCTGCTTGCATGCAAAAGGGCGAACCTTTTTATCGTATGAAAATCGTTGAGGGAGAAAGCAATAGTGTGACCGATATTGCACTGCTTGAACACAATCAAAACTGGGCAAAATATCAATTAAAACCGATTACCGGAAAGCAACACCAGCTTCGGGTACATATGAATGCACTCGGTATGCCATTAAAAAACGATCGTCTTTATCCTGAGGTTCAGCATTTAGAAATGGAAGATTTTTCCAATCCCTTACAATTATTGGCAAAAAAAATTGATTTTATTGATCCACTCACACAGCAGCATTTTTATTTTTGTTCTGGTTATGACTTGTTGCTGCCCGAGCATTGACAGCAACAAGTATTTAAAGAATGGATGGAGTGATCAAGTAAACAAGTTACTTACTAGCGCATGGTATGCCACATTCGCCGCAAGTGCCAATGCCATATATACACCTAGATAAGCTTTATTCGTATTCATAATACCTACCTCTCTAACAGACAATGATTTGTTTTTTTGCATGGTTAAATCCTTCTATGCAATTCTTCCCTGACCACAACTTTACGAAAATTATCCAAGCAATAACTATGCCGTAATCACTACACCATAATAACTGCGAGAATAAAGTCGATTAAATTAATCAACTTAAAAATAACGAATCCCCATATTTATACAATTTTTGCCTATTTTGCAAGCAACATTCATTGCATAAGCTCAAATATCAATGTAAAGCAAACCAAATACTGATAAGAAGGCTACACAATTAACACTACGTAAACGCTCTAAACTTCCTCATTGCTAGAGACAATTTATCTTAAATGAGCATTTATGCGGCTTTTTAACCCAAATGAGATGAATGGCATTAATATTGCTTATTTAGTATTACTATTTTTTAAAAAAGTAATACTAAGCGGTAGAGCCTATGTCAAATACACTTCTATCCAGAAACCACACACTGCTGCTCAGTCTGGCATCTTTTCTGATCCCAATCCTGATCTGGTGTGCTGTCAGCTATTTACCTTTTATCTGGCATCCGCAGGTACAAGTAACCAACTCGGGTGATGTGACTTATTTTCAGGTCAATAGCCGGGTAGCCAAAGATGTGTTCTATCAAGAAGCACAAAATGCAGTAAATCGGGGAGAAACCCCACCTCAAGGCAAATTGGTCAATCCGATTTATTTGCCTGCACCGCATGAAGTTGCTAGAGCTTTAGTCACCTCGTTTACCACACCGCCTGTTCAAGCAGATGCACCATGGTTGCATCAAAGTTTGTGGCATAGCATTAAAATTGTTTTTACTGCCTTTATTATTTCATCAATTATCGGTGTGCCTTTGGGCATTCTATGTGGTTTCTCTAGTGTTATTTCCAGACTGACCGAACCTTTTGTCGAGTTTTTCCGTTATTTACCGGCACCCGCATTCGGTGCGCTGGCTGTGGCAATCTTAGGCATCAATGATGCACCAAAAATTGCCATCATTGTCATCGGTACACTATTCCAGCAAATTCTGATTATTGCCAATACCACCCGTATGGTGGATCGCGGTCTGATTGAAGCTGGATTCACCCTTGGCACCAACAAACTAAAAAGCCTGTTTCATGTGGTGATTCCTGCGGCATTGCCTGATATTTATCAGAATCAACGGGTATTACTAGGCTGGGCATGGACGTATTTGATTGTCTCCGAACTGATTGGTGCAACATCGGGCATTACTTGGTTTATCACCCAGCAGGCACGCTATCAAAACTTTGCCAATGTCTATGCTGCAATCCTGATCATTGGCGTAATTGGTTTAATTACGGATTTTATCCTGATGAAACTCGGTGAACGCCTATTTAAATGGAAAAAAGGAGCAAAGTAAGATGAAACAAGACTTCAATGCCGAAAACTATTTTAATCAAATTTATGCTCGCCCCGTCATTCTGGAAACTCAAGGCTTATCCCAAGTCTTTCAACATGATCACATAAAACGCACAATTTTAAAGCAAATTGACTTAAAAATTCATCAGCGTGAATTTATTTGTATCATTGGCCCATCAGGCTGTGGGAAATCGACTTTAAGTCGTGTAGTTGCTGGTCTGGATGATTTTGACAGTGGTAAAGTGCTGGTCGATGGCAAGCCAATTCAAGGCACCAGTCCTGAACGTGGTATGGTCTTTCAGGGCTATACCCTGTTTCCATGGAAAACGGTAAAAGAAAATGTCATGTTTGGTCCTTTAATGAAAGGCATCAGCCGTACTCGGGCAGAAGAAATGGCACGGGAATGGATCGGTATTATTGGTCTGGAAAAATATGAAAATCAGTTTCCGCATGAATTGTCCGGAGGAATGAAACAACGGGTTGCCATTGCCCGTGCGCTGGTCAACGAACCCAAATTATTATTAATGGATGAACCGTTTGGTGCGCTTGATCCTTATACCAGGCAAAAGATGCAGAAGCATTTATTAGACCTGTGGCAAAATATTGATATCACGATTTTGTTTGTCACCCATGATATGGACGAAGCCATCTTATTGGCAGATCGCATTGTGGCACTTAAAGCCAATCCCGGTGAAATCAGGGAAATTATCGAGGTCAATTTACCTCGTCCAAGAACGCCTGATATCATGCAAAGTGACGAATTCAAGCAGCTAAAAGCCCATGTCAATCATCTGGTACATGCCCAGGATGATATAGAAATCGATCCTGCCATGCAGAATCTGCCAAGCATTCCACGAATGACACAAGTGAGTACACAAAAGTAATTTTGCAAGGCCTTGGGACGACCCAACTGCCTTAATCTATTGCTGGACGACCAGCCTGATGGTGAATTCAAATGCATGAAGATAACTATGTTCTACCCATGGTGGATATCTCCAAACTTTCTAGTCCAAATTTGGCTGATCGACTTGACGTTGCAAAAGCCCTAGATCAAGCCTGTAAAGAGGTTGGTTTTTTATATATTAAGGGTGATCAATTTAATCCTCAGTTATTTACACAAATTCAGCACATTGCAAAAGCCTATTTTGCCCAAGAAGAAAAGCTAAAAATGCAGCATTATATTGGCTTATCAGAAAATCACAGTGGCTATGTGCCCATTGGTGAAGAGCAATTTGCATCCAATACCTATGATTTAAAAGAAGCCTATGATGTCAATTATGATTATCCGCTTAGCACACCACGTCGCCCTTTGTTAGGTCCTACTTTGTGGCCAGATTTTCCTGAATTTCAGACTCAGGTGCTTGCCTATTACCAACATGTCAAAACTGTTGGACATCAAATATTTCAGGGCTTTGCACTGGCATTGGGCTTGAGTGAAGACTTTTTCACCCCACATTTACAACATCCGCCTAGTCAGTTACGTTTAATCCATTATCCCTACAATCCAGCTGCCGAAGATAGCGTCGGAATTGGTGCGCATACCGATTATGAATGCTTTACTTTGCTATTACCGACGGCTCCCGGGCTACAGGTGTTGAACAAACAGGGCGAATGGATTGACATTCCATTGATTGAAAACAGTATGGTGATGAATATTGGTGACATGATGGAAATACTTTCCAATGGCCGTTATCTTGCCACCAAACATCGGGTGAAACGGGTACAAGAAGAACGCTATTCTTTTCCGCTATTTTTCTCCTGTGATTATGACTATGTCATTGCCCCTGTGATGCCAAATGAGGCGCCAAAATATCAGCCCCTCAAAGGTGGCGATCATTTATTTAATCAGACAGCGCAAACTTTTTCTTATTTAAAACAGCGAATCGCAAAAGGAGAATTAACCTTAAACAATGCGATTCCCTTATCTTCTTTTGGTCTGGCAGAACAACAATAAAACACAGGAGAAATCTATGCATTTAATCCATGATATTTTAGCCAGATTGCCTATCAGCGATTTAACGCAGTGTGCTTTACCCCATTACCTGCTGGGTGCATTTAGACGAAAAAGTATCACTTTTTTTAATGGACTCACCGATGAAGACACCATTGTTTACTGGTTTCAGTCCAAGTCATTTAGCATAGATCTACGTTTAAGTGATGCACATAACACGTCAATTTATGATCGACAAGGCTGGATTGGCGATACGTTATGGGACGAAAAAAACCAGTTATTATCCTGGCATATTGAACAAAGTTATCAGCCTCGTACACAGTGGCCAGAACCGGCCAAACTTTATCCGATTGGTAATTGTATTCTGGAGTTTGCTCCATCTGGTGCTTATGTGGAGGACTGGCGACAACAAGCAACGACAGGGCTTTTTTTGGGTTTAAGATTAAAACAAGTCGAGCACATGGCCACACAACAGCAATACAAAATGGAGGGTGGACTGATCATTAGTGGCCAACATATCGCAATGGTACAAAGTCGTTTGCCTGAGATTGAAGAAAAATTTACACATATTGCTGATCTAAGAAAAGCTGCTCAACAACATATCCATGATGATGACATCAACAGTTATGAGGTTTCTATTGCACTAGGCAGTGATGAAATTCGTTATAGTACAATATCGGAACATATTGGCACCGCTATCAATCTGGACCAATTTGAATTACTGCAAAATGGTCAACTTAGACAACAAAAACTTTTGCACGGTACAGAGTATTTCTTTTATTATGAACTGGATTTTTACTCGCCCGATTTTCATTTCATCGGTCAATCGCCCGCCAGCGTTGATGCCATTGCATGGTCAAAACGGGAACAGCAACATTTGTTTGAACATGCCAAAATCGTGACATAATATTTGGAATTCTTTATATGTCCTATGTCTTTCTGGCAATTGCCATTATTTCAGAAGTGATTGCCACATCCGCCTTAAAAGCATCAAATGGTTTCACTGTGCTGGTCCCGTCTCTGATTACCATTGTCGGTTATGTGATTGCTTTGTTTTGCTTGTCGCTAACCCTCAAAACCATTCCGGTTGGCATTGCCTATGCAATCTGGTCAGGTGCAGGAATTATCCTGATTTCAACTGTAGGCTGGGTACTTTATAAACAACAACTGGATCTGGCGGCATTGATTGGTTTAGGGCTGATGATTAGCGGGATTATCGTCATCAATGTATTTTCCAAAAGTACACAGATTTAATTTTGTAATTTGAATAATAATCGACTTTACTAATAAACCGTTTTATTTCAGCAATAAAACGGTTTTTATTTAGAATGGATCAGGCTTATTGAATCGAATCCAGTAATTTTGCAGAAATCAATCCATCGGCATCCACTTCGGTTGTATAAATACCATTTTCGACATTAAATTTATTGACGTGATAGGTCGAACCATAAATCGAATCAAAGCCATTGCCTTTTACAAACACCTTTTTATTGGCTGCGACATCCAGTAAATGCGTTCCACCCACAAATTGTTCGTATTGCGCAGGATCAACGCCCACCCGATTTGCCATGATTTTAACTGCATCAGCATGAGTAGCAGGATCATTGATATATTTGACAGTTTTATCCCATACCTGAATGACTTTTTTCCAGTCTTCTTCATGTGCAGATAAATGCGACATATTCACCGACAAAGTGTCATAAATTAATCCCGGTTTATCTTTAGAGCTATAGATAATTTTGGAACCTGCCACCGCTTTAAGTGCCTGATTGGCGACAGGCTGCCATACTGCAATTGCTGCAATATCCGGGCTGGCAAAAACTTGTGGCAATTCATTGGTCACGGAATTGACCAGTTTGATGTCGGATAAAGGAATTTTGGCATCATCCAGTGCAGTAGATAACAGTAAATGATCGACCAGACCTTTTTCGGTTGCAACAGACTTCCCTTTTAGATCGGCAATAGTATTGATACCGTCTTTGGCAATAATCACATCATTGCCTGCGGAATAATCAGTTGCCATGATGATAATTCCCTTGGTGCCACCAGTAGAGGTAATTAGGTTATCACCATTGGTGACCAATACCGCATCGAGTTGATTGGCAGAAAAAGCATTCAGTGAAGAGGAATAATCAAACCACTTGAATTCGACATTCAAGCCTGCCTCTTTAAGCCAGCCTTTTTCAATGGCCACTTGCCAAGCCACAAAACCAGGCCAATCACTATAACCAATGGTAATCGGTTGAGTGGTTGCAGTACTTGATTGTTCGGATTTTGCCTGAGCTTCCGGTGTTTTTGCAGTATTGTCACAAGCTGTTAGCAGCATGCCAAAAACCACTGATAAAGAAAGTGTTGCTGTACGAATCATCATGTCATTCTCCCGAAATTGGAAATTTAGCGATTTGCTTGAGAAGAAGATTGGCGTGCAGCAATATAATTTCGCCACCCGCCGAAATGGCTGATATTGACAGCATCCTGAAGCGCATAAGCTTCACAAATAAAGCCTTTTACCCATGAGCCATCTTGTAATTGCACATTGCCAATGCCTAAAGGCGCTGGAACTTCGGCAACAATTGCACCAAACAATGCGTTTGGAATTTCCCATACCTCTACCGCAATACACTCCCCCTGTTCGACATATTGCAGGCCGGGTTTGGGTGGTGTGGTATTGTTTAAGGCATACAGTTGATAATGTGCTGAGGTCTGTGTTTTTTGTAGTAAAACCCCTTGTCGTGTGGTCAACTGAAAATTCAGTGGCATCCCACTTAAATGTGCGCCTACCACTGCCAAACGAACATAATGCGAAGATTCAATTGCCACACTCGGCTGATAAAACTCAGGCAATGCCTGTGCTGAACAACCGACTGCCAAATTGCCCAATTCCTGCCATTGTTGTCCAAAGCGCGCCAATGCCTGATCGTGCCAAGCTGGGGCAATAAAAGTGACACCTGAAGGTAAACCATCTGCACGGATGACATTCGGCAATGCTAAAGCACTTAAATCCGCCAGATTCACAAAATTGGTATAAGCACCCATGTGACTATTTTTATTAATAGGATCGGCTTCAACATCTTCGATGCTATAGATGGTGGGCGCAGTTGGTACCATAAGCGCATCATAACCGGTAAGTACAGTTTGAATCTGACGCTGTAAATGAGCACGATCATATTCTGCCCGCATGGCATCGGTGGCAGCAAATTGGTCTGCCTGTGCAATGATTTGCGCAATCACCGGATGACATTGTTCACGCCTTACCAAACGCTCTACCGCAACAGTTCGTTCTGCCACCCATGCCTTGTTATAAAGTGCTGCTGCCAATTCATTAAAGATAGAAAAATCAATCGATGCTACTTGATATCCAAGCGTTTTTAGCTTTTCGATGGCGAGTGTAAATGCCTGTTGACTTTGTTCATCGCCATACCATTGTAATTGCTTTGGAATTGCAATTTTATATTTAGAAAAAGAGGCCGGAACATTTTCCGGGTGATGGCGTGAATAATCATCTTGTGCATCATAACCTTGCATGATCTGTGCAACTTCCCAAGCATCATCGACATTCAAGCTAAAAATTGAAATCACATCAATTAAACGACAGGCAGGAATTAAGCCTTTACTGGAAAACCAACCTTTGGTTGGCTTTAAACCCACAATATTATTATGCCCCGCAGGAACACGCCCTGAGCCTGCGGTATCGGTACCCAAAGCAAAAGGCACCTGCCCTTTGGCCACTGCGACCGATGATCCGGAACTGGAACCACCGCTGATATATTCGGGATTAAAACTGTTTTGCACCGCACCATAGGGAGAACGCACACCCACCAGTCCTGTGGCAAACTGATCCAAATTGGTTTTACCAATCACGATTGCACCAGCCTGCTTTAATTTCGCCACCACAGTTGCATCCTGTTCGGCCATATAAGCTGCATCAGGACAGGCCGCAGTGGTATAAAATCCTGCAACATCAATGTTGTCCTTAACCGCAAAAGGTATGCCGTATAAAGGCAGTGCTTTGGCATGCTCATGACTTAATGCATCAATCTGCTGTTGCAGCTGCTCTCTACTGGCCAGAGAAATCCAGGCATGATTGTGGTTATCTATACTTGCGACATAACGATATAAATCATCAAGTTCAAAATATTTTTCTTGATAGGCAGTTCGCCAATCCTGTAGTGTCCAAAATTCTTGCACAGTTTCACCCTACTCGTTTTGTTGTAATGGCGGCATAACAGCATCCATCAATTCTAGATGCCCCTTGATCACCCCTTTGATGGCAATAAATTGCTGGCTAATACAGTCCAGCTCGGTGCTTACCCCTTGTAATAGCATGACCTCCAACACCTTGTCCTGATCAAGTTGAACAGTGAGAGAACTAATCACCTGTTCCAGATATTGATGCTGTAAGTCCCCAATCTGGATACGAATATTGGGAAAGTTACGGTCATATAACAAGGTTAAAGTCCCCACCATCACCGCATTGGAAATGGCCTGCTGCGCAATCAGACGATGATTGATCATATCCACCAGCGCCTGCGAACGACTGTCAAAACCCTGATCATCGACCATAATATCCAGTGCCTGTAGCGTTTCTTCAGGTAAGGTAATACTGATTCTGGTAAGCTTTTGTTTTGCCATTGATTTGCACCTTAGTGTTTATTCAGATCATCATAGTATGTCTGATAAAAGCGAGCGCGTGCAGCAAAAATCTGGGCCAGTCGTTGTAAAAGCCATATCGCAAATTGATTGCTGTGATTGAGGCAATGTTTCATGCTTTTCTCCTTAGTATTACTTTTTACAAATTTCGTAATACTTATTTTTTATAAAGCATGATTTATGCCAGTTTTAGCAAAGAAAATATCCCAAAAAAGAAAGAAACATGCACTATATTTGATCAAAGTAAAAAGTATGATGTGATAAACATGCTTTAAAAGAGTTCTATTGCTGTTTTTTTTACTTTAATACGCATCCTCAAATTTAAGGGACACAATCTATATGCAGCAGAAAAAACTTATTTTATATTCGACACCATTGTCAGGACACTGTCATAAAGTTGAACAATTCCTGTTATTTCTTGATTTGCCTTATGAAATTATTCATGCACCAAGTGAAATACGAACAACTGAAATGTTTAGGCATTTAAATCCCTTGCAACAAATCCCCATTTTGATTGATGACCAGAAAACTATTACTGATAGCAATGCGATCTTAATTTATCTGGCAAAACAATATGCCCCAAACAGCCACTGGTTACCCGAAGATCCTATGGGTGCCGCAGACATTCAACGATGGCTCTCTATTGCAGCAGGCGAAATAAAATATGGTTGTGCAATTGCACGAGCAGTGAAGCAATGGGATTATCAGGAAAATTTAGAGCATGCGCAAACAATCGCAAAAAGAATATTGATATTTATGGAACAGCACTTGCAACAGCGAGAATGGTTGGCAACAAAAAACATAACCATTGCTGATCTATCTTGTTATGCTTATATTGCTCATATCCCTGAAGGGGGAATTTCTTTGGCGCCTTACCCTGCTATTTGCCAGTGGCTTAAACGAATTGAAATATTACCAAAATTTAAGGCGATGCCAAAACTACAGCATTATATTGATGACGACACTATTTAATCTTTACATAGAGTAATGAGCTATATTTTTAACATAGCCCATACTTTTTTAGTTCATTGAAGCCAAGGTAAACAACACCTGCCCTGTTTTGACGGTATGGCCTTTTTCTGCCAACACTTCATGTACTTTCATTTTTTCCGGTGCGACGATTGGAATTTCAATTTTCATGGCTTCAATCACTGCCAATATCTGCCCTTCCTCGACAATATCACCAACAGCACATTCAACTTTCCAGATTGAACCCGGCATATGCGATTCCACTGCCAGTCCGTTTTCTGGAATAATCACTGCACTGTCATCGTCGATTTCATCTGCTGAATCAGACACATATTCTGCCAATCCTGCCTCATGCCAGCGACGGCGTTCCGCTTCAAAATTTTGCTGTTGTACCTGTTTAAAGGCATGAATACTGTCCTCATGCTCATTCAGGAAATCATTGTATTGTTTTAGGTTTAATATGCCATCTTCAATACGAATGGTTAAACGTCCAGCCTTGAAGTCATCACGCATGATCAGTAATTCTTCTTCACTGACTTCATAAAATTTGATCTGATCAAAAAAGCGTAATAACCACGGTTTATTGGCGTCAAAGTTGGCGTTTTTACGGTAGCGGCTCCACATTTGCGTGGTACGTCCAACAAACTGATAACCACCCGGTCCTTCCATGCCATAAACACACATATAGGCACCACCAATACCGACGGCATTTTCAGGTGTCCAAGTTCGTGCAGGGTTATATTTTGTGGTCACCAAACGATGCCGTGGATCAAGCGGGGTTGCAACAGGTGCACCTAAATAAACATCTCCGAGTCCCATCACCAGATAATTGGTGTTATACACAATATCCTTGACCGCCTGTTTCGATGCTAAACCATTAATCCGACGGATAAATTCAACATTATCTGGACACCACGGTGCATCTGCACGTACCAATTGCGTGTATTTTTCGGTGGCAAGCCTGGTTTGTGAATCTTCCCAAGCCAGCGGTAAATAAACTGTCCGTGACGGCACCTGCATATTTTTAACATCAGGTAATTCCATTTCTGCCTGTTGCAACAAAGTCAGCAATTTTTTCTGATCTAAAACTGTCGAATCAAAATGAATTTGTAGTGAACGAATGCCCGGGGTAAGGTCAATAATACCTTTAATATCTTGATCTTTAACCCATTGCATCAAAGCATGGATTCTAAATCTAAGATTCAGATCGAGTACCAAATCACCATATTCAACCAGCAAATAATGATTGCCTGCCGGACGATATACCACGCGTGGCACATCACCTTGTCCTGCTAGCGTTGCCAATACTGCATCTTTTAGGGTATCTGTTTCAACCTCAATCTCCGGTAATTGAGTTAGATCAGCGACATCTTTGCTTTGTATCAGATCACAATAAGCAAAGTTTAATGTTTGTGCCTGTGTATAGCTGATTGGGATAAACTTCACCTTATCATCAGCTTTTAGTTGTCCGAGTTTCCATAATTCGGAATGCACCACCACCGCAGGACAGACAAAACCGCCTAGACTTGGACCATCAGGTCCCAGAATAATTGGCATGTCCCCAGTGAAATCAATGGCACCAATGGCGTAGGCGTTATCGTGAATATTTGATGGGTGTAAACCGGCTTCTCCGCCGTCGGTTCTTGCCCATTGTGGTTTTGGACCAATTAAGCGAATTCCGGTGCGGCTAGAGTTATAATGGATTTCAAATTCATGGGCGAAGAAAGTCTCAATATCCTCTGGGGTAAAGAAATCCGGGGCACCATGCGGCCCATACATCACTGCAATTTCCCAGTGATGACCAAATTGCGGTATCTGTTGTACAGTCAGGTTATTGTGCTGTTGTTGCGTTGTAGGCGTTTCCGTAATCGGCAACATATCACCGATTAATAAATTACGTCCGGCATGTCCGCCAAATTGTCCTAATGTAAATGTTGCCTGACTCCCCAAATATTCGGGAAGGTTTAAACCACCTTTAATTCCGATGTAACTGCGGCAACCTGTAGTTACTTTTCCACATTTCAGGACTTGTCCTTTTTTCACGGCAATAGTGCAGTACATAGCAAGTTTTTCACCATCAAGCACAGCCTGCATCTCACCGCCTGTTAATACAATCTGGCTGTCGCAATGAAATTTAAGCGTAGGTCCTTGCAAGGTACATTCCAGCCCCGCAGTATTAAACGGATTGCCAAGTAACTGATTGGCCATATTTAAACTTAAAGGATCCATTGCACCCGATGGTGGCACACCCACATCCCAATAGCCCAAACGTCCGGTGACATCCTGCACCGCAGTTTGAATCCCTGCCTGCAAGACTTCAATTTTTTGGGTTTTCCAGACAAAATCATTTAAAAATCGTGTGGTTTGTGTGCCGCTGTTAAATACCTGACCTGCGACAATTTCCTGCAAATATTCAAGATTGGTTTCAATGCCTGCAATACTGGTGTTTGCTAATGTATCCGACATCGCCTGAATTGCCTGCTCACGGTCGGCAGCAGTCACAATAATTTTGGCAATCATCGGATCATAAAAAGAAGAAACATAAGAACCAGTTTCCACCCAGGTTTCGATACGGGCATTCGGATCAAACTTAACTTCTGTCAGTAAGCCTGCACTGGGCTGAAAATTTTTAATCGGGTCTTCGGCATATAAACGTACCTGAATCGAATGACCCTGCGGTGCATTCACTGTTTCCGGTAAAACGAGATCACCACTGGCAAGCGTCACCATCCACTCCACCAGATCTATGCCAAACACCTGTTCGGTCACACCATGTTCAACCTGCAAACGGGTATTGACTTCCAAAAAATAAAATTGCTGATCTTCATGTTGGGCTTCGGTATCCATCACAAATTCAACTGTCCCTGCCGAACGGTAATTCACCGATTGCATCAGTTGAATCGCCACCCGTTGCAGATAATCACGCTGTGTTTGAGATAAATGCGGTGCTGGCGTTTCTTCAATTACTTTCTGATTACGGCGTTGTACCGAGCAGTCCCGTTCACCGAGTGCCAGCACTTTGCCTTGACCATCACCAAAAATCTGTACTTCGATATGACGGGCATGCTGGACAAATTTTTCCAGATAAAGTCCTGCATCCTTAAAGTTGGCTTGCGCCAAATAGGACACGGTAGCATAGGCTTCTTTTAATTCGGCTTCATTCCAGACCAGACGCATGCCGATCCCGCCACCGCCTGCGGTACTTTTTAGCATTACGGGATAGCCAATTCGGGCAGCTTCGGTTAATGCTTCGGCTTCATCTGCCAGTAAATTACTCCCCGGTAATAATGGCACCTGATTTTCAATCGCCAGTTCCCGTGCAGTATGTTTTAAACCAAAATCCCGCATTTGCTGTGAGGTAGGCCCAATAAAAGCAATACCACGTTGTTCACACAAATCACAAAATGCAGCATTTTCCGATAAAAAACCATAACCCGGGTGAATCGCATTTGCCCCACTTTGCAAGGCAATTTGTAGAATTTTTTCAACATTCAGATAACTTTGGCTGGCTGGTGCTGCCCCGATACAAAAAGCTTCATCGGCAAGACTGACATGTAGTGAATCACGATCAGCTTCGGAATAAACTGCAACCGACTGAATCCCGAGACGTTTTAAGGTACGAATAATCCGGCAGGCAATTGCGCCACGATTGGCAATCAAAACTTTA
The DNA here is from genome assembly GCF_002174125.1 of Acinetobacter populi. GTDB lineage: Bacteria > Pseudomonadota > Gammaproteobacteria > Pseudomonadales > Moraxellaceae > Acinetobacter > Acinetobacter populi. The sequence goes on from NZ_NEXX01000003.1 coordinate 337,091, forward strand.
TTAAACATGTATTTGCCCCTTATTCTGCATCACGCACGATGAGCTGAATCCGTGTCGGATTATAGGCATTACAGGGGTTATTCAGTTGCGGACAATTGGAGATCAACACGATCAAGTCCATGTCGGCCTGAATCTCCACATATTTACCCGGTGCAGAAATCCCGTCATCAAACTTGAGATGACCATCTGAAGTGACAGGTACATTCATAAAGAAGTTAATATTGGGTCCAATATGGCGAACATTTAAACCATGTTTTTTTGCAACCGGATGAGTGGCCAATGCATGCATAAAATTATTGCGGCAACTGTGCATTGGATATTTATCATGGGAATAACGTACGGTATTACTCTCGCAGGAACAGGCACCGCCCAATGTGTCATGCCGCCCACAATTGTCATCAACAATGGTGGCAATCGCATGGCCGAGATTGGTATATAACGTGGTGCCTTTTTCCAGATAAATTTGCTGATTTTTGGCAATGGTATCAGTTGCACTATAACGTTCCTGTGGATTGGCTGCACTGATAAACAACGTATCCACTGCTTGATTGCCTTCTAAATCCACTATACGAAAATATTGCCCTTTTTTAACTTCACACATCCATCCTTCGCCAGCAGGACAGACTTCACTTAATAATTCGTGTTCAAAATGTTGTAATGCCAAATTTGTCATTGTTATTCTCCTGATATTAATAATTGTCTAATGCAAAATAACGCTGATTATTGGCAAAACCATTCTGATTCTGATGACATGAATCTCGGCAAATATCCTGTTGCAGCAATGGCAAAGCTTTAAATAAACGCAGTTGTACATCGGCAGGTTGATAGTTTGCTGCCGCATCCAGTGCATGCGGTGCAGCAGACAGAAATACCAAGCAATCCATTTCAAAACGTAATTCAATAATCTGTCCGGAATTATCTGAATCACAATAAGAAAGTGCTCCTGAATCATCAGGACTGACTTTGGAAAATAAATTTACCGTAGCAGTTAAATCCTCAACACCCAGAGAAAATTTGGTCATTTCTACCAGCAAACTGTCCAAACCATTTTGATACATGGCATTGCGCGCATCCTGAAAAGTCTGTATGCCAAAATGATCCTGAATCTGTTCCGCTGTACTCGGACCACAGATCGCATCATTCCAACCATGATCATCGCGAACAATCGATGCCATCACATGACCAAGATCGGAATACAACACATTGCCGATTGTTAAAAATGCCGTATGCTGGGCCTTTAAACTGTCCGGCATATTAAAGCGTTCCAACTTTTCTTGTGCATTGACACAATACAAAGATACATTGGCATTGCTACCCAATGCTTCAAATTGTAAAACTGTGCCACGCGGTATCCGTCCAGACCAATGATGACCACCGGGTAATAATTCTTGCCAGAGTGCCTTTTGCTCATGATATTTCGATGTGTTCATAACAACTCCTTGCGGATAAATCGATTCAGTTTTAGAAATGAATAGCGAGATTCATCTCCTGACCTCCCGGGCTTTTATCCCTCCGTGTAGTTCTTACGAACCGTCATCTCTCGGTCCAGTCATGTTGATCATTGCAACATCGGAACCCTAGATCACTTTTTGCTGTTCATAAACTAAAAGCAAAGCTTATGCCAATTTAGTATTACGATTTTCATAAAAAGTAATACTAAATTGGTGCAAGAAAAATTTTTGCCACGGGAAACTGCACTAAAACTCAGCAAATCGGCAGTGATTCCTTTGATTTTGACCACAAACGAGTAATTTAGAGTTGGTATAGTTTTTGATATAACAAAGATAGAAAAGTAATTGCCTTAACTAAAATTGTAGAAGAATGGAAGAATTGGTCTATAACAACTGACGCAATCCATTATATAGTTATGGCGTAGTTTATTGGCGAAGATTGGAAAGAAACTCATGCAACGTAATGACTGGACAAGACAAGAAATTGAAGCCTTATATCAACAACCTTTTATGGATTTGTTGTTTGAAGCCCAGCGCCTGCATCGCCAGAATTTCAAAAAAAATACCATTCAGGTCAGTACCCTGCTCTCGATCAAAACCGGCAAATGCCCAGAAGATTGTAAATATTGCTCACAATCAGCACGTTATGATTCAAAACTCGAAGCGGAAAAGCGTATTGCAGTAGAAAAAGTCATTCGTGAAGCGATTGAAGCAAAGGAATCCGGTTCTTCCCGTTTTTGTATGGGCGCTGCATGGCGTAATCCACATGAACGCGATATGCCTTATGTGCTGGAAATGGTACGTGAAGTTAAGGCATTGGGTATGGAAACCTGTATGACTCTGGGGATGCTCAATGCCTCACAGGCAGAACGTCTAAAAGATGCCGGACTGGATTATTACAATCATAATCTGGATACTTCACGTGAATATTATTCCAATATCATCAGTACCCGAACTTTTGATGACCGACTAGATACCCTAGATCATGTGCGTAATGCTGGTTTAAAAGTATGTAGTGGCGGGATTGTCGGTTTAGGTGAATCACAACAGGATCGTATCGGCTTACTTTATGAACTTGCCACGCTGCCAGTACATCCGGAATCAGTACCGATTAATATGCTGGTACCGATCGAAGGAACACCTTTGGCAAATGTAGAAAAACTTGATGTGATTGAATGGATTCGTACCATTGCCACAGCACGTATTTTAATGCCAACCAGTTATATCCGTTTGTCTGCGGGACGTGAGTCTTTAAGCGACTCCGATCAAGCACTGGCATTTATGGCAGGTGCAAATTCCATCTTCTCTGGTGAAAAATTGCTAACCACGCCAAATGCCGGACAAGGTAAAGATCAGGCATTATTTGCCAAACTTGGCCTTGAAGCAGAAAAACCTAAAGTTAGTGTACGAGAAACGGCGGTTGATGCGATGGCTGGTTAATCCAGCCTCGCCCAAGGCCAAAGACTTATTGAAGAACAGCTTCTATAAAAGTGATTATTCCAAAATATTTTCAAAATCATAATGGGATGGATACAGCTCCGCCTGATAGAAATTGACCTCACCTTCCGGATAGACATCACTGATCAAAGACGTTAAAACATCAAGCTGTTCAGCGTTAGCATCACTTAAAATTAAAATAATCTGTTGATCCAATTCTACCGTAATGGCATTGATGCCTTTTTTTAGCAACTCGTCGAGCACGTTTTCCAGACAAATTGCCCGATAGGTGTCCGGATCAATTTCAGTTTCACCATCCAGATCATCTTCATCATCATGATCGGTTTCGAGTTCCTGCTCATCTTCATCACCCGGACCACTCAGGTAATAGGAAATTCTCTGAACGACAGTGGATAAATCAAGATCATATTTATTTGCAATGTCCAGCTGTCCAATATCATCTTCAAGTTCCCACAGCCAATCCTTGACATGACCACTGGCCACATATTTTTCAGATTCAGGGAATTCTTCCAGCCAGACATTAAACCATGTAGTTAAAGATTCTGTATTGAGCACTTCGGGAAAATCTTTGGGCGTTAATTTTGGAAAAACATTGATCAGCGCATCACGTAATTGTACTGGTTCGGACATTGTTCTCTCTCATGTTGTTATATTTGCTGTCCATAAGCATAGATCAAAATTGTGCCAGGGTCACCCTGTCATTGCCACCATAGTCCTGAATTGACGTAATATTTTTATAATGATTTTGTTTAAATCGTGTTTGTACCGCTTGTGCCTGATCAAAACCATGTTCCAGTACCACCCAACCATTGGGTTTGAGCCAATAGCGCGCAGTAGTAATAATATGTTCCAAATCTGCCAAACCGTGTTGATCTGCCACTAAAGCCCGTTGAGGCTCATGTTGCAGGTTCAGCACATGTGGATCCTGTGGATCGATATATGGTGGATTCGACACGATTAAATCAAATTTTTGTGCAGTTAAGGCTTGATACCATGCCCCCAAAGCAAATTGTACCCGATCCAAACCATGCCTTATCGCATTTTCTTTGGCAACGTCCAATGTGGCAGCATAAATATCTGTAGCGGTGATATGCCAGTGTGGCCGTTCAGAAGCCAGAGCCAGTGCAATTGCCCCGGTTCCCGTGCCCAGATCAACCACATTGGCCTGATAAGGTAAATCCAGATTCAATACGGTTTCAATCAGAATTTCGGTATCCGGACGCGGTACCAGTGTATCTGGTGTGACCTTTAAATCCAGTGTCCAGAATGGTTGTGTTCCGGTGATATAAGCCAAAGGCTCACCTTTGGCTAGACGCATCAAACCATCAAGATAGGCTTGTTCCTGCTCGGCAGTTAAGGCTTGCATCATATGCAATTTGAGTTCTAGTGCCGATAATTTTAAAATATGCTCCAATAGCCATGTCGCCTCCTGACGTTCATAGCTATCTGCTTGTCCTCTTAAGCTTAAGGCTTGTGCAATTTTCAAAAATAATGTCCAGAAAAAGAGATTTAATTCAATTAACCGCCATTTTCCTGCGCCAGCATCGCCAATTGATCGGCCTGATATTCACGATGTAAACTATCCAGCAATTCTGTTAAATCACCTTCCATAACAGCATCGAGTTTATACAAGGTTAAGTTGATACGATGGTCGGTCATGCGACCTTGCGGATAGTTATAAGTTCGGATACGTTCGGAGCGATCACCGGAACCGACCAGATCACGACGCATTTCAGAAGTTGCATCAGCCTGTGCCTGACGTTTGGCATTTTCCAGACGAGAAGCCAGTAAAGCCATGGCCTTGGCTTTATTTTTATGCTGTGAACGCTCGTCCTGACATTCCACTACAGTACCGGTTGGAATATGGGTAATCCGTACCGCAGAATCAGTTTTGTTAATGTGCTGACCACCCGCACCTGAAGCACGATAAGTATCGATACGCAAATCGGCAGGATTAATCTCCACACTGGTATCAATATCGACTTCCGGTAAAATTGCTACTGTACAGGCCGAGGTATGTACCCGACCCTGTGATTCAGTTGCAGGTACACGCTGTACCCGATGCGCGCCACTTTCAAATTTCAGGCGACCATAGACACCATCACCATCAACCCGACAAATGACTTCCTTATAACCGCCATGTTCGCCTTCATTTTCGGACAGAATTTCAATACGCCAGCCTTGTGACTCGGCATATTTACTATACATACGAAATAAATCACCGGAAAAAATCGCAGCTTCATCACCACCGGTTCCGGCACGAATTTCCAGAAATGCAGCATTGGCATCATTGGGGTCTTTTGGAATCATCAAAATGTTCAAACGCCCTTCCAGTTCTTCTAAGAGCGTTTTATTACTTTTGATTTCTTCTTGGGCCATTTCCTTAAAATCTGGATCGGCAAGCATTTCTTCTGCGGTGGCAATATCTTGTTCGGCCTGAGTATATTGCTGCCAGACTTCGGTAATTTCCTGCAAATCACTATGTTCACGGGAGAGTTTACGAAATTTGTTATTATCGGAAATCACTTCGGCATCCGCCAAAAGTGCAGTTAATTCCTCATAACGATCAGACAATTGATCTAAACGTAAACGTAGTGACTCTTTCATATACTGACTTTCTCAATCCATCTTGTTCATGCAATTACAACATCACATGAAAACGGTAATTTATAAAATGCCGCATAGTTTACCTATTCTTGTCGATAAATCCTACCTTGATTGCTGATAGCACTAAATTAAACTTTTAAAATTGCACTTTAAACTTGCATCACATTTTGATCTTAGAACACAATAAGCATCACTTTGTCATTACAATTGGTAAAATTTCTGCAACACAAGGCTACCCAAAAAGAGCATTCGATAAAAATCTCTTCATTTTTAGCAACAGGCAGTTTGCTACAGTGCATTCATTGAAAAATTTTGATACATCTTTAGTGGAGATAGATATGCAAACTGCAAAATGGATTTATACCGCCCTGTTCTCGAGTAGCCTGCTGGTTGCAGGCAGTAGTTATGCAGATAGTACCACCCGTGTTGCTGCCGCTGGTGCATTAGGCAGTGTCGTCGGTAATGTGGTTGGACAATCGGTAGGTGGTTCTAACGGTGCAACAATTGGTTCGGTTATTGGCGGTGCCGGTGGTGCCGCAGCAGCAAGTAAAAAATCTACCCGTACCGAATCGGCAATAGGTGCAGGACTAGGCTCAGTCGCTGGTGGTGCCGTCGGTAAAAGCATGAATGGTTCTACCGGTCAACTGATCGGTGCTGCGCTGGGTGCTGCGGGTGGTGGCGCTTTGGGCAATAAAATTGGTGATGACCGTAATGTCAATCAACGCAGTAACTATAAAAAGGTAAAATATTCTCCACGTCATAATGACTGGAAAAAAGGTTATCAGAAAAAATATCGCTAAGCCTTTTCTGATTCATCATTCAAAGCGTAGCCTTATCCTAAACTAATATTAGAATAAGGCTATGTTTTCATCTATTAAAGTATTAAGGATTTTTTGTACTTCGACTGCTATTTTTTCTAAAAAGTGCCTTACAAATCTGTATAAAACAGACCGGACAAAACCGCTATAATTTTTTTATGATTTAAATTTCCGGACATTGTCAGTGAGCACAATACAGCAGTGTAAATTTTCTATTTTAGAACTCGCCCCAATCCATGATCATGGTACTGCACAACAAGCCTTACACCAAGCACTCGATTTGGCACAACATGCCGAAAAATGGGGTTATCATCGTTTCTGGATTGCCGAGCATCATAATATGTCCGGTATTGCTAGTTCCGCCACCAGTGTCCTACTAGGTTATCTGGCAGCCAATACCACAACATTACGTTTAGGTTCTGGCGGTATTATGCTCCCAAATCATGCTCCGCTTGTTGTCGCCGAACAATTTGGTACTTTGGCAACCTTGTACCCCAACCGCATTGATCTAGGTCTGGGCCGTGCACCGGGTACAGACCCAACCACCATGCGTGCCCTAAGACGAGGTCGTCAGGAAACCGAAGATCAATTTCCGCATGATGTGCTGGAAATTTTAAATTACTTTGATGATGCCAAACCAAGACAACAAATTGTTGCAACACCCGGAGAAGGTACCCATGTACCGGTATATTTATTGGGTTCAAGTTTATTTAGTGCACAACTGGCTGCGCGTCTGGGTTTACCCTATGCTTTTGCTTCACATTTTGCCCCACGCATGATGATGCAGGCGATTCAATTGTATCGGGAAAACTTTCAGGCTTCCGACGATCTGGAAAAACCATATGTCATTTTAGGAGTGCCCAGTCTGGTTGCGGACAGTGACGAAGAAGCGGAATATCTGGCAACAACCATTTATCAGCGTATTTTGGGATTAATTCGTGGACAATCCATCAAATTAAAACCACCGATTGAGTCCATGCATGGATTATGGAATGAAGCAGAAAAAAATACTGTACATAATTTTCTTGGTGTTGCCAAATTCGGATCACCACATACCGTAAAACAGCAATTGATAGAATTTTTAAATGTCACACAAGCAGATGAATTAATTTTCACCTGCGATGTTTATGCGCCTGAGGCACGATTACGTAGTTTTGAATTACTTAAACAGCTACAGGATTAAACCTGATAAAACCCCTTTTTGCGAAATGGCTCAGAATCTTCGATACTTATTTCAACCTTCATGTATTTCAATCTTAAATAGGAAGATTCTGATGGAATTATTTTGCATTTAAACCACTATCGCAAAGCACCAATATAATGATGTGGCACTTGCGCCTTAAACACTTCTTCTTCACTGATTTGATCTTCATTTGATTCGGCTGATGTCGCTGTATCAACCGAGAGATATTCTTGTTGCTGTACAGCTTGCTCGTGCTCAGGCTGAATTAAGTTTTTTAAACGCAATGCATAACGCTCTAACTCTGCATCCTGTGTCCCCAATGCAAGATCAATGATATATTGTGCATAATTATGATTTTCAACCAAATAACTGACATCCATTACTCGACCAGATACACGTCTTAACCGCACATACATTTGTGTGGCAATTGCAAATATATCCCGGTCAGAACTTAAACTATATTGTACCGAACTATTCATAAGCATATCTTCCTTAGCAACTGAACTTCATACGCACCATTTGATTACAAATTTTGATGCGGCAATCATCGATCAGTAAAACAGCAAAAAAAATGCCAAGTTTTAAAATATCTGCTTATTTATCCAAAACTTGTGATTATCATCACAAAATAAACAGGAATAAAAAATTAAACAGAGTGTTTCGACTGAAAATACGTTAAACTTTGCCATATTTCGCACCTAATAATTTTGGTTTATTAATTTTATGAATAGCTCTTTGCGTTTAAACACCTATTGGATTACTTGTGCTGATGGTCTGGAAAACCTGTTACAAGAAGAAATAGAACAGCTTGGTGCAACCATTACCGAACGTAAAATGGGTCGTTTAATCATTCAGGGTACACTGGAAACAGCTTATCGCATCTGTATGTGGTCACGCCTTGCCTCACGGGTACTTGTGCCTATTTTTCAGCACGAAATTGAGTATCAGCATGATGCCCGTGATGTCGCCGAAGAATTGTTTGAGGCTGCTGTAAATTTTGACTGGTCACTAATTTTTGCACCACAAAGTACCTTCGCCATTCGCCTACACACCGAACGTGAAATCCGAGTAAATCCACAGTTTGCCACTTTAAGGGTCAAAGATGGTGTAGTGGATAGCTTTATGGAAAGTCAAGGTCGACGTCCAAGCATCGACATTAAACAACCAGAAATCACCCTCTATGTATTGGCAGGTAAGGATGCACATATCTTCTGTCTAGATTTATCTGGTGATAGTTTACATAAACGCGGTTATCGCCGTTATATGACCGATGCACCGATTAAGGAAAATCTGGCCGCAGCAATCTTGCAAAAAGCTCAGCTAAAACAGAAACAACACGATTTAATTCTTGATCCTATGTGTGGTTCGGGCACATTTATCATCGAAGCATTGATGATTCTGACCGATCGTGCACCGGGTATGGTACGTCGTTTTGGCTTTAATGGCTGGCATGGCCACGATCATGATCTGTGGCAAAGTATCAAAAAAGAAGCTGTTGAGCGTCATTATGCAGCACTGGAACAACCATTGCCCAAATTTTATGCCTTTGATGCCGACTGGGAAGCTGTAAAAGCCACTCGTCAAAATATCATTGCCGCAGGTTTTGAACGCATTATTGATGATATCCGGATTGAAGAACGGGTATTGGGAGATTGGCCTGATTTTCAGCTTGAAGAACAGCAAAAAGCCTTTATTGTGACCAATCCACCATATGGTGAACGTCTAGGGGACAAAGCGTCCAATCGTGCGTTATATCAGGGTTTATCCCTACTATTACAGGAAACTTTCCCAAATCAGTCTGCTGCCGTTATCGCTGCACAAATTGAACAGGCTGATGTATTAGCACTTCAACATACCGAAACTTTACGTTTAATGAATGGTAAATTACCCATTTACATTCGTTTCGGAGAAATCAAACCACTCGGTATCAACCAGCCATTTTTAGCCACATGGCAACCACAAGCTGTTGAAATCGAAGGTGCACAGGACTTTGCCAATCGCTTGCAAAAAAATATGTCCGGCTATAAAAAATGGGCCATCAAGGACAATATTTATTGCCTACGTTTGTATGATGCCGATCTGCCCGATTTTAATATTGCGGTGGATTTATATGGTGACAAACTGCATGTACAGGAGTATGCACCACCTAAAACCATCGATCCAGAAAAAGCCAAAAAACGCTTTAATCTGGCACTCGCAACGCTGCGTGCTGTCACAGGCTTAAGCCGTGAAAATATCTTTATCAAAACCCGTGCCCGTCAGGCTGGTAAAACTCAGTACGAAAAACAAAGCAGCGCATCAAAACGCTTTATCGTACGTGAAGGTCAAGCCAAACTTCTGGTTAATTTGACCGACTATCTGGATACCGGTTTATTCCTTGATCACCGTCAGATTCGTTTACAGATTGCCAAAGAAGCCCGCGGCAAGCACTTTTTAAATCTGTATAGTTATACCTCCACCGCAAGCGTACATGCGGCTTTGGGTGGTGCTGCCAGTACTACGAGTGTAGACTTGTCTAACACCTATCTGAACTGGTCCAAAGAAAACTTTGTGTTAAATGGCCTTACTGTTGATCATCCTGATGAGCAACACCAGTTTTTTGAAAGTGATTGTTTTGAATGGCTTAAAGAAGGTCATGAGCAATATGATCTGATTTTTATTGATCCACCTACTTTCTCGAATTCCAAGAAATTCTACGGTACCTTTGACGTACAGCGTGATCATTTATCCTTATTAAAACGTGCTATGAATCGTTTAAGCACAGATGGTACCCTGTATTTTTCCAATAACTACCGCGGTTTTGAACTCGATGAAGAAATCGAAGCCATGTATCAGGTGGAAGAAATCACCCACTGGACCATTGGGCCGGATTATAAACGCAATCAAAAAATCCACCGTGCCTGGAGGATTCGCCATTATCCAGTTTAATGAGGATTTTGATATAAAAATGGGGCGTTGTCATTGCAGCGCCCCTTTTTATTTTAAAGTCACTGATTATTTTTGTTCGGGATAATTATAATCGCCCCATTTACTGGTTTTAATACCCAAACCATGTAGGGCCTCAATGAGTTTTACCGCAGCCGTTACGCCATCAATCACTGGAATATCAATTTCTGCGGCAACACGTTCGGCAAGTTTTGCCATACCACCACACCCCAGCACAATCGCCCCAATCCCGTCTTGCTGTTTTGCTGCAAGGCAATTTTCCAGCAACTTTTGATAGGTTGCCTGTTCATTATTTTCCAGATCGAGAACGGGCAAATCAATACAGCGAATCTGTGCGCATTTATGGGCAAAACCATATTGGTGCAATAAATGTTCCGCAATAATTTTAGTACGACTTAAAGTAGTTACAATCGAAAATTTGGTCGCAATCAGCGTTGCCATATGAAAAGCCGCCTCCGCAATACCAATCACAGGTGCATCAGCCACTTCCCGCGCAGCATGTAACGCCGGATCACCAAAACAGGCAATCACATGACCGTCTACACCCTGCTCTCGACCTTGTTGTACCAGTTTTAATACACCAATGGCAGAAATGGCTTCATCATAATGACCTTCAATAGAAGGCACACCCTCTTCCGGAGAAACCGCAATAATTTCGGTATTCGCTACCGCAACTTTGTTGGCACTTTCTCCAATTGAAACGGTCATTTCTAAAGACGTATTGGGATTAATAACTTGTATACGCATATCTAACCTTTCTACCCATAATTCATAGCCTAAAATACATAAAACATTTTTATTTCAGGTTGTGCCTTGGTCTGTGCAGGAAAATCCAGCAACAGAACCAACCCGATACTTTTGTTCAATAACCGTCAAAATAGATGTGCACTGATCAAATAAAAACTTGCAATCATTGCTTATTTTACCCGATCTGGCACTACTTCCATACTCTACACAATGTGCTAATGTCTCTGCTTAAAACTTAAACCCGTCACAAAACACAATATTTGCAACGGGCATCATCAACTCAATTTTGCATTATTTTTTCTTCATTAATGCAATATAGATTACAAACCCAAGTCCCATACCAATAAACCAGGAAAAGTTTGCCATAGCAGACAATTGCGGAATCAATACCCCCATAATCGGGACCAGTGCAGCAGGAATCAAGGCATACACAGCTTTTTTGTTATAACCATTTTCATACCAGTAGCTGCCTTCGGGATTCATGGTATATAAATCATCCACCACAATTTTTTGCTTTTTCACCACATAAAAATCTGCCAGCAAAATACCGAATAATGGTCCAATCAAAGCACCTAAAATATCAATGGTGTAATGGATCACTTGCGGATTGTTAAATAAATTCCATGGAGTAATAAAAATTGAACCTACTGCAGCAATCATCCCACCTGTACGCCAGCTAATTTTACTCGGTGCCACATTGGAAAAGTCAAATGCGGGAGAAACAAAGTTTGCCACAATGTTAATACCGACTGTTGCAATCATCAACGTTAAACTACCCAGAATAACCACAAAGGTATTGTCCAGTTTACCCACCATCTCTACAGGATCGGTAATCAGTTGTCCATAAATAGGCAAAGTTGCAGCAATACACACCACAGTCAGGATTGAGAAAAACAAAAAGTTAACGGGTAAACCGAGAAAATTACCAAATTTGACCGCTTCAAAAGACTTACCATAACGAGAAAAGTCACCGAAATTGAGCATTGGACCAGAAAAATAAGACACAATTAGGGCAATTGCACCGATCATGACTGGTACTACTTCCAAACCTTCGTATTTTACCCCAGCCAGATTAAAGTCGATATTACTCCAGCCTGCTTCATAAATCAGCCAGACAGCCATGGCAAACATCACCACATACACAGCAGGTCCGGCCCAATCGATAAATTTACGAATACCGTCCATGCCCTTCCAGAAAACAATGGCCTGAAGTACCCACATCAGCATAAAACCAACCCAGCCCAGATAAGACAAGCCTAACAAACTATATTGATTGACATCGGCATAAGCACTGTACTCGGGGAAAAATTTAAGTATCACCAATAAGAATGCACTAGATGCCAGATAGGTTTGAATCCCATACCATGCAACCGCAATTAATCCACGAATTACAGCAGGAATATTCGCCCCTTGTACCCCAAAAGTGGCACGACAAATCACTGGAAATGGCGCACTGGTTTGTTGACTGGATTTGGCGATCAAATTGGCAAAAAACTGTACAATCACAATCCCAACCAATAAGGAAATCAAAACCTGCCAACTATTCAATCCCAAGGCAAACAAGCTACCAGCAGTGACATAGCCACCGACACTGTGTACATCAGACATCCAAAAAGCAAAAATATTATATGATCCCCAAGTCTGCTTTTTTAACGGTGCCAAATCACTATTGGTCAGCTTTGGATCATAAGAAGGTTTAATCACTGCTTCCGATTCATTCATCATGGTGAAAACTCACTATTTTTAGATTTTAATTCAATGAAATACATGATGTATTTCACCGCTTCTGCTTAGTGCCACACTTAGAAAGTGAGTCTTATACCAAGCGCAGTTGAAAGTTGGCTTCTATCTGTATAGCCACCGCCTTGTAGTCCGGAATCTGTATTTACCAGACTTTCAGATGCACCATCTGCATTGTTTAAATAGGCAATATTGGCCAATAGACTAATAGGTTTACGAATCTGATAAATCGCTAAGGCCCGGTAAACTGTGGTATTGGTATCAAAAGTGGTATTTTTACGATAGAGAATATCTCCAGATAAAGTTAATTTTGGTGTCATCAAATAATCTACACCCACTTCACTGCTCCATGCTTTTTGTTTACCTAAGTTACTTGGAATTGCCGCATATTTTCCCGGACCGGAAATATCAGCATAAGCAAAGCCTAAGCGGGCAATCCATTGATCGATCTGATATTTACCGGCCAATGTGGTCAATTTATAATGATTGTCGGTATCTTGCGCCTCATGATATTCGTAACCAGCGCCAACCATCCATTGTTGTGCGTCATATTTCACAGCAGTGGTAAAAATCTGACCATGGGTATTTTTATCGGAATCATCTTTTAAGCCATAAATTGCCCCGATCTGCAATCCATTGAAATTGGGCGAAGTATATTTAATTAAATTGGAATAAATTTCACTGACCGCATCAAATTCGGAAAACTTAAACATGGCACCGGAATTATAACCACCTTTAAATACACTGCCGACGAACCAATCATCGTTAAATGTCCATTGTTTTCCCAAACTCACAGAACCATAGGGTGTTTTTAATCCAACATAGGCATTGCGGTCAAACAATTCCCCATCTTTACTTTGTTCCCCTTTAGACGGGTTAAAACCTGCCTGCAATTTAAAATAAGCGCTGTAATCGTCATCAATCTGATAATCCCCACTTACTCCAAGATTAGATACGCCCAAAATACTATCCACGCCTGTTGTTTTGGTTTGCGTTCCAGCTTTGACATTGGTCACAGAAGCAATCCCTGTATCGATCACTCCACTGATTTTAAGATTGACATCACCTGTCATGACATTCAAATCGGCATGACTGACCACCGTACAGGTAGTTAATGCACATGCCAGAACTAATTTATCTATTGCAAACATGATTGACCCCAAAGTGTTTTTTAAATTTGTGCTCAAAATATTTATATATTGTTTACTATATTTAAATAAGATTGTGCACAATCTTATTTAAAGCAAAAAACGGACCAACTTAAAACTTATGATTTCTATTCAATATTTAGAATAAAGAGCTGAAAAAAATATCTGAAAATTAATTCAATTTGTATATACAAAAAAAATTACTTTTAACTTTTTGATATGTAGAAATTTTAATAATGCTAGATTGTTACAATCCAGTGCAATAAATGTCTAAATTCTATGCAAAAATGACTAGCGAGAAATAAAAAAATATTCCAGAATTGCCACTTAAATTACTGCATGTATTTGTTTATATTTCCCACATCATCCAGTGCATAATTGTTACCATGGAGAACTCAATGTCATCTGATGCACCACAACAAGACACAGAAATGAGCAATGATGAAATTGATCAACATATTTATAATGCCATTGTTGATGCTATCCTCAACCGTCAGCTTACGCCAGGCACCCGCTTGGTCGAAGCACCACTGTGTAAGGCATTTGGTGTGACCCGTGGCGTACTTCGCCGGGTATTTGTTCGACTTGCACACGACAAGGTCATCGAAATTCAGCCCAATCGTGGTGCATTAATTGCAACACATAGTCTGGAAGAAACCAAGGAAGTCTTCGAAGCTCGGAGTATGCTGGAAATCGAAACTGTCAAGAAACTGGCGCGCAAGGCAAAAGTCATTGATTTAAACCCGCTTAAAGATCTGGTTGATCAGGAAGCGGAAGTACGTGGTTCTGGGCACTGGAAAGAATGGATTAAACTTTCTGGCGAGTTTCATATCCGTTTAAGTGAAGTTAATAAAAATACCATCGTGACCAATTATCTTCAGACACTGATCGCAAGAACTTCTTTATTGATTGGCATGTATGAGATTCCCAAACATAACAATTGTTCTGTCGAGGAACATAAAGCGATCCTCGATGCAATTGAAAAAGGAGATGATGAACTGGCCACGTCTTTAATGGAAGAGCATCTGGAAGACTATGCCAGTATTCTGCTGGATGACCGCCCAGAAGCCAGCAATGTCAATTTAATGGATATTTTTCAGAATAAAAAAATTAAACCTTAAACTGTTTATCAATAGCTCTTGGCCTGAAAATTTCTATTACAAATATCCGCTAGCCAAGAGTTTATATTGGATTACAGATCCTTTTTAAATATTAGCAGTACTATTAAGTTTCTCTTACTAATTAGCATTTACTTTTTATAAAAATAAATAAATTATTGAATTATCAATAAAAAAGTATTGATTATCTTTTAAAAAAACGTATTTTTTATTATGTATAGTAAGTAGAATAACTGCCTTAATTTAACCACAAGAGTCACAAAAATGAATTCTATTTTCATACCAATTATTGCATTATCTATACTTAGTATCACTGCATGTACCACTACTGAAAGCGCTCGTACAATTCAAAGTCCACAAGTCAATACTGCTACAACTGCTGTTCGTTATTCAGGCGTTAAAACACCAGTTTCAATTGGAAAATTCGACAACCGTTCTAGTTATATGCGAGGTATCTTCTCTGACAATACAGATCGTTTAGGTAGTCAAGCAAAAACTATTTTAGAAACACATTTACAGCAAACCGGTTATTTTTCAGTTCTAAATCGAGATAATTTGTCTGAAATTAATCAGGAAGTTGGCTACAGTAAAACAAGTCAAACCATCAAAGGTGCGCGCTATGTCATTACTGGTGATGTTACAGAATTTGGCCGTAAAGAAGTAGGTGATCAACAACTTTTTGGAATTTTAGGTCGCGGTAAACAGCAAATTGCTTACGCAAAAGTAAATTTAAATATTGTAGATGTCCAAACATCTGAAGTGGTTTATTCAGTACAAGGTGCAGGCGAATATGCGTTAAGTGAGCGAGAAGTTCTTGGTTTTGGTTCTACTGCTTCCTATGATTCAACCTTAAATGGCAAAGTTTTAGATTTAGCAGTTCGTGAAGCCGTGAATAATTTAGTTTCTGGAATACAAAATCAACAATGGACTCCCAATAAATAATTCGAGTAACATCAATAATGAAAAATTTAATATTTGCACTATGCTGTATGATCGGACTTTTTGGTTGTACCACAACCCCAAAGTCTTTGTATTATTGGGGCTCATATCCGAACCAAACTTATTTAATGTACAGTGATACTACAAAAGCATCACCAAGCGCACAAATAAATACTCTGGAAAAAGATATACAAAAAGCACAAGCAAAAAATTTGGCAATTCCACCAGGATTCTATGCTCATCTTGGGCTTATGTATCTTGAAGAAGGTAATTATTCAAAAGCTGAAAATTATTTTCAGTTGGAAAAACAGGTTTATCCAGAGTCTACGACTCTTATTAATCGTTTGCTCAATGAGAAAAGCCTAAGCGAGCCAAAATCATGAAAAAAATGCTCTGTTCTACAATATTACTTGGAATAGTTTTAACAGGATGTACAACCACACCACTTACTTATGATTATTCCACGTATAAATCGAATATGCCAAAATCCATACTGGTACTTCCCCCTATTAATAATACACCTGATGTCAAAGCAACATATGGATACTGGACAACTGTTGATCAGCCAGTTGCAGAAGCAGGTTATTATGTTTTCCCAATGTCAATAGTTGACAAGATGCTAAAAGAAAATGGTGTCACCAATGGAAATGATGCACAGTCTATACCAACCACTAAACTTAGAGAGGTTTTTGGTGCTGATGCAGCCTTATATATAAAAGTCACAGAATATGGAACAAAATATCAATTGATCCAAAGTGTCACAAGTGTAGCTGCCGAAGCCAAGTTAATTGACTTAAGGACTAATCAAGTTTTATGGGAAGGTAAACAGTCTATAGCACAACCGACAAATAATAGTGGAGGTAATCTTATCGGTATGCTTGCCAGTGCATTAATTGATCAGATATCAAGTAGCTTAAATGATTCAGCCCATACTTATTCGAATGCATTAAATTATCAGTTATTTACCCCTTACGATAAAAGTAATGCCAACTCAACAATGTCTAGCCGTCAAAGTTCTGGACTTTTATATGGTCCTCGTTCGCCTAAATATCTACAAGAAAGACCATAAATATTATCAGCAGTCATTGCTTTAATTTTAAACCTTAAAGTTTTGAAGTTAATGCATGCATGTTAATTAATAAACCAGTGATGTCAAAAGCATTACTGGTTTTAAAATTTAGAGATCTATAAAAGGTCTCCACCTTATCTATTTCTAAATTAGAAAAACAAAGCAAACCCCATCCTGCCAATTAAAAACACCAGTAAAATAAGAAAAAAGATTCGAATAAAAGCACTACCATAACGCAAAGCAAAAAATGTCCCTGTTAAGGAACCGATGACACTACACAACATCATGATCACAGCAATCTTCCATAACACATGGCCTGATGGAATAAAAAACAATAACGAAGCGCTAAATGTGCCTAGATTGACCAATTTTGCTGATGCAGAAGCATTTAAAAAATCAAATCCAAAACATTTTACAAAAATAAAAAGCAGAAAACTTCCACTGCCCGGTCCAAAAATACCATCATAAAAGCCAATTAAGCCGCCAAAAAATATGCCCAATATCATTTCTTTCCGACCACATTGCACATAGCGATGTATTTGCCCTAAATCCTTTTTATAGAAGGTATAAATTGCCATGATCAATAAAAGTAGAAAAACCAGATATAGCATCAATTCCTTGGGAATTAAACTAATCGACATCGCACCCAAAAATGCAAAAACAAATGCCGAAAACATCGTCGGTAACATTAGATGCCATACAATATTTATTCTTTTGACATAACTAAAAGCAGACGATATTGTTCCAGCCAAAACTGCCAACTTATGGGTTCCTAAAACAGTGGCTAAACTGCTCTGTGGTAGAGCATGTAAAAGTGCAGGCAATTGCACCAGTCCACCACCGCCGACAGCAGCATCAATTAATCCACCACAAAATGCAAAAAAACCTAAAGTCATCAAAACATGCGTATTATCCATATCCAATTGATCAGCCAAGCCAAAATAACTGCTTGCAGATTAGAACACTAGATCACTGACTACAAATAACTTATATTAAGCCAATCATTCTGTTTAAATGAATATTGCATGAAACTTTCACAATTACGCATGTTTAAAATGGTTGCTGATGAAGGCAGTATTATCCGTGCCTCGGAAGTATTACATTGCGTGCCATCAAATATCACAACACGGATAAAGCGTCTTGAAGAAGAACTCGATGTGACACTTTTTATTAGGCAAGGCCGTGGCCTGATCCTTAGTCCATCTGGCAGTATATTCCTTGATTATGCGAACCAGATTCTGTCTTTATGTGAGCAAGCACGACAGGCTTTGAAACCTTCCGCAATGCCATCTGGGCCATTAAAAATTGCAGCAATTGAATCTTCCGCCACAGCAAGATTACCCAAATTATTATCACACTATCATCAACACTACCCTGCAGTACACATGCAGTTTCGTACTGGCACATGGTCACAATTGGTCAGTGATGTCGTTAATCATCAACTTGATGGCGCAATCATTGCTGTCAATCCAGCACATCCGCAACTGGAATGTCTAGCAATATATCAGGAAGATCTGGTGTTGATTGCTTCTTCTACACTGGGAGAAATACAACGACCACAGGACTTGATCGGAAAAAATATATTGATGTGGCCAGAAGGTTGTCCCTATCGAACAGCACTGGAACATTGGCTGGCTCAATATCATATCACGGTACCGATCACCAGCATTGCCAGTTATGGCACCATTCTAGGTTGTGTCAGCGCCGGTGCCGGTATCTCTTTGGTACCAAAAGGTATATTTGAACAATTTAAACAGAGTGGCAGTATAAAAGGCTATAGCTTTGAAGAATTGGCTGCGGTACAAAATTATTTTATCTGGCATAAAAATACAGGATTACATCAGGCCAGAGATGCGTTTGTCGATTTACTCCAACAAACATTCTACACATAGCTTATTGTTATCATTATAAAAAAAGCACTTAGTATTGATTCTATCTAAGTGCTTTTTAAAAATATGGTGGGCCCGCCCAGACTCGAACTGGGGACCAATGGATTATGAGTCCACTGCTCTAACCGACTGAGCTACAGGCCCTATAAAAATTTACTTGTGGTGCACAGTACACCTCACGCTTCTAAATTTTATGTAAGACAAACGCATGCGTCGTATCTTATATAAATAATGCTTTGATTCCATTGCACAACCAACAAAGTGCGCAGTGTTTAAAGCTAAATCAAAACTTTGAAGCGGTGCCAATCTTAACCAAGATCACCTTAAAAAACAAGAAGTATCAAACTGTACCCATAGCGAAAGTCCCTGCAACCGTTTAATATTCAGCCAACCCATTAAAAATCGTCAAAAATTTTACTGCTGTCATTTCTCGCGCCTTACAATCTATATTGGTATCGGGCATTTGCCTGTTATACTATTGCCGTTTTTAAATGTTGAGAGTTTAGCCTGTGTCTAATCGTATTGATGCCACCGATGTAACAGAAGAAGAAGCATTAAATGCAGCATTTTTTGATCGTGCCGATCAATTTATCAAACTTGCCAATGAATTTTGTCGGCCTAAAACAGGGGAAACTGTTGAACCTGGCGACCGTCGTGGTCAAGTCAGTTCTGCCATGTTATTTGCAGCAGCACGCTTTAATACTTGGGTCAGTGCCAATACATTTAAAGATGGTAAAGAAATGCAAGATGCCAAAGATCAGGTTATGGCTTATCTGGTACAGCAATTTCAGGCCATGCTTGAAGATAATTATGATGAATACTGCGAACAATTTGATAATTATCTGCGTTTTCGGAAAATGGAAGATTTTCATACCCACAAACATGATCACGACCATTAAACAAAACGCCTCATCTCGAGGCGTTTTTTAACGCTAAATATATCTTTAACCAATTATTATTTTATTTGCTCGCCATATTGATCTGCCATAACTTCAACAAAATGATTCGGCTTGATATATTTTTTAATCACATCATTCACATCAGCAACGGTTAATTTTGCAATGGCTAAATCACGCTGAGCGCGACTTGCCATAGTTTTATCCTGTTCTAGTTGATTGGTCAAAATACGGTGAATATTACGATCATCTTCTAACATCGTCGCACGTTGTTTCATAATATTGGCTTTTGCAGCTTCAAGTTCTTGCTCAGTCACCCCATGTTGCAGTAAATCCTGTAAGACCTGATGCACGGTCTGAGTAACCTGACTGGCCCGACCTGATGTATAATTGGCACTGATTGTTAATGCACCTGCATTTGTTTCGTCATCCAGATTCAAACGACTTGCAAAACCATATACCAGCGCATTTTTCTCCCTTAAAGCCTTGGCTAAGCGAGAAGATAATTGTGAATTTCCCAAAATATGGCTAAATACAATCAATGCTGGGGCATCCTGATGATATACACCAACAGGAACTGTCAGAACACTCTGGTAATTACCAAATTCTCGCTGTTCTGCTAGAACATGCTGGGCTTGTGCAGCATAGCTTTGATATTGATCTAAAACAGGTGCATAGGGTTGTTTTGAATTCCAGTATGCAAAAGATTTCTTTAAAAGTCGCTGCATCTGCTTGGCATTAAACGCCCCTGTTACAGCCACTTGTGCATGATTCATGGCAAAATATTTTTGATAAAAATCTTTTACTTGCTGGTTCGTCGCTTGTTCAAGCTGCTTTTTGGCAAATTCGGGTTCAAAATGATAACGCAAATCCCCTGCCGGATATCGCTCGATTAAGCGGGACAGGGTTAAACCGGCAACCACTTCAGGTTCGGTATATGGTCGATCCAAACTTTGTAAAGACTGTGCTTTAATCAGATCAAATTCTTTTTGGTCGAAGCGCGGATGCTTTAAGACATCAATAATATAATCAAAATATTGCTCAAAATTTTCTTTAGGTGCACTAATATTGATTTGCATGCTATTCAGGCTACTATTGACCGAGGCACTACCGTCAAGCGCAATTGACTTATCGGTAATGTCCTGAAACGTCTGTTTGTCTGAACCACGTAAAATCAGGTAGGCACTTAAATCAATGATTTCACTTTGATTAAATAATGATTTTTCATTACCAAAATTTAAGTTGATTGTGGCATATACCCGATCATCGCGAGTTGAAGTTGGAAATAATGCATATTTCATTCCATTAGAAAATTGACCACGCTGAATTTTTTGCTCACTTTTGCCAAGAAGTTGGGCAGATTGTTTAACAAAGTTAATGACTTCTTGTTCATAGACCTTTGGATCTTTCAAAGGCTGTGCTTGTGCTTCTTGCTGATCCAGTGTTTTATTTTGTTCGGTCAGTTGCTGCTGTGCCTGTTTCTGATCTTCGGGTGTCGGTTGAATATCGCCATTCATACGATGTTTGGACACCAGAAAGTTTTTTAATACCTGATTAACCTGCTCAATATTCAAATCCTGAACCGCTTGCTGATCTTTAAAAAATTGTTGCCAAGTTTGTTGATTGGCAAGATAACTGCTTAAAGCCGTACCCACTGCAACCGAACTACTCATCATATTTTTTTGACTATTCTTGGCAATATTCTTGATACGATTCAGATCAGTGGCAGAAAAAGGTGTTGTATTTTCAACCTTCTGTGTCAAGGTCTTTTCGACTGCTTTGGCATCTTGAGTCGGTGCATATACCGCACCTAAAAATACCAGATTAAAATTCTGATCCAGCCATGTGGTCGACATGACTCCGGTACTGATACCGTTTTGCACCATATTCTGATAGAGATAACCACTCGGTTCCATGGTGTACAAATAAGGGATGATCGACAATGCTGGCTGAATTGCCTGATCTTGAGCATTGATATAAATATGGAATTTCGCTAGGTCACTGCCTTTTCTGACCACAAAATCACGCTGCTTGATTTGTTCAGGTTGAAGCACCGGCACTTTTACTGGTGCAGGTAAAGCACGCGATTGAATGCCGGAAAAGTTCTGATCAATATCCTTTAATATCTCTTGTATATCAAATTTACCGGCAACCACCATCACTGCATTATTCGGTGCATAATATTGACGATAAAAAGTTTGTAGTTCTGGCATTTGAATCGATTTTAGCTCTTCCAAATCACCGATAGGCAAACGTCCTAAAGATTGATTACCATAGGCAGCTTTCCAGATTTGATCCATCATGACAGCAAAAGGCTGATCCAGTCGAATCTCACGTTCACGACGCACAATTTCAATTTCACTGGGTACAAATTTTTCCTGTAACACCAGTTTATCCATGCGTTCGGCTTCAAGAAGCATCATTTCTGCAAGCGCATTTTTATCCGGGCGCACGATATTGGTATATTGCGTGGTGTAATAACTGGTACTGGCATTATTGCTTAAGGTATATTGATCCAGTCTCCGCTGGAATTCTTCTTGCTTGATATTCTCTGTACCTTTAAATGCCAGATGTTCCAGCAAATGTGCCAAACCACCTTTGCCTTGCGGATCATTTAAAGACCCAGTGAAATAGATGGTATTGATAAATACTTTATTTTCTTTCTGATTCGGTGCCAATACCACCCGGAATCCATTATCTAATTGATATTCATAAATGTCTTGTTCAGATTTAATTAAAACTGGTTCGCCAAAACTATAATTGCTGACAGCAACTACACACAATGCCAAAACTAATTTTTTCGCACGTCGTAACATAATTATTCCAAAATAAAAAATAAATTTTTTGCTTAGAGATCGTTAGATTGTGGACTATTATTCATTGTTAGAGAATATATTGCGTTATTTTTTGCAAAATTAATATGAAAAATCAACCATTCATCAGGCTAAAAATTAACAGAATCATAAGACTGACCAAAATTAGAGTGATTACTCCAATTTCAGCAATTATAATTTCAGTATTGCGGCACTATTCTATGACAGCCTAAATTCAGTTTAGGTAATATTGGAAAAAACATCATGGATTTATGATCTTTGGTGAAATAAACAATCCTGAATATGAAGCCTAGATGGTAAGACATCTCAATCTCCAGAAATCGCAGCATCAGGGATTCTTATACAAAGGCAAATTCAAAAAGGACAACACATGCAAAGTTCATTTAAGCTCAATCATATTTTTAATGTTGAAATTCAACACTATTTCCCCGATCAGGACGTCCAGCATATTGCCATTCTTTTGCCCGCCATTGGTATCACTATTGATAAATATCAAAAATTGATTACTCTGTTGAATCAAGCCAATATTGCCATCATCACTGCCGACTATCCCGGTTATGCAAAGAATTTACCCAAGGTAGATCGCCATCATTCTTATGGCTATGCAGATTTAATTGAACAATTTATTCCGGCTTTAGTTGCCGATGCCAAGCAGTTTGCAATGTCTAAAACTCCAACATTTATCGGACATAGTCTGGGGGCACATATTGCCACACTCTACGCCCAACATCATCCATGTAATGTGATCGGTATTGCCACCGGAAATATTTTTTATAAACACTGGAAAGGAAAAGCACGTTATAAAATGCTGGCAACAGCCTACACTTTTCGCTTATTGGTCAACACACTCGGTTATTTACCCGGTGATAAGATTGGTTTTGGCAAACGGGAAGCAAAAGGTTTGATCAATGATTTTGCCAGTATCGTAATCCGAGGCAATTATCGTCATATTGTAGCGGACTATCATAAAAGCAATGCTGCTAATCTTTTTCTACAAATACAAGGAGATCAATGGGCGCCTATGACCTCAATTGTTGCGCTTGCCAATTTATACCACTATCCGCATATTGAACAAATCAAATTACCGACAGACATTAAAGGTAATCCGCATAGTGTCTGGTTAAAAGCACCTGAAATCGTAATATCAAAAATTTCACAGTTCCTAAACAATATTAATGCTTAAAAAGTAAGCATATAAGCTGGTATTTAATCAACTTTCATCTCTTTGTAAGAAACCTGATCTATATTGAGTCATACAAAGACTTGATAACAATAATTTGACGATTTGAAATGACAACAAGGGACATTATGACGATAACCCATGCAACTGAGAGATTGCAGACAATACAGCATTAAGACAATAAAACCAGCCAATCAACACTCATTGTTGATTGGCTTTATTAATTTTTACTGTACTAATTTGTACTTTCAACATTCTTTCAGATTAGGCATCAACACGAACATTTAATACCTCAGATGGAATATCCGCCCGCCAGTTCTTGCGTAAAACTGGCAAATAAAAACTTGCACCCAGTTCGACCAACTCGGCATCAAGTAAGCTATGAATTGCCTGTAAAAATACATAGTCGGCATATAATAGATTCAATCTAGGCTGGGCATGCTGAAATTTCTTGCGCGCCTGTTGCGCCTGTTTTACCAATTGATTGGCAAACTCCTGATTTTTATATTTGCTTAATGCAGCCAGACGAATCTCAACCGTTGCCCATTCCTGTATCAAACGTTTAAAAAGCTTAAAATTTTGCTCATTACTTTCCCATGTGACCTCATCAAGACGAGTTTCATCTTCCGGTAAAACCGGGAGTAATAAATCAAAAGTAGATGGAAAAATTTTCTTAAAATTCATCATAAATTTAATCGGATCTTCACCCGGAAAATCGGTGAATTCAATTGTTTTCTGACCATCTTTTAAGAAAATAACCAACATGGATTGCTCTATATTTTTGAAGATGACGGTATTGTAACGATAGTTGCCTGTGCTTTCTAATCTTTTATTTAGGTCTGTTGGTAATTCGGCAGAATTGCTCTGGTGAATCCGGATCTTCTCCTACATCGCAGTTAAATATCAAAAACATATATGAGCATTTAGCAGACACAAAAAAATCAGCCTAAAGACTGATTTTTTACTTCAACATGATTAAATCTTGGGATCACGTAGCTCAATACTTCTTTGTGACAATTTCATCAAACTTTCACGCGCCGTTTCAATCACTACAGGCAATACGGATTGCGCCATTTGCGCTGCCTGTAAACTCAGTTTTTCACCTAAAGTCGGTTTTTTCCGAGTATTAATCACATAAATATCATGCTGTGGTAAATGTTCAAGCAAATAGGCATCCGAAGTTTGCAATTTGTCTACCAGTTTTAACTTCAATGCATCTTCACCATACCAATGTTCACCTGTTGCAACATCACTGACATTTAATTGTGGGCGATAGTTCTCGACAAAATGTTTGAATAATTGATGAGTTTGTTGCAACTCCTGTTCAAATTTGGCTTTGCCCTCTTCTGAGTTTTCACCAAAAACCGTCACAGTACGTTTATATTCACCTGCGGTAAAAACTTCATAATCAATGTTATGCTGTCTTAATAATTTATTGAAATTGGGTAATTGTGCCACAACACCAATTGAACCCAGAATTGCAAAAGGTGCGGCAACAATCTCGCTGGCAATACATGCCATCATATAGCCGCCACTCGCTGCAACTTTATCTACGCAAATGGTGAGATGAAATCCGGCATCACGTAAACGAACCAATTGTGCCGCAGCCAAGCCATAACCATGTACCACACCGCCCGGACTTTCCAGACGCAATACGATACGATCCTTACCTGCTTTTGCCGTAGCCAGAATCATAGTGATTTCTTCACGTAACTGCTCGACTGCACTGGCCTGAATATCACCTTTAAAATCTAATACAAAGATTTTTTTATTATGCTTTTTGCGTAATACCGCCTCTTTTTTTAATTGCGCCGCAAATTGTAATTGTTCGATCCGCCCCATTGTACTTTGTGCAATTCGGCGACGTTGTTGTTCAACACGACTATTCAGATGAACGATACGTAATTCGGCAGGTAATTTCGGTAAATGAAATAGCATATAGTTTTTATTCCAGTATTCAATGAGAACCAATTTCACTAACATGAGGGTATTGGCATTAAAATTCAACTTGATTTATGCAATTTATTTGCAATCCTGTCAATATTTGCGCCAGCGTCCTCACCATAAGCACACAAACAGAATAAGGTCTGATCTAAAATTATTCACCGTTTAAAAACTCAAAGTCTATGTTATAGTAGCGCAAAGTTTTGTTTTGAGTGCATTATTTGTTTTATCGTAGTGGCATACTGCTTGGTTTCTTTGCAGTATTTTTGCAAATTGCTGTTTTTTTACAAGCGTTGCTACCCGTGCAATATCAGATTTCACCCATCTGTGAAACGATCTCACGCGCCCTATCGATTGAGCAACAGCATACTCCGCAACATTCATCACATCATGTCAGTCTAAGTGATCATTCACAGCATCAACTTAGTACGTCTTCAACTATACATGACGGTCATCATCATGATATTCATCACCAATGTCAGTATTGTACGGTCTATGCCAATCTGGTTTTGCCACCTGAACTTGGGGTAAAAGAAGTTCTGGAGCGTATTCAGGTTCGTTTATTGCTGTTTAAACGCACACTGGCGCATGTTTATTTTGCCTTACAACGTCTCTTTCTCTTACCACAAGGACGTGCCCCGCCTGTATTTGCATAAATTTAAATACGTTCTTTGATTAAAGGCCTATGCCCTTTAATCCCGTTAAATTTATGTTTGAGTACAATTATGCTTACGTTTTTTAGATTACAACCGCTTACGGCTGCAATTACACTTGCTTTCAGCTCGACTCTGGCGATTGCACATTCAGAGCAACAGGATGAGCCAACCCTACAACTTGCACCCATCGTGGTCACTGCCCAAAATGAATATACAGAAGCCAATGGCTTAATGATTCATGCTGACCCAAAACAGCCAATCCAACCCATTCCTGCCAGTGATGGTGCCGCATATCTTAAAAGCATCGCAGGTTTTAATAGCATCAATAGTGGTGGTACCAATGGTGATATTACATTCCGTGGACTGTTTGGTTCCAGAATAAAAGTTTTGACCGATGGCAGTGAGAATCTAGGTGCTTGTCCAAGTCGAATGGATGCACCAACTTCTTATATTTCTCCCGAAAGTTATGACCGCATCACCGTCATTAAAGGTCCACAAACTGTTGCTTATGCCAATACAGGATCTGCGGCAACGGTGATGTTTGAACGCGATGTGCCCCGTTTTGATGCTGATAAACCTTATCAAGGACAAGCCAGTGTTGTGATCGGCTCATTTGGGCGGATAGATCACAATGTAGATGTTGCTGTAGGAAATGACCATTTTTATAGCCGATTGAATGCCAACCGATCCAAATCGAATAGTTATCAGGATGGTGATGGAAAAACTGTACCTTCCGCTTGGGAAAAATGGAATGCTGATCTAACACTAGGATGGACGCCAGATACAGATACGCATGTCGAACTCAAAGCAGGAAAATCCGATGGCGAAGCCGAATATGCTGGACGCAGTATGGACGGTGCCAAGTTTGCTCGGGAAAGTCTTGGCCTTGGTTATACACAGGAAAATTTAGGTCAATATTTTAAAAAACTTGAAGCACAGATTGACTATAGTTTTAATGATCATGTCATGGATAACTTTAGCTTACGTGAATTTACACCATCTGGCGGTATGTCTATGCCAATGTCCAGTAATGTATCCCGTAAAACCATAAACGCCCGCCTTGCAGGGACTTATGACTGGCACAAACTGAGCATCAAGTCGGGGGTTGACCATCAATATAACCAACATGCCAGTCGCAGTGGTATGGGCAATAGTTATATCGATGCTGGACGTAGCAAGGATATGCAATTTCAGTCCTCTGGCATATTTACTGAAATAAGCTATCCATTACATCCACAATACCAACTGGTCACAGGTATTCGTGCCGATCATATAGAGGTTAAGGATCTACGTGAAGCATCCAAAATCAGTGGCTACAATACCAAACTTGCAAAAACACTGCCTAGCGGCTTCATTCGTCTAGAAAGTGAAAATTCTGATGCAACACTGAAAAGCTATGTTGGACTCGGCTATGTAGAACGTATGCCCGATTATTGGGAACTCTTTAGCCCGGTACATGGCAATGCAGGTTCAAGTAATACTTTTAATGGTGTAAATCCTGAAAAGACCACCCAGCTCGATCTTGGCTTGCAATATGAGCAAGGCGCATTGCGTGGCTGGACCTCTATCTATGCTGGTGTAATACAGGATTATATTTTGATGAGCTACCATCAGCATGCGATGGGTTCAATGAGCCATGGCATCAGCGCAGGGGCAAAAAATGTTGATGCACGTATTGCCGGTGCAGAAGCAGGTCTTGCTTATCAATTTACCGATCGTATTCTAGCCGATGCCAGCCTTGCTTATGCTTGGGGTGAAAATCATAGTGAACATAGCGCATTAGCCCAAATCGCCCCGCTAGAAGGTCGCTTTAACTTAAGATATGTTGCAGATCGTTATAGTCTGGGTGCATATTTACGTGCAGTTGCCAAACAAAACCGGATTGCCTACCATCAGGGAAATATTGTCGGTTATGATCTGGCAGAAAGTAAGCGTTTTAGCACACTGTCATTCAATGCTTCCTATCGTTTAAATTCCTCCGTTGATTTATCCGTCGGTATCGATAATGTATTGAATAAAACCTATGCAGAACATCTAAATAAAGCCGGTAATGCAGGTTTTGGCTATGCCAGTGAGGAACAGTTCAATAGTATTGGACGTAATTACTGGACACGCCTTAGTATGAAATTTTAACAAAAGGCTTAACAAATAACTTTTGGGTGGATGGGCTAAGCATGCCACAATCCGCCTAGATTTTTAATGACTTAGATTCACATTTCAGGATTTATACTTTAGGTGAAAGATATGAGTAACGAAAACCTCGCCTCAAAATCAATATTTGGATGGAAAGGTGTGATTATTGCCTGTGTACTTGGCTCAATCTTTATGGCAATCCTATATCTTGCCATTAGTAATGAACCAGATTATATGCCAAGTCAACAGCGCAAAAAACAGCAGGAAATGCAGATGCCGCAACAAGATGCTGCGCAACAACAAAGCTCTCATACACATTCTGCTACAGCATCAGAGCATAACCATTAAATCATTATTGCTTTAAATTTTACTGTACTGATAAAAATCAAATTGTTAAAGCGCTGATTCATCAAGTAGCGCTTTAATAAATTGTATTTTAATAGAGCCTGTTGATTTTTTATGATAAAAAAAGCTGGATTCTGCTTATTACAGAATCCAGCTTTTAGTTTATGTTACTTCATCAATCCAATGTCTTTAATCAATGAAGCAACATTTTTGCGCTGAACTATTTCAAACTACAACCAAGTCTTTTAAAACTTAGTGTGCTGCAAATTGGTTCATGGTGTTTTTGCTGTCATCACCCGCTTTAAGCGCTTGTTCACCAGCAAAGATTTCTTTGTGATCATCACCGATGTCTGAACCAGCCATTGCTTGGTGTTTCACACATGCGATACCACCACGGATTTCTTTACGTTGAACGCCAGCAACATAAGCCAACATACCTTCATCACCGAAGTAACCTTTCGCAAGCTCATGTGTAGAAAGAGCAGCTGTATGGTAAGTAGGCAGAGTGATCAAGTGATGGAATACACCTGCTTCACGCGCAGCATCTGCTTGGAAAGTACGGATCTTGTCATCAGCATCAGCAGCCAATTCAGAATCATCATACTCAGCACTCATTAACTTCGCACGGTCATATGCGGATACGTCTTTACCTTCAGCAACCCAACGATCATAGGCTTGTTGACGGAAGTTCAATGTCCAGTTGAATGATGGAGAGTTGTTATAAACAAGTTTCGCATCTGGAACTTGTGCCTTGATATCATTTACAAAGCTTGCAATACCTTGAACGTCTGGTGTTGGTGTTTCGATCCAGATCATGTCCGCACCGTTTTGTAAGCTAGTTACACAGTCAAGTACAACGCGGTCATGCTGTGTGCCTTCACGGAACTGATACAAGCCAGAAGCAAGGCGTGTTGGGCGATGTAATTTACCATCACGTTTGATCAGGATTTCGTCTTCTTTAGCATCAGCGATGTCAATTTCTTGCGTATCTAAATAGCTGATGTATTGAGAAGCCAAATCACCTTTCTCTTTAGATACAGGGATTTTTTGAGTTAAGTCTGCACCTTCAGAGTCAGTACGCGCAACGATTACACCGTCATCAACACCAAGCTCAAGGAATGCATAACGTACTGCATTGATTTTTGCAAGGAAGTCTTCGTGTGGCACAGTTACTTTACCAGCTTGGTGACCACATTGTTTCGCATCAGAAACCTGGTTTTCAATCTGGATTGCAGCAGCACCTGCTTCGATCATTTGTTTAGTCAACAAATAAGTTGCTTCTTCGTTACCGAAACCAGCATCGATATCGGCAATGATTGGTACAACGTGAGTTTCAAAGTTGTCGATTTGAGATTCGATTTCTTTTACTTTTGCAGCATCACCAGCAGCTTCAGCTTTTTGTAATGCACGGAACAAATCATTTAATTCTTTGGCATCAGCTTGACGTAAGAATGTATAGATTTCTTCGATCAATTTAGGTACAGCAGTTTTTTCGTGCATAGATTGGTCTGGCAATGGACCGAATTCTGAACGAAGTGCAGCAACCATCCAACCAGAAAGGTAGATATAACGCTTAGATGTTGTACCAAAATATTTTTTGTTGGCAATCATTTTTTGTTGTGCAATGAAACCGTGCCAGCATCCTAATGATTGAGTATATTTGCTGTGGTCTGCATCGTATTCAGCCATGTCTTTACGCATGATAGCAGCGGTATATTTCGCAATGTCCAGACCAGTGTGGAAACGGTTTTGAACAATCATACGTGCCGCATCTTCTGGGCGGATCGCATTCCATGTGCCACCTAATTTGTTTTTAACGGAGCGTACGTGCTCTAAAGCTGATTGATAAGTCATGATATATTCCTGCATTTTATGTTAGGATCATCGATTAAAAGTTGGTATTTAGCGACTGCAAAACACCCTGCTTTTGTATGAAACACAGCATAGTAGTAGTCATTTCATTAATCCAATATTCTACCTTGATTTTCAGTATTTATTTAATAAATGCTATGATCACAACCAAAACATATTTAAATACAAATTAATTAACTATTTGATTAAATTTAATTTTATTGAAATATTTTTCTCACTCAAAATTTATTTTTCTCGAAAAAAGAGCCTAAAAAACCTGTTACGACTTATGTCTAATGGTACTTTATCTCTGTGAAAAAGTGGTTTTTCACCCTATATTGTGTATTTTCTCGGCTCATTTCCCTCATCAGACATTTTTTTAATTTATATGCATACAATCATTTAGAAATGTGGCATAATTCACTTAATTTCAGGACGTTATTTTGTGGTATTCTTTAGATGAATCTTGAGCGGGTCGATCTCAATTTATTAATTTATTTAGACGTATTATTACGAGAAAAAAATGTTACGCGTGCCGCCGAGCAACTTGGCGTAACCCAACCGGCGATGAGTAATATATTACGCCGTTTACGAACCCTGTTTAATGACCCTTTACTCATTCGCTCTTCTGAAGGTATGACCCCAACCGAACGTGCACTGGAATTACAGCCACGTATCCGTGATGCCCTATCAGATCTATCCATGATTCTGGAACCTCGTACCGAGTTTCGTCCCTATACTTCAAACCGTGTCTTTCGCATCATGACGTCTGACTATGCAGAAGCAACATTGGTGCCACGCCTGATTAAGGCTTTACGTTCCGAAGCGCCCCATGTTGTTCTTGATTTTCTAACGCCTAGCGATGTCTCCTATCGAGATATGGAGCAAGGAAAAGTTGATCTCGCTATCAATCGTTTTAATGAAATTCCACAAAGTTTTCACCAAGTGCTGGTATGGCGCGACAGTTTTAGCTGCTTATTAAATGATAGACACCCTGCTGTATCACATCTCAATTTAAAAACCTATCTGGATGCCCAGCATATCTGGGTGTCCAAAACAGGTATGGGTGTTGGTTTCGGGGTAAATCCGGAAAAACAAGCCGGCTTAGGCTGGATTGATCAGGCACTGGAACGCATCGGGCAAAAACGCAAAATTTCGGTATTTACCCGGCATTATCAAATGCCTGCGCTATTGGCACAAAATGTCGATCTGATCGCTACGTTACCGTCACGCATAGCACGATTACAAGCCAATAATTCTCGTTTGGTGATTAAAGATCCACCTTTTTATATTCCAGAATTTGAATTAAAAATGGCATGGTGCCCTTTATTACATCATCACCCCGCACATCGCTGGTTACGTCAGTTAATCCTATTTGTTGCACGGCAAATGGTCGAAGAGGAAAAACGTGAATTTTTGGCGAATAATAATAGTCCTGTACCGCCTTATTCACACTTCTAAAAATATATATCTACACACTCTCTTCAAAGATAGGGATCCTGATCATCCCTACCTTTGATTTTTTGATATTTTTTATACTTCCAATAAAAATTTCGAGTACAATACTCAGAACAAACCCTAACTTTCAAATCTATTTTAATTTTTTGTATCATCGATCAGATACAGGTGTGAATCAAAAATTATTTTCAAAAGATCGGATTTTAGAAGATCAGTATCTTAAGATACAAATACTCCATATAGGTGTGATTCGTGAGCTTATTTCAAAATATCATTGTCATTATTACATTGATAATCGGCGCAGGATTTCTGTCTCTTTCGGAAATTGCCCTTGCGGGTGCGCGAAAAATTAAGCTAAAACTATTGTCCGAAGCAGGTGATGAACGGGCAACAAAAGTTCTTAAACTTCAGGAAAACTCTGCGGACTTTTTTGCTGCGTCGCAAATTGGTTTAAATGCTGTGGCAATTCTTGGCGGGATACTGGGTGAAGCAGCATTTCGCCCTTATCTGATGGGTTTTGTGGAACGCTTTTATAGCGGTCCATGGGCCCAAACCATTGGTTTTATGCTTTCTTTTACCTTTGTCACATCTCTTTTTATCCTATTTGCCGATCTGATGCCCAAACGTCTGGCAATGATTGCGCCAGAAAAAATCTCGATTGCTGTCATTAACCCCATCAGTATTTTTATCAAAATCTGTAAGCCACTGGCTTGGGTGATTAATGCGATTGCCAACCTGATCTTTCGTTTGCTTAAAATCAATACCACGCGTGATGACAATATTACCTTTGATGATATTTCTGCAATTGTTGATGCTGGCGCACAGGCTGGTGTACTCCAGCAACAGGAACATCATTTCATTGAAAATGTGTTTGAGCTTGAGGAACGTACAGTTCCATCAAGTATGACCACGCGTGAAAATGTGGTGTATTTTACCTTAAAAGAATCAGAACACAGTATTCGTCAGAAAATCGCAGAATATCCCTACTCCAAATTTTTGGTGTGTAATGAACAAATCGATCAAGTCATCGGTTATGTCGACACCAAGGATATTCTGGTTAAAATCATGAATAATCAATCCTTTATTCAACTGAATGAATCTATCATACGCAATGTTTTGATTATCCCTGATTCTTTGACATTATCTGAGCTACTGGATCGCTTTCGTGCCACCAAAGAAAAACTGGCTGTCGTCATCAATGAATATGCGCTTGTTGTGGGGGTAATCACCCTGTCAGATATCATGATTACCGTGATGGGTGACTGGGTTACCCCAATAGATGAAGACTTACAGATTATCAAACGTGACGAAAATTCCTGGCTCATCGATGGTTCAACACCAATTGAAGATGTCAAACATGCGCTGGATATTGAGGAATTCCCGGAATGGGAAAACTATGAAACCATTGCAGGTTTTATCATGTATCGCTTACGCAAGATTCCGCGTCCTGCCGACTATGTCGAACATGAAGGTTTTAAATTCGAAGTCGTCGACATTGACCATTATAAAATTGACCAGCTATTGGTCACTCGTCTGACAGAACAATTACCGGCTAATTCAGCGGAAGAACAGGATCGGTAAAGTGTTACTGGAGATTGTCGATCTGGCTATCAAGTAAGCTTTTCTCAATCGCCAACCAGTCCTGTTCAACCTGACTAATAATTTCCAGACGATTATCCAGTCCGGCATGTGCCGCAAAATCAATCTGAAAATTTGCCGGAATGGCATTAATATCAATCCAGCCTTGGCTGGTATTGAGTTTGCCTTTGATTCGTTCGCAGTGTTTGAGTTGCTGTAGACTTGATAACAGTTGATCTGCATCAAATTGCCACGATTTAGGTAAATGCCAGCCGGCAACAATATAGGCTTGTTGTCCGAAAACCTGTTTTTTAGAAACATAGTGATACGGCAGTGTTTTAGGCTCGGCCATTTCTGTCTGGCTTAAATTCTGATGTTGCTGGATTAACAAAGATTGTTTTTTCATCTGCACAGCAGTATGCAATTGATCTAGTTGTGTCAATGCAATTTGGCCATGATCAATCAAAAACCACTGCTTATCCACCTCAGCATATGCTTGTTTTAAAAATGCCAGTTGCTGTTCATCCTGCGCCGACATTTGCTGATGATAGGACACCAATACAATATCCGCCACATCAATTTGCTGTAAGAAAATCTCATGCTGCTGCCAGAGCTGCTCATGCAATCTATGTCCATCAACTACTGTGACCACCTGACGTAATGACAAACTGGTCTGCCAGTGTACCTGACTTAGTTGATCTACCAGTTCTTTAGGATGTCCCAAACCTGTAGGTTCGATAAACAATCGTGTCGGTTTAAATTCCGAAAGCAGTCGAGCCAGTGCGATTTGCATGGGTAATTGTGAGGTACAGCATAAACAACCGCCTAATACTTCTTTAACTGCCACACCATTTTGCTCGGCAATCCAGGTCTGATCGATGCCAATTTCACCAAACTCATTCATTAGTACTGCCCACGTTTCATCTGCGGGTTTCTGACTTAATAGATGTTTTAATACCGTAGTTTTACCAGCACCTAAAAAACCGGTAATAATATGTGTAGGCACCGCTTGAATTTTAAATTGCATTACTTCTGGTCTTATAAATCTGAAAAATAAGTCATGATGTCTTGGTAAATCAAATAATTTTCCTGATCATAACAGACAAAAATGATCTGCTGAATACATGTTAAATGATGCAATTGTTTCTTTACCGCAGTAAGTGCAATTTTTGCTGCCTCTTTTTTGGGAAAATGATAGACACCGGTACTAATATTTGGAAAAGCAATACTGGTACATTTTAATTTTTCTGCAAGCTCAAGGCTGCTCACATAACATTCTGCCAGAAGCTTTTCTTCTTCATTGTTGCCACCCTGCCAGATTGGCCCAACAGTATGAATCACATATTGTGCTGGTAACTTCCCTGCACCTGTTGCAACTGCATGTCCGGTACGACAGCCACCCTGCTTTTCCCTGATCATTTTACATTCATCGAGGATTTCTACCCCGCCAACACGGTGAATGGCACCATCCACACCACCGCCGCCCAATAATGAAGAATTGGCAGCATTGACTATGGCATCAGCTTTGATTGTGGTGATATCAGCCTGAATGATTTCAATGTTTGGCATAAAACGCTTATCCTAAATCTGGTAATTTTTCTTTCTGTATTATTTATTCTCTTTATGGTTCATCAAAGCACCCCAGCCTGCAATTAAACCACCTAGACCTAATCCCAAAAACAAATAACCCAGAATAGACGATGCGTCATGATAAAGTGCGTAACCACCTACAAGAATAAATACCAATAAAATCAATACCAACAGTATCACGATCCATGGACGTGTTTTTTCTGTACTCATCACCAATTACTCTGACTTGTTTATCACTAGTGTCACATAAATCCATGATGAGATAAAGTCTTAAACAATTATCACATGTAAATGATTGAAATTTACTTTTGTATATGATAATTATTAGCATATGTAAACAACTTTATCATTCCAAGGTAGACTATGACATATCAACTTCCCCCACTTCCATATGCTTACGATGCATTAGAACCGCATATCGATAGTAAAACCATGGAAATCCACCATACCAAACACCACCAAACCTATATTAATAATATCAATGCGGCCATCGAAGGCACCGAATGGGAAAAATTGCCTATTGAAGAACTGGTTGCCCGTGTTAATGATGTCCCCGCAGATATTAAAAATACAGTGATCAACAATGGTGGCGGACATGCCAATCACAGCCTGTTCTGGACAGTAATGGCACCAAATGCTGGTGGCAATCCTACCGGAAAAGTTGCCGGAGAAATTGACAAGTATTTTGATAACTTTGAAGCGTTTAAACAAAAATTTATTCAGGCAGCCCTGACTCGGTTTGGTTCAGGATGGGCATGGTTATCCGTGACTCCGGAAAAGAAATTGGTTGTGGAAAGTTCTGCCAATCAAGATAGCCCATTAATACAGAAAAACACCCCTATTTTAGGTTTGGATGTATGGGAACATGCGTATTACCTAAAATATCAAAACCGTCGTCCGGAATATATTGCTGCATTTTTTAATGTGATCAATTGGGACGAAGTAAACCGCCGCTATCAAGAAGCGCTGGATCAAGTGAATTAATCGAATGGATAAACATTAGTGAATAAGGATTCTAATTAAATGGAGAATATGATGATTACGATGCAACAATTACAACGCTATAAACAGCAACTACAAAAATACCGCTATATTCTGGGTGCTTTTGTACTGGCTATGGGCAGTTATTGTTTAGTGTCTGCACAACATCTTATTTTCTAAAGATACGCCCTGTTGTACTGCGATCCTAAACATTGATTTGTATTCAAATCAGGTTTGATCAAAGTACAACAGGTTAATTGTGCCTGACAATTGATGAATTGATCACCAATTTTTATCATTGGATACTAATTATTGCTGCATCAACTGTTTTGCCTTGATAAGCAATTCTTCCTTACTTTCGATATGTGCAGGATCGGGAATAATACAATCAATCGGACAAACCTGAATACAAGTCGGTTGATCATAATAACCAACACATTCGGTACATAAATCCACATCAATTTGATAAACTTTTTTGCCTTCAGAAATCGCCTGATTCGGACATTCTGGTTCACACATGTCGCAATTGATACATTTTGAAGTGATCAGCAAAGCCATAGCATTATCCACATGCCTGTACAGCAATACGATCCAGATTGGAAACTTCCGGCAAAAACCGCATCAATAAGGCATATTCAATGGCAATACTTTGCTCAACCGGAATTTTGACAATATGTCCATCACCTTTTGCATCGGAAATTGGCCGATGATTTTTATCCAGCATTTCTTCTAACACAAATATATGATTGCCTTGTGGTGTCATCAATTCCAGTCGATCTCCCAATAAAAACTTATTTTTTACTGCAACACGGACATAATCACCGTCACGATCCAGAATTTCACCGACAAATTGCTGATGAAAACTGCGAGATGACCCTGTTTCATAATTCTGATATTCCTGATGTACATGTCGACGCAAGAAACCTTCGGTATAGCCACGATGTGCCAAACCTTCCAGTGTGGTCATCAATGTTTGATCAAAGGGTTTTCCAGCGACAGCATCATCAATGGCTTTACGATAGACCTGTGCTGTGCGAGCGCAATAAAAATAGGATTTGGTTCTTCCTTCGATTTTAAGCGACTCCACGCCAATGTTAAGCAAGTGCTCAACATGCTGCACAGCACGAAGATCTTTTGAATTCATGATATATGCACCATGTTCATCTTCATCCATTTCCATCAATTCCGGTTTATCACCTTGTTGTAGTAATACCGGTTCAATTTTTTGTGCAGAAGATTTTTGTATGGAGGGTTTCAATACCACTTCACCGGTTTCATTTTCCTGTGCCGGATGAACCTGATAATCCCAACGACAAGCATTGGTACAAGCCCCCTGATTGGCATCACGCTTATTCATATAACCGGACAATAAACAACGACCGGAATATGCCATGCACAAAGCACCGTGCACAAAAACCTCAAGTTCGATATCCGGAACGTGAGTATGTATTTCGGCTATTTCCTCAATCGACAATTCCCGAGAAAGAATCACTCGGCTAATGCCATAATTTTTCCAGAATTTTACCGTTGCCCAGTTCACTGCATTGGCCTGTACCGATAAATGAATCGGCATATCGGGAAAATTCTCTCGAACCATCATGATAATACCGGGATCAGACATAATCAGTGCATCTGGCTGCATGGCAACCACGGGTTCAAGGTCGCGAATAAAAGTTTTTAATTTGGCATTATGCGGCTGAATATTTACTACCACATAGAATTTTTTCCCCAGCGCATGCGCTTCATCAATGCCAATTTTTAAATTGTCATGATCAAACTCATTATTACGTACACGCAAACTATAGCGTGGTTGCCCGGCATACACCGCATCTGCACCATAGGCAAAAGCATAACGCATATTTTTTAAAGAACCCGCAGGAGAAAGTAACTCAGCCATTTAAATAAAACCATAAATAGAATATGGTTTTATTTTACCTTATATTGTGAGATGAATTCAGTATTAGGCGAAAAAAACCATATAAAAATTATGGATAAATCGAATACAGCCTATTGATACTTTGTAAATAGATTTATTAATCTCGAAATTTAAGCAAGAATGCAGTCATATCATGCCTTCAGCTCTGCTTTTACATTGTTTTTATAACCGTTATCAATAAAAGAGATTGGTACTTTATGTTTTTTTTCCTTAGAATAAGCAAAATTTTCACCAAACTGAATATTGGATAGCTGTCGCCATGACCTTTGTCGTTACTGAAAACTGTATTAAATGCAAATATCAAGATTGTGTAGAAGTTTGTCCTGTTGATTGTTTTTATGAAGGTCCCAACTTTCTGGTCATCAATCCGGACGAATGTATCGACTGTGCCCTATGTGAGCCAGAATGTCCTGCCAATGCAATCTTCTCCGAAGATGAGCTGCCCGAGGGACAGGAAGTCTTTATTGAAATCAATGCAGAACTTTCTCAAACCTGGCCCAACATTACCCAGATTGGCGACCAGCCAGAAGATCGAGAAGACTGGAATGGCAAACCAGACAAATTGAAATTTCTGGAACGATAATATCATCATAAATTTGAGGGTTATGGCTGTTTTAACCCTCAACATACGTTTGTTGTACATTTTTTTGCAAAGTACATTTTGTATCTTTCTCACTTTAGCCATAAACTATAAAAATGACGCAAATTATAGCCCCCATTAAATTTAAAAATACTGCAAAGTGCTTTTTACTTCTCAGTTTATGTCCATTCATATTATCTGGATGTACCACGACATCAACTCAGCCAATGCAGAGGTTGCCAGAGACTGCCCGAAAAATCATTATCAACCCGCAGCAACCACCGCAAGCCCCGGCACAGCAAGTCTGGTTACAACAGCCGCCAGCAAATTATCTGGTCTGGTTAAATCAAAGTGATCATAAAGAGCGTGTACAGCAATACGAGAAATTTTTAAAAGAAAATCGTGTCAACACTGCTGTGCCTACTTATCAACTATTGCGTAATGCAAGAGACTGGGCAAAATGTGGTTATGCACCCTATTCGGTACCGACACCAGAACTTTGGCAGAATTTATTACCAACATTAAAAATCCTGCAATATTTAGTCGATACCAAAGTCCTTACAAATTATGAAATTACATCAGTTTATCGGGATTATTCATTAAATATTTGTGCAGGTGGTGCAGCAGGTTCCAAACATGTACACAATGCAGCAATCGATTTTCGCATTGGGCCGGAACAACCCACCCAACCTGAAGATATTATCCTGATTGAAGATACCAAAATTAAATTATGTAATTTCTGGACCCAACATGGTCAAACTCTCAATATGGGTCTAGGTGTTTATGCTTCTGGGCAAATTCATATTGATACGCAGGGCTACCGTTCATGGGGACCGGATCATACCAGCAATACGTCAATGTGTCGTAATTATTAAGAAAATCTCTTCTTTAAAAAATAATCCTCTCAATAAAGCTGATATCTAAAAATAATCATCTTATTCAATTCAGCTTTACTGAGTAGATTTAATTTATATCTCGAATTAAATTAAAAAATACCGTTCAATAATTAATCTCAAAGGTTTTAAGTAACCTGTAAAAAAATGATTGGCACCCGGCATAATGGTAATCGGATGACGTTGTGGTTTTGCCCAGTCAATTACATCTTGTAGAGGTGTAATATCATCTTGCTCGCCATGTACAAGTAGAATATCACTATCGATTTGCGGTGTTTGATAATCTACAGCACCGCGTACAAAACCACAGGGCAAACCTGCGAGTAGTAGTTTTTCAGGTCGCTTTTCCTCGGGAAGTAAATGAAAACTTTTCGACCACACATGGGAACCAAAGGAGAAACCACCCGCAATAAAGGGCAAATCTGGATATCTTTTTTGCAATTCCAGACTCAACAGTGCCACATCACGACTTTCGCCATTGCCATGATCATGTGTTCCTTGGGATTGTCCCATACCACGAAAGCTGGGCCGCCATACTAGACATCCTTTTTCAACCAAAACATCTGTAATCAACTGGGGAATTTTATGCTGTGGATTTCCCCCCATTAATGGATGGGGATGGGTGACAACTGCAATCGCTTTAATGTCTTCTGGACGATCTTCAAAAATTTCGATTTGTCCGGCTTCACCTTGAAGGAAAATTTGTTCTGTCATAACACACCTATTTTGTCCATGCCTATTCTAGCAAGTATTCAGGCAATACAAATCAGTTCTTGGCATAAATTTCAGCATTTGTTACAGTATTTAAACTCCATTTCAAATTTGTCCGATCATTATGTTTATTGTTATTTCTCCTGCAAAAACACTCGATTATGAATCAGAACTTGCCACCGAGCAATTTACCCAGCCGCGTTGTCTAGAGCAATCCGCAGAATTGATCGAAAGCTGTCGCAAACTTTCTGCTACACAATTAGCCAGCTTAATGAAAATCAGTGATAAATTGGCCACCTTAAATGTTGAACGCTTTCGTGATTGGCAAAAAGATTTCGACTTACATAATGCCAGACAAGCTATTTTTGCCTTTAAAGGTGATGTTTATACCGGGCTTGATGTGGAAACCTTATCTATACAGGATATTGAATTTGCCCAACAACATTTACGCATTCTTTCAGGTTTGTATGGTTTATTACGTCCACTGGATTTAATGCTGCCGTATCGTCTGGAAATGGGAACAAAACTAAAAAATGAACGCGGATCAGATTTATATCAATTCTGGGGAGATCGGATTAGTACTTTATTAAAACAGGATATGCAGCAACAAAAAGATGATGTTCTGATTAATCTTGCTTCTGATGAATACTATAAAGCTGTACAAGAAAATATTTTAAATGCAAATATTATCAAACCTGTATTTTTAGATCAAAAAAATGGCAAATATAAAGTCATTAGTTTTTATGCAAAAAAAGCCCGAGGCTTAATGTCACGCTTTATTATCCAAAATCGTCTCACACAGCCTGAACAATTGAAAGCGTTTGATCTGGATGGTTATTATTTTGATGAAGAAAACTCAAATGCATCTGAATATGTATTTAAGCGCGATGAAGTGATTGAATAACTCTCTTGATCATCATTAAATAGGGTTTGTTATCCCCTCTTTTAAAAGCAGCTTAAGCAAAAAATGCTTTGCTTAAGCTTAACATTTGAATAACTGGCAAATATCCCTACAACTCACAGCATAGCTGCTCGCCTTGCACTAGGGTAAAACAATGTTTTGCTTATCCTTGCAACTCACAGCATAGCTACAGCTCGCCTTGCGCAAAGGGCAAACAGTGTTTTGCTTATCCTTGTAACTCGCAGCATAGCTGCTCGCCTTGCGCAAGGGACGAGCAATGCTCGTCTTATCCTTGCTCAGGACTGTGTTCTTCGATCAGGGTACGTAATTCACCATTCTGGAACATTTCCAGCATAATGTCGCTACCACCAACCAATTCACCTGCCACCCATAATTGTGGGAAAGTTGGCCAGTTGGCAATTTTTGGTAAAGTTGCACGAATATCAGGATTTTCCAGAATATTCACATAAGCGAATGGGCGACCAATCTGGCTCAAAACTTCTACTGCACGGGCAGAAAAGCCACACTGTGGAAATTGTGGTGTACCTTTCATATAAAGCAATACCGCATGTTTGGCAATTTGATCACGGATCAACGCTTCGGTATCACGTACTTGTTCGGTCATGGTGTATTCCTCTTTATCAATCTGCCTATTATAGACAAAACATCCTCATTGCGTAGTACCAATTGGTTTTTTCGACAAAAATATCGGCGTTCAGGCTTTCTTTTATTACAATATTTTGCTTAGATTAACACTTTGTTTTTGTATAAAGAGATAGAAATGAACCAGTATACGCCCGCACCAATTCAAAGCGATCAACCTAGTCATTTGATGCCAACCTATGGTCGTCAACAGATCGCCTTTGTCCGAGGTCGAGGTTCATATCTTTATACCGAAGATGGCACGGAATATTTAGATGCATTGACCGGAATTGCTGTGTGTGGTTTAGGTCATGCTCACCCTGTGATTGCCGATGCCATTGCAGAGCAAGCACATACCTTGATTCATACCAGTAATATTTTTGAAATTCCATGGCAAACCGCTGCTGCACAAAAACTTGCCGAAGTTTCCGGCATGGACGAGATATTTTTCTCTAATAGCGGTGCAGAATCCAATGAAGGTGCAATTAAAATTGCCCGTAAATATGGTAATGATCGGGGTATTCACAACGGTAAGATTATCGTTGCCGATCATTCTTTTCATGGTCGTACCATTGCAACATTATCCGCAACTGGCAATAAAAAAGTTCAGGCAGGTTTTGAGCCATTGGTTGATAGCTTTTTACGCGTACCTTATGGTGATGTCGCAGCCATTGCCCAACTTGCCAGTGAACGTGATGATATTGTTGCCATTTTTGTTGAACCGATTCAGGGTGAAGGCGGTGTTAATACTGCACCACAAGGTTTTCATTATCTAGAGCAATTACGTGAATTGTGTGACCAGCACAATTGGTTATTGATGCTGGATGAGGTTCAAACCGGGAATGGTCGTACAGGTAAATATTTTGCCTACCAACACACCACCATCAAGCCTGATGTACTCACCACAGCCAAAGGCTTAGGTAATGGCTTCCCAATTGGTGCGGTGATGGTGGCAGGTCCAGCGGTGGGTGTACTGGCAGCTGGTAATCATGGTTCAACTTATGGTGGTACAGCACTGGGCAGTCGTGTGGTCTATACAGTCATTGATACCATTTTAAAAGAAAATGCCGTAGAAAATGCTGCACAGATTGGGCAATATCTGGTTGAGCAGTTTACTGCCCGCCTTGCACATCTGAATGTCACAGTGCGTGGTTTTGGCATGATGATTGGGATTGAATTACCCAAAGATTGCGCCGAACTGGTCGCCATCGCACGTGATACAAAACAATTAATTATTAATGTGACTGCCGGTCATGTGGTACGTTTATTACCACCATTAAACATGACACAGCAACAGGCAGATGACTTACTTGATCGTCTAGTACCAGTTATTCAGGACTTTTTAAAATAATCTAAGTCAAGCAGTTGTTTGATGTTAAAAAGAAGTTGTCCCTATGACAGCTTCTTTTTGTATTAAATCCATCTTACATTAACCACTCTACAGGAAAAATTGCAGCAAATTTAATCATAAATCGTTGGAACTTATTGGATTCAGGTTCTTTGCTATGTGTAATTTGTTTTCCATCCTCAGTATATTCAATCCAGATAATCTCTCCTTGTGCATCAAGTTTAAGTTGATATGCAATCTGGGGTAAGTATTGATCCAATGACTGAGAGATACGATCCTGCAAGCGATCAGACTCGACCACCAAACCTACTTCGGTATTCAGGTTGGCAGATCGTGGATCAAAATTAAATGAACCAATAAACACTTTGCCATCAATATCAAAGAATTTTGCATGCAAACTAGAATTATTTTTGCCCTTAGCAGGGATAATATTTCCGGTAATCAGTTCATACCAAGTCGGTTTATCCCGATGGATATAGGGTTTAAATTCATAAAGCTGTACCCCGTTTTTAAGTAGGTCTTTACGATATTTCTGATAAAAGGCATGCA
Organism: Acinetobacter populi; assembly: GCF_002174125.1. Classification (GTDB taxonomy): domain Bacteria; phylum Pseudomonadota; class Gammaproteobacteria; order Pseudomonadales; family Moraxellaceae; genus Acinetobacter; species Acinetobacter populi. The sequence continues at coordinate 381,210 of NZ_NEXX01000003.1, forward strand.
CCACAGCGACATCATTGGCCAAAAATGAATTGGTTAAAATCCGTACATCAACACCGCGATTTGCCAGTGATGATAAATATTGTTCGCCTCGTTGTGTCGGCACAAAATATGCAGACACCAGTTCCAAATGCTGTTTTGGCTGCCCCATCAATTGATACATTTGATGATAAATCAGTTCGTTGCCGGTTGCCTGACCCGTGATTTTTTTCGGTGAATCTGCAACAAAATGAGCCACTGCCCATTCCACCGGATCATCCTGTAAATGAACTTTTAATAATTCTTGTGCTTGCCGAATTTTCTCATCAACATTCTGATCATGAAGGTGATACGCAGCATAGTTTTGTCTTAACTGCTCTAGTTGCTGCTCATCGCCTGAACCAATCAATTGCTGTACCGGATAACTTAACCGATCATTCCAGAATTCCAGATAAACTGTATTGGCATGTTGAACCGCATGACCATAAAACAAAATATCCATATCGGTGAACTGGAACTGTTCACTGGCATCAAAATATTCACTGCTAATATTACGCCCGCCTGTCACGGCAATAATCCCATCAGCAATAATCAATTTATTATGCATACGATGGTTAATATGTTTTAAGCGCAAAATATAATCCAATACCCGTAAATGGCGAAATTTATAAGGATTAAAAAATCTGATTTGAATATTCGGATGTTTTACCAATGTTTTTAAGGTAGGATCCAGCTGTGTCCCATTTTGATCATCAATCAGCAAACGAACCTGCACACCACGATCCGCAGCTTTTAAAAGTTCAGAAAGCATCAGATGACCAATAAAATCATCTTTCCAAATATAATATTGTAAATCCAGATGATGCTGTGCATGGCGAATCAAATAGACTCTCGACGCAATACTAATAAAGGCATCGTTTAAGCCCAGATAAGCAGTAAGCCCCTGATCGATTTTTTCCTGAACATTGGTTTCATTCAACCAATACGACATTTCAGGTTTAAACGGTTTCTCAGGTTTAGTCTGATTCATTGGTAAACCACATCCTGTAATCCCAATACATAGCAAAGTAATGATAAAAATGATGGGTATGATTCTAAAGCAAATAGGCATCATATTTTAAAAATGAAAATTGCTTGGCGTTTTAACATAGCATGTAATGCCATGCAGACGTTACATTCGGTGAAGAAAATGTTATCTCGTACAATTGCGTTGTACTTCTAAAAAACTATTTAAAGTACAACGTCAGTTAGAGAGTGGATACAATAAAAAAGACATAAATAGATCATAAGATTTGGAAACACAATAAAAACTTATCGTCCACCCGGCAATTGGGCAAAAAAGTTTTTTAGTGTTTCAATACAGCGAGTAATTTTTACCGGTTGCTGTTCACGCTTTAAAATCACCGCATACAAAATATATTCCGGTAACTTCCAGTTAGGTAAAATCTCAATTAATTCCGATTTTCTCAACTCATGTTGTGCATCAAGATAGAGTATTCTGGCAATACCATGACCATTTTGGCACAGCGTTTTTGCCACAAACACATTGTTAGTCTGAATACGTACAGGCATTTCAATCTGTACTTTCTCGCCACTTGTTGCATGGGTAAAACTAAACTTCGAATAATCCGTCATCAGATCAATCGGTAATAATTCATGCTTGATCAAGTCCTGAGGACAGTCAATTGGAGGATTCTGATTTAGATATGAGGGTGATACCAATAGTACCTGTTCAACCCGAGCCATCGGAATAAATTCATAATCGTCGCGCTGTTCCATTTTGGGACTCATGCGAATCGCAATATCAATATGCTGATCAACCAGATCAACATAATGATGTGCTGCCTCAATTCGAACTTTTAAACTGCTATGTGCCATCATCCACTGTGATAATGCAGGCACAATATGCATTGCCCCCAACTCAGGTGTGGTAGCAAGACGCAATTCTCCAATGAGATTATCCTGCAACTCACTGATTCGGATTTTACCCCGTTCCGCAGCTGCCATCATTTCCTGACAACTTTGATAAAAAGCCTGCCCCACTTCGGTCAAACTAATCTTTCGGGTAGAACGATGCAATAATGTTACATTCATTTCTTGTTCTAATGAGCGTATTTGCTGGCTTACAGCACTTGTTGTAATACCGAGTTCTTTAGCTGCCCCACTAAAAGAATTACGCTCTACCACACAAGCAAAAACACCCATTGCTCGTAAATTATCTAACATAATCGCTCACAGCTTTGTTATTTTTACATATTCGATGAGCGATTATACAAGAAAATCGATTTCAATATAAGGGCTTTGAATATAAACCACGCGTACTAAAGCTGAGTAAATTAACTGATAGGTAATACTGTGGTCGGGTCAATCGGTTTTCCATCCAGACGAATCTGGAATTGCAACATGGTACTGGAGGCGCCACTATTGCCCATTTCGGCAATTTTTTGTCCGCTAGTAACGCGATCGCCAACTTTAACCAGCAATTTACTGTTGTGGGCATATGCTGTGATATAACCATTACTGTGACGAATCAGAATTAATTTGCCATATTCGGTTAAACCATCATCGGCATATACCACTTCACCATTGGCCGCCGCATAAATCGGATCACCAATTTTTCCACCAAAATAAATGCCTTTTCGATTTTGATTGAGATCAAAACGCGCAACAACTGGTCCTGAACTCGGAACAACCCATTTAATCTGGCTATTGGTGACAGCCGCATTGCCCGGATTGATCTGTGGTGCTGTCGTTGCCCCTAATCCAACTTGCGGCGTTGTAGGCTGTACAGGAACTGTCCGCGTTGGCACTGTTGCAGTTTGTGCCTGCGTCGCAATACTCTGCCGCTTGATTTCTGGTGCTGCTTCAATCGGTGTTCCGCGTACCAATCGGGTCGAGGATTTGTCATTGTCACGCAATCTTAAGGATTGATTGACGTAAATTTTATCAACTGCATCAATATTATTTAAACGCGCAACATCCATGTAATTGAGGCCGTATTTTGCAGCAATTTTACTTAGGCTATCACCCGGCTGTACAGTATAGAACTCGGGCACATAAAATACTCGAGAACTATTTACGGTTGGCTTTGAGGCACAACCAACAATCAATACTGTACTTGCAAGAAGACTTGCCGATAAGATTGTCTTTATAGATTTATTATTCATCAACAAAGGTGCTGCCCAAGCCATTCATCTATCCAATCAATCAAGGTATTTGCCGTAGCATAACAAATCAAAAAGAAAAGTTTATATCTCTTTATCGGGAATGAAACAAACTCATAACATAACTGCGGATAATTGCCTGCTTTTTAAACAAAAAAGCGCGCTTATCACCTACTCACCACCAATTGCACTACAGCCCAAACGATCAGGTCTGTTCACCAATACCACTCTGTGTTGAGGGTGCTTGTGTTGACAAAATCCGGTTTAACTCATGCAACACTTCATAATTGGTCGCATCCATCTGTATCGGGGTAATACTAATGGCATCATTGGCAATCGCATAAAAGTCGGATTGAATGCCTTCAACTTTACCTGGTGCAGCCACTGCTTCGCCTGAAAGTCCAATCCAGTAAACCTGACGGCCCCGTGGATCAACTTGTGTAGTTATCGGTTTTGACTGTGATCGCTGTCCAAGATGGGTAATGTGTACACCGGAATAATGTGCAACATCGGGAATATTAATATTAAAAATATGTCTTGCCGGCAATTGTGGCAAACCACTTTGAATAAACGATTTGACCCACTGTGCCGCTTTTTCATAATCCTTGGGATCCTGATAAGTCCGTACATGTTGTCCACAAAAAGATACGGCGATTGCTGGCTGCTTCATTAAACGGCCTTCAAATGCAGCCCCCACTGTGCCGGAATACAAAACATCATCCCCCAGATTCGGACCGCTATTAATACCGCTGACCACCAGATCAAATTCTCTGTCACTAAATAATCCGTTCATGGACAAATAGACACAATCTGCTGGCGTACCATTCACGGCCCAGACGTCTTTGGAAATTTGAATAGGTCGTAATGGACGATCCAGCGTTAAGGCCGAAGAGTATCCACTTCTCTCACTTTCCGGCGCCACAATCGTGACATGTGCAATTTCACGCAAGGCATTGGCCAGCGCAATTATTCCCGGTGCAAAAACACCGTCATCGTTGGAAATCAATATATTCACGTAAAATCTCTACAAAACTTATATAGCGAAACTAAAAACAGTTGGGTATTGTAAACGCAATTTAACGTGTAATGTCACTTATTGATATTTCATCTACGATTGACGTACGTGTCAAATGTGAACATGCCCCAATAAAGGTAATTTTTATAATGAATCAATTGATTAAAACAGCCTGTATTTCTACTGTATTGCTTGGATTGTCGGTATTTGCCAATGCAGCACAGGATGCCCATAGCAATCATAATAATGATGATGTGGTCGATGTCAGTTCCGATATCGGATCATTAAAGGAAGATCTGGCCTACGCACAGGTATTTTCAGAAATTTGTCCAAAACTGATTGGTAACAATAAAAATTTTGATCAAGCCTACAAACGTTATATTGATGTTAAACTCAAAGATGTGTCCAACCCCCAACTTGCTGTACAGTTTTTAAATGAAGAAGATACAGATTACAAAAACCTGTTACAACAATTCCGTCAGAATGTCAGCACAGCCAGTAGCGAAGAAAATCGTGCAGTCTGTCTGGATATGATTGAATGGGGCAAGAAAAAATAGATTTATGACAATTTTTTTTAATAAAGACCTTAAACCATTTGGTTTGTTGCCTTGACTATTTTAGAATGACGCACTCATCCCACATCAAAATTTAATTACTGGAACTCTAATAATGGCACGCCAACTTGCATCTGCTGCATTATTTTTATTAGCAAGTACATCATATAGTTTTACTTATGCAGCGACTGTAATTGCTTCACCACCGGAACTGGACAATAAAGCGTATGTCATCATGGACTACGAATCAGGTCAGATCCTTGCGGCAAAAAACGAAAATGAACATCTTGCCCCTGCCTCGATGACCAAGATGATGACCAGTTACATCATCGAGCAAAAACTATTAAAAGGCGAACTGACTGAAAATGAAAAAGTTCGTATGAATGAGTCTGCTTGGTGTCGTGGTAGTAGCGCTGAATCGTGTATGTATGTCCCACTCAATGGCACGGCCACTGTTTTGGAAATGCTGCGTGGGATTATCGTGCAATCCGGGAATGATGCCTCCAAAGCCATGGCAGAACATATCGCGGGCAATGAAGGCACGTTTGCCCACATGATGAATCAGGAAGCGGAACGTATTGGCCTGAAAAATACGCATTTTGCCAATGCAACCGGTATGCCTGCCGAAGGACATTATTCCAGTGCACTGGATATGGCAGTACTGGCAAAACATATCATTCATGACAGCTCAAAATATTATCCGATCTATTCTGAAAAAGAATTTACCTTTAATGGTATCAAGCAAGGTAACCGTAACGCTCTGCTATATACCGACCCAAGTGTTGATGGCTTAAAAACCGGTCATACAAATGAAGCTGGATATTGTTTAACCACGTCCAGTAAACGCGGTCCAATGCGATTGATCACGGTAATTTTCGGCGCACCTACCATGCAGTCTCGTGCTACCCAGACCCGTGAATTACTCAATTGGGGTTTTGGTAACTTTGAAACTGTGGTGATCCGTCCTGCCAATAAAACACTGGCCAATGCACCTGTCTGGTTTGGTAAAGAAGATAAAGCCTCGCTTGGGGTGGCCGATCCATTTGCCGTGACCATGGCAAAAGGTCAAAGCAATAAAATCGAAACCAAACTGGATGTAAATCCAAAACTTGAAGCACCGCTAAAACAAGGTCAGGTTGTTGGTAAGATTTCTGCACTGGTTGATGGCAAAGTCATTGCCGAGCAACCACTTGTGGTATTAACACCCGTTGAAGAAGCTGGCTTCTTCTCGCGTTTAATTGACCATATCAAATTATTCTTTAGTAATTTATTCTAATCCTGAATAAACCGCTAAATAAAAGCATTCATTTAGGGTCTGTTAACATTTCGTCTATGATCTATTTATCAAATGTCAACAGACCCTATCCAAGTGAATGCTTTTTTTATTTATAATGCTGTGGTTTTCTTTCACCGCTACAGGTCGCCATGACACATAATATTCGCTCCTACCTCGAGCATCGCCCACAGATTGACAGCAGTTGTTATATTGATGAGATGGCCGTTGTCATAGGTGAAGTCAGTTTGGCCGAAAATGTTTCCGTCTGGCCGTTCGCTGTCATTCGCGGTGATGTAGATTCTATTCAGATTGGTAAAAACAGCAATGTACAAGACCATTGTATGTTGCATGTCAGCCATAAAAATGCGTCAAAACCTCAAGGCTCCCCACTGATTATTGGTGAAGAAGTTACGGTTGGTCATCATGTTAATTTACATGGCTGTCGTATTGGCGATCGAGTACTCGTTGGCATCAATAGCATTATCCTTGACGATGCAATTATCGAAAATGATGTGATGATTGGTGCAGGCAGTCTGGTACCGCCCCGTAAAGTGCTAAAAAGTGGTTATTTATATGTCGGTCAACCTGTACAGCAAGTACGTCCATTGACGGAAAAAGAACTGGCCTTTCTGTCATATTCTGCCCTGCATTATGTCAAAGTCATGAATCAGCATAAATTGCATCAAAATGAGCATTCTGTATAGACTTGCTGTTTAGATCGATAAAATCGCCTGATCTTTTAGAAATATTGGCCTTTAGCTGCTAAATTTCGTATCATATAGCGTAATTTTTTGAGGGGTATAAACAATGTCCTGGTCTGCCCATGTCACTGTTGCCACTGTGGTGCAACAAGATGATCGTTTTTTGCTGGTCGAAGAACACAGCGAAGGCTTTAGCCACGCTGTTTATAATCAGCCGGCTGGGCATGTCGAAGCAGGCGAAACCCTGATTGAAGCTGCTTTGCGTGAAACCATGGAAGAAACCGCATGGCAGGTTGAAATTACCGATCTACTGGGCTTTTATACTTATACCCCACCAATGTTTCCAGATCGCACCTATTTCCGTTTTTGTTTTCTAGCCAAACCGATTAAAGATACACAACAAAAACTCGATACCGGAATTATTCGTGCCACATGGCTGACGCTAGCCGAATTACAAAACTCGGGACGTGCCCGCAGTCCCTTGGTCATTAAAGCCATTCAAGATGCGTTAAATGGACAAAAATATCCATTGTCGCTGATTTATGAGCACCCTTTTATTTCTCCTACCTCAAATTTGGAAGCTTAACTCAATATGCCTGCAAGCAATATGCAAAAACGTGTGATCGTCGGAATGTCTGGCGGTGTTGATTCATCAGTTTCGGCTGCACTTCTTTTAGAACAAGGCTATCAGGTCGAAGGCCTGTTTATGAAGAACTGGGAAGAAGATGACGGCACGGAATATTGTACGGCACTCAAGGATCTGGCCGATGCACAAGCGGTTGCAGATCGTCTGGGCATTAAACTGCATACCGCCAATTTTGCCATGGAATATTGGGATCGGGTATTTGAACATTTTCTGGCAGAATATTCTGCCGGACGTACACCAAACCCCGACATTTTGTGTAATAAGGAAATTAAATTCCGTGCATTTATTGATTATGCTGTGACACTCGGTGCAGATTATATTGCCACCGGTCACTATTGCCGTCGTGGTGAAACACGTCATAACAGTAAAGGTGAAGCCTATGCACCATTGTTACGTGGCGTAGATAACAATAAAGATCAAACTTATTTTTTACATGCTGTACATGGCCGGGAAATCAATAAAACCCTGTTCCCAGTCGGTGAACTGGAAAAACCACAAGTCCGGGAAATTGCCAAAAAACTTGAGTTAGCCACAGCCAGCAAAAAAGATTCGACTGGTATTTGTTTTATTGGTGAACGCCGTTTTAATGATTTTCTCAAGCAATATCTCCCTGCGCAACCCGGCGAAATTGTATTGGAAGATGGTACAGTTATTGGCAAGCATCATGGTTTGATGTACTACACTCTCGGCCAACGTGGCGGCATTGGAATCGGCGGATTAAAAAATGCCGATGAAGGTGCATGGTTTGTGCTGCATAAAGATATTCCCAATAACCGTCTGGTGGTTGGACAAGGACATGAAAATCCCCTCATGCTAAGTACCAAACTCGATAGTGAAGAAATTTACTGGATTGCCGGTGAACAGGATATTCCTGCATCAGGTTTCCGATGTACTGCCAAAACCCGTTATCGCCAGCCCGATCAAGGCTGTGTGATTTATCCTCATGAAGAGTTTCCACAAGGAGTCAAGGTGATCTTTGATGAGCCACAACGTGCAGCGACACCGGGCCAATCCGTGGTATTCTATCAGGATCAGTATTGTCTGGGTGGTGGTGTAATTCATAGCACCAATGCGCCGCTTCCCCATTATTTGCAGGGTTAAAACATGACAATGCCAGCACCCTTCACCGATCAGGATCAATTCAATACCGAACAGCATCAAGTGATTGCCCTTGCTGCGGTTTTTCAGGCAGCTCAACTGGTGCATGCCATTGCCACTGCCGGTTCACAGCGGATTGGCGAATTGGGACAGCACTATGCAACGGTTCTGTTACAGGCATCTTTAAATATTCGTGTCGGGCAAAACCCCAATTCCAATAGTTTGGTGTTTTTTAAATCCTTAAGTGATCTGCATCTTGGCTTACATACGCTGGAACAAAGTCTGGTGATGCCCTATGATCCACAGCCCAAACAACGCTATCCACGCTTAAAAACCAAAAATCCCAAACAGGCACTTGGCTATGCGATGGCATTGCTACAATTATCAGCCAAAGTCTATGCTCACAAAGACTATCAAGCAAAAATTGAGCAGACGCAGCAAAAGATTATCCGCCAATTCGCTTTTTTTGATTATGACTATCAAAATAGCAGTATTATTGCCGCACTTGCACAAGCCTATAGTGATACCGCCAGCCATTTAAAACCCCGCATCATGGTAAAAGGCTCATCACAGGCTTTTAAAAACACCCATGAAGTTGCCCTGATCCGTGCCTTGTTATTTGCAGGATTACAAGCCGCCCATTATTGGCGAGAACTCGGTGGCAGCCCATGGAAACTGATTTTTTCCAAAGGGAAAATTCTTAAACACATTCGATATTTTGCAGAACTCCAGCATCAGCAACAACAGCTTGAAGTGGAATCTGAATCTTTATAATTGCGCCTGACTGAAATGAAGGATTTGCCATGTTGTCAACCTTAACCGCACTTTCTCCACTTGATGGACGTTATGCTAGCAAATGCGATGCCTTACGTCCTTATCTTTCCGAATTTGGTTTAATTCATGCCCGCGTGACTGTTGAAGTGCGTTGGTTACAAGCTTTGGCAAACCATGCTGAAATCGGCGAAATTCAGCCTTTTAGTGCAGACACCAATGCGGCACTTGATGCCATTGTGCGTGACTTTTCCGAGGATGATGCACTGCGTATCAAAGAAATTGAACGCACCACCAACCATGATGTAAAAGCAGTTGAATATTTCCTTAAAGAAAAAATTGCTCACATTGACGAACTTAAAGAAGCTGGTGAATTTATCCACTTTGCCTGTACCTCAGAAGACATCAACAACCTGTCTCATGCCTTAATGCTCAAACAGGGTCGTGAAGTCTTATTGCAAAGCATGCGTCAAATTCTGGCTGGAATTGCTGCACTGGCTGAAACCCATGCCGCACAGCCAATGTTATCACGTACGCATGGCCAAACTGCCAGCCCAACAACGCTGGGTAAAGAAATGGCCAATGTCGCCTATCGTTTATCGCGTCAAATCCGCCAGTTTGAACAAGTGGAATTACTGGGTAAAATCAATGGTGCTGTAGGTAACTACAATGCGCATTTATCTGCTTATCCAGATATTGACTGGACAGCACATTCACAGGCATTTGTTGAATCACTGGGCTTAACGTTTAACCCATACACTACACAGATCGAACCGCACGATTATATGGCAGAATTATTTGATGCCCTGCGTCGTTTTAACACCATCTTGATCGACTTTAACCGTGATGTTTGGGGTTATATTTCTCTGGGTTATTTCAAACAACGCTTAAAAGAAGGTGAAGTCGGTTCATCAACCATGCCACATAAAGTCAATCCGATTGATTTTGAAAACTCGGAAGGTAATTTAGGCATTGCCAATGCTGTACTGGCACATTTAGGCGAAAAATTACCGATTTCCCGCTGGCAACGTGACCTGACAGACTCGACTGTTCTACGTAACATGGGTGTCGGTCTGGCACAAAGTTTAATTGCGTTTGATGCCTGCTTAAAAGGAATTGGTAAACTCGAACTGAATGCCAACCGTTTATTGGAAGATCTGGATCAGGCACAAGAAGTTCTGGCCGAGCCAATTCAAACTGTGATGCGTCGTTATAACATCGAAAAACCGTATGAAAAACTCAAGGCATTAACCCGTGGTCAAGCTATGACCCGTGACATGATGGTCGGTTTTGTACAAAGTGAAGAACTAGCCCAAGTACCGGAAACAGATCGTGCCCGTCTAGCACAGCTTAGCCCGTCAACCTATACAGGTAATGCAGAACAGCAAGCTAAGGATTTAAAGAAATATTTGTAATTTGAATTTTATATCTATTGATTATCCTTAGGAATTATCGCTAGTATGTCATCGTTATTCTAATAATGATGACATACTTTCAGGATGTTTAATGGATATTAAAAAATATAAATACACCCTTATTTTTGCTTCAATCGTGCTAACTGCTTGTGGAGGTGGTGGAAATTCCGATACGTCCTATACTGCTTCTGATGGTCTAGATACACTTTATCAAGTTTATTATCAACAATTCTCTCCATCATTAATGATTTCTCAGGATTTTTTTGGTCTATCTCAATACCCTATTAATAACAAAATCATTAAATTTTCTGATAGCTCACAAACACTCAATCAATATGTACTCACACAAAATAAACTATTTCAACCCACTGAAAAACAAGATGCCTATTTGACGATAAATGATGATATCTGGACTTACCAGTATCTGCCTGATGTTTTACTTCAACTAAAAATTAAAAAAATTGATTTATCCGGCACCAATATTTTTGATCGATTATTACCGGGCTACCGAGAATATGGAAATTTTCCAGATCGTCCAACATCAGATACCAATTTAAATCTGACCCTGACTAAGTTATTTAATAATCATGGTCAAAAGAATTTTCCTCAAGGCAGTCTTTGTTATCAAGTCGTAGAAACGCAGTGGAATAAAAATTATTTGCAATTTGATAGTTCAAATAATAATGCATACTTTGATCCTACCCAATCTGATTTTTTATCCAAAAAAGCTCAAGAAAAAGAATACATTGATTATATAAATAATATTTTTGCTCAACCCTACTATGCCTTACGGGAAGGAACATGGAATAATATTGCATGGTTTGCAAGCGAAGTTTTATTAGCTTCAAAATTTGGCCAGTATTCTTCCCATGTTTATTTTTCACAATATCATTATGATGCCCTATACAATTCTAATGCATTATGGACACAAGAAAATGAACTTAAAGGCTATACCCCTCAAGAGATTGATCCGACTGATAGCCCTACCACCCAACAAATCATCAGAGAATTAAATATTCAACATGCCGAATTAAAAGATGGCTGCTTTGCCTATAACCAAACCGCCTACAATACAATCAAAAATTTAAATGGCATTGACTTTAAAACGTTTAGTCAACCCACCTCATCATTTTTCTTTGGCAAACGCATTTATTCATGGAATCAAAAAGATGGTGTTATTATTCAATGAATAAAATCAAATGGGCCTGTATTGTCATACTTTTTAGTATGATTATCTTTGCATCAATAAATCCATTAGAAATGCAGTCCTATTTATTGCATCAGGTTGGCACAGTATTAATGTTAATTGCCTTATTCTATGCCAATCAAAAAATCAAATTATCCAATCTCAGTTTTGTTTTATATTGTGGATTTCTGGCAGTACATATTGTTGCTGCGCATTATTTATATTCTTATGTGCCTTATAATCAATGGATTCAGTCATTCTTTCATTTTGATCTAAATGCATTTTTTGGCTGGCAACGCAATATGTTTGATCGCTTTGTACATTTTGCCTATGGTTTTTTACTCTATCCTTTCTTTTATCAGATTTTCCAGCACTGGTTAAACCCATTAAAGCAGTCCTATAAAATTGCCTTGATCTGTATTATGTGGGTGATGGCAAGCAGTATGTTTTATGAATTAATCGAATGGTGGATTGCCATTGGTTTATCTCCAGAAGAAGCAGAAAATTATAATGGCCAACAAGGTGATATCTGGGATGCACATCAGGATATGTTCTTGGCTTTGCTGGGTAGCCTAATTGCATGGATTGCTTTTTCCAAAAAATAGATTTATTTAAATTAAAAATCTCCTGTCTTGCTTTATACCTAGCATATGTTTAAAAAAGCAGTCTTATTTCATATTAAAATCCCCCTTTATTCTAAATCCCGCCTTGCGCATGAGGAATATATTCCGTAAAGCTGCTCACCTATTTAAAAAAGGGAGGATAAGCAGTGCACTGCGCAAGGAATTACATAATGCATTGAATTCGTAGAAATTCCCTCCTTTCCCCTTGCAAGGCAATGCCTTTCAGGGTTAGGGGGGATTTATATTTTTGGAAGGGATTTACTTTTAAAACTTATAGGTCAAAGAAGCAGTAAAGTTACGACCATCACCCCATGAGTTATAGGCGTAAGTTTTATACTCTTCGTCCAGCACATTATTTGCATTGAGAGCAATGCTAACCGCATCATTCACTTGGTAGCGCCCCATTAAATTAACTAACCAATAAGCATCCTGACGTTGGTTGGCTTTTGCAATCTCCGTTGTTGCACTACTGTTGAAAAACTCACTTTGCCAGTTTACACCACCACCAATAGTTATTTTATTCCATCCAAAAGAACTAAATAATTTAAAGGTATCTTCTGGAAGCTGTGCATTCAAAATACTACCACTGCGATCCTTAGCATCAGTATGCGTGTAGCCTGCATTAATGTTCCAGTTAGGTAGAATTTCCCCTGAAAGCGAGAATTCATAACCTTTGACGGTTGTACCATCAACACCTATATAAGCCTGATTACCTTCGGGAGTTATATTTGTACCATCAGCAATAGCGTAATTATCCTGCTGCATATCAAAATAAGCAGCTGCCAAATTTAAACGTCCATCATAAAAATCGGCTTTAATGCCTGCTTCAAAAGTATTTCCTTCTTGTGGATCAAGAAAATTACCATTAGCATCTTTGCTGGTTTGAGGGTTAAAAATCGAGGTATAACTGGCATACAATGAGAAGTTATGATTCACATCAAAAATCAAGCCTGCATATGGTGTGAATACGCCAGATTGTTTTTGTTCACTGCCACTGACTTTTCGCTCCCAGTTGCTAAACCGTGAGCCGACTATGAGTTTCAAAGGATCAAGAATTTGTAATTTTGCTGCTGCAAAAGCACCGAGTTGTTGTTCATCTACGATACTGTTATATCGTGTAGAATTTTCAAAATTCGGACTAGGTACATGACCATTATAACCAGCGATCGGCACTGCACGATCTGGTGCAATCAGGGTATAACCATTGTCTTTATTGGTATAACCATTAATGCCAAAGCTAATATTATGTTCATGACCAAAAGCGTTAAAATGACCTGAAGCATAAATGTCTAAAGCTCGTACTTCTGGAGAACTTATCAATTTACGATTGCCAAATGACATTTCCCCAGGCTGATAAACTAACCCACTAGATGCAGTGTATACTGAATCGTAAACAATAGCTGCTGTACCCACGCCACTGGATAATTGTTCTTTAGAGTTATTACTAAAGGTGTAATTTATAATACCTTGCCAGTTGTCATTAAATTGATGTTCGATACCTAATAAAATATTGAGTTTATTAATATCATTATAGGCAAATTCCGTTGCGGAGTTGTCTTTGCGTCCGAAAGTGGTTTGTTGCTGCGGTGGGGTATCATTGGTAATAAACCCAAAACTATGTATTGAAGAATCATCAAGTTTAATTTGCTGTGCAGTGATCGCGGTAGTTAATGTACTTTTATCAGATAAATCTATATCCAATGCACCATAAAATACGGCATTTTGGCGATGATAACGATCCTGCTGATTGCCACCCTGTTCATAAACTGCAACAGCACGACCACGAATAGAACTGTCATCATTTAATGCACCACTGATATCAACTTCACTACGATAATTATCCCAAGAACCCGCCTGTACACGAATTGAGCCTGTTAAATCTTCGGTTGGACGTTTACGTACATAATTTAAACTAGCAGCGGGGTTGCCTGAACCACTAGTCAAACCTGTTGAGCCTTTAGTAATTTCGACTCGCTCATATATGGCAGAATCTTCCAGTCCGATATAATCACTTCCGCCAAAAGATGCACTAGACGATGGAATACCATCACGCAAATAATTATTAATTGTGAAACCACGAGAATAATATGATACATAACCAGTCCCTTCTTGCCCTATTTTTATACTAGTCACACCTGGTGTTTGTGCCAATATCGCACTGACATTATTCAGATTTTGATCTTCTATTTGTTGACGAGTAAAAACAGTAATACTTTGCGGAGTTTCTTTTAAGCTTAGATCCAGTTTAGTCGCAGCTTTACTGGATTTTACGGTATAGGATTTCGCATCTTCTGCCTCTACAACAATTACAGGGAGTTGATTTATACCATCACTTACTACTCCTTCACGGCTACTATTCGAAACTAAATCAATCTGCTTTAATTGCCCCATATCACGAACTTGTGGCTGTTGTACTTGCGGTTTTTTGACCAAAATATAATGATCTTTATTTTTTTGAATGATGTAAGGTGTATTTTCCAGTAATGTATTAAAACCACTTTCAATACTGTATTGACCTGATAAACCGGCTGTTTTAAGACCTTCGAGTTTGCTATGCTCAATCGTTAGGGTTGTGCCGGACTGAAGTGAAAATTGCGTTAGGGCATCACTTAAAGCACCTGCACCAATATTATAAGATTGAAAATATTGATTTTCAGCATGGCTATTTACAGCATATATGCTACTTCCAGCTACTAGACTTAGTTGAATTGCCAAAACCAGTGGTTTTAACAACGGACCATGTGCAGTTTTCATCTTTATTTTCCCCATTTGAATGAATGCGTACTTATAAAGACGAATGAAAATTATTTCTGCACGCGAATTTTTTAAATTTTATTAAATACTTTTTAAGTAGCTGATATTCATGATTTATTTTTAGAAATAAAAAGGAGTTAAATATTTAGGGTTTAAAATATTCTGAAAATCATTAAACAATCAAAAATTTAAAAACCAGCTTCTCGCTGATGCTTGATCGAAACGATAATAATATTCCCACCAATTTTGTAGTGATACCAAGCCTTGTATCCACTTGAACCGAAAGGAATAATTAAAACCCTAAAATCTGGTCGCTCATCATCAGGTACATGAGCCAACGGCTTAGTGCCTAATTCCTTTAAGTAGGATCGGATCGTTTATAACAGCTTCCTTCGCTGCTTCAGGGTTCTTTGATTGCAAAAATGCCTTTAATCGACTCAAATCATTAATAGCATTTCTAGTTAAAATTACTTGTGACATAGAGGCGCATCTTTTTCATGATCAGTTCCCCAGCTCTCCAACCACTCATCGGCTTCCGCTAAAGTCACATGTAAGCCTGTCTCTAAATAATCCTCATAGGATGCCACAGCTTCTCTGCGTTCTGCTTCAATACGCTCTTCTTGCTCAATGAATCTCGTAATCGCAGCTTTTGCCAATGCATGGCTTGTACGATTTTTGCTTATTGCCAATCGATTTAAACGATCTTTGTAACTTGAATCAAGTTTAATAGACATTGAGACAATAGACATGAACAAAATCCTTCATTAAAATGGTAATACCAAGTATTACTTTATACTACATCACGATGTTAGTAGCCATCAGTATGTAGACCAATCAATTTCAAAACATTTAAAATTGCTCTATAACCGACTTATTCTTTTCTCACCACTTTAACAACATACGGTATGGAATGCTGTATATCCAGATTGAGTTCCTCTGCCAAAGCCTGTAATGATTTTTCAACATCATCCAGCGGTAAGGTAGCTGTCACCTGAATGCCTTGTAAACTCGCACGATCAAAAATAATTTTTCCAGAATAATACATCGCCAGATAATCCAGAATATCGGTTAAGTCATCACCATTGGCAACCAGTTTATGTTGTTCCCACGCTTGTTCCAATAGATGTGCATTAATCTGGATAGGTTGTCGATTTACGATACCTTGAGCATTGATTTCAATTCGTTGCCCCTCGACCACCTGAATTTTTTCATTAGCCTGTTGCTCTGACCATACAGCAGTTTTGGATTCCAGCATGGTTAAAATTGTCCGTTGACCATCTTGTGTCACCATAAACCGCGTACCTAATGCCTGAATCGTACCGTGAGAAGTCACCACCTTAAATGGGCGCCGGGCATCTTTTGCCACATCCACCAATATATTGCCCTGCAATAATTGTAGTGTTCGTTGTTGCTGATCAAATTGTAGATTGTAAGCAGTTTTACCACTGACTTTGACATGACTGTTATCTGGTAAAGCGTACTGCTGCCAAGATTGACTGCGATTGCGTTGATCCGCGGTCCAATAGTCCAATGGTGCATATTGCGAAGCAAAGAAAATGACCAACGCACTACACATGAGTAATACACCAAGTCCCTGATAAAGATAATGTGCTCTGGACTGCTCTGCCGTCTTTAAACTCTCCTGAAGAATATTTTTAGCAATTTCACCATGCGGATAATGTTGATGAATGGCCTCAACATCACCTAATAATTTTTTCATTCTTTCGATGGCTTGTATATGCCTTGGATCTTTGGCCAGCCATAAAGCAAATTCATGTTGTATGGTCTGATCAGCGCCCTCATCATCCAACCGCACCAACCATTCTGCCGCTTGGGCAGAAATATCCTCATCAGATGTTGACGGAATTTGACCGGAAATATCAGACATAGCAAGCCTTTATTTAATCATGCTGTAGAATTTGATCGCAGTGCTGTATGGCTTTTGCTAAAGCACCTTGTACCATACGACGTGAAATATTAAGCTGTTCTGCAATTTGTAATTGAGTCAAACCCTCCAGATAACGCATTAAGAAAATTTGTCGGGGTTGTTCCGGCAGACCATCTAGCATACGTGCAACCCTTTCCAGTAACTCTACCGCGAGCAAAATACTTTCCGGCGTTTCTATCTCGTATTGTTGGTCTTGAGCCGTTAAATAATCCAGATAAGCCTGTTCAATCTGTTTGCGTCGAGCTTGATCAATAATAATACGTGTTGCAGTTTGTGCCAGATAAGACTTGGGATGGGTAATATTTTCAAAATTTTGTGCATATAAGATGCGCATAAAGGTATCTTGTGCGACATCTTCAGCCTGTTCATTTTGTCTTAATTTTTTAAGTAACCAATGATATAACCAAGCATAATGCGCCTGATAAAGATCGGCAAACAACTGATGCTGTTTAAACTTTAAAGCAATATTCATGCTGATCATTAAAATTAAAAAAAGAGAGAATACTACCCATATTATGATAATGAGAATTGTTTGTATATAATTTGTATAAAATTCCTGCATAAAAAAAACCGAATCATGGGTTAAATGATTCGGTATTTATGTGTATTTAATCTAACTGAAGTTAAACCAAACGCAGCACCAATACAATAATAAATAAAACAGCAATCACAATATTGAGCTGAAATAGCTTTTTGGGAAAGTACGTCAAGGTTAAACCCACCAATAACGCCGCAAAGCTCATGACACCAATCCACTCAGACAAACCAACTGACGCACCTTTGTAAAAAATCGCCAATATCGCTGCAACGGTCAGAATCACCCAGCCAGTAATTTGGAAAATACGCGTTTTTTGTTCGGGAACTTTTGCAACAAAAATATCTCGTTGATGCTTACTCATACTGGCAGCTAAAGCACTAAAACCCCAAACCAAAATACACCACAATAACAAAGCATTCATGGGGTTTGCTCCTGTGTATCTACCGCTGCTGGTCGAACTCTTTTAACTTTTACAGGTGTTTGTGGATAGCGATACAATTTATAGTAGGCATAAGCAAAAATCACTGCCAATAACAAGCAAATAATATCAAAACTTGCTACAACCCACTGTCCGTAATAAATACTGCTCCATAATGCCCGGCCGCCTGTGGCAAAATTAATAATTGGCGTCAATGCATACATCACCGCAACCAAGGCCAGTTGTTCCAGCCATGCCTTACGATAAGGACGGATCGCAGAATGAATCAATGTCACCAACCAGACAATAAAGAAAACTTTAATTTCAAGAGCAGAACGTTCAGGCAATTGCGCAGGAATAAAACGGTTCGCCCAGAAATATGCAGCACATGCAATGGGTAAACCAACAACTGCTGCAACATTTAGGCTTTCTACCACGCGATGACCAAACGGCTTATAACCCAGTTTGGCAATTTCCGGTGCACGTTTGACAACCCACAATACCAGTCCAGTTGCAACCATCATGGTGCCTAGAACACCAGATAAAAATAGAATCCAGCGCAAAGTTAAATCAACACCTCGGGCCTGATGTAACCAGGTTGTGAGATTATAAATCGCAGATGGCACGGAAGTTTTTACGTCTTCTGCCGGTGTTGGAATTAACTCACCCGTAACCCCATTAAATTTTAATGATGGTGTTTGATTACGATGAATTAAACTATTTGAACTAATTGCACGAATTTCAACAGTTGTATCGACGGTATTTGGTGCAGTGATACTTACACTTGCAACACCGTTTTTGTCTTTCCATTGCTGCTGTGCATAGTCAAGCATTTTTGTAATATCTGCCATCTTGGCAAAAGCAGCACGAGGTTGATTTTCCTCAGCATTATTTGCTTCTACACCTTGACCGCCTTGAAAGTTCGGATTGCCGCCACGTTCACCGCGTTGACCCTGCTCACCTTCGCCACGCGCCTGCATGCGGCCTTCACCACCACGCTCGCCACGTTCAGCTCTTTCGCCACCCTGGAAGTTTGGATTGCCGCCGCGTTCGCCACGAGCTTCAATACCACCTTCACCACGTTCGGCTCTTTCACCACCTTGAAAGTTCGGATTACCACCGCGCTCACCACGTTGACCTTGCTCGCCTTCGCCATGCGCCTGCATACGGCCTTCACCACCACGTTCGGCTCTTTCGCCACCTTGGAAGTTCGGATTACCGCCGCGTTCACCGCGTTGACCCTGCTCACCTTCGCCACGTGCCTGCATGCCACCTTCGCCACGCTCGCCGCCTTGGAAGTTTGGATTGCCACCACGTTCGCCACGTTGACCTTGTCCACCTTCACCACCACGCTCGGCACCTTGGTTAGGCTGACTTACCTGTTGTGGATTTTGATTTTGTGCCTGTAAAAATTCTCGTCGCCCACCTTCATACACCATATTTACGGCATAAGGCATCAAGGTATACATCAACAACAATAAGCCACTAAAGGTAATCATTAAATGAAATGGCAAGGCAAATACGGCTGTTGCATTATGTGCGTCTAACCAAGAGCGTTGTCCTTTACCCGGTCTGAAGGTAAAAAAGTCTTTAAATATCTTCTTGTGTGTAATGATACCGCTAATGATCGCAACAAACATAAACATGGTGGCAATACCAACAATCCATCGGGCAGTGCTACGATCCATACCATAAAGTTCAAAGTGGAAACGATATAAGAAACCGCCACCGCGTGTTTCACGTGGTTTTATTTCTTCACCCGTTGCAGTATCAAGAATAATTTGATTTCCACCTCGACCACCGCCGCCGCCACCTCGACCGCCACCTTGATTCTGCTCTCCCTGCTTTTGAATACTAATGCTGGTGGTCGTTTGTCTGGCAGTCGGCAAATTAATATTCCAGCCTGCTGCTTCTGGTGCCCGTTCTTGTAATACTTTTAAGGCCGTGGTCAACTGTTGTTGCTGGGTTTGATTGGTCAAAGATTGGTGTAATTCAGGTTTCATCCAGATGGTAATTTCATTCTGGAAAAAACTCAAAGTGCCTGTTAAGAAAATCGCATACAATAACCAGCCAAGCAATAGACTAATCCATGTATGCAACCAAGACATGGACTGTCGTGGCCCTTCTTTTTTGCCATCAACTCTCATCGTATGATCATCCTTTCATTATTTTATAAATAATCGTAAATATAATTAGTGGAATAATCACACCCAACGAAGCTTTAAGGGTTGAATTCACCATAAAAACCCATATAAAAACGGCACAGTGGATAATGAATGCCAACATGGTTGCACTCATTACTGCACTTGCAGGTATACTTGAAAATACGACACTCAGTAATAATGAACTTACAACAGCCAGAGCATATCCACCAAATATTGCCAGCACAAAGCGATATAAAATAGTTAAGCGATATTTCATATACAATGGCCGCTTCTGATCAAATGGTGAAACTTTTATATTTTCAGAAACCATTTTAATATTACCCTTAGTAAAGTCTAAAATTAAACATATAATTACTTTGTAATTCTATTTAAAAATAATGAATAAAATATGAAGATGAGAATTTTTTTCAACCGAAAAGGAAACTCAATTACCAAATTGAGGCAAGGTCAAGCAAAGCAGGAACTGTAGACTAATAGGTGTAAATGTTTAACTCAACGCTTGCAATGTCCAAATCCAACCCTTTTAAGAAATTTTCCAGTTGTTTGCGTATATTTTCACTATCATATGCAATGGGTTCTTTGGTTTTCAAAGACAGGATATTACAACTTACAAGTTTATCACTTTTTAGATATAAGCTTTTGTTTTTACCAAGAAAAATTCTTTTTACGATATGTTTTGCTTCAAAATCTGCAAGGCATTTATATACGGTTGTCAGGCTGATATTTAAGTTCATCTCCAGACATTTTAGATATAATTCATCCGCAGTGATTTGTGCATGGTGATGATCTAGTATTTTTAAGATATTTAATCGTGCAGTTGTAGCTCTCAACCCTACATCATTCAACTGCTGATAAAATTCCATACGACGACACCATAATATTTAAAACAGATTAAATCTTTTAAAGATGATATCAATCAATTGTGAATAAAATATGGTGATATAAAAATAAACCTATTATATTTTATAATAGGTTTATTTAGAAATATTAAATTATATTAGAAATTAAATTTAAGATTCAAATAATACTGACGTAGACGTGGATCGGTATATTTACTGATATATGTTTGTGACATATCTACTTCATAATCCTTAAACAAGTTTTTAATACCAAATGTTAACTCTGGAGAACCATATTTAGCACTGATTGCTTTTGGCATTTTATAGCGTGCAAAGACATCATGATAAGTCTGACTTGCGACTGTATCACTGCCCTGCAACAAAATCGAAGTTTCATCTTTTAGCTTATATTTGCCATAATACTGCATACTCCAGCCAAAACCCCACTTATCATTGGCTTGCAAATAAGCGGATGCATTCACACGTTGTTTTAATGGCCCATCACTAGCCGGATCATTTAGATAATCAATTGGTTCTGCGTCAATTGACTCCTGTTGCAAATACTTTTGTGTCCAGGTATAGCCCGCATTCAGATTTAAACGTCCAATTGCACTATCAAATGCATAAGCAAGTTGAGTATCAATACCACTCGTTTCCATCCAAAGAGCATTAAAAGGAGAAATATTCACAGTATCCAAGTTTCCATCCGCATCACGAATAATACGATCTGCATAACGACCCGATGCTGCATTTTCTGTCACAATCGCTTGTGCGTTCAAACTGGTGATGTTATTACTTTTCTTGATTTTAAAATAATCTACCGACAAACGAAAATCAGGTAAGAATTGTGGTGTAAAGACAAAACCTGCACCATAGCTTTTTGCATTTTCCGGTTCAAGTTCCGGGTTCCCTCCGCCTGTGGTATAAATTTGTACTCGCTCACCTGTAACAGGATCATTAATTGCCGTCAATGAAGTTGATAATTCCGGATCTCTTAATTGAGAAACAGTTGGTGCAATAAACCCTTCACCATAAGATCCACGGAACATTAAAGTGTCATTTGGTGCAAATTTAAAGCTAAATGCCGGAGTTGTTGCATTAAAATCTGCACTATAAACTGTGCCATTTCTATTATCCGATGCAAGGTCAAAACGTTCATAACGGCCAGCCGCAGTCACTTCCAGTAATTTTGCCCATGGCAGTTTCATTTCCGGTGAAATAAATGGAATCGTTAACTCTGCATATGCAGAATCATTGGTACTTTCCTTATAGGTAATAGGCGCATTCGGGTCATTAATCGCTGATGTTTCAGATCGGCTATCACTTTCCCATTTTGTATGTCCCAGACCCGCAGCAAGATAAATCTTGCCGGCATACCAGTCAAAAATGGGCGCATGTGTCCGCAAATTATAGCTTTGAGTTGTCTGATCAGTAAAGTTTGGTGCAATAGACCAATAACCCTGATCAAGATCTATACCATACGTCGTCACATCACGTAAGAAATCTAGCGCACCACTATTAATATCACTGGTTAACTTATTCTGACCAACGGTTGATCGACGTTGGTATCTTAAATCATTACGGGTATTCGACCATGCATAATCACCAATAATTCGCCAGTCTTTAATGGGTTCATATTCAAATCCGGTTGCCACACGTTTGGTTTCGGTGACACCATTACGATTTTGCATCGCAATACCATCGTCATAAGATGGAGAATACGTTACCAAAATATCTTTACCGAATGGATTAGTTGGGTTATCTGCTTTGATTGTTACCGTACCAAAACCGTGATAATTACCGGCACTTTCGATTTTTTGCTCTTCATATCCACCTTCAAGGAAGATATTTAATTTATCGGTAAAATCACGATTAATGTTTAAAGTATAAGATTGATTCTCTTTTGCACCGACTAAATTTTGTGCACCCGAATCACTACCAATACCATTTGCCAGACCTAGTGCATATTGCCCTACAGTATCATAAAAGGGTGTCAACCCATCTATGGCAGCTCCCTGATAGCCTTTGGGCACATAAGCATAGCTTGCACCTGATCCTGCAATTAATTCTGAACCATCAACGGTCTTGATATTGGTTAGATTTCCCATGGGTGGATTGCCACCATAGATGGCACTAGGATTTTTCTCGAGTTGTACCGCACGATCACGTTCAAAGAAAGAACGATCCTTAACTTTTAATTCATTACCTTCCTGTTTTTGTGCAGTGAACAGAACCTGTGTTCGTCCACCTTCAAGTGCAAATCCTGTCGTCAAGTTAACCGTTTTCAAAGCAACATCGGTATCAAAGGTGTTGTCATAACGAATATTGGCTTCTGTACCAACAAAGTCACGCCGTAAGACCACATTGATTACACCACCTAATGCATTACTACCATAAATGGCCGAAGCTGAACTTGGCAAAATTTCAATCCGTTCAATGGCAGCTAGAGGAATACCATTGATATTTTGTTGGTCTGTCGATTCTGATGAACCACGACTCCCAACCCCAGCGCCTTTACGACCATTGATCAATACCAAAGTATGACTGGTCCCTAAACCACGTAAATTAATCTGACTACTTGAACCTGTCCAGCCGCCCGCTGTTTCATTGCTCACAGAGGTAACCATCGACGAAACTTTTGATAAAAGTTCTTCTACACTTGTTGCGCCGGAATTTTCAATTACTTTACGATCAATAATTTGATACGGCTGCGAATCATCTTCAGAACGCACCAGATCCATATTTCCTTTAAAAGCAACTTTTTCAGGTTCTGCTTCCGCCTGAACCTTAATTACAGGTAATTGTGTAACATTTTCATTGTCCGATTCAGCTGCATAACTTACAGCAGATGAACCCAGTGTTATCCCTAACATAATGGTATGAATCGCCAAATTTAATGGAGATTTTTTCTTCAAGTTTAAGCATTGTTTTTGATCGTACATATCTACCCCGAATAAATGAGAATGAAAGTCTTTCGTATCTAATGCCAGTTGAAATCAAAAAATAGCTCACAAAAAATTACTTTTATTTAAAAATAAATTTATCTTCTCTACATAAATTATAATTAGTCAAAAAAATTCAAATACTTATTATTAAAACTGAGACTTACTTTTAGAAAGAAAATTTTAGATTTAGATAATATTGACGCAAGCGCGGATCGGTATATTGGCTGATATAGGTATTACTCATATCGACCTCATAATCATTCAAGAGATTTTTGATACCCACTGTCAATTGTGGTGAACCATATTTAGCCCCAAGCCCTTCTGGTAACTTATAACGTGCAAAGACATCATGATAAGTTTGGCTTGCAACAGTATTATGCCCTTGTGCTTTGATTGCGGTAAGATTGGAGGGTGAAAGTTTATATTTTCCATAATATTGCATCTCCCACCCCAGATCCAATAAGTCAGACAAATGCAAGATTAATGCGGCACTCATAGAATCTTTAAGCGGACCGGTGTTTGGAATATTGACATATTCAACTGGTTCCTGAGCAAAACTCATTTGTTGTTTATAACTTTTTACATGGGTATAGCTGGCCATGGCATCAAGCCCAGCAAAAATATGATCAACTGTATAGAGTAAACTCATATCAAAACCACTGGTTTTTAAACTCAATGCATTGAATGGCATAGTATTCACAGTTAGAAGATTACCATTGTCATCTCGCACAATTCGATCACCAAAACTATTGGCATGATCCAAAATTTCCTGTGCGGTTAGACTGGTAATCCCATTATTTTTTTTAATTTTATAATAGTCAATGGACCATCTGAGATTGGGAATAAAATCCGGTTTCCATACAATACCTACATTTATACTTTTGGCAATCTCAGGCTTTAACTGCGGATTACCTCCGGTATACGTCAGTACATCTGTATGCTTGCCTGTCTGAGGATCAATCACCGCTGTACCAACATCGCTTAATGAGGTTGAGCCAAGTTGAGCAACTGTCGGACTAATAAAACCTTCACCATAAGACGCCCGAAACATCACCGTATCATTGGGTGCAAAACGAAAACCAAATGTCGGCGAGGTTTCTGAAAATTTTGCATCTGCGGTTTTAAGCTCAAATCGCTCATGTCGACCTGCGATTTGCAGCTCCAGTAATTTTGCATATTTCCAGTCCATTTCATCTGAAATCAAGGGAACGCTTAATTCGGCATATAAACTACTGGTATTTTGTTTACGTATCTCCACAATGGGACGCTGCAAATATTCTGGAATACCGCCTCCCTGAATACGACGATATTCCACACCGGTTGCCAGACGAATCTTGCCTGCATACCAGTTGCCAACAGTTGCCAAAGAACGTAAGGAAAAATCATGCATAGTCTGATCGGTATAGGTCGATGCACTACGCCAATAGTCCTGAATTGCAGTTTGATAGGTGGTCGTGTCACGTAATAAGTCCAGCAATCCAGACATATAATCCTGTGAATAGGCCTGATTTAACAAGCGTGGATGAGCCATGTCAATATGTGCAGTTGACCATGAATAATCAGCACTGATCAGCCAGTCATCCGTTGCATTATAGCTCAATCCGATCACTGCTTTTTTATTATCATTATTGATATAGCGATAGCGTTGAGTTGCATCATTCCAACTTACAGGAAAGGCAATCAATACTGTTTTTCCAAATGGATTACTCGCTGCATTGGCATCAAGTGTAACAACATTCAGACGATCATAACGCGCCGTTGCTACTTGCAGGACAGATCGATCATAACTACTTTCAATAAAACCAGACAGCCGTTCGGTAAATTCACGATAAATACTCAAATAAACAGAATCCGTTTGATTGGCCGAAACCAATGAACTTGCACTGCTAAAACCCGAAACAGCATCCGCAGAACCCAGGCTGTACTGTCCCAAAGTTGATTGCAGTGGTGCAAAGCCATCAATCGCATAGCCTGCATACCCTTTAGGCAAATAAGCAAAACTCGCATCACTATATTGTGGTAATAAAGCCGAGCCATCCTGTGTTCTGATATTCACCAGATTACCATAGGGCGGTGCGATCGCCGTGCCATCAGCATTCATCCCATAGATCGCATCTGGATAATGGTTTAGTAGCTGCTTACGATATTGATTATTAAAATTGCGATCGGCTGCCGTTAACTCATTTGCCTGCGACTTTTGTGCTGCAACCAATACATGTGTCTGACCATTTTCCAGCGCAAATCCCGTGACAACATTAACGGTTTTTATTGCTGTATCGGAATCGAATGTATTGTCGTAGCGAAGATTAAGCGCTGTCCCAACATAATCATGACGTAATACCACATTGATCACACCACCAAGCGCCCCACTGCCATAGATCGCAGACGCAGATGCTGGTAAGATTTCAATTCGTTCAATCGCAGCCAATGGAATATTATTAATATTTTGCTGATTGGTTGATTCTGAGGTTCCCCGATAACCGATCCCTGCACCACGGCGACCATTAATCAAAACCAATGTATGTGTTGTTCCCAAACTGCGTAAATTAAACTGGCTGGCATTCCCAAAAAAACCACTGCCATCAATATTTGCTAATGAAGTGTTCATGGGTAAAATTTTTTGGATCAATTCCTCTATCGAGCTTGCCCCAGTGTTTTCAATTTTTTCCCGGCTAATTATGGTATATGGCTGCACATCATCTGGCGAACGAACCAGATCCATATTGTGCTGGAAAGCAATCGGTTCAGCAGCATCTATTGTTTGCTTATTAGTGGTCAAATGATGCAAATGGGTCGCTTGTTGCTGTTTTTTTGCCTGAATATCGATAACCTTTAACTGCCCCATATCACGTGCAGCTAGATGATGATCCTCGCTTGGTTCGATTGACCAATTTCCCTTGTCTCGCTCAATTAAATGTAAATTGGTCGCTTGGAGTAATTTTTCAAACCCTTGGCGAATACTATACTGCCCATTCAAACCCTGAGTGGTCAAATTCTCAGTCAGGGCTGGATCAAAAGATAATGCAATACCGGATTGCAAAGCAAAATCAGACAATGCCTGTCCCAGTTGCCCCGCTTTAATGTAATAAAACCCTTTTATATGATTGTCATCTATCGCATAAACACCAACAGGCAAGTTCAATATTGCCGCAAAGATAAGGTGATGGATAACTTTAATCCATTGGGGTCTTATATGTAAGCGAGCCCTTCGATCCACCATATATCCCCCAAAAAACTGTGTCCCTATATATAGACAGTTGAAATTCAAAAATAGCTCAATTTATTTTGATTTTTTTGTTACCGAATTATTTTTTCACTTTCCTACATCGTTATATCCCCCTTTTAATTCATGCGAATACTTAACCCAAGTATTAGATGATATCTCCATCCCTTGATCCAAGATATAAAAATAGATAAATGGTTTCAATTCGAAAATATGTGCATATCACAACTTAGCACGAACCAGATTTGATCAACGCCAAGATACCTATTATTTTGTATTTTACATCATTAGACGACTACACTTTCATTTGAGTAATCATTTTAAACTTTAAAGACTTTAAAAAGACATTTAAGCCTTACGATTCCAATAACAATATCAAATACTTAACAGCCAGCCAGACTCCGTAAAAGCATCTAAATCGAGCAAAAAGCACCCTATAGCATATGAAGTAAATCATTTAAAACCGCTTACATAGCGCTGATGCTCGACCCAATCGATTTTAGCGTATCTTCAATAAAGCAAGATCAAGCATCATTTAAGGCTTTTTCAATATCCTCTTCCAGACTTTCAGGCTTTGTTGTAGGTGCATAACGCCCAACAACTTTTCCGGCCTTATTCACCAAAAACTTGGTAAAATTCCATTTAATATTTTTATTGATAAATCCCCGCGTTTCACTGGTAAGATAACGAAATATCGGATGGGCTTCTGGCCCTTTTACATCCACCTTGGCAAACATGGGGAAACTTACCCCATAGTTACGCTGACAAAATTGACCAATTTCTTCGTTTGATCCCGGATCTTGTCCACCAAATTGATTACAGGGAAAACCCAGAATAACAAATCCTTGATCCTTATACTTTTTATAGAGTTTTTCCAAACCAGTAAATTGCGGTGTAAAACCACATTTACTGGCCGTATTAACAATCAGAATCACCTTATCCTTATATTCTTGCAGCGATTGTTCGCCACCTTCCAGACGCTCTGCTTCAAATTGGTAGATACTGGTCATGGATAATTGTCCTCGTCATTTTTTTCTGCTGTATTTAATTTTAATGATGCGGAATTGACACAATAACGCAATCCCGTAGGTTCAGGTCCATCTTCAAAAACATGTCCCAAATGCGCGTCACACACATGACAGGTAATTTCCGTTCTCACCATGCCGTGGGTTTGATCAGTATGTTCATCAATATTACTATTATTGATAGGACGATAGAAACTTGGCCAGCCAGAACCAGAATCATACTTGGTTTCGGAAGAAAATAATGGTGTGTTACAACAACGGCAATAATATGTTCCCTCGGCTTTGCTATTCCAGTATTTACCTTGAAAAGCTGGCTCTGTCCCTTTTTGCCGAGTAATACGATACTCTTCGGGACTAAGCTCTCGCTGCCATTCGCGGTCTGTTTTATTGACTTTTCCCATTGCCCGCTCCTTTCATTTTACTCGTGAAAATGTCATGACGATTAGATTTTATATTTACGCCATTCATCATCAAAATTCCAGTAGTTAACTGTGTAATTTATAAAATATTAGTGATTTATTTTAAAGAAAGCAAATAGTAAGCAAAATAATTGAATTTAGAAAGCAGTTTTCATCATAATACCCTTTAAAGTAAGCAAAGATGGTGCTATGCTTGGCACACTGTTGTATAGGATAGAAAAATGTCGCAAAAAAAAAGCGTTGTTTTTAAAAATCTATTACCTGTGATCAGGCAATATCAGCAATCCGGCTTTACCCATGAAAAAATTGTTGAATTACTGCGAGATCAACATGATCTTGATCTATTAACGGTTGAGACCTTCAAAAGTTATTTATACCGATATGCCAAAGTGAATCCTGTCATGACTCAAAATACTGCAATCAACCAGACCAAAAAAATCGAACGAGAAATCAAAAAATCAGCCAAACTCGAACATGTTTGTTACGATATTCGTGGGCCTGTGCTGCGAGCCGCCAATGAAATGGAAGAACAAGGCCATAGAATTATAAAACTCAATATTGGTAATCCTGCACCTTTTGGCTTTGAAGCACCACAGGAAATTATCAATGATGTTGCCATGAATTTGCCTAATGCTATTGGCTACACCGATTCCAAGGGCATTTTTCCTGCCCGTAAAGCTATTTGCCAGTATTACCAGCAAAAAGGCCTTTTAGACCTACATGTCAATGATGTATATATTGGTAATGGCGTCTCCGAACTCATCGTGATGTCGATGCAGGGCCTATTAAATGATGGCGATGAAATGTTGATTCCGATGCCGGATTATCCACTTTGGACCGCAGCAGTCAATCTTTCCGGTGGTGTAGCCGTCCACTATAAATGTGATGAAGAAAATAACTGGTATCCCGATATTGCCGATATGGAAAGTAAAATTACCGCCAATACCCGAGGTATTGTGGTGATTAATCCGAACAATCCAACTGGTTCGGTCTACCCTCGCCATATTCTTGAACAAATTGTTGCGCTGGCTCGTAAATACGATTTAATTTTGTTTGCCGATGAAATCTACGACAAAATTGTATATGACGGTCTAGAGCATGTTGCCATAGCTTCGATTGCCAAAGATGTTTTATGTATTTCATTTAATGGCCTATCCAAAGCATATCGTATTGCAGGCTATCGCTCCGGTTGGCTGGCTATTTCCGGTGACAAATCCAAAGCAGCAGATTATATCGAAGGTCTGGATATGCTGGCTTCCATGCGTTTATGTGCCAATCATCAGGCACAATATGCGATTCAAACAGCGCTGGGTGGCTACCAATCGATTAATGATTTAATCCGTCCGGGTGGACGTTTATACGAGCAGCGCAATATTGCTTGGGAAATGCTCAATGAAATTCCGGGTGTCAGCTGTGTTAAACCCGAAGGTGCAATGTATTGTTTCCCTCGACTGGATCCGAATGTTTATCCGATTCACGATGATGAAAAATTAATGCTGGATTTATTAAAAGCAGAAAAAGTATTGTTGGTACAAGGTACTGGCTTTAACTGGCCAACACCGGACCATTTTAGGGTGGTATTTCTGCCAGCGCCGGTTGAACTACGTGAAGCCATTACCCGTATCGGACGTTTTTTGGCAAAATTAAGAGCTTAGAGCTTTTACCTAAAAACGCGCTTTCAACAAAAAACACCTTCCGCCATATGGTAAAAGGTGTTTTTTATTTCTGATAAGATCAATATTTAAATCATGTCAGTAAAACTGAATACAATATTTTAAATTTAGGTTAATTGATCAAGCAAAACTTTTTGTGCAGTATGTGGTTGTTCACCTTCTTTCATTTCTACACGCAACCACTGACCATTCGGCTGTAAAATCCATGCCTGCTGATTATCTTCCAAATAATTAATCAAGCCTTGCTCATAAATCCGCTTTTTAAGCACAGGATCTTCAATTGGGAAACAAGCTTCAACTCGGTTAAACAGGTTGCGATCCATCCAGTCGGCACTTGAACAATAAATCCGTGATTGCCCACCATTTTCAAAATAATAGACACGGGTATGTTCCAGAAAACGACCCACGATAGAACGAACACGAATATTTTCAGACAAACCTGGTAATTGCGGACGTAAACAGCAGATTGAACGAATAATCAGATCAATCTGTACACCCGCCTGCGATGCCTCGTATAGTTTATCCATTAACTGTTTTTCGGTTAAGGCATTCACTTTTACAATAATACGGGCGACTTTACCGGCTTTGGCATTGGCAATTTCAACATCAATAAAGTTCATCAATTGTTGATGCAAGGTAAAAGGCGCATGTAACAGTTTTTTCAATTTGACTGTTTTACCCATACCGGTCAGCTCTTGAAAAACACGATGCACATCTTCAGACAATTCTTTATCTGTGGTTAATAAACCATAATCGGTATATAGACGTGCATTACCGGCATGATAATTTCCTGTGCCTAAATGTACATAACGTATCAGTTTATTATTTTCACGGCGCACGATCAGAATCATCTTGGCATGGGTTTTATAACCCACAATGCCATACACCACAACTGCACCAGCTTCCTGCAAGACATTAGCCACTGCAATGTTGGACTCTTCATCAAAACGGGCACGCAATTCAATCACCGCAGTGACTTCTTTACCATTACGTGCTGCTTCTGCCAATACCTGAACAATTTCAGAATTTGCACCACTACGATAAAGCGTTTGCTTAATCGCAAGCACTTGTGGATCACGCGCTGCTTCACGTAACAGGTTAATCACAGGACCAAAAGATTCAAATGGATGATGCAATAAAATATCCTGCTTTTTCATGGCAGAAAAAATGCTTTCAGACTTCTTGAATGCTTTAGGAATCACCGGCGTAAATGGTACATAACGCAAATGTGGGCGATTAAAATCAGAAGTTAAACGCGCTAGATTAACAGGACCTTCAACTTTATATAATGCACTACTATCAAGCTGAAATTCTTTTAGTAGATAATCATAAATATGCGCAGGACAACTTTCTGTGACTTCAAGACGTACCGCCTGACCAAAACGACGAGAACTCAACTCACCTTTTAAAGCTTTGGCTAAATCTTCAACATCTTCATTCAGTGCCAAATCGGCATTTCGTGTCACACGGAATTGATAACATCCTGTCGCTGTCATACCCGGGAATAAATCAGATACATGCTCATGAATAATGGCAGACAACATCACATGATGTTCCTTGCCGCCAGTTAATTCATTCGGCAAACGCACAACACGAGGTAATGAGCGCGGTGCAGGCACAACAGCAAGATCAATGTTCCGTCCAAATGCATCCTTGCCTTCAAGCGTAACAATAAAGTTCAGGCTCTTGTTCACCAAACGTGGAAACGGATGCGCTGGATCAAGGCTAATCGGCGTTAAAACTGGAGCAACCTGTTCCTGAAAATATTTTTTAATCCATGCCAGCTGCTCTGCGGTCAACTCATTGCGCTTTAAGAAACAGATGTCTTCCTCACGCAACTTAGGCAAAATTTCTTCATTTAAAATACGATATTGACGTTCAATCGCAGCATGCGCCGTTTCCGAAATCCGCTCTAACACTTCTTTGGGTGTTAATCCATCCGGCGTATGACTTTCGTTGCCAAGCGTCAGTTGCTCCATTAGCCCAGCAACACGTATTTCAAAGAATTCATCCATATTGCGGGAAAAAATCAATAAAAATGTTAAACGGTCCAGAAGCGGATGTCCCGGATTAACCGCTTGTTCTAAAACCCGCAAATGAAAATCTAAAATTGATAACTCACGATTAATATAACGATCATGAAAAGTATAGTTATGTGCTGCTTCGACCACTTGATTCATCGAATAATGCCCTAAAATTAAGTTATGCCTATTTTCTAGTATTATTATGCGTCAAAATTGTGACAGTTCGATAAAAATATTACAAATTTAGACTTTAGTTTATGAAAATTCATACATCAAACATTTTGATCAATATGATCAGCTATAGCCCGTTAAAAAATATAGCAAAAATAAAAATTAAAAAATGAATCAATCATCACTTGGTAATCTGGCATGAGAAATATATTTATTGATAAAACGTTGTCTAAACTGGTATCTACGATCATTTGGATGATCCTGATAATATTTTGGATTTGGTAACATTGCTGCCAGTTTAATGGCCTGATCCCGGCTTAAATTCTTGGCACTTTTGCCGAAATAATGACGTGAAGCTGCCTCAACCCCATAAATCCCTTTGCCTAGCTCAACAGAATTAACATACACTTCCAGAATACGTTGTTTTGACCACATCCGTTCCATCATCCATGTGGCAACTGCCTCTTGCCCTTTACGGATATAGGAACGCTTATTATATAAAAAAAGATTTTTTGCCAATTGTTGGGAAATAGTCGATCCACCAGCGACAACTTCCCCTTTTTTTTCATTACGTTGTACGGCATTCATCATACCGTCCCAGTCAAAACCCTTATGTTGCAAAAAACGTCCGTCCTCAGCAGCAATCACAGCACGCTTGAAATGATCGCTAATTTGATCGGCATCTTTCCATTGATGATAAATTTTGGCATCCGGCGTGGTCCAGTAATATGTCCGCATGAACATTGTAGTTTCCACCGGATGACTACGCCACCAGAATAGACTCGCAAAAATCCAGATCTGAATCAGCAATACGAAACAAACAAACAGCATGATGCATCGCATTAACCATTTTTTCATAGAAATAGAGCTACCCTGAATAAATCAAAAACTTGGCACAATTTTTTGGCCAATATCACCACCACAAAAGATCTAGACTAAAAATATTCATATCAAACATTCAGCCTGAAATTTTCGACATTGTAGCGAAGCCATGAATTTTACGACAGAATTTTTATGTAAGCCAACTGTATTTAATGTGGGAACCGATCTTTAGCATGATCAAATAAGCTGATTTGACCAGTCACAATATGATAATACATACGCCAGTCAGAAATAAAACTGTATAAAGGTTGTTTAAATGAAGCAGGTTTATTTTTTTCAAATACAAAATGCCCTACCCAAGCACAGGCATAACCCGCAAATAAACCATAGCCAACATATCTTTTTTGTTTTTTAAGTACAGCCGTTGTCAATGCCAGTAAACCTAGGCTACTGCCTAGAAAATGCAAACGTCTACATTTTAGATCATGATGTTCAGTTAAATAAAAACGATAAAAATCCTGATAGTTTTTGATCGGCATAGTCAATTGAGGCCGATCAATAACAACAGGTAACGCCGTATTGGTCGGCTGCAAATCCATTTTTAATCGGCTGGCAACCTTTGCTTGCGATGTGGTCATGATTCTCTCCTTAAATCATCTCAACTGAATTGATCTTTTACTGAATGATGTCCTTAAAGATCAGCGTTTCCCCATAGAGCGTCGTGTACCACGAGGCGGCATCCAGGTTCGATCAGCATACTGCTCCGGCTTTGGACGTACTTGGTTATGGATAGCGTCTTGCTCACCGTCATCTTTGCTGGGTATTGGAAAAGGTAATTTTACCAATGCCTTGTTCACTTTGCGATTAGACATGATGGATTCTCAGATATTTTAAATTCGCTCAGATCTATTGACATTCTTCCTACTCAGGAATGCATTGATGGCCTGTCAATAGTTTCCTCATAATGTCTAAGCATACTGTTTTTTCATACAAATAAAAAGGACTGAACATTTAACATATCCAGCCCCACACGATTAACCTGTGGTCAATCGTATTATTTTGCAGCAGCCTGTGCAGCAGCAACTTCTTCAGCAAAACTTAATTCTGCTTTTTTCTCAATACCTTCACCTACTTCGAAGCGAATGAACTGAGTCACTGTTGTACCAGTTGATTTCAATACATCAGCAACTTTCTTGTCGTTGTCGATAACATATTGTTGACGATCAAGTGCAACTTCATTCAAGAATTTTTCGATAGAACCAGTCACCATTTTTTCAATGATGTTTGCAGGTTTACCAGATTCTTGTGCTTTCGCTTCTGCGATTTCTTTCTCTTTGGCAACTAAATCAGCAGGAACTTGTTCAGCACTTACTGCAACCGGATTAAATGCTGCAACATGCATTGCAAGACCTTTACCAGTTTCTGCATCACCAGCATAAGAAACGACAACACCGATTTTTAAACCGTGTTTGTAAACAGCAAGGTTGTCGCCTTCAATGATTTGTGCACGACGGATCTGAATGTTTTCACCAATTTTTTGTACAAGAGCAATACGTGCTTCTTCTACAGTTTGGCCATCTTCCAGTTTTAATTCAGCAATTTTCGCTGGATCAATTTCGTTTGCAGCCAAAGCAGCAGCAGCAACTTTCTTGGAAAAGTTAGCAAAGTTTTCATCTTTTGCAACAAAGTCAGTCTGACAGTTTACTTCTAGAACGATCGCTTTGTTATCAACTTGCTCAATAACGATTGCACCATCAGCAGCAATGTTACCCGCTTTTTTCGCTGCTTTTGCCTGACCAGATTTACGAAGGTTATCGATGGCAAGTTCGATGTCACCAGCAGCTTCTGTTAATGCTTTTTTGCATTCCATCATCGCAAGACCAGTACGGTCACGTAATTCTTTTACCATGGCTGCAGTAATTGAGCTCATGCCTTTCTCCTAAATTCGGATTATGTCAAAAATCTTTCCAACAAAAAACGGCCCTAAGTATGCCGAGGGCCGTCTGCATCACTACATGCCTTAATTTGCCATCATCGCATTTCGCCATGATGACAAATTTGGCAATTTAGTGCATTAAGCCTCTGGAGTTGCTTCTACAGCAGGCTCTTCAACTTTTGCTTGTGCATTTGCTTGAGTTTGTGCGTATTCTTTACCAGCAATAATCGCATCTGCCATTGCAGAAGCATATAAAGTTACTGCACGGATCGCATCATCATTACCAGGAATCACGTAATCTACGCCATCTGGATTAGAGTTTGTATCAACGATACCGATAACTGGGATACCCAAGTTATTTGCTTCTTTGATTGCAATTGCTTCGTGATCAACGTCGATAACGAATAATGCATCAGGCAAACCGCCCATGTTCTTCACACCACCTAAAGAACGCTCAAGTTTTTCCATTTCACGTGTACGTTCCAAAGCTTCACGCTTGGTCAGTTTCGCAAAAGTACCGTCTTGAGATTGTGTTTGAAGATCTTTTAAACGGTTGATAGACTGACGCAATGTTTTCCAGTTGGTCAACATACCACCTAACCAACGATGGTCTACATACGGTTGACCAGCACGTTGTGCTTGTTCACGGATGATGTTAGACGCAGCACGTTTTGTACCAACAAACAATACTTTATTCTTTTTGCTTGCCAATTGGTTTACAAAATTTAAAGAATCATTTAACGCAGGAACAGTATGCTCAAGGTTGATAATGTGAATTTTGTTGCGTGCACCAAAAATGTATTGACGCATTTTTGGATTCCAGAAACGAGTTTGGTGACCAAAGTGCGCACCAGCTTGAAGAAGGTCACGCATACTTACGTTATAATCTGCCATTTTCTTTACCTTACAGTTTGGGTTAGGCCTCCATATGTCCGCATTCTCCACTCTTTTTTTGAGCACCCAGAGTAATGTGACGACATATGTGCGGATTTTTCCGTTTCGTCATTGAAATTTTTGGTATAGATAATACAAAAAAACCATTTGATAAAACGGGCGGGTATTTATACCATAGTCACTTATAAATTGCCAAAATTTTTTGAAGAAGATTATGAATAGTTTTAATGCAGCACCTCGCCGTTTAATCAAATCCCCTGAAGCGATCGAAAAAATGCGCGTTTCGGGCAAACTCGCAGCAGATGTATTAGAGATGATTAAGCCCTATATCAAGCCGGGGGTAAGTACGTTAGAACTTGATACAATTTGTCATGACTATATTGTCAATGTTCAACACGCCAATCCATCATGTTTGGGCTATGGTGGCGGTCATGGTCGTCCGGCATTTGAGCATGTCATTTGTACTTCTGTAAACCATGTGGTCTGCCATGGCATTCCTTCTGAAAATAAAATCTTAAAACATGGCGACATTTTAAACATTGATGTAACAGTCAACAAAGATGGTTACCATGGCGATACCAACATGATGTATATCGTGGGTGGAGAAACCACAATTCTGGCAAAACGTCTGTGTGATGTAGCGCAAGAAGCCATGTATATCGGCATGGAAACTGTTCGCGCTGGTTCTTATGTGGGTGATATTGGCTACGCCATTCAAAAATATGTCGAATCACAACGCTTTAGTGTAGTACGTGAATATTGCGGTCACGGTATCGGTACTGTATTTCATGACGATCCACAAATTTTACACTATGGTCAAAAAGGGACTGGCATGCGTCTTGAAGCAGGTATGACCTTTACCATTGAACCCATGGTCAATGCTGGTGTTTGGCAAACCAAAACATTAGGCGATAAATGGACAGTGGTCACCAAAGATCATAAATTGTCTGCACAATATGAACATACCATTCTGGTGACTGAAACAGGCATTGAAGTACTCACCGCTCGCCCAGAAGAAGATTTGTCCCGTTTTGGACAATAATCTACATTTAACCGGGCTTGTCCCGGTTTTTTAACCCCTAAATGATGGAAAAGGTATGGCATTTCATGACCTTTACCGCATGAGTTCACATGCGGTGATTTGTAATGAGCAGCAGCAAATTCTGTTGCTCAAAGCCAATTATGCCAATCGGGACTGGGGATTACCCGGTGGTGGACTTGATCCAGGTGAAACGATTCATCAGGCCCTGTTACGGGAATGTCAGGAAGAACTAGGCTGTGAAGTTATTGTGGATTATCTAAGTGGTGTGTACTATCACCATAATGTCAATTCACATGCCTTTATCTTTCGCTGTTCTTTAGCAGCAAATGCAGTGATCCAACTAAGTGATGAGCATGATGCCTATCATTGGTTTAATCTACAAGAATTAAGTCCTGTACAGCGTATTCGGGTTGAAGACTGCCTGAATTTTAATGGTACTGTTGTGAGCCGAAGTTTTTAATGTGAATGATTGGACGATATATAAATCTATAAAATAACAAAAATGAAATATTCAGCAACTTTCTTACTCAATATTTCATCACAATCAAACCCAATCAATATTAATAAATCGCCATATGATTGCGATGGATCATTTCCAGAGAACGTGCCTCACCCAAGACTTCCTGTACTTTATTGGATGCCAATCCCTTAATTAAATCGGCAGAACGGGAACTAAAATTAACCCGACCCACTGCCACACGTAAACCGATTGTATCGACACATTCCACCACATCACCACGTTCAAAATGCCCTTCCACAGTTTTAACACCTACAGGCAATAGACTACGATGATTTTCCTTGATTGCTTTAACCGCACCATCATCCAGTACCAGACGACCAGCAGTTTGTAAGTGTGCTGCAAGCCATTGCTGATGTGCCGTAATACGATCATTGTCTGAAGTAAACAAGGTACCTAGCATTTCGCCATTCATTAGACGAGTTAACACATTTTCACTTTCGCCACTGGCAATTAAAGTCGGACAGCCTGATTTTGCAGCCAAACGTGCAGCACGGACTTTGGTCAACATCCCTCCACGACCAAGGATTCCACCACCACCTGCCATATCAAAAAGTCGATCATCCATAGCACGTACAGTAGACAATAATTTTGCATCTGGATTGCTACGAGGATCAGAATCGAACATTCCTTGTTGATCAGTCAAAATAATCAATAAGTCGGCATGAACCTGTGCTGCAACCATGGCTGCAAGTGTGTCATTATCACCAAAACGGATCTCATCAGTCGCCACTGTGTCATTTTCATTAATCACAGGAATGACACGCCAGTCGATTAAATGTTGCAACGCATCGCAAGAATTAAGATAACGGCGACGATCAGTTAAATCATCATGCGTTAATAAGACCTGCGCTGCGCGAATCTGATGCTGCTCCAACACGCTGGACCACGCCTGTACCAGTCCCATTTGACCAATTGCTGCACAGGCCTGCAAGCTGGGTAAATCCTCCGGACGACTTGGTAAATGCATACGCACCATACCTTCGGCAACCGCACCTGAAGAAACCAGAATAATTTCAAAATCCTGATCATGCAGCTGTGCAATTTGACCTGCCCAATGTGCAATTGCATTCAAATCCAGACCTTGTCCATTAGCAGTCAATAATGCCGAACCAATTTTGACCACGATACGTTTACAATTGGACAAGACACGTTTATCGTTTATTACTTCTATCATCTTCATTCAACCAGAGGTGCATGTACGAGTGACTCAAACTGGTAAATTTTATATCAATTCACCATATTGATTCGTCACATCAATCAATCACGCACATAAATCACTTCCATTTCGTCATCGTCGTCATCAAAATCATCGTCGTCGAAACCATCATCATTTTCCAGACCTTCACGCTGGGCTTTACGTTTTTCACGATAAGCTTCTTTTGCCGCAATGGTTTGCTCACGGGTTTCTTCTTCCAGTTGCACACGGAAAGCTTGTACCTGTGCAGCATATTCAGGATCTTCAACTTCAAGTTCTTTTTGTTGCTCAATCTGATCCATTAAATAATAAATAACGTCTTTGGTGCCCTCTGCAAGCAAGCCAGAAGTTTTAAAGACCGGACCTTCCCACTGCAACTCGTCCAGAATATGTTTACACCATTCTTCCCGAGTATCTTCACTCAATTGATCTAGTTTGTTTAACACCAATACTACTGGTAACTGCGCCAAAGTCGGTGAAAACTTTTCTAGTTCGGCAGAAATGGCTTTGGCATTATAAGCGGGATCAGAACCGTCAATCGGTTGTACATCAACAATATGTAATAAAATTCGGGTACGTGCCAAATGTTTTAGAAAACGAATCCCCAAACCTGCGCCTTCGGCTGCACCTTCGATCAAACCAGGAATATCAGCCATAACAAAAGAACGATGACGATCCACATCCACCACACCCAGATTCGGTACCATAGTAGTAAATGGATAATCGGCAACTTTTGGTTTTGCAGCACTTACCGCGCGGATAAACGTCGATTTACCAGCATTTGGCATACCCAATAAGCCAACATCAGCCAGTACCTTAAGCTCAAGACGAATTTCACGTGATTCGCCTTCGCCACCATGTGTACATTTTCTTGGCGCACGATTGGTAGAGGATTTGAAATGTGTATTCCCTAGTCCACCATCGCCACCACAAGCAACCATCACACGTTGACCATCTTCAACCAGATCACCAATGATATCGCCACTGTTAATATCTACGATGGTTGTCCCAACTGGCACTTTAAGAATGATATCTTCCCCGCCACGGCCGGTACAGTTTGCACCTGCACCATTTTTACCCCGTTCTGCGCGAAAACGACGGGTATAACGATAATCAACCAGTGTACTTGTATCATCGTCTGCGACCAGATAGACGCTACCACCGCGACCACCATCGCCACCATCAGGCCCACCAAACGGTACAAATTTCTCTCGGCGAAAACTGGCTACGCCATTGCCGCCATCTCCAGCTTCTACCGTAATGACTGCTTCATCAACAAAGCGCATAGTCCAATCCTCAACCTCAATATAAAAGCGGCGTATTATGCCATGATTTTCAAAAATTCTCGATGCTTTATCATGATGCAATGGAAATTAGTCGTCAACATTTGCAATGACCTGTCTGCGTTGCAAAATATCCGGTAAGGATTCTTCAATCCATGAGGTGAGTTGAAATACCTTTTCCGCAGCCTGCTCACCAAATTCGGTTAAACAATATTCCACACGCGGCGGAATTTCTGCATACATCTGCCGTTCAATAAATCCATCCTGCTGTAGTGCCTTTAAGGTTTGCACCAGCATTTTTTCACTGATTCCACCAATACGATGACGTAATTGACCAAACCTTAAGGTTTGTCCTCGTAAAGCGATCAATACAAGTCCACCCCAGCGACTGGTTAAATTCATCAAAATCTGTCTGGATGGACAATCTTGTGCCAGTACATACCCCTTTCGATCATCAGCATGCATCATCATACTCACCGTTACAAAAGAATAATAAAACAACCTTTACTTACGTTTAGGTAAGTACTTACTATTCGTAAGTATAGAGAATAAAATAATCCTACACAACATTCTAAACATCTATTCATTGCAAATATGGAGAAAATCTCATGCGTATTGCCATCACAGGTGCAACTGGCCAACTTGGTCAACTGGTACTACAACAATTGCTGCAACGTACCGAAGCTTTTAATATTGTTGCTCTGGCTCGTGATCTAAATAAAGCAGAAGTTTTAAATCAATATGGTGTCGAAATTAGACCGTTTAATTACGATAACAGTCCTGAACAACTACTCTCCTCCTTAAAAGACATTACCCATTTATTGTTAATCTCTTCCAGTGAGGTTGGCAAACGTGTGACACAACATCAAAATGTCATTCAAGCTGCCGAACTAGCCGGGATACAATTGATTGCATACACCAGTTTACTTGATGCCGATCAATCCCCTTTAAGCCTTGCACAAGAGCATGTTGCAACAGAAAAACTGATTAAGGCTTCTCACCTTCCTTATACGATTCTGCGGAATAATTGGTATAGTGAAAACTACGCAATGACATTGCCGCAATCCATTGAAACTGGTGCAATCATTGGAGCAACACACCACGGACAAATCAGCTCTGCATCACGACTGGATTATGCCACTGCCGCAGCAGTGATTTTAACCAGTGATGGGCACCAAAATAAAATCTATGAACTGGCAGGCGATAACAGCTATATATTGGATGATGTGGCACAATGGGCGACTGAAATTTCAGGCAAGCCTGTTGTTTATCAGGATTTATCTGAAGATGAGCTTAAACAGACATTAATCAAAGTAGGTTTACCTGAGACTTTTGCAGATATTCTAGCAGATGCTGACGAAGGCGTTTCTAAAGGCGCGATGTATAGTGATCGAAAAGATTTACATCAACTGATTGGACGAGCAACGACGCCTATGGCAGAAACCATACGTACAATATTATCCCAATCATTGTCTTAAATAATTTGCTTTTATAGGCTAACCGACTGACAATACTCCCAAATTTACATCAGACTATTGTCAGTCATTCAATTGGCATCAATAAATAATAGATAGATTGTATAGAATACTTAACACCACATAAACGAACCCGATTCCATCAAATCAGGTCTAAAGCGAATGGTTCGGAAAAATAATAACCCTGATAATAATCACAATTGATATTTTTCAATAGAGAATATTGCGATTCAGTTTCAACACCTACAGCAATAACTTTAATGTTGAGATTATGGCAAATATTGATCAAACTACTTATAATTAAATACATTTCCTGATCACTTTGTATTTTGTGTACAATCTGCTTATCGATTTTCACCATATCTATTGGTAATCGTAACAAATAACCAAAATTAGAAAAATGATAACCAAAATTATCAATACATATCCTTATCCCTAATTCTTTCAATTGATAAAGAATTTGTTTATATAAAACCAATGAATCAATAAATTCTAGTTCAGATAATTCAATAACAATTAAATCTGGACTTAAGGCAGACTGCTTTATCATTGCCTTGAAGTTTTCAATAAAAAAAGGTGCACTCAGTTCTCTCATTGAAATATTGATTGACACACTCGCATTAAAATCGTTAATTTGATTTAATAAAAAAATTTCCTGACAAGAGCGAAGTGAGAAAAGACTTCCTAAAGAAAGAATATCACCATTTTCCTTAAAGTAATCAATAAAATAATCTGCACTCAATATCCCATATTTTTCGTGATCCCAACGCATTAAAGCTTCAAATAGAAAAACATCTTTACTCTCAATAGAGTCCACTATAGGTTGATAATAAGCTAGGATCGTCTCATACGTTAATGTACCCTTATTCATGAGAAAATAAGAAAATAAATTTCGGTCAAAATTTAATTCTTTAAGATATTTATTCTTTAGCATAAAAATCCTTAAATCCTGACAAAATGAACTATTGAACCCGTTTTATGGATTTAAGACTTTTGGTAGATTTATCCAATAGTCTCTGGATTACAGTTCTGGTAACCGAATATTCCTTAGCAAGTGCATAAACGCTATATCCTTTTTTAAACTTATCTAATACTTCCTCTTTTTGATTTGCTGTTAAAATTTCTGGTCTTCCAACTTTCTTGACAAAACTACTACTTGGATGATTTCCCTTTCTTTTATTTTTTAACTTACTTTCAAAACTTGAACATAACTTTAAAAAATGAAAGAAAATCAATTTAAGATCATCCGTGATTTCTTTCTTGGAAAAATCCAGACAAATAAGTGTTATTTTCTTTTCCTCAATAGTATTGACAGTATTGTATATTTCATCAAAACTACTGCCTAAACAATCTATACCTTTAAAAATTAATAAATCTCCGGTCTCTAAGCCATAATTAATTAAATTGATTAATTTATCTCTATATATGATTGAAGTATCTACAGCAACTTCTTCTACAATCAATCTCTGACTAGGAATTGAGTATCCAAAATTTTGAAAAAAAGAAAGATAATTAAAATTTTCTTGTGTATTTGGATCAACTCTTACATAAGCATATGTACGCATAAATTAAATACTCCGCACAAAAATAAAATAAATTGTTAAATACAACTCATATTTTATATATTTTTTCAATAAAAAAAATACTTATTAAACATGAGTTTAATTTATAATAATGTTTTAAACATAATTTTTAAACATCATATTAATTAACAAAAAAATATACACATACTAATTTTAATGAATTAATTTTATACATATAGTTCTTAAAAAATTAAAAATATATAAATATTTTTCAATTGCTTTATTCAAGAAATGAATTATCATTTCATCATTTACTTAGTTAAAACAAAAACATAATAAAGAAAATTATAATACCTTTAAGTACATGTTATAAAATAATTTTTTAATCCTTATAATTTAAATCTTTAACCTAAAATCACTCATCAGTTAAAGTAAAAATACCTTATTTTCTCATTGTCTTTATCAAGTTTATCTAATATTAAAATTTAGTCTTTATTCATATTTGATCTATTTTTATACAATAATTTCAGAACTTATTTATTCATGAAAAATTGCACGAATGTTTACTATTAAGCCAAATCAATCACAAATTCTTTTTAATATTTTTTTACATATTTACAAAAGAAACACATGGTCAAATTTATAATTTGATTTTTCATTTTTTTTATGTATTTTAAAACAGAGTTTTTCTTCACTTTTGAAGCATTATTAAATAAAGATATTCATATGTTTTAATTAAAAAATACGTCATGATTAAGATGAATTACTTCTTCAATCATCATATTTGCACTGACTTTTGAGATTTTGATCATTAGAAAAGGCATGATGATATACTGTTTAGAATAAAAAAATCGATTTTGAATATCAAATATATGACTTATCTATAAACTTATAAGGACCTAAAATAATGATTATACAATAAATAAGATAATATAATCAAATACTTAAAATTATTACATTAACATGCTAAATAAAATTTATAATTAAAAAACGAGTGGCTTATTTTTAAAAGCCATTCAAATCTGTCTTTAAAAATTACTCAATACTTCAATATAGGCTATGATTTGCTTTTTCTGTTCAATAGGTAATATCTGTAACTCTTGTGCACATCCAGTTTTAGAAATAAGATTGAGCGCTTGTGCAACAAAGATCCAGTTTACAACATGGAATATACCATTCCAGCCGTACTGTGCATATCCCTTGATATCTTCCATGCGAGGACTACGCTGCATAAATACCTCTTTCAAAGCAGCATAGCTTTCCGGATAAGGTGTATTTGCAACCTTTTGCCAAAATGGCGTATCCTGTCTTGGGCAGTCGTAATGCATCCTTAAAAAATCCCGTATACCATGCCAACTGGCAGTATTTGCCTGATTATATTGTTCTATGCTTAAGTCGGAAACAACCCAACCACTATGTGTTACAACACGTTCGAACATTCTTAACTGCTCTAGCATTTGACCAATTGAGGTTGCCTCCAGTGGTTCAACAAAGCCAGATGCCAATCCTAATGCCATGACATTTTTTTGCCAAACTTTTTTATAATGGCCCGGCTTAAAACTTAAAGTTTTTTGTGGTTCTATTTCAAAACCAAAATATTGCTGAATTTCATCAATTGCTTGATCTTCTGTGGTAAATTCACTGCTAAATACATAACCAGCACCGATTC
Organism: Acinetobacter populi; assembly: GCF_002174125.1. Lineage (GTDB taxonomy): Bacteria > Pseudomonadota > Gammaproteobacteria > Pseudomonadales > Moraxellaceae > Acinetobacter > Acinetobacter populi. The sequence goes on from NZ_NEXX01000003.1 coordinate 426,136, forward strand.
TTTCGACAAGTGGGATTTGCCACATCCAGCCTGCTTTCATTGCTGTTGCACGGGTAACAAGTTCAGGATTCTTACCGTGATGAGAGACATGGAATGGAATTGCTCGATCCAGCCATAAATAATCCTTGAATGAACTCCAAGAGCTTTTTAACTTCTTTCCAATAACCAAACGTGAGAAGCCAGAAGCATCAATGATAAAATCAGTTTTTAAAGGACCTTGTTCAGTTAAAATTTGTTGTGCATAACCCTCTGCATTAAATACTATATCATGTACTTTGGTTTGCGTATGAATTACTCCTCGCTCTACTGCTTTTTTACATAGGAATGAGGCAACCTTATGACTATCAAAATGAAAAGATGTTGCAAACCCAGAATCATTTTGTAAAACATCTATTGCATCCTTTTGTGAAATTCTTTGACGAATCACATCAAAATCTTTTACAGCCGATGCAAGCGGGATATTCTGAGTAATTAAAGCAGAAATCAAAGGCAAAAATGCAGCGGCTTCATGATTAAAAGGCTCATGCTTAGGATTTATGAAAAGATGATAAAATTCATCTTCTTTTTCACCTGTACGCCAACCCTCATAGCAAAATCCCCATTTAAAAGCTGCACCTGTTTCACGCATAAATTCGCTAGTTGGAATATTCAGGCTATTTAATGCGGATACTAAATTGATTAACCCGCCTTCACCCACACCAACAATTCCTATACTGGGAGATTCTATTACCTGTACCTTTACATGATCAGAAAACATCCTTTTTAAAGTTAATGCTGCAAACCAACCTGCTGTTCCACCGCCTATAATTGTTATATTTTTTGCATGTCTAAGATCTAGCATCATATTCCTCTATCTAATCGTTTTATTCCAAGCTGGAATTATAGGTTGTCTTTATGGAATTTAATCTCTAAAATGTATATTTTGTCACATTTATTCCAATGTGTTAAATATTTATTTTAATTCTCTTGTTCTTGAAAAGAAGCATACATAATATTTTTTCCTTTATATTAAAGGAATTAAAAATTGGCCATTCAAAAATCTTTTACAGGCATTCACATCAGAAATCAATCTATCCGAATTGATTTTATGTACAAAGGCATTCGTTATCGCCATACTCTTCCACTTGAACCTAATAAAGCAAATATTAAATATGCCTGTCAGTTAAGATCGGCAGCCATTCATGCACTTAGAACTGGTAAATTTAACGAAAAAGAGCTGTTTCCTCATTCTCGCCCAAAAAGCCAAACCTTAAATGCAGAATTACAAAATTTGAGTTTACATTACCTTTCTTTAAAATCTGTAGATATTACACCTGAAACACAAGCTCGTTATAAAACTGCATTAAACGAATGTATAAAAGTTCTTGGCATTAAAAAAAATATTGAACTCCTACGACCGACTGATATCCAAAATCTAAGAGTAAAATTGGTATCACAACATTCGGTGTCTACAGTGAATCATTACCTTACAATTTTGAATGGTTTCCTAAAATGGTGTGAAGATAACCAATATAACCAAGGATTAAGCAAATATTGCAAAAGATTTACCAGTCAAAGTAAAGAACCAGATCCACTTAGCCTTGAAGAATTAAATCAAATACTTTTTAAAGGATGTCTTAATTTGATTGATCGGGCTTCGATTACACTTGCGGTATATACAGGATTAAGACCTGGTGAATTATGTGGATTAGCATTTGAAGATGTAAATCAGGACCAAAACACGATTACGATTCGCAGATCAATCACTCAATCAGGAACATTTAAAATCCCTAAAACAAAAAAGGAAAGAACCATTTTTTTACTTCCACCAGCACAAGAAGCAATTAAAATTTTAATGGGATATGCCCTTGATCTCCCTTCTCAGAATGCTCAAGTCTGGTTTAATCGTCATCAATATCGGGAAGATCATATTCATTTACTATTATCTCCGAAAAACCTATCAAAAAAAACTGATATTCATTTTTTCTATTCGCCAAATGCCTGGAATCAAAAATGGAGTGCCATTATTAATAGAGCAAATGTCAGATATCGTCCTCCTTATCAAACCAGACATACATATGCATGTTGGAATCTTACCGCCAGAGGTAATTTAGCATTTATAGCCAACCAAATGGGACATGCCGATTACTCTATGCTGATTAAGGTATATGGTCGATGGATGGATAGTGAATCTTCCAATGAAATTGAGCTGATCTGGCGCAATATTCAAAAACCAGAATGTCCCATTTTTACTACTTCTGATCTTCAAAATTGATCAAGTCTTTGTATTTATATTTATTTTTTTACTATCAATACATATACCTATTATGCACGCGTTGTAGATCACGCTGGTAACATCGGTTCTAACAGTAATGACTTCACAATCTCTATAGATTTAACAGTAATTGTGAATAGCCAGAGTACATTGGATACTACACCGATTATTTCTGGTTCTACCGGTTTTGATATTCTGGAAGGCGAATATCTTGAAGTCACTGTGAATAGCAAAACCTATAGCTCGCAAACTGGCGCTGTTGTCATCGACTTTGATAACAATACTTGGTATGTACAGATTCCTGATAGTGATGCTTTGCCAATAGGGACTTATAATGTAAGTGCTGTATTGAAAAATGCTGAGGGAGAAATTACACAGGATGATACAACCAATGAGTTAGTTGTAAGTCCTTCACCAACGATTAATTTTACTGCAACTGCAGCAACATCTGATGATACAGGTACTGCTTTGACTATAAGTGAAAATGGTACCTGGAGAATTTTAAGTAATTCAACAGTATTTACTCAAAATGCGACGGATCCATCAACTTTAGGTTCTTTTACTTCTATTGCGATATCGGGAGCAGACCGCCAACAACAATCCTCATTTATTGACTTTGACCGTGATGGTTTGATGGATATTCTGGGCGCAGATACTTCGTTTGCAAATGGCCAACAGTCATTTAAATATAATGCTGATGGTACTTACACTGTATTTCAAATAGGTTCTTTCGGCATTAGCGGACAAACCAATGATGCTAATGGTAATACTTATGTTTGGTATGGTGGTGTTGCTGGTATTGATATCAATGGTGATGGCTATGTCGATATTGTTTATGGAGATGAAACACCTAATGATGCGGAGACCCGAGGGGGTTACGATACTACATTTGTACTAAATACCAATGGCACTATTCTTGGTTTTAATAAATCAGGTGCATACGTTTATACTCAAACCAACCAGGATGGCGTTGCTGCAACTAACTCAGGCAATCCAACCCCAGACCGTGAAATTGCTGGTGTAGATTTAAATAACGATGGTTATGTGGACATTGTTTATCATGGGACAGCGGGTACTAATACCACTTCTACGGGTGGTAGCAGTGGAGTTAGTACTCGCTTAGTTGTGGTCAATAATGGTGTAGATGCCAATGGTAATACTACTTTGACAAATACACAGATTGTTACGGATGTATTTAATGGTGATAATGGTACAACAAACGTTTATACGAGCCTAACGTGGGCAGACTTCAATGGCGATGGCTATATGGATCTGTTTATTGGTGGACTAACCGGTACAGGTACAGCAGCCAATAGTGAAATATACTATAACGATGGTACAGGCAAATTGGTTACTACAACCAATGGTGTTGGTACAGGTACGAATGTCCAGACTTTAACCGATGCTACTAATAGTAATACCTCACTCGCTGTAGATTGGAATGGTGATGGTAAAATAGACATCATTGAAATTGCGGGGATTTCACAAGGAAATAGTGCTGCCAATGTTTCTAGTGCCGATAATAAAGGTATTTTATGGCTGAATGGCGGTACTAATGCTTCCGGCCAAGTAAACTGGACCTCTGAAACCATCTTAGCTCAGGCAAATATTCGTCCTGGTGCTGCAAGCACTTATCGGTTTGTGTCTGGTGCTCAGGTTGTGGATTTGGATTATGATGGTGATCAGGACTTAGTCGTTTTCCGTTCAGAGGCAGGTGCAACATCATATATCGAAAATAAATCGGTCATTCAAGATGGTACCAGTATTATTCTGAATATTCGGGATAAAAATGGTATTAATGCTTACTATGGCAACACAGTGGCATTGATTGATGAAGCAACCGGACAAGTAGTGGCTACCCAAATCATCAATGCACAAAGCGGTGTAAATACCCAAAACTCTACAGGTCTGGTGTATTTCTATGGTTTGGATGCCAGCAAATCATACAGTGCTGTGATACTTTCTAACGGTAATGATTATGGTGGCATAAGCTCTATTACCCTGGGTTCTAGTGTTAATACCATTGAAAATGTCAATGAGACTTGGGCGGGTTTAAAAGCCGTTGAGAAAAATCATGCTTATGTATTGACCACTGAGAATGGTACAGCTGCCTCTAGTACTGCTACAGCAGCCACAGATGGTACTAATACTGTAGGTATACTGGGTACCGGTTATAACGATACGCTTTATGCCACGGCGGGTACGCATGTCTATAATGGTGCCGGTGGTAGTGAACTAGTATCTGGTGTTAATACTTGGAGCGATACAGGTGGTATGGACATTGTTGATTATAAACTAGCCGGCAGTACAGCAATCACAGTCGATTTATCTATTACCACTGCCCAGAATACCGGGTTTGGCACAGCAACGTTTGTCAATATTGAAGGTATTGCAGGTAGTTCTAGTAACGATACCTTTACAGACAATGCAGGCAATAACCAGTTTGAAGGCCGTGGTGGTAATGACATCTTTAACCTGATCAATGGCGGTAATGATACCTTGTTGTATAAGGTGCTTGATGCTGCTAATGCAACAGGGGGTAATGGTTCAGATGTGGTAAATGGTTTCCATGTAGGTACGTGGGAAGCAACACCAAATGCAGACCGTATCGACTTGTCAGAGCTATTGATTGGTTATACTGGTAGTGTGACACCAGCAAGTTATATCAATGGTACGCCAACACTAGCAGCGGATGCGGAAATTCGTAACTATCTATCTGTACAATCAGATGGTACGAATACAACTATTAGTATTGACCGTGATGGTGCCGGTGGAGCTTATAGTTCAACTACATTAGTTACATTAAATGATGTAGATACCACTTTAGAGAAATTATTGGCAAATCATCAGATTATTATCGGTTAATATTTAATAATTAGTCATAAAAAGAGAACCCTAGGGTTCTCTTTTTTTAATATTAATAATGATTAGATGATGATTTGGTTATTCATCAATAACTCTATCAAATCAGTCTGTACATTGTTTAAAGTCAGAACAGTTGTAAAGATATTACCACCACCATCACGATCAATCGCAATTGTAGTATTGGTTCCATTACTTGAAATTTTCAGATAATCCAGTAAATCAGATGCCGATATATCCAGTTTTATACCATCAGTATCTGTATAAAGGCTTGCTGTACCTGTATAGCCATCTAATAGTTCATGAATATCAATAATATCGGCATTATCATCCGTACTAACATTACCGATATGGAAACCATTGACCACATCTACGCCATTACCACCGGTCGCATCAGCCGCATCGAGTAAGGTTAGATAAACGGTATCATTTCCACCACCATCGCCGCCTAAGTTATAGGTGTCATTACCTTGACCACCGACAAAGTAATCATTGCCTGAACCGCCTGTAAATGTGGTATCACCACTACCCGTAATAAATCTTTCAATATTCTCAAAGGTATCCGTGTATGTAACACCATCGATTACTTTATTTACTGTCCCTGTAGAAACATTGACAGAAATTTGTGCACTTAGCAAACTATAGTCAAGAGTATCTTCACCACCATCGGTAACCCATTGCTTTTCACCCTCGGTGTTGATAATCCAGCCACCACCACCATTATAGTGATCGTTCCCCAATGTACCGAAGAAATGATCATTATATCCAGTACCCACAATACCAACACCATTATTTGCACTATTAGTCAAGGCAGTATCCGATTCGGCAGTCAGTACATAGGCCTCATTGGCCTTACCTGTGGTTAGTCCGCTCCATGAAGTATTAATGGTATTGTTTGTATAGCCCCCCAGATTACTAACGCCACCAACATTATCTGATACGCCATTGGTGATGCGAAGTAATTGCACAGAATAGGTTTCATTTGGATCTAATCCATAAAAACTGACCAGTCCCATACTATTACTTGAACCAGATGATTGCGGATTAATTAATTGGGTTGCAACCAGAGTACCTGCCGAATTATACAACTTCACAGTATTGCTATAGTAAGTGTTGATACCCTGACCATCAACAATACGGATTTGTAAACTTGTACCATCAGCTGCAATATTGGTGTTCTTAACTAGGACTGTTGGATTACTTGCATCACCAGCCACAACTGCAGCATCTGCTCCAGCACGATATAATACTAAGTCCAAAGAACCATCCCAATCGTAATCGACAACCACAGCACCAGTAATGTCTGAATATAATGTCGTCGTCATGGCTGTTGCATTTGTGCCCCATGTATTGGTTCCCGTATTGAGATATAAGGTTGGAGCAAAATTATTTGCAGCAGTATATCCATAATTTCCTGTCACCTGCGTTGGAACTTCAATTACATCTATTAGTCCATCAAAGTTCCAGTCTACAGCAAAAGATGTTCCTCCTTTTTTACTATCACCAAACCATAGAGCATTTGCATCTGTTGCTAATAATTTTCCGGTACCATCATTAAGATAAATCCGGCTTTCAGTTGAATCAACACCAGCTTTAGATCCACGGTTTATATACATATCCAGCCAGCCATCGCCATTAAAATCGGCAAATGTTACTGATTGAGATAAGTTGCCTGCGTCATAGCCTGCATCACCTGCAAAGACATTGGCATATCCAACATAAGTAAATCCAGATGCAGTACCAGAGTTGTACAAAACACCTAATCCTCGACTAGTATCTGATTGAATCGAGGTATAACCGTTATAGTCCACATGTGCCACAATATCTACTGTACCGTTATTATCCAAATCGACTGCGGCTGTTTCATGCATGACAGATAAGTTAGTAGGCATAGCAATACCTGTGACACTATTATTACCCAAACCGTTAGCTATAGTTAATGCACCAGATGGCGGCATACCGTTTGTAGAGGCATTATATTCATACGTCAGCGTACCATTATCATTTTTAATAAATGATATTGAATCTGGAGCAGAATCTGCCATTACGAAGTCCAGATAACCATCACCAGTACGGTCATAGGCAATTGCACCACCTAAATGGTTGGCTGTTCCTTGATTTAAAGCTTGTGGTGTATAAGTTCCATCAGCATTTTGTAGCCAGTATGCTGTTCGACCAGCATTACCATAACTACTTACTTGTGACATTACATCAACATAGCCATCACGGTTAATATCTGCAAACATTACTGAGTTGAGATAACGTCCATAACCAGCATCATTTACATTATAACCTGCACCATTTGTGGTACTTGGTTGTGCCAGATAAACCGAACTATACTCAGTTAATGAATCATCCTGTGTATAGACTCGTCCAGCATTAGCAGTAGTAGATCCTGATGTCCCTCTTACACTCTGGAAAAATGCCCATGTACCATTGGCACTAATAGTAACCGCAGCAGCATTTATACCATAACCTTCAGCATCGGTTGTACCGCCCCATGTTGTAGTTACTACTTGTGCACCCGTAGAAGTAGAGGCAACACCTACACTGCTTACAGAACTAATGGATGATACATTACCCGCTGAATCCCAAACCAAAAAGGCAAGATTTAGTGCACCAGCAGGTAATGTTGTAGTAATGGTCCAGCTTCCATCTGCTGCCACAACAGCCGAAGCAATAACTTTGTCCAGACCTTCCTGCCACATACCATTGTTATTGACATCATTGATCAGCGCAATGGTTGTACCAGCTTCCAATGCACCATAGATTGCACTAGTGAAAGTATACGAAGTAGAAATTGTGGTTACACTATCTACAATAGGTGCATTGACAATACCATCAGGTGAAGTCAAATCAATTACAACAGTTTTGTCCTGACCAGTCAGACCAGCAAAGTTACCTGCTGTATCGCGTACCCGAAACTCTACAGTGAATGTTGCATCTGTAGTATAGGTTGTTTCTGGCAACACAAATGTCCAATTGGTATCATCAGATAAAGCTGCATCTTTCCATGTGATACCCCCATCTACAGAAATCTGTAAGAACTCTCCAGTTGCCAGAGTACGACTTAATGTACCGGAAATTTGAGTTGGAGTACTATCTCTAGTAATCAAATCATTATTTGTCGCTGTCAATGTAGTTGTGTCGCCAGAAGATGGCACGCCATTGGCTGTATCTACTGTTATTGCTGTCGTAGTCGTTAACCCAGTTACGACTGGCGGAATCGTATCCAGGATTATGCTGAAGTCATTACTGTTAGAACCGATGTTACCAGCGTGATCTACAACGCGTGCATAATAGGTATATGTTGTGTCATCAGATAAACCATTTAATTCATAGGTCCAAGACGTACCTGAAACCTCTGCATAACCAACAAACTCATTAGCGGATGTGTAAATTGCAACTTGTTCATCATCAGCAAGCCCAGCAGAAATTGTACCATTTAATACAGGTGTACGATCATCCGTTGTAGTGCCTGAACCAAAATTCCCAGTAAGAACACCGACATTATCAGTATAGTTTTGAATCACAATTGTTTGTACTGGTGCTGTGATATCAATTGTCACCAATTGACTATCGGTAGAACCCACATTACCTGCCGTATCAACAACACGTACTTGATAAGTGTATTCACCGTCAGTCAATGTACGACTATCTACATAGCTCCATACACCTGCTACTACAGTTAATGTTGTCCAGTTTGTTCCACCATCTGTACTGATCTGAGCGACTTCTCCGGCACCAAGCGTACCTGTCAGCGTTCCATTGATCGTTAAACTCGTATCACTAGTGATAAAGTCTGTTGTATCCAAACCTGTATCATCTGTAATCGATATGATCTCAATACTACTACTTGGCGCTGTAGTATCTACAGTCACAATTTGACTATCCGTAGAACCTACATTACCTGCCGTATCAACAACACGTACTTGATAAGTGTATTCACCCTCAGTCAATGTACGACCATCTACATAGCTCCATACACCTGCTACTACAGTTAATGTTGTCCAGTTTGTTCCACCATCTGTACTGATCTGAGCGACTTCTCCGGCACCAAGCGTACCTGTCAGCGTTCCATTGATCGTTAAACTTGTATCGCTGGTAATAAAGTCTGTTGCATCAAGACCTGTATCATCTGTAACCGATGTGATTTCTATCACATTGCTTACACTTGGCGCAGTAGTATCTACAGTCACAATTTGACTATCCGTAGAACCTACATTACCTGCCGTATCAACAACACGTACTTGATAAGTGTATTCACCCTCAGTCAATGTACGACCATCTACATAGCTCCATACACCTGCTACTACAGTTAATGTTGTCCAGTTTGTTCCACCATCAACACTGATTTGAGCAAATTCTCCGGCACCAAGCGTACCTGTCAGCGCTCCATTGATCGTTAAACTTGTATCGCTGGTAATAAAGTCTGTTGCATCAAGACCTGTATCATCTGTAATCGATGTGATTTCTATCACATTGCTTACACTTGGCGCAGTAGTATCTACAGTCACAATTTGACTATCCGTAGAACCTACATTACCTGCCGTATCAACAACACGTACTTGATAAGTGTATTCACCGTCAGTCAATGTACGACTATCTACATAGCTCCATACACCTGCTACTACAGTTAATGTTGTCCAGTTTGTTCCACCATCTGTACTGATCTGAGCGACTTCTCCGGCACCAAGCGTACCTGTCAGCGTTCCATTGATCGTTAAACTTGTATCGCTGGTAATAAAGTCTGTTGCATCAAGACCTGTATCATCTGTAATCGATGTGATTTCTATCACATTGCTTATACTTGGTACAGTAGTATCAATGATCACAACTTGACTGGAGACTGTACCTGTATTACCAGCACTATCTACAACTCTAGTCTGGAATGTATATGTTCCATCTGCTAACTCATTCGCAGTATTATCCAGTGACCAAGTTGAACCACTCACCAATACAGCATCTTTCCAGCTAACACCGTTATCAAGAGATACCTGAACTCGCTCATCAGCTGCTAATGTAGCCGATGTGGTTACTGCGATTACAAGCGTATTATCAGACGTATTAAAATCTGTAGCGCTTAACCCGGTATCATCAGTAATCGCTGTAATTGTAGCTGTTGCACTTGGTGCAGCTGTATCTACAGTCAATGTAAATGCATTTGACTCTGGACCTCGGTTACCCGCTGCATCTTCTACACGTGTGGTATAGCTATAGGTCGTACCGCCCACCAGTGAGTTATCAGCAAACTGATACGTACTGCCACTTACAAGTGTTGCATTACCAAGCTTAACGCCATCACGATATACTGCCACAACTTCATTGGCCGCTACCGTACCTGTCACACTGATATTCAATGTTGGTGAAGTATCATTGGTCGTTGTACCTGTACCAAAGTTACCTGTTTGTGGTGCATAGTCATCTGTATAGTCAACAATAACTGCCGTAGATTCCGGTGCAACCGTATCAAGCGTAATTGCATACGCACTTGATGGAGCCCCTTCAACTCCGACGTTGTTACGTACAACTGCTGTATAGCTATAGCTACCATCTGCACTCAAACTATCTGTATACGTCCAACTTGTTCCACTGACTGTCGCCGTACCAATCTCTACACCATCACGTTTGATCACTACAACATCGCCTGCATTCAATGCAGAGCCGATTGAACCTTCAAGCGTCGGTGTCGTGTCATTAGTAAAGCCATTATTGCCAATAACACCTTGAGCTGGGTCTACATTATCTACAATACGCAGAATACTTGTCGTTTGTGATGCACCGTCAAAGTTAGTCACAATGCTATAATCATTACTCAACGATGAAGTATTACCCGCAAGGTCTTTCACCTGCGCTGTATAGGTATAGGTCTCGCCACTTCCCAGACTTGCATCTGCAAATGTCCATGCCGTTCCTGTAACCACCGCTTCCCCAATAGCAATGCCATTGCGGTAGACAATCACAACTTCACCTGATGCAAGTATCGCACTTAATGTACCTTTGATTTCAGGTGTATCATCATTGGTCACTCCACCATTACTGATCACGCCGGTTACTGGATCTTTATTGTCCACAACCTCGGTAATCGTCACAGTTTGGGTCGGTGCTACATTGTCTGTGTTAATCACATACGCTGTAGATTCCGCTCCTGCAATACCCGCTGCATTCTTAACTGCAACGGTATAACTATAGTTTTGACCCGTAACAAGAGCACTGTCCTGATAGCTCCAGCTCGTACCGCTGACTGTCGCTGTACCAATCTCTGTACCATTACGATAAACAACAACGGTTTCGCCGGCTGCTAAAGCTGTGGTTAATGCACCCTGTAATAATGGATCAAGGTCATTGGTATAGCCATTGTTGAGTACAGTACCTTCTACAGGTGCCACATCATCAACAATTGCCGTAATACTTGCTGTATTACTTGAACCATCTGTCACAAAGCTTAACGCAAAGTCATTTGATACTGGTCCTTGTTGACCTGATGCGTCTTCTACACGTGCTGTATAGGTATAGCTTGTACCATTGCTTAAGCCACCATCTGTATATGTCCAACTGGTTGAGCCTGATGCAATTGTTGCTGTACCAACCTTAACCCCATCACGATATACTACGATGACTTCATTTGATGCCAATTCTGCACTGACTGTACCATTCAGTCTTGGTGTTGAATCATTGGTGGTCGAACCACTTGGTAAATCTGCCTGTACCGGATCAACATTGTCCGTAACTGTCAGGATTGTTATGGTTTGGGTCGGTGCACTGCTATCTATGTTAATCACATAGCTATTTGAATCACCGCCACGGTTACCTGAACTATCTTCTACACGTGCTGTATATTGATATTGCTGTCCATCCAACAGACCAGCATCAGCAAAGGTCCAGTCTGTTCCACTAACAACTGCTTCACCAATAACAACTCCATCCCTTAACACTACAACTTTTTCATTGCCGGCAAGCACTGCACTGATCGTACCGCTTATTGTAGGGGTCAGGTCATTGGTATAGCCATTGTTCGCTACATTACCTTCTACTGGTGCTACATCATCCGCTACACCCGTAATCACTGTAGATTGAGTTGGTGCTGTCGCATCTACATTCAGATCAAATGTAACCGGTGCACTTTCGTTGCCTGCTGTATCTGTCTGGGTCACTTGTAATGTATATGATCCATCTGCAAGCTGATTCGCTAATGTTGGTTCTACACTCCAGTTACCATCAGCATCTGCTGTCGCTGTGCCTAACACATTACCATCAGTATCTTTTAAGGTAATCAGCGCATTTGACTCTGCTCCTGTACCATTGACTGTTGGGGTACGGTCATTGGTATAGCCACCTGCTGTAATTACTCCGGTGACAAACTCAACATCATCAATCACTTCTGTAATCGCCAGTTGGGTTGGTGCTGTGGTATCCACTGTCAATGTAAATGCATTTGACTCTGGACCTCGGTTACCCGCTGCATCTTCTACACGTGTGGTATAGCTATAGGTCGTACCGCCCACCAGTGAGTTATCAGCAAACTGATACGTACTGCCACTTACAAGTGTTGCATTACCAAGCTTAACGCCATCACGATATACTGCCACAACTTCATTGGCCGCTACCGTACCTGTCACACTGATATTCAATGTTGGTGAAGTATCA
>NZ_NEXX01000004.1 GCF_002174125.1 Acinetobacter populi
TAAATCTCTTTAAAGTCAACTAGTAATTTCGATTATTTCTAAACTTATTCCTTCAAACCAAATATTAATAAAAACCCTTAAGTTCCAACTAACACCCTGTTTTTCAACAAGTTTTAATCTGCATCACCGCCGATGGATGTGCATTCTACAGTATTCCCCTACCAACGCAACCCCTTTCCTTAACTTTTTTTAGATTTCCCATCCAAATGGTCACTTTATCAACATTTTCACTCAATTATTACCATTTTTTATGTATTTACAAAAAATTAATCATTTTTATTTTGCTATTTCCTTCCCTATGCTGATTTTTTTTGGAGAAACAGTATGAAAACACAACACGATGTCAGTCAAAATCAATATGCCAATAAATCTCAACACTATTTGGAAAGTTCAGTTCATGCGCAAGGAATCGAATTTCAAAAAATTGTGGAGGAAATTTCCGGTTTTGCCGAAAGTAAAATAGATATTCTGGACTTGGGCTGCGGTGGTGGTCATGTCAGTTATCAGCTTGCACCTTATGTTAATACCGTTGTTGCTTATGATTTATCATCTGAAATGCTTGATACGGTAAAACAAACTGCTCGGGATAGAAATTTATTCAATATTTCAGTGCAACAAGGTGTTGCTGAACATTTACCTTTTGCTGATCATTACTTTGATCTGGTGGTTAGCCGCTATTCTGCGCATCACTGGCAACATGTCGGACAGGCTTTGCAAGAAGTTCATCGGGTTTTAAAACCAAATGGAAAATTGATTCTGGTTGATATTTTAGGTTCGGATATTCCCATGTTTGATACTTTTTTACAAAGTATTGAACTTATTCGGGACCCTAGCCATGTGCGAGATTATAGTTTAAGTGAATGGACGCATTTATGTGAATATACGAATTTTGATATTACTCGAATCGAACAGCAAAAACTGGAACTAGATTTTCAGGCTTGGGTGAAACGGATGGATACAGCACCGGAACAGATTCAAACACTACATTTCTTACAGCAGCATGTAGCAGATAATGTAAAACAATATTTTGCGATTCAACCCGATGGCAGTTTTAAAAGTCATGTGATTTATCTGGTGGCAACCCGCTTACCCTGATCTTTATCATGAATAGGCAATAAAAAAGGCTAAGATTTATGATCTTAGCCTTAAAATACATCATTATCTCAATCAATCTAGGCAGTCTTACGGCTCATGATTGTGGTCACGATACCTGAAAAAGCATAAATCACTGATACAATTAAAATCCCAACAGGAATGTTGTAAGTAATGGCAGCAAAGATCAAGACAACCGGCAACATGATCACAAATGGCACACGTTTACGGTCCATAACTTTAAATGAATAATACTTCAAGTTGGAGATCATCAGTAAGCCCACGATGACCATCGTTGCAGCATTTACAGCCTGTATCCACAGTTGATTAAAATCAATGATAGCTGCAAAATCTTTTTGTACCCAAACCGAACAGATCACAATGATTGCTGCCAATGGACTGGCGACACCAATAAAGTAGCGTTTATCTACAATGCCAATCTGCACATTAAATCGTGCTAATCGAAATGCAGCACAAGCTGTATAGATAAAACAACAGGCAAGTCCAATACGACCCAAATCATGGGTGCTCCAGCTATACATCAGAATCGCAGGTGCCACGCCAAAAGCCAGCAAATCGGATAATGAATCGTACTGTTCACCAAACGCACTTTGTGCACCAATAGCACGTGCTACGCGACCATCTAGTCCATCAAACAAAGCCGCCAGAATAATGGCATAGACTGCTTGCTGAAATTGTCCACTCATACTGGCAATAATCGAGTAAAAACCACAAAGTAATGCTGCTGTGGTAATTAAATTTGGCCAGAGGTAAATGCCTCGATGACGAACCTTGCCAGTTTCGGTGTGTTCTTCTTCTACCACTTCAAACGTGATTCCATCAAAGTCGTCTTCATGATCTTTATTGCTTTGATTTTGCATGTGTACCTTCTTGATTTATAGTTACTCGCCAACTAACCAGCGCACGGTTGCACTCGCACCTGCTTCTGTCATTTTTAAATGTGGTAGCAACCATTGTAGTATTTCATCAGCTTGTTCTGCAAACTGCCAAGGTGGATTAATCACAAGAAGTCCACAACCATTTAAACCTACGGGTGTATCATCAGGCCAAACACAAATTTCACAAATTAATTGGCGGCGAATACCTGTTTTCATCATTTTCTTTTCAAAACGTTCAATCATGGCTCGGTCTTTAATCGGATACCAAACCACAAAAACGCCAGTTGCCCATTTTTTATAGGCATTTTGTAATAATTCTACCAGTTGAGGAAAATCTTTACGTTCAACTTCATAAGGTGGATCAATCATCACCACACCACGCTTTTCTTTGGGTGGAATGACTGCCAACAATCCTTCATAGGCATCGCGTTCATGCAATCCAACCCGTCGATCACGAATATGATGACGTAATTGCTGGAATACATCAGGCTGCATTTCGAAAATCGTGGCTTTATCTATTTCACGCATAGCCTGTAAGGCAAACCATGGTGAACCGGGATAAATTCCCTTCCCCTCTTGTTCTCTTAAAGCATCAACCAAGGTTAAATATTGCTGAATCGCTTCAGGGGCATTTTTTTTCTGTGCTTGATCAAGTTGCGCCAGACGATGAATCCCTGTGAGAAATTCACCTGATTTTTGTGCCGGTGCTTCGGATAGATTGTATTTACCTGCACCCCCATGCGTATCAATATAGCGATAAGGCTTATCTTTGGCATTTAAACGGTTTAACAGTTGCAGCAACAATACATGCTTCATGACATCAGCAAAATTGCCTGCATGGAAATGGTGACGATAATTCATTGTATCTGGGATTCCTTAATTCAAATATCATTTTAGCATGAAAAAAAAGTTCTTTTTTATGCTTCTATTCAACTAAACTAGCCGAGTTTATTTACTTTCGATGAAGTGATCGCTCATGCAGCAGCTTTCTGTCTTAAACTCATGGAATATTGATGATATTTTAGATGATTTAAATCTATATGGTTTTGCTTTAATTGATGATGCTTATCCGTTGGATTATCTACATGCCGTCGCTGGCGAGTGTATCGAAAATCTCCAGCGCTTTCGGGATGCTGCCATTCAAAATGGTGTGGTAAGCAAAATTCGTAGCGATCATATTTTATGGATCAATGATCAGTTACCGATTGCTCATCAACACATTCTGACTTTAGAACAATTTTCCCAGCAATTAAATCGTGCTTTCTTCTTGGGCATCAAAGATGTGGAAGCACACTTTGCCTGTTACAATGCTGGTGAATTTTATGCCCTGCATCGTGACAATCCACAGCAAAAAAATGATCGAGTGATTTCTGTGGTGTTTTATCTGCATCCCGACTGGCAAGATGACTGGGGTGGGGAATTACGTTTACAGGATAAACATGGCAATTGGCACATTATTGCACCAAAAACCAATCGTATTGCATTATTTCAAAGTGATTTACTACATGAAGTATTGCTTGCCAAACAACAACGTTTATCTATTACCGCATGGTTACGCAATAACAATCCGATTTTGAATTGATCTTTGGCAAAATATTAAGCAAGATATAAAGCAGCATAATAGCAGCCTTTATTGCGATATTATGAACTGGAAAGAAAGGATGTAAGTGGATAAAACCGTTCTTTCCTGTCAAAAAAACAATCCCTTTTATCCGTTACAGTGGCAATAAGAATAATCCCCAGGAACATTGTATGAGTAAAGCACAAAAACCTGAAGTAACCGACCACCTTCCTTCAAACAGCGATTTGGACTTATCCGAATTGACTGCGCTGTCCAGACGCATTCTCAACAGAACCGTAGATAAAACACTGCAACATGCCAAAGGCGCAATTGATTTTGCCACAGACACCACAGGTGATGTGCGCCAGTTGATTGGTCAAGCCACCGATTTTACCAAAGAACGCTTTGATCAAGTCAGCAGTAAAACCAAACGCAGTGTTAATGAGATTGGACAATATTCTGCACAGACGGTACGAGGAATGGTCTCGGAAACCAGTGAAGTTGCACGTGATGTGGCCTTACATATGGCCAAAACTTTTCTCGACAAAACCCCGATTACGCTCTATCTACCCGAACTGTTATTAAACAATCAAATTCGTAAACGCATCAATCCCGATGATATTGATCACATCACTGTACAATGTGGAAATAATCGTTTTCAAATTGAAATTGACGGACATTACCGCAAATTTTTGTACCGCCTGACTCTGGACTTTCATGTATTGGAATGTCGGATCGGACAAAAAAAGTATTTACGCTTACTACAAAATGATGAAAAACTTGATTTGCAATTAAGACATTCAGGTTCCGTTACCAACTGGGCAACGCGTCGTGTCGGAAATATCGGGTTTGAAATCATCAATCATTTACCGCTAGTCACGCTGATCAATCATTTAATAAGGGACATTCCCGGTATTGTTCAGGAAAAACATCGTCATTGGTATATTGATCTACAAAAGGCTGGATTTATTGACTTTATTAATAATCCCAACTGGATGGTCGACAAGCTCATTAGTCTGACTGATTTTAGTATTTTACCCGGATTGAACATTTTAAGAGAAAGTAAAGCACTAGTAAGGCAATTGGCTGAACAGTTTGAGA
Organism: Acinetobacter populi; assembly: GCF_002174125.1. Classification (GTDB taxonomy): domain Bacteria; phylum Pseudomonadota; class Gammaproteobacteria; order Pseudomonadales; family Moraxellaceae; genus Acinetobacter; species Acinetobacter populi. Next base: position 4,654 of record NZ_NEXX01000004.1, read on the forward strand.
TTAGTGATTTACGTGTACAACCGGGTCGTCTGGAAGTACAGGTTAGAATTGCAGGCCATCCTTACGAAGGTTTTTTTGTTTAACCCGACCCTGAATAAACATAGACCGCATATCATCTAAAAGAATCGTTGGATCAGGGAAAACTGCGATGACAACGAACTTTTTATCAACGCGAAAAGAAGCCTGCCTTTAAATTGGATTGTCATGACCTCATATAAACTTGAACCACTGGGGATTAACATATGACGACAGCAAAACAACTTATTCAACGTGTTGGGGAAACCGATCAATTATTCTTACAAGAGAACACACCTGAACTGGCGCTGGAGCGGGCGGATTTACGCTTACAATTGGTTTGCCTGAGTCATGTTCGTCAGGAACAATTGCATTTTATACAAGAAGCCATTGTTTTACTGGAACAAGCCAGAATTGAATATGATGAAATCCCTTTGCGTCTCTATCTGGATTTATCTTTGCTTCTAGCGAAAGCCTATATGATGTATTTTGAAATCAATAAAGAACATCATCTGGCGCTGATTACCCAACAAATTCTAAAACCATTGGCACATCATGCCGATGCCGAAATTTATTTTTTACTGGCGTATGCTTCTGCCTCAAAAAAAGAATTTTCGCTAGCTCAGCACTGGCTTAAGAAATATGCAGCAACAGCAGATTTTGATGCTGAGTTGCTACATACTCATCCAGCCTTTATTGAACTACGCAATAAGGACTGGTTCAAACAACTGATCAAACACAAAATACACTGATATGAATCCGGAATCTGAATTTAATCAGATTATTCTGGTTGACTATCCTGATGAAGTTGCTCATTTAAGCCATCAACAATGAGTGCCCATTGACTGTCACGATTGAGTTGTTGTGAGAGAAAATCGCGTTGTCCCTGATTCCAGAATGGCGCATCGACTAGACGAACATCAGCCGCAATCTGATGGGTTTTAATAAATTGATCAATCGATGCTGTATCGGAAGCCAGCCCTAGTTGTTCAAATAATAATTCGAAAGTAGGTTCGATATCCCCTAACATTTTTGACCTCGTTGTCTCTCTTGGTTATTGATGATTTTAGTTTAAAACATTCTGCTTTTGGGCATGATGATTTATTGTTTTATCTTGTTAATTTTTATCCTGTTATTGCCATAAAAAAAGCACCCCAAAACGGGATGCTTCTTTATCATCTTAATACAAAGATTATTTTAACATATCAGCAATTGCTGCACGTTCATCTTCAAGTTCTTGAAGTGTAGCATTCATACGTTCACGGCTGAATTCGTCAATTTCAAGACCTTCAACACGTGTATATTCGCCATTTTCAGTGGTAACAGGTACACCATAGATGATGCCTTCTGGAATACCATAAGAACCGTCAGATGGAACACCCATTGTTACCCATTTTCCATTGGTGCCCAACGCCCAATCACGCATATGGTCGATTGCAGCATTCGCAGCAGATGCAGCAGAAGATAAGCCACGTGCTTCGATAATCGCAGCACCACGTTTACCAACGGTTGGCAGGAATACATTTTTGTTCCATTCAGCATCGTTGATTTTGTCTTTTAAGCTTTCACCATTTGCTGTTGCAAAACGGTAATCTGCATACATTGTTGGAGAGTGGTTACCCCAAACAGTTAATTTTTCAATGTCAGCAACTGCAACACCCGCTTTTTGAGCGATTTGAGTCAAGGCACGGTTGTGATCAAGACGTAACATTGCAGTGAAGTTTTTCGCAGGAAGATCCGGTGCAGATTTCATTGCAATGTATGCATTGGTATTGGCAGGGTTACCAACAACCAGTACTTTCACATCACGACTAGCAACTTCGTTTAATGCTTTACCTTGTCCGATGAAAATCTCACCATTAACTTTCAACAAGTCAGCACGTTCCATACCTGGACCACGTGGACGAGAACCGACCAATAATGCATAGTCTGCATCTTTGAATGCAACTTTAGGGTCATCAGTACCGATCATGCCTGCCAATAATGGGAATGCACAGTCATCAAGTTCCATCATTACGCCTTTAAGCGCTTGTTGAGCTTTCTCAACCGGGATCTCAAGCAACTGTAAAATAACAGGTTGATCTTTACCTAACATTTCACCGCTTGCAATACGGAACAACAAGCTATAACCAATTTGACCAGCAGCGCCTGTAACGGCAACACGAACGGGTTGCTTTGACATGTAATTTCTCCAATTGAGAGGTTCGTCCACACGGATTAAGAAGTGTTTTTAGTTCTTAATCTGAATTATATAAACGGACAAGATTGTACTCTATTCACACCAGAGTTGCATCTAAAAGACAATGATTTTCAACAAAAGTCGAATGCAGGACTTTCGATCAAGATCAACACACTAATATGAACCCTGAATGACAAATTGACTTGGACAGCTTGATACACGCTCTACATGGCAGGTTTTATAGCGTCCATTGGTTTGATAGCATACCCGGATATCGGTGAGTAAAGTGGTTGAATTTCGATTGGCACTACCACATCCCAGCTGCAATGCCGAAGTTGGCATGCCTGTATTCAACTGCGAGAAGCGTTGTTGTAACCATTCCCGATTAACCCGAATACTGGTTGGAGAAGTGACCTCAGATGGCATATTTAGTTTTTCAGCAAAATTTACCATGGTTCGGAAATATTGGCTGGCATTCATGGAAACACAACCACCCACGGACCGCCATAATCTTGCCTGTGCATTTTCATCCGGCATAATCCGCATCAACACCCGTTTTTGTACAGGGGTGAGCGTAGGCACACTAGAAGTTTCACAGCTTTTACCACTGACACCTTCAGGCATTAATCCCGATACAGTGAGGGAATAGCCCTCAAGGCATTGGCGTGTTCTTTTTTGAGTACTGTCAATACTACACACAGCGGGCGATAATTCAATTTGCAATACAAATCCAGTCGGAGCTGCCCAGACAGTCCCTGCCAAAAAGCACCCGAACGTACCTGCTAACAACCATTTTGTTGTGTAGATTAGCCAGAGTAATTGCTTCATCGAACCGCTATTTCCTTTTTCATTCATTTATGCATCAAAACTGTTGAGGTACTGGGTACATAAAATGACTAATCGTTTGCGGACCTTTGCCAAGTACCACACCATAATGCACGGCATTGGTCAGTACATGTTTGACATAATCACGGGTTTCAAGAATTGGAATGGATTCTGTGTATTGATCAGCGGCAAGGGGTTGCGATGCTGGCTGCCATCGTTTTGCACGATTTGGACCAGCATTATAGCCTGCTGTCGCCAGAACTGGATGACCGTTTAACTGGCTCTGAATCATACCGAGATAATAAGTTCCGTAACGCACATTGGTATTCATATTGGTTAAAGCCGCACTGCTATAGCTTTCACCGAGTTGTCTGGCAATTTGCTGTGCTGTGGTCGGCATCACCTGCATGAGTCCACCCGCACCAACACCGGATCTTGCCGAAGTATTAAAACGGCTTTCCTGACGCATCAGACCATAGGCCCATGACGGATCAATATTGGCAGACTGGCTATGATTGACCACATAGTTTTTGTATGGTGTCGGATAACGTAACGCATAATTATGTTTATCAATTGTACGGTCTGCGGCATAGATTGAGCGGTCCAGCCAGCCCATATCATTGGCACGTTTTGCCGCAGCCAGAATTAAGCCGTCATCCTTTTTCAGATAGGCTTGCCGGACTGCCCAGTTCCATTCACGATTGGTATAGGCATCCGGCGCTTGAATACTTTTTAAAGCAAATGCACGACGAAAATTAATATCCTGTGCCAGACGTTCAAAATCACGATTGGATGGTTCGTAATTTTTCGGGAATTGCGAATAGCCTTCATTTAGACGTGTTTTTGCTAGCAAACCATGATAATCATCAGATTCGGCTAATTTTTTATAGATCGACTGCGCATATTTTTTGCTGCTGGAATCATTACGTTGCTCAGTGGCTCGGGCCAACCAGTATTGCCAGCGATCTTCCTGTTTTTGCGATACAGACATACTATCAATCGCACGGATCAAGCCTTCCCAATTGTTAAAGCGAATGGATTGACGCGCATAAATTTCTGCTTCTTCCGGACTAAACGGATAACCATAACTTTTATCAAAATACTGTGGTAATGCCGGATTAAAATTATTCTTTAAAACCGTAGTACCGCCAACATAGGCAACCGTGCGATATAAATATTTTTGTACCTGATCTGGCGTCCCTTGTGCGACACGATCTACCATGGAAATCGCATTATTCAGATCACTATCTGCCAAACGTCCCATGGCAAAAATCAAATAGGCATAATCTTGCGGTGTTGCTTTGGGGGCAGTCCATAGATAATTTAAAGGGCTGGCCTGGATTTGATTTAATTGCGTCAGGGAAATTGGAATTCCCATATTTGCCGCAGTTGCAAATGCCTGCCCCATCTGCCCTGCCCGTAACAAACTAAATAAACGCTGCTGTTTGTCCTGATCGGAAAGCAAGGGACTACTTAACATCATTCTTGCCAGACCAATACAGGAATCCGGCTGTGCATCGGTTTTTAACCAGATTTTGTCTTTAAATTCGGCCAAAGCCAACGGATCCCCAGTGCTGGCACGGACCTGCGCAACAGCACAAGCTTCTGCATCATCTGCATTACTGACATATGGCAACACGGGAACGGCAGAGTTAAAGTCCCCTGCTTTTACTTTTTCTTCAACATAATCTGCGGCCAGTTTTTCTGCCATTGCCGAATCAGGATATTTTCTTGCGAATGCGACAATACTTGCAGCGGGTTGAAGCACTAAATTGGCATTGAGTTTCCAATATTCCGGATAATACTGCAAAGTACTGTCCTGCATTGAATACTGGTATTGGTCCAGCAATGCTGCATTACCACTACTACTGACTTTATAAGCGTCATTAAAGACTTCATCAGAGGAAAAACTGCTGGAACTTGCTGCCAGAAATACACTCAACATCGTCAAGCGTGCGGGTATTTTCAAATTCGGCTGTCGCTTTTCTTTGAGTCGCTTTTCTTTGAATAGCCTGATCCAAACTCGCAGCATGCACAAAATTCCTCAATACCTTTGATAACAACCTGCCAGCTTAAAACTGACTTTATGAATAGCTGCATTTTAAACAGCTTACCCCGTTTTTTTTGTATCGTTGTGTAACTTATGCCAATAAATTTAGATCGCTAATCTATCTCCTATCCCACCATGTCTTTAAAATTTTTATGTACGCTCTAATTTCCTCAAACAAAATCTATCAGATCAAAATCCAGATATGCCGCTATTCGCCACAACACAAAACATTATTTAGATTTTAAAATTGTTTTTTCACCCGATTTTCTCACTTTTACGTCAATAAACTGTTAAAATATGCGGCTTATTTTTTATTGTGTTATTCAATTAACACAGTTCGCATCAAATTTAGGAGCCTACATGACGGTTCAAACCTTCATTCCAAATGCTGTAGCTGCCTCAGAAAACACTGTTCACCAGCCATCGCACATCCCGAGTTTAGCGCAACATACAGTCAAAAAACTGTATATTGAAACGCAGGGATGTCAGATGAATGAATATGACAGTCACCGTATGGCAGACTTACTTGGCGATTCGCATGGTTATGTATTAACCAATGACCCCAAAGATGCCGATATCCTCTTAATGAATACCTGTTCCATTCGTGAAAAGGCGCAAGAGAAAGTCTTTAGTGAATTGGGTCGCTGGCGCAAACTCAAGGAACAGAATCCGGATTTAATTATCGGTGTCGGTGGTTGTGTGGCATCGCAAGAAGGCGATACCATTCAAAAACGCGCGCCATATGTCGATATGGTATTTGGTCCGCAAACCCTGCATCGCCTGCCACAAATGCTGGATCAGCATCACGAACAAATCCACAAACCCAAGCAGGATAAAATCAAACTGGTTGATATTTCCTTTCCGGACATCGAAAAATTTGATTTTCTACCTGAACCGCGAGTTGAAGGCTATAAAGCGTTTGTATCCATCATGGAAGGCTGCTCAAAATACTGTTCATTTTGTGTGGTGCCTTATACCCGTGGTGAAGAAGTATCTCGTCCACTGGATGATGTATTAGCAGAAATCGCAACACTGGCAGAAAAAGGTGTACGTGAAGTTAACCTGTTAGGCCAAAATGTTAACGGTTATCGTGGCGAAACCTTTGAAGGTGGGATTTGTACCTTTGCCGAACTGATTCGTCTGGTTGCCGAAATTCCTGGCATTGGTCGTATTCGCTATACCACATCGCATCCTTTAGAGTTTTCTGATGAGTTGATCGAATGTTATCGTGATTTACCACAAATGGTATCTCATCTACATTTACCGGTTCAGAGTGGTTCAAATGATGTGCTCAAAGCCATGAAACGTAATCACAGCATTGATGTTTATATCGATAAAATTGCCCGCTTACGCAAAATTCGTCCGGATATGCATTTATCCAGCGACTTTATTATTGGCTTTCCCGGTGAAACCGATGAAAACTTTCAGGAAACCTTACAATTTATTAAGGATCTGGATTTTGACCACTCCTACAGTTTTATCTATTCAAAACGTCCCGGCACACCGGCCGCAGAACTGGAAGACCATACGCCCGAGTTGATCAAAAAAGCCCGTCTGGCACAGGTACAACAAGTCATCAAACAATCTAGTATTGCCAAAACTGATGCGATGCTAGGTAAAATTGAACGGGTACTGGTTGAAAAAATTTCCGATCACGATCCAAATATGTTGATTGGAACTGCCGACAATACCCGCCTGGTCAGCTTTATTGGTGATCCAGCGTGGATTGGTCGTTTTGCCGAAATTGAAATCACTGAAATTAAAACTTTGAATTTAGTTTATGGTGAACTCTTGAATATTGAGCCTGACGTGGCGTAATGTATAAGCATACGCCAATCACTTAAAAAGGATTCATCTTTGACTGCTACAATTCGTCGTACGGTACAATTTGCGGGCATTCCTCTTGAACAATTAAAAAGCATGTTGGGCGCATACAACGCCCATCTGCGACAGATCGAACAACGACTACAGACTGCCATTACACAACGTGGTGACAGTTTCTTTATTGAAGGTGATATGGATCAGGTCGAACGCACCGAAGCCATTTTACAGCGTCTCTTTGAAGAATCAGAAAACACCCAGAGTATTAGTGCAGATCAACTTCATTTGATGATTCAGGGTAGTCAGACTGAACGGGATTTTGAGTTGATTGGTGAAGAACCCGAAAGTCATGACGCACCCATGGATGTGTATTTACAAACCCGTAAAGGACGCATCAATCCACGTGGCGCCAATCAGCGTCGTTATGTGCAACGCATTTTGCAAAGTGATATTTCCTTTGGTGTCGGTCCGGCAGGGACAGGTAAAACCTATCTTGCAGTTGCCGCTGCTGTGGATATGCTAGAACGCAATGAAATCCAGCGGATCCTGCTCGTACGTCCAGCAGTTGAAGCCGGAGAGAAACTCGGTTTCCTGCCGGGTGATCTAACCCAGAAAATTGATCCCTATTTGCGCCCACTCTACGATGCCCTGTATGAAATGCTAGGTTTTGAAAAAGTAGCCAAACTGATTGAACGTCAAGTGATTGAAGTTGCTCCGCTGGCTTATATGCGTGGTCGTACCCTCAACCATTCTTTTGTAATCCTCGATGAAGCACAAAACACCACACCGGAACAAATGAAAATGTTCCTGACCCGTCTTGGTTTTGGTTCCCGTGCGGTGATCACAGGCGATATTACGCAGGTCGATTTACCGCGTGGTCATCAATCAGGATTGGCACATACTTTACGAGTACTGGAAAATATCAAGGAAATTCATATTACCCGTTTCCATTCTCGTGATGTGGTACGTCATCAACTGGTACAAAAAATCGTGGAAGCCTACGAAGAATTTGATGATGAACAACAACGCCTCAGTGCCGAAAAACGTGCTGAACGTAAAGCATTACAGGAAGCGCTGATGAATGAACACAATCAGGCCGCCGATGCCCAACATCTCAACAGTGATGAAGAATAATCTGTGAAAATCAGTCTATCCATACAGCAGGGGTTTAATACGCCCCTGCTTAAGCCTAAGCGTAGCGACTTAAAAAAGATCATCGAAACCACATTACGCCATGTCAATATCACGGATAATTGTGAAATTGGTATTGCTTGTGTGGATACTGCCGCCAGTCACGAACTGAATTTGCTCTATCGTCAAAAAAATAAACCAACCAATGTGCTGTCATTTCCAAGCGATATTCCCGCAGAAATTCTGCCCATGCTTGACGCTCGACCACTTGGCGATTTAGTCATTTGTATTCCTGTAGTTTTAAGCGAAGCCGAACAACAGCATAAATCCAATATGGATCATTTCAGCCACTTATTGGTACACGGTGTATTACATTTACTCGGTTATGACCATGAACTAGGCGAACAGGAAGCCGAAGAAATGGAAGCCTTGGAAATTGAGATTTTGGCAAAACTTGGCTTAAAAAATCCTTATCAGGAACAATAGTTTTGTTTATAAAAACGACTGAAAATTCAGCCGTTTTTATTTTTTAATTGATTAGAACTTATATCTTAAGGTTAATGTTGCATTGCGTGGTTCGCCATAGCTCACAGATGTTCCAACACCCTCATAATATTTTTTGTCAAAAATATTTTCGATATTAGCTTGTATACTAATATTCTGATCTAATTCATAACCCAACATTGCATTTGCCAGTGTCACTGCCTTTTGCTCGACATAGTTTACCCCTGTACCATTATAATACTTACTTTTGTAACTAACACCTGCACCTGCTTTCCATTTACCTGTTTTATATTTTACAAACAAATTAGAACTAGTTCTTGAATTGTTAGTATTAACTTTTACGCCTTGCGATTTTGCTTCAAAATTTGCGATACCGAAATTTACGCTCCAGTTATCATTAATTTCACCATCTGCTTCAAATTCAAAGCCCTCACTTTTTACATTATCAACACCACGATATGCTTGTTCCGAAGAATTTTGGACAAAAACTCCATCAATTTTTTCAGCATAATTACTCTGCTCAATCCTGAATATAGAGAAAGCGGTATTTAAACGATTATCAAACCACTGACTTTTCAAGCCTGTTTCATACTGTTTACCCAGAATTGGATCTAAATAATTACCATCTGTCTTTCTTTTATCCTGTGGCTTAAAAATATCCGTATAACTTGCATACAGAGAATGATTTTGAGCAACATCATAAATCACACCAAAATATGGTGTGACTTCATTTTTAAATTCACGATTACCACTTCCAGTTACACTTTCATATTTCCAATTAGAAAGACGAACACCTGCAACAGTTTTTAAATGATCTAAAAGTTGAAACTTCCCAGCAAGGTAAAAACCACTTTGAGTCGTATTACTTGGATATTGATTTAGATAAGAACCAGGCTGCCATGGAATCTCCTTTAATAAATTGCCAACACCACTTGTATAACTAAAAGGATTCTCTAAATAACTTGCTGCACCGCCAGCATAATACGAACCACCATATTTATATTTAGTCGCTTCATTTTTATTCCATGATCCGCCTACAATAATTTCTTGCGGCTGATTAAACAGGGTGAATGGTGCATTAAGATAAATATCAATATTATTTTCAACATTTTCTTGTTGTGCTTTCCATACCGAAGTATTACTGAAGGCACTCGTATTAGTTGCCTTATCAATTTGTCCACCAACATTCAAGAGCTGAGTATCCATCTCAGTTTGTCGCCATGTATAAGCTATGTTTAGCTTAATATCATTAAACAAGTTCTGTTTAATTCCAGCAAAAACCATCACGTCATCTTGATTCCAATATGTCCAAGGTGCACTTACAGTTAAACTACGAGAAAAATTGGTTCGTGTGCCATCTGTGTAAAAAGCTGGTATTCCACCCCAGCGTACCCCAGATCGATTTAATTCCTGATATGTCGCTCCTAAATAAGCACTGGTTTTATCACTAATATCCCAATCTACTGTACCATATGCAACATTTCGTTCTTTATGATAAGAATCCATAAACGAATCTTCGTCAGAGTGCTTTAAATAAATACGACCTCGTAGAGATCCATCTTGATTAAGTGGTGCAGAAAGGTCAGCAGAAGTTGACCATGCATTCCAAGAACCATAAGAAGTATTTAGATTTCCTGTAAACTCTTTACTATTTGCACGTTTACGAATTAAATTCGTTGCCATTGCAGGGTTTCCTGCTCCAGTTGTTAAACCATTAGCCCCTTTAATGATTTCAATGCGATCATAAATCCCTAAATCTAAATCATTTGATCCCATATTCGTTGTACTTGGCATACCATCAACCAAATAATAATCAACTTGAAAACCTCGAGCATAAACATTTTGTCGCTCATCAGTACGAGGGGTAGATACCCCTGTAATCGTATTAAAAACATCCTGTAAAGAGGACAGATTACGATCTTCAAGGTATTCTTGAGTGAGAACTTTCACAGTCTGTGGTGTTTCACGTAAAGATAAATTCAATTTTGTTGCTGTACTAGCACTTTTAGCAGTATAGCTTCCTGTGCCTTCCGTAACTGATGTATCCTCTTCCGCCTCAATTGTAATCACTGGCAGAGTTTGAATATTTGAAGTGTCTTCTGCATAAGCAACATTTGCACTTACTGCTGAAATAGCGATAACTAAAGGATGAAAACGATTTCGAGCAAATGATCCTTTCATAGATTAACCTTCATTAAAAACAAGATAATAGAGATATGTTCCATACTTAAAAACAAGAACTTATCAACAGATAACATATGTAGTGTTCAAATGACGCTTATCGTAAGGTTCGAACCTAATAACTCGTTTATTCTGCCATTCTCAATCATTTACACATGCCAGTTTGGAAATGTTGAAACATTGTAATAATTTTTAGTATCAAATGAAAGTAATTATCATAATATTTAACTTTTAAGTAAAACAAGTTTCCCCCTATATTTTTATATTAAAAATCAATTGATTATAATTTTACACAAAAAAACTAAATGTCAGATTTTTTCAGATCTCGTCCACAACCACACCTGTACCAGCACCATACAACCAATAGTGATCCCAACAAACAATGGATGTGGTACCTTCCAGATCATGATCCCTGCTGCAATACTCATACTGATCAGGGAAATATATTTGGCTTTTCTTGGAATACTGCGATGTTCATGCCACTGCTGCAAGATCGGTCCGATAAAACGATTGTGATAAATCCAGAAATGTAAACGCTGTGAGCCTTTGGCGGCAAAAAAACCTGCCAGTATATAAAAATCAATGGTCGGTAAGCCCGGCACGACAATCCCTATCGTACCAATGATGATACACGCCCAAGCCAAGATGATACATAACCAGCGAATGATCGCTGATTTTGCCAGTTTTGGTTGTTTTCCAATTTTTTGATCTGGCTTGGCTGGTTGCATCGGCATCATGATCCCTATTTACTTCAATTGATCCAGATTTTCCAATAATGCCCCAAAACGGGAAAAACCGTCCAAAGCACCTTGAATCACTTTGTCCTGATCTTCCTTGCTAAAATTTGCATCATCTAAAGCCTGTTTAAATCGTTTCCAAACCCGCATGCGACCTTCCGGATAGGCTGCCAGATTTCTTGCACCAAATTCTGCCGATAAGCCTAATTTGGCTTGTGCTTCTTTAAATAAAAAGGCTGCACCCAATGTCGAACCTTCTGAGACATAGATCCAGCCCAAGGCTTCTGGATAGCCTACATTTAAAGTGGCAATCTCTTCACTTTGTGGTTCAAGTCCTAAGTCTTCCAGATCCAGTAACGCAGCCTGTGAACGTCCCCGCACCTCTAAATCCGGTATGATTTTTTCTACGTCTGCATGTCGATACAGATTTTCCACATCCTGCTGGAAATAGTATTGTGCCAATGTATGCTGTGCATAGTTATGTCGATTGGCAAAGACTTGCGCCTTTTCCATTAACTGTTCCATGCGGTCATGTTCGTGGCTGGTTTCGGTTTTTAGCCGTTGCGATAAACTACCGACCTCTACTGTTGCATTCATGAATTTGATTACTCCTTATTAAAAAATTAAGTGCTGCTATCTCTTTATTACCCGTTTAGAACCTAAAATGTGACAAAACAAATAAAATAAATTCATTTCATCATCGACCCCGTTGGTTCATACGGAAATCAATCGGTAAATTGACAAAGATAGGGACAGCTCTCCCATCGATTTTATGCGGTTTAAATCTGGCTTTCTGTGCAGCCTTAACAGCCAGTTGATCCAGATAGGCAATACCTGTACTTTGCTTGATCATTACTTTACTGGTATTACCTTTACTATCGACATAAATGGTTAAAATGACTTGTCGATCCTGATTTTGCAGTTCTCTATCCTGATATTTCAGTGGAAAACTTAATACATCTATCGTATTAACCTGGATCGGATCTTCCTGTGCAAGTGGCGCAGCTTGTGCCCGGCTTAATGTTTTATCATTGCCTTCCTGACGACCACCTGCATGTTGATCTTCACCTTGTGCAGTGCCTTGGCCCACCGATACAGTTTTGCTCCCCTGTATGGCTGTACCTTGCCCATTGTCTGTACTGCTTAAATTCTGATTGCTCGCTTTATTTTCCTTAATCGCCAGCGTTGGACTTGGCGAAGAAGTACTTTCTGTAACTTTTGTTTTTTGTACAGTTTCATTTTTGGTTTGCAAGCGACTCACTATTTTTTCCGATTGAGTCGCAGTAAGCGTTTTAACCTGCTCTACCGGTTTAATAATGGCGGGTTTAACAGGATTTTCGACCTTGGGCTGTGGATCAGTCGCTTTTTCAGGTGCAGCTTGTTGCGCTGCCGAGCTTTGTTGCGCCAAGGTGTCGGATTTGCTCATTGAAATAAAATGTACTTTGATGGCATTGATTTGCGGTGATGCACTCAATTGATAAGGCCGATGTAAATAGACCAATAACCATAATGCCAATAAGTGACCGCACAATACTGCAATAAAAATCACAGGACGACCTATCCCATTTGCTTTCAATGGCTTAAATGCACGTACTGCCGATGCATTAACAGAATAAGACATGAATAAATGTGACCTTCCCAAGTGAGTACATCAATCAATAAAAAAAGTTAAAATGCAACTTCATCACACTTAAAAAACAAAAGCTCAATGCGTACGACGAACATCACAAAAAACAAACTGTATTCATTAGATTTGACGAATGAAATGATCAAAATACGCAAAAAAATAGTGAAATTTATTATTACTTCCTTTTTTAATTTGCAATCCTCTTTTAATGCATTGCAATTTTTATCTTTTTAAAAGATAATCATTCCTATTTGAACTGTGCAGGTAATGTTATGACCTCCTCAACTTCATCGAAAGCACAGCAACATCTCATCAGCGAAATGTATTTCAAACATCATGACTGGCTTTTACAGTGGTTAAAATATCGTATCAGTTACCCCATGAGTGCAGCGGATATCGTACAAGATACATTTCTGCGCCTATTACAGGCAAAACAAAAAATCACAGCCATCCAAGAACCCAGAGCATACTTACTCAATATCGCCAAACATGTGCTGATTGATCAGCATAGACGTTACATCATTGAAAAGAGCTACCTGGATTCACTCTGTCAACAAATGCTCGTCCATGAAGAAGATTTACCGGAAAATGCCATTGAAGATGTTGTTCAGGTTCTGGATTTTCTGTCTATTGCTCTGGATCAAACTCATGCCAAGGCACGGCAGGCATTTGTGATGTACTATTTTGAAGGTTATAGTCAGACTGAAATTGCAACATTAATGAACATGTCCTTACGCAGCATACAAGGGTATCTTGCGGACTGTCTGAGCTTGTGCTACGAAACACGCGATAGAATTAATACCGAGCTAAATCTGCATGGATAATACACAAAATATCCAGAGAGACATTGCACTATGGGTTATTCGCCTAAATTGTGATGATCCGGTCGCACGCTTACAAGTACAACAAGAATTTGAACAATGGAAAGCTGAACATCCAGAATATCTGGATTATTTTGAAGAATTAAAAAACTTTAATACAGAAATGCAGAATCTACCGCATCAACATCATATCAATGCCCAAACAATACAACACACTTTTCAGGCAATCGAAAAAGAACAACCAAAAATTTTAGAGATTTTGGGTAAAACCACGTTTATTCTGGCGGGAATTAGCTGTATTGGTTATCTATTTTATGCTTATTTCCCACTGCAATATTATACGGCCGACTATAGAACCGGCATTGCAGAAAGCAGAAATTTAACATTACCAGATGGTTCAAAAATAACATTAAGTGCAAAATCTGCAATTAAGCTCGATTACAGTACCCGCGAACGCCGTATTCATTTAATTCAGGGTGATATTTATATTGATGTCGCCAAAGATAAAACCCGTCCTTTGGTCGTACAGACAGCACAAGCTGATTTTCAGGCACTGGGTACACAATTTATTGTTAATCGCTATCCAACCCGTAGCACCTTAAGTATGTTACATTCGGAAGTTAAAGTATCTCTAAATAATGACCTTCCTCAACAGGCAAAACCGTCACAAACGCAGCAATCACAAGTGATTCGTATGGGTGAACAGATACAGGTCAATCAACAAGGTCTGGGTAAAGTTGAACACATCAATCCTGCATCGGTAAAAATAGCCTGGCAGCAGCACCAAATTCTAGCCAATGACTTACCACTTTCAGATTTATTGTCACGCTTAAATGCTTATTATGACAGTTATATTATTTTTGATCAGGAGGGTTTAAGCGACATTAAAGTTACTGGTGTCATCAATACCCAACAGGATTTAAATGCAACTTTGCGCTTACTTAAAACACAATACCCACAAATAGACTTTATTCAGGTAGGTAAATTTGTAACTTATGCGAGAATTAAAAAATCAGCATTATAGTAAAATTCAAAATGTAAGCTACATTTGTGTCATGCTGGTAAGGTTCATTACATCTAAATTTAGTCGCCTACAACAATCAAACCATCTTGGTCATCTAAAAAGTTAAGCTCAATCAATCTAGCAATATCACGGTAAAAAGTACGTTCTGTTTTACCCGTATACAAAACTTGAATTTGTGGTATCCGATACAAATCAGCTTGGGTTAAAAACTTTTTAGTTTGTCCGGATACAAGCATAATGGTTTGGATCAAATTAAACTGTCTATCAGATATGCGTTTACTAAATTTGGCATCATTCAAAGCCGTTTGATATAACAAAAAGCTGATCAAGCCATTACTTTGATCATGCAAGTTATTAATTGTCTCAAACATCCCTTTTAATACAAACTCAATAAAAGCTTGGTTAGGCAAAAGTTCTTTTTTATCAGTAGCCTTTCGACATGCATTAAACAATGCAAAATATTCATGGATATTAGTTTGATAATATGCCCATATTGCTGATGAACTAAATCTATAACCTGATTGTTCAAGCAATAGCATTTCAATTAAACGTCCTGTCCGACCATTACCATCCCAAAAAGGATGGATCAACTCAAAGTAATAATGCGCTAGACAAGCACGTACAATAGCAGGCTGATTAATAATATTGGGACTATTTAGCCACTCTATCCAAGCTTGTATCAGATATTCAATATCTTCGATACATTTAGGTGGGCGATAAGTTCCACCATGTACACTATTCCCAACAATCGTTTTTTGGCTAGGTTGATTATTTCTAAACTGCCCAGCTGGATTATGGTGCTCATCTAAATTTTTTGATACCAAGCTATGCAACCTAATAACAGATGTTAAAGATATATCTTGTCCATCTACAGGTTGTAATCTTTTTTGACTAAATTGCTTAATCCAGTCAATTGCCTCTTTTAGATTGGTTAGACGGCGTTCCTCAGTCTTTTGTATTGTTTTAGGGTCTAATCGTAAAATTTCTTCAGTCTCTTGCTCAGTAAATTGACCACCCTCAATGGTATTTGTACTATAGATACTGCTTGCTAAAACCTTTTCTTGTACTTGGTCTAGGATTTGGGGCAAGCTTGGCATCTTATTAAATCTATTTTGTGCATCGTTTACACGATCAAGCATAGGTTTAACCTGTTGTAGGTCAAACCCAAGCTGAAACGTAAAAGAACCTGACTTATAGGTCATTACCCTTAAAGTAGTGTCATCTAGCCAAATTTTACTTTGATCAGGCATTTTGTCAAAAATTTTGTCAAATAAAATGTCAACATATTATTATTATAAATCACTATTTTAGTCAATTTTTAATTGTAATTATGTCAAAAAATATGTCGTTAATTTTATCATCAGATAGTCAGATGATATATAACAAAATTCGGTTTATGGGCTACATATCATCTCGTCATACTTGCCTTGCGAGATACATCTCTCAAAGTATCCAGCAAAACAAATTTCAACATTAAATTAGAATATCGTCATTCCTGCGAACGCAGGAATCCAGTGCAAAGTTCAGCAGTATTGCAAAATCGAATCCAAAATAAATTGCATCTTTTCAATAGTATCTAAATTCCTATTTAAGTTGCACCAGCTCTGGATGCCCGGTCAAGCCGAACATGACGATGACGGCTAGGACTTAATATTCGTCATTCCTGCCTTGAGAGATATATCTTAAAAATACAAGCTAAAAACAGATTTTATAAGTTCATTAGAATGACATTACTTTTCCATAAGAAATCTAATTATTTACACTTGACTAATGCCTAAAAAAGAAACATATTCATTATTTATTGCTTAATCTGGTATGCATGCAAATAAAACAACCCGCAATATATATTATGGCAAGTCAGCGCAATGGGACTTTATATATTGGTGTAACTTCGGATTTAGTTAAACGTATATGGGAACATAAAAATAGTATTATTCAAGGATTTACTCAGAAATATCATGTACATTTATTAGTTTATTATGAACTACATAGCTCTATGGAAGAAGCAATTCTACGGGAAGGTAGATTAAAAAAATGGAAACGTAATTGGAAGTTACACTTAATAGAAGAAAATAATCCGCAATGGTTAGATTTATACCCTGAAATTATAAAATGATGTTATATAACTACCCTATGAAGAATATCTCAGGTATCCAGCAAAACAGATTTCAGTATTAAATTAGTATTCGTCATTCCTGCGAACGCAGGAATCCAGTGCACAGTTTTCAGTTTTTTTATTTGTAGTTAAAGTTCTATTCCAGTTATGTTTGCTCTGGATACCAGATCAAGTCCGGTATGACGATGGCGGGTTCATTCTGGATGCTCGATCAAGCCGAGCATGACGATGACGGTTAATAACTATTCATCTGCTCTGGATGCCGGATCAAGTCCAGCGTGACATAAATATAGCTTACATTTTAAATTTTGCTATGGTCAAATCACTATTAACCCCATACACTAATTTCGAAAAATACCTTTAAATTAATTTACTTATGAAACTATCCTGTATGTATTTTCTCATGATCTGAGTATAGGTAAATTTGTAACTTATGAAAAGATTAAAAATCTGAGCTAGTAAAATATTAGAATTTAATAAAGACTATTATTTTTAGTCAACTAATAATATGAGAAATATATATCAAAATAAGAGATAAATATTTTAAATTAATTTTTATTGAGCAAATAAAAATAATTTATTGATTGTTATATATAAGAGCAATAATTATTATGCTTTGTTATTTATGTAAGTTTTAAATTAAAATTCTATATTCAAATTCAACACTTTAAATTATTAGCTTTACAAATAAACATTTGCTAACAGCATACATTTACTTTCATCATCAAATCTATGTTTGAATAAATACATCTGATAAATTCTCTATGGATTTAGATCAGGTCATTAAATTTAATAACATCTGAGGTAAATAATCATGGCTAATCAAAACGATCAACAACGTAACCAGCAAAATGGTAACCAACAACAGCAAAACGACCAGCAGCGTAATCAGCAGCAACAACAAAATGATCAACGCTCACAACCGGGTTCAAATCAAAAAGATTCGAATCAAAACCAACATGGTCAAAACCAAAAAAATTCTGATCAACACAATGAAAATAATCAACAGCGTTAAGCACGATGATTATTTAATATGTTGAAATTACAATGATCCGGGGCGGATATTTTACTCCCCGGATTTTTTATTGCTTTATCTTTAGAACCGATGCTCTAGTTTTAAACTAATATTATGTTTATCATAACTATACAGCCAATCAACATTACTTTTATTACGATTATAACGATAGTTTAGTGTTGGTGTTAAACCATAAAACTGCCATTTCGGTGCAGAAACAATTAAATTATAATTTTGTTCAAAATCATGGCGTCGAGTTTCAAAAACCGTAGCATATTTATCAAATTGTCGCCAACGATATGAATTGTAAAGTGTAGCAGTAAAACCAGTTTGAAACTGTTTACTAACGCCTATCCTTACACCTTCTTGTTGATAGGCTGCAATATATTGTTCTTCGGTATTATGATCGACATAATCTAGTCCACCGAATAAAGTCCATTGCTTGGGTAAGATTTTCCAAAACGTAGAAAAAGCCGAATATTCCACACCATTTTGCGAAGTATAATTAGTATAGTTAAAATCTTTAATTTCTGTTTCCAGCTTTAAGGCTTTATCTTTGCCAATAAAGTGCATCCACTCTGCCCGTCCACCCCAAGCATTATAGAGTGCTTCACGTCCATAATATTTATGTTCAAATATAGGTGCAATTAAAATCTGACTTTTTTGATCCTGATAACTATAGCCGGCATTAAAGTTAAAAGTAAGTTCGTTATAATCCGACTCATTTGGATAGACCTGTCCATAACCCAAGCCACGGAATGCAATACCATGATTGCCTGCGAGTGACCAGCGTTTACTTAAAGTTGCCTCATAATCCAGTCCTGTTGTATTGATCGGGTCAGGACTGCCTTGATTAATTGTATATACCAGAATTTTATTGCCTTCATCATCAAGCAAATATTCACCCTCGGCATCTGTTGCATACCAAAATGTCGTATTATTATACTCTGCCGAACTATTGAGATTGGTAACATAACGTCCACCAAAGGCAATCGAACCTTGCCATGCATCACGTTGATCCAATCCCTTTAAATAAGTATTAATGGTTTTAACAATATTTTGTGCCGTTTTATCATCGGACAAAGATAATTGATCTTTAACTTGTAAGAATAATCTTTTTGCATCTCTATTTTTTTGTTTTTCTGTGAGTACTCGTGCCAGTTCCAGTTTAATCATCTGGTTTTGTGGTTGTAACTTTAGCGCCTCTCTAAAATCCTGTTCAGCCTGTTCCGCTTTGCCCTGAACCCGTGCCAATGCACCTTGTGCAAATAATGCCAGAGATTGATCGTAACCTTCCAGTTTTAAATAGGCATCCAGATAAATTGCTGCGGCTTGCCATTGCTTTTGCATCACGGCAATATATAAAGCCCGACCAACATCTTCCACATTTTGTTCAACTTTAATTGTTTCCCCTTTTATCACCATGCTTGGTAAAACATTTCTATCTATTCGTTGTTGTTCCTGTAAAGATTGATCTTTCTGAATTTGTTGTTGTTGAATATCCTGATTAAGTCTGAGTTGGGTATCGTTATCGGCAGCATGGATTAATTGCTGGATCGATAATAATGTACAGAATAAAAATATTTTTTTCATTAATAGATACCGCTAGCAAAATAAGAAAGCAAAAACGAAAGACTTGCCGAAGCAAATCTTTCTTTATAAAAATTATTGTTTTACACCACCAAAGGCAGTGTTGTATGCTGTAGTATTAAAGCTCGCAATACCTGCCAATGCTGCGGCATTTGCACCGTAGAAATAACCTTCAACTTCACCAGATGCATCAGTACCCAAAGTACCAACTGCTGTAGCACTACCAGCAAATGCGGAATCACCAACGTCAAATCCAGCATCAACAGATAAGCTAGTTACTGTACTGGAACCTGTTAATGTACCAGACAATGTACCAACCCCATTGTCATTAAAATTAACATCAAAAGTACCAACCAAACTTACACCATTATTAATACCTGCAACACTATATACAGCAGTTCCAGAGGTTGGCACTGTTGTATTGGTATTATCGCCAGCATAATAAACTGTACGGGTAGAACCATCTACTGTGTCTGAACTACCCCACCATTCACCAAAAAATACTTCTGGTAAACTACCTTGATTACCAGAAGATTCCAGAACTTGAGCAAAATTAAAATTACCCAAAGCACTATGGCTTGCTGGCATTGCAGAAACCGGAATGCTTGATACATTTAAATATAGATTTTCTGTACTAGACACTGGTACGGTTACATTAGTATTAGAAGTACCCAAAGAAGTATATGCACTGGCCAAACCTTTTAAAGCAGAGAAACCAATATACATATTCCATGGGCTTGTTGCTGAAGCTACAGAAAGTGCAGCCGTTCCACCCACATGATCAGAAGGAGCTGTACCACCAGCTTCTGCCGTACCAATCGCAATATTTGCTGTATTGCTTGAACCACCGTCTATACCTGCATTTGCAGCAGTAACTAAACCCAGTGTAGTAACTAGGGCAAACGCAATTTGATTAAATTTCATAAGTATTTCCTCATCTTTCGTTAAATTTTACTAAGCAATCATAATGATAAACTTAGTGATTCTTATTTAAATAAAATGCTATGCTTTTCTCATCCTGCTTTATAGTGTGTAAATGGAAAGACAACATTTTATTTTTTACCAAGGATCAGGTAATTATTGCGTATAACAATAATCACCGCTTAGACTGATATATCAAGATAAAATCTAAATATATCAATTTTACATTTTGTAGCTCACTGGTCAATATCGTTACCAATATTATCCCGCCTAATTAAGATATAAAATAATGATGACAATATCAAGACATTTTTATATTTATTTTTTAATTAATTTATATAAATACTAATCATATATAATATTAGTCCAAGACGAATAAAGCCATCACAAATAATATTAAAACTGTAGAAACACTATTAATTTACTTTTAAATTAATAGTAAATCCACATCTAATAATCAAATATTAAGCATATTAAAATAGATTACTACTATTCCAGATTATCAAATAAATAATTAAAACCATCCAATTATTATTTAATAATTAGACAAGCAATATATCTATTCTAATATATCTATACTAAATATATTTTCCGACAAATAACTCTCCAATTAAAATTTATAAGTTAAACCCAGTTTAAATGTACGTCCAGGGGCTGCCATTGCACTACGTGTTAATGGATCAATATAAAATTGATTACTCAAATTTGTGCCGACGAGTTCCACTCTTGCTTGTTCATTAATCTGATAATTTGCATAGGCATCAAATATCCATGTATCGTCCCAAGCTAATGGTACATTTAGATAATAACCAGCATTTAAATCCAAGCTACCTTCTTTTCTCAAGTAACTCTCGTATTTCTTATAAAATGTTGCTCTTGCACCAAACTCTAAACGCTCATCAAAAAATCTTGCACCAATTAATCCATTAAAACTTAACTTAGGTGTAGCCATAGTGACTAAATAACCATTCGGAAAACCATCATCCACACATTTTTGATAAGTATTAGTGGCATAGGTAGAACTAGATAACATTTGCTGTACAGCTACATTCTCATCACAAACTTTGTTTTTTAAATTATAAGCGATACTCGCATCAGCAAAAAAACCTCCATTATCAAATCGGCTTTGTAGTTCCAGTCCTTCTAATGTCTGTTTTTCAAGATTAGTAAACATTAAATTACGATCACGCTCAATAACATCCTTGGTTTTGTGATGGAAATATGCAAGTTTAATATCTGCATTGCGAACTGTCTTAAACCAGTTACGAGCGTCATAAACATAACCAATTTCCGAACTAAATGTATGTTCTGGCTTTAAACCTAAATAAGGTAAATTTGCCGAAAACCCAACAGTACTTTCGAATAAACTCGGCATCCGGTATTCTTCTGCATAACGGGCATAAATCCTGTTATTTTCATTAAGTTGAATTGCTGCACTAAACTGTGGTGCCCATGCACTGTCTTTAGTCTTTGTTACTTCCGTAATAGGAATTAAGTTATACGTAGCTCGAGGCGTTGTAGAGGTTAAAACATAATCTACACCTTCCACACCTAAGGTAGTATCTAGAGAATCTAATGGGTTATCTACAATATTCATTTTCCCACTGGCATCTGCTGTCCATGCCAATGTATTACTTTGAGACCAATACCTAGTATATAAGGTACTACTCGGATCAACTGTAGCATAATCTCCATCCCAATCAGGATTACTATTTCTATAATTAGTTTCAGCAAGAGTTAATAGTCGTTGTTGTGCTGACGTTCGTGTTTCAGGTACAGTAAGATACTCTACAGTATACCCTGTTAGCTGATATCTAGATTTTAATTGACTAGAAGATGTGCCAGTTGTATTTAAATTACTATTTAAAAAATCGTCAAATGCCCAGTAATTACGATACCGCATTCCTGCCTCTAACGTTAACCAATCAATGGGGCGATAATTAAAGTTAAAATCAAATGTCTTTTCTTCTCTGCGCCCTGCACGTGGTAATGCCTGAAAAGTTGTAACATTTGTACCATATTCACCATAAATATCATCAGAACTAAGTTTTTCTTTTAAGAAACTTCCCCCTAATGTTAAATCTAGATTATCCAGTACATTAATCTTATTACTGACTGTAATTCCTTTACGGGTATTATCAGAATTAGCGACTGCTGTATTGGTAATAATATTTGTCGTTGGCATAATAAATGTTGGCCAACCACCACGAGTATAAGTATTACTTTCAGTATCTGTTTGCCAAATATTAGCCGAAAAATCAATCCAGCGATTATTTTCTGGTTTATATTTATATTCTACACTATATGCTTTTGATTCAACTACACTTAAAGGCCACTGTGGTACGCCTGTTTCTGGAGTCACAGACCATGTAATACGTGACGGTAAAATTTCTCCATATTCATTCTTGGTTTGACGATAAGTTAACTTAATATTTTGATCTTCCGTAGGACGATACGTTCCTTTCAATAACCATGAAGTCATATGACTTGATGTATTTGCTACCTCACCCCCAGGCTTATAAACAGATGCAAAATAGGGAATATAATCTAAACTGCTTGAAGGTTCTGCTTGATCATAAAAACTTGAATTATTTGTCCCCGAAAAATAATTGCCTCGTTTTCTTTCTGCATATACAGCCAATAGATCAAATTTATCTTGTTTAGTTGCTAAAGCAATACGTCCAGCTACATCATCACCATTAAATAAACTATTGTCATTACCAGTACGATTTTTTTTGTAAATATCAGGATCATATAATGCCGTACCTATTTGAGTCCAAGCTGGTGTATCAGCATAATTCTGACCAACATATTGTAATGTTGGCAGATTAGGATCTATGGAATTGCTAGAACCCTCAATTTTAATTTCTGCACCATATTTTTTCCCGGGACGGACGATATCATCCGCTTCCAATGTTTTGACCAGTACGCCACCTCCAACTGAGGTAGTTGCATTTGCTTCTAATGATGGTCCTTTTATAACCTCAATACCGCCAATTAAGTTTGGGTCAATATAATTACGATTATTTACGCCATTATAGCCACGCCATACGGCAATGGATTGCTCGGTACCATCAATAGTTAAAGGTACACGTCCCACACCTTGGATCCCACGAACACTTGGATCTAGTGCGCCACTATTTCTTGCATCGCCGCTATATACGCCTACCATCCCTCTTACAACATCAGCTGGATTTGTCCCTTTAAATCGCTCTATATATTCTTTACCGGCGTATACAGAAGAACGGTTTTTATCGTAAACATCGTCATAGCCTTGGGTATCACGGTCTTTTTCTCCATATACGGTTAAAGGTGCAAGCTGTACTGCTTCTTGTTGTATGCGCTGAATCTCTTGTTGTTCTGTAATATTGTTATTATTCTCGGCAGTTTGATTTGCTTGCATTAAAACTGAATTTGCATTGTTATTTTGTTGCACAGCACTGGCTGGTGCTTCCTGCACAATATAGCCCGCTGGTGTTTTTTGGATCTGGAATGGCGTATTGCTTAATAATGCCTGTAAAGCCTGATCGACTGTATATTGCCCGGATAAGGCCTCCACCTGATAAGTATTGGTTTTATTGGTATCTAGTAATAATGTGACATTGGCCCGTTGTGCTACGGCATTGAGAGCATCCGTAAGGCTACCTTTTTGAATCTGGTAATTAATCTCTGTTGAAGAAGTTGCTGCATGAGCAGGTGCTATCAATAAAGAAGATGCAATTGCAAGTGATATGCTTAGACTCAACTGTTTAAAAATCAATTGCTTTGGTTGTTTTAAAAAACTGTTCATGCCCCGTTCCAGATACAAATGAGAATCATTAATCATGAAGACTTACAAAAAAGCCTTGGTTTATACTTAATATGACGAATGAGATAAAAAAATTACGCAAAAAAATTACATAAAAATTTAGAGAAATTACACGATCTTGTTTTTTTACTTTTAATTCAGGGTTATGTATGTGGCATACCTTACTATTTCGTCATACTTACTAAGGGCAAGTATCCAATGCAAAGTTCAGAAATTTTACTACTGCACATTAAACATCGAATCTTTTGCATCAAACCGCCATGTCCGTACAATCCGTAGTTCACTGATATCTTTCATACCGGCATCAAACTTTCCAAATGGCATGGCCCGACGTACCGATGCTTTTGCTGCTTCATCCAGAATCGGATGTCCTGAACTTTCCAGTAAGCGGATCGCACGTATTCCCCCTTGTGCATTGAGAATGACCATCAAACGGACATCTCCCGACAATCCCTGTTGCCTTGCAGCTTCCGGATAATAGCGATTACCAAACATTTCCACTTTCTGGCGGAACCGATCCAGATACGCTGCCGAGGCATCCTGTTTGGATTGAATGTCCGTTACAGTTTTCACTTTTTGTTTCTTGGCATACATTTGCTGACGCTGTGCAAACTGCGCTTCGATACTGGCGATCATGGCTGCACGGGATTGGCGCTGACTTTCAAGTTGATCCTGTACTTTTTTACGTTCTTCATCCTGACTCTGTTTCTGCCAGCTTAATGTGGTCATCAACATTCTTTCCTGAAAATCCAGTGCTTTTTTCTGAGACAATTGCTCCAGCATTTCCTGTTGCTGCTCCCCCATTGAACTGTCTGGTGCGGTCACTGGAATAGGTGTTGTTTTGCTATACTTTTGCTTCAGTTCGCCATCACCTTTTTGATCTTTTTGTGCCAAAAAATCTGCATCTTCAACTTTATCGTTATTCAAATGTACAGCAATGGTCACATCTTTGGTCGACATCGGCGAAGATGAACCGAAGATAAACTGAATACTCAGGATTGCAAGATGCAAAAGGACTGCGATCATCATTGCCACAAGAAAAACAGGATCTTTCCACCAGTGTTTGTTGACCACTGCTGCCTGTAAAAACTGTAAATAGTCCTGCTTTGACTGTTCTGCCAAGTATCCCTACCCCTTGATACATTGAAATCAATTGATTTACACGTATAATCATACGACATGTTGATTTATACATGTTTTATTAGCGCTTTTTCATCGCTTGTATAAGAAACGTATTTTAAGCACAATCTATATTAAAGCAAACTGCATAGCATATAAACCTGCGATCATTGCAATCAGCCACCCTTATTTTATAGTGAGCCAGTATGTCGCGTATTTTTTCTAAAATCACATCATCTGTCCAGCAACTTTATCAACGTGCAGAAGATTTAATCGAAGAAGAAAGAGACTTTTCGGTTTCACAGAATCTACTCAATGCCACCTTCAAAAAATATGTCACCGACAATGTAGATTTACTCAAAGACTTGCATGCCGATGTCTATGACGACTGGTTAAGACTGTATGCCACTGTCGATGTCGTCGGTATCTATGCTGCACTTTCTGTTGATTTAAAACTGGTACAAATGGAGTTCAATAAAGAAACTCAACTGGTTGTCTTTGAACAAATCAGCAAAACTCAGGTGATCGAAGCCCGCTTTGATAAAATGTATAAAAAATTAGGCGCAAATTTTGCCTTATTCGTATTTCAAAAAGTACTGGATAAAGATCCTTTAGGGCCGATCTTGCAGCATTATAATATTGTGCAGGTCAAACACGGTTTGCTTTATCTTGATCTAAATCGCTGGTTAGGCGATATAGAAAGTGTAATGCGGACTTTGCGTAAGGTGCATATCAATCACGGTATTTTAAAAGAAACCGAACTGGTACTGCTTGCCAATGTCAATCTGGACGGAATATTCAATCGGGACAAACAGGACAATATCTTTGATGATCTTGAACTGGACGACGACGGTAAAACCACGATCAGCCCGATTAAAGACTAGGATGTCTAGAACTCGCCAAGTACTTTCTTCACATTTTAATACTTCGCTCACATTTTGATACATTTATCCCATCGTAATTTGTATGTGGGCTTCTTAAGCTAAGTTTTGGTAAATCAAACAATTATATTTGAGAGGCATTTTATGAAGACCTTTTCTGCTGCAATACGGACAATTGCATTGACGACTTTCGTCGCAGCAAGCTTCACTTTTGCCGCAGCAAGCCATGCATTAACACCGTTTTCGGCAACCTATCAATTCACTTATGGCAATAAAACCATGGGCGATGCGACACGCAAACTCAGTAAGCAAGGCAATCTATGGCAGTATCAATTCAGTTCCAAGATTCCATTGATTGGCAGTGCGATGGAAACCAGTAAATTTGGCTTTAGCCAAGGACAAATTCAATCTGTCAGTTATCAACGTCAGACCAAAATTCTGGTGCATAATGATGTGGTTAGTATGAATTTCAAACCGCAGCAAAAACAAATCCAGACCAGCCGGAAAGGCACTTCACGTGTGTTAACTTGGCAAAATGGCGTACTGGATGATTTAAATGCCGAGTTACAAGTGCGTGAAGACCTTAAACAAAGTGGTTTAAAATCCAGCTATCTGATTGCCGATTATAAGGAAGTTGAAGCACGCCAATTTGTCAAAGAAGGTTCGGAAAAGATTAAGGCTGCCGATGGCAAAAGCTATGATACGGTTAAAATTCGTTTAAAACATGATCGTGCCAATAAAAACACCATTTTCTGGCTGGCACCGAGTCTGGATTATTTACCTGTGAAAGTAACACATCAGGATGGTGATCAATCCTATGGCTTATTGTTAAAAGCACTTTAGCAATTCATCGTAAATCTATTAATATTTCTCTTTTGCGGCTTGCTTTTTAAAATCTACTTTTTAAAATATGCCTTTGCTTAGGGACTGTTAACTTTTTCCTCACAAGATGTTAACAATCCCGAAAAAGCATCCGTCTTAGAGGATTCTCCCGTGTACGCACTTCAACAAAAAATACTAAGTGAAGGTATTGTTCTTTCTGAACAAGTTTTAAAAGTTGATGCTTTTTTAAACCATCAAATTGATCCGGAATTAATGCGGCAGATTGGTGTCGAATTTGCAGAACGATTTAAAGATGCTGGTATCACTAAAATCATTACCATCGAAGCATCGGGAATCGCACCAGCGGTCATGACTGGATTGGTTCTAGGCGTACCTGTGATCTTTGCACGAAAATATCAGTCTTTGACTTTAAAAGACGATTTATATCGCTCAAAAGTATTTTCATTCACCAAACAGACTGAAAGTACCATTGCCATTTCCAATAAATATTTACATTCAGAAGATAAAGTACTGATTATTGATGATTTTTTAGCAAATGGACATGCTGCACTGGCATTGGTAGATTTAATTTCTCAAGCCAATGCAACCGTTTGTGGAATTGGTATCGTGATCGAGAAATCCTTCCAGACTGGTCGTAAATTACTGGATGAAAAAGGCTTTAAAGTCGAATCGCTGGCTCGGGTAAAATCGCTGACCGATGGTCAAGTGAGCTTTGTCGAATCCTAAGTCTGAACATCGTATTGTCATTGATATCCCCTGATACGCTGACAATACGATTTTAATCCTGTCGATTTTCTTTTGCTTATTCCAGATTGCCTGGGTCATTACATCTATTCATTATAAACAATCCCCTTGTCCTGTATTATGATTGATTCTTCACATAAAAATCGATCTGTCTAGCCGCAACAACATACGACAAAGAGGGATAAAATGAGTCTGTCTATATGGAAAAGTGTCGATCATTATTTTAATACCTTGCTCATCAATGAAGATCCTGCCTTGCAACATGCTGTGCAAAATAGTCAGGATGCTGGTTTGCCCGCTATTCAGGTTGCAGCCAATCAAGGAAAGTTTTTACACCTACTGGCACAAATTCAGGGTGCCAAACATATTCTGGAAATCGGAACACTGGGCGGCTACAGTACTATCTGGTTAGCCCGTGCGTTGCCACCAAATGGCAAGCTGATTAGTCTGGAAATTAATCCACATCATGCCGATATCGCAGCACAAAACATTGCTGCCGCACAACTGGCGGACCGGGTAGAAATTCAGGTCGGTGCAGCATTGCCCTCACTGGAAAAGCTATTTGATACACATGGTACCAGTTTTGACTTTATCTTTATCGATGCAGATAAACAGAATAATCTGTATTATTTTGAGTGGGCTTTAAAACTAGCTCATGTTGGAACAGTAATTGTGGTAGATAATGTGGTTCGTCGGGGCGAGGTTGCCAATCCGGACAATCATGAACCTGATGTTGAAGGTGTACGCCAACTGACCGACTATTTATCCCGTGAACCCCGAATCAGTGCCACTGCGCTGCAAACCGTTGGCGAGAAAAGCTACGATGGTTTTATTCTTGCCCGCGTCATTGCATGATCAAAAAAAGATGATGCTTTAAAACAAAAGATTGCAGCTGCAAAATATTAAACTGCAATCTTTTGTACCAGCTTGGCCAGCCGCTCGCCCTGTGCCACACATAAACGTTTTTCATCCTCAGATAAACCCTGATCATGACGTGGTCCGCTGACATGACTGACACCATAGGGCGTGCCGCCAGTTCGGGTATTGGATAATGCCGGCTCTGCATTGCTTAGCCCCATGATCAACATGCCATGATGTAATAATGGTGGATACATGCTCAGTAAAGTCGTCTCCTGTCCACCATGCATCGAACCGGTCGAGGTAAATACACAAGCAGGTTTATCCTGTAATGCGCCACTTAACCAAAGACTGGTGGTTTGATCCCAGAAATATTTCATCTGACTGGCCATATTGCCAAAACGTGTTGGACTGCCCAATGCCAGGCCGGCACAATTTTGCAAATCCTGTAAGCTACAATACAAATCGCCTTCGGTGGGAATGCTTGGTTCCGCATGTTCTACTGATGGAAATATCTCTGGCACAGTGCGGATTTTGACCGCACAGCCCGTATTTTCAATGCCTTCGGCAATCAAATGCGCCAATTCCCGTGTGCTACCATATTTACTGTAATATAGAACCAAAATATAACATTGCATCATTTTCAACGCTTTATAATCAATTTGAGACACATCATACGAAATTTTAAGTGTTACGCCAAATCTGATAAAAGCATGCTTGCCATTCACTGCTAAATTTTCATGGGGAAATGAATTTATGCTAGAAAAATTGAAAGCTTCGCCTATCTTGGAGCAGCAATGGGTTCAATTTATTATTTTTATCTTTCGTCGTTTTGAGGCGGATCGTTGTCGTGAGCTTGCTGGATCGTTGACCTATACCACACTATTTGCAGTAGTTCCGATGCTCACAGTCTTTCTGGTGATCATCTCTTCGATTAAAGCCCTAGAACCTGCACGGCAACAATTACAGGAATGGATTTATAATAATTTTCTACCCAAAACCTCGATTGCTTTTGATCAGGCCCTGAGTTCATTTACCGCCAATTCCAGTAATTTAACCATTATCGGTATCCTGTTTTTATTTGTTACCACAGTGATGATGCTGTCCAGTATTGAAGAAGCCTTCAACCGGATCTGGCGAGTACGCCAATCGCGTGGTGGTATTATTGGCTTTATGCGTTACTGGACCATTATTTCTTTGGGACCCATTATCCTCGGCACCGCATTTGTCCTTTCTTCTACCGTCACTTCAATCAACTTACTCAGCAATACGATTGGCGGTTATGAACTGGATTTTGCCTTTCTGCTGCGTTCAGTTTCCTTCTTCCTTACCTGTCTGGGCTTTAGCTTGTTATATTGGACTATTCCCAATCGTAGTGTGCCGATTCGCTCGGCATTTATTGCAGGTATATTTAGTGGCATCGTATTTGAATTACTGAAAAACCTGTTTGGTTTTATCATGAGTAACTTTACCAGTTATCAACTGGTCTATGGTGCATTTGCAGCAATTCCAATTTTCCTATTATGGATTTTTATTTCCTGGAATGTCATTTTACTGGGTGTAGAGATCAGTTATGGCATAACTGCATTTAGTTCAAAAACTACCATTACCCGTCATCCGATTGTGATGTTATTAGATATTCTGGAATTGTTTTATAAAAAACAAAAAATCGGTGAATCGGTATCCGATAAAGAAGCACTGGATATTCTAGGCCGTAGTGAAATTGGTCGCTGGCCGTACTATATTGAATTACTGGAAAAACAAAAGCTGATTGCCGAAACCGATAAAAATGAATATGTGCTCATCCGTAATTTAAGTCAGGTGGATTTCTGGAGTTTTGCTACTGCGCTGCCCTTCCAGTTGCCACACCGCAAGGATCTGGGCAATATCCATCCGGATGATGAGTGGATGCAAGTATTGGGACCAGCACTTGCCGAAACCGATGAATATTTATCGGCAAAATTGTCTATGCCACTTTCCCGTATTTTTGAAACAAAATAAATATCCCACTAATGGATTGGATCATACCTAATATTCAAACCTTATTTTTATGCGTTTTACCCCAAGTACACATCATATCCAGAATAGGAATTAATGACAGTCCACGGGCTGTCATTATATATTCCACTTTAGGCGGAATTTGTACATATTCTTTGCGTAAAACCAAATGATCTTTCTCTAGTTCTTTTAAGGTATTACTTAAGGTTTTATAAGATATATTTCCAATCTTTCGCTGTAATGCATTAAATCGCATGACGCCATTATTTTCATTTAACCAATATAATATAATCATTTTATATTTACCCTGAATAAGAGATAAAGTATAACCAAAAGGTGTATTTTTTAACTCTACATCTGTAATACTGCATATTAATTTATTTTGCATCTATACTAACCTTCAGGTAAGTGCTTACCTCTTTTACCGTACTATTCAAATAGCTTTGATTTCGATAATCTAAAATTAATCAATTTCAGAGTTTTTTTCATGCATAAAACTTTAATCATTATCGCTCATCCAGATATTGAAAACTCCATTATCAATCAAACATGGATTAAGGCATTACAGTCTTATCCTGAACAGTTCACCTTGCATCATATCGATAAGATATATCCCCATGGCAAAATTGATATTGTTGCTGAACAACGATTAATTGAAGAACATCATAGCATTATTTTACAATTTCCTATCTACTGGTTTAATTGTCCACCTTTATTAAAAAGTTGGTTAGATCAGGTATTGAGTTATGGTTGGGCATATGGTTCTCAGGGCAAAAAACTATTCAATAAAAAAGTGGGTTTAGCCGTTTCAACAGGTATTTGCGAAGAAGATTATTCAAAAGAAGGTCGTTACCTTTATTCTCTTGCAGAAATTTTGCGTCCTTTTGAAATAACGTTTAGTTATGTTCATGCCGATTATCAGTCTTTTTTTGCATTTTATGGCACGGAAATTAGTCCAGATATTGCCCAACAGAAACTAAATACAATAAAGCTGGAAAAAGGTTTTCAGGAATATCTTGCATATTTACAAAAGTTTTTACCAGCAGAAACACACTTATCCGTAGATGAATATATAAAAAGTATTTGAATTGATCAAACAAATACTTTCTGGATCGAAAAAATCAAGTTTATATTTTATTTACAAAAGGTTTGCCACTGATGCGAACCTTTTTGTGTTTTTAAGGTCAATACCAGTTGATCTTTGGGATGTAATGCCGCAACACCTTTTGGCGTACCGGTCATAATCACATCACCAACCTGTAGGCTAAAACTTTGACTGATATCGACCAATAAAGTTGCCACATCAAACAGCATATCATGCGTAAAACCGTGTTGTTTGATTTGACCATTTTGAGCAAAACTAAACTCGATATTTTGCCAGTTGGTAATCTCACTGATATCAACCCAGTCTGCAAGTACGCAAGCACCATCAAAGGCTTTGGCGCGCTCCCATGGTTGTCCCTTATTTTTTAAGGTATTTTGCAAATCACGTAAGGTCAGATCCAGTCCTAATGTAATAGCACCTACAGCCTGTAATGCCAATTGTGGATCATTTTGTTTAGATAAGGGTTGATCAATACGCAAACATAATTCGCATTCAAAATGACATTCACCCAATGCCTGATTCCATTCAATCCCATCCGTTAGCGAAATCAGGCTGCTTGGTGGCTTGATAAAAAGTACCGGAGAATCCGGAATAGCATTGCCTAATTCCTTGGCATGATCTGCATAATTACGCCCGACACAGACAATTTTTGAAGGTTGAACAGACATGATTATGACTCCTTATATGTTTGTTTTTTGGCTTATGGCCTGAACCCGAGATATAGAACTGACCTGCATTTCATCTTAACGTTGCTTAAATACCGATTCAAACAGCGCTTGCTGCCCTGTTTGCACCACTGAAGATTTGGATACAATAATCACCGTGCGATCTTTTAATTCCAGCATGTAGCTTACTTTGCCAATCACAAATTTCACCACATCACTATAGTTAAAATTCTGCTGGCGATCGGCGGCAATGAGAACACCATGATTCTGATACAGATCAATGCCCTGCTCCATTTCGCCAAATTTATATTTGGTATATTGACGTGCAAACATTTTTGGCAAAAAGATAAAACGCAAAACCAGTTGCAAGATTAAAAATGTCACACCCAGTATCACATAAAACTTACCAACACCGGTCACGCCAAGGCTCAAACCCCAGATAATAATGGCAATACTGATCAACGGTGTAACAAAGCGGGCAATTTTTTTCTTGCCAAATGTAGCCAACGCAAAACCTTCTTTGGCTTCTTCCAAACTTAAATGATAACGGCAGCTAAAACTTGGCACGATGTCTGTCATTGTAATCACGTCAATTAAAGATTTGGCATAACCTTACTGTATGGCGGGATTGATGACAAGAGGGAACCTTAATGCCTGTCATTAAAAAAGCTTCTTGCCATGATCTAAACAAGAAGCCTCTCTTTAAGGAGAATTATATTTTAAACAGCGTTTAAAAAACTTTCATAAAGCGCAAGTTAATCCGGTTATCTTCTCTAAAGCCATTTTCCACTTTAAAGTCCCGACCATAATTAACGATCAATTGTGTACTGGCTGTAGGATTAATCCCGGTACCAATCCAGAACTTGCTTTGTGTATTACTGTCCGATTTTATACCATTGAGCTTACTATCCCCGGCATCAGCATAGGATAAGCCACCGCGTATATCGACTTTATCGGTTATTTTATAACGCAAATTGGTTTGTAACTGATAGCCCATATCCTGTTTTAAATCACCACCGCCAGCAATATCATCATTTTTTCCGTAGAAGGTGACATCTGCAATTGCATCCCATGCAAGTTGCGGACTCAGTTTGGTGGTATAAGCGCCCTGTAAGGTCAACTTATAGCGATTCTCTCCAAGATTTAAAGCATCATTTTTGTCATATTGACCAGTAGGTAAATATAGATAAGGGGTAATTCCTACTGTGGTACTGGATTGCGGATCATGATAGACAAAAAATGTATTGGCTAAAATAATATCACCGATACCACTACTACGCCCCAATGCAGCAATATCCTTGCCTGCATCCAGACGGCCAAACGGGACCAGAATCTGTGGTGCAATATGCACGCCTGCGACATCCATATAATGCACATATCGGGCAATGCCAATATCTGAGGTTAATTCAGGATTGCCCGCGACTCTATCGCTTCCTGCATAAATCGCATCACGTGTGGCATGCTGATAATAAAGAATGCCAAGATTTACCCCACTTGGCGCATAATCATAATCACCGGCATCGACATCAACTGCATGTGCCGACATGGTGATTGTACATAGACTCATCAGGCTTAATGCCAAATTATTTAATTTTTTCATGTTCATTCCTTTGTGCAAACGACTGATCTCACTGATCATTGCTAAGCATTTATTGTTACTGCTGGACGATACGATTGACTGCCTGTTCAAATTGCAAAAATCCGTTATATGCTGTGGCATCCAGAAAAGGTAGGGTCTGCGTAGCAAAATACCCGCCAACATTATTTTGAATATCAATCCAATAATATAGATTGGCCAAACCGCACCAGCCAATCGTGCCTGCCGGACGACCGGAATGGGTTGCTGTTTCATTAATCATAAAACCCAGTGTCCAGCCTTGCTTGGCTTCCGGATACATCACCACATCATTGGATAAGGTTGGAATAACACCCGGCAGATTTTTCATGGCGACCTCACCCAGACCATTTTTTAATGCCAGTTCAATGGTACTTTCCTGCAAGATTTGTTTGCCATTGACCGTGCCACGATTCAGCCACATTTGAATAAATTTCAGATAGTCACTGACAGTCGAGTACAAGCCATGCCCGCCCATATGAATTTGCGGTTCTTGTGGCAAAATAAACTCCGGATCAGCAATCAAGGTCCCATCCGGCAAACGATGATGCATACTGACACGGCGCTGCTGCATACTTGGCGTCAGGATAAAAGCGGTATCATTCATGGCAAGAGGATCAAAAATCTGCTCCTGCATCAGTTGACCCAGACGTTTTTGTCCTACTGCTTCGGTAACCAGACCGGCCCAATCCAGATTGGTGCCATATTCCCATTGTGTACCGGGATCAAATAACAATGGGGTTTGAATAGATGCTTTTGTCGCAGAAATAATGCTGGGATAATTCTGCTCGGAAGTGAGTTTAAAATATTTTTCGTTAAAAAAATCATAGCCAAACCCTGCCGTATGTAGCAATAGCATACGGGTACTAATCTCATGTTTGGGTTTTCTTAAGATTTGCTTACCTTCTGTATCAAAACCTTCAAGTATTTGAAGTTCCCCAATTTCCGGTACATATTCTCTAGCTGGCGCATCCAGATCCAGTAAACCTTTTTCATATTGCTGTAATGCCACAGTCGTGGTAATGGCTTTGGTGGTCGAGAAAATTGCAAAAACACTGTCGTCGGTCATCGCGCTATGGGTAGAAAGATCACGCTCACCGGCATGATTCAAATACAACACTTCATCGCGATCAATCACGCCAGCAACGACTCCGGCAACAGGACGATCACCCTGTGTAACGTGGTTTAAGATAGGATCAAGTGCTTGCTGTAATTGTTGTTTCATTTCAATGCTCCATTCCATATGGCTCAATCAATTGCTGGATATCTCCGATATCCGGATTGAGTGTAAGGAAACAGTCATTGAAAACGCTACCGCAAATCGGCAAACCTTATCGGTAATCGGCAAATATTTTCCAGCCGATTATTTTTTTAAAGTTTGTGATGGTAATTCGCCATATCGCAAACGGTATTGACGGGCAAAATCGCCTAGATTGATATAGCCGCAACCATGCGCTATATCGGCAACATTTTGTGTCTTATCCGCATTTAATAATTGCTGGCGAACCTGTTGCAAGCGCATTTCACGAATGGTTTCACTGGCTGTTCTCTGCCGATATTTTTTAAATCCTGCGGATAATGTCCGGATACTTACCCCAACTGCCTGTGCTACTTCGGCAATGGTCGGACTATAATGCAGATATTCCCGCATGTACTGCTCGGCACGTTCAATGTATTTGGGTGTAATTATTTCTTTTTGCGTTAAATCTATTTTTGCCCTTAACGCCCATTCATTTAAAATATGCAGACTCACCATCTGCTGTAAATGCTCTCCGGCACGCTGGGTTAACTGTGCCGATGGAATCTCGGCTATGCTTTGCATCAGATAACGTAACAATACCAGCCAGCTTGAACCTTCTCCACCAAAAAACGTCTTACATTGCCATAAACGATCCGGCGCTTCATGCCCAAAATTTTGTAGTACCAATTCGGCAATACTTTGATGCGGAATGGTCAGATTCAATTGCAAATGATCTGGATCAAACTTAATGGCATAGTCATCATTACGACTGCAATCTGCCAAAAAGGATTCACCGATTTTTGTGGTTTGCCAGTGCGAAGAATTCACTGCATGGCTACCCTGACCTTCTAGTGTGGTTAATAATAAAATATTGCCTGCGGCCTGATCCCAATCGTAAATATGTACCGGAATACCATATTTAAAACGGGTCACAATCATACTGCCAACCTGTAGCGAATGCATACTGGACTGCGGTTTTAAACCCCGACCCATCGGTTGTACGGTATAGGGCATATACATCTGGTCAGACCACCATTTGATTTCATCCCAATCTTCCGAACAATGTTTATAAGGCTGTAAAACCGGAAGATTTTGCACATCATTTAACAGTGAATTATTCAGCATGCGTCCGACTCCATTCTAATCTCGCATACAAATGTTCTGTACTTTTTGCGATATTCATCTATGAATACGTCTTTGTCGATTACTCATCGTGAGTAATGGTTTTTTATCTATAAACAAAAATCAGAGAAAAAGAAATGCACTATTCGTCGAAATTTGCATTCAATCAAATTTTAGACACAAAAAAACCGCAGATCCGACTGGATTGCAGTAGCTTGTTTTCCTTTATATAGGAAGTGGTGCGCTCAGAGAGATTCGAACTCCCGACCCCTTAGTTCGTAGCCAAGTGCTCTATCCAGCTGAGCTATGAGCGCATCGTGGGGCGTATTATAGAGGATTCAGAATTTTATACCAGCTATTTTTTAAATATAGCGTTGTTAATTGCCGAATTGCTAAACAATCTCAATGATTTTGAAGTATTTGAGCATACTTAAACCATGCATTTAACCGTGCTACAGCATTTTTATAGGGAGATGCAGTATTAAATTGGATCATTCTGCCTCGTGTCCACTTGCCATACCAAGTTTGCGCATAAAGTTGTTGATCATCAAAACTGTCTATTAATGCGACCAATGCATCTTTATTCTGCTGCAACTTGTGCAACAACACCGCATAATCCCTAATATCCGCATAATCTAGATAAAATTTTTGTGCTAATAATCCCAGTTGATTCCATTGATAACCAGTTTCAAGGAAATCAATATGAATACCTTGACGTTCTTTTTCATGCCAAGACAACACCAGTTCACCCCAGCCAATCAGATAAGAGACTAGTTGTGCCACACTCATACGGGTATTTTTGGCATGTCCCTCCAATTCCTGTAAAAATGCGTATTGAGGAGGTACCAGTCGCAATTTTTTCATTAGAAGATTAAAGTTTTTATCCATCGCCAATAAAAGTTGTTGTTTATTCTCAGGCACAGCCATTTTAATGTTCTCCAATTTTTAAAAATATTTCTTGTTAGGGTCTGTTGACATTTCGTCTATGATTGCGACAGTGGTTGTTTTTTAGGCAATACAAGGCATGAATAGTGAAATTTAGTTATTCTAAATGAACTATTCATAACGCAGTAGTGTCAAAAAACAACCCTGTCCCAAAGGGTTGTGGCTAAAATTCCCCCATACGTCGTTACAAATCTCGACAAGGGAATAGCCATTGCCTTCGCTTTGTCTTGCGGAGTGCACTCCTCATCTGAAGAAATTTTAGCCTACAACGCAATTTATTTATCAAATGTCAACAGACCCTAATATAAAGTAAATAACCAATCCACTTAAAAATATCAAATTTGAGACACAAAAAAACCGCAGATCCGATTGGATTGCAGTTGCTTGTTTTCCTTTATATAGGAAGTGGTGCGCTCAGAGAGATTCGAACTCCCGACCCCTTAGTTCGTAGCCAAGTGCTCTATCCAGCTGAGCTATGAGCGCAAACCGTTAAATCTAATTTCTTTCATTTCACTGTTAAGTGGTGCGCTCAGAGAGATTCGAACTCCCGACCCCTTAGTTCGTAGCCAAGTGCTCTATCCAGCTGAGCTATGAGCGCATCAAAGAAATTATCTTTAAACAACTAATCTTTTAAAGTATCACCTTAAAAAGATTATCTCGTTGGCGGTGAGAGAGGGATTCGAACCCTCGGTGAGCTATAAAACCCACACTTCCTTAGCAGGGAAGCACCTTCGGCCACTCGGACATCTCACCGTAACGAGGTCGCCATAATACAAACTTAATCTCCTTTCTTCAAGCCCTTGCCTCATATATTTTTTTCATTTTCAGGCTGGTTATATATTTTTTGTACAATTCTCAGCAAAAAAACTTCTACATCACAACACGACACACGCTTTAAAAATTCACAGAAGAGATAAATGCGAGTATGATAAACTTTAATGAAAACCTAGAATTGATGCGAAATAATGATGAAGAAATGGAATGATCCTGAAGCCTTGCTTGAATCACAGCGTTACGATAATCCTATCCCAAGTCGGACACTGATTTCATCTCTTATAGAAAAATCAGAGCAGGGATTGAGCTATGATCAGGTGGCAGAATCTTTTCAATTAAAAGACGAAGACAGTCTGGAAGCATTACGCCGCCGTTTAGGCGCCATGGTACGTGATGGACAACTCATTCGTATCGGCCAGACATATCAACTGTGTAATGATGATCAAGAATTTGATGCGGTGGTTGAAATTAACCAGCGTGGTCAGGGATTTGCTGTCATCAAGGAACATAATGACTTATTACTAACGGAACGTGAACTCCGTCTAGTCTTTAATGGCGACCGTATTCGGGTACGTCCAACCAGCGTTGACCGTCGTGGTCGCACCCAGGGTTTTATCAACGAAGTCATCAAACATCAAGTAAAAGAAGTGATTGGTGAACTCTGTGAACATGAAGGTGAATTTTATGTTCAGCCATCTGCACCCAATATACACCAGCCCATTACACTAGAAAAAGAACTGGTCGATCATGCCGGCATAAAAGTGGGTGATTCGGTTCGTATTGCCATTGATGACTATCCAACACGTGAAGAATTTGCTACAGGTCATATTGTCCAATCTCTGGCAGGTGAAGCAGATACCCAGATTATTATCCCTGCCACGATTCTGGAATATGGTCTGCCCTACGAATTTCCCGAAGATGTTGTTCGAGAAGCAGAAAGTTTTAAAGAACCAAGCGCACGTGATCGCAAAGATCGGGTTGATTTACGCGAATTACCGTTAGTAACCATTGATGGTGAAGATGCACGGGATTTTGATGATGCAGTATATGCAGAGAAACGTCCGGGCGGTGGTTATCGAGTGATTGTGGCAATTGCCGATGTCAGTCATTATGTCAAAGTCGGAAAACCACTGGATGATGAAGCACAGCAACGTGGTACTTCTGTCTATTTCCCGCATTATGTCTTGCCGATGCTACCTGAAGCATTGTCTAACGGATTATGTTCACTTAATCCTGATGTCGATCGTTTGTGTATGGTCTGTGATTTAACCCTTTCACGTTTAGGTAAAGTCACCAAATATGAATTTTATCCGGCGGTGATGCATTCACAGGCACGTCTAACCTATACACAAGTTGCCAGTTATCTGGCTGGTGATACACAAGCAATTCCCGATAACAAAGCGGTGCATAAATCGGTCAACACTTTATTCCAGCTATATCAGACTTTATTAAAATTACGTGCCGAACGTCATGCGATGGAATTTGAAACGGTCGAAACCTACATGACCTTTGATGATAAAGGTGCCATTACCCAAATTCTGCCACGCACACGTAATGATGCCCATCGTCTGATTGAAGAGTGTATGTTGTTGGCCAATGTTGCCGCAGCAGACTTTGCCATTAAAAATGAAGTACCGATGTTGTATCGTGTGCATGAGCCACCAGAGTTTTCACGTATCCAGAAAGTGCGCGATTACGTTAAATTACTTGGTTTGAGTTTCCCGGAGCAACCAACTCAGGCCGATTATCAACGGGTTATTGATGCGACCAAAGACCGTATTGATGCCACCAGTATCCATGCGGTCTTGCTGCGTTCCATGATGCAGGCATATTACACGCCAAAAAATGCCGGACACTATGGTCTGGCCTATGATGCCTATACACACTTTACTTCACCAATTCGTCGTTATCCGGATTTGTTGTTACATCGTGCGATCAAAGCCAAACTTGCTGCCAAACCTTATCCATTGCAAGGTGCTGCACTTGAAGCCGCAGGCGAGCATTTTTCCCAAACCGAACGTCGTGCCGATGAAGCCTCTCGTGATGTCACAACTTGGTTGAAATGCCATTATATGCAGCAACATATTGGTGAGGAATTTAGCGGTATCATTACCGCAGTGACTGACTTTGGTATGTTTGTCACCTTAACTGATCTCTATGTTGACGGCATGATTCACATCAGCCAGTTGGGCGATGATTATTTTGTCTATGATGCAGGCTTACAACGTTTAACCGGACAACATCATGGTCAGATTTTTGCACTTGGTGACAAAGTCGAAATCAAAGTTGCAGCCGTCAATCTGGAAGAACGTAAAATTGATTTTGCCTTGGTTAAACAATTAAGTACCGCAGGTCGTGCTGTACGTGCCAAAGCCCCTCGTACTGGTGCAGTATCGACTGCGAAGACAGCAGCACAAAAAACACCTGCACGTCAAACCAGCCCAGCAAATACATCGACTGCTACTGCGAAAAAACCGGCAAGACGTAATACCAATACAGCTCAAAATAAAACAACAGCCCCAAAAACACCTGCAACGGTAACAGCACAAAACAATGTGCCCTCTTCTGCACGCAATAAACGTAGCGTTAAAGCAGCCGTAGAGAAAGTACCAGCCGCAGCAGTGGTCGAAGACGTTATTGTACAAGCTCCGATTCAAGAGCAAGTATTTGAGCAGGCAAAACCAGCGAAAAAGAAAAAAGTAAAAGCTGAAACCAAAGAGAAAAAAGCAGGTAAAGCAAAAGACAAGGTCAAGAAAAAAGATAAAGACGATAAAGTCAAAAAGACCAAAAAAAGTAAAAAATCCAATGCCAAGCCCAAGGCAGAGGATTAAATCCAAGCACTGACCATCAGCTATTGCTTTGCTTTAGCTGATGGTTAAGGCTTTTTAATTTAATTATTAAATTTTATCAACACGTCCTTACTTTTCTGCCTTTAATAATTTTTGTCCAGCCATCATTTTTGCAAACTGATTGGCCACACGTCCGGAACGATTGCCTTTTTGCGTTGCATATTGAATTGCCAGTAATCGAATGTCTGCAATTTCTTCTTCATTCCAGCCGTAGCTTTGCAACCAGAATGCCACCGTATCCAGATATTGATTTTGATTGAATGAATAAAAATGCAGTTGCAAACCAAAACGATCCGCCAGAGAAACTTTTTGTTCAATCGTATCCCCAGGATGCAACTCACCTTCATCATCAACGTGGATTTCACTATTATCTTTATTATACTCTGTCACCATATGCTTACGATTGGATGTAGCATAAATCAAAGTATTCGCTGCACTGGTCGCCAACGAACCATCCAATACAGTTTTTAATCCGCTATAACTGGTATCGCCTGCTTCAAAGGTCAGATCATCACAAAAAATAATAAAGCGTTCTGGTCGATCCTGTAATAGGTTCACAATTTTGGGTAAATCATCGAGATATTTTTTTTCCAACTCAATCACCCGCAAACCTTGCTGATGGAATGATGCCAAACAGGCTTTGACGATAGAGGACTTCCCTGTTCCACGCGCACCAGTCAACAAAACATTATTGGCAAAATAACCTTTGACAAAGGCCTCGGTATTGTCCTTGACTTTATTTAACTGCGTATCAACATTACAAAGGTCTTGAAACGAAATCAGTTGTGGTTTTTTAACGGCAAAAAACTGGCCCGGAGCATTATTTTCTTTGTCCCAACGAAAAGCGATGGCCTCATCCAGCACATCAAGTGATACTTGACCCGGATTAGATAATTTTTCTACCGCCTGTGTCAGTTTTTGAATTTCTGCAATCAATTGATCCAAATTTTGATCTGTACGCATAACCACAACCTTTTTACTCATTCTTCGCCAAGTCTATTAACCGATACAATTCGCAATGTTAAAATAGTTATTTAAAATAAATAACTTAATACAAATAATTAAATAACTTCAAATTGACCAGTTAAACATAGGATGATAGTATCATAGTATATATTGATTCTCTAGATGCGGATTTCGTCAAAACCCTATGCAATATCCAATCAAAAAAAATTCTTTAGTGGATGAAACGATTCGGACCATTCGCCAGCACATTCGTCAACAGACATGGACGCTGAATGAACGTATTCCCTCCGAAGCAGAACTGGTGGAATTGTTTGGGATTGGTCGTAATACCATTCGTGAGGCGATCAAGATTCTGGCTTATTTGGGTGTATTGGATGTCTGTCAGGGTGATGGAACATATGTCAGGGCTGTAGATGATTTTTCTGAATCCATTGTATTATTAAACCGTGCCAGCCTTCACGACCATCTGGAAACACGTTGTTTGCTGGAAATTGAAATCGCCCGTTTTGCTGCACGGCGACGAAATGCAGAAGACATTCAGAATTTGCAGGCACTCTTGGCATTACGGGAAAAAATCAATCCACTTGAGGACCTGGAAGAATTCTGGATACGGGATCGAGATTTACATCTGGCGATTGCGATTGCAAGTCATAATCAAGCCTTGCATGCGACCTACCGTTATTTTTTAAGTACCAGTTATGAATACACCAAATTATTTATACAGGATGAGGATTTAGCCGAACCCGACCATCCTGCACACGAAACATTAGTGGCAGCCATTATTTCAGGTGATGAAAATCAAGCATCGGCATATGCACGTGCTTTATTAATGCCAACGATTCAGCAACTTGAGCAACTCTCGACCACATAAATCATCTGTGTTTTTCAACCGACAAACTTAAGCATACAAGAGATGTTGTAAGAATAATAAACCTTGCTGTACTTCTGCCTGATTGACACTATGTCCTAGATGATCAAACGTTTGTAGGTTGATATCGAAACCTGCTTGTTGAAAGGTCTGATAAGCCAATTGACTTTCCTGAACTGGAATCACCTGATCGGCATTGCCATGCATCAATAGGATTTTGCTTTTTAATGCAGCATCTTGTTCAATTGGAGATGCCAGACGTCCCGACAAACCGATTACACCAGCAATATTCCAGCGTCCTGATGCAATGGCATCTAGCGACATAATGGTTCCCTGTGAAAAACCACAAAATACCACGCGATCCAGTTGTTCAAGCATCTCATGCTGTTTCAAAATATCGGTAATGGTCTGATCAAATGCAGCTCGTGCTTCGACGATACGCGGATAACGGTTTTCCTGAGTGATGCCATTTAAACTAAACCACTGAAATGCCTGTGGACTATTCATAAAAGGAAATGGTGCATCTGGAGAAGCAATTTGTAAGACCTCAAGCTGTTGCTGCCAAAATTCTGCAATCGGTTCAAGGTCTGCACCATTACTGCCAACACCATGTAACATGATGACCAATGACTTTTTCACAGCCACCTCCATTTTTTAAAATTGATTTCGTCAATGATATTGTGCTTATACACATTTGCTGTCCACTATAAATCAGCAATACTTGGTATGAAAAATGAAATAACCCCTTGAATTTTGCAGTCAAAGCACTTATTACATAACAAAGAAAATGATGCTGAGAGAAATAACGATGACCCTTGCCCAAGCCACTTTACCCTTACCCCAATTTAGCGATTTAAATATCCATACACTTCAACAAGACATTGAAAAATTACTTGGACAAGGAAAGCAACAACTCGAACAGGTCCAACCTGCCAAAGATTTTCAGCAGGCCTTAAATA
Source organism: Acinetobacter populi (assembly GCF_002174125.1). Classification (GTDB taxonomy): domain Bacteria; phylum Pseudomonadota; class Gammaproteobacteria; order Pseudomonadales; family Moraxellaceae; genus Acinetobacter; species Acinetobacter populi. The sequence continues at coordinate 48,570 of NZ_NEXX01000004.1, forward strand.
CGGTGGAAGGCTTTGATGTATTTGAAAATAATTTTAGCGAATTATTTGGTGTGCTATCGCATTTGAATGCGGTCATGAATACGCCTGAATTACGCGAAGTCTATCAGACACTGTTACCGCAAATCAGTGATTTTTATACCCAGATCGGGCAAAACGAGACACTGTATCAAAACTATCAATATTTGGCCGATCAAACAGAGTTTCAGCAATTACGTCCTGCACTGCAAAGTGCCATTCGTCACGCCATTAAAGATTTTAAACTCTCCGGTGTGGCATTACCTGCCAATAAAAAAGCTGAATTTGCCAAAAATGCTGCACGTTTATCACAGCTTTCATCTGACTTTTCCAATCATGTTTTAGATGCAACACAAGCTTATGTATTACCTTTGGAAGAATCACAATTACAAGGTTTACCAGAAAGCAGCAAAGCCCTATTAAAACAATATGGTCAGCAAAAAGGTTTAACACAGGCTGCGGCAACACTGGATATTCCCGCATACCTTGCCATTATGACCTATGCCGATGACCGCCAGTTGCGTGAAACCCTTTATCATGCCTATACCACACGCGCATCAGAGTTATCCGATCATCCGGAATTTGATAATGGTCTATTGATGCAGGAAATCCTGCAATTGCGTCAGGCACAAGCCAAATTACTCGGCTTTAACACTTATGCCGAACTGTCTTTGGCACGTAAAATGGCACCCGGTGTAGAAAAAGTACGTGAATTTTTACTGGATTTGGCCGAAAAAGCCAAAACACCAGCCAAAGCGGAGTTTGCAGAATTGCAGGCTTTTGCTGCAAAAGATGGCATAGACACATTACAGCCATGGGATACTGGGTATTATGCCGAAAAACTAAAACAGCAAAATTTCAACCTTTCACAAGAAGCCTTAAAACCGTACTTCCCAATTAATAAAGTGGTCAGTGGTTTATTTGCGATTGCAGAAAAACTCTATGGTATCCAGATTGTAGAAAAACAAGCCGATCTTTGGCATCAAGATGCCAAATACTATGAAGTTGAGGAGCAAGGCAAAGTCATCGGTGGCTTTTACTTTGACCTTTATGCCCGTGATAGCAAGCGTGGCGGTGCATGGATGAGTGGTTTCCGCTCTAAAGTCAAAGACCAGCATCAGGATCAAAAACCGGTTGCCTTTATGGTGTGTAACTTTGCACCGCCTGTAGGTGACCAACCAGCACAATTAACCCATGATGAAATCACCACCCTGTTCCATGAATTTGGTCATGGACTACATCATATTTTAACGGAAGCAGATCATATTGGTGTGGCTGGTACCCATGCGGTTGCTTGGGATGCGGTAGAATTACCTAGCCAGTTTATGGAATTCTGGGCATGGGAAGCACAAGGTCTTGATCTAATCAGTGCCCATATCGAATCTGGTGAACCACTGGCTAAAGATTTACTGGATGCTTTATTTGCCGCACGCTATTTCCAAACTGGTATGCAAACTTTACGTCAGGTAGAATTTGCCTTATTTGATTTAAATATCCATGATGCGCTACCTGTACCAAATGTTCAGGGCATTCAGCATATTCTGGATGATGTACGCGCTAAGGTCGCGATCACCAAAACACCTGACTACAACCGCTTCCAGCATAGCTTTAGCCATATTTTTGCTGGTGGTTATGCTGCCGGTTATTATTCCTATAAATGGGCGGAAGTGTTGGCCAGTGATGCATTTGATCGTTTTGAACAGGAAGGGGTATTTAATCGCGAAACCGGTCAGGCATTTCGTCAATCCATTCTGGCAGTTGGCGGACAGATTGAAGCACTGGATGCGTTTAAACAATTCCGTGGTAGAGAGCCAAAAATAGATGCTCTGTTACGTCATAATGGTTGGACGATAAAAAACTAATCCGATAAACTACACGCAGCTTAACCGTAGGAAATCATCATGACCAAACGACGCTTTATTGCTGGTGCAAAATGCCCAAGATGTCAGGCGCAGGATAAAGTCGTGATGATTACTACCGATACTGCCGAATGGATTGAATGCATCGAATGTGACTATAGTGAACGTAGACCAACTGAAGAAGAGTTTAAAGAAACTGTAGTACCAGATGATGTAGGGGTAATTCAATTCAAACCACGTCAAAAATAATGTCAATATTCAGGTAACAAGATGCTGGGGAATCTCAAAATCAACAAAACAATAGGCATCATTTGTGCACTATTGATCGTTCTTATTTTTATTGCGATTTTTGCCTATTTTTATCTCAATAAACATTCAGAAGCAACACCAAACCCAACAGAAAAATCAGCAGCAATACAGCCATCTATCAATGATGAAGAATTGGCAAAAATCGCTCAGGAAACGACAGCAGATGAGCAAAGTTCCGAGCCAGAAGGCTTAATTGATGATTCGATTCTCACTCAGCCTATTGCTAAAGATCCGGCATTGGTGAAGGATGAATTAAAACAGTTAGAAGATATCCAAAACCAGCTCAAAGAGCAGAAAGATATTCTAGAGCAACAGCATCATGATGCAGATCAATTACTTCAGCTTAAAGAGCAACAACTGGCCGATCTGGAAAAACAGTTCCACTCACAATAGTCGGACTATTTTCATACTGTATCATCTCGCATTTTAATGGATTTACTTTAAAATGTGAGATACCCCCGACGTATGCTATCTCCCATGAATCAAAACTCAAACCTGCGTGTTGCCTTATTACTTTTGGCAAGCTCGGCTTTTTTATTTGCCAGTATGGGGGTATTAATTCGTCTGGCCTCAGTTACCGTTGACAACGCCACTATCGTATTTTTCCGTAATGCAATTGGCCTGTTATTTATTCTCCCATTGGTACTACGTTCAGGTATTAATAATCTAAAGACCACAAAATTATGGATGCACCTGTGGCGCAGCATCATTGGTCTGATTGCAATGTATGGTTTTTTCTATGCCATTGCTCACATGAAACTTTCCAATGCCATGGTATTTACCTATTCCTCGCCTATTTTTATTCCGCTCATTGCCTGGCTATTTTTAAAGGAAAAAATGACGGTATGGATGTGCATCACGGCTGTTGTCGGTTTAATCGGTGTACTGTTTGTTGCCAAACCTAATGAGGGATTATTTAATCTATTGTCTTTGGTTGGTTTAGTAGCAAGTTTCTGTGCGGCGATGGCATTTGTTACAGTAAGAGCATTAACCGATACTGAGCCCCCTGTACGCATCGTATTTTATTTTTGTCTGATTTCAACCTTGGTTGCCGCAATACCAATGTTCTGGCATTGGCGCAGTTATACCGTACAAGAATGGCTATATTTAATCACTGCCGGAATTCTGGCAACATCAAGTCAATTACTGATGTCACATGCCTATAAACTTGCGCCAGCAGGAAAAATCGGTCCGGTAAATTATTTGGCGATTATTTTTGCAGGCCTTTGGGCGGCTGTTTTATGGCAGGAATATCCCGATTTCTATAGCTGTATCGGTTTTATCTTTATCTTTCTGGCATTATTTATGTGTTCTCCCAGTATTCAACAAAAATTTAGCCGTTAAAAAAACACCCGGAAAGTCGGAATCCAACTTTTCGGGTGTAACATTAAAACTAAGTCGTTATAAATACATCAGCCTGACTAATGATACCAGCCAAATAACTTAAACAGGTAAGGCACATAAGCGACCACAAAGAGTGCCGGAATCATGACCATCAACGGTAAGATCCATCGCTCGTAACGGTAGTAAAATGACAAGTGTTTGACTTCGGCATCTGCCTCGGTAACCTCGGCATCCCCAATCGCCTGCCTCGCCAATAACTGATTCAATGCCACAGGTGGTGAAACATAACCCAGCTCAAATGACACCAGTGCAATCATCCAGAAATGTACAGGGTCAATACCATAGGCATAAGCCACAGGCGCAACCGTTGCAGTAATCAGAATCACGGCACCAAATGGATCCATGACCATCCCCACCAATACCATCATCACTGCAAGCAAAGTAATCGCCAGGAAAATACTGCTTAAATCGGTTGGCATCACATGCATGATTTCAACACGTTCAAAGAAACCACCAACACTCACCGACAATGCCATCAGTACCATTAATGCACCAATATGACCAATGGTTTCATTGGTTGCATAACCCACCGATTTAAAGAAACCAATACGCTCTCTTGGTTTAGGCGAAGGTGCATTGGCCGTTTCATAATCCTTTAAGGTTTCATCCCAATGTCCAACAGGTGGAAGAGGCTCTGGCGCACGACGCAAGGTATCAAATAACACCAGTGCCAATAAGATAATCGGCATAATCACCGGTGCAGTAAACTCATTCAGGTTGGTATCTAGTGCCAGTTTGTAAAAGGCCCAGACCAAAATACCAATCAGAATATAAGGTGATACCGGTACCAAAGCACGAACGGAATTCGGTAATGCAATGGCTGGCGAAGCAATACGGAACTTCTCTTTGGCCAGTATCAATGATATCAACAAGAAAATTGTAGAGGTTAATAAAAAGACATAAATCCCGTAGTGATAGAGCAAGTCTGTCGTGACTTCCTTATTCAGTGAGGCAATCACCACAATCAACAAACAGGGGCGTAAAACCACACCTAACGATCCGGACATAGCCGATGCAGCAATGGCATATTGACGACGGCCACCAGCATTCCATACTTCACGGTAAATAATCGCACCCGCGGCAATTACAAAAATACCCGATGCACCGGTATAGGCAGTCGGTAATGCTGCCGCAAGCAGGATTAACCAGGTCAATGTTTCCGGAGCAAAGTTCCATGGACGCAAAATGTTCAGGAATAAATCCACGACTCTGGTCTGTTTCAGCAACATACCGGCCCAGATAAACAATGACAAGCTCAGGAAAATATTTGAAAACTCAATCAACTGCCCCAGATAAATTGCCTGCCCCATAGGATAGTTCATAAAGAAACTAAAGGCTGTACCGGTCAAAATGGCCATATATGCATATAACGGTACACTAAGCAGCGCCAAACCAATCGAACGATGCGTTGTCGTTGCTACAGGTGGCTTAATCATTTTGAATAAACTGATCAGACTGAGCAAACTAAATAAGATCATCCAGATCCAGTAAATGATTTTTAAATCGGGAGCAACCTCTACCCCGGCATTCATCGCTGATTGATATTGAAAAATTGATGCACTCAGTAAAAATAAATTACCGAGAATCATAAATACGCCATACACCTTGTAATCAAGCTTGGACGTTGGCGCTCGCAATCCAATATGATGAGTATTGAATGTTGCCATGATGGCAGAAATTGCAAAGATCAACATCAATAATAATGCACGATATTCGGTCCCAAATTTAAAGATCCCAAAGAACGTGGTTTCAAATGCACGATAAGTCCGTACACTTGGATTTTTATCTATATATTTTAATGTCTGCTCATAAAACTGATATTTTTCTTCACACGAGGCTTGAGCAGCGACCAAAGATGCCCGGATTTCTTCGGCAGAAGCCACACCAAAAAAATCTGCAAATTCGTCATTTTTATTGGCAGCCAATTGCTTTTGCACTTGTGCATCAATATTGATATTACGCTCACAGCTCGGTTGTTGTGGTTCAGCTCGCAAGAATGAATACTGCATTCCTGTATCTGGATCACCATAGAGTTTTTCACCCATGCGCAATAACTGCCCATGGATCATCTCACCAGTACCGATAATGAGGGTCAAGACCAAAAGGAAGAAAATAATGACTGTAGACAGCCATTCAAAGCCATTCTTAGGCTTGCCATGATCCTGTTTTTCTAAAGCATTCTCTTGCATAAGCATCCCACTTTATATACAGACTATGTCTTTCAATAGCCTGCTCTTATTGTCGTCCTACAATCTTGCTGTCCGTTTCGGTATAGATATACCTATCGTCACTTTGCCTTAAATCACACCCTAAAAAAATAGCTTTAAAAGCACTTTACAAAAATTATTTAGTCAATTCGCTTATTTTAAAAAATCAACTTTTAATTTTTTCTTCTTATATATCATCAAAATAATAAATAACACTAGACTAATCCCAACACCTAACTGGTGCGCTTCAATCAATACTGGGCTACCAATTAAACGTGCCGTCGCAGATAACTCACCAACAATTGCTTCCCACAATAACTTAATCATTAAACCAAATAGGATTAAAACTGCAAAGCCACGCTCTTTGTGATCAGTCAGGCTGATCAGCGCAGCCATACAATACAAACCATGCAATACACCGGAAAAACCCGCATAAAGTTCAATATTAGGATAAAAACAATAAAAAATTAAACTGATCAATAAAGGTAATAAAATCACCAAAATGAGCAATATGGAAGTTTTGATTTTTGGAAAAATAAAAGGTAAGCAGACAAAAGCGATCATATTGAGGAAATAATGCATCCATCCGACATGAACCCAATGTGCTGTAAAAAAACGCCAGGGTTGCGATATCATCTCGAATTTTGAATAGATAAACCATTCTGGCTTGATTTGGAGCATTGCAGCAAGTAGGACACTTGCTGCAATAAAGCATATTTTATTTCGCTGTTCAACAGACATCATAGATTAACAACATTAAGGTGCTTCGGATTGGTCATCAATCGATTGATCCAATTCAGAATCCTGACTTTGATCTTGATCAATTTCTGACGCTTCCTGTAATTCTTCTGCCGGTGTTTCATCTGAAGCGGGTGTCGATGGACCATCATCAAATAAATCAATACCCAAATCACCTAAACCGTCATCAGGTGTTTCATCCCAGAAAGTGCTATAACCACTATCATCTGCCATACGCACGCCAGTATTTTCAGTCCAATAACGATCGGCAACAGCACGAACCATCAAACCAGCCATAGTATTGAGTAACCGATAATCCGGATTGACGGCTTTGTCCTCACCGATAGATTGACCATAACTCCGTAAAGCATCACGAATCCGGGCATTATCACCGCTGGCTTGTGCTGCAACTGCATATAAGGCATGCGGTAAGCGCACGCCACCACGTTCACCCAATTGCATGGATTGTTTTAAGGTCTGATAAGGATCAGGTTTATTATCACCTGCACCCGGTAACAAGGTCCAGATCACCGCACGTGTTGCATTTGGTGTGCCCCAGAACTGGTTATTGTCCAGACACGCCATTCCACGCTCAACAATCGCGGCAATATCTTTGGGAACATTGACCTGACCACCAGAATTAATATCATTGGTCACGGCTTGTAAACCACTGATTAGACCAAGCAGATAAACGGTCTTGTCCAGATCTTTTTTCATACTTGGGCAAGATTCACCCAGTTTAAAGCGGTATTTGCTTTCCCAACGTTCTGCAAAAAGTAGATAACCACTATATTGTCGTTTGGCAGCCAACGCAGCCCAGCGCTTTTGCTCTACTCTAGCATCTTGTGCTTCTGTGACATTACCTGCTTTAGAGGAGCGAATATAACGCAACTCGGATTCCAGTGCATGATTTTCTGCACATAAACCCGCAGCAGAATACATTAACACTGCCATACGCGTTGGATCTGCACCCATATCTTTGGTTGCCATAATCGCTGGTGTCAGCGAATTCCCCGTTGCACAAGCCATATCGGCATCGTCCATGGCCAAAATAGGGGGAACAATATGATTTTCTGCAAATCCCAAACTTACATTTGCACCAGTCTTAACCACATATGAACAACCGGAAAAAGTAACCATAGTCGTCACAGCCAGCGCCATACCTTGGCACAGTTTTTGGACTTTAGACATGTAGACGTCCTCTATCTAATCGTTTTTTGATGAATGTCCTTTTGTCACACCATAACAAAGAGTATTACGCATGAAAAGACCACTTTGCCAAAAATTATGCGCAATAAAGTCAATCGTCCCTAGCCAAAAAATAAATGTTTTTAAATTTTTATTCTTTTTAAATAAAAAACAAGCCTATGGGAGAATAGACTTGTTTGTATTTTTGAGGATAAGTAAAACTTAAAGAAGCTTCTCACTGCGTGATTTTTTCAGATCATGCGTGATATTTTCTCTTAAAATCGTTCCAGCACGACCAATGACAATGGCTAAAATAATGGCGATTGCAAGAAACGCATATGTAGGAATCATCATATTATACCTCCGATAGGAAAACATCTCAGTCGATGTATGAACTAACATAGCAATATTTACGGATGAAACCGCCAGTTTTGTTCGACAATTTTTTAAATACGATTAATGGTTAGATAGATTGTTAGACAATTTATTTTAATGGTTAATATTCAAATTGTTATATGGTTAAAAACATCTTTTTGTTGAACAAAAAACTGGAAAATAATTTATCTTAAATAAACAAAGCGTTTTAACATCTGCCATTGTTTTAAATTTAACTGATCGCGAGCAATACAGATTGACCGTGATTGTTGCTGATCTTCATCAACAAAATGTAAAAATATAATATAACCCAACTGCTGTACAGCACTCAACTGCATGGACAGAGAAGTCTTGGATTGCAGTTGCAGGGTCCAGAGATCATCGCTCAGATATGCCAGTTGAGCGACCTGATTTTTATCGCGACATAGAAATACCAGTACCAGCAATAGGGCTGTTGTGGCGTAAAGTAGTATTGGCTGCAACATCATTGCGGCCAATACGACAAAACACAGCACTACCATGCTACGCAGAAAAACTTTCAGCAGGCTTGGTCTTAAATGAAAAGATAAAAGTTGATAACTCATTGCTCATGCAATTGTTTTTTCAGTTTGATAATGAGTGCTTTCAATTCTGGTTTTGGCGGTTCGTCAACCATCATGAACCAATCCAGTAAATCCGGATCTTCCTGCTCAATAAGCTCGGCAAATAAGGCTTTCTCTTCACTTGGTGCATTAAGATAATGATTTCTGACATAAGGATCAAAATAAATATCGAGCTCTTTTAAGCCACGTCGAGAACGGTAAATGACCTTGCGCTCTTCCAGAGTAGGTTCGTACGACATCTTATTATTCCTTGACCATAACATATCAGGTTGAATTGTAACGCAAGCATGCTGCCCTTCTCTAGTTAAATCTTAAAAATAGTTCAGGTATAAGATAATCTTATTTTGGCAAAAGTTACCAATTAAACCACCGAATTGAGCAATCCGCATATTGCAGAAAAGAACAAAGTATTTTTTACTGCAATTCAATATACGCTTAGATCAATACAGGAAGAAACAATGTCTGATGGAATGATTCGCCCACTTGCTAATATGTTACCTCGTCATCTATTTGATGCTGAACACGAGGCATTCCGTGAAACTGTGCGCCGCTTTTATCAAAAAGAAGTCGTGCCCAATATCGAAAAATATGAACAACAGCAACATGTCGACCGTAATTTATGGAATAAGGCTGGAGAATTAGGCTTATTATGCACCACCATGCCGGAACACTATGGCGGTTCTGGTGTAGATCGTCTTTACAGCATGATTCTGATTGAAGAACAAGCCTATGCCATGGATTCAAGTACGGGATTTTCCTTACATTCCGATATTGTCGCCAACTATATTTATAATTTTGGCAACGAAAGCCAAAAGCAAGCTTGGTTACCCAAAATGGCCACAGGCGAGGTGGTTACTGCCATCGCCATGACCGAACCCGGCACTGGATCAGACTTGCAGGCCGTACGAACCAGTGCTGTACTTGATGGCAATGATTATGTGATTAATGGTTCAAAAATCTTTATCACCAACGGCTATCTCTGTGACATGGTGATCGTGGTCTGTAAAACCGGCAACCATGAGAAAGGCGCTGCCAATTTATCCTTATTCATTATCGAAGCGGACCGTGCAGGCTTTAGTAAGGGACAACCATTAAAAAAAGTTGGCATGAAAGGACAGGATACCTGTGAACTGTTTTTCGATAATGTACATGTTCCCAAAGAAAATTTACTCGGCAGCGAAGGCATGGGGTTTATTATGCTCATGAAAGAGCTGGCCTGGGAGCGCATGATTGTTGCCATTATCTGTCAAGCCGGTGCAGAAGCAGCTTTTGCCCATACGGTACAATATACCAAAGACCGCAAGGCATTCGGCAAAGCAATTGCCACCTTTCAAAACACCCGTTTTAAATTGGCCGAGCTGCGTACCGAAATTGATTTTTGTCGGGCCTATCTGGATCGCTGTATGCAGCTCCAATTGGAGGGCACACTTACGGTGGAAGCCGCCGCAGCCGCGAAGTATAAGATTTCCGAGATGTATTCCAAAGTTGTCGATGAATGTGTGCAGTTACATGGCGGATATGGCTATATGCTGGAATATCCGATTGCGCGGGCTTATATCGACAATCGAGCCAATCGTATTTATGCAGGGACCAATGAAATCATGAAAGAATTGATTTCTCGCAGTCTATAATCCTAGTGTGGCGGTGGTCATTATCGCCACGCTAAACCACTGTTATCCATTGATAACCAGCCATTAACATAAATGATGTAACTGTTATACACCGCTAACGCCGATTATTTTTTATACTCATGATTGAATCATTGCAAAATGAATGATTTGCTTAAAGCCATTTTAATTTTTAGCCATAAGCGAGAACAATATAATGACCACAATATTTGAAGCCTTACGAGAAAGCCACGAACGCCAACGTGACCTATGTGACAAACTGGTTGAAACCCATGGCGATACCACAGAACGACATGAAATTTTTACCGCACTTAAACACGAACTCTATGCCCATTCCGTTGCAGAAGATCGTTATTTGTATATTCCTTTAATGTTCAATGATACCGGACTGGATATCTCACGCCATGCACTGGCTGAACATCACGAAATGGATGAGTTGGTAGAAAAACTGGAACAAACTGAATTTAGCAATACTGGCTGGTTAGCCATTGCCAAACAATTGGCCGATGTGGTTCGTCATCATTTAAAAGAAGAAGAACACGGCTTTTTTCAGCAGGCAGGGAAGATTCTCAATGATAGCGAAAAAGAAAAACTGGCAAAAAAATATTTAAATGAATATGAAAAATATCTTGCCGAAGCTTGATTAAATTCTACGCAAACGCTACATGATTGTTCTCGAACATGTCATGTAGTTTCTCCACCCTCCCCTTGCTTTGGTACTTGATAATAATTTCTGATACTTATACCAATCGAAGCCAGCATAATACAAAATAAAGCAAACCATTGTAATATTGATAAATGTTCATTTAATAATAACAATCCAGCCAGCGCAGCCACTGCCGGAGACAGGCTGGTAAATGTGCCATAACTCAAACGATTCAGATATTTTAATGCGTATAAATCCAGTGCATAGGGAATTGAAGTCGCCAAAATTGCGAGTGCAGCAGCATATCCCCAATACTGTACATTTAAAATGCCTTGTGCATTATTCCACAAACCTATAGGCAGCCAGATCAGTGCAGCTAGGCCAATAGCCAACGTCAAACTGTGCATGCCCAGATTTTGCCGAATCACTTTTTGTCCAAAATAAATATACAGCGCCCAGCAAAAACCAGCGCCCAGTGCCAACACCACGCCCAACCATGAAATATTATCATGACCCGACCATGGCATCAGCAAAACCACACCAATCATGGCAAAGATGACCCAAATCACATCGCTTTTCTTTTGCACGGCAAATAACGCCAAACCCAACGGTCCGACAAATTCCAGACCGACTGCAATCCCTTGTGGCAATAACACCAGAGCATGATAAAACATCATATTCATACAGCCCAGAGCAAAGCTATAACACAACAAATTACGCCATTGAATATATTTTAATTTGGCAAAAATACGCCATGAACGCAGCATCAACCCAACAAAAATACTGGCAAAGCATAAACGTAATACCGTTACCGAAGTGGGATCAAGCACCGTAAATAAATATTTTGCAAAGGAAGCACTGAGCTGATATGCAAGCATGGAAACCAGCATACACAACATGGCAACAAGTTGATGGGAGCTGTTCACAGAGTTTTAATCATCACAAGATTTAACGCCACAATATTTTGATGCAGTATATCGAAATTGCCTATTATTTTCAGTGTCAATAACTCAAATTAAAAAACCACCTGACTCAAAGATCAGATGGTTTTAAGTACAAATATTTTTAGCTGAAACAGCAGATAAAAGTATTTAGAACAATACACGCACGCGAATTGTACCTTCAACATTGTGTAAGGTATCCAACGCTTCTTGTGAAGCAGATGCATCAACATCCATTACCAGATAACCGACATCACCACGAGTCATCAATTGCTGACCGGAAATGTTGATGCCATGCTCAGCAAATAGACTATTGATTTTAGACAGTACGCCCGGAATATTTTTGTGGATGTGTAATAAGCGGTGTTTGCCTTCGGTCAATGGTAAAGCAATTTCTGGGAAATTAACCGCAGATAAAGTCATACCTTTATCAGAATAAGCAACAAATTTCTCAGCCACTTCAAGACCAATATTGGCTTGCGCTTCCATAGTCGAACCACCAACGTGTGGGGTTAAAATGACATTTGCCAAACCACGCAGTGGTGACTGGAATTCTTCACCATTGGCTTTTGGTTCTTTCGGGAATACATCGACTGCCGCACCGGCCAAATGACCAGATTTAATCGCATCAGCCAAATCTTCAATTACCACACAAGTCCCACGCGCAGCATTGATGAAGATCGCACCGTCTTTCATTTGCGCAAATTGATCTTTGGTAAAGAAATTACGTGTAGATGGCACATCGGGTACATGCAGCGTTACTACGTCGGCATTGGCAAGCAACTCACCCATTGAACCCACTTGACGTGCATTACCTAATGGTAATTTGGTCACCACATCATAATAAATCACTTTCATACCCAGACTTTCTGCCAATACAGAAAGCTGTGAACCAATTGAACCGTAACCAACGATCCCCAAAGTTTTACCACGGGTTTCAAATGAACCAACCGCAGATTTTTCCCAACCACCTGCATGCGTGGTCGTAGATTTTTCCGGAACACGACGCAACAACAGAATCGCTTCTGCAAGTACCAGTTCGGCAACCGAACGGGTATTGGAATAAGGTGCATTAAATACCGGAATACCACGAATCATCGCAGCATTTAAATTCACCTGATTGGTCCCAATACAGAAACAACCTACAGCGATCAATTTATTTGCCGCCTCAAAGACTTCTTCGGTCAGTTGAGTACGTGAACGAATACCGATAAAATGTGCATCTTTAACGGCTTCTTTCAAAGCTTCGCCTTCAAGTGCAGTTTTACGATAGTCGATATTGGTATAACCCGCAGCGTTTAAAGTATCAATAGCGTTTTGATGAACGCCTTCTAATAACAAGAAACGGATTTTATCTTTTGGAAGTGAAAGATGTTGGCTCATTACGGCTCCGCTACAAAGGCCAAATTATTTAGTCGCAGTATGATAACATATTGCTCATAACTTGTTTAATTGTTATTAGGTTCATACGTCATGAATGCCCCAGTCCATATCTCTGAAGATTTTTTAACCTCGATTCGTAGCATTGTTGGTGAACAACGTGTCAAAACCGATCATGATAGCTTGATGACATGGGGCAAAGACCATACCAAGCATTTCGACCCAAACCCTTCTGTCGTGGTATTTCCGGCCACTACTGAGGAAGTTGCTGGATTGGTTAAACTGGCCAATCAATACCATATTGCCATTACCCCATCAGGTGGGCGTACCGGTTTATCAGCAGGTGCTGTTGCAGCCAATGGCGAGATGGTGATTAGTCTGGATCGCATGAATAAAATACTGAATTTTTATCCAGCCGATCGCATGGTCCATATTCAGGCGGGCATGATCACCGAACAATTGCAAAATTATGCCGAAGAACAAGGCTTTTATTATCCAGTTGATTTCGCCTCGAGTGGTTCTAGCCAGTTAGGTGGCAATATCGGTACCAATGCCGGCGGTATTAAAGTAATCAAATATGGCATGACCCGTAATTGGATTCTGGGTTTAACCGTTGTTACTGGTAAAGGTGATATTTTACACCTCAATAAAGGCATGATTAAAAATGCCACCGGTTATGCCATGCAGCATTTATTTATTGGTGGCGAAGGTACATTGGGTATTGTCACCGAAGCAGAAATTAAACTGGAACGTCAACCGCATGATTTACAGGTGTTGGTGCTTGGTGTTCCCGATTTTGATGCCATCATGCCGATTCTCCATGCTTTCCAAAGCAAGATTGATTTGACTGCATTTGAGTTCTTTGGTGAGCTTGCCATGCAAAAAGTGCTGGATAACGGCCATGTACAACGCCCATTTGAAACTGCATGTCCCTTCTATGTATTGCTTGAATTTGAAGCACCATATGAGCCGATTATGGATAAAGCTATGCAAATTTTTGAACATTGCATGGAACAGGGCTGGGTACTTGATGGCGTGATGAGCCAGAATCTGGAACAGTTACATAACTTGTGGCGTTTGCGTGAAGATATTTCCGAATCAATCGCACCCTTTATCCCATACAAAAATGATATCTCGGTATTGATTACCCATGTTCCTGCCTTTATCAAAGAAATTGATGAAATCGTAACAGCCAATTATCCTGATTTTGAAATCTGCTGGTTCGGACATATTGGTGATGGCAACCTGCATTTAAATATTTTAAAACCTGCCGATTTAAACAAGGATGAATTCTTTGCCAAATGTCAGGTCGTCAATAAATATGTATTTGAAACCGTGAAAAAATACAATGGTTCGATTTCTGCCGAACATGGTGTTGGGATGACCAAAAAACCTTATCTAGGTTATAGCCGCAGTGCAGAAGAAATCGACTATATGAAAGCCCTGAAAAAAGTCTTTGATCCCAATGATGTGATGAATCCAGGGAAATTGTTTGATCTTTAATTAAATTTAGACTGATTAGATCGTTGCTATCGTGTCCAGTATATAAAGCTTAAAAACTGGACACGATACAATCCATTAAAATTATGATAATGTCAGTTCTAATTTCCATCTTATTATTTTTAATAATGAATAAAAAAAATATTTTCATCCTGATTATTCTAGGTTTATTCGTCAGCTTATTAATCATTGCGATTAAGCGTAATGATCTGCCCCATATTTTTGGCACTGCTTTAAAAACAGTCGCATCAAAACCTGAAACAACAAAACCCCAAATAGATGAATCTCAAAACACAACATCTCCTGCTCCCAATCAAAATCCGTCCATCACTTCATCAACAGCATCGTCAAATGAAATCACCATTCAACCTACGCTAGGAACATGGGTCTGGCGTGACTGGATCTCTGATGACGGTTTATTTTTTCTGGAGTTACGTACAGGCGTATGGAACCCCAATGGTACATTATTCTATCTGGAACGACGCGGTGGCGTTTCATTGGAAGGATTCCAAAAAGGAAAAAATATTAAACTGAAATCCTTTGATGCTGAAAAAGGGCTGGAAGCTCCTGCTGAATATCGTATTGAAGGATTGCTGGACACAGACAAAAATACTTTTACTGCCAATATCACACACTATCCAGATGAAACTACTCGTCAAACAATATTCTACCCTGCCATTCCCACAACCATGCCACAACCACAATTTATGTTTAAATACTATGGTTTTAAAAATCCAGAATGGCATCAAGAATGGATTACCCGCATTGATATTCTGGATAAAAAAACGCAAAAACTGGTACAACGCCTCTCCGGATTTACAGCACAAGCCTATATGGTTGAATACTTAGATTTAAATTACGATGGCTATTTTGATCTACAAATCAATGTGGGAAAAACTGTAGAAGAACAGAAATATCAATATTATATTTACCAGCCCAAACAACAGAACTTTAAACGTGAGTTATTTTTTGAACAAAGTACAGGTTCACCCACACGTTATCCGCACAAAAAACAACTGAATTTCGGTAATGGCATACTATATGAAAAACAGGGAGATACATGGCAAAAAATTCCCTGCTGTTATGCTGATTAAATCAGGTTCCATGTGATTGTATTACTTCTGATAAGCTTTCCATCCAGTCAAAATATGGTAAAGCAGTGGTAATAACATCATTGCAAAAAAACCGCACAGTCCAATCACCCAGAATGGCAATTCATTTGGATTACCCAAATAGAAATATGCAAAGATGCTATAGCATAGCATTGAAAACATTGCCATTGTGCCAAGTGGTATAACAATTTTCATGAGAATAAAAAGGGCTGCTGTGCGATAAGGTTGCATATCCTTCCCTAATGAATAGGCAAAAATACACAACAAGACAAAGCCCAAAAGAAATACCATAAACAATGCACACAACAGTAATAACACACTACGCATACTTTTTTCCTGCGCATGATCATCACCTACTGCATAAACAATCTGAATGTGTTCTCCGATCACAGGTACCCTGCCCGAACGAATAGAATTATCCAATGTAATCTGCTGATGGTTTTGATCTACAAAAGTAACCTGTGGCGTGTGCATCAATACCTGCGTGGTATAACTATGCCCATTTGAATCGGTACGTGTTTCATCCACCCATTCCGAATGATAGCCAGTAATGACTGCATCAAAACTCGGTTTTGACCATAAATGATATAAACTCTGCGGAACAACATAAGCAAAAGTAAAAAATAATGAACTGATTGAAAATACTATTAAAAAGAAATAACCAGAACCCAAGCAGCCAGCTTTTTCGCCATTGCTTGATCGCTTTATCCATTTCTGACTGAGCCAGATTGACCAGATCACCAACAACATGAACAAAACAATGAAAGATTTTCCGAATTCTGTAAGCTGCATAGACGCCCTGTTTATTTCATTATTATATGTTTATAGTAATCACTTATAGACACCAGATAAAGTCAGCATTTATCGATCAATTTACAATTATTATTTAATCTCCAATGCCAGTAATGTACGACGTAGATTTAATAATTCAGGTAAAGTTTCCAGTAATAAACTGATTTGTTTTAGTACCAAAAGCATATGTTCAGATAAATTGTCCTGTGTACTTAAATCCTTAATTTTCTGTAATTTTTCACCAATCTCATGCTCCGGTAAAGGCTGTTGTTCGAGTAATACTGCGATTAAGGTATTTTTACACCAGATCATCAAATCCAAAACCTGTTGATCCTCGATCCGCTCACGATCACTCCCCAAAGCCGATACATAGCTTAACTGGCTATGACTATAAACCAGATAACGAAATGCAGAATGAATCAATTGCTGATCGGGATTCGGCTCGGTACTTAAACTAGAAATCATCGAAGACAGTTCGGTTTGTGCATCATGTGCATAACGTCTGGCTTTACGATAATCAATACTATTGGTTTTGCCATGCTGATATTGCTCCACCACTGCATCAAAATAATCCAGTGTGGCTTTGCTGCTTTTTTTAATGGTGTTGGAAATATTTCGAAAATTCCAATCCGGCCAGATAAAATTCACCGCAAACCATGCAATTAAACAGCCAAGAATGGTATCAATAATACGAGGCAAGATCACCGCATAGCCTGCCCCTTTAAGGTTAAAGATCAAGAGCACCATGAGGGTCGCCATCAAAGTGGCAATGGCATATTTTTTTGCACTGAGGTAGAAAAAACATACCCCAAAAATAATGGTAAGGAATAATTGCCCTTCTACACTCGGCACAAAATACAGAATTGGAACACCTAAAATCACCCCCAATAACGTACCCAGCGTACGCATTTTCAGTCGACTTTTGGTGGCAAAGTATCGCATCTGACAAACAAATAAACTGGTCAATAAAATCCAGTAGCCATTTTTGGCAAACGGCAATAAGGAAATCAATGACCCTACCGCAAAGACAAAGGCAATACGTACCGCATGCCGGAATAATGCCGATTCCGGACTTAAGTGTTGTTTTAATTTCAGCCATAAATCGTGGCGATCATGAATATCATCATCGAGCAAATTTAAGTTATCAATATGTTGTTGATAACGCTGCTGCTGACTATGCGATAAATCCTGAAAATTATATAAATCAGCATGCACACTTTTTAAATTTTTTAAAATCAG
Organism: Acinetobacter populi; assembly: GCF_002174125.1. GTDB lineage: Bacteria > Pseudomonadota > Gammaproteobacteria > Pseudomonadales > Moraxellaceae > Acinetobacter > Acinetobacter populi. The sequence goes on from NZ_NEXX01000004.1 coordinate 66,505, forward strand.
CTGTAAATTTTTTACTTCAATATTATGTGGATTCTGCCGAATCCAGTCAGCCATGGAACTTTCCAGATTGTGTAAGGCATCAGTTTGATCGATACTGGGCTGATAGCGTTGATTATGCACAATACTTTGCGCCAGTTCCTGACATGCCAATCCCAGTAAACGCACATTTTTTTGAATACGGAAAATTAAATCAGTTCGACTAAAATTGTGCTGAATCTGCTCATAATGCAGATAATTGGCACTCGCCTGTTCGTGAATATCCTGTGCCAGAAAATATAAATTCAGCCAGTAAATGGTATGCTTATTGGCACGAGAGGCTTTTAAACGTGTCAATAAAGAGGCCTTGGTGCGATTAAAACTTTGTACCACATCAGCATTTTTAATGGATAAATCAAACAACAAAGCCTCAACATTGTTCTTATTGTCTGGATCAAATAGCTTGGCTTTGGCAAATAATAATTCGGCAATATGTGCAAAACTTTGTGAAAGATTATCCTGCACCGCCTGTGTCGGCTTGATCAAATAGAAAATAACCGACGTAAATCCATACCAGATCACGCCTGCAACAAAACATAGCGGCTGAAAATACCAGACATGATATTCACCCAAACCAAACATGGTATAAATCGATAACAGAATGGTACCAAAAGAAATGGTTGCATAGCGTTGCCCTAAAGCACCCATTAGAATTAGGGCTGCACTGGACAAAGAGAGATAAACAATAAATAGAAATTTATAGGGATAAAGAAAATGTAAAATGGTGCTGACAGTAAAAAATAAAACACAGACAACACCCAAATTACGTAAGCGTAGACTCAAGCGATCATCAAAATCTGTTAATGCTGTAGCAATTGCACCGAGTGTGACCGGAACAATCCATTCCACATAGCCGGAAAAATACAGCCCAAGTGTGGTCCCTGTCAGAACAATCAAAATCTGTAGACAGTAAATCAAAGTAGAGTTTGATTTAAATTGCTGAAATAACTGAATTAAACTATTCACGATAGAATACGATGCAAAGTCAATTGCTGTGATGATCTCAGCCTGAACTGTTTTATTCGGTCTGTCAATTTATGCTTTGTCATGACCGAAAATGATGTCATTCCAATTGTGTATAACATAGAAGTTATCCACACCCTGTCCGCTTCAGGACATTTCTTCATCCAAAAAGCTGTCGGTATTAATTTGATTTTGTGGAAAAGCCAGTGCCTGATTAATATATAAATTAATCAGTTTTTTACGTGAACCAATCGAGCGTTGATAAAAACTGGAATTAAGTAACAGGCTTGCACCAAAAGTTAATGACCAGACATATGATGAATAATCACGAATCGAAATATCATAATTCATCACTTTAAGATATTGCTCAATCATGTCACGAATACACAGAATCCGTTCCTGACGGACACGATACAACTCGTCAAAAGCCAGACTCGACTGCGATACCGTCATGGTCAAATGTTCTTCAATCTGATGTAAAATAATAGTTTTTTTCGGATCAAGTAAATGATAGAGCATATAACGCGGAATATATTCCTTAATATCATGATTATATGCTTTGGATATTTCTAATACTTTATTTTCGTTTTCAATAATCAAATGCATCAATAATTCATTTTTACTGGAAAAATGTTTATAGAGCGTGCCTTTGGCAAGGTCCAACTCTTTGGCGATTTCATCCAGTGTAAAATTCTGATTTTCCAATAACAAACTTTCCGCAACACTGACAATCTGTTGCTCTCTTTCCTTATAAATTTCTTGCCGTTGTAGTTTCATACACAATCCGAATACCCAAAGACCTAATGCTGAAATATAGCATTTTTTAAGATGATATGCTTATCGCAAGTATTGATACCATAAAATATATGCATTCAATTTATACAAATACAAATCATCAGCATCATGCGGTCAATAAAAATCGGAAAATGTTTGCCAGACCAGTCGCCCAATCAACACCACCAGTAAAGCCAAAAATAGCTTACGAATAAAATGTGTCCCATATTTAAATGCCATCTTGACCCCGATCACCGAACCCGCCATATTGGCAACCGCCATGATCAAGCCCATTTGCAGTAAAATATGACCTGTAGGAATAAAGAAAGACAATGCTGCCAGATTAGTCGTGAGATTTGCCATTTTAGACAATGCCGAAGCATGTAAAAAATCAAAACTTAAATAACGAATAAAAAAGAAGATAAAGAAACTGCCTGTGCCGGGTCCAAAAACCCCATCATAAAATCCGATACTGGCGGCACCGAGCATAGCAAGAATACAGCTTTTTTTAGACCATACAAATTGTTGATGCAAAATGCCAAATTGCTTTTGCTTAAAGGTATAGATTGCAATCGCAATCAGCATGATCAAAACAAAAGGACGTAATACTTGTTGTGGCAATAGACTGACACAATTTGCGCCAAGCAGGGAAAATGCACCGGCAAATATTGCAACGACACCTACCAGCTTGAAATTAAACGGTACCCGACGTGCATAATTAAATGCGGATGTTGCTGTACCAAAAATTGCCGCCAGTTTATTGGTCCCAAAGATAGTTGCCGCAGATGTATTGGGATAGAAGTTCATCAACGCGGGAATTTGAATCAATCCGCCGCCGCCGACCGCAGCATCAATCAGCCCTGCGGCAAAAGCAAAAAATACCAAAGATATAACCGTTACAAAATCCACAACCACCTCAATTCTGAACTCATATGCCTGACCTTAGGCCAGATTTAAAACCCGTTGTGGAATTAATCGTCCATACTGATTCACTTTTGCCAACCCGAGACACAGTCCAGAAAAGAATACCAGTACAGCTTCGGTTTCGGGAAAATCAACATTACTTTCCTGACCATTACGGAAATATTTAACCCGTTCTTCGGCAAGTTCCAGCCGCGGTAAATCTTGTACCGGAGCAAAAGCCGGCAACAATAATGCATCACGCTCAGATTCTTGCAAACTTTCCAGATATTCAATCGTCATTTGCGGATTTAACTCAAAATGCCCTGTCTGCACCCGATGCAGATAGGTTAAATGCCCATATGTTCCAAGTGCTTTGGCAATATCCTCACCCAGCACCCGAATATATGTTCCTTTTGAGCAGGTCACATCCAGCGTTAAACTATTTTCATTAAAACCCAGTAATTCAATTTTATATATGGTGATGGGACGTGCCGGACGGTCAATTTCAATGCCTTGACGTGCCAGTTCATACAATGGTCGGCCATCTTTTTTCAGTGCCGAATACATCGGTGGTATCTGTAAAATATCACCAGTAAACTGGCTCAATACCTGCTGAATCATGTCTTCATTCAACGTCGGAATATCCGCCTGTTCAAACACTTCACCTTCAATATCACCAGTTGTTGTACTATGCCCAAGTGTAATTGTGGTCTGATAACGTTTACTTGCATCAAGCAGATAATGCGAAAATTTGGTGGCTTCCCCCAAACAAATCGGTAACAGCCCAGTTGCCAATGGATCGAGTGCCCCCGTATGTCCGGCTTTATGTGCACGGTACAGCCAGCGAACTTTTTGCAAAGCAGCATTGGAACTGATGCCTAAAGGTTTATTTAACAGAAAAACGCCATGGACATGGCGACGAGTGTTTTTTGACATGGTAAATTGATATCAATCTTTGAATGGCTATGGTAACAAATCTATGCCGATGTTTTGCGAATTTTACTTTCACCATGCTACTTTTTATGGCAAATTATTAAAAAATTTATACAGAATTGACTCAAACAAGGATCGTTTGTATGTCGAACAAAAAGCGTAGCCGCACCTTCCTATACGTTGTCATTTTTATTCTTGCTCTCCTGATCACAGTTATTTTCTGGCTTAGACCCGGTAATAGCCAGCAATCCCTGTTTACCCATACCCCTCAATCAATGCAGCAACCGCATGGAACAGCTCAAGCTATTCAAGCTGCTCAGCATCAGACCGCCAACATGCTAAGTCCAAGCCAGCAAGATACCGAAATTAATTGCCAGCTCCAGCTCGATGCCAACAATCGACTGATTGTTAATGCACAAACCCGGGATTGTTTCGAGTATTTTATTTCACAGTATGGCGAAGCTCCACTGGATCAGATCAAAGCACATTTTATTGCTTATGCACAGCAAAGCTATCAACAGCCTGCATTAGCACAAATTATCGATTTATGGACACGTTATATCGAGTATCGCAAACAACTTGGTGAATTAAAACCACCCGCTGGCGATCCGCAAAGTGCGAAATATTTGAGAGAAATATTTGCTGCTACAGAAAATTTACGCAAAAAATTCTTCTCTACGTCTGAAATAGCCGGTCTTTTTAGTACGCAAAATGTTTATGATCAATACACACTGGATCGAATGGCAATTCTAGAGCAAACCACATTATCTGAAGCAGAAAAAGCCAAACAATTAAATGCACTCTTTCAAGAACTCCCACAAGACTGGCAGGAAAATATTCAACAGCTTTCAGTTTTGGAGGATTTAAGACAACTCACAGCAGAACTTAAAGCTCGAGGCGGTACAGCCAATGAACTTCGTCAGATGCGTTTAAATCTGGTTGGTCCTGACGCAACAAGCCGACTGGAACATCTGGATGTAGAACGTCAAGACTGGAAAACTCGGGTCAATCAATATCTTACAGATAGAGATTCCATTCTCAACAGTGGCTTAAGTGACTCAGGCAAGCAACAAGCGATCACACAGCTACAAACGCAGCAATTCACAACCGAACAGGAACAACTACGTTTACAGACATTCGAATCAATACACGATAAGGGAGGAGCATTACCATTTGCTGAATAGCTTCGGCTGTTTTGGCTAAAAAACATGTCAACACAAGGATTTGTATTGATCATATTGATAAAATAAAAGAGGTTGGATATGAAACATCAATTTTTAACTGCTCTGAGTGTCATTGCACTTGCTGCCGGATGCATAACAAGTCAAGCTCAAGCCAGTAATACCGCACAATATAAAAGTAGTTTTGTCATCTCAAACTATGCCCAAACCAAATATCCATTGGTTTTTGCACATGGCATGGCTGGATTTAATCGTGTCGGGACTGATTTACTGGGTCTGGATTACTGGTATCAGATCATTCCCGATCTAGCCCGCAATGGTGCCAATGTCTGGACCACGCGTGTATCACCATTTAATTCAACAGAAATTCGTGGTGAGCAATTATTACAACAGGTCGATGAAATCATTGCCATTACCGGGCAACCAAAAGTCAATCTGATTGGTCATAGCCATGGTGGGCCAACCATTCGTTATGTCGCTGGTGTCGCTCCGGAAAAAGTCGCTTCTCTCACTGCTGTAGCCGGCCCACATAAAGGCTCCGGTACCGCCGATTTAATTGTGTCCGCAGAAGGAACGATTGTTGAAGGCCCATTGGTCGGTGTCATCAATCTATTCTCACAAATGGTCTTATTTGCACAAACTCTAAATCCCAATACTTTTCCAAGTGATGCATTAAGTGCAGGCAAAAGTTTAACCACAGCAGGTGCTAATACCTTTAATAGCAAATTCCCCATAGGTATTCCAAGTACTGCCTGTGGAGAAGGTGCAGCACAGGAAAAAGGGATCTATCTTTATTCCTTTACCGGTGTAAAACCTTTTACCAATATACTTGATCCAATCGACTATGCCCTACAAATTACCAGCCTGACCACCTCAAAAGATGCCAATGATGGACTGGTTTCGCGCTGTAGTGCCAAGTTTGGTAAAACCATTCGTGATGACTATGCTTGGAATCATCTTGATGAAGTCAATCAGGTCTTGGGCATACGTGGTCTCTTTGCCCCCGATCCGGTTTCGATCTATCGTCAACATGCCAATCGATTAAAACTACAGGGTTTATAAAGAAGGCTTCGAAATTTTAAGCCATAAAAAAATGCGCCATAATCGGCGCATTTTTCACTCAAAAAGCAGCAATTAAGCTTCTTTTTTACGTGCAGGCAATTTCTCACGAATACGTGCAGCTTTACCAGACAATTCACGTAGGTAGTACAGTTTAGCACGGCGAACATCACCACGACGTTTCACTTCAATTTTAGCAACGATTGGAGAATGCGTTTGGAATACACGCTCAACACCAACACCGCTAGAAATTTTACGTACAGTAAAAGCCGAGTTTAAACCACGGTTTTTCTTAGCGATAACAACACCTTCAAATGCCTGAAGACGTTCACGCTCACCCTCTTTTACTTTAACTTGTACAATAACTGTATCACCTGGTGCAAATGCAGGAATATCAGTTTTTAATTGAGAGTTTTCAATTGCTTGAATTAAAGGATGTTTGCCACTCATTGTGGGAATCTCCATGATGCGAAATTTTCGGTTTCGCTGGGGACAGAGGCTAAAAACGCATATCAACCCGTTTATATTTCACCTTAAACCTGAATGATTTAAAGCACGCTTAATACTCGAAGCACAGCTTCTCGTCTACTTGCGGAACTTTCGTTCCTCAGGGCAAACATACTTAATGTTTGCTTACCCTCGCTCATCTTACGAATCCAAATCTTTTACCCATTTTTTTTGCTGCGGACTCAACTCAACTTTTTCGACCAATTCTGGACGACGTTGTAAAGTGCGTTGATAACGCTGCAAAAACCGCCATTTTTCAATATTGGCATGATGTCCGGATTTTAAAACTTCTGGAACATCTAAACCCTGAAAATGATCGGGCTTGGTATATTGTGGACAATCCAGTAAACCATCCACAAAAGAATCCTGTTCCGCCGATTGATCATCTGACATCACATTCGGTAAACGCCGAATAATACTGTCAAGTAAAACCATTGCAGGCAGTTCACCACCAGATAACACGTAATCGCCAATTGACCATTCCTGATCAACATACAACTGGATTAAACGCTCATCCACCCCTTCATAACGCCCACACAGTACAATCAAGCCATCATATTCGACAAAATCTTGTACTGCCTGCTCATTTAAGGTTTTGCCTTGCGGTGACATATACACCACAGGAGTATGAACACACCCTGCTTGCTGTGCCAACTGCCTAGCATGATCGATTGCTTGTGCCAAAGGCTCTGCCATCATCACCATACCCGGCCCACCACCAAATGGACGTTCATCCACCCGTTTGTAGTTGCCTTTGGCAAAATCCCGTGGATTGATACAGGTCACCTGTATCACCTCACGTTTTGCTGCACGCCCGCTGATTCCATAAGCCGTAATCGCATCAAACATTTCAGGAAATAATGTAATCACTGCAAAAAACATCGCAGGCTCCCTTCCTGTTTTATTTATCCAAAGATAAATAATGAATGCTTAATAATCTACGCCCCAATTGACGTAAATACGACCTGCTTCTAGATCTACACGCTGTACCACATCTTTATGCCATGGAATCATACGTTCCTCGGCATCAACACTGTCAGCAGTAGCGTGAACCACCATTACATCATTGGCACCAGTTTCAAACAATTCATGGATTTTGCCTAGAATGACTTCATTTTCTGATTCATCTAGTCCCATCACGATCAGACCTTTTAAATCTGACCAGTAATATTCATCCATGCCTGCCTGTGGCAATTGTGATTTTTCAATCCAGATTTCGGCACCGACCAGTTGCTCTGCCGCAGTGCGATCACTCACACCTTTGAGTGCAACAACCAAGCCTTTACCTTGTGGTTTCCAACGTTTTACATCGGCTGTTTGCCAACCTGCCTTGGTCTTGATATACCAAGGCAAATAATCAAACATATTGCTAATTGGGTCTGTATTGGAAAAGACCCAAAGCCAGCCATTCAAACCATACGGTGAACGTAACTGTCCAATCTGAATACGATCTTCCGGTACATTCTGCATGGAAGCCTGACTCATCTATTAAACAGTTGCTTTTTGAACTTGTTTTGCCAATGCAGCAACACGATCAGATGCTTGAGCACCTTGTGCAACCCAGTGATCAAAACGCGCAGTATCCAAACGAACTTTTTCTGCCTGACCTTGTGCAGTCGGGTTAAAGAAACCAATACGTTCGATAAAACGGCCATCACGTGCATTACGGCTGTCAGTTACAACAATTTGATAAAACGGACGTTTTTTTGCGCCACCACGAGTTAAACGAATAACTACCATGAGAAAAACCTTATAATTTTTACGGATTATCCCTGCACCGACCATCGGTAGCATTTCAAACCCCTTTCATAGAGGGCGGTATTTTACGTTAAATTTTAGACAAAAGAAAGCAGAAATATTGATACTCAAAACAACAATTCAATGATTGGGATACGAATCATGGTGAACCTTATATTACCACTAAAAATATCAAAACAAGATTACCTTGCTGGCAAATGACATAGCAAAGTCAAACAAAGATAACGATCACGTCAGCGAACGATTTAAATATAAAGATAAGCCGCTGCAGTTAGTTTCCGTCCCAATTAGTAGAAGCAGAAGGAGTGCAGGAAGAACCTTTCGTCCAGCATTTTTGTCCTTGGCTATTCAATCCAATTTCACCATTATCTTTCTGTTTTGAGTCAGGTATTGGTTCTGCCTTTAAAGACCACGATAAATTATCAGCTGGGATGCTCAGCGTTATCGTATATTGTGCATTACCTGTAGTTGGATAAGTCTCAGAATTGCTGCCATTACTTAATTTTGCATTTTCAAAAGTATTCTTGGCCATTTTATAATTTGCCAAATTACGTGCAATCTGAAGCATTTCAGTTTGAGCATCCACACGGTTTGTCTTAATAATATATTCTGAATATGAAGGATATGCAATTGCAGCCAATATCCCTACAATTGCTACAACAATAAGTAATTCAATCAAGGTAAAACCTTTCTGTTCCATAATTATCACCATGCTATAGAATTACTACCACACCCTGTATAACTAATCGTGCTGGTATTTTTACAACGTAAACCTTCACTTGTCATCAACAGATTATAATTTTTGGGATCATTTTGAACGGTAGCCTGAATTGCCCATCCTCTTCCTCTAGCATTACCGTCGGTAAGTAATCTATTGGTATCATCGAGATCTCTAATCGTAATTTTATATTTTACTTTGTCTCCCGTAGATTTTATAGGTACATTCACTTCTGTTAACGCATCACTTTGTCCATATATATAATTCGGATCAAAACCCCGATAGGTAAAATTTCTAGATTTATGCCGTTCTAGCTGTTCTGCAATTTTCTGCATTTCCTGTTCTGCCTGAGCTGCTACCGCTTTACGTGTATATTCAAGATAACTAGGAAATGCAATAGCAGCTATAATTGCAATGATAATTACAACAACCATAACTTCAATTAAAGTAAATCCTTTAATCTTATTTCTATGATCATGACTTATATTTCTATAAGCCATGATCATATGCTTATTATTTTGCTTCAACATATTTTTCATACCATCGGGTTGGATTTAAGATTTTTGTTATTAACCATTCTCCCTTACCCTCTATATTGCCTACAATAGTAAAACTATTAGAGTTACCAGAACCTGGAGCAAATGAGATACCACGAATACCTGCACCCAGAATATTCTGATTTTTACCATCAGAAATTTGGAAGCCTGTTTTACTTTCTGAACCACTATCTACAAAGCCATTAGAATTTAAACATGCACCATAAGGCAAACAAAATTGCTGCACATCCGTTTCCCCAACAATCCGTGGCTGGCAAGGATCTCCTTCCGCAATCCCTGTCCCCTCTGGATCATACACAGGCATAATCAAACGTCCTGTAATTGCGATAGGCTCCTCCTCAAAAGCTTTCATCCCACCTGCTGTACGACCTGCTACTTCTTTTCCAGAGGAATTACTCGACAATGATCGATACCATCCTTGCATACCACTCTGTGTATAAGGGAAAAATAAACTCGATATCTTTTGTCCAGTAACCGTTTGAGGGTTCTCTTTTAATTGATTTAATTTAATATTTTCAGTTTTTAATGTAATCGAACTGCCTTTGATAATATCTTTATTTGAAATATCTCTATCGATTAGACCATATACCTTATTGGTAGGTCTATTACTTAATGCCGTTGAAGGTAACATACTTTCACGTCCAATTACCGGGCTAACATCTAAAGGTGTACTCCGATCACCCGAAGCAAGACCTACAACAACAAATGTATCTGTACCCTCATCATGAACTGTAATTGTAGGTGGCTGATAGAATCTTGGCTGATCACCATTTGTAATAGCAGCACCAGTTGAAGTAGTCCCCAAATCTGCCAAACGCACTACACGCTTACCAAAGTTTGCTGCACTTGTCCCTTCTTCATTATTTAAATCTATACGAAATACTTGCCCGCCAAGATCACCAAAATACAAATGATCAACCAAGCCATCTGCGTTACGATCCAACGTACTTACCCGAGACACTATACTATATTTCATATTGGTATTATTGGTGTTTGCACCTGTATTACTTGCCCACCACAGACGTTCACCAGTGTCAGCATCAATAATATAAATCGCATTACCAAGAGCCTCAGACTTATTACATCCCCCGCCATATTCCGTTGGATTTGTAGTCCCAAGTCTGAAGCGTGGATTTTCATAACATATATCATACCCACCACCTACAATCATTACCCGAGTAATTTTATTATTATATCGAACATTGGCGATGACTGGTTTAGACCATGTTTGTCCCATACGTTCAAAACCAGAAATATCGCTACCCACTCGAAATAAAAGTTTTGGTGAAGTCGGATTAAGTAAATCCAGTCCATAATAGCTATTACCACCCATACGCATGCCACCGTACACATTCATTTGTTTTGCTTTGACTTGTGTTCCAGTATCATCCGCACTCACGACCTGATAAGCTGAATCTGCGACCCATGCACCACTTACACCATAAGTAACGCCATTAACATCCGACTCTCCCTTCCTAAGGGCTTTTGATGCAGTATTATCTTTTAGTATTTCTGCTGGTATAAATACCATTTGCTCTACACCACTGGCGGCATCGACCACCCGCAGCGCACCCTCCATACTACCATAGAGTATAGATTGACTCCGTGTAGATTCTAGATTTCCATTTTCATCCAGCTTACCTGAATAAGTCATTTGTATAGGGAAAGAATGAATACTGGCACCCATTGCATTAAATGGCATATCTGGAGCAGTTAAAGTTTTAGGTAATTCTGTGGTGGTTGATAAATTTAAGTCATAACCAAAATAATTCAATAATTTCAATTTTAAAGTTAAAGTCAGATTCTTTAATTTATCATCACTTTTAAATCGATCCAGTAAAGCAGTACTATTATTTGCTGTTGCAGCAATGGATAATAATGAAGCTTTTTTATTCATGGAAGTAATTGTGCCATCACTCGTCACGCTACTGATATTTGTAAATAAAGGACGATAAGCTGAGACCATACTATTTGTAGTTGGTAAAATTACTCTTGAATACACCCCACCTAATTCAATTTCGCCACCATCAGAATTAGCAGTATTATTCCATAAATCTTTTGTGTTTGAATTAAACTTGCCTAATGAATCAAAAACAGTAGTATTGGCAGCCTCCAGTACACCATTTTCTACTTTATATTTTTTTAAATTACCTAGCCAAATAATATTTTGTGTTCCGGGATTAGGCTGTAATGCACGCAAATAGCCGTATTCCTGAAAAGCACTTGGATTAAGTGCATCAACAGGGATTGAAACTGCTCCAGTCGATAATGGTTCAATAGGAACTGAATCTAGGTTATTAATAAATGTAATAACACTATTGGTCACATCATCTGCCGAATTTGCAATGAAAAAACCTCCATTACCATATCCTGGTTTACTTACTGGGTAAGTTGTACTATCTGGCGAACAAGCATCATTTGAAGAACGCTTATCCTGTGTCCGAGAACTCAATTTACAAGCATTAATCGCATCACTACTCCCCAAATTATTCATTGCTGCACCAAAACCAACAAATGCAGTTTGAATAGATACACCGGAAGGATTTTGATTTGCATCAAATAATCTTTTTGAAAAATTACTCATACAATCCCAATTAGTCCCACCACTCAAACCTCCACTACAACTAAAGGATGTTTGATTCAACGCTGTAGCAAGAACTCTGGTATTTACCGTATTCGTCGGAACACCATCGGAAAGAATATAAACACCTTGCCCGTCACAACTTTGTCGCTTATCTGCTGAAGGCAAGGGAGACTTATACAATGTTCCAGAATCATTTTGAGTACTTCTATCTGAAACTGAAAAACCACTATAACTATTTGTTTCAGTTTGCGTTTCTAAGGATGTATAGAAAACGGTACTACCACTAGTTTCTTCCTGTAAGCCATTTAAATTAGGAGCAGAAGTGCCTAGATTTGTCCAATAAGATGAACTTGTTCCTGCACGTCCATTACATTGTTGAATCAAATCATCAAAATCTGTGCTCTGCCAGCTTCTGCATTGGTAATAATTATCCGTAGAAACTGTACGGCTAGTTGCAGCAATATAACTACCAGATAAGTTAGCGTTTGCATAACATCTATTATTATTCTGATTACTATATGTTCGAAGATATGGATATGACGGATTTAAACATTGATCACGTACAGTAGATTGTGTTGTAATTTTTTTATATATATCTTTTTTCACATCACCATAAACCAGTGTACTGGTTCCCATTAAATATGAAGCCGCCTCAGCGTAAGCATTGGCCGTTGGCGTACCATTATATGCTGTTAGACCAGCTACAGCCTCTCTCAATCTAGTACGATGAGAAGAGTCAACCGATCCCAACTCAACTGCTGGCACAATAATTCTACCTGCATTTGCATCTGCATAGCCATCGCCATTGGTATCAACAGAATAATTTCCCAACCCGACACGAACAGAATTAAGTTGTGAATTTGCACTATTCAAAAATGTAAACATACCATCTTTTAATCGTGTCAAACGGTCATAACACCGATATGCTCCATTACTTTGCTTTTCACATCCAGTACTTGTATTGGTCACTTGTGAATTACTAGTATCCGAGGAAACATAACAAAATCTACGTCGATAAGAAGGCGTCGTTGTCGAATTAATGTAATAAACAGAGTTATTACTAAATGAAGAAAGATTGTTACCATTGGTCGCTTCAACCGTTTGACCAGAGGTACCACAATTTAAATTGTAATCATCCCGATAACTATAACCAGAAGAGTTTACCGATCCCATTGACCCCGAAGTATCCAGCATCATGACAATGGTTTTCTGACCAGCAGTTGGTTTTGCATAAATCTGTAAATCTGTTGCCTTGGCGATTGATGACATCAACACAATCGAACCTGTAAAAGTGATACATGCAATTGCTATGGGATTTAATCGCAATTGTTTAGCACCAAATTTTTTCGAGGTTAATTTTTTTAAACTTTTCATTTTCTATTCCTCTCAATCAGGTGGGCTCTTTCTGCATTGTCGACATAGTCTGTAAATTTAGCTCCTGCATCTGGCTCGTTACAGGCACCCCAAGATTAGCGAGACATTGTGCAACTGTTTGCATTCCTCGGGTGACTTGATCTGTGTCATCGTTGATATAGTTTTTCATACAATTTTGTGCTGCTGTTCTATCTTTTGCAAAAGCGGGAACCACCGATGTTGTTGTAATACGAATACGTTGTTGTTCCGTAACCCCGGTTGGCAATACTTGCCCCAAACTCGCATTATTGCCTCGGGCAATTAATGCTAAATCCTCAAACTCTGATGTATCAGTTGGTATTTTGACAGCAACCTGAGTCACAACAGCCTCTCTTGCACTTCCAAAATCACTTGATAAATCACAAAAAGCAAGACCACTACCATCTGCAAGCGAAGCAGCTCCACCGCTTCCTACTCTTAATACAGCCATCGATGCCGCGGAAGCAAATTTTACATTCGACTTAGGCTTATAACAAAAAACATATTCCTTACCTGGCTCAACTTTACTATCTGCTATAGCTTGTCCAACCGCATTTGCCAAACTAGTTTGCTCACCTGGCCCATCAATTAATATTTTATTAATCGGTGTATCAGCAGTCTGGCTTAAAAATTGCTCAACCTGAGCATTTGTTGCAATATTAAGGGTAGTCATCGCAGTACGTATTGAAAATACACCAACGATGGTTAGCATTAATAAGATAATCATGACTACAATAATTGTTGACCCTTTTTGCCCTGATTTCAGAGATTTATATATTTTTGTCATATTTTCACCCCTAAACCATTACGCATGGCAATTGTAGTACTATACATACGACGCATATATTTTGTCTTGGTATCGCTAGGTATGACAGCGCCATCAGGAAAACTAAAACTTTCTTTTGATGGATCAATATCTTTACTTTCTGTAGTATCTCTTGAACGGACCAAAACATAGATTTTCACTGAAACAATCTGAAATGCTTTCTCATCAGTTGAAGCAGCGGCAGCTGTTTTATAATTTGCCAAAGTATAATAACGAAGATTACTTCCGTCTTTAACACCAAAATAAAAACGTAATTGATCTACTCGTGGCATAATAATTTCGCCATTACCTACCAAACCAGCAGCTGTAGTAGGTGGGTAGCCTGTAGTATTTGCTTTACAGGCCAAAGCCAAACCATTATTGTCTGTTCTTAAAAAATATCGTTGAATTACAAACTGGCCTGACGCTACTTTTCCGCCTTCGCAATTTACCATGGCATTGGGAGCAATAAACTGAATGGTCAATTGATCACTGGTAGTTCCCACATTGGAGCTTCCTCCTGTTTTAGTCAACAAACTGGCATCCACACCAGCCAATGGCAAATTAGCTTGTACCTTTGCCGGATCCCCACTTGTAAAAACAATTCCACCCAATGATGTCTTATCATTTAATATAGGGTTATTGATATTGCCATAATTCGCCAATCGAATATCTCGCGCCATATATTCCAAACCAAAAACGCCGCTATCTTGTAGTTCTGCACTGGCATCCTGCATTCTGGTCGTAATTAATCCACCGGTAAATAACTGCAAGGCTGCTGCACTTACGATTAAACCAATCGCTAAAGCAACAATTAACTCAACCAAAGTAAAGCCACTATTTTTATATGTATTCAAACGATATCGATGTAAATACATTAATAAGCCTCCATCATCAAGCATTGTGATGCTGTGGCATAAACACCGTTAGAATCCATGCATTGACTATAATCATTTGCTTTAAGCTCTGTTTCACCCCAAGCTGCAAATAAACATTGTCTATTAATTATAGTGCTTACTTCAGGACACTTCGCCATCATCAGGTGGATCCCCTCATTAAATCCAGCTGAAGCAGCACTAAAAGCATCATAATTTGCCATTTCTGCTGGTGTACATGCAGCTGAGAAACAATTTTTTTTGGCTGTTGTATTTTTATTAAACCCTACATAACTCGCTACTGCTGTGGGATAAGAACTTTGTCCTAAAGCATTTGCCCGCATACTCTCGGTTAATCCCCGAAGAATAAGAGTTGCCTGAGACTTGGTTAATGCTTCACTCGTAGCATCCACTGCTCTTAACTGCAATGCCGTATAGCCTAAAACGCCAATTGCCAAGATAATCAATGCAACCAATACCTCAACTAATCCTACGCCTAATTGCTTTTTTTTATAACTCATGCGCATGTTCCCTTTTCCATATAAACTGCACCCAATATTGATACATTAATTTCACGGGCTTCTTTTTCTAAACACAAAGTATAAGTTCTGGAGGTTTCATCTTTTATTGTTCCCTTCGCAGTAAAAATAACAAATGATTTGTTCGTAGCACTAATGTTGACATCTTTTGTAATATTCGCCAAAATCACTCTATTTTCATTAATATAAGTATTTATTTCCGAGCCTAAATCAGCGCCAGACAAGCATGTATTTTTAGTAACTTCCTGACCAGAAGTATTCTTATTCGGACAAACAACAACCGCAGCATTTATTGTTGCAGCACGACTACGACCTTCTTTTAAAGCCAACATCATTTGCTTGGCACTTTGATTGAGTTGATAAGAATTCATGATTGCAGAAAACGAAGGCGCAGCAATACTAGCAATAATCGCCATGACAGCAATAGTCACCATCAGCTCAACAAGTGTAAATCCCCGTGAAAATTTAAGCCGCATCATCTTTATACCAACCCCCTTTTACTCAGTACAAAGATAATACATTTTAAACACAATTAAATATATTTTAGGATTAACGTCATCATCTAGCAGATAAAGGGTAATTTATTAAACTTCAATCGCTTTTATTCTTAACTCTTTCGGCAAACTAAAGGTGATGTGCTCTTCCCGCCCTGCCAGTTCTTCGGGGATTTTTGCCCCCCATTCTTGAAGTCGATTTAATACTTGTTTAATTAAAATTTCAGGTGCTGATGCTCCCGCTGTAACGCCTATTTTTTGATTTTTGGCAAACCACTGTTGTTGCATTTCATCGGCATTGTCAATTAAATAGGCTTTTTTGCCCATACGTTCGGCCAGTTCACGTAGTCGATTGGAGTTGGATGAGTTAGGCGAACCCACCACGAGTACAACATCACAGCGTGAGGCCAGATCACGTACTGCATCCTGCCGGTTTTGGGTGGCATAGCAAATATCATCTTTACGTGGTCCCTGAATATTAGGGAATTTGCTGCGTAATGCCTCGATCACTTTTGCAGTATCATCAATCGACAGTGTGGTTTGTGTCACAAATGCCAATTGATCCGGATTACTTACCTGTAATTGCACCACATCATTTTCATCTTCGACCAGATAAATATTGCCACCATGTTTGCGATCATATTGACCCATGGTGCCTTCAACTTCCGGATGTCCATGATGTCCAATCAAAATCGCTTCGATGCCTTCACGGGAATATTTGGTGACTTCCAGATGTACTTTTGTAACTAAAGGACAGGTCGCATCAAATACTTTTAATTGCCGCTCTTCCGCTTCTTTTTGAACGGTTTTGGAAACACCATGTGCGCTAAAAATCACAATGGCATCATCAGGTACTTGATCCAGTTCATCGACAAAAATGGCACCGCGTTGTTTTAAGTCATTGACCACAAATTTATTATGCACAACTTCATGGCGCACATAAATTGGCGCACCAAAACATTCTAATGCCCGATTGACAATTGCGATGGCTCGATCCACGCCTGCACAGAAACCACGGGGATTGGCTAAAAGAATTTCCATTGTCATGCACCTAAATTTATGACCTAAAACGACAAGACCAGTAGTCTACGAGGAATTTGGGTTTTGTTTAGTGTCAGATTCTACTACAATCTTGACTATCCAATGACGATGATACAGGAAAATAATTATGTCTGGTTTACTTTTTGTGGTTTCGGCGGCTTCGGGCACGGGAAAGACATCATTAGTAAAGGCATTACTTGACCGCACCACCAATTTGCATGTTTCTGTATCACATACCACGCGTCCGCAGCGTCCGGGTGAGTTGAATGGTGTACATTATCATTTTATTGAAAAAGAAGAATTTTTAACCCAAGTTGGACAAAATGGCTTTATTGAATATGCCGAAGTTTTTGGCAATTATTATGGTACCTCTCAGGCAGAAGTAGAAAAGCAATTAAAAAATGGCCATGATGTCCTGCTTGAAATCGACTGGCAAGGTGCCGATCAGGTACGTAGATTATTTCCGCATTCCATTCAGATTTTTATTCTGCCCCCTAGCCAGTACGATCTACGTCAGCGCTTGTCCAATCGAGGCTCAGATACCGTTGAAGTGATCGAAAGACGCTTAAGTTGCGCCGTGGCAGACATGCAACAATATGTTAATTTTGACTATGTAATTATTAATGATTCCTTTGATCGTGCATTGCATGAACTAGAAGCCATTATTACTGCCAACCGTCTGACTTTAACCCAACAAGCTCTGCAACACGAAGAGCTGATTTACAAACTCCTTACACCGAGCAAAGATATTTAGGCTTTTTGCTGCTCTGTACAGTTTGATGCTTGAGTGAGATGCTCAAGATGGATATAATCGAGGATTATTTTTAATCATTTAATAAGGCTAAAAATGGCACGCGTAACCGTTGAAGATTGCTTGGAAAACGTCGATAATCGTTTTGAGTTGGTATTAGTTGCAAGTAAACGTGCTCGTCAATTGGCTCGTCAAAACATTGATCCAACTGTGGACTGGGATAACGACAAACCTTCTGTTGTGGCTTTACGTGAAATCGCAGCAGGTACAATCACCAAAGAAATCCTGAAACAACGTGATCAGGATTTACATCATTCTAATCTTGATTTGGCACTGTCTGCCAACGCACTTAATCTCGAAAATTTTAGTTTTCAATAATTCTTCCAGCAGGGTGATACGTTCACCCTCGTCATCTAAAAAAATAATCTAAAATGAAGAGAATACATTGACATTTTCTTCAAATTGTTTTTCATTATACGTTTAGCTACTTTATCTATAACGACCCACTTAGGATGAGTTCATTTATGCCAGGTGATGCAGTCAGTCATGCCAAGCTTCAGCTCAAAACCATCATAGAGCCCTATCTTTCTTCCGATGAAATTCGTGAAGTGATGGATGCGAGCGACTTTGCAGATGCAGCACATGCCGGTGTAACCCGTAAAAGTGGTGAGCCTTACATTTTGCATCCGATCGCGGTCGCCTGTTTGTTGGCCCATATGCGTATGGATGCCGATACCCTAATGGCTGCGTTATTGCATGACGTGATTGAAGATACGCCCATTACCAAAGAAGAAATTACCGAGCGCTATAATCCAACTGTTGCCCATTTGGTTGATGGCGTCACCAAACTGACCAGTTCCAGCGATAAACAGTTTAATAAAGCTGCCTCTTTCCGTAAGTTTTTACAGGCAACCTTGCAAGATCCGCGAGTCATTATTATCAAGCTATCAGATCGCTATCATAATATGACCACGCTTGAAGCATTACGCCCCGACAAACGCAAACGTATTGCGCAAGAAACCTTTGATATTTATGTACCGATGGCTCGTCTGGTCGGTATGAATGAAATGGCAGACTGGCTGGAAAATCTCTGCTATCAGAATCTTGATCTAGATATGTATGCGACCATCCAGCAGGCATTGACCGAAACCAAACCCAAACGCTGTGAATATCAAACCATCTGGGAACAACGCCTCAATCAGATATTACAAGAACACCATATTGAAGGACGCGTTAAAAAGAAAAATAACAATACCGAATTACTCCGTCACTTTGTGAAAAATGAACTTGATTTACACCAGCTTACCCATAGCCATGCTTTTGAAATTATTTTAAAAACGGTTCAGGACTGTGATGACTTGGTCAAGCTGCTGGCTCAGAATTTTAGCATCATCAGCTATACCGACCATATTCGCAAACCGATGCCGGGTGGCAATCAGGCCTTATTACTACGTTTAAAAGGTGAAAAAACCTATTTATCCGTCACCATTCAAACCGAACTGATGCGTAAAGCTGCGCGTTTTGGTGTCGTGCTCGGTGAAGCAGCACCACAAGCCTGCCGTTCGGCTATTCAGGCATCTTTACATAATCTGAATGACCTGATTGATGAAGAATGTGCCAAAACCACCTTTAGTGACTTGCTGGATTATTTGCATCAGGAAAAAATTATTGCCTATACACCGCATGGACATGTACATGAATTACCTCGTGGTGCAACAGCAGTCGACTTTGCCTATGCAGCAAGCTTATTTCTCGGAAATCATGCGGTGGGTTGTAAAATCGATGGCGAACAAAAGCCGTTGTCTACAGCTGTCACCAATGGTCAGGTGGTCGAAGTCATTACTGATGTACTGGCCACACCCAATCCAGACTGGTTAAGTTTTGTCAATACACAAAAGGCTCGTCGCGCCATCCAGAATATCTTGCGCGAACAGGATTATGATGAACAAATCCTAATCGGACAACAAGCACTGAATCGGGCATTAAAATCCTATCATAAATCGATTCAGGAACTCAGTGACAACGACTGGCAATGTCTATTATTATGGCACCACCTCCCCGATAAGGAGGCAATTTTCGAGCAAATTGCAGTAGGCGATTTACTACCTCAGTTAGTGGCCAATAAACTGCTTAATCTGACCGATCAGATTGTACTTGAATCAGATTCGCTGATTCAAGGCACAGAAGGCGTAGAAGTCAAATATGGACATTGCTGCAATCCTGTTTTTGGCGACCCGATTCTTGGTCATTTAACCCGCCGTGGTTTAATTGTCCATCGCACCCAATGCCAGAATTTGCTGCATGAACAGCGTCAGCATCCAGAAAGCATCATGCCGTTATTATGGCAAAGCAGTAACCATGAAGGCATTCGTTTTCATGCCTATTTGCAGATTGATGGTAACCTCGATGATGAAGAATCTTCTCAAGCCATTTATCAGGCGCGTAAGGATAATGCTGGGGTGGAATCGGTCATTCATGAAAATGAAAAAACCTATTTTAATATTGTGGTGACTGATCGTAACCATATTGCACAAATTATTCGCGATTTACGCATGACGCTTAATTTTCCACGCATTACCCGGTTACATATGCCACTTGCAACGCACCAAAGTGCAAAGGTAAGCTAATTCACACATTATTTTTTTAATATATCCATGGGAGAACGATTTTTAATGTCTAAACAAGTGATCCATACAGAACATGCACCTGCTGCAATCGGTACTTACTCTCAAGCGATCCTGGTTGAAAATACCCTGTATTTATCCGGACAGATTGGTCTGGACCCGTATAGCATGGAACTTGTTGATGGAATCGAAGCACAAATCCGTCGTGTTTTCGACAATCTCAAGGCAGTATGTCAAGCCGCAGATGCAACATTTGCCGACATTGCCAAACTTAATATCTATCTCACCGATCTCTCACACTTTCAGTTGGTTAATCAGATTATGGGAGAATATTTTGCCCAGCCTTACCCTGCCCGCGCTGCACTAGGTGTTGCCAGCCTACCTAAAGGTGCTTTAGTCGAAATGGATGGCATTGTTTGTATCGAAAAATAATTCCTTAAAAATGAATGATATCCTTCGCTCACAGAAGGATATCATGATTAACCCGCACACCTTCTTATCCCTGCATTCAATTAAAACTCAAATTATCATCTTTTTTTCCAATTAATATTTTCGATATTTCGAATGAAACTTATTGACAAACGATAACAATTATCAATAATATCAATTATCGTATTCACAACATCAGGACTTCCCAGATGTACGTTTGTTTATGCCGTGGAATTACCGACCAAGACATTAAAGACGCAATGCAAAACGGTGCTCAAAGCTACCGTGAAGTGCGCGAAATGTTAGATTTAGGCACCTGCTGCGGACGCTGTGCGCCAGAAGCGAAATCCATTATCTCAGAAGAGCTATCACTCATTGCTGCTAGGATTTCCGTCGCTGCCTAAATTCCTATAACAAGAAATTATTAAAAGCAAGTACTTCTCCTCCCCGCCACGACTCAAGGCGGGTTTCTTTTTCTAAAGTGAGTACTTAAGAATTAATTCATAAATGAATTGCCAACAGACGCTATATTCATTGCTATTCTCATTTGCTGTTCTAAAAATAACTCGCCAAAAAAACTTTAAACTTTTACAATGTTGAAATTATGTAAATTCTTATATTTTTCTGGAGTAGTGCGATGCAAGGTAATAAACAAGTGATTCAACTTTTGAATCAAGTGCTTTATCACGAACTCACAGCCATTAACCAGTATTTTTTACATTCTCGTATGTTCAATGACTGGGGTATCGAGAACTTAGGTGAAGCAGAATATAAAGAATCTATCCGCCAGATGAAACATGCCGATAAAGTCATCGCACGGATTTTGTTTCTAGAAGGTCTGCCTAATTTACAAAATCTAGGTAAACTATATATCGGCCAGCATACGCAGGAAGTGTTGCAATGCGATCGACGTAAAGTTTATGAGAATATGGAGTCTTTAAACAAGGCAATTATTCTGGCTGAGCAAGAAATGGATTATGTCACCCGTGATCTGCTAAAAGGCATTCTGGATAAAGAACAGGAATATACCGACTGGGTGGAAACCCAGCTTGATCTAGTTGGTAAAGTCGGCATTGAAAATTATATCCAAAGCCAGCTTGAAGACGATTAAACAGCGAATAATTTCTAAATTTTAAAAGTCCTTCAATTTATTTGAAGGAATTTTTTATCTCTTAGCACGCATAAAAATTATAATTTAAGCCCATCATAGACATCAGCAACCGCGAGTTTTAAGCCGACAGACTGCAAGATAAAATCTTCGCCCGCTTCATAATAATGCGGTTGCCAGTTGTCCAGCCGGCTTAATACTTCAACCAGCTGCGTATCCTGTTCGATCATCACATATTCCTGCAAGGTCGGAATCTTTTTATATTGCTGGAGTTTAAAGGTTTTATCATAGCTTTTTGTCGATGCAGAAAGTACTTCCACAATCAAAATCGGTGTTTCAACAAAATAAGCATCATTGGCAATCTGGCTACAATCCACTACAACATCGGGATAATAAAAGTTATCTTCAATCCGCACTTTCATATCATTGATATAAGGACGACATGGTTTAGCTTTGAGATGTAAACGAAGATCGGCAAAAATATTTCCAGAAATTAAGTTATGCGCAGAACTTGCACCGACCATAGCAAAAACTTCACCATTGATCAATTCATGCTTGATATTACTATTTAACTCGCCCTGCAAATATTCTTGTTGATTGAGTCTATATTTGTTGGCAAAGACCATATTTTAGCCTCTAGTCATTTTGATTTTTTATACTATAGCATAGCTTTTCTATATTTTTATGTCTGCGAGTTGATCCTAATTCCACGGTCTTAAATCAACAATCTTCACGACATTGCCCTGATCTTTATTAATTAATACCACCATGTCTATAGCAGGGGCAGATAGCCCTAGCCAAGCATTTGCCTGAGGATATTTCTTAAGTATTTTTCCCACAAGTTGCTGATCATTATATTTTTCAAGTAATTCCACTGGAAATGCACTTGTTTGTAATCTTAATTTGGCATTAGAAATATTTGTATAATACATTGGATGATCTAATGCAATCGTATTTTTAGGTACTGGATTAATTAAAAACTGCTTTGGTAAAGCATTTAAAGCAACAAATTGTGGACCAAACCATGATGGATGTTGAAATTCAGGATTAGCCTGCTCAATATTGCTCATTTCAATATCACTATTTTTTATAATATTAAATGTCAAAGAATCATAGACAATCCATGCTGGACGCCCCTGTGCAATGGTATAAAAACCATAAGAAAAAGCACAAATTTGTAGAATAATGACCGTTGCCAAATCCATTTTTAAGTTTTTTTTACCTTCTTTATAGACTAGCAATCCGAAAAGAGGACCTACAATGACATCAATAATAATAAGCATAAAAAATAAATGCGTTACGCCTAATGCTTTTGCCAATGGTGATGGATACCAAAAGAGGAAAACGATACATATTGCAATAAGAGCAATAATTGCTGAAATTGTTAAATGACCAATAAAAAATTTAAAACGTTTAGACATTCTGTAATTTGTCCTTTAACAGCTGAACTCTTCAATCCACAATACACTGAACACTACCACTTATAAGGTCACATTCTATCGTAACATCATTATAATTTTTCACTTTTGCGACAATTTTTTGTGCATTTCCATTTGTCCAAGTTGATGCATCTGTAACTGATACACATGAATTCAATGATGATTTTGGTAAACTAATAGATGAAGCCAAGTCAGATAAACTGATATATACAATGTTACTATATGTTCTGACCTCATAAAAACAAGCATTTACTGCCGACTTTTTTACTACTGCTAAATATAAAGGTATAGCAATTAAAGCTAATATTCCAATAATAGATATGACAATCATAATTTCAATTAAAGTAAACCTTTTTGCATATTCTTCCTTCTTATATTTATATTCTAAATAAATTAATACTTATTATATAGATAATACTTATTAACACAAAAATATAATATACTTTATTAATTACACTCTTCATCTAAAAACCCATGCAATTATATGATCTTATGAAAATCCCATGAAAATAAAAATTTCCGTTAATTCTTTAAATATTATTAAGGTACTTATTTTTATAATATTTAATTAGTAAAAATTAATTTTTCCATTTTTATATAAAAACACACCTTCTAAAAGGTGCGTTTTTAAAATTAGAAGTAAAATAATAAAAATTATTTAAGCTCACAAGTACCAGTTTTAGCATTACATTCTGTATCTTTCACATCGCTTGATGAACCACGTTGTAAAGGATTGAATGTTAATGTAGCCGTTGTATCAGCATCAAACACTTTACCTTTTTCAAGCACTCCAACTGATGTTTTTGTACCAGCACCATCTGAATCACAAGCAGCCGGAGCATAAGTATTGACTAACTCACCTTCAGAAGCTTGTTCTGCAATCGCAGCATTTACTGCTGATTTTGCTTCGCCTAAACATGCATTATTTGCAGATTTTTGCACATAAGTTTGATATGCAGGCAAAGCAATTGCTGCCAAAATACCAATAATCGCAACAACAATCATCAATTCAATTAAGGTAAAACCCTTTTGAGCATTCATAAATTTCTCCTCGAAATTTGTTTAAGATTTGTTTGCTTTATTTCGCTTAATCTATTTATAGCATAAGCTATGCCAACTTTATGGCATAAAATTTTTATATTAAAAACAAATAATTAAGAAATATTAAAACTAAGATTTTAGATTTATGAGCTTTTTATGTGTTTACAATCGTTACAAAATGACAATATTTGTCAATTAATAGCAGAAATATTAAGTATCGTATTTCGATCAAAAATTCACTGCTTTAAAGCAATTTATAATGAAATGTATTCTATTTTTTTGTTTTTATTTTAGATCGAGATGTTGAATCAAGCGTGCCAGATCATTCGCTGAAAGTTGCCCAATATATCTTAAAA
Organism: Acinetobacter populi; assembly: GCF_002174125.1. Classification (GTDB taxonomy): domain Bacteria; phylum Pseudomonadota; class Gammaproteobacteria; order Pseudomonadales; family Moraxellaceae; genus Acinetobacter; species Acinetobacter populi. Next base: position 91,372 of record NZ_NEXX01000004.1, read on the forward strand.
TAAATGAATAGATTACTCAGCAATAACACTGTATCTGCTCAAATTAGGCAGTCATGAAAATTTCTATCTGATTTAAAACAACATAGAAACTAAATCAACCGTGGTCGATTCGATAATTCATTACCTTCGGGATCATGGGTATTATTGCCATAATACTGGCTAAACAATTGCCCTAATTGTTCAATAGCGACACATAGCCCATCACCGAACTGCTGTGCTTTAAATAACGGTAACATACTCTGGCAAATCTCCTGCCAGCAAGTTTCATGTACAGCACCATCTATGCCTCGGTCTGCAACAATCTCCACCGCATGTTCACATAGATTTAAATAGATCAGAACCCCACTATTGAATTGGGTATCCCACACCCGGTATTTGGCAAATAAATATTCTGCACGTTGCTGAGTGGTATGTTGCAAGGCAAAATGACTAGGCAAGCTGCCCTCAACAATCACCTGTATTTCACCGCGATGGCCATTTTCTGCCTGAGCAATAGTTTCGGCAATCTTGTCACAGTCATCGGTATTTAAAGCATGTTTGGCAGATTTAAAATACAAAACATGTTTCAACCAACGCTTTAAGCTGGGTTTACTCGTTACATCGATGTGTTTGGTGCTAATCACCGTTTGCGTTTCGATTTGCTTTACCATGAACCTGATGCTCCTCCACCGCCAAAGCCGCCTCCGCCGCCACGATAACCACCGCCGCCTCCAAAGCCACCACCACCGCCTCGTCCACCACCAGAACTGGCAAAAATCTGGAATAGCAGTTGTGCCAGCGAACTAATTACTAGGAAGAATAAACCTCCACCGAGTAATAAACTCATGCCAAGTCCCAGTCCACTTAACATGCCCAGTGCCGTACCTGCAACGCCTGCACCCAATGCAGAAATTTTGCGTCCAATCACTGCCGATAAAACCACTGCAATCACCAGAATAACAATGGAAATACCCAATGCACTTTGCATGCCTTGTTGTTTTTGGTGGGCAGCAGCTTGCTGTTCTTTTAAACTTTCCGCTGCCTGACGGGCAACATCGGGATCCTGACTTAAAATACGATTGATTTCTTCCAGTCCAGCCTGTAAACCTTGTGCATATTGTCCCTGTTTAAAATACGGCGTGATTTGATTCTGGATAATACGGTGGGTCATGATGTCAGGCAGCACACCTTCCAGTCCATAACCGGTTAAAATCTGAATACGACGATCATTGACTGCAACCACAATCAATAGACCATTGTCATGCTTGGCTGTTCCGAGTTGCCATTTCTCGGCAATACGCATGGAATAACTAAAAATATCTTCCTGTCCGGTACTCGGGACTATCACCATACCGATTTGCGCTTTGCCCGAGTCATAGATCTGACGGATATATTGACTTAAGCTCTGATTTTGTTCAGCTGTCAGTAAATTTGCCTGATCAATAATCGGTTGATTGAGCTGTGGAATATCACGTTGTACTAGATTTTCATCGGTGTTATCAGCCGATGTCGGTGCTTGGGCTGTTGCGGTGGTGGTTGATTGAGCTGTACTATTTTGACTCACCGAATTTTGTGTACTTTGCTGTTGCGTGTTCTGCTTTTGATTATTAATGATTTTATTGAGTACAACTGCTTCCGCACTATCATCAGATGCAGTTGCAGTCGCTGTTTCGGCAGAGGCAGATGCGCTAAAGACAGATGTGCAAAGCAGACAAAAACACAGGGCAAAACCTACAAATCCCCGCACCATCCAGTGCATCAATGTGTCTATATGCTTATCCGCAGTTATATCCAGCTTAGTTAACATGCCTCAACCTTATTTTATGATCAACAATGAATGAGATGATGATCAGTTAAAACTCACAGTAGGTGCTTTTTCCGCACCGGTTTCTGCACTAAAGTTCGGTTTGGTTTTCATGCCAATGACTTTTGCCGTCATTACTTGAGGGAATTGACGTGCGTAGCTGTTGTAATCCTGTACGGTGGTAATATAACGATTGCGGGCAACGGCAATACGGTTTTCTGTGCCTTCAAGCTGGACCTGTAATTCTTGGAACTGTTGATTGGCTTTTAAATCCGGATAATTTTCCGATACCGCAATCAAACGTGATAATGCACCGGTTAACTGGCTTTGCGCTTCCTGATATTTTTTAAACAGTTCAGGATCTTCCAATACTTCCTTATCGACTTTCAAGCCTGCAACATTGGAACGTGCCTGTGTGACTTCGGTAAGTACACTTTCTTCGTGTGCCGCAGAACCTTTTACTACATTGACCAGATTAGGCACCAGATCGGCACGGCGCTGGTATTGGTTTTCGACTTCCGACCATGCAGCAGTCACTGCTTCGTCTTTAACTTGCAAAGTGTTATAACCGCAACCAGTTAAATTAAGTGTCAGCACAACGGTTGCTGTTAATAATGTTTTTTTCAATAATTTCATTCTACTCACCCAAATATAGCATTTAGCCTATTGTATTGATTTACATTCTACGCAATTATTATCACGATTTTATGTCTTTTTGTATAAAATAATGCGTTAACTCTTGTTCATCGAAACTACACATTTGTTAAATTACGGAAGATCCGTTTTAAGCAAAGCCGGTCATCTGATAATCATTTGCCAGTTTATTTTTCCAATATTCCACTTCGCGGCTGTAGTCAATTTCGGCAGGGTTAAAATCATTTTTATAGTAAGCCAGATATTCCGGCAATAATTGTATAAACATTTTTGCAAGCAAATACAGGCCAAATACATTACCGCCAATTTTCACCACACTGTCTTTTCTATCCTGTATAAATAAACGTGACGTTGCATAAAATGTCAAACTAATAAAGCCTGTTGTGACGGTACGCATGACTTTTTTACGCAATTTATGATTGCCATATACTGCCTGATAAGTATTGTAAGCCACTGCCCGATGTTCTATTTCCTCAAGCGCATGCCATACCCATAACTTGATTGCATCCTCATCAAGTGTTTGTAAAACTTCTGGATGTTTTAAAATATAACCGCCCAGTAATGCAGTAAAATGCTCATACGCACAGGTTACAGCTAACTGAACACTATAAGGCAATTCACGTACTTTTTGATCCTGCCGCACAAGCCATGCCTGAAAACGATCCAGCTGGTAATCATCTTTGCGCCATGAGTCGTTAAACTCTGCATGAGCTTTGGAATGCATCGCCTCCTGACCGATAAAAGCAGCAATATCTGCCTGCAATTGTTCATCATCCACACGATCCCGTACATTACGTACGCTATGCACAAAAAATTGTTCACCAATTGGAAAAGTAGAAGACAGTGCAGTCAACATATGTGACATCACTGGAGAGTTGGCAAAATAATACCGAGTAATTGCCCTTGGATTAAACTGTGGTCGACGTACCGTAATACCGAATGCTTTCGGGCGATTTAAATAATTTTTTCCTGTTGCCGCTGCTGCAAAAGCCATCGCTTATATCTCATCATGAAATCTCACCCATGATTATTGTTTAATGTTCAAGGATAAACTATGGCGAAAATATGCACATATTGGCAAAAATGCTCAACTGAAAAAATAATGATTTATTTCAAAAGCAATAAAAAAGCCCATAATTCTAAAACTATGGGCTTTACACAATTAATTAAATTTCAGTTTACACATCAAGATAATCTAAAATTCCTTCGGCAGCTTTACGTCCTTCCCAGATCGCTGTTACGACCAAGTCCGAACCACGAACCATGTCACCACCGGCAAAGATTTTTGGATTAGATGTCTGGAACATAAATTCCTGTTCTTCTGGTGCTACAACACGACCTGAACCATCCAGACCAATGTTTACATCAGTAAACCAATCGGCCGGACTCGGACGAAAACCAAATGCCAGTAATACTGCATCTGCGGGTAAAATTTCTTCTGAGCCGGGAATTGGTTCAGGACTGCGACGACCACGGCTATCTGCTTCACCCAATTGTGTGGTTACTACTTTTACACCAGTGACTTTACCATTTTCACCGACCACTTCAATCGGTTGACGGTTAAACAGGAATTCCACACCCTCTTCACGGGCATTGTTCACTTCACGACGTGAACCTGGCATATTGGCTTCGTCACGACGATAAGCACAAGTCACTGATGCTGCATCTTGACGAATTGAAGTACGGTTACAGTCCATGGCAGTATCACCACCACCAAGCACAATCACCTTCTTGCCTTCCATGCTGATGTATTCACTTGGATCCTTTTCCCAGTTTTGGCAACGATTGACGTTGGCAATCAGGAAATCCAGTGCATCATAGACACCATCAAGCTCTTCACCAGGGAAACCACCTTTCATATAGGTGTAAGTACCCATGCCCATAAACACAGCATCATATTCTGCAAGCAATTGATCAATGGTGACATCTTTGCCGATTTCGGTATTTAAACGGAATTCCATACCCATTTCGGTAAAGATTTCACGACGACGTTTCATCACGTCTTTTTCCATTTTAAATTCGGGAATACCAAAGGTCAGCAAACCACCAATTTCCGGACGTTTGTCAAAAATGACCGGTTTTACACCATTACGTACCAGAATATCCGCACAGCCCAAACCAGCAGGACCAGCACCAATCACCGCAACTTTTTTGTCGGTCCATTTAACGGCAGACATGTCTGGACGCCAGCCCAGTGCAAACGCAGTATCATTGATATATTTTTCGGCATTACCAATGGTGACTGCACCAAATCCGTCATTTAAGGTACAGGCGCCTTCACACAAACGGTCTTGTGGACAAACACGACCACAAACTTCTGGTAAAGTGTTGGTTTGATGACAAAGTTCCGCAGCACGAAAGATCTGACCTTCTGCAATTAACTTTAGCCAGTTTGGAATATAGTTATGTACAGGACATTTCCATTCACAATATGGGTTACCACAGCCTAAACAGCGATGTGTCTGATTGGTGGCCACATCCGCAGTAAATGGCTTATAAATTTCCACAAAATCTGCTTTGCGGACAGTAATATCTTTTTTCTCTGGATCTTGACGTGGAACATCCAGAAACTGAAAGTCATTATTAAGGCGTTGTGCCATGTGTCTCTCCGTGGGTAAGTGCGTACTCTTTTGAGTTACGCACCTGCCTATGTCAATGCAGTTAGATTATTGTGGATCAGCTTGAGTCGTTTTAAGCAAAGTCAGTAAATTTGCAGCTTTTGGTTTGACTAACCAGAATTTACGGCTGTAATAATCAAACTCGTTACGGATTTTGTAGGCCCATGCACTACCTGTTTCCTGGATGTGCTCATCGAGAATTTTCATCAGGAATTGCTGGTGTTCTTCCATAGACTCGGTTGAAATACGGGTTAAATCAATCAGTTCGTGATTATAATAATCGACGAAGTCATTGTCCAAGTCTAATACATAAGCAAAACCACCTGTCATCCCTGCACCGAAGTTATGACCAACTTTACCCAGTACAGTCACAATACCACCAGTCATATATTCACAGCAGTGATCACCTGCACCTTCAATTACAGCAAATGCACCAGAGTTACGTACTGCAAAACGCTCGCCTGCTGTACCAGCTGCAAACAACTTACCGCCAGTTGCGCCATACATACAGGTATTACCCACAATCGCAGTATTTTGAGTCTGGAATGGTGAACCTTTTGGTGGGAAGATTGAAATACGCCCACCAGCCATGCCTTTACCAACATAATCGTTGGCATCACCTTCGAGTTTGATATGCAGACCACCGGCATTCCATACGCCCAGTGACTGACCAGCAGTACCCTCAAGTTTTAAGGTAACAGGAGAACTTTCCATGCTCAAATTGCCATAACGACGGGCAATTTCACCGGATAAACGGGCACCAATCGAACGGTCACAGTTGCCCACACGATAATAGAACTCGCCACCTGTGCCATTTTCAATGGCAGGTAACATGTCTTTAACCATACGTTCTGCAAGTAAACCTTTGTCGTGTGGTTCGTTGCCCTGTACCTGACAGTATTGTGCCTTGCCTTCTGCCGAAGGATGAGATTGCAATAATGGCAGTAAATTCAGATGCGCCTGTTTGGATGTTTCACCTGGTAGCACATCAAGCAGGTCCACACGACCAATCAAATCCTTGAGTGATGCTACACCGAGCGCAGCCAGCCATTCACGGGTTTCTTCGGCAATAAAGCGGAAGAAATTGATCAGCATTTCCGGCTCGCCAATATAGTGTTCATGACGTAAATGATCTTGTTGTGTTGCCACACCGGTTGCACAGTTATTTAAATGACAAATACGCAGGTATTTACAACCGAGTGCAATCATTGGGGTTGAACCGAAACCAAAACTTTCTGCACCTAAAATGGCTGCTTTTACCACATCTAAACCAGTTTTCAAGCCACCATCGGTTTGTACCCGAACTTTACCACGCAAATCATTGACACGTAGTGCCTGATGCGCTTCTGACAGACCCAATTCCCATGGCGAACCGGCATGATGAATTGAAGACAGTGGTGATGCCGCAGTACCACCATCATAACCAGAGATCGTAATAAAATCGGCATAAGCTTTGGCAACACCAGCAGCAATAGTTCCCACACCCGGTTCAGATACCAGTTTCACCGACACCATAGCTTGTGGATTGACCTGTTTTAAGTCAAAGATCAATTGTGATAAATCTTCAATTGAATAAATATCATGGTGTGGTGGTGGAGAAATCAGGGTCACACCCGGTACAGAATAGCGTAAACGTGCAATCAGGCTATTGACCTTACCACCCGGTAACTGACCGCCTTCACCCGGTTTTGCGCCTTGTGCTACTTTAATCTGCAACACTTCCGCAGAAGTCAGATATGCAGGTGTCACACCAAAACGACCTGATGCAATCTGCTTAATTTTTGAGTTACGAATCGTGCCATAACGTGCAGGGTCTTCACCACCCTCACCGGAATTTGAACGACCACCAATCGTATTCATAGCAATCGCTATTGATTCATGTGCTTCTGGTGACAATGCACCCAATGACATCCCAGCAGAGTCAAAGCGTGGCAAAATATCTTCAATGGCTTCGACCTGACTAATATCAATAGAATTGTCAGTTTTAAGCGTTAATAAATCACGAATGGTTGCCACCGGACGGTGATTTACCAATTCAGCATATGCTTTAAAATCTTCATATTTGCCAGAACGAACCGCCTTATGCAAGGTATTGATCACATCTGGATTAAACGCATGATATTCCTTGCCAAAGACAAATTTCAGCATACCACCTTGATCAATTGGCTTACGTGCTTTCCACGCCAAATCTGCCAATTTTTTCTGATCATTTTCTAGATCTTCAAAAGTTGCACCTTCAATACGGCTTGGTACACCAATAAAACACTTATCCACAACAGCTTTGGACAAACCAACGGCTTCAAACAATTGTCCGCCACGATAAGATGCAACGGTAGAAATACCCATTTTTGATAAAACTTTTAATAAGCCTTTATCAATACCTTTACGGAAATTGGCCTGAGAATGAATTGGATCACCCAGCAATTCGCCTTTGGCAACCAGATCATTAATCACATCATAAGCCAGATATGGATAAATCGCTGTTGCACCAAAACCAAGTAATACGGCAAATTGATGCGGATCACGCGCAATACCAGTTTCAACAATGATATTGGCATCGGTACGCAGACCTACATCAATTAAATGATGGTGTACTGCGCCTGTGACCATTAATGCATTGGCTGGTAAATAACCTTCACGAATATTTTTATCGGAAAGAATAATCAGGGTTTTGCCATCACGAATCGCCTGAGCAGATTCTTCACAAATACGCTGAACTGCGGCTTCTAATCCTTCTGCTTCAGGATAGTTCAAATCAATTTCTACATTTTCGTAGCCTTTACGCTCGACATGACGAATTTGATACATTTTTGAATTGGACAGTACCGGACTGGAAACGATTAGACGTTCCGCATGATCAGGTCCTTGCTCAAACACATTCTGTTCACGGCCAAAACAAGTTTCCAGTGACATCACAATAGATTCACGTAGTGGATCGATTGGTGGGTTTGTCACCTGTGCAAACTGCTGACGGAAATAGTCGGACACATGACGTACCTGACGTGATAAGACTGCCATTGGCGTATCATCACCCATCGAACCAACTGCTTCCTGTCCACTTTCGGCAATTGGACGCAACATTTGATCACGTTCCTCAAATGTCACCATAAACATTTTTTGTGCAGCTTTTAAGGCATCGCCAGTCAGACCTTTTTCGGCCAGATTTTCTTCCAGCTGCATATCTGCTTGAAGCTTGACTGAACGATCACGCAACCATTCACGATAAGGACGCATTTTTTTCAAATGGTTGCTAACATCTTTGGTATCTAATAATTTACCAGTGTAGGTATCAATAACCAAAATTTGTCCCGGACCAACACGACCTTTAGAGACCACATCTTCTGGTTCATAACCCCATACGCCAATTTCAGAAGCAAGCGTAATATAACCATTTTTGGTAATTACCCAGCGTGCAGGACGCAAGCCATTACGGTCCAGCATACAGATGGCATGACGACCATCTTGTACTACGAGACCGGCAGGACCATCCCATGCTTCCATATGTTTGGAGTTAAATTCATAGAATGCACGTAAGTCCGCATCCAGTGTTTCCACATTTTGCCAGGCTGGTGGTACCAGCATACGTAAGGCACGGAACAAATCCATACCACCGCCGACCAAAATTTCCAGCATATTATCCAAGCTGGAAGAATCCGAACCTGTACGGTTCACCAATGGTTTAAGGTCCAATAAGCCCGGCAATAATGGGTTTTCAAATTTAGGGGTACGTGCCACAGACCAGTTACGGTTTGCAGTAATAGTATTAATCTCACCATTATGTGCCAGATAGCGGAATGGCTGTGCCAAAGGCCAACGTGGCAAAGTATTGGTAGAGAACCGTTGATGGAATACCACAATATGTGATTCCAGACGTTCATCAGCCAGATCAGTATAAAAATCAGCAATCGCTTCCGGCATCATCAAACCTTTATAGCTGATGACAGTAGAAGTCAAAGTTGTCACATAGAATAATGGATCGTTTTGCAACTGCTGTTCTGCACGACGACGTGCCAGAAATAATTTACGGTTAAATTCAACTTCGGTGATGCCCTCTGGACAATTAACCAAAATCTGTTCAAATGCTGGCAAAGAACGTAAGGCAATTTCACCTAGAATATCTACATTAATCGGTACTTTACGCCATGTTGCAACTGTTAAGCCTTCCGCTTCAATTTCTTTATTTAGAATTGTTTTGGCATTCGCAGCAAGTGCAGGATCAAGATTTAAAAATACTGTACCGACAGCAAAAATGTCAGTCAAAGTTACATTTAATTTTTCTGCTTCTGCACGAAAGAACTGTTTTGGCATCGCCAATAACAGACCACAACCATCGCCTGTCTTTCCATCTGCTGCAATACCACCACGGTGCGTCATACAGCTCAAACTATGAATGGCTGTTTTGACCAAATGGTGACTTTGTGTCCCTTGCATATGTGCAATTAAACCAAAACCACAGTTGTCTTTAAATTCATGCGGCTGATACAAACCCTGATTTGGCTGTTCAGTGGGAGCTACAGTATTGAGCGATGGCATGTGCATAGCGTACCCTTCTATTCCAATGATGACCTTTTTAACAGTCAAATTAAATCAAGCAAAGCACAGACTTTAAATGATGATGGTCAAATAAAACTGCGATTGTAGGTGTAGTTTAACCCCAAACAGTAAACTTCACACAATGTTTATTTGATTAAAAAATGCACTAAATTTGTACATTTCTGACCATCTTTTCCTTTTTTAATGCAAATTTCATGCAAAATAAAGAAATTAAGTCCATTAAACTTTCTCCTTAAAGCAAAAAACATGCCATTAACATCAAGTTTTATTCAGTTGATTTTTAACATTATTTTTATAAGGTAAAATCATTTCGCACCACATTTGTCACAATAATTGCACCAACACAATGCATCCATAAATTTACAATTAAATATGATCCATTTTGGTGCAAAAATTAAAATGGATCGATTACTTGTGGTTCAGTTTGTGTTTGTTTTGCAGCAGGCGCAGCTTTTGGCTCAGAATTTGGCTTAATTTCTTCACTTTTTGGTGCGACTGATGAGTTTTCCACATGTGTACTTTTTATCTCACCATGTTCATCTTTGCGCTGAATTGTCGTGGTTGTTCCCGCCATATTTGCTGCATTGCTTTCAGCAGGTTTAATCGACAAGTCTACCATTTTCGGCAAAGCCGCTTTACTTAAGACCACAGACTTCAAAGCTACCCCCGAAGATAGCTCATCACTCCCCATATCATTGACCAAGGCAGTATATATAGACATCTTTTCAGGCAGAATTTTTATACTGTCAGGTAACCCAAAATCAATCTTTTGGGAGGCGTCCATCGCCTGTTGCACATTTTGATATGTCCCATAAATCAAGACAAATTGTTCTGGATTTTTACCATCACTCAAGCGCAGATAATTAAAATTTTTACGGTCATCACGTTTGGCCAGATAGGAGCGAATAATATCCTCCTCAGTGACTTTCATGATCTGTAAGGTCCAGAGTTTATTATGCTCACTGACAAACTTGGCACCCCGAAATTCAGGTTCATGATTTCCCTGAACAACTGTGCGCTGTGATAAATCAATCGCAGGCACTTCTGTACTAAACGCCCCCAACGCCTGATTAAAGGTTACTTTTTGTGTTTGTACCGGACGTAATGCTGCCTGTTGTGTTTCTTCTTCGAGCGGCACTTCCTCTACCGCCGAAACTTTAAACTGCAAAATCCAGATGACAAAGGCCACCGCAAAGCATCCCACACCCAAAGCAATCCATGTCGAGTTTTTAATAAGTTGCCATGTTTGTTTAGGTGTAAGCATTTAGACCTCTATCTAAAATTTATGCAGGAAGCTGATTGGAAGTAATTGATTCTATCAAGGCATCCTGTGTAAATTCATTATGAATCACTGCTTGACCCAGATTTTTCAGTAGAATCAAACGCAACTGACCATTCAGAACTTTTTTATCATGTGCCATATAACCCAAAAACTGTTCAACAGGAATATATGGACAGGTCACGGGTAAGTTCGCCTGCGCTAAAATATGTTTCACCCGAACTACATCCTGAGTGTTTAACCAGCCCAATTGTTCAGACAGTGTTGCCGCCATGACCATACCGGTTGCTACAGCTTCGCCGTGTAACCATACGCCATAGCCCAGATAAGATTCTATCGCATGGCCAAAGGTATGCCCAAGATTAAGCAGAGCACGCTCGCCTTTCTCGGTTTCATCATTGGCAACAATTCTGGCTTTATGCGCACAGCAGCGATATACTGCCTCAGCCAGTAATGCCGGATCACGCTGCATCAGTGCTGGCATATTTTGTTCTAGCCAGAGCAGAAAATCAGCATCACATAACAAGGCATATTTAATCACTTCTGCCATACCCGCTGATAATTCACGTTCAGGCAAAGTCTCCAAGACGCGCATATCTGCAATCACAGCTTCAGGTTGTTTAAATGCACCAATCATATTTTTGCCTAATGGATGATTGATACCGGTTTTACCACCAACGCTCGAATCCACTTGCGACAACAAAGTGGTTGGAATTTGAATAAAGTTTACACCACGCTGGAACGATGCCGCGGCATAACCTGCCATATCACCAATTACACCACCACCCAGTGCAACCACAGTACAGTCACGATTAAAACCAGCTTCTAATAGCGCATCAAAAATTAAATGGAGCTGTTCAAAATTTTTGTATTTTTCACCATCCGGCAAAATACATACTGCAATTTTTTTACCTAATTTCTCAAACTGCGCCTGATAATAGGACAAATACAATGCTGCAACGGTCGTATTTGTAACAATCATCACCTGTTGCCCGGAAATATAAGGTGCCAACAGTTCTGCACTATCAAGAGACTGACCAATAAAAATCGGGTAACGGCGCGTTCCCAATTCGACATATAAAGTTTGCATAGCAGTAGTATTCATAAATTTGATGTTATCGGTTTTTCACGAATCAATTGTAGTATTTTTTGTGCCAAATCACGAGCAGAACCGTGATTGGTTTCCACAATAAAATGCGCAACATCACGATACAGCGGATCCCGGATCTCCAACAAATCCCGTAATTTTTTTTCTGGATTTTCCACTTGCAATAAAGGCCGATTGCGATCCCGGCTAGTTCGCATCAATTGAATTTCAACGGGTGTATATAGATATACGACAACACCACGGGTATGAAGATTTTGTCGATTTTCATGTTGTGTAACTGCACCACCACCGGTAGCAAGTACAATATTTTTTAAATTGGTTAAATCATGAATAACCGCTTTTTCCCGAATACGAAACCCCGTTTCCCCTTCTTTTTCAAAAATCCAAGGAATACTTGCACCTGTGCGTGATTCAATTTCATGATCACTATCGATAAATTGACGATTGAGTAATTCTGCCAGATATCGTCCTACAGTTGTTTTACCTGCACCCATTGGACCCACCAAATAGATATTCGGTAGATCCAGGCGATGATTATGGCTAATCAAGTGCCACCTATGTCAACAAATTGTTCATTTCCCTATATTAACGATTTGTTGAAGTATTGTCATTTACAATACGAGGCGTGACAAAAATAAGCAGTTCATTTTTACTGTCACTTTTTTCCGTTTTTCTAAACAGGGCACCTACATATGGAATATCACCAAGAAGTGGTACTTTGGTAACTGTATTACTGGTAGTATTTTCAAACACGCCACCCAAAACTACTGTTTCACCATTGTTAATTAATACATTGGTATTAATCTGGTTAACATTAATCGCAACGCCGCCAGGCACAATTTGTCCTACCGTATCTTTAGAAATATTAAGCTGCATACTTACTTTACCTTCAGGCGTGATACTTGGAGTAACCTCTAAAAGTAAAACGGCATCTTTAAACTCGGTTTGCGTTCCGTCCTGAGAGACAGATTGATAAGGAATTTGTATACCAGATTTAATCATTGCTTTTTGTTTATCTGCAGTCAAGACTTTTGGTGTTGAAACTATTTCTGCCAAACCATCTGATTGATATGCAGATAATTCAAGATCCAGCATAAAATCCGAAAGACTAATCAGACCAAAAGCAATTTTACTTGCACCTGAAGTTGTGACACCTAAATCCACATTTAGGTTATCTGGACGCTCAATGGTGTATTCATAAGTCCCAGTTGTAGTATCTAACTCAGGTGTTCTTAGATTCCATAATGTAGTATCACTACCACCAACCAGTAAATTACTATTATTGGTAATTCCTTGCGACAAGATACCCCATTTCACCCCAAATTCTTTACTCAAATCATTGGTTGCCCGAACAATACGCGCCTCAATCATCACCTGTTTAACCGGCACATCTATCAAATCAATCAATTTACGAATTTCATCAATCTTTTGGGCCGTATCATTAATAATTAGAGTGTTTGTTCGTAAATCAGTAGATACCGAACCACGAGCACTCAATAGATTACCTGCCAGCTCATCATTTGCCAGACTATTCGTATTACTTGTATTATTATTCGAGTCTTTACGATTTTTCGATTCTGTAATCAGCTTTTCGATATCAGCCACTTTGGCATAATTTAACTGGATATAATCGGTCTGAATCGGTGCCAGTTTAACACTTTGTGCTTGCGCTTTAGCTTCGTCCTCTTCTGACTTAATGAGCTCAGGAACGGGTGCAATCCAGATCACATTACCATTGCGACGTTTATCCAGATTCTTGCTTTTTAAAATAATATCAAGTGCCTGATCCCATGGTACATCTTTTAAACGAATGGTAATCTGTCCCTGTACCGAATCAGCAGCGACAAGATTGACATCGGTAAAGTCTGCCAGCAATTGTAAAACACGTCGTACTTCAATATCCTGAAAATCCAGAGAAATCTTTTTGCCACTATAATTTTGAGCATTACGTTTAACAGCAGCATTTTCAACAGGGCGTTTTACGCTAATGGTGAGTTTATCTTCTGCCTGATAAGCCATATATTCATAGCTACCAGTCGGCTGAATCACAATCACACCATTGCTACCTTCATTATAAGCATCAATCGAAGAAACAGGAGTGGCAAAATCATTGACATTTAAACGTCTGGCAAGATGCGTGGGTACTTTGGAACCCAAGAGACGAATAACAACTTTACTGCCTTGTTGTTGTACGTCAACTGGAGTACTTGAACTCAATAACTGAATGTTGACTAAACCTTCGCCTTGTGACCCTCGTTCAAAACCAATATTGGATAAACCATTAGCTTGTGTAGTGATTGACTGGGAAATAACATTAGATGGCACGGCAACCGGAGTTTCCAGTTCAGGGGACACTTTAAGAATAAAACTATTACCTTCGGTACGTGTCGTAAATGCACCATGTTGTTTTAAATTGATCGTCAAACGGGAGCGTACATTATCAACCTGTGCCTCAACATTAGAAATTTCTTCACTATTGACTGCAATATTATTATTGGCAAGCTGATTATTGGCACCTTCAAAATCCAGAATCAAACGTGAAGGCGCTTCCAGATGATAGGCTTTTGGCTGTACAGGCAATCCGTCAAATACAACTCGTAATTCGGTGCCCTGATTCCCCAGTTGCATCGGTATCACTTGCGTAATACCAACTTGTGCACTTGCACTTTGTACAACAGCCATTGTCACCGCTGTCATTACAAATTTTTTCATTGTAAAGCCCCTATTCATCATCAATCCCATTTTTTCAAATACACTCATCTTTTTCATTGTATTCACCCCTTATTGAGCATTGCCATATAAAACCAGATTGCGTGGGCGTTCAATAAACCCATCTTGACCATCTGGGACAACTTCAATCAAGGAGATTTCATTTGGTGTAATCCCCACAATCCGACCATGGTTTTTACCCATATAGCTGCCCTTTTGTACCTGCTCAATTTCTCCATCGGGCGTACGTACCAAGGCAATAATCTTGCCGGAGGCACCACGCATGGTACCTTTCATAAATAACTCTTCCAAAGCATAACTTTCAAGCGGCTGCAAAGGACGAGAAAGATTCGGATAAACACGTTTACCCGACATGACTTTCAACTCATTGGCAATACTTGTGGGTACAAAAGGACTTTTTAGCTGGAAACTGCTGTAACTATAGCTTGGCACAGGCGTAAAGGTCGGTGGTGGCTCAACCGGTAACGGCGGTTGATTGCGAATTTCCTGCATTTTAAGCATTGCATTTTCTGTACGTGATTCGCATCCCGCTAAGACCAATGCTACAAATCCAAATAAAAAAACAAGTCTGAGACGAGGTTTATCTATCATTTTTTGCTCTCCTCAGCTTTGCTTTTATCATTTTCAGTCATATAACGATAGGTTTTCGCCTTCATATTCATCACTAGCTTGGGTACTTCACTGCCTTTTACTTCTTCGGCCTTGATATCAAAATCATGTAAAGTAACAATACGTGGTAATGCCGCAATCGCACTCACAAAACCACCCATACTGTGATAATGCCCCGTTACCGAAATATCAATCGGTTGCTCAATAAAGACTTCTTGTTTAACTTCTGGTAATAACTGAATATTTTTAAATTCCAGTCCTGAAGACACCCCTGCCATATTAATATCTTCAACCAGCCCCGGAATTTCGGTTTCTTTGGGCAACTGATCCAGTTGCTGATTAAACTGAACTTCCATCAACTGTACCTGCGCCTGATATTGTTGCAGGTTTCTTAATTTGGAATCCTTGTCACGGAATTCGTTTAATAAATTCTGTTGCTGCGCTTCCGCTTGTGAAATGCGATCCTGCACGCCCCGAATCAAGACAAAATAGGCCAAGACACAGATGAGAACAAGGATAAAAACATACATGGTAAACTTGACAGAAGCTGGCCAGGCACCAATATTGTCCATATCCATCTGTTGTAATTGCTGAACATAGCGTTCAAAAGAAAAACCTTTTTTTGCTTTTCCTTCTTCTTGATCAAATTGATCCATATTATCTACACTCATGGCGCCACCTC
Source organism: Acinetobacter populi (assembly GCF_002174125.1). Lineage (GTDB taxonomy): Bacteria > Pseudomonadota > Gammaproteobacteria > Pseudomonadales > Moraxellaceae > Acinetobacter > Acinetobacter populi. The sequence goes on from NZ_NEXX01000004.1 coordinate 107,389, forward strand.
TTCAGTTGTTTGTGGTGCGACAAGAATGGTACTCATATCCCCTAGATCGACTGTCACCAAAAAAGTACCATAAGCATCTTCTGCACGAGGTGCCACAGCACCTTGTTGCTGCGGCTTGATTTCACCTGCAACAAAAGAATTCATAAACGCATTTCTAAACCAAGGTGATCCACCAAGATTTCTTAAAAAATCTGACACTACATTCGGATCTAGGGCTTTTCCGCTAATCGAAAATTTATCGCCCTGTCTTGAAAAGCCCGTTAAATACATATTTTGTGGTGTTAATTTTGAAATTTCATCAAATACATGCACAATCACAGGTCTCACCCCTTGTAGATCCTGAATAAGTTTCATGCGTTCCACGATCTCATCACGACGTACTTGCAAACCATCTAATGCTTTAAGTTGTTGATCTAGTTGCTGGTTGGCGGCCACAATACTTTCATTTGCTGTATTTTGTTCATCAAGTTGATGGTTGTAAAACATCCAGATTAATGCTGATAAAACGATTCCTAATACAGCCACCCCACCACTGACAGCAATAAATTCTTTTTTCCGCTGTTCCCGGCGTTCTTCACGCCAAGGCAATAAGTTTATCTTCGCCATCAGTCAAAACTCCTTAATGCCAATCCAGAGGCAACCAGTAAAGATGAAGCATCATTTTCCAGTTTTTTTATATCAACCTGTGGTGCATAGCTCATACGTAAAAAAGGGTTTGCGACTGTTACACGATAGCCTAAATTATCTTGCAATAACTTGGGTAAGCCCTGAATATTTGCCCCGCCCCCGGCTAATAACAAATGATCGATTTCCGAATATTGTGAAGAAGAAAAGAAAAATTGTAATGATCTAGCTGCTTGTTGTGCCAATGCATCCATAAAGGGATAAAGGATTTCAGTTTCATAATCATCGGGCAGATTGCGCTCTTTTTTCGAAAATCCGGCCTCGGCATAGGATAAACCATAACGCTGCTGAACTTCCTGCGTCAGCTGTTTCCCCCCAAAACTTTGTTCGCGACTATAGATCACCTTGCCATGATCTAAAACGGTAAGCGTGGTTTGAGTATGACCAATATCCAGCACACCCACTAAATTTGCACCCATTGGCAAGCTATCTGCCAGCAAGGCATAGGCACGTTCCAAGGCATAAGATTCGACATCAACTATTTTTGCTTTTAGTCCTGCCAGTTCAACAACTTCTACTCTTTTTTCGACATTTTCGGTTCGTGTCGCAACCAAAAGCACATCCACTTTATTGGGATTGCGATCATTGGTTTTTAAAATTTCGAAATCCAGACTGACTTCATCTAGCGGGTAGGGGATATATTGTTCTGCATCCATACGAATCTGAACTTCACGTTCATCATCGTTCATGTCTGCATCCATTTCGATAATTTTAGTGATGGCTGAAATCGTAGGTACTGCCACTGCAACTTGCTTAAGACTTGGGTTGGCCAAGTTATAAGTACGTTCTAAAACTTCCCCTACATTTTCAGGCTGCATAATGGTTTTATCCATTACATCATTTTCGGCTAATGGTAACACCCCGTATGCTTCAACCTGAAACTTACCATTTTTTTCACTAAGCTGTATTAACTTTACAGAAGTCGAACTAATATCTATACCCACAACACCCTTAGATGCTTTAGAATTTAATTTAAGCACTATGCGTTTCCTATTTTTTTATCCCCTGAGAAATATGGAGTATGTACCATTTTTTGTATTAGCAGCATTTTATTGCTAACAATCTGCATAGCTTATCGCTATACTTATAGGTACTTTCCAATTTCACTATACATCGTGCTTATTAAAACCCAGTTATTATGAAAAAGCTATCATCTCATGGACAGATTCATCCATTTTTTTCAATTATAATTTTAGGATTATTATCTGTTCCCATGGCATTTTATGGCATGTATTTGTATATTGCGCCATCATTGCCCAGTATGAGTAGCCTACAAAAGGCCCCATTAGAAAAACCATTACAGATTTTTACCAAAGATCAAATGCTGATCGCTGAATTTGGCGATCGTCTTTCTATTCCGGTGCAATATCAAAACATTCCACCTGATTTAATTCACGCCTTTTTAGCAGCTGAAGATTCATCTTTTTTTGAACATAGCGGGGTAAGTTTTAAAGGATTGGGACGGGCGGTAACCGAAACCCTGAGTGGGTCAGCCCAAACAGGTGGTTCAACCATCACCATGCAAGTTGCAAAAAACTATTATCTTAGTCCTGAACGAACACTGCGCCGCAAACTGACTGAAATTTTTCTTGCACGAAAAATAGAAGAAAACCTGAGTAAAGAAGAAATTTTAACACTTTACGTGAACAAGATTTTCCTGGGTAAAAACGCCTATGGCATTCAGGCTGCTGCAAAAATTTATTATAATAAAACCCTAAGTGAACTGACGCTGGCTGAAAAAGCCATGATTGCTGGCTTACCTAAAGCCCCTTCCAAATATAACCCAGTCGCTAATCCAGAACGTGCCCTAGAACGTCGCAACTGGATTCTTGGTCGAATGCTGCAACTGGGCTACATTGAACAACAACAGTATGAACAGGCCATTGCCGAACCGATTCAATTAAAACTCTATAACCGTAAAGTTCAGGAAAAATACCCCTATCTGGCAGAACTGGTACGAAAAGAACTGGTTAACCAGTTTGGTCCCCAAGTGATTAATTCCGGTTTTCAGGTCTATACTACGGTTGATAGTTATCGTCAGGAACTGGCGGAAGAAGCAGTTCGATCAGGTCTGGAAGATTATGATCGTCGTCATGGCTGGCGGGGTGCAGAAGCACATGACAAGCCATTAAAAGACTTTATCACTTTTGCTAATATGTGGCCTGCCAAAGTAACCAAAGTTAATCAAAGCAGTTTTGAAGCAGAGCTCAAAGACGGATCTACTGTTACTATTCCCTGGTCTGGTATGAGTTGGGTCAGATTATATAGAAATGCTAATAATTCGGGTCCTGCTGCAAGTCGTGCATCACAGATTGTTAAAGTGAATGATATTGTTCGCGTCCGACCCAATGCGGATAAAACCAGCTGGAGTCTGGTTCAGGTTCCAAAAGTACAAGGCCAATTGATCGCACTGAATCCCAATAGTGGTGCGATTGAAGCTATGGTGGGTGGTTTTAATTTCTATCAATCAAAATTTAATCGTTCTGTTCAAGGCTGGCGTCAACCGGGTTCAACCATTAAACCTTTTGTTTATGCACTCGCACTTGAGCGTGGTATGACACCTTATACCATGCTTAGCGATGCGCCGATTACCATTGGTAAATGGTCACCCAGAAACTCGGATGGACGTTATCTGGGTATGATTCCCCTACGCCGCGCACTGTATTTATCCCGTAATACCGTTTCAGTTCGAATTTTACAAAATGTAGGGATCGAGCGTACTCGTCAATTCTTTATGGATATCGGCTTGCATGAAGACCAGATTCCAAGAAATTATACCATTGCACTAGGAACACCTCAGGTATTACCAATTCAAATGGCAACTGGCTATGCAGCGATTGCCAATGGTGGATATCGGATACAACCCTATTTTATTGATCATATTACTGATGCTTCCGGTCAAACCATTTTCAAGGCAAACCCTGCCTATGCATGTATTAGTTGTGCCATAGAACAAGAGAACAATACGCAGCAAGCGAACACCGAAGTACCAGCACAAGATGATGAAAATGTCACGGTATTGACCAACAATAATGCAGACAATGCCATTGTTGAACAGGTTGCAAAGCAGCAAAGTCCAAGTCCGGATCAAAAGATTTCTGGACAATATCGCAAAGCACAGCGGATTTTAAAATCAAGTTCTGCTTATGATATGGCCAATATTTTACGCGATGTCATTCAACATGGTACAGGTCGTGCAGCACTGAAGCTTGGTCGTAGTGATCTTGGCGGGAAAACAGGAACCACCAATGATGCAAAAGATGCATGGTTTGCCGGTTTTAATGGAAATTTAGTTGCTGTAGCATGGGTTGGCTTTGACTCTCCAAGCACTCTAGGTCGGCGTGAATATGGGGGTGTTGCAGCACTTCCGATCTGGACAGACTTCATGGGTGGTGCACTAAAAAATCAACCATCGGCTTGGGTGAAACTAGACCAAAATGGCAATCAAACCATTGATCAGCAGGTGATGAATAATGGCATGGTCGATGATGACTACCTACGTCAGCAAAAAGAAGTGCCTCCTCTGGCACGTCCAATCTATCGTCCACCAGTGATAAGCAATACGCCAAATAATACGCGTGATAATGATTTTGCTGATTTGCCAGGTGAAGAAATTCTTATTCCAGACCGTGCAACACCACCAGCAATTAATCAGTCCACGCCACAAGCCAAGCAAAATACTGGTAACAATAGCGAACAAATCCATCCCAACAGTATTTTCTAATTTCAATATACAAAAAAAGCGAACACATCATGGTTCGCTTTTTTCGTAGAAAGAAAAACTATTTTTCAAGTAATTGCATTAAGTTACTGGCACGGATAATGCCCCGCATTTTTTCAGGCACAGCCGTTAACTTAAGGCTTTGCATAGTTGGACATGCACGCAACCATTGAATAAAAATAGCTAAAACTAGCGTATTACCATGCTGTAAATTAGACAAATCCACCTGTATCGGCCATGACTGCTGCTGTTTAAGTTGCACAAGTCCTTGCTGATAAATTTGCTGGGCATTGTCAAAATCAACCTGTCCATTTAGATAAAGCTGATTGTTTTTAAATTCAACAGTTGCCATTTCTCTGTCCTATTATTTTTTAGCGACATCCGCATCAGGTTTAAAGCTGGCAATTGCCTTATCAATATTGCCACCGTTTTGCTGTACCGTAGATTTAAACTGATCACGGAAAGTCAAGGCAAGATCGATTCCGCTCACATTAATATTACGGATTTTCCATTCATTGTTTTTATCTACCAATTGGAAGCCAACCGGAATTTTATTACCATTGGTGGCTTTGAAGTCCATCATAACCACTGGATATTGCGAACCTGTGTCTCTATAAGGGCGCAGGGTATAGCCTTCATTACTATATTGTGCCAAACCTTTTGCATAGGTTTTAATAATACTGTCACGAAAGTTTTTGGTAAATTGACCACGTTGTGCGGCAGTCGTATATTGGTTGGAATAATACTGTCCCATCACCAAGCGGGAAAAACCCTGCTCATCCACATAAGGTTCAATATTTTGAGAAACCAGTTTATTGATGACCGCAGGATTTTGTAACTGACCCTTATTTTGCTTCAATTGTGCAATCATCTGGTCTGAAATACGTTTTACAAAATCTGGCGGTGCTTCTTTAGGTGCAGCAAAAGTCAATGAACTAGCCAACATACTTGTTACTGCCGTCGCAAGTAATACTTTATTCATGGCTGTCATACTCTATCTCCTATCATTCTTTAAATAATGCATCATCACTTGATTGTTGTGATGCAGTCGTCGCTGGGCTTGAAGCAGGTTGTTGCTCTGCCGCCTGACTGGTATTTTGTGAGGTTGAACTGTTGGTAATAAACTTATTCACCAAATCTTCAATTTCCACCGTACCTTGTGTTTGGGTATCCGGGAAACTACCGCCTTGGGCGATATAGGTAAATGCACCACCTGGTTCAACCTTTAAATATTTTTCACCAATAATGCCATTGGTTGCTACTTTAATATAAGCATCTTCATCAATGGTGGTGATGTGCTTCATGTTATCAATGAGTTGCTTTTCCATAGCTTTTTGTTGTGCAGGATCGGCTTGCTCATACTCATAGCTGTATTTCAAATCCTCAAGCGCATTTTTTTCTACCTGCTTTAATTGCTCTGGGGTAAAGGTGGTGAGTTTTTTATCCATAGCAATGGTCACAATGGCACGATCAACCATCGGATCAAATGCAATTTTTTGCACTTGTCCCACCTTGACCCCACTAATTGTCACTTTTGCACGCTCTTTTAAACCACTAATGTTGTCAAATTTGGCAGTTAAAGTATAGGTTTCGCCTAAATTACTGCCTGCCAACCCACTGACACGCATTGCCAGTAAAAATAATGCTGCTGCAAATAGAATTACAAATACGCCAACGGCCAGCTCAACTGTACGCGATTTCATTTAATTCACTCCGAACATGACCGCAGTCAACACAAAATCAAAACCCAAAACACATAAAGACGAATACACAACGGTACGTGTCATGGAAGTTGCAATACCTTCAGGTGTAGGCTCACAAGCATAGCCCTGATAGACTGCAATCCATGTACAGATCACAGCAAAGACAATACTTTTTACAATAGTACCGTTAAACACATCTTGTCCAAATTCGACTGATGCCTGCATGCTATTCCAGAACGAGCCATTATCCGCACCCAAAAAATCAACGCCAATCAATTTGCCGCCAATAATCCCTACCGCCGCAAAAACCACAGACAGCATCGGTAAACTCACAATACCTGCCCATAACCGTGGTGAAATGATTTGCTTTAATGGATCAACCCCGATCATTTCCATACTGGCAAGTTGTTCACTTTGTTTCATCGATCCGATTTCTGCGGTCAGTGCCGAACCAGCCCGACCAGCAAATAATAACGCAGCAACCACAGGTGCAAGCTCTCGCAATAAGGTCAAGGCAACTGCTGTACCCAACATTGCTTCACTACCAAAATTCACCAGAATGCTGTACATCTGCAAGCCCAGTACACCGCCAATAAACAACCCAGATACGCTAATGATCAATAGAGACATCACGCCAACGCGATACATTTGATAAATAAACAAACGTACCCCTTGCCATGTTGGTACTGAAAGAAAAACTTGCAATAACATGAGGGTTGCCATACCAATGCCCTGGACTCTCTCAATCACTCGTCGTCCAAGCAAAGCTATTGCATTCATTGTGCTACCCCTTGCTGTGCCAAATAAGGTGTATGGCTAAACTGATAATCGACAGGACCATCAATTGAACCGGTCAAAAACTGTTGTACGAAAGCATTCGGGTGTGCTCGAAGTTCCTCAGGTGTTCCCTCGCCCTGAACGATGCCTTCTGCAACCACATAAATATAATCCGCAATAGAGAGTGTTTCCTCGACATCATGCGAAACAATAATCGTGGTCAAATCCAGTGCTTCTCGTAATGAACGAATCAATCGACTTAACACACCCATCACAATCGGATCCTGTCCGGCAAAGGGCTCATCATACATAATCAATTCCGGATCCAAGGCAATTGCACGTGCCAAAGCCACACGACGATTCATCCCGCCTGACAATTCTGATGGCATTAATTTCTCTGCGCCACGCAATCCCACTGCTTCAAGCTTTAAACCAACAATTTCACCAATCAGATTTTCTGGCAATTTGGTATGCGCACGAATTGGAAACGCCACATTCTCATACACACTCATGTCTGTAAATAAAGCACCACTTTGAAATAACATCCCCATACGGGCCCGTGCTTCAAACAATTCTTTACGCGACATACTGCCAATGTCCGTACCATCAAGCAGCACTTGACCTCTATCCGGTTTAAGTTGTCCGCCGATTAAGCGCAATAGTGTCGTTTTCCCTGTACCAGAAGGCCCCATAAATGCAGTAATTTGCCCACGACGAATCGTGACATTGATATTGTCATAAATAATACGTGTGCCACGGTTGAAGCTTAAGTTTTTCACTTCGACCAGTGCTTGATCTTTAGATTGGAAAGATGGATTCATATTTCTATTATCTATCCATTATAGGAAAGACATATCTTACAAAGAAATGTCGAAAATATCGTTATAATTATGATAAAAATTACTTTTTATCTACATCTTGATGAAGATGCAAAATATATTGTACATCATTTGAACTAAGTTTTTCTTTAATGACCGAATAGCTGAGATAAACAGCATTCAGCATCACCAATGCAACAAAAATATATGGCACAAATCCTCCTTAACACATAAAAATGTATATATTATCACACATTTTAACATAGCAACTGTTTTAAGAATAGCCATAAAAAAACACGCCCTAAAGCGTGTTTTTTTGACAAACTCTAAAAATTAAGATTTATCACTTGACCATTTACGACGTTCGCCACGATCACCCTGAGAAAAACGACGCTCAGTATTATCATGTTGACCAAATTCGCGACGCGCAGGACGCTCACTGTTACCAAACTCACGGCGAACTGGACGATCACCAAAGTCTTTGCGTGGTGCCGGACGATCGCTATTACCAAATTCACGACGCGGTGGACGGTCACCAAACTCTTTACGTGCAGGGCGATCACTGTTACCAAATTCACGACGTGGTGGACGATCACCAAACTCTTTACGCGCAGGACGGTCACCATTGCCAAATTCACGACGCGGTGGATGATCACCAAATTCTTTACGTGCAGGACGATCACCACGTGGTTGATAATCGGCACGGTTACCACGATTATCATCATTATTAAAACGCGGTTTATCGGAACGTGGCTTACCAGCAAATTGACCTACTGCATCAGTCGATGCATATTCGCTACGCTCACGGCGTGGGCTACGCTCTTCACGTTTGAAATGGCCTTCACCTTCAACACGACGTTTACCCGTAAAACCACCACCAAAGCTGCGGCCTTCAGGACGATCACTACGTCCACCACGGTCTGAAGAACGATCAAAACCGCCACGTCCACCACGACGATCACCTTGTTTCTTACCACCAGCACCACTACGACGAGGACGTTCTTGTGGTGGAGATGGCTCTAAACCTTCGATTTCAGAAACATTTAAACGTGTTTCCAAATAATCTTCTAATGCACGAATTTTGCCACGTTCACGGTAAGTCGCCAAAGTAACTGCCTGACCTGAACGACCAGCACGGCCAGTACGACCCACACGGTGAACATAGTCTTCATTTTTCATTGGAAGACCAAAGTTAATCACGTGAGAGATTGTCGGAACATCTAGACCACGTGCTGCAACATCGGTTGCCACCAGAATTTTTGCTTTACCTTCACGAATACTGCGTAAACGACGGTTACGAACCGATTGTGGCATCGCACCGTGCAATGCAACCACAGAAAAACCAGATTCAGCCAACTCTTCAGCCAGCATATCGGTATCTTCTTGTGTAGAAGCAAATACTACCGCTTGATCAAGTGTTTCATCACTTAACCAGTGATTCAGTAATTTTTTCTTATGTTCAAAACCATCAGTCCAATGCAGAGTTTGTGTAACATCAGTATTGGTTGTGTGACCTGTTTCGATTGCGATACGCTCAGGCGAGTTCATCATGCGTTCAGCAAGTGAAATAATGCGGTCAGCAAATGTTGCAGAGAACATTAAAGTTTGATCACGCTCACCAGCCAAATCACTAATCGCTTCTAAATCTTCAGAGAAGCCAAGATCCAGCATACGGTCTGCTTCATCAACGATTAACGCTTTAACTTGATTAAGTTTTAATTGACGACGATTAACTAAATCCAGTAAACGGCCTGGTGTCGCAACTAAAACCTGTGCACCTTTTAACTGTTGAATTTGTTTTGCAAATGGCATACCACCCATAACCGCTGCGACACGCACACCTTTCATGTGGCGAACCAGATCAATGGCATCATGACTAACTTGCTGTGCCAATTCACGTGTTGGGCAAAGTACCAAAATAGATGGTGCAGGTGCTGCACGCATACGTTCTTTAAACGGTACAAAAGTATCTTGTTGTGCAATTGCATTTAATGTTGGCAATAAGAATGCCACTGTTTTACCTGAACCTGTCTGGCTAGAAACCAATAAATCCTTACCTTCTAGGGCAGCAGGAATTGCTTGTTCTTGTACTGGTGTGGGTGCAGTAAAACCTAAATCTGTTAAGGCGAGTTGTAATGATTCTGCGAGAGAAAAATCTGCAAATGTCTTGCTCATAGAGAGTTCCACCTATTCAGGTGCTCCAATTTTAAAATTTGTATGTAATACATCGGCATCAGGCGGCAAAGCTCAAGCTTTTACCCACTATTTCAAGTAGATATCCGATTTAAGACGATGTGGTCTATAAACGCACACATGATTACGGCTGCAACCTGAAAAATCGCTTAGGCGATTCGGCGCGAAGGGAACGTCCTCTCATTGGACAACACGCGCAGACTACGCAGACTATAGGTAGTATTTAAAAGGAAATGTTCAGGTAAGAACGGAAAATTCGTGCGTTTGGCAAGTATAACAGCAAAAAACTAAAAAAGATATACTTATTAGAATAGTTTGTTTTATTTAGCTCTAGAGCGTTCCATTGCAATCTCAGAAAACTTAAATTATGAGTTAAATAATACATGGTATATTTAACTTTAAATATACCATGGTTTCATAAACACAAACATTACAATCCTAATAAAGCAATTGCCAATGCAGATTTCCAATTTAATGCAGCAGCATTCTTGCAAGCAAGTGACTGAGTATCATTCATAAGAATTGATAACCAAGTATCTACAAAGCTATAAGCAAATCCTGAACCAAAATTAGAAGCTATTTTACGAACCCAGTTTACCTCATTATCTCGTAGCATATCATCTGCTATATCAAAACCGATATTTTCACCTATATTTTGCAAGCCATCTACCACACCTTGTACAATAGCGATGAAAATTCCTAACCCTACAGTACATGATCGAATTTCCTGAAGAATCTTGTCCACGATTTCAGCAACCTCATCTGAAATCATACTTTCATCAACATACACAGAATTACCGTATAAAGCCTTAATAATTTTTACATATAATTCACGCTCTGCTAAAGTCATTACGCTCTCCACTTTATAAGTTAATGTAGGAATAATTTAAAACCATTTATATTTCAGAAATAAGACTTATTACCACATTATTTTTTAGCACAAAACCTAATATATTTAAATTAAAATCAAATACTTATATTAATAATTATTCTTTTTTTGGCGATAAGCTAAATTGTTTTAAACAATATTGATGTTTCTCTTGCGGTTCCATTACATTGAGTGAATTCCTCACACATTGACAGAAATCAAGCTGATCTTTTGGTTTAATTTCATTAGGAATTTTTACAGTTGCACAAGTCTGCACAAATTGTCCTCTTGTATTAAACTTAATGCCATTTAATACAAGAATAGGCATAGATAAAATTATTGCGATCAATACAAGGATAGGATAATTATCTTTAAACCATTTACGCATATACTTCCACAACATTGGTCATCTTAGATATCTTTTATCATAACATTTACGTTCTCGCTTTTTTCAATTTACCCAGCGTAAACCCATAAATGGCTGCAAAAGGTAAAGCTGTTCTTGCCAGATAAGGCACATACCACAAACCGCCATGATTGGCATTTTCCATGATCAATTTTAATGGATGTTCCAGCGTATTTTGTGGATTAGCCACGCTATCTGGACAATTAAGATCATAAATCCATAATGCAGCCATAATCGCATTGGTGGTTTCCGGGCTAAAGGCTTCCACACCAAACAAATCTGCGCCTTCAAAAGCGGCTTTTAATAATGGATTTTTAATTACTGATCGAGTTGTGGTCGATGGCGCAATATTAATCGATACTTTTTGTCCTTGCTGACGTGCAATCAAAGCATACCATTGCTGCAAACGTTTAGCCAAAGCATAATTCGGTCCCTGCTCTACCACCATACAATCGGCAATGGCATATTGCTGACCATTATCCGACGCATATAAGGATTCATCATTGGGCTGAAAGAAATGTGAAAACGACACTTTATTGACAGCCTTGGATAAAAACTTTTCGATCTGTGTGCGTTTTTGTTTACGCTGCTCAATGGCTTCAATCACACGCTTGGGAATGGCATAAATATCCGTTGGTGTAAGCATAAACATAATGCTACAGTCAGATTTTAACTGACTAATTTTTTGCATAATCGAAATCATTGCAAGCGAAACACGCACATGCTTTTCACCATCGAGATAAGCAATCCCAGCCAAATCCAGCTGTTGCCGAAAACTTGCCAGCCAGTTGGCGATTTCCGGTGCCTGTTTAAGTAAATCCACACCAAGAACCCGCTCACCATTTTTCCCTTGCTGCATTGGTGCAATCAATGTGGCATTACCCTTACGGATGGTATCCTGAATTTTTTGCCAGATCTTTTCATTAGGCAAATCAATAGCAACGATATTAGCTTTCCATTTTGACAACCATGTCAAAGGTCCTGCTTCGGAAGCAGCACCAAACAACACCACGGTACGTTGTGATAAGTCAAACCATTCGGGATGTTGCTGAACAGTTTTTAATGCCTGTGCATGAGTAGGATCAATAATTCCGTTATCCTGCCAAATGTCGATTTGCTCAAGTAAGGCTTGTCCGGTTAAAAACTTGCCGTGATAGGGAATGCCCCATTCAGCAATTTCCGCACTGCCTTCCCCCTTTAAAGTGAATTTGGCAAAGCTAAAATCTTGTGAACGCTGCATTGCTTCATTGAGTGTATAGGTTTCGCCATCACGGTGAAAAACCAGCGTTTGCTGTGCAGTGTGTAGTCCTTTTTCGGCAATTTTTAATGCGGCATCGACCGACTGAATACTATGCTGTACCAATGCTTTAAAATAATAGGGATAATCTCTGCGCCAGTTTTTTTCTTTTAATACGTCTACAGATTGTGGTGCCGCAGCTGCTTGTAATGCAGCATGAATAACCGTTTTACCAAAACGTGATGTACTGGGTTTACCGGTCTGCGCCAATACAGGAAACTGGATGCCATCATTATTTTTTGTAGACATATTATGCGTCTCCATACGATTACAATCATCATCAAAAAAGCTAACTGCTAATCATGGCAAAAAATTGCGGTAAAATAACTGACCAAAAAGCTCATTGTGGTTAAGTTTTGTTTTTATGTATGGAGCATTGTTCTTTTCAACATGCAACTTTGATGATGTTATAACTGACTGAGTTTTTAAATATAGAAGATCACGCCATCTTGATCATTTATTGAATAGAAAAAGGTTGTAATCAACTTAGGCTAATTACAACCTTTTCAAGTCTTTTATATTTATTTCTTACGGCGGCTTAGCGTCGAGATCAATCCCATACCAATCAAACCAAACATGGTCCAAACTCCGAAACTACCAGAATTTGTTTTGCTTGTAGTACTGGCCTCACTTAAATCCAGATCAACAATTACCGGATCATGATCAGATGAACGATAGGCATCTTCGGCATAGAATAAAGCTTTTTGTTCATCTGTTTTATACTCTTCATTATAATCCAGTACCGTTGGCTCATCGGCATTGATATGCCATGCAAAGGTTTTCTTCACAAGCGGATAAAGGTCTGTATCGGCAAGTGCATGGTCCAGATTCCCAGCTCCGCCATTCCCATTATTATTACTGGCGACACCAAATACATAACTATAACCTGTTTTACCTTCCCCAATTTTTTCATCTGTCAGTAAGGTTTTAAAACCGGCCTGTTCAAAAAGTAAAATCGGATCTTCTTTGGCATAACTGTTCATATCCCCCAAAATTAAGGTATTGCTTTTTGTTACGCCTGTCGGATTTTTTGCCAGCCATTGCGTTAATTTTTCGACCGAAACTTTACGCGTTGGATTCCAGCAGCTTTGTCCATCATCTTGATCAGCTTCTGTGTCGGTCGCACCGGAACAGCTTTTTGATTTCAAATGTTGTGGAACCACAGTAAAAGTTTTGCCACCCGAAATCGGCTGGAAACTTTGTGCAATAGTGGTCCGTGTTTTATTATCGGCAAAATCAAAAATCACCGGATCATTTACGGGTTTTACCCGTTTGCTATTATAGATAATTGCCACTGCAATGGCATCAGTCCCCAATTTATCACCAGATTTTGGCGTAACATATTTCCAATCGGCACCCAAAGCATTGGTTAAATAGGCAACTGCACTGTTTTCACCATAACCATTGTTGGCAATTTCCATTAATCCATAAACATCAGCATCTATGGTTTTTAAGGCACTCACAATTTTTTGATGCTGACGCTTAAACTCTGCTTCCGTCGTTGCCCCACGCTCGGTTGGAAAACCTTGTTCACCATTGTCATAGTTCAGGACATTAAATGCCGCAACCCGGATTTGTTTGCTGTCTTTGGCAACCATTGAAGGTCGCTTATTACTTTCCGCAACTACTTCTACAGTACTTTCCGTCAAAATTGGTTGGATCGCATAACCATAGGCCATACGGGAAAGTACACCTTTCACATTGACATTAACCTGTGCACCTGCACGCAAAGTATTCGCTGAACTAAAATTTTGTGGCCATAATGGATTAATGTTCTGTTTGCCATAGCCATCGTCGAGATTAATTTCCGAACGCTCATTGAGTTCGGCCAAAGTTTTTGCCTCAGATGAACCTGCTGAATAAAGCTGGGTTGGCATGTACAAACGGGAAGGTGTCAGACTCAAGGCACCATAACGTCCATAATTATAATTTTCACTGATGGTTAAAGCCTGAGTCGGTTTTAATTCAATCAATTCACCTTGATATTGTTCGAGCAAATTCAGACTGCTTAATGGTAAAGTGAGTGACTTGGGTTTAACCAGCGCAGAAAGCGAAGTATTACAGGTCAATACTTTGCTTACATCTTTAATTTGAAGCTGATTGTTATAGCTACCCAAGGTCCCATTCAAAATAACGTCATCACCTACTTTTGCATCTGTAATGGTAGGCACATAGACAAAAATACCATTACTTCCCCCAGATTTTGCCGTCGTATCTGGTGTTTGCAGAAAAAAGCCATCATGTCCATTACTATAACGATAATCTGCGGTAATGATGCCTCGTACATTATATTTGGTGTTTTCGGTACCCTTTCGCACATCAGCAATCGCTGTGTATGTCGAGGCACAGTTTAATGCTTCTACTGGTGTCGTTGATGTTGAATCAAGCGTTAAGTAGGTTGAATAAGCTGTCGGACTTGACCAGATTTTCCATGATTCATTCACATCAAATGTTTGATAAATGTCTATACCACTATCTGCAACATTATTACTGGTTTTGGTTCGCTCAAAACTATTTTTTGCGGTTAAGACACTACCTGCAACAACCCAGCCGATCTCCGGTCTAAACCCGACTTGACCAAAGATATCGATAGGAATTCCTTTATAGTAAAGGACAAGTGTATCATCACCATTCATGGTGAGATTACCTACTTGTTTAACCGCATCGCCTAGCGTTGTTTTTAAATCGGCATGACCAACCAAATATTTCCCTTTACTCGCAAGATTCCCGGTCAAAGTGATCGTGGTTGTTGGCTTATCTGCTGCCGCACCATTTGCAAAAAGCTTAATTTGATAATCTGCCAGATTCACGGTTGCCGCATCAGGATTATAAACTTCCATCCCTTTGTTATTTCCACTTCCATGAATATAATGACTAAACATTAATTGTGCATGTGCCGAAGTGAAACAGGTAGACGCGCCGAGTAGCAAAAAAGATTGCATTAAAATATTGAGTTTCGAATTTTTCATCACTTGATAATCACAGGAAAAGTTAGCTTTAGCTTATTTTTTTGCTATGACATTCACATGAAAAATAAATAAATTTACTCTTTTAGATTGTTTTCTCATTCAGATAACGCCAATAGCGTTTTGGCACATATTGCACATGCAGCTTGATGTTTTGTCGTGCCTGAATATTGATACTGCTAAAATAATCTTTCCAGAGCTGATCATATAACATTTCCTCCGCATCTAGCGCCACCACAAAATGCTGACTCGAACCAATCGCTATATGTGCATCAATCTCTTTGGCGCAAAGTGATACCTCGTGAATCTCCTGCAAATCATAATAAAGTCCGTAATGACGTTTTTCATCGTAAATTAGCCAGCGTTGATCCTGATAACGACGTTTAAAATGTGGCTGGATCAAAGGCAGAACATTAAAATCCGGTTGAATCAAACTGAGAAATAAACCTTCAGCCGTCTTCTTAAAGCGAACAAAGGCTTCCATACGATGCTTTTCACGACCAACTTTTTTTGCCCATTGTGCAATCGCCAGAACACTGGGATGGGAATAATCTTTTTCTACTTGTGATTGTTGACGAAAAACATAAATACAATAATGAAATAGATGTTGATGCGCATCTATTGATTCGGATAAATAAGCAAAATAAAGCTGCCGTAAAGCCGATGCAGAAACTTTTTGTTTAAGTGCGTCCCAGACACGCTGGGCTTTTGCTTCATCACTGGGAACATCTATAAAATCTTCAAATAGATGACTTTGGGATAAGCCCTGATGGCAAAGTTCCACATAAAACTGTTTAAACTGAAATGCCCGAAATACACAGCATAATAATCCACTCATTGAACCATCAAAATGATAGCGTTGCAGTGCCAAAGATGCCATTTTAAAAGCCCAAACTCAGCTGTGGCGAAAGCTGTTTAATATATTTAGAGTGACTATTTTCCAGAATATTTTGCCGTATCTGATGCGGTTGTAATTCTTTTTGAAAGGAAGGGCTATCTTCACAGCGGATAAAATGTCTGGCACGGGAATAAGCAACACCAAGCCGTTTCAATAAATCGGTATGGATTTTGCCAAAGCGACGGGCATCTATAATCTTTTTGGCAGATTTCACCCCAATCCCTGGTACACGCAAAATCATACGATACTCAGCACAATTTAAATCCACTGGAAATTGTTCAGGATGGCGTAAAGCCCAGCTCAATTTCGGATCAACTTCCAGATCGAGATTGGGATGCTGGTCATTAACAATTTCACTGGCAGCAAACCCATAAAACCGCATCAGCCAGTCACTTTGATACAAACGGTTCTCTCGTAATAAAGGTGGGGCTGAACCGACCACGGGTAATAACTGATGTTCAGAATTAATCGGAATATAACCGGAATAATAGACACGTTTTAGTTTAAATTCCCGATAGTGATGATCTGCCATCATCAATACGTCTTGATCACTTTCCTGATGAGCCCCCACCACCATTTGCGTGGTTTGTCCCGCTGGGACATATTTCGGTACATGCTTAATGATTTGCCGTTCATCTTTCAGTTGAATCAGCCGATCACGTACCAGCCCCAAATCTTTCTGTACTTCCTGATGCGATTTTTCTGGAGCATAAATTTTAAGTCCTGTTTCCGTCGGCATTTCCAGATTGATACTCATTCGATCGGCATATAGGCCAGCTTCGTGAATCAGTTCCGGCGATGCCCCGGGAATGGTTTTTAAGTGAATATAACCGTTAAAATTCTCTTCCAGACGTAGTTTTCTAACTACCTGCATCATACGCTCCATAGTATGGTCGGCAGACTTAAAAATGCCTGAACTTAAAAACAGACCTTCAATATAATTACGACGATAAAAGTTAATGGTTAAATCCACCACTTCCTGCACGGTAAAGGCTGCCCGCTGCACATCATTGGAACGTCGGGACACACAATAAGCGCAGTCATAAATACAGACATTGCTAAATAATATTTTTAATAAGGAGACACAGCGCCCATCTTCGGTAAAGGTATGACAAATCCCTGATCGACTTGCGTCACCTAAGCCTTTGTCTTTATTTTTACGATTGCTACCACTAGATGAACAAGACACATCATATTTGGCAGCATCGGCAAGAATATGGAGTTTTTCCCGGATTCGGTCGGACATGACTTTTCTCTTTATCGCAACATCAGCATACCCTAGCATGGGGCATTACTGACGTTAAGGGACTCTTCCATGTCGTGCGTCAAGACATGTCGTTAAAGTTTTGCTCTAAAGAAATTCCTATCTGGGTAAACAACAAAGTCGGTTAAAATTTCCCCGTTAATCATCATAATACTCAATACATTATTTACAATTCAAAATCTTCCTATTCTCAATCTATCCATAATTTTTATAGATCATGACATACAGGTACTCTCACCTGATGAATTTAGTGAAAACTTATGAATAAAATCATTGCTTCTGTTATGGCACTTGCCTTTACCACTTTAAGTGCAACCGCAATGGCGGCTTGTCCAACCGGTACAACGCTGGAAAAAGGGAAATGTGTTGCTATCGCAAAAACCACACAAAAAGCAAAAGCCACAACTACTGCGGCAAAAACAACTGTGAAAAAAGATAGCCAAAAAGCAAGTTCTACCGCCAAAACTGAAGTCAAAAAACTTGATAGCAAAGCAACTACAAGTAAAAATGCAGTAAAAGCAGAAACCAAAACAACTGCAACAAAAGCCAGCACAGATCTAAAACAAAAAGTTGATCAGAAAGCGAACTCTTAATTTCTATTCTCTTCAACAAGAAGCAGGTCATCAATACCTGCTTCTTTAATTTTAGCCAGCCCTTTTTCTTAAAGTCTTTAAATCCTATTTATTCCTGATTTTCTTCTAAGCTTGCTTTAAAATACGATCAACGCATCAATCAAAAAATTGAGTATTAAAGACATATGCTTTTAGTCAGTGCCTGTCTGGCAGGCGAGCCAGTTCGTTACGATGGTCAGGACAGTGCTCATGATAAAATTCGGCAATTGATCCAGCAGGGAAAAGCAAAATTTGTCTGTCCTGAATTACTTGGCGGCTTTCCTATTCCCCGCTTACCTGCCGAAATCGTCAATGGCACAGGGCTGGATGTGTTAAACGGCACGGCAAAAGTTATGGACTGTGCGGGTGAAGATGTGACGACACAATATCTTGACGGGGCTTATAAAGCCCTGAAAATTGCACAGGATTTAGATGCAAGCTGTATCGTGTTAAAAGAAAATAGCCCTTCCTGTGGTAGTCAACAGATTTATGATGGTTCATTTGATGGACATAAAATCATGGGAATGGGTGTGACTGCTGCTTTGTTTAGACAACATGGATTTAATGTCATTTCAGAACATCAATTGCAAGACTGGCTAGAATCTCATACTTAATTTGTTCTATTAGGTATGAATAAAGCCCAAATCCAAATAATAGATACATCCATCAATTGATATGAACGCGTTGTTGCATCTGTCTAAAATGCAACAATAACAGGGATAAGCACAGTATTCCCATTACCAGACAAAAACTGACTACACCCCAGATCATGCCAAAATGATCGGAAAGATATCCCACTGCCAAAATCGGCAGAATTGTCCCTAGATAAGCCATAAACAGATAAGTGGATACGACCGCCGCACGATTTTCTGTTTGCGTCATTTTATTGACCAGTGAAAATGCCGCCAGCAGTGTTAAACCATGTCCGATTCCCACGCCAACCACACTGATAAAAAATAAGATACTCCATTGCATCAGCATACATATGGCAAGAATCACATAACTACCAATCAAGGTATATAGTCCCAGATTTAATCCTTTATGCGGTTCCAGAGATTTTGCAATAATCTGAGAAGACGCCGACAACAGTAAAATACTGGAAATCGTCATACCACTCACCAGAGGACCATGCCATGGAATGACTTCCTTTATAAAAGAAGGTGCTAGAGAGGCAAATAAACTAAAGGAACCAAAGGCACTAAAGGCGGAAAACCCAATAATCAGAAACAGTAATTTATATTTGGTTTCCGGCATTTCCAGATGCGGCATAAAGGTGAGTTTCTGTGGCGTAAACTTTGCTTTTAAACGAAACAAACTAACCAAACTTAATAAAGACAACAGAATAATCGGTAAATAAGGCGTCACCAGCGGATAGGCAAAAAACTGGGCAATAAAGCCACCAATCACTGGACCGACCCCAAATCCTATCACGGTAATAATAGAACTTAACTGTGCTGAATAAGCCTTATGAGAATCCGGAATGGTATAAAACAGACCGAGCATTGCAGAGGTGTTAATGAGTCCTGAGGCGATACCGATAATAAAGCGCCCAATCGACAACCAGAATACGTTCGGTGCAAATGCCGATAATCCCAAACCCAAAATACACAGCAACAAACCCAGCTGCAAAGTGCGAACATAACCTATATGATTGGAAACGCGTCCTAAAAACAACAGTGCTGCCAGACAACCAAACATATAGGCAACAAAGATATAGGTAATCTGACTAGGTAAAAGATGCCATGATAATTCATAGATGGGATATAAAGGACTGGATAACGCAGTCCCCGAAGTGCCGACACAAAGCGCCAGACTGACCATTAAAAATGGCTGCCAGGTCTGTCGAGTATTCATGATGATCCAGGTGCTTTAAAATTTGAAGGTAAAATTTATACCGATCAGATCATTGTTTCAACCAGATGGTCAGAAATTCACAAGTTTTATTACTTGTGCTACACAAAATAAAATGCTTTATGATGCGCATAACAAACGAATAGGCATCATATATTGATAGGGTTGATATTGATCCTTGTCGATATCATAAAACCGAGCAAATTTATGGCGTTTAATCATATCCTCAATGACTTCCTTGATACGTGGCGCTACATCTGGATCTGACAAACGAACCTGCACTTGACCCGACTGATCAACATCAATATATGCTTTTAAATCCACTAAAGGTTGATCTGCTTTTTGAGTATTCAATTTACAGTATTGTACCGTCACATAGCGCAGTTGCTGGAGGTCCAATTTTGGTGGTTGAAATTGATCATGTCCGGATAAAAAACGATAATTCATCAAATAATGTGGATAAGGTTGACGGACACTTTCAACGATTTTTGTCTTTTTATTTTCATACAATTGCGACATTTGTGGTAAGGTTTCAACCTGTATCGCATTGGCCAGCTTAAGCACATGCTGATTGAGCAGCATAAGTTCTGGATGCGGATTTTTTAGAATAATTTGTGGCTTTTTCTTATTTTTATCATTAATGCGAATTTCAACCTGCCATTGATAATTTGCTGCATCTTGAGGAAAGGGAATGAGATATTCCACATTATCTACAAGTTGCTCTGTATCTCGAAGAGGTTTTAGTTTGGTCCACTGTGCGGAATCAAATGTTTGTGCCAGCAAATCCTGTGAGAGCATAGCAACAACCATTAAAATACTCATCCGCATAAAAGATAATATATGCATTTTTGATCCAGATATTGTATCTACCTCAATATTAGCTGAGAAATTAACTGATTTATAGCCTTTGCCACATCTCAACAAAATCCTTATACTTAAGCACAATTTTTACTTAGACTTATAACGGATACAGCATGAGCCGTGCCATATCACATATTGATACTTTTCAGGGTTTAATCCTTGCCTTACAAAACTATTGGGCAGAACAGGGCTGTGTGGTCTTGCAACCTTATGATCTGGAAATGGGTGCGGGGACATTTCATACCGCAACCTTTTTACGTGCGCTTGGACCAGAGACATGGAATGCAGCCTATGTACAGCCCTCTCGTCGTCCAAAAGATGGCCGCTATGGTGAAAATCCAAACCGTCTGCAACATTATTATCAGTTTCAGGTGGTATTAAAACCCAACCCAAGTAATATCCAGCAATTGTATCTGGATTCCTTAAAAGCCATTGGTATTGATCCATTGGTACATGACATTCGTTTTGTTGAGGATAACTGGGAATCACCAACACTGGGTGCATGGGGATTGGGCTGGGAAGTCTGGTTAAATGGTATGGAGGTAACGCAGTTTACCTACTTCCAGCAAGTCGGTGGTGTGGAATGCTATCCAGTGACCGGTGAAATCACCTATGGTCTGGAACGTCTGGCCATGTATCTGCAAGGTGTTGATTCGGTTTATGATCTAGTCTGGACCAAAGGTCAGTTTGGGACGGTTACCTATGGCGATGTATTCCATCAAAATGAAGTCGAACAATCCACCTATAACTTTGAACAAGCACCAATTGATAAACTGTTTGAATTATTTGATTTTTATGAATCCGAGTCAAATCGTTTGATGCAGGCAGAATTACCATTACCAGCCTATGAACAAGTGATTAAAGCATCGCACTGTTTTAACCTGCTGGATGCCCGTGGCGCAATTTCCGTGACTGAACGTCAGCGTTACATTCTGCGGGTACGTACCCTTGCCCGTGCCATTGCACAGAGCTATGTACAATCTCGTGCCAAATTAGGTTTCCCAATGGCAGAACCAGAATTACGTGATGAAGTATTGGCACAGTTAAAAGCGCAAGCCGATGCGGAAGCATTACTCAATAAAGCCAATGCGGAAATGAATCAGGGTTAAATCATGAGCTTACACACTGTATTATTTGAACTTGGCTGTGAAGAACTGCCACCCAAAAGCCTTAAAAACTTGCGTGATGCCTTGAAAAGTGAAGTCGAAAAAGGCTTACAGGCAGCAGGTCTGGCCTTTGAACACATTGACGCGTATGCTGCGCCACGTCGTCTGGCACTGAAAATCGTTGCGGTAGAAGGTCAGCAACCCGATACACAAAAACGCTTTGATGGCCCTGCTGTACAAGCTGCCTATGATAGCGAAGGTAAACCAACCAAAGCACTGGAAGGCTTTATGCGTGGTCAGGGCATCAGCGCTGAACAAGTTTCTACCTTTCAGGCAGGTAAAGTCGAAAAAGTTTGCTATTACAAAGATATCAAAGGTCAAAATCTAGATACCTTGTTACCGGTAATTTTACAAACTGCACTGGATAATTTACCGATTGCCAAACGTATGCGCTCGGCAGCAAGTCGTACCGAATTTGTACGCCCTGTGCAATGGGTAGTGTTGCTTAAAGATGACCAGATTATTGATGCGACGATTCAAGACTTTAAAACCGGAAATGTAACGTATGGTCATCGTTTCCATGCGCCGGAAGCAATTACTCTCAAACATGCCAATGATTATCTGGATGCACTGCGTCAAGCCAAAGTCATTGCCAGTTTTGAAGAACGTCAAGCCATTATTGATGCACAGGTTAAACAATTGGCTGATGAGGTCAATGCCATTGCCATTGTCCCTGCTGATCTACGTGATGAAGTCACAGCGCTGGTCGAATTACCTGTTGCCTTACGTGCTACCTTTGAAGAACGTTTCCTTGCCGTACCACAGGAAGCCTTGATTACCACCATGCAGGATAACCAAAAATATTTCTGTTTGGTCGATCACCATAATAAATTACAACCTTATTTCATTACCATTTCGAATATTGAGTCAAAAGACCCGACACAAATTATTGAAGGTAATGAAAAAGTCGTACGTCCACGTTTAAGCGATGCAGAATTTTTCTTCTTGCAGGATCAAAAACAACCGCTGGCCAGCCGTAAAGATAAACTCAAAAACATGGTCTTTCAGGCACAGCTTGGTACACTTTGGGAAAAAACCGAACGTGTCGCCAAACTGTCGGTGGCACTTTCACAAATTACTGGAGCTCAGGCAGTCGATGCAGAAAAAGCTGCTTTCCTGTCCAAATGCGACTTAACATCTGAACTGGTCGGTGAATTCCCTGAATTGCAAGGCATTGCAGGTACTTATTATGCCCACCTTGAAGGTGAAAATGATGAAGTCGCACAAGCACTAGGCGAACAATATTTACCAAAATTTGCCGGCGATGTATTACCACAAACCAAAACAGGTACCACCCTTGCCCTTGCTGATCGTCTAGTGACATTGGTGGGTATTTTTGGTATTGGTCAGGCGCCTACAGGCTCCAAAGACCCGTTTGCATTACGCCGTTCAGCCATCGGGATTCTGCGTCTAATCATTGAAAATGAACTGGATGTTACACTCGATGAATTGGTACTACTCACTTTAGACGACTATGCTGACGTAATTAAAGATCATGCCAAGACCCGTGCTGATGCAGTGGCGTTCCTTGAAGGACGTTATCGTGCCAAATATGAAGATCAGGGTGTTGATGTTGATGTGATTCAAGCCGTACAAGCATTGTCACCGGCATCACCTCTGGATTTCGACAAACGAATTACTGCGGTACAACATTTCCGTACCCTGCCGGAAGCCGCAGCATTGGCAGCCGCCAATAAACGTGTTGCCAACATTCTTGCCAAAGAAGCAACACCGGAAGGTGCAGTGATTGAAAGCAAACTGGTTGAAGATGCCGAAAAAGCACTGTATCAACAGTTACAAAGCCTAACTACCGAAGTTCAGCCATTACTGGCTAGCCGTAACTATACCGAAGCTTTGTCTAAACTGGCAGCATTACGTGCACCAATTGATGCCTTCTTTGAAAATGTTATGGTTATGGCAGATGATGCCGAACTCAAAGCCAATCGCTTACGTTTACTGGCGCAATTACGTGGTTTGTTTACTGCGGTTGCCGATATCAGCGTATTGCAACATTAAGCCTGAATTTTATTGAAGCCCTTATAAACCCTGCTCATTTATAGCAGGGTTTATTTTTACCATTAAAATAGGCAAAAATAATTTTCAATATAGATGGATATATACAGAGAATTGGAATAAATGAATCACAACGCAGCATAACAAAATATATAAAATCATACATTTTCCATATGCCATAACTCGCTATACTAAAATCAATTCGTTAGCACATTATGAAAATATGAACATCAAAATGATTTTACTCACGGCTGCAAGCTGTGTTGCTATTGCAGCCTGTCATCATAGTCCCATTCATCCTACAGAGGAAAATGGACAACTGGTTCAAAAAATTGAGAATTTACAGGCTGTACCGGCAAGCGATAGCAATGATGCCAAGTTATACCAACTGGATAAAGGCTGTGCCATTGAATTTACTGGCTTTTATGAAACTGGTAAAGCAACTGAAACATGGACATTCCAAGGTAAGCAACTGCTGTCTGCAAAATCTGTCATCAGTACCTATGTTGATCATGGATTGAATCAAGCCAATGACTTTGATCAACCGATTAAGATCGCATCACAGCAACAAAAAAACTTTGATACCCATAATGCAGATACACAGAAGAACTTCCAATCATTGCTCGGTTATTTTAAAGACGATGAATTACAGAAATGTCAATAAAGCAGATGTTATAAATAGAAGTATATAAGGAAATCATGATGATGAAACAGGCAATACTACTTTTAGGCACGACATTGTTACTGGCCTCTGCGACTTTTGCCGAAGAAGCCCCAGCAACACAAGCAAGCAATGGATTGCCTGATAATCCGAGTTTATGGCGAGTTCTAACCTATAAATCAGGGCAAACATTATCAAAAACAGGTGATGCGATTCAGCGTGGTGCCGAAAATACCAGTCAGTCGATCCAAAACCAGAATATTGGAGAACGTGTTGAACAAGGTGCGACATCAACTGCACAATTTGCTAAGGAAAAAACTCAACAGGCGACCACCTATGGCAAGGAAAAATGGCAACAAGGTAAAGAAGCCATCATTGGTACACCCAACAATGGCACAGCACCAATTGAATCTCGCCCATTAACCACACCGATACAGCCAGCAAATCAAGGCAATATTTCCAATAGCCCAGAAAATTAGCCTTAATCCTTTTCACTTTTTAAGCAGTTAAGATGACCTGTTCATTCTGCCGTTGCATGATGATTTTACCATGACGCACGCTAAGATAAGCTTTCGCCTGATTGGCTAGTGCGTCATAATCATTTTTTGCATTGAGTAAAATAAAGTTTGCAGGTCGATGAACTTCCAAACCATATTGATCCTGTAAATTTAATGCCTTGGCAGAATTATCTGAAATAAAATCTAGACATCGTTGTAAATCCTCGTAACCCAACATATGACAAATATGTAATCCGGCATCCAGTATCCGCATAATATTGCCATTTCCTATCGGATACCACGGATCACGAATAGAATCTTGAGCAAAACAGATATTCATGCCAGCACGATCTATCTCGTAAACACGTGTTAATCCGCGCCTTTTGGGATAAGTATCAAACCGCCCCTGCAAATGAATACTTTCGGTAGGACAGGAGATAAAATTAATACCTGAGCGTTTTAGCAAACGGAATAATTTAAAACAATAGGCATTATCATATGAACCCATAGCAGTGGTATGACTAGCTGTCACATGTGCACCCATACCGCGAATACGGGCTTCATCTGCCAGCACTTCCAAAAATCGTGAATTGGGATCATCAATTTCATCACAATGGACATCAACCAATTTATCATGTCGTTCTGCCAAATCCATAAGAAATTTAACCGAACTCACACCTTTATCCCGTGTATATTCAAAATGGGGAATTCCACCTATCACATCTACCCCCATATCAACCGCGCGTTGCATTAACTCCCGCCCCTGTTGAAAGGATTCTATGCCTTCCTGCGGAAATGCCACAATTTGCAAATTAATCAAGTGTTTAACTGAATCCTTTAGTTCCAGCATAGCCGTCAAAGCCGTTAACTGAGGATCTGTCACATCCACATGTGTACGCACATGTTGAATACCATGTTGGGCAAGCATATGAATTACTTTAGTCGCGCGCTGCTTAGTATCTTCTGCGGTAATGCTAGCTTTGCGTTGCCCCCAACGTTCAATGCCTTCAAAAAGTGTACCGGACATATTCCATTCCGGTTCTCCTGCCGTTAATACAGCATCTAAATGGATATGTGGCTCCACAAAAGGGGCCATAAGTAAGTTTTCCTCTGCATCAATAATTTCAGGAAGAGAAGAAGATGGTAGTTTTTCAGATTGCAGCGTCAAGGCATGAATCACACCATTTGCGGTTTCTAAAGTGTATAGCCCGTCTTTGCCACGTAAAGTCGCATTAATTACTTTCATGAATTTATCCTAGTATAATGGTGTAGGACTGAATAGTTGCCAGATGATGAGAGAAACCGAAAGATGCAAACGATATTTCGGATCTTCCAGCGAATATCCAGTCAATGCTTCAATTTTTTGCATACGCTGCGTGATGGTATTGCGGTGAATACCCAATCTGACAGCTGTATTCATCACGTTAAAATTTTCCTGAACCAAGGCGTCCAGGGTATTAAGATATATATCGGCCTGCCGTTTTCCTGCTGTGAAAAAACAGCCCAGCGTTTCCTGCATAAATTGGCGAGGAACCGATTTATCCGGAATTGCACTAATTAATCGTAGGATTCCCAAATCGTTATAAGGCAAACAGCGATGTTCAAGATGAAGGTCTATCGCCAGTTTTTGAGCCTGAGTTGCTTCATCAAAACCCCGCTGAAAAGATGCAACAGACTGAACGATATTGGATAACCCAATATACAATTTGAGTGGTTTGGTTTTTTCTGCTAGTTGTAGAATCAAATGATTCATCTTTCCTATCCATGTTTCTATATCTTCATGGCGTAGGGGAAGTGCCAGCACAAAAACATCACCAAATTTAAGAACCGGAAAATTCAGTTGTTCTTCATTGGCCCAAGCATCTAGTTGTTCAATTAAAAATTGTTTTTTATCCCGAAGTTTTTTCTCCGGATCCAGATATTGATCAGAAATAAATAATTCATCATGGGCAGCCATTTTAATACTGACTAAGAGATAAGAGACTTGTAAATTTAAATTCAGGTTCTTAGCCCGAATTGCAATCGTTTCCTCAGACGAATAATTAGCAAAAATCAGACGGGAGAAGGTATCAGCGATAGAATTCTGAGTTTGTTCCAGCTCAACCAGTGCAGTCCCGATAATGTGAGTAACCTCAATCATCTTAAGACTGTAAGGCTGCTCCACAATCGGTACATTCAATTCATTGGCATAAGCAATTACACTTGCAGGAATAAAATGAATACACTCTTCTCCGGTCAAAATGACTAAACCCGCAATGTTTTTCTGATAGCCTTGATACACCAACTCCAGCAAATTTTTTTCATTGCGTTGGTGATTTATTCCGGTAATGAACACCAGTTCTCCACCTTTTAACCATTCAAAAATATTTTCATTTTCTGCAACATATATCCAGCGGATTGCCTTATAAATATCGTCATGCCCAGCGCGCAGGCGCATTTGCTGCAACTGAGGAAAATTTAAGACATCATGAATGGATAATCCCATGGTTTATATCCTGTCTAATCAATATGAAGATGTTGCGACGGCTTAACTGTTTTTGCCGAAAACAGACTGATACCGACCACATAACAAACTACTGACACGACGATACCAACAATCGGGGCAATCCACGGCGAATTATAGGCAACCAGTGCCCCTATAAAATAGGAAGATAAACCAATCCAGTTAAATTGCGGTAAATGTGCCGTTGCCAGATTTGGATAATGGCCTTTATACTTAAACCAGTAATCCGCCATAATCACTCCACCAATTGGCGGAATAATCGCACCCAGCAACAGAAGAAACGGAATTAATAATTCATACATCCCTGCAACAGCGAGAATAATTCCAATGACAGCCGAAACCATGACCAGCGTTTTACGTCGTTCACTGCGAATCAGGTGACAGGCTGCCGCAGAAACGTTATAGATGGTTGGCCCCTGAATAGTCCATAAATTCAGACAAAGCATAATCACCGCAGCAATAGATAAACCTTGTAAGATTAGTACTTCTACAATATCAGGCTGTTGATAGACGATTGCCATCCACGCACCCGCTAGTACCATAAGACCATTACCAATGACAAAACTGATTAAGCAAGCCCAGACTGCAACCTTGCTTGATTTGGCCATACGGGTCCAGTTGGTAATTTGTGTTGCCCCACTGGCAAAGGTACCAAAAACAATGGTTAAAGCAGCAGAAAATGTTAAATGCTCTGTAGGTTGCACCTGATTTAACCCAGTCCATCCACCAATGGTTTTGGTCGCAAGATACATCGAAACAATCAATAATACCGCCATTAAAGGAATGGAAATTTTCGACAAACTTTCCAATCCCTTGAATCCAATAATGGCGGTAATCGAAAAGCCCAGTCCGAAAAGCACCATCAATGGAATAGTTAATGCTTCAGGTAAATGAATAATTTTAACTAGAGAAATTGCCAGCGTTGCTGTTCCCCATGCATACCAGCCTAATTCGGCAAAACCCAAAATCACATCTGATAATTTGCTTCCAAGGTTGCCAAAGCAAAAACGACCCATCAATACCGTATTGAGGCCACTTCGTGCAGAGATTACCCCCAAAGAAGCGGCATAACTTGCCAATAAAAAATTACCAAGCGCCGTGATCCATAAAATATCAACAAAATTAAATGCTACGCCAATTTTTCCACCTGCAAACATGGTGCCGGTAAAAAATGTAAAACTAAACAACACCATTGCAATCGGGAAGAAACCTTTACGCTGTGATAAAGGTGTTTCACTTAAAGGATGTTCATCTTGCTGGTTCATGTGTTCACCTCAATGATAGAACGCAATAGAAAGAGAACTCCTCATTGCAACTGCTGTGCCGTTTTTAATACACTTTACTTTGCGAAAAACGTACGAAAAACCATGCATCATGCATAGTTTTTTAGTAAATCTATAAAATTTGAAAGCTATAATTGTGCCAATCGAACATTATTGTTTATTTTTAGTGCTGGTTTACCAACCAGCGGGTTACATCGATCTGATTGGTAAAATAAAAAAATATAATAAGGAAGAAATGACAGACTAGGGATTAACCTGCCGAAGCATCTGTCCTTGTTGAAAGGCCACTACATTTTCCCCCAATTGATCCACAATCCGCTGCCGAGCCTGTACACTGCCCCAGGCAGAATGTGGTGTGATGATTAAATTGGGGACATCAGCATTTAATAGAACATTGCCGTCTTTTGGCGGCTCTACACTAAGTACATCGGTTGCAGCACCAGCAATTCGCCCCGTTTTCAAAGCATTGGCCAGTGCCTGCTCATTGACAATACCACCGCGCGCCACGTTGACAATAAAAGCACTAGGCTTCATCAAGTTAATCTGTGCTTCATCGATTAAATTTCGGGTTGCATCGGTCAAAGGACAATGCAGACTTAGCACATCAAGTTGTGGCAAAAATTCATCTAAAGGTAAATGATCAGCCTTTGCTGGGCGATGGGGAATTTGTCCCAGAATCACATGCATTCCAAAGGCTTTTGCCAGTTGTGCTACCGCATGTCCAAGCTCACCATAACCAATAATCCCTAGCGTTTTACCCGACAACTCAACAACCGGATAATCCAGAAAACAGAATTGTTCTGATTGTTGCCAGCGACCCTGTTTAACTGCATGATCATATTTCACCAGATTGGTTGCCAACGCCAGCATTAAAGCCAGCGTATGCTGTGCCACCGAATGTGTACCATAACCCTGACAATTACACACGATAATACCTTGCGCTTTGGCGGCATTTAAATCCACATTATTGGTCCCGGTTGCCGCAACCAGAATAAGTTTTAACTGGGGTAATTGCTGAATAATTTTTGCATCGAGAACCACTTTATTGGTAATAGCTACCTCAACATTTTTGAGACGTTCAAGTACCTGTGTCGCAAGTGTTTCGGGATATAACTGCAAATGTCCAAAATGATTATGCAGAGACTTAAAATCTAAATCCCCTTGATCCAAAGTTGCATAATCCAGAAATACTGCGTTAAATGACATCACTTCATCTCCATTGCGATCTAAAAAATGATCTGCATATTTAAGCCTTGTTGATATGTTACCTAAGTTCACTGTATTAATTGTCAACAAATCTCAAGGAAATAAAATATTAAATCTCGAGGATTCGCCATGCAATACGATAAACAATTTTCCCTCAGAACTTTAAGCATATCTATTTTGTGCATGATTTCACCCTTTCTTTTTGCAAAACCAACTGTCACCCAGCATAAGATAAATGAAAGTGCAGTCCATTCGGATGCTTCATTTCAAGATCAACACTTCGTAACCTGCCCACCGCTCAAATTTGTTGAGCAGGCCAAAACATGGTCTGGCCGATATTATCTTAATGGCATCATGGAAACTGGTTCTACACTTGTATTAAATCCCAATGGTAGATTTGATTTTATGCTGGCATATGGAGCGATGGATCAATCTGCTCAAGGGCAATGGTGGTTAAATCCGACATATCATTGTATCGGACTGGCAGTCGATGCCAATCTTCCTTCTCAGTATTTTCAGTTCTTGTCAGAAAATCAGGATCAGTGGACAAAAGAGATTTTTGCCGAAGCAAAACAAATTGAACAGCAAAAACAAAATACTCATGTATTACATGTTTTTGCTTTGGAAAAACAATATGGTATGAGTTTGGAAGGGTTTTCAATCGTATTACGCTGGGCAGATGGCACAACAGAAGTGCAGTCTATTCATCAACATATGGCCCAGTTTACCCGTCGAAAAACTACACCCACAGCCATTGCCTTAACATTTCCAGATATGGATGAAGCACTCACTTGGGTAAATTTACCCAAAAATCAGTCCCAACCCCTCATCATTGAAATTTTACTGAACAATATAGTCGGACAAGCCACCATGTTGCCCCAATATCTGGAAATTCATCAGGATGTTTTGTTACCTGTCTGGGAAGGGCGTGGACAGCGTGGTGAATATTACCGCCCTGCTGCACCAAAATCCGTTCAGGATCAACCCTAGAAAATATTCGTTAAAACTTTAGATTAAATATCATCGATTTAAATACAGTTTATGCTATGTTAATTGTTTCAATATTACTTTGTAAAAACAAAGGAGTGTATCCATGAACACTGTACAGCCAAGAATGACCAACCTATTCGAACAACTCGGTTTGGATTCTAGCGAGAGTGCAATCGCAGCTTTCATTAAAAATCATCAACTTGATGCAGATACTTATATCAGCGATGCAGATTTCTGGGATGAAGGACAACGTGCATTTATTCATGAAAAACTTGCAGCCGATGATAACTGGGCAACCATTGTTGACCAACTTAATGAATCCTTACATGAAGATTCGGTCAATCAAAAATAAGTAGCATCTGAGGTGATCTCAAAGCAGATCATCTCAGGATTTTTTTTGCACTTGATAATAGTATTCGGTTTTGCCATCTACATCTCGTTGTTCTTGCACCAGCAATTCATGTCCCAAATGCATGCAAAATTTTGGAATATCCCAAGATGTTGAAGGATCTGTTGCAAAAATTTCAATGACATCGCCATTTTGTGATTTTCTGATGGCTTGATGCAGCATCATCACCGGTTCCGGACAGCGTAGCCCCCGAGTATCAAGTTGTTTGATCGGTGTTGCTGATGTTTCTATATGAGCCATAATTTACCCTCACGTAAAAACATATTTTATCATGACCGACGAAAATCACCCTAATCAAAATTTGATAATAAATTTCAATCTGTTTTTAGATGCAAGTCGAAGTTTTCTTCGGTATGATGAAGATGACTTTTTCTTGATTTGCATTATTTAGGATACCTCATGCAAGAAGAATCGAGCCCATCGTGGACCCGTGGTTTAAAAAAATGGCTGAATGCGGAACCAGAAACGCGTGATGAATTATTGAAATTAGTCCAAAATTCTAGAAAATTTTTAGAGCCCGATACTGTGGCAATGCTTGAGGGTGTGCTTGATTTACCTGCGACCAAAATTCGCGAAGTCATGACGCCTCGAACATCCTTAATCAGTCTGCAAGAAAATGATGATCTTCTGGATATTATTCATGTTCTGATTGAGTCTGCCCATTCCCGCTTCCCGGTTTTTTCCGCAGAAAATAACGATTCGGTGATCGGTGTGTTACTGGCCAAAGATTTATTACCGTTCTTAACCGAACGTCAATCACAAAAAGTCGATATTACAGCATTGATGCGTCAGCCTTTATTTGTTCCGGAAAGTGCCCGTTCTGATCAAGTGCTGCGTATGCTTAAAAATACCCAAACCCATATTGCCATTGTGATTGATGAATACGGGACAACCTCCGGCATTGTCACACTGGAAGATATTTTGGAAGAAATCGTCGGTGAAATTGAAGACGAACATGATGAAGCCGATCAATATGCACAATTTATCCAGCCCGATCCGGAATCAGAATTACAAAATGCATGGCTGGTGCAGGCATTAACCCCAATCGAACATTTTAATACCCTATTAGGTACGCATTTTTCCGATGAAGAAGTCGAAACTATGGGTGGATTGTTATTACAGGAAATTGGTCTGGTCAATGATCTAGAAGGTCAAGTGATCGAACTGGATGGCTGGAGTTTTGATATCCTGGAAGCAGATTCCCGTAGTATTCAGCTGATTCGTGCAGTAAGGCTATGAGATCATTTTTTCGTAAAATCAATAATATACAATCCAGCTCAACAACACAGCGCATTCCCTTGAGTCTGGTGTGTTTAATTTCACTTATGGCAGGCATTCTCCTGCCATTTGCTTTGGCACCGTATCATAGCTGGTGGCTTGCCATTCTTTCCCCTGCACTGCTTTATGCCTGCCTGCATCAACGTACAGCCAGACAAGCCTTTTTTATCGGTTGGAGTTATGGCATCGGGTTATGGTTTGTCGGTGCATTCTGGCTCTACACCTCAATTCATGTTTATGGTGATACCTCTGCAATCTTGTCTGTCCTGATGATTGCGTTTATGGCCATCGCCATGGGACTGTTTAATGCTGTGCAGTGCTGGCTTTATCGTCGGTTCTTCCCAGAAACACCACTGACTTTTGCACCGCTCTGGGTATTGTTTGAATGGATGAAAACCTGGATTTTCACCGGTTTTCCATGGCTTTTTGTCGGTTATGCATTTACCACTTATGGTTTAGATGAATATGCACCATTATTTGGAATTTTTGGTGTTTCCTTTGTCGTAATAGTCATTGCTGCGGCGTTGACAGAATGCCTATTTGGTAAACGCTTTTGGCTTATCCCGATTGCCCTGCTTTTATTCGGCGCATGGGGAGCCAAATATATTCAGTGGGTTGAACCCAAGAATGAAAAACCATTAAGCGTTTCTTTAATTCAGGGCAACATCCCACAAGACCTAAAATGGCTAGTGGAATATCAAACCGAAACCTTACGCATTTATGCCACACTCAGTCAAACTGAATGGGGTCGTGATCTAGTGGTTTGGCCTGAAGCCTCTATTCCCATGTTTCAAACCGATATCCAGCCTTTTCTGGAGGTGATCAGCAAACATGCTCAAGAACGTGGTTCCGCTTGGGTAACAGGAATTCCTTATTGGGATCTCGAAAACTCTCAAGAAGGTCACCCACTTTATTATAATGCGATTATGGCCTCGGGCAGTCAATCATCAGGTTTATATTTCAAACAACGTCTGGTACCGTTTGGCGAATATATTCCGTTCTCTGGTGCATTAAGCTGGGTATTGCCGGGTCTACAAGATGACGTGACCTTAAGTGGTTTTAGTGCAGGACATGACCATCAGGCACCACTCATCATTAAAAATCATCGTTTGGCCTCTGCCATTTGTTATGAAATCGCTTATCCGAACCTGACCCGCAATAATGCCAAAGACAATGACTTTTTGATCACGATTTCCAATGATGCATGGTTCACAGGGACTAGCGGTCCTTGGCAGCATTTACAAATGGTACAAATGCGTGCCAAAGAAAATGGCAGATGGATTATCCGTGCAACCAATACCGGCGTAACAGCCTTTATCAATGCACAGGGCCATATTGTAAAACAGCTGCCAAGCGATCAACGTATGGTCTTACGCGGTGAGTTACCCGCATATACTGGTGAAACACTCTATAGCCGTTTTGGCGACTGGATGATTCTCTTATTCTGTTCTTTATTATTGGCACTTGGCCTTTTATTTAGACCTAGAGTCGTTAATACAGCCTTCAAACAACGTCGTTAAGCGACAATAAAACATAAAAAAGCCGTTCAATACTATTGTCTAAGCATTGAACGGCTTTTTTGATCCGCAAGGATACTGATAAATGAGGCAACTTACATCACCACATAAACCAATATCGCTGTTAAAAATAACATCGGAATTTGTTGATAGACTTTAAACAACACTCTTTCACTTTTATTTTGCGCCAGATTATTCTGCCAGGTCGTGATTTGCAATGCAGTGACAAATGAAATAATACAATTTGTGCTTAAAATACTTAAGGCAAAGAAACCAATCATAATCTGACTGCCCCCTTCAGCATTTTGCATTGCCTGTAATAAAACATGACTTACTGGGAGAATGGCTAAAATGACTGCGATTGATTTTAGCATTGCCCAATGCAGCTGATTCAATGGATCAGTGATTAAAAATGCACGCATCATATTCTCCTCGATAATTGCCTTCTTGTTAAATGCATTATGCAAAGAATATGTTTTATTGTTAAGCCTATATTCCTTCACATTTTATTTATATTGTAAATACCGGCATTAATAACTATTATCAACTATTTTATATATACATGATAAATATAAATATTTTATTTTCAATCGTTTTATTCTATTTGAATTATGGATTTTTACGGCCTTAAATCACTATTTTAACTTAAGGCCGAATTATAGTTTAAATTTTATACTTAAAATCATTTACGCTTGATAGCGATTTATAGTTGAGAACGATTCATGATTAAAAGTTATTTATATTTGATCGCAATTTATGGCTGGTAATAGATATCAGCATCATTGCCTTCGCCGCCTTCTTTACCATCGGCACCAAATGAATATAAATCAAATTTTCGTCCTTCTGTTCCCGGAATCACGTATTGTAAATCGTTGTCCCAGCTGTCCTTCGGATAGCCACCTTTGACATATCCACCAGGTAGCCAGTTTTTTGCTGATGCTGGCTGATTAACTAGAGCATCAAGTCCACCATCTTGCATGGTTGGATAACGACCATTATCCAGTTTGTATTGATCCAGTGCGCCTGCTGTACTTTTTAGCGCAATATTGGTGGTATCCACTTTGGCCTTTTCACCACGTCCCATGACATTGGGGACAATTAAGGCTGCCAAAACACCAAGAATGACGATCACCACCATTACTTCGATCAAGGTAAAGCCTGATTGCTTTTTATATACTTTATTATTTCTGCCAAACTGGCGCATGCTGAAACTCCAATATTTCATTTTTACACGATAGATTAAACACTAAATTAAGTTATTCATATTCACAATGGGTAACATCACTGCAATCACAATGACTAACACGATTGCTGCCATAAATACCAGCATTAATGGTTCAAGTAAAGCCAATAACGTCGTAATGGTTGAGGTCACTTCACGATCCTGCATATCCGATGCCCGTTGTAACATACGATCCAGCTCACCGGAACTTTCACCACTTCGAATCATTTGTACCATCATCGGTGGGAAATAACCTGATTTCTCCAGCTGACTGGCCAGATTGCCACCTTCGGTCACTTTTTCTGCGGCGATATTGACTGCATCCCGTATCACCCAGTTCGAACTGACCGCTGCACCGATTTTTAAGGCATCCACCAACGGTACACCAGATTGCGTCAGGATCGATAAAGTACTGGCAAAACGTGCTGCATTTATACCACGAGATAATTTACCAATTAATGGCAATTTGAGGATTAAACGATCAAGTGTGTAATGTCCTGCACTGGTTCTTAGAAATCTAGTGAGTAAAAACAGAAATATCACACTCAGCACAAGCATATAGGGCCAAAATGTACGAATAACATCACTACTGACCATCAGGACTTGTGTGATCCAGGGCAAAGCCTGTTTGGTATTGGCAAAGACCTTGACAATATCAGGGACAACATAAGTCATTAATCCCATGATGATAGCAAAAGACATCAGCATCAGAATGATCGGGTAAATCATTGCACCCTGCACTTTCTTTTGCATGGCATAACGATTTTCGGTGTAGTCTGCCAGTTGATCAAGAATAAGATCCAGATGTCCTGACCGCTCGCCTGCGGCAATGGTCGCGATATATAAAGAAGGAAAGCTTGAGCTTTGCTGTAAGGCCTGTGCCAGCGAATGTCCTTCCAGTACTTTTGATCGCACAGACATAAGCAGACTTTGTACATGCCGTTTTTCGCTTTGCTTGGCAACCGCACGAATAGCTTCTTCCAATGGAATACTGGCCGCAATCAACACCGAAAGTTGTCTGGTCATTAATGCCAGATCATAAGCACTCAGCGTTTTCTGGAAAAAACCGAATTTTGTAGATTTATTTTGATCAAGAACAGGTTCGACCTGAATCGGGGTAAGCTGTTGATCACGCAATTGCTGGCGAATCTGACGCGCAGAATCGCCATCCATCAACCCTTTATGTTGTTTGCCATTTGCGTCAATTGCAGAATACTGATAGGCAGGCATCACTTACTCAAAAAATTAATCAGAAAAATATGGACATTATTATCATATTTGAATGATATATTGATTAAAATTCCATACGATGTAACGATTATTGCGATAACACATTGTTAGATTTAAGCATAACTGACGAATCATTTTTTCGCTATGATTGTTTTTTAAATTGGATAAAGCATTTATGACAACAACCGTACAAGATCATCCCTACCGCATTCGTGTAGCGATTGCCGTATTTATTTTTGATCTGATCGAGTATGAAGTCACGCCTGAACAATTTGAACAAGCCACTATTGGCGCAAGGGTTGCCGTACCCTTTATGAATAAAAAAATGATCGGCATTATTGTCGAAAAAATTGATTGTCACGTTGCCTTTACCCAGCCGTTTAAACTCAAACCGATTATCAAATTATTTAAAGAGCCGGCGTTGTTTGATCAGCAATGTCTGCACGTTTTAAGCTGGGCTGCTCACTACTATCAGTCGCCCATTGGAGAGGTGATCCTAACCGCCTTACCAAATATTTTAAGACAGGGTCGTCCATATCACTTATTGTCCTATTACTGGAAAATACTCGAACCTCATAATGAAGCTGGTGATGAAATTAAGCTGCCAAAAGCTGGCAGTAAACTTTATGCGGCCTATCAATCCATAAAATTGCATAAAAAAGGTGCTTCCGAATCAATTTTAAATATGTCTGGTGTCAGCACCAATCAATTAAAACAACTGGAAAAGCGCGGTTTGGTTGAGCATTTTATGCAACCGATCGATTTTAGTCCGACGCCCATGCAACTGGCACAAATGCCCCTTGATGCCAATGCCGAGCAAGACATCGCCATAAAAAAAATACGCAAGGCACTCGGTAAATATGAGAGTTTCCTACTCGATGGAATCACCGGCAGTGGTAAAACAGAAGTCTATTTACAGGCAATCCAGACTGCACTGGAACGCAATAAACAAGTGCTGGTGCTGGTGCCGGAAATCGGTTTAACACCGCAAACTGTAGAGCGCTTTAAGGCACGTTTTCTGACAGATACCATTCTTTTGCACTCCGGCCTGACCGATTCACAGCGCTTACAGGCATGGCAACAGGCACAAACCGGTAAAGCCAGTATTATTCTCGGTACACGACTGGCAATTTTCTGTCCCTTGCCACGTTTGGGACTGATTATTCTGGATGAAGAACATGATTTATCCTATAAACAGCAGGATATGTTCCGTTATCATGCCCGCGATGTGGCGCTGTATCGTGCCTTTAAACAACAATGTCCGGTTGTTCTGGGTTCGGCCACACCAAGTTTTGAAAGTCTGTATCTGGTTCAACAACAAAAAATGACCCATCTCAGACTTAAACATCGTGCCGGAACAGCCAAACCGCCAAGCTTTAAACTAATCGATTTAAAATCTGCGGAAAAACAGCATGGTCTGGCAAAAAGCTTAATTGAGACCATCAGACAACAGCTGGAAAAAGGTCAACAAGTACTGGTGTTCATTAATCGTCGGGGCTATGCACCTGTGTTAATGTGTACCAGTTGTGGCTGGCAAGCCGACTGTCCGCGTTGTGATGCACATTTAACCCTGCATTATCATCCTCGGGCACAATTGCAATGCCATCATTGCGATTTAATACAACCTATACCAACCAGCTGCCCGTCCTGTCAGTCCACAGAATTAAAACCAATTGGTAGCGGAACTGCACGTATCGAGGAGCATTTACAGGAATTATTTCCGGACTATCCAATTTTTCGGGTTGATCGTGATACCACCATGCAATCAAACAGTTGGGAGAAAGTCTACCAGCGTGCCTATCGTTCAGGCGCAGCCATATTTTTGGGCACACAAATGCTGGCAAAAGGACACCATTTTCCCTATGTCAGTTTAGTCACAATTTTGGATATTGATGCAGGCCTGATGAGTGTCGATTTTCGGGCACCGGAACGTACTGCCCAATTGATCATGCAAGTCGCTGGACGTGCTGGCCGGGGACAAGTGGCTGGACAAGTATTATTGCAAAGTTACCGTCCTGATCATCCATTATTACAAACCTTGATTCATGAAGGTTATGCTGCCTTCGCAGAAAAATCTCTGGCTGAACGTAAAATTGCCCAACTGCCACCTTATCGCTATGCAGCATTAATCCGTGCAGAAAGCCAAAACGATCTGTTTAATCTGGAATTTCTACAGATGGCCGCACAAATATGGCCAAACTTTGGCAATACCGAGGTTGAATTCTGGGGTCCGATTCCTGCACCAATGCAGCGTAAGGCTGGTTCCTATCGTGCACATTTACTCATGTTGTGTAGTTCAAGAGTCGCTTTACAACAACAAATCAGCTTGTGGTGGCAATGGCTATTTAAACAACCCCGTAAATTTGAATTACGCATTATTATTGATATTGATCCACAGGAATTAAGTTAATCCAAAAAATACAACAGTTAATAAACAAATTTTCATAAAAATATACAATAAATATCAATAAAAAATAATTTTTTATATATTTTTCAATGTATTAATTTTGGCATAAAAAATGCCATAGCATCATACCATTTAATATTCAGGGTATTTTACATATGCTATTTTTTAAAAATCAAATCAATTCTATGATTAAATCAGGATTATTTCTTTCTACATCATTATTCAGTATATTAAGTTATGCAGATGTTTCTGGAAATATTGGTGTCGTTAGTGATTATTATGCCAGGGGATTAGATCAAACTGGTGGCGTCAGTGTTCAAGGAAATATTGATTATAACAATGCTTCAGGATTTTACCTCGGCAGTTTTTCTTCAAACATCAAATGGTATGATAAGACTGGTGATGGCGTATTTGACAGTGATGTTGAATGGGATTTTTATACTGGCTATGCTAATAAAATTACGGATAAACTCGGCTATGATCTTAACCTTAGTTATATTACGTTTCTCAATGCATCTAAATATAATTTTATTGAAGGTTCTGCTAGTTTAAATTATCAGATTGATGGTAGTGTACCCACTAATCTGAGTGCCAGAGTCTATTTCTCACCTGATCGTAATGGCTATTTGCCTTCCCCAAAAACACAGGATGAATCTGCATGGTATGTCACAACTCAAGCAGATATTCAATTAAAATCCGATCTGATTTTAACCCCTCAAGTTGGCTACGTTTTTGGTGATGCACTGGATCAAAAAAAGGTCGGTGGCATGGATAAGTTTATCAATTATTCGCTAAGTTTAAATAAACAGTTTAAAGAAGGTTTTTCTGCCAAATTTTCTTATGTTGGTATTGATCTCGATGGTCATGATAATAAAATTATTCTGGGTTTAAATAAATCATTTTCATTCTAATCCAAATACTAAAATAGCCTATTATGAATATAGGCTATTTATATTAAATAAACACCAAATATCTTTTTTAATATTTGGCATTAAATCACTGCTTATAACCATGCATGCCGTTCTGGTTGAATATCATTCAGGAAAAAATTACCAACGATATAATATTTCCAGCGCACCGGATCATGTAAGGTATGGGTACGTGCATTGCGCCAGTGACGATCTAGATTGTGTTCTGCCAATGTTGAACGAGTGCCAGCCAGTTCAAATAATTTATTACTCGCCAAAATTGCAATTTCGGTGGTTAAGATTTTAGCCTGTGCCACCAGAATAGAAGCCTGTGCCGAATTGTGTTCAGTTTGCTCCTTAATCGCAAGATCAACCTGATCCGCAGCCAGATCCAGAACCGCCTCGGCTGCCAGCAATCGGGTTTTTAAATCGCCAATTGCCGCAATGCTAAAGTGATCTTCGGTCGCACTTTCCTGTTTGGCATCAATCCATGGCCGAGTATAGTGTTTGACGTAATTGATGGTTTCTTCAATCGCAGCGCGAGCCAAACCTGCATCAATTGCAGCCTGTAGAATTTGTGAAATTGCACCTGTTGGTGTTGGATTGGTAAAGGAGTTGATCGGTACAACATACTGTGCAGGAACCCGCACGTTTTCAATAATCACTGTCCCACTGGCTGTGGTTTTCTGACCAAAGCTAGACCAGTCATTGACGATAGTCAAACCTTCGGTTTCTCTTGGGGTAAATGCCAGATAAACATTGCCCTCATCATCTACGGTAACAATCGGAATCCACTGTGCCAGTAATGCCCCTGTAGAAAAGAATTTCTTGCCATTTACAATATAGTCATCACCCTCTTTTCTAATTTTGGTCTGAAAGTCAGCGACATGCTTATTGCCGATTTCCGAAAAAGCATTACCAAAACGATTGCCTTGTAATACCAAGTCATAAAAAAACTGTTTTTGCTGTTCAGAACCATCAAAAATCAGCGTATCCAAAATCGCGACATGATTTTGTGGAATCTGTCCAAGCGAACCATCGGCTGACGAAATGGTTTTAAACACTTCCACCACAGTACGATAGGAAGCACCAATACCACCATATTCTTTTGGTACTCGAATTGCCCATAAACCACTTTGTGAATATTCATTTAATTCATCAATTGGTAATTGTCTATTTTGGTCACGTTCAGCCGCCCCCTGTTTAAATTTTTCGGCCAGTTGTTTGGCAATCTCGATTGCTTCTGCTTCGGATTGAATACGGTGTGCAGTCTGTTTTGGTGTGGACTGAATATATTGATCAATATTTAAGT
Source organism: Acinetobacter populi (assembly GCF_002174125.1). Classification (GTDB taxonomy): domain Bacteria; phylum Pseudomonadota; class Gammaproteobacteria; order Pseudomonadales; family Moraxellaceae; genus Acinetobacter; species Acinetobacter populi. The sequence goes on from NZ_NEXX01000004.1 coordinate 148,909, forward strand.
TACCCATATATTTGCTCTCTTATTTAAAATACATTATTAAAGTTTTCTAATGCTGCCATTAGAAAATGTCTTCACCTTTCTAAGGTTATTTACGCTTATAGTGCATTAGCCATGCCAAATATAAGCCATTGAATAATAAGTTTTTATTATAAAAATATATGCTTAGACTGTACTTTTTTTATCAATCCTGATGATTGACTGTTGCCGCAGAAACAATGTTAAAACCCAATGGCAGTAACGCCCTTGGAGAACAACAAGTGTTGTTCACTCAACAGTGATTAAACATTTATGACAACAATAAAAGGATAAATTGATTTAAGAATAAATACAACCAATTGAAAATATTATAAAAAATTATTGGCATGGTTTCCGCATTAACAAACCAATATCAGATTATTTTTGAATTTTCTCCTTGGTGCCAACATATGCTACAAATCGAACATCTTTATAAAAATTATCAAAATCCTGCAATAGAACAAATCCAAGTATTAAAGGATATCAATCTATATGTGGCCAAAAAGTCTATTACCGCAGTGTTAGGTCCGAGTGGATCAGGAAAGTCCACACTGTCTAAATGTGTCAGTTTATTAGAACGACCCAGTCAAGGCAGCATTAAAGTTGATGGTTTAGATTTAACACATCTGTCCGAAAAAGAATTAAGCACTCATCGGCGAAATATTGGAGTGATCTTTCAATCGTCCTCTTTGCTTGGCCGTCGTACAGTGGCAGAAAATATTGCTTTACCCTTACATTATCTCGGCGTGACGGATCAGGCCATTGCTAAACGGGTACAGGAATTATTGGAAAATGTCGGCTTATCAGATCGTGCACACCATTATCCAAGTCAACTCTCTGGCGGACAAAAACAGCGTGTCGGTATTGCACGCGCCTTAGCACTTAAACCCAAAATTTTACTAGCAGATGAAGCGACCTCCGGGCTAGATCCCGAAACAACCCAGTCTATTCTCAACTTGATTAGCCGTTTAAAAGACGAATTGGAACTCTCTGTCATGTTGATCACACACGAAATGGATGTGGTTCGTCAAGTTGCAGATCAGGTTGCAGTACTCAATGCCGGTCAAATCATAGAACAAGGTGCATTACAGCAACTCATTCTTAATCCTGACTCAACGATTGGCAAACAATTATTACCCTTAAAACACCCTCAGCATCTTGCTGCCGATTTGACCCTGCTGGAAGTATTGTATTCGCATGCAAGTGATCAGGAACAGTCTTGGTTAAATGATTTTTCACAACAGTTTAATCAGGGTGTTCAGTTACTTGCAGCAAATATTGAAGAAATATCCGACGCCACCGTGGCCCGTGCGTTAATTGGCTTTAAAGGTATTGATAGCGATCAAGCCATCAGATTCTTAAAGGCTCACCACATACAAGCCAAAGTCTATCAGACGAGAGCGAATAACAGTCAAACCTGTCATTAAGATCAAAATATATGACGATACAAGCAGCAAACACAATAAATAAACCATGAGAATCATATGAGTGAAAATCGTTTACCAGACATTACATTTAATCAAAACACGCCGTGGTCTGAAGTGCCAGAGATGTTACTGCCTGCCTATTTGGAAACATGGATAATGGTTGGAATTGTGATGACACTGGTCATTATTATCGGTGGTTTTGTGGGTGTACTTTTATTCAATAGCTCGAAAAAAGGTCTTTTTCCCCATCGTTCACTTCATGACGTATTAAGCATATTGGTTAATATCGGGCGATCTTTACCTTTTCTGGTCTTAATGGCAGCGATTATCCCCTTCACCAAATGGCTCACGGGCACCACAATTGGTATTCCTGCGGCCGTGGTACCCATGACCATTGCAGGCATTCCATTTTTTGCGCGCTTGGTTGAAAACGCCTTGCGTGAATTACCCGAAGAAGTCACTGCTGTAGGTCGTGTTTCAGGTGGATCAAATCTGCAAATTATTCAATCGGTACAACTATCCGAAGCTCTCCCCAGTTTAATTTCGGCAGCAACACTCAACACCATCACCATGATCGAATATTCAGCCATTGCCGGCACTATTGGTGCAGGTGGTATCGGTTATCTGGCAGTGGTTTACGGCTATCAGCGCTTTGATCATCACATCATGATTGCCACAATTATTACCCTCATTATCACCATTCAACTGGTACAACTGGTCGGTCAAAAACTAAGCCAATGGGCAACACGACCATGAGCATTTTAATAATTTCCAATCTGAAACAAGATGAAATAAACTTGAGGACTCTCCCATGAGTAATACCCCTACTGATTTTGAATTAAAAAAATCCAGCAAAAAACCCTTACTGATCGGCATCGCGATTCTTATCATTGTGATTCTAATCGCAGTGTTTAGCCTTAAAAAAAATCAACACAGCAGTGATTTTGGTGATGTTCTTAAAGTTCATTTTGAACCTGCGATGGCAGGAGAACAACGTATCATTGAATTTGTTAGTCAAAATATTGCACCCGATTACGGTATAAAAATTGAAGCAGTTGGCTTACAAGATCCGGTACAGGCTAATCGTGCGGTAAACGATGGCCAATATGCCGGAACAATTTATCAGCATCAATGGTGGTTAAAACAAGTCGTTGATGCAAATGATTTTAAGCTCACGCCAACCGTTGAAGTCTTTCAATGGGCCTTTGGCATTTATTCTGATCGTTATAAAAACTTTGCTGATCTACCAAATGGTGCAACGATTATTGTTCCCAATGATGGTGCCAATCAGGGACAGGCATTATGGTTATTACAACGTATCGGTGCAATTGGCTTAAATCCAGCCATCGAACCTCGGGTGGCAAAACTACGTGATATTCAGGACAATCCAAAAAATTTCATTTTTAAAGAACTTGATTTACTGTCATTACCTCGTGTACTGGACTCCGTAGATGCTGCGATTGGTTATGTCCTACAATTTGATGCCGGTAAAGTTCCGCGAAGTAAAGGTATATTATTTCCACCTGCACCAAAAACATTTGCATCTCGATTAGTGGTTGCAACCGAACATTTAAAAAACCCACAGATTATTAAATTACAACAAGCCTTTGCAGATCCACGTCTAGATGAATATTTACGGACTACCAATGATCCTCTAGTCAAAAATGTGTTAACGCCTGTATCTGCCGAATAATCCCATTGAAAAATCAATCAAAAATAGAGGAAATAATCATGACCAAGCAAATTCGTTTTAATGCATTTGAAATGAACTGTGTTGCCCATCAATCGCCAGGTCTATGGCGCCATCCGAGAGATCGCTCATGGCAATATAAAGATATTGAATACTGGACAGATTTGGCTCAAATTCTGGAAAAAGGTATCTTTGATGGTATTTTTATTGCCGATGTCCTCGGCACATACGATGTTTTCCATGGGGATAATCGCCATGCCCTACAAGGTGCAGTACAAGTCCCAGTCAATGATCCATTACAACTGGCACCTGCAATGGCAGCAGTAACCAAACATTTAGGCTTTGGTATCACGACCTCTATCTCTTTTGAACATCCGTATCCATTTGCCCGTCGTATCACCACACTGGATCATTTAACCAAAGGACGAGCTGGCTGGAACATTGTCACATCTTATCTATCTAGTGGTGCAAAAAATATCGGACAAGATGATCAGGTGTCCCATGATGATCGTTATGATATTGCCGATGAATACTTAGAGGTCTTGTATAAATTATGGCAAGGGAGTTGGCAGGATGATGCGGTGGTGCGTGATCGTGAATCAGGGATTTTTACCCATGCTGATAAAGTGTTTCCGATTGAACATGAAGGTAAATATTTTAAAGTCCCCGGTATTCATATTAGTGAACCTTCCCCACAAAGAACGCCCGTTTTATATCAGGCTGGTGCATCATCCCGTGGTAAAAACTTTGCTGCCAAACATGCAGAATGTATTTTTATTTCTGTACCATCAAAAGTTCTATTAAAACGTTTTGTAGATGATACTAGACAACGCCTGCAAGCCGAAGGCCGTGATCCAAACAGTGTTTATATCTATACGCTAGCGACCATTATTACCGGCGCAACTGATCAAGAGGCTCAAGATAAGCTCAAGGAATATCAAAAATATGCTAGTCATGACGGTGCATTAACGCTGGTATCTGGCTGGAGTGGTGTTGATTTTGCCCAGTTTGGCAAAGATGACCGAATCCAATATATTAAAACCAATGCCATTCAATCGCTATTGGAATCTTATAGCACTGCCGATCCAAGTCGTTCATGGACTGTCGATGAAGTCGCGGAATGGACCAGTATTGGCGGTAATGGGCCTGTATTTGTCGGCTCTGCTGCAACCATTGCCGATGTTTTGCAGGAATGGGTAGAAGAAACTGGTGTAGATGGTTTTAATCTCGCCTATGCAGTGGCACATGAAACCTTTAGTGACGTGGTTGAATATGTGGTGCCAGAGCTACAGAAACGAGGGGTTTATCCTCAAGCCTATCGTGAAGGAACGTTGCGGCATAAGTTATTTGGTCAAGGAGATCATTTATCTGCACCGCATATTGGTGCAAGTTATAAACGCTAGAAAAAATGTGATGGTGAAGTTTTTTCACCATCACATTCCTCTTGACAGACAATGATCAAGACACAGTTGATGCGCGTGTATTGGGTGACAACAAACCATGTTTGATTAATCGGGCACGGATAATATTGCGGCTAACACCTAATAGTTTTGCAGTATGCAATTGGTTTTCATGACAATATTGATAAGCAGCTTCGGTAATTTCCGCTTCTAGCTGTTCATTTAAATCTTCGATGCCCTGCTCGAACCATTCAAATAAAATTTGTTTTAGGTTCTGTCCCGCCGGTTGATAAATGGATAAATCAGCATCGTGTAAGGACAGCTTATGCTTAAAGCCAGTCAATTGAAAATCATAACTTTGAATAATGCCATTTTTACAAATCAATAAGGCATGATGTATGGCATTTTCCAGCTCCCGAATATTCCCAGGCCAGTGATAATCACATAATAATCGTTCTGCCTCTTCACTTAAGATCGGTACAGGACGTTTTAAACTGCGGGAATAGTCTTCAATAAAATGCTGTGCCAATGGCAGAATATCACCAATACGCAGGCGCAATGGCAGGATGTGTAAAGAGGCAACTTTTAAGCGGAAGTATAAATCTTCCCGAAAATTTCCAGCATAAACTGCTTCTTCCAGTTTGATATTGGTGGCTGCAATGACCCGTACATCAATTTTCTTGGTCTGGCGGGAGCCTAAGCGCACCACTTCATTTTCTTGCAGAATCCGCAATAACTTCACTTGAATACTCGGTGACAAATCACCAATTTCATCAAGGAAAATGGTGCCGCCTTGTGCTGCCTCAAACCAGCCAACTTGATTACTGATTGCGCCTGTAAATGCACCACGCTCATGACCAAACAGCTCGGCTTCGGCCAATGTATCGGATAAGGCTCCACAATTCACCGCAACAAAGGGTTTGTTTTTACGACTCGACAAGGCATGAATCTGACGTGCGACCAGTTCCTTCCCCGTACCTGTTTCACCAATAATTAATACGGTTGCTTCACTGGGGGCAATTTGTGCAATATACGACATCAGCCGTTTTGAATTTTGATCTTCAAATACATAGGCACTGGCCTTGACCGTGCGTACAAGTTGACGAGATTCGGGATGCTTGACGATCTCCATAATTATCTCCAAAATTCATGAGGGCAAATACATTGCATGGCAATGCTTTAAGTAAAAGTAGCGATAACAAAAGAATAAATGCTGACTGATCTTGATCAACAAGAAAAATTTAAATCCTATATGCTTTGATAAATGATTGAAAATGAAAGCATCCTAGGACAAATCGAATTGACATATTTGCGAATAACGCTGCAACATGCCTTAATGATATTGGGTTAATTTAATTTTTTTATTCAAGTAATACCAATAAGATTAAATGCTAAAAATATTCAGTTTAACTATTAACACTTTTTATGCGTAAAGTTGGGTGACGCAAGCTTGATCAAGAACTGTTGCATGACCAACAGTGAATCAACATCTTTTCCCTCACATTGAATAAACAAAACCATATTAAATTATTATTCTATTGTTTTATATAAATAAAATTATTGGTATATAGATTGCAAAGCAGTAAATATAATGTTTTAACAGAGTTAACTTACAATGAATATTTTCTGGTTTTTACCAACGCATGGCGATGGGCATTTTTTGGGGACAAGTGAAAGTGCCCGACCTGTTTCTCTACCGTATTTAAGACAAATCGCGCAGGCAGCAGATTATCTTGGCTATTATGGTGTATTAATTCCAACAGGTCGTTCCTGTGAAGATTCATGGGTGGTGGCCTCGGCACTGGCACCCTTAACTGAAAAATTAAAATTTCTGGTGGCCATTCGTCCCGGGATTATTTCACCCACAGTTTCAGCTAGACAGGCTGCCACGCTGGATCGTTTGTCCAATGGGCGTTTATTGATTAATATCGTGTCAGGTGGCGATCCCGATGAGAATCTAGGTGATGGTTTATTTCTAAACCACAGTGAACGCTATGAAGCTGCCGATGAATTTCTACACATCTGGCGTCAAGTTTTACAAGGTGAAGCGGTAAATTTTGAAGGCAAACATCTGACTGTTAAAAATGCCAAAGTGCTCTATCCGCCTGTACAGAAACCTTATCCACCGCTGTATTTTGGCGGCTCATCCGATGTTGCACAAGATTTGGCAGCCAAACAGGTCGATGTTTATTTAACTTGGGGGGAACCACCTGCTGCGGTCGCAGAAAAAATTGCACAGGTACGGGCCAAAGCAGAACAGCAAGGACGACAAGTTAAATTCGGTATTCGCTTGCATGTAATTATACGTAGAACCAATGAGGAAGCGTGGGAAGCCGCCAATCAACTGATTGAACATATCTCCGATGAAACCATTGCCAAAGCTCAAGCCTCTTTTGCCCGTTTTGATTCCGTCGGACAAAAACGTATGGCCGAATTACATCAGGGACGACGCGATCAACTGGAAGTATCACCAAACCTCTGGGCAGGTGTCGGTCTGGTACGGGGCGGTGCAGGAACCGCATTAGTTGGCGATCCAGAAACGATCGTGGCACGTATCAAGGAATATGCAGATCTGGGCATTGAAAGTTTTATTTTTTCTGGTTATCCACATCTTGAAGAAGCCTATCGCTTTGCAGAACTGGTGTTCCCTTTATTGCCGGAGCCTTATGCCAGTTATGCCAAATTTGGTCAGACCAACTTGACCGGGCCTTTTGGTGAAATGATTGCCAATGATGTGATCCCACCACAAAAAACCGAACAAGCATAAATCATTTTAAATTTTATACGAGAACATGCATGCTATTGTCAGAGAGATATAACCCATGCCATTCAGCTTTAAAAATAGATCACGATATTTTGTAGGATAACAAAACATGAATGTTTTTAATCAAACGCATCGCATTAGCCAACTTTCCGATGCAAGTGCTGTAGCACAGGCACTTGCTCAGCAATTTGCACATACCGCAATTGAACGAGATCGGCAAGGTGGCACACCCAAAGATGAACGTGATTTAATTCGCCAAAGTGGCTTACTGTCTTTATCGATTCCCGAAGAATTTGGCGGATTTTCTGCTTCATGGCAGCAAACTTTAGATGTAGTAAGAATTTTTGCCCAAGCCGATAGCTCACTTGCTCATGTTTTTGGCTTTCATCATCTGCATTTGGCTACCATACGCTTGTTTGGGAATCAACAACAGTGGCAACGCTGGTATCAACTCACTGCCGAAAAATCATGGTTTTGGGGTAATGCTTTAAATCCACTGGATAAACGCACGGTAGTCAAATATCAAGACGGCTGGTACGAATTTTCTGGTAAAAAAAGTTTTTGTTCCGGCGCACTCGATTCTGAAATGCTGATTGTCTCAGGTCTGGATGAACACACAGGAAAATTATTGATTGCAGCTGTACCGACATCACGTTCGGGAATTACCTTATATCACGACTGGGATAATATCGGACAACGTCAAACTGATAGTGGCAGTGCGATTTTTGAACGTGTCCGCGTCGAAGCCAAGGACATGCTGATTGATCCGGGTCCACTCAGTACCCCATTTTCTTCACTACGACCATTAATTGCCCAACTAATTTTTGTCAATATGTTCCTTGGTGTCGCCGAAGGCGCACTGGCCGAAGCCAAACACTATACCAGCAAAGAAACTCGGGCATGGTTTTTGTCCGATGTAGAACATGCAACCGATGATCCTTATATCCTGCGGCATTATGGTGAGTTCTGGCTAGAACTGGAGTCGTTACGGTTGCTTAATCAACATGCCATCAGTAAATTGCAATGGGCATGGGAGATCGGAGAAGATTTAACCGAACAACAACGTGGTGAAGTTGCACTTGCTGTTGCAACTGCTAAAGTCGCTGCAACCCGTACTAGTCTGGATATTAGTAATCGTATCTTTGAAGTGACAGGCGCACGCGCTACACATGCGGCCTTACGTTTTGATCGCTTCTGGCGTAATGTTCGTACCCAGACTCTGCATGATCCGGTGGAATATAAACTTAAAGATCTTGGACAATGGGCTTTAAATGACCGTTATCCCAAAGCATCTTTTTATTCATAATGGATACGATGACATTTTTCAATACTGCACGATCCGCTGAGGAAATCATTATCTCAATATTAAATTATCGTGTAGTGACAAGGATATAATGGAATGCGACAAGATATTATTACTTTGCCCGAAATTACCCAACGTAGTCATTCCCACAAAGCGACGGCACAGGTATTTAATGATCCAGAATCACAAAAATTACTGGAATACATTAAACAAATTGCGCCAAGTGAAGCCAGTGTTCTGATTCATGGTGAAACAGGTACAGGTAAGGAATTGATTGCAAGGCAAATTCATGAACATAGTCATCGTCGCCACAAACCATTTATCGCGGTGAACTGCGGTGCATTTTCTGAAAATCTGGTGGAAAGTGAACTGTTTGGACATGAAAAAGGTGCTTTTACCGGCGCATTATCCAGTAGTGCGGGTTGGTTTGAAGCGGCCAATGGCGGTACCTTGTTGCTCGATGAAATCGGTGATTTATCCAAACGCATTCAGGTCAAATTATTACGGGTTTTACAGGAACGAGAAGTCGTGCGCTTAGGCTCACGTAAAAGTATTGCCGTCGATGTACGGGTTTTAGCTGCCACCAATGTCAATCTGGAACAAGCCATTATTGCCGAACAATTCCGTGAGGATTTATATTATCGCCTTAATGTCGTTACCTTAAATATCAAATCATTACGAGAACGTAAAGGTGATATTTTACCATTAGCCTATCATTTTATTGATAAATATCATGCTCAACTAGGCTATGAAAAAGCTGAATTTTCAGATCAAGCGAAACAAAAACTAAACGATTACTGGTGGCCCGGCAATATTCGTGAACTGGAAAACATGATTCATCATGCCTTATTGATTTGTCAAAATGGCATCATCCAAAGTGATGATTTGCCCTTGTTAAAATCCCCTGCCCAACGTGCCAATGATAAGCATCAACAAGAAGCCAAACGCCCAGTGATTGATGCAAAACTCAAAGAAGTCTTTCAGGGTTTATTTCAGCAACACGAAGGCAAAGTATATTCACAGTTTGAAGAACAGCTCCTACGGGTCGCCTATGATTATTGCCATCAAAATCAGGTGAAAACCGCTCAATTATTGGGTCTAAGCCGCAATGTGGTTCGTTCAAGATTAATCGAGTTGGGGGAATTGGTGGTGAGTAAACGGGGGGATTAAAATTTAAGCGATACTTAATAATAGAATTCACTTTGGGCATAAAATTGCTGAAATTTTGGTAATATGTATCAGTAAGTCTAAAAGATAGCCGACATGTTGCTGTCGGCTATTATGGCAGAATAGTTTAACTATAAGCTGTTGAAAAAATTAAACTAATTTTAGAATTTCGTATAAGGCGTATTATGTTAATTTTAGAAAAACTAAGAATTAGTACACCATCAATTGTTCTGCTTATTCACAATAGTCTAAAGAATTTGTATTTGGATACAGAGGTTGATCTTTATACGCCCAATTAACTATGCCAACAAACTCACATGGTTTTTTCTCGGAATAATGCCTTGATTTTTTCATTAAAGATTTGTGCTCAATATCATATGCTGTCTTTGCTTTCTCAAAAGTAGAGTTATCAAAATTACACCCCTGTCTTATTACTCCGCCAAAGTTGTATTTTTTTACATAACGATCATACAAAGAACCGTCTCCATCAATATTTTTATAAAGTGAATTAACAAACTGTCCAGCTAGTTCAACTCTAGACACATTTGGATCTAACGTATCCACTCTAACTTTAAATATTTTAGAAAATAAAACTGCATAATCTTCTGACGGATATAGCTTATTTTTTTCAGACATTGTTACAGTACAGTATGCATATCGGTTATCTTCTTTCGCATATAGATTAGAGCTAACAAGTACAATTAAGCTCGTCAAAATCAATCCTCTTGACATACTTTGCCTCCATAGAAATCTTAGTTAACACACGTAAAACCTTGTGTGCCTAGTTCTAAATGTAATAAGTCACCTTTTTTCAATGTCATTAAAGAGCGAGCCACTACAGCACCGCCTTTTACCATGTTTACCCAAAAAGTAGTGTAATACTGAGCCTCAAAAGTAGCATGCGTTGATGAGCTTTCCTTAAATTTTAGACCACAATAATATGAAGATTTATCTTGATTCATTTTTTTTAACATTTTTAATGTAATGTTTGACTCTATTTTTACCTTAGGATTTTTATCGATTAAGCTTATATTTTTATATATTCCTTTATTATTTAGTATTAAGTCATTTAGGAGATAGTCTGGTCTTTCATCAGCTACGCATTTTCCATCATCATTACATATTTGATGAAGCTTACATTCGGCATCTGAATAGCACATTTGAGTTTCAGCTGAACTAAGTGGCGAAAATAATATTAATAGTGTTATCCATCTTATTTTAAACACTTTTTCTCTACCTCCATGATCTATTTTTATTTCATATTAGATTAAAAAACAACCTCTGTCTACTTTTAATTTTTAGGCTAATAAACCAATTATTCCGTTTAAGTAAAAGACTTTTTCAATCTCCATTTAACATAATGGTCGTTATGCGAAATGTCTTTAATATTTTTATTTAAAATCAAATACTTATAATTTATAAAAACCTAAAATCATCACGGAAAAAACGACTTGTTTCCAAGTCGCTTTCTTTTTGAGCGAAATTGATATTTCCCCTAATAAAGCTGATCAACAAATAATCAAAAGTTCATTTATTCCTGAGTTTTCAATGGTCACAGTGCTGAAATTATCCGCAATTTTTGCGGATAAATATTGGGATAATTTCTGGACAATTTGTATGTAAGAAATCTCTTACAATGATTCAAAAGACTGTCCGATAGGCAACAGTACGTCAATTTCCTATCATGAAGTCATAGAGAACAGGATGTTCCAAGCATAAAATAATAATGATAAGCGCAACACCAGGATCGTGAAGCTCGACAGGAGTCAGGCTTAGGCACTAAATACCAAAAAAACCCAACTGGATGTCGGGATTTTTTATTACTTATATTTTAAATCAAACTTGGATGAGCATCTAAAATACGAATTAATGTCGCTGCTGGGCCAGTTGGATATCTACGACCTTGTTCCCAATTTTGTAGGGTACGAGGGCTGATATGAAGACGTGCAGCAAATTCATTTTGACTCAAACCTGTTTTTTCTCGAACTTCTTTAATATCAGGAAGAGTTAGCTCAGTCACTCTAGTTGCTTTAACTTCATTACGTTTAATTGCACCTGCTTCTTTGATCGAAGCAACGAGGTCATCAAATAAGTTATTATCCATGAAATTGGTCCTTCACAAGTTGACGTAGGATGGCTGTTTCTTTATCAGTTAGATTCTCTTTAACAGACTTAGGATAAGCCAATAGCATAAAGATCTGATCATCTTCAGTGATCCAGTAATATATAACTCGAATGCCACCACTTTTGCCTTTATTACCTTGAGCACAACGTACTTTACGAATCCCACCGCCATTTTTAATGAGATCTCCTTTATCTGGTTGAACTAAAAGTTCCTGTTGGAGTTCTCTGTACTCATCATCAGAGACAAGCTCTTTGATTTGTTTGGTGAAAATGCTGGTTTCAATAAATAACATAAGTAAAAGTACGTCAATGGCGTATTAGGAATATATCATCTATTTAATAATTTATCTAGAAACACTTCTAATTTTTCCAGATAAATTACTGTTTTTTAATTGAGCTTTTGGAGCATATTTTTCAAGTAAGGATCTAACAAGTATCTCATCTGCTTTCGTGGTCGATGGGCCAAGTGTTACTAATAAATTATCCAAAGCATTTGAATTGTATGGTAAATCAATGCTTTTTATTTCTAAAGGATTCAAGCGACCACTTTGCATATAGAAATCAAAAAACTGATCATCTGTAACATTTAAAGTCTGTAGGAAACAGTTAGCAGTTAATATAAATCTACATTCTTCTTGAAAACTCCATATTGAAGACTTATGGAATCCAAAATCACTATACATACCTTTAATCGTTATAATACCACTTTCAATAGTAATTCTTTTCTCAAATTCTTCTAAAATTTCATCTAAATTATTTACATATTCAATATCTCTTAAAAACCTCTGCTTCATATCTGGTTCAGGTACGAGTGAATAGCCATAACCATAAATATTATCAAGTGAATAAGGAGCATCTAAAGGTAAAGGTATATCCATACCCGCATGCTTTCCATTCCTTTCCACTTTCCTACCACCTTGTAATTGATACCAATTAAATAACTCATTAGGTAAAAAAGATAGTCTAACTCCAGATAATTGAGAGCCATACATATACCACTGAGGAATAGATTCATCTGCTTTTGTCCAACAGCTTGCAAATAACTGATTTCCAAAATCAATACCTTTAACAGATTTTGCTTCAAGCATATCGTCAAAACAATCAAGTCGAGTAAACCTAATTTTTTTGGTTTCCAATATCAATGCCAATGTACTAATAGAAGTGTAGTGATGGATCATAAATTTCTTTGGAAGTTGAAATATGCTAACAATAGTTTAAAAAGCTAAAGAATAAAAATATTAACTTATTTAACATAAAATCTCTAATGCAAAATAAAAATTCACAATACAATTAATAACTTATGAAAAAATAATATCTCTCTTAAATATTTTATTACAATTTCTACAAAAATAAAACGCTCATCTGCCGATAAGCGTTTTATTTTAAAACAAGACTAACCGTTCTCTTTACTACCACCACCAATCTGCCATGCATAAATTGGCTCTGTACCATTCACTTCCCAGTCGCCAATACTTTTCTCTTTATAAATAAGAGGATTATGGGAAGATACAGTACGTGCATTGCGCCAGAAGCGATCCAATGCTTTATCACGACTTGCTGCCGAAGCACCAAGTACATTGAACAATTTACTGGTTAAATCCAAGACCAGATCGGCAATCACAACCTGTCCTTGTGCAGATTCAATTTCTGCCAAAATATTGATTTGCTTTTCAGCCTCTTCATCTTGGGAAAAATGTGCTTGAAAAGCCCGCTGTGAAGCCTGAGCTGCCTGAATGGTAATGGCTTCTGCTGCATAGGCTTGTGCCGATGCTTTACCAATCACTTGTAGCACTTGTACATCCTGATCGACCCGATCACCATTGCCATGACTAAAGACACGGGTACGTTGCCGTACTTGCTGGGTAAACTCTGCCACAGCGGCTTGGGCAATGCCTGTTAATGTCGATAAATGAAACAGTTGGTAAAAGGCGGTTTGATATTTAAAGCGTGAATCAAAAGGAATCACTTCTTCTACCTCGGCATTGATTAAAACCGCTGTGCCGCTGCCTGTGGTGCGTTGACCAAAACCATCCCAATCATCATCTATGGTCACGCCTTGTTGCTGCGTTCGGGTCGCAGCAATCACAGACTCACCTGTTTCTTCAATCTGGGCAAACAGGTCAAACCAGTCGGCAAAGATACTACCAGTGGTGTAATATTTTTTACCATTTACAATCCATTGCTCACCCTGTTTGGTGACTTTGGTAATCACATCGCCGATTTTGACATTGCCAATTTCTGTCCAGGCATTACCGACAATTTCACCAGCAACAAAGCGTTTAAACCAGTGGCTTTGATCGGCATCTCGCTGTGCATTCAAGCGATCCTCAACAAAAGCGAAATGTCCACGTAGGGCTTGCGTGACATTTGAATCTGCTTTGGAAAGCTCAATTAATAGCTGAAAAAGTTGGGGAATCGAAGCACCATCACCACCCTGTTCAACAGGAATACGAACCGCACCAAAGCCTGCTTGTTTAAGCCACTGAATCGGTTCAAAAGGTAAAATTCTTTCTTTTTCCCGTTGCAAAGCGCCCGCAGCAATTTGATCAAAGATCGGACGGTATTTTTGTGCGAGTGCTTTATAGTCTGCACTATACGCAATCGCTGGAATATCGTGTAAGCTTGTCATTTTATTATCCTCATTCTTTAATTAAACCGCTTCTTCAAGCTGTGCTTTTTGTTGTGCTTCAAGTTCACGCACCAAAGGTAAGACTTTTTCACCAAAGTATTCGACTTCTTCAATAAAATGTAAAAAGGCAGCCAGTACCAGATCCACACCCACGGCTTTTAATGCCACGATTCTTTCGGCAACTTGTTGTGGCGTTCCAATCAGATTGGTTTTAAAGCCATCGTTATATTGCACCAAATCATCAAAGGTTGATTTTGCCCAGTTCCCTTCCCCCTCTGGACTTGCTGCACCTGCTTCACGGGTGGCATCACCAAAGGCATTAACCGCTTCTGGATTAGCTTTGGCAATAATTTCCTGCAACACAGCCTGTGCTTCTTCCTCGGTATCACGGGCGATAATAAACGCATTTACGCCAATCTTGACATGATGATTATTGGCTTTGGCTTTTTCTCGAATATCATCGACTTGAGCCTTGATTCCTTCAACACTATTGCCATTGGTAAAATACCAATCGGAAACACGAGCAGCCATATCACGTGCCGCACGGGAACTACCGCCCTGAAAAATTTCTGGATGTTGTTGTAATGGTTTTGGCTTTAAAGTGTAGTCTTTAAATTGATAATATTTACCATCAAATGAAAAATTATCCTGTGTCCAGATGCCCTTTAAGCTGCGAATAAATTCTTCAGAACGGACATAACGTTCATCATGTTCTGGCCATTGCTCACCGATCGCATCAAATTCACCTTTAAACCAGCCACTGACAATATTGACTGCAATCCGCCCATTGGTCAGTTGATCAATAGTCGCCAATTGCTTTGCTGCCAATGCAGGTTTCCAGGGTCCAGGTAAAATTGCAGCAATCACTTTTAATTTATCTGTTGCAGCCAAAATGGCATGACTGAAAGATACCGATTCATGCTGATATTCCGCACCATACCCTGCGGTAAAGCGAATTTGCGATAGCGCATAATCAAAACCATTACGCTCGGCGGTCTGTGCCAAACGACGGTTATAATCAATGCTCCAATCGGTGCGTTGTTCGATATTACTGACCACCAAACCACCACTTACATTCGGTACCCAATAAGCAAAACGAATATCTGCTGGTGAACTCTCTTTATTTACTGTTGTCATATTAAAACTCCTGAAATTGTATAATGTTAAAAAATTGATTTTTGTTGGTTGATCAATGAATCACTGTTTAACTGGCTGATGCTTCCAGCTTCTGAATTTGGGGTTTGATAGAACCCAACAATGTGGTCGGTAATTGCGTGGCCAATAATTGATGTAATTTCAATGGTGATGAGGCCTTATCAAGCTGTTCAGCAGAAACATTGACCTGACTGGCAAATAAAAACTGGGGAAGCGCACGTGTTACCGCCAACTGAATACGTTCAAGCAATACAGGATTTGCCACTTGGTAGTTTGCAAAATCTGGATCTGTGGCAAACACCCCAATCGGCAAGGTATGGGCTTGGAAAAAGCTAAATAACGGACGGAATTGATGTTCCAGCACCAGTGCATGACGCTCACTGCCGCCAGTTGCTGCCAACAAGACTGGTTTATCCACCAATGCAAATTGATCAATAAAATCAAATAAATGTTTAAATAATCCTGTATATGACGCGCGATAAACCGGACTGGCAACAATTAAGGCATCTGCACTTTCAATATGATCCAGTGCCTGTTGGATTTCTGGCGCAAGCAAATCACGTCGTGCCGCACCATGCAGTAAATGACCAATCTGACTCAGCTTGACATACTCAACGTCAAGATTAATTTGCCGTTGTAACTGTGCCACGATCGCATCAATTAAGGCTTCGGTTTTGGAAGGTGAACTTGTTGCGCCAGAGACGGCAACCAAGCGTAAAGGGCGAATTGAAGATACTGAACTCATAATACATAACCTAATTTTTCAATATAAATGACAGAGCAATGTGCTGATATTTTTTTATATACGCCAAAATCGTGCCACAATATTTTTCATTAATTTTCATATGTTTAATATTTTTATTAATGTGCTTTATCGGACTAATTTACACTGATGTGTTGATGAGCTGTTGCTGGAACAACACTCAATTTTTTATTTTCTCTATTGCGGAATCATATGTTGGACTTTGGACAAAATAGACAAAAAGCACTAATCTGCTGTGAACATACGTTCCTGTATAAAGACCAAGCAATGTCGAAAGGCTTTATCAGTAGACATAAAATAAAAAATATCTCAAGATAAAGTAAAGTGTATGCCCAACAAGACATACATTTTAGCTTCTTTTTTAATTCACTTATTCTGATTTTATATGCATTAATAATTTTAATAGATGTATATCAAAATAATTTTTTACTTTTTATGTCACTATGGTAATTGCCTAATCAAGATTTAAAATGCATTGATATCAATAACAGAAGAGATTTCTTCTCCAATAATACCAAATTTTAATAATCTATTTCTCACCACATTACGACTAACACCCAGTAACTTTGCTGTCTGCATTTGGTTACGATGACAATATTCATAAGCCACTCGGATTGTGGTTTCTTCAATTAATCGATCTATGGTTTCATGTGATAATGCAGAACCTGACTCAAAGATTTTTAATAATGACTGTTGTAACATCTGCTTAGGTAAAAGATTTTCAGCATTTTCAAATGAGAGACCAGTTGGTCGCATATGATCTAAAGTACTTTCTGAATTACGATACGAAGGGTGACTGGCTTGCCGTGCCAATGTAGCAAAACAAAAATCTGTCGGTTGTATTTCATTATTCTTGCAGACAAGTAATGCATGATGGATAGCATTTTCCAGTTCACGAATATTACCCGGATAGGCATAACCTAATAATTTTCTTTCTGCTTCCGGACTAAATTTTGGACGGATATAACCTAATCTACGACTGTATTCGGTGACAAAATGATTCGCCAACGGCAAGATATCATCTGGACGATCAGCCAAAGGTAAGATTTTTAATCTCACCACATTTAACCGATAAAATAAATCTTCCCGAAATTTACCTGCTTGTACTGCTTCATCTAATTGCACATTGGTTGCGGCAATAACACGGACATTGAGCTTAATCGGTTTTAATGAACCGACACGATAAATCTCCCGTTCTTGTAACACGCGTAATAACTTGACCTGTAAGCTTAAAGATAAATCACCGATTTCATCTAAAAATAAAGTGCCATTATTGGCAGCTTCAAACCAGCCCATTTTATGATACAAAGCACCTGTAAAGGCACCTTTCTCATGACCAAATAATTCACTTTCGGCCAATGATTCCGTGAAAGCACCACAGTTGACAGCAACAAAAGGCCCATCTTTTCTTTGACTTAACATATGTACATGTCTAGCCACCAACTCCTTGCCCGTCCCTGTATCACCAATAATTAAAACACTTGCTTCACTAGAAGCAATTTGTTCAATTCTTGCTAATAATGCACGGGACTTTTTATCTTCATATACCATTGCTGTGGCACGTTCAGATTTAATCAGTCGACGTGAATCGGGATGAATTAAAATAGACATAACTTTATCCTAATATTAAATCTCAATTAGTGATAATGCATTAATTTTAATCATGATAAAAATCATTAATCCATATTAGTTATTCATTATTAAAGCAAATGCTTTTATCCAAAGGATTAATCAGTACTTTTAATCGTATCAGCAAAATTATAATCATTTTGATATATCTGACTGGCTTTTACTTGCCCTGCTTTTAGTTGTCCATCATTAACCAGCCAATCAATCCAGATTTGAAAATCTTCATCTTTGAGCTTGCCACCATTGGCGACACCCCAGCCATACCAATATCGCAAAGCATCGGTATTTTCTGGTCGCTGGCGTTTTGCCACAATTGCTTCAAAACGTGCAATCACTTCTTCACGACTACGCTCATTCGCCCAATCCAAAGCCCGACCAATACCAGTAACCACTTGCTGCGCAGTATGAGGATTTTTCTCCAGATAACGCTTAGACATAGCATAAGCACCCAGAGTTTTATCACCAAACATTTGCCAATCACGATACAATATTCGCACTCCACCCCGATCTATGGCTGGTCCCGTCAATGCTGCAACATCAACATGGCCTTGTCGTAATGCCTGTTCACCACTGCCTGGCGGAACAACCACCATCGTCACCTGATTAATTTCATTTGCAGTTAGCCCACCTCGTTTCAGCCATTCTTTTAATATAAATTCAGCTTGTGCCCCTAAAATATTGACCGCAACTTTTTTACCGATTAAGTCACGTTGTTGTTTAATCGGACTGCCTTCCAGCACATAATAACCTTTGTTATCGTCAGGCGGTGAACCATAACCTGCAACCACTGCAACGACTGGTGCATTACTGGCAACAATATTCACAATAGAACCAACAAATGAGGTACTGCTAATATCTACATCCCCTGACAATGCTGCTTGTAAACCTTGTGGTCCTCCGGTAGCAATCCCAACATAATTTAATTTGACCGGTGCCAGATAACCCAAATCTTCGGCAAGTTCCAATGGTGTGACTGTTCCAGGTGAACCCAGATAATTAAAATTCAAAGTTTCTAATTCTTCACCCAGAACATTTACTTCACCCGTTGCAGAGGTTGTTTCTATGCTTTTATTGCATCCGTTTAATATCAGTACCATACTGCCCAGAAATAAATAAAGCAGTATATTAAAATGATTTTTCTTTATTCTGATATGCATTAGATTCACCCTGCTGCTCTATTCCATGCGGTAAAATGTTTTTCCACAGCCAATAAAAGATAATTAAATGCAAAACCAAATGCAGTAATACTAATAATACCAACAAACATTTCCGGTATCTGAAAGTTATATTGCGAATAAATAATTAAATATCCTAGACCTGCTTTTGCACCAATCATTTCAGCTGCCACCAAAACCAAAATACAGGAGGTTCCGGCCAAACGTATTCCTACAAAAATCGTCGGTACAGCCGCAGGTAAAATCACTTTACGAAACAATTTAGCATCACTCAGTCCCAGTGTCCGAGCCGATTTAATCAGTAATGGATCCACATTACGCACCGCAGAAATAGTATTTAATAAAATCGGCCAAACACAGGCAAAAATAATCAATGCGATTTTCGATGATTCTCCAATCCCCAAAAACAGCATAAATACTGGCAATACCGCCAAAGCACTGGTATTTCGTAATAATTCCAGTAAAGGATTCAAATAATCAGAAAATCCACGATACCAGCCAATCGCAAAGCCCAATGGGATTGCAGTTGCCAAAGCAATGACAAAACCACTTAATGAGCGCACCAGACTGGCCTGTAAATGCACAAAAAATTGTCCATTTGCAATTAACTGATAACCTGCAATTAACACCTTACTAAACGGTGGTAAAAAGGCTTCATCAACCACACCTAAACGTGGCAATAACTCCCATAAAAGGAAAAAAAGGACAATTGCTATACTGCGTCTGAAACCATTTTGCAACCAAGTCCAGTCATAGCTGCTGGCTTTAAAAGTGGCAGCCCGAATAACATCAGATCTAAGCGCCTGTTCAGTAGATATTATGTCTTGTTTTGAGCTTGTCATGAGCATAACTCCTGAATAAATTTATCTTATTAAAATTAGGAAGCACTAAGCTGAATACGATTTTCCAGATCTTGTGCCTTAATCACTTCTTCCCGTAATAAACTCCAGATACGATGACGCAGCTGACCAAATTCCAGTGTAGAACGAACATCTTCCTGATTACTGCGTAATGCCTCAGGAACATCAATAATGGTCTCAATGCGACCAGGTTTTGAAGTCATTACAGCTATACGCTGACCTAAGTAAATTGCTTCATCAATGCTGTGTGTAATAAAGACAACCGTTTTCCCAGTCTGTTGCCAAATCCTTAATAGTTCACCTTGCAGTGTTTCCCGTGTTTGTGCATCCAGTGCAGCAAATGGTTCATCCATTAATAATACATCTGGGTTATAAGCTAAACTTCTAGCAATCGCCACACGCTGTTTCATGCCTCCCGAAAGCTCACTTGGATAATGATCTTTAAAATCGGTCAAACCCACCAATTGCAGGAAATACTGTGCCGTTTTCTGACGTTCTTCTTTGGCTATACCTTTTGCTTCCAAACCAAATTCAATATTTTGCAATGCTGTCAACCAAGGGAATAAAGCGTATTGTTGAAACACAATACCTCGATCCAAGCCCGGCCCAGTAATCGCTCTACCATCAATTTTGATTTCACCTCCACTTGGTGTGGTCAAACCAGCCAATAAATCCAGCAAAGTTGATTTTCCACAACCACTCGGCCCGACAATCACCAAAAACTCTCCAGCCTTGACCTCTAATGAAATGTTTTCCACAGCAATAAAGTCGGAAGCTATTGTTCCTTTTACTTTCTTTGCGGGAAAAGTTTTGTATATCTGTTGAATACTTAAATTACTGCTCATTGTGTTACTCCTTCCTTTATTGTCGATGTAGCATGCGAGCTATCATTCACAAAAGGATTAAATTCATTACTAAAAATATCTTCCGGGGTGATTTCATTGAGTTTTAGCTCACCCTGCTTAACCATAAAGTCAATCCATGGCTGATACTGGCTTGGCGTAATGGAAGCATTGGCCTCCACCACACCATAACTTTTCCAGTATTGAACCAATGCATCATTTTCATTTCGTTTACGCTTGGCAATAATGCTACGCATGCGCTGTTGTACAACTTCTCTTGGCTGCTCCCGACTCCATTGCAAAGCTTGTGCGACACCTCTGACAAATTGACGGACGACCTCTGGATGTTGCTGAGTAAAACGGCGGGTAAACACATAATCTGCCGAAGTAAACTCGCCATATAAATCAATATCGGCAAATAACTGACGCAACCCACCACGTTCAAATGCTTTATCACGGATAATATCGTTCATTGCTGCAACCTGAATTTGCCCTTGTCGTAATGCTTGTTCAGTGGCAACAGGTGGTAATGCAATGAGTTGTACCTGCTTTGCTTCTTCCCGACTCAGCCCATTTTGTTGCAACCATTCTCGTAGAATAAATTCAACATGTGCTCCTAACGTATTACCTGCAACCTTTTTACCAATCAAATCCCGTGCTGTTCTGATCGGACTGTCCTCCAAAACGCAATAACACCAAAAGGTCTGCTTATCACTACCATTTGATCCCACTACGGCAACAATACTGTTTGGACTATTTCTTGTCGCAAGTGCTAGTTTGACAATGGCACCATTAAATGCACTGGAATAATCAACATCGCCGCTGATCATAGCCTGCATATTTTCAGGTCCACCCTGAATACTGCCTTTGTAATCTAGCCTAATACTGCCCAGGAACCCTAAATCCTCCGCCAATTCGGGTAAGCTGACCCGTCCAGGATAATCCTGATAACGAAGAACAAAGGATTTATCATTATTCCCCAATGCAGTTTTATCTGTTGCAGTCTTGCGATCACAGCCCGTTAATATAAATATGCCTGTCAAAAGACCGATCAATAATATCTTTGACTGACGTTTAAAATATTTATCTTGAAACGGATACATACTCATGGCTTATCCTCCATAGGTATACCAGATTCGGTATAAGCCACCGTCTTCGCCTCAGCTGTCATTTGTGCATTTTGGGGTGTAAAAGGATTAAATTCGTTGCTAAAAATATCTTCAGGTGTAATTTCATTGGCTTTTAATTCACCATTTTTCACCATAAAATCAATCCATGGCTGAAATTGCTGCGCTGTAACATAGCCACCTGTTTCTATTACGCCATAACTATTCCAGTATTGAATAAGTTGATCATTTTCATTACGACCTCGCTTGTGAATAATGTGTGTTAATCGTTCGCGCACCACTTCAGGTGGATTGTTCCGACTCCACTCTAAGGCCCGGCCCACACCAGAAACAAACTGCTTTACCACATCAGGATGTTGTTGGGTAAACTGGCGGGTGAATACATATGTCCCGGCAGTGAACTCACCATATAAATCAGTATCGGCAAATAATTTACGAATACCGCCTCGGGCAAAAGCTTTATCCCTTAAAATCGTTGACATGGAGGCTGCATGAATCTGACCTTGACGTAAGGCCTGTTCCGTACTCACAGGAGGTAATACCACCAGTTGCACTTGCTTGATTTCATTCTGGGTTAAACCTTGCTGTGCCAACCATTCCCGTATAATAAATTCAAAATGTGCACCTAAAGTATTTCCCGCAATTTTTTTACCAATCAAATCCCGTGCTGTTTGGATAGCACTATCTTCCAAAACGCAATAACATGCCCATGTATGTTTATCACTACCATAAGAACCAACAACTGCGACAATACTATTGGGACTATTACGTGTCGCATGGGTCAGCTTCACAATCGCACCATTAAATGCACTGGCAAAATCAACATCCTTACTCATCAGAGCCTGCATATTTTCCGGACCACCCTGACTACTACCAACATAATTCAGTTTAAGCTCACCTAAGTAACCAAGATCCTCAGCAAGCTCGGGTAAACCCACTGCACCTGGCGTACCCTGATAACGTAACTCGGTGATTTTGCCTTTTGTCGATTCATTTGATTGCTGACAACCCACGAGAAATGCACTCAATCCGAGCAGCCAAATAACGATCCACAATTGAGGAGAAACTTTCCGGATTTGCATTAGTTTTTCCCTCATTGATTGCGCCAGTGTAGCCAGCGACGTTCTAACTGATTAGCAAGCGTATTTAATAAAATACCAATCACACCAATGACGATCAGACCAAATACAATCAAACCCACATCCAGTGCAGCACGTCCTTGAATCACCAGATTCCCTAAGCCAACACCGTAACTAGCTAATAAGAACTCCGAACCGATGGTCGCAAGCCAAGCAAAGATCAACCCCAACTGTAATCCTACAAAAATCTGTGGTGCAGCAGCCGGTAGAATTAACTGTCGCAGTAACTGCCAACGACTAAAGGCATACACCTGTGCCACTTCATATTGTTTGGCAGAAATACCCCGTACCCCATCAATCGTATGTAGTGCAACAGGATAAAAGACGGATAAACTGATAAACAAAATCTTGGCACTATTACCATAGTCCAAAAAGGTAGTAATCAATGGTAACCAGGCAAATAAAGACACTTGCCGCAATACATTAAAACTTGGAGAAAACAGATAGTTGGCTATTTTGGATGAACCAACCAAAATACCAAAGGCAATACCAAAGAAACTCCCAATGGCAAATCCACTTAAATCACGCCATAAACTTGCTGCAATGCTTTGCCAAAATTCTAGTTGTAGAACATGCTGCCATGCTGTAATCAGCACATCAACTGGTGCAGGAATCAGCTTCGGATTGACCCAATTCTGCCAAGAAGCGATATTCCATAACAGAATAAACAACAATGGAATCACCCAACCACGCCAATTGATTTGTTGCCAATTCACTGATTGAATTCGATGAATAAATGCCATGAATCACCTCCTAGAATGCGTGGTTTTGCCAATGGTTAAAACGTTTTTCAATCAGTTGTAAAATGCTATCCAGCAAATAACCAATTACCCCAATCACAATAATCGACATATAGATAATATCGGGTTGCGACAATTGACGTCCCCATACAATCAAATAGCCAATGCCTTCACTACTTGCTAATAATTCAACAAAAACCAATGCTAGCCACGCTTGCATGACGCCTTGACGTAAGCCACTGACAATATTGGGCAATCCAGCAGGAATAATCACTCTTTGCAGAGTTTGCCATTGACTAAACTCATAAACTTTTGACACTTCAATTAATTTTTCAGAGACATTCGCAACACTTTTATAAGTCGCCACCATCACAGGAACAACGACAGCAAGTGAAATCGCGACAATTTTTAAACTTTCACCAATACCTAGAAAAATTAACAACAACGGAATCCAGCCAATAACGGGAAATTGGGCAATTAAATTAAACGTTGGATATAAATAAGCATAAGCTTTACGAGATAAACCTATTACGAAACCGATCAACAGCCCAACACTGCCTCCAAATAATACACTCCAGCCTATTCTTTCAAGACTAATCAGCAAATTTTCCGTCAATTCACCTGTTTCCAGTAACTCCAAAAAAGTTTCCCAAACCAAAACAGGACTAGGTAAAATCTGTTCTGGTATCCATTGTTTTTGATAAACGTAATACCAAAACGCCAGCAATGCGATCGGCACCAAAACACCTAAAAAAATCCTCAGACTAGAACGTCCCAGATAGATAAAACTATTTTTTATCGGTGCAAATCCTGGGAGGAAACGAAACTGGTTCCGTTCAGTGATCTGGCTAATTTTTTGTTCATTTGCAATACTCATTTCATTGCCCTTCCACATTCGTTAAAATATCAATTTCTGAATCACTAGTTTGAGGACGGCTGTTTTGTATAAATGGATACTTAACCTGTACCAACACAATCAAAGCTAAAAATAAAATTACTAATGGAAAAAACAGTATTTGTAATCCCCAAATATGCCCGAACAAGCCACCCAAGATACTGCCTAATAAACTTCCCACCGGACCAGAGAATGAGGACAAGGCTGATACATTTGCCATTCCTACACGCTGACCAATATGTGCAAATGCCGATAAATTTACGACATTAACAATGCCTAGCCCTAGTCCAAGAATCGGTGCGCCCAACCACAACCAGTAGGCAGTAAAAGGTACTGCCAAACAAAATAGCCCTATCCCTACCACCATAAAACCAAGCTGGTAAAAGCGCTTTTCTCCTAACTGTGCTAATAACAGCCCTGCACTAAACAATGCTGTCATATATATCAGCCCATACAAGGTCACTAAACTTGCTGCTGCGGCTGGATGAAAGTCATAACGCTGAATCGCAATCACCACAATAAAAAAAGTGAAATAACTCATGGCTGCATTACTGGCAAACTCAATCAATGCAACATAGCGTAAAGCCCGTTCCTGTTTTAGCAGCGATAGCGGTTCGACCAAAGATTTCCAGCTAATACGAGGAGCAGTTTTCCGATCCACCTTATAGTTACGAAACATCATTGGCGCGATAAAAACAGGCACAATAAACAAAGTTGCCAAAGCCCAGAAAGCCCCCACAAAACCCAAACCATGTATCAACCACACTGCCAGCATGGGGCCCAGTAACATAAAGCCAATCATATGTGCGCCCCGAAACCAGCCTGCTTTGGCTGCACCAATCTGATAAAGCTGACTCATGAATACGGTATTGAGTGACACAAAACGTAAAGGCATACAAAAACTCACTAAAGTGCTGCATATGATGAGAAACCATGCTTGATGCAACATTGGAGTTAAGGCATACCATAGTCCAGATAGCAAACTCCCTGTACTAAATAGGATTAATGGACCAAAACGATTGATTAATGCCCCAGTTGGTAGTCCCATAAACAAAATGCCAATTGTTTGGGCTGCTGCAACTAATCCCAGTTCAAACTCTGAAGCATTTAACTCAATGGCAAATAGTGATGTCGCAACTTTAGCTGTACCTATTCCAAGACCAGCAGTTGAAGCAACTAAGATAAAACTCAACATAAAACGAGTATTATCAGAAAAATTTGGCAACATCAGCCTAGACATAAATCATCTTCCAGCAGCAAAACAGCGATGTAACTTCTTCACTTACAAAATTTGATAAAAATCTTCCCTGATTATTTTCAAGCCCACTTACCATGCTTTTGTCGGCTTAGTTTGTGTGCCTGTACCAGCAATTTGTTTGGCATTTGCATCAAATTGTGGCCAATAATTTTCCAGCCCCAACTTCTGTAAAGAAACTTTCAAATACTTTGGTTCAACCCAGTTATCTACATCCACATCACGACGGATCAACCGATAGCTTTTTGCCTGTTGAACCGATTTTTTTGTAGCTGCATAAAAGTATTGATCTAATGAAGGATTTAGTTTTTCTTTTAGATTTACACCATCCCATTCACGCTTATAATCTAAATAAGGAATCCCTGATTGCGCCCATAACCGATATTGATTATCACGATTTGCCTCCAGAGTGCTCCAATAGGCTTGTTTCACAAAGGTGTCTACAACCCGTTGTACAATATGTGGATATTTTTTCTCAAAATCTTCACTAACCCAAAATACACTTGGTCCATATGTAGTGCGATCGTTACGCCCATCATAAATACGTTTGGCCACACCACGTGCTTCTAATGACCAAGGTGTGGTGATCGTTCCATCAATATCTCCCGTTGCTAATGAAGTCCGCACAGAGAATGTATCTTGACTGATAACACGGAAATCTTTTTCACTTAAACCATGTTTTTCCAATAAACGTCCCAAAGCCAGCTGACCATTGGTACCTTTAAAAATAGAAATCGTTTTGCCTTTCAAATCCCGAATATTTTTTGCGGTTGAGTCCGCTGGCACAACAAAATAGGCACTGGTAAATCGACCTGCTGAAAAAATAACTTTATGTTTCAACCCTGTCGAACGTCCTACAATCGCTGGTAAGTCACCATGTGATGCAAAATCAATTTTTCCATTGGAAAAAGCTTCATTCAGCTGTGGACCAGCACCAGGAAAAAATGTCCACGTGACTTTGATGCCATCCTTTTTAAACTCTTCTTCCAATACGCCACGTAAATGTGCAGTTGCATTAAAACTGCCACCCGCTTTTGGTCTCCCTCCTTCACCAGCACTTGGAACACCAAAACGAATTACAGTGGGATTATCCGCGGCAAAAACTGTAGATAAAGGAATGAATGAAATCGCAACACTGGCTGCAAGTAATAGACGTTGTGTTAATTGTTTCATAACTAGACTCTCTAAATAAAAGTTAATAAATTAAAATCCATACTGGAACTGTGCTTGTACCTGATTGTTATCTTTCACATATGGGCTTGCATAAATCCAGCGACTAAGACCCAGTTGAAATTTGGTGGTTTGCGCAAAGAATAAGTTCAGACCCAAAGAGTGGATATCGACTTCTCCAGCATCTTTATTTACCGAGGTATCCGGATCAAAAGTGTCAAATCGATAGTAGGTTTGAATAGATTTTGGCCAGAAGTCATCAAACTTGGCAGCAGCCTTGATACTGTTATAAAACTGATCACCAATGGTATAAAATAGAGTGGCTGTTTGGCCTTCAGATTTTATTTCTTGAGTATTGGTTGTACCTGAAATTAGCGCATCTCGTGTGCCCTTATAATATTCATAGGTCACACCAAACGGGGCATGGTTATAATAAATATCTAAACCCAGCACATCGTTCTTACCTTTATCCGTAATCAAACCGACTGGTGTACCGCCGGCAATATTATTTGTACCTTTTTTATAAGATGCGCCAAACTTCAATTCACGAAAAATACTGGCATAATCAACTGGTAGGGTAAAAGCCAATCGACCAATATAATCTTTGGCATTATTATCATCATTCCTATTCCAACCATTACCATTGGTAATACCCAAAGCATATTCCAATAAAGGTGCACGGTAATTCGCTGCATAATCGGTATATGGTTTAAGATCACCACGTAAAACTAGACCAATTTGTCGAGTCGCCAACCCTAATTGTCCAACCGCACGGGATTGTGTAATCGTTGGTCTTAAATCTTCTGGTGATTGTGCTTCCTGTCCGAATGGGATCTGTTGTTGACCAAAAGTCAATGTTAACTTGGGATCTTCCAGCCCACCATTGGTCGGTGCAAAACTATACTGCAACCAAGCATCCTGCAAATTTACATCACTGGTATTACTACCTGTACGTTTGGCATAAGCAAATGACAGTTGATAGGTTAAATTTTTACCTTCCTTATAGTCCCGATATAGATTACCTCGTACCCCGAACTGTGCTAAAGGGACTTCAAAATTTAGCTTACGTGTCTCATAAGTATTACTGTTACCTGCTGAGGTCGGAACACTGTCATTTTGTGCTCTTAACTGCACTGTACCAAACAAGGTGGTATCACGTGTAGTTTTCGCAGTATTACGCTCCCGCAAGCGATCCTGATCATACTTATAACTTTCCAGTGCTGCTTGCACACCCTCAACATCAGCTTTAGTTGCGATCACCCGACTATTATCTTCTTCAATAACCTCCCCTTCTTCCCGTACACTTACCTGTTGAATATTCTCTTCAGACAAACTGCCCTGTTGCAAATTTTTTACCTGCTGTTGTAAGGCATCAATCTGTGCTTGTAATTTTGCTAATATTTCTTCATCAGCAGCAAATACAATATTGCTAGATGATAATAATGTCATACCCAATGCAATAGATATTGCAAGATTATTTTGTTTCACAATAACTCCTGAAAAACTCATAAAAATATATTATTAAAAATTAATTAAAAAACCAAAATTTCATGCTTGAATTCTCTTATCTTCCATCACAAAAAATCAATATAAGCTCAATAAAAATATTAAAGATACTTATAAAATTTTATGATATAAAATAAATTCACCCCATCATTTAAGTTTAAAAATTAACTCATTCGAATTATATTAATCAAAAACCATACCAACTCAATACCATTGATTTTATTAAATTTATTATTAAGTTATATGCTGATAAAACAACACCATGCGTTATATTAAGCATAATGCATTATATCAAGCAGAAGTAAATTTATTTAGCAACAAAAGAAAATTAAAAAAATAAAGACTATATAAAAATACAATATATGATTTTAATAAAAAATTATTTAAAAAAAACACTATTAAATATAAAAATCAATCCAGATCACATATCTTCCGCAATTGAGCCATATCTAAAATACGAATCTGACTATAACTCCATTCCAATATATTTTGTTCTAAAAAGAATTGTAAATTTTTATATAATGTTTGCCTTGATACACCAAATAATTCTGCAAATTCCTGTTGTGTAATACGGATACCAATTAAGCAAGTATTGTGTTGACAATCCCCGTATTGTATGGCTAAACGATTTAAATGATAGGCGATACGCTGTATCAAATTTGCAGTGTGGACATAACGTGATTGTTCAAATAAAGTATACATACGTTGGCTAAGAAGTTGTATAACATGCCACATTGCTTCAGGTTGTTGTCTTAGTTGTTGTAAAAATAATTGCCCAGGAATAACTGAAATCTCAACTGAGCCAATGGCAAAATAATCATAATTCAGTGGTTTTTGTTGCAAAAAAGCGACCAGATTAAAAACACTATGACTCGCAATATAATTATTAATTTTTAACTGACCATCGGTTTGTAGCCACCCAACCTGTAATGTACCATTTAATAAGATATATACATCTTTGATAATTTGATCATGATCAAGAATCAACTGATCAGATAAAAACCGTCGAAAAGAAGCATATCGTAATATTAATTGTCTTGATTCATGACTAAAGCCAGTAAAAATAGCATCCTCACTTAATATATGTTTTAGTCGCTCTTTGGAATTAATCTGATCATTCGCCATCAAAACCACATCTACTCTAATCAAAAAGACTTAATATTCACTTGATATTAAGTCTTCCGATGAGCAATATAAACGATTATTTTTCACTATCTTTATTCAATATTTCCTTTATTTCTAGTGAAAACTTTATACTTGATCATGCTTTTAAGAAACCTTTTTATAAATACGTCCTTCATCTCGACGTAAATCTGAAATATCCTGATTCACAATATTTTTTATCACTTGACTTGATCGACCATCAACGCCTACTGGTATATCCCCCTCAAGAGTTACCCGTGTTGCAATTCGCAAAGCATCGCCATAATCATCAATCGCACGGTGCTGAGTCGCACGATTATCCCAGATCGCCACATCACCCACTGCCCAGCGCCAGCGTACAATATTTTCCCAGCGTACAATATGATTCTGAAATAAAGTAAATAATAAGCGTGAGTCTTCATTATTCAACCCACTAAAACTTTTAAAGAAATGTCCCAATACCAAGGTCTTTTCACCTGTTTCCGGATGAACACGTACCAATGGATGTTCTGTCTCAATCTCCACAGCTGTAGTAAATAATTTACGCCCTTCTTTCTCTTCTATAGAAGATACACGACTTGCATAATCATAAACATTGGTATGAATAGCCCGCAAACTTTCAGCCAAAGTTTTTAGTTCTGGTGTCAAATCCTCATAGGCAGCAGTAGTATTTGCCCATACAGTATCTCCACCTACATCAGGTGCAACAACATTTCTTAAAATGGTATATTTTGGATAATTCGGCAAAAAAGTAATATCTGTATGCCATGAAGATGCACGACCACCACGGGAATCTATTGCTAATGTATGTTTGGTTTCATCTTTAATTGGCACACTTGGATGATTTAATGGTGTACCCAACAGTCCAGCAAAAGCCTCCTGTTCCAAATCCGTTAAATGTTGCTGTTCCCGGAAAAATACAACCTTATATTGCAATAATGCCTGATTAATTTCCGTAACAACCTGATCTTCTAACTGACCACTTAATTTAATACCAGAAATCTCAGCACCTATACGTCCCGTAAGGGGTTTAACCTGAAGGTATTGATACTCATATTTGGATGGATGTACTAATTCAATTTGACTCATTTTAAATTTCCTTTAATTATATTGATTCAAAACAACCTTTGAATTCAACTGACAAATTCAGTCTATAGAATCTATATATACAACTTTGTCAAATAATTAACATTACTCAGAACAATAAATTATAAACTTTAAAATTTTTATCATAATACTATTTATTAACAATAAAAATAGCGAAGTAGTCTAATTACTTCGCTAAATAAGTATATTCATCTATAAATTCATAAAACAACAGATAATATTATTTCAGATTATTATTTTTCAGTAAAAACATTTAATCCTTGCTGATTAAATGCTTCCGCCAACCGTTCACGACCATTCAAAGCACTAAGACGCTGCAACACTTTATCACGCCAACGATCCTGTACTTGACCAACTTGTCCCTGAAATTGGTGAAGTATTTCTTCATAACGACTTAATGCTGTTTCATCCAGAGTATTCTCTTTTTGATAAACTTCATGATGTAAAATGATCTGTTGTGGCAAACGAGGTTTGATTGCTTGTGGCAAATGATCCTGTGGATATCCTACTGCCAAACCAAATACAGGGATAACGCCTTGGGGTAATTTTAATAATGCAGTGATATCCTGTAAATTATTACGAATTGCGCCAACATATACGGTACCAAGCCCTAATGAGCGTGCAGCAACCGTGAGATTTTGTGCTGCCAATGCCGCATCGATTGTACCAATTAATAAGCTGTCTACAGATTCTAAACCTAGAGCTTGTTCCACCCCACCATTTGGCTGAGCCAATTCAATCACTTCGGTAGAACGATGTAGATCAATCGTCCAGATTAAAAATAAAGGGGCTTCACGGATAAATGCCTGATGGGCAGCAAGTTCAGATAATTTTGCCTTATGTGCTGGATCTTGTACCGCAATCACACTCCATGCCTGTAAATTGGATGAAGTAGAGGCTGATTGCGCTGCCGCAATTAATACCGATAATATTTCGGCACCGATTGCACGGTCACTAAAATGCCGTAATGAAGCATGCGAGAGCAACGTCGTCAATACTAGATTATCAAGCTTTGATAAATCTGTATCTTGTAAAACATCAGGTAATGCCTGAGCATTACCATAACGCTGCTGTAATAATGGTTGAATTTTTGTCATATTGAATTCCTTCGGTTTCCAAGTAAATATGTTATAGTTCAATGTTTTGCCATAAAAACTAGAATATTTCTCATGGCAATTTTTTTGCAAAATCATCCTGCATCGAGATAAATATTTGGTCGAACAATTTCCATAAAATTCTGTGGATGATTTAATGATGTAAAACCATATTTTGCATATAAATCATGTGCATCCCGAGTCGCCAAGAGGATTCGCCTTAAATTCATGGATTCAGCTTCTTTTATCAAATGCTGAATTAAGGCACTGCCGATGCCTTGTTGCTGATACATTTCTAAAATAAAGACATCTGCCAAATAGGCAAATGTCGAATAATCCGTAATTAAACGTGCAAAACCTATCTGCTGTTCATCAATAAATGCAGCGATACAAAACGAATTTTTAATAGCTTGTTCAACGACAACTTGAGGAATATTTTTACTCCAATAGCTATTTTTTAAGAAGGTATGAATAACATTTAAGTCAAATGTAGCCTTATCTGTAGAATATTTTATCTTGTTTAAATCAACCATTTCTTCACCATACAACAGTTGAATAATTGCAAACCAATCATTGTTCTAATAATCAATCAACTTCCATGCCAAAATAAATAATCATATATTTCAATAAAATAAAATATAAATCTCGATACAACCCTGCTGCTTTGCTCACATGTTGCTACTAATGTGCGTAAAAATACGCAATAATTACTTTTAAAAAAATTAATGATTTTAGATTTATCTACATTTCAATTTAACAATAAGATGGCCAGACCTGAACCTGATAACATTAGCCAAAATGGATGTAAATTTTTAAAATAACTTAATAGCGTGATAAGTATAATAATTGCAATTAATCGCTGGTTTTGTGCCGCAGCTTCAGCAATCAAATAACCACTAACCAGAATAAGACTGACAGTAATCGGTTTTAATGCCATTTCAAAATAACGATAAAAAAGATGACGCCTGATTTTTCCCAAAGATTGCATAGAAAAAATCATAATCAAGGATGAAGGAATTAACTTGGCAAATGTTGCCACCAATAAACCTGGCAATCCTGCAACATACCAACCAATTAATGGCACAATCATCATATTTGGACCTGGTGCAGCTTGTGACATGGCAAACATAACAGCAAACTGCTGTGCAGTCAGCCAATGTTGTAGATCCACTACCTGATGCTTCATTTCAGGTAAAATCGCATTGCCCCCACCAAAAGCCAGCAATGATAATTGGATAAAGATTATTGCTAAACTAATCAATACCATATTGATTCTTTTTCATCCTGATTATGCATAGATTTACTGTCAGTAGCAGTAACAAAGTAACGAGCAATGGCAACTTGCCGCCTACAATCAAAATAAAAGTAAGTGCAAGCGTAATTATTGTTAGATTATTCCTTATTATTGGTTTAAGCATTTTTAGACCAGTTGCTATCAACAAGCCTGCAGCAGACGCTGCTAACCCTAGAATAAAATGCTGTACCCATATAATATTTTGAAACTGTAGATAAAATTGATAAATTAGCACCACGATAACTGTCGGTGCAAAAAATAAGCCGATGATAGCGCTGATGGCCCCTTTAATACCTTGAAATTGCAGACCAATCGCAAGCGACATATTAATAATATTTCCACCAGGTAGAATCTGACAAATACCCAATAAATTGGTAAATTCATCTGCACTAATCCATTTCTTTTCTTCAACAATCATATAGCGTGCCAAAGGTAAAACACCACCAAATCCCAGTAATCCGAGCTTAAAAAAACCTAAAAATATGGCCTTGCAATTTGGTAAAATTATAGGGTTCATTGTTATCCTAAAATTTGTGCTTGATAACCTCACGACTGACCATGACAGAGCACTAATTTTTTTATCATTCATAAAAATCAGTGCTCCAGATAAATCGAACAAAGCTTCAGTATCAAGATACTTTCGTCTGTTGTTGCTGTAATACATACTGGTTTTCTGGACGAGCTAGGCCCAAATTTTCCCGTAAAGTATTGCCTTCGTATTCTGTACGGAATAAACCACGGCGTTGCAACTCAGGCACTACCAAATCAACAAAATCATTTAGACCTGCAGGTGTACTTGGTGGCAAAATATTAAATCCATCAGCAGCCTCATTTTCAAACCATTCTTGCAGTTGATCCACCACCTGCTCTACCGAACCAATAATTTGCCAATGTCCGCGAACACCTGCGACCCATTCATATAGTTGACGAATAGTAAAATTATTTTTCTTGGCAATATCAGCAATCAATGCAGGACGACTACGTACTGTGGCATCCGTTTCAATTTCTGGGAAAGGTGCATCTAAATCATATCCAGAAAAATCTATTCCACCTGCCAGACCACTCAACAAGGCAAGGCCTGCTTCGGGACGAATCAGTTGTGTCAATTGCTGATATTTTGCTTGCGCCTCAGCTTCTGTTTTACCTACAAAAATAGATACACCAGGCAAAATAAGCAATTGATCAGGGGTACGTCCATATTTGGCTAAGCGACTTTTAACATCACGATAAAACTCCTGTGCACTGGCCAGTTCTTGATGGGCAGTAAAAATGACTTCTGCATAACGCCCGGCTAATTCCCGACCTGGTTCAGATGAACCCGCTTGTACAATAACAGGATAACCTTGGGGTGGACGTGATACATTTAATGCGCCTTTCACTGCATAATATTTACCTTTATGATTAGGTTGATGTAGTTTTGCTGGATCGTAAAACTGTCCGGTTTCTTTGTTATAAACAAAGGCATCATCTTCCCAACTATCCCAAAGCTTTTGAATTAGATCAACATATTCCTGCGCACGATCATAACGCTCGGTATGTGGAATCTGTTGTTCATAACCAAAATTATATGCCGCAGCTTCAGATGCTGTAGTAACCACATTCCAGCCAGCTCGCCCTTTACTGATATGATCTAGTGATGCAAATTTACGTGCGAGTAAATAAGGTTCTTCATAAGTCGTAGATGCTGTGGCAATAAAACCTATATGTTTAGTTACAGCAGATAAGGCTGAGAATAATGTGACTGGCTCAAAACCCGCGACTTTACTACTAACACCAACATGATCCACCCCTGCCGAACCACCAAAATTAATGGCGGGGGAATCTGCTAGAAAATAAGCATCGAACAAACCTCGTTCTGCGGTTTGTGCAATTTCAATTAAATAGTCAATATCCAAATGTCTTTCAGGTGAAGCTTCGGGATGTCGCCATGCGCCAAGATGTTGTCCTGTTGCAGGAAGAAACGCACCTAATCGAATTTTTCTACTCATTATAATCTCCATTAAATTAAACTTTATGAAATAAACTTGTTAAGCACTAAGTAAATAGTCAAAATACATGCCAATAATTATCTATATAAATTTCATATAGTTAAATTTATAAAAAATTATCATGCTGATTATTCATCAAAATTGTGTTGATACTACGTTGAAAAATACGCATGTTTTTTGATCTATACGTACCCTTCTTATTCTGTATTCGATGATCAATAAATATTGCGTATTCTTACGCATATTCATCAACTGCGTGTTTATTTATCAGCACTTACGTTTAAAATTCATCACCCAATATAGCCAATAATTTTAACCAATTGATTTATATATTAAAAAAATATGGCATGCTTCTTGATATAGCGATAACACATTAAATTTTTTTCTATATTTAAAAAGGAAGATATCATGAGCAGAAAAATTCGATTGGGTGCCTTTATCCCTGCCACAAGTCAACACGCCGCAGGCTGGCGATTAACAGAATCTCAGGCAGAGCGTGTACTGGATATAGATTATTTAATTGAAATTGCACAAACCGCTGAACGCGGCTTATTTGATGCCTATTTTCTTGCGGATGGTTTATCCGTGAACTTTGGCAATTTAAAAGACAATGGTACAAGTGATAAGGTTGTCGGCTTTGAACCTGTTACATTATTTTCAGCCTTATCTGCTGTAACTAAACATATAGGTTTTATTGCCACAGCATCTACGACTTATGAAGAACCTTATTTACTCGCACGTAAATTTGCATCACTCGATCATATCAGTAAAGGGCGAGCTGGCTGGAATGTGGTCACTACAGCGTCTGAAGCTGCGGCATATAATTTTGGCTATGAAACACAACCCACACATGCCGAGCGCTATGATCGTGCACAGGAATATGTTGAGCTGGTTCAAAAGCTTTGGGACAGTTGGGAAGATGATGCCTTTGTCTATAATAAAGAAACCGGACAGTTTTACGATCCAGCAAAACTACATCAACCTAATCATAAAGGTAAATATTATGCAGTAAAAGGTGCATTAAATGTATCACGTCCACCCCAAGGTTATCCTGTTATTGTACAAGCGGGTTCATCTGAACCAGGTCGGGAATTAGCCGGGCGTTATGCAGAAGTCATTTTTACTGCCCATCAAGAATTGGCCAGTGCACAGGAGTTTTATCGTGATGTTAAAAGTCGCTTAGCCAAATATGGACGTACCCCTGATCAATTGCTTATTTTGCCTGGAGTTTCTGCTTTTGTAGGTAAAACAGAAGCAGAAGCACGGGAAAAATATGAGCGAGTGACAAAATTAATCCGTCCTGAAGCAGGTTTATCCCTATTAAGCTCTCTGGCAGGTGGCTGGGATTTATCACAATATGACTTGGATCAACCTTTACCTGAACTACCAGAAACAGAAACACAAATCAGTCGTCGCGCATTAATTATTGATATTGCCAAGAAAAATAACTTCACCATCCGTCAATTGTATGAATGGATTGCAGGTGTTCGTGGACATTGGCAACTGATTGGTACAGTAGAGCAGGTGGTGGATCAATTACAGGAATGGTTTGAAAATGAGGCTGCTGATGGCTTTAACGTCCTACCCCCCACCACACCTGAAGGTCTAAATGATTTTGTCGATCTAGTGATACCTGAGTTGCAACGCCGTGGTTTATTCCGTACAGAATACGAAGGCAATACTTTACGGGAGAATTTGGGCCTAGCTCGTCCAGAAAATCAATATGTTCTACAAAAGCAACAACACAAAGTATCTTAAATAAGAGAGAAAATACCATGACTAATATTCGCCAATCCAACCACGATATTGAAGATTTTTTCTTACAACGCTGGTCGCCTCGTAGTTTTAGTGCAGCAACAATTGATCAATCTACCCTCCAACAACTATTTGAAGCAGCTCGCTGGGCACCTTCGGCATGGAACTCACAGCTCTGGCGGTTTATTTATGCACGTAAAGATACACCACATTGGGACAATATCTTTAGTACATTAACTGAATATAATCAATCTTGGGCCAAAGATGCATCGGCATTAATCGTAGTAATCTCAAAAACCAACTTTTTAGTTCCAGGACAAAACACTGAGCAGGAATTACGTAGTCATGCATTTGATACTGGAGCCGCATGGTCACATTTAGCCATACAAGCCGATCTAAAAGGCTGGAAAACCCATGCCATTGGTGGTTATGATCAAGATCAGGTACGTCAAAATTTGGCTATTCCCGAAAACTATGCCATACAGGCGATTATTGTTATTGGTAAACAGGGTAATAAAAAAAATCTGCCCGATCATCTTCAATCTCGTGAATTTCCAAGTACTCGGCACCCAACTGAGCAATTTACTTACGAAGGTAAATTTTCAGTTGAAACATCATTTTAATTATTTTAGGAATACGTAATGCGATATAAAAAATTAGGCAAAACCGAGATAGACGTGAGCATTATCGCACTAGGTAGCATGACTTGGGGTGAACAAAATACCGAGCAAGAAGCACATGCACAACTAGATTATGCCACGGATCAAGGTGTTAATTTTATTGATGCGGCAGAACTCTATCCAGTTCCGCCAAAACCTGAGACTCAAGGTTTAACCGAAAGCTATATTGGAACATGGTTAGCAAAATCACAACAGCGTGACAAAGTTATTATTGCCAGTAAAGTTGCAGGGCCATCATCAGCAAATGGCGGGACAGACCATATCCGTGAAGGTAAGAGCCGCCATAATCGAGCCAATATTGAGCAGGCATTACACGATAGCTTAAAACGCTTGAAAACTGATTATGTTGATTTATATCAATTACATTGGCCTGATCGAAGTACCAATTTTTTTGGTAAATTAGGTTATCAACATCATGATGATGAAAATGCTACCCCAATCCTGGAAACATTAACTGTTTTGGATGATTTGGTCAAAACAGGAAAAATTCGTCATATTGGTTTATCTAACGAAACACCATGGGGCATATCACAATTTCTACATCTTGCAGAAAAATACAATCTTACTCGGATTGTTTCTATCCAAAATCCATATAATTTATTAAATCGTAGCTTTGAAATTGGTAATGCAGAAATTGCCATTCGGGAACAAGTCGGCTTATTAGCTTATTCACCTTTGGCTTTTGGACATCTGACAGGAAAATACCTCAATGGTGCATTACCGGAAGGTGCAAGGGTAACAAAATGGCAACGTTTTAGTCGTTATAAAAGTAAAAATGCAGAAAAAGCCACTCAATTATATGTCGATCTAGCCAAAGCCCATAATTTAAATCCAGCACAATTAGCATTGGCATATATTAATCAACAGCGTTTTGTTACTAGTAATATTATTGGGGCAACCAATTTAGAGCAACTAAAAACCAATATTGATAGTATTAACGTCGACTTATCTGAAGAGATACTTTTGGAAATTGATAAAATTCACCAACATTATCCAAATCCAAGTCCATAAATATATTTAATTCATTTTAGACATCACACTATATGTTTTATAAAAACAAAACATATAGCGTGAATAAATATAAAAAAATAGATCCCTTAATATATTTTATGCATTTTATATCAATTATTATTATTTTTTAAATACAAATTAAATCTATACAATCATTTTATTATTTTCAATATAGGAATTATATTATTATGACTATTCAAGCAATTAATGTACGCAATCAATTCAAAGGTATTATTAAAGAAATTATTGAAGGTTCCGTTGTAACAGAAGTGGATGTTGAAACACCTGCCGGATTATTTACCTCAGTGATTACTACCCGTTCAGTAAAAGACTTAGATTTACAAATAGGTAATGAAGTTGTTGTACTCATTAAAGCAACCGAAGTGTCTTTGGCAAAACTATAATCCATAATAGAAAGGTAAATTTATCATGGCAAAGTCATTAGGCGCAGTGTCAATAAAAAACGTCAGTAAATTTTATCGGCAAAAAAACAATCAACCTTTACCTGTACTACATCAAATTTCCCTCGATATACAACCAGGTGAGTTTATTAGTATTGTAGGAAGTAGTGGCTGTGGCAAATCAACATTATTACGTTTATTGATCGGATTGGAACAAGACTTTTCTGGTCAAATTTTAATTGATGGTAAGCCTATTGCAGGAGCTAGTCTGGAAAGAGGAATTGTATTTCAGGACCACCGTCTATTTCCTTGGTTAACGGTGCGAGAAAATATTCGGGTTGCGCTACAAAATAGCCCTTTAAGCCGTGATGAGCAGGATAAAACCATTGATGAACATAT
Source organism: Acinetobacter populi (assembly GCF_002174125.1). Taxonomy (GTDB): domain Bacteria; phylum Pseudomonadota; class Gammaproteobacteria; order Pseudomonadales; family Moraxellaceae; genus Acinetobacter; species Acinetobacter populi. The sequence goes on from NZ_NEXX01000004.1 coordinate 188,556, forward strand.
TGAACTCGTTGGTTTAACAGCATTTCAACATGCTTATCCCTCACAACTTTCTGGTGGTATGAGTCAACGTGTTGCCATAGCCCGAGGATTGGTCAACCGTCCTAAAATTCTACTTTTAGACGAACCATTTGGTGCGTTGGATGCACTGACCAGAGCAAAGTTACAGCAAGAACTACAACGCATATGGGAAACTGAAAAAATCACCATGATCATCGTAACCCATGATATTGAAGAAGCAGTATTTTTAGGAGAACGTGTGGTGGTAATGCAACCCAATCCTGGCATCATTAAACATATTTTGCCTGTTGATGTACCACATCCAAGACATCGGGAAGACTTTAGACTTAACAATATCAAGAATGAAATTCTCAAAGATTTTAGTCAATTTTCTTCCGAAGAATTACACTCCCTTGAGTTAACTCGCCGTAAGTTTAATGAATATCAATTTTCGGTATAGTTTCTCTTGCCGATTCAGCATTTTATGAAGTAACTAACTAAATTTTAATTATAAAAAATAAAAGCACTGACGAAATATCCGTTCAGTGCTTTTATCATCATAATAACGCAGTAATCTAAGCCGTTTGCCCCAAATAAGCCCTTTGAATTGCGCCTGTTTCATATAGCGCTTTGGTTTGTCCGGATAAGCGAATTACTCCATTTTCAATCACGTAGGCATTATCGGTATAATCCTGTGCCAACTGGATATTCTGTTCTGCAACCAGAAAACTCATCCCTTGCTCTGCCCGTAAATTGCCAATCAATTCAAAAATCTCGTGGCTGATTTTAGGTGCCAGTCCCATAGAAGGTTCATCGAGTAAGATTAGTTTGGGCTCCGTCATCAAAGCCCGACCAATTGCCAGCATTTGTTGCTCACCGCCAGAGGTATATCCGGCCAAAGTATTTTTCTTCTCTGCCAGACGTGGAAAATAATGATAAACTTGTTGCAATGCCTGCTGTAATTTTGCTTGTGATGGCCGATGGATAAAGCCGCCAGTCAGTAGATTTTCTTCTACACTCAGATGGGCAAAGCAATGTCGACCTTCAAGTACCTGTACCAAACCTTTTTTGACAATATCACTGGGATTCTGTCCAAGAATGGACGCGCCCTGATAGATAATTTCTCCACGATAAATCTGACCATTCTCAGCCGCAATCAACTGCGAAATTGCTTTGAGTGTGGTACTTTTGCCTGCACCATTTGCGCCCAGCAATGCCACAATTGCCCCTTGTGGCACAGCCAGACTCACCTGCTTGACGGCTAAAATACTTTGGTCATAGACTACCTCAATGTTCTGTACATCAAGCAGTATGGTCATAGCGATTACTCCCTATTAGCTTTCCGTGGCACAATCACGGATGGTAATGCCTTGTTCTTTGGCATATTTTTGTGAAGATTCTTCAATAATGGGACGCAATAGTGCTCGGTCTGCCTGCACCCAGTCACTGATCACATTCCACTTTGTGCCATCCCATTGCTGAAAACGTACTGCACCGCCACCTTCATGATCTTCACATGACAATTTTAAAGGCTGCACCAAACCATAAGCACCCAATTCTTTTAGACGTTCATCAGTTAAATGAATATTTTCAAAGCCCCAGCGTACTTCCTCACCACTCAGTGGACGATGACCAAATTTTTCTTGCGCCACACGTACCGCTTCCACATTCAAAATCCCGTTAACAACACCTAGGTTATAATTCACCGTACCAAACTGTTTCGGATCTTTTAGATCAGATTGCCCTTTATCCACCACAAGGCTTTTGATTTGTTGTAAGACAGGAAAATTGGTACCTGATGGATGCGTAGTAATCGAAATAAAGCCTTTGGACGCATCACCCGCTGGCGCAGCATCTTCTTCAGAATTCGACCAGATATTGCCAATAATTTTATCCGCGGGATAACCGACTTTTTGTGCAGTTTTTAAGGCCACAGGGTTCATCACGCCAAATCCACGTAAGATTACCCAATCAGGTTGAATGCGACGAATATTTAACCACTGTGACTGCTGTTCATTGCCGGGATGCGGCACTTCGATATGCGTCACGCTAAAACCATATTTCTTCGATAAAATATCAATCACCGGAATGGTTTCTTTACCATAAGGTGAACCATGGTACAGCACCACAATTTTTTTGCCTTTTAGCTGATCCAATCCACCACTTTGTTGTCCCAGATAATTAATGATGGCTGAGACTTCACTGTAGGGATTAAGCTGTAAGGGGAATACATAAGGAAAAACCCGGCCATCGGTAGAATCGGTACGCCCATGGTTAATGGTAATTAATGGCAGTTTATCCTGCGTTGAGCGCTCCAGCGTGGCATAAGCAATCCCGACTGACAAAGGATTAGTTGCAGCGGCAGGTGCACCATTCAGGCCTTTTTTCAAACGCTCATAACACTCTACACCTTTTTCCACCACATATTCGGTTTCACATTCCGACCACACCAGCTTGACACCATTAACACCGCCCTGTGCATTAATGGCTTTCATATAATCAATAAATCCGCCGAAAAAGCCCGTTCCCGCTGCTGCATAAGGACCAACCCGATAACTTTGCAAAGGAAAATACTGAGCATTTTGATCGGACAAGGTGCTTTGAGCCCCTGTTGCCGTGTCTTGCTGCGCCTGTACTGGCTGCTGTTCACTGGTCTTTTTATTGCTGGTTAAAAGCACGATCAAAATTAAGATCAGTGCAATCACCGCTAGCCAAAACCATAAAGATTTAAATAGTTTCATCGCATACCTTTTAAAAAAATAATTAATAACGTAACGGCCATGTTCTCAGTCGTTGATATGCATTGCGGCATAAACGGCTTAGCCCTTCTGGCTCTTTAATCAGAAAATAAATAATCAAAGCCCCAAAAATAATTTTTTGCAGGTTTTGTAATAACGCTTGATCAATCGCTTGACCAAAGACCGCCTGACCTAAAATGCTGAGCACAATCGGCAATAGCACGATAAAAGCGGCACCGTAAAAACTGCCCGCCAGACTGCCTAAACCACCAATAATGATGATGAATAAAATTTGAAAAGAACGATTCAGATCCAGACCATTGGCTTCAATCGTTCCCAGATAAGCAAATGCCCACAACGCGCCTGCAATCCCCAGATAAAACGAACTCACGGCAAATGCGAACAATTTGGTCCGTCCAACAGGAATACCCAATGTGGTCGCTGCTGTTTCCATATCACGTACTGCACAAAAATTACGTCCATATTGGCTCTGGATTAAATGCCGCGCTACTACGGTGAGAAGTACGACAATGCTTAAAGTCAATAAATAATGTCCGACCGGACTATTTAAGGAATATCCTAAAATCTCTAATCGAGGTGCAGTGATCACGCCCGAAGCGTTATGATTGGTAAACCAGCCATATTGGGTAAATAACCAGGGCACAAAAAATTGTGCAGCCAGTGTCGATACAATCAGATAAAAGCCTTTGATCCTTAGACTTGGCAAGCCAACCAGAACACCAAATAATGCAGCAATCACACCACCCAGAAAAATACTGAGTAATAAGGGTAATTGTGGAATTCGTAGCTCAAGGTTATAGGTGGCAAATGCCCCAACTGCCATAAATGCCGCCGAACCCAAAGACAATTGTCCGGTATAGCCAGTGAGAATATTAAGTCCCAGACCTGCAAGTGCCAGCACCAGATAAGGCACAAGAATCGCATTAAATAAATAATCCGAACCGACAAAAGGGACAAAAACAAAGGCAATCAATAAGGCAAATAAAAACAGAATACGATGTTCTTTTAAGCGAAAAATACGCTGTTCATCTTGATAATGCTGAGTAAATTGTCGTGCCTGACTAAATAAAAACATGTGCTAGACCCTCTCTACCTGTTGCTGTCCAAACAAACCCGTTGGACGTACCAATAAAAAGAGTATGGCAAGCACATAAGGAAACCAGTTTTCAAGCCCAGAGCCGATGATGCTACCCAGATAAATTTCTGCCAGTTTCTCGGTTGCACCAATAATCAAGCCCGCAACAATAGCGCCTGAAATTGAGGTAAAACCGCCAATAATCAGTACAGGTAAAGCCTTAAGTACCACCAGTGACAATGAGAACTGCACACCTAGACGTGCGCCCCACAACAAACCTGCGACCAGTGCAACAAAGCCTGCAACGGTCCACACCAGAATCCAGATTCTATTTAAACGAATCCCGACAGACTGTGCAGCCAATGGATCATCTGCAACGGCCCGCAAGGCAATACCAAAACGGGTTTTACTAAATAGCAGCGACAAAATAATCACCAGACTGCCAGCGATTGCTGTAGCAAATAAATCAAATTTACTCAGCATGATGCCAAACAAATTAATCGGCGCATCGGAAATTCCAAGATCCAAACCATGAACCTGTGTGCCCCAGACAGTTTGTGCCAGACCTTCGATGATATAGCTCAAACCCAGTGTGGCCATAAATAAAGTCATCACCGAGCGATTGATCAAATGCTTTAAAATCAAGGCATCAATCAGTAATACCAGCAAAAAAATCACCAGCATGGTCGCAATAAATGCCAGCACAAATGGCACACCACGTTCGGTCAAATTGACAAAGGTCAATGCCGAAAACAGTACCAACGATCCTTGAGCAAAATTAAACACGCCCGATGCACGATAAATCAGCACAAATCCGATTGCCACCAGTGAATACATCACCCCAGCAAGTGTGCCACCCAGCAAAACCTCTAAAAAAAATGACATGCTAAACCCTCATATTTTTAATTCATTCGAGTGGGAAGGCGTGACATCAACACGTTGTACCCCAAGATAGGCACTCAATACTTCCGGATGCTGCTGAATATGCTGTGGCGTTCCATCGGCAATTTTTTTACCGTAATCCAGCACCACAATATGGTCTGAAATCTCCATCACCACAGCCAAATCGTGCTCAATCATCAGTACAGTAATGCCGAGCCGTTGATTTATTTTTTTTACAAACTCGGCAATACTTTGTTTTTCTTCATGATTCATGCCTGCCATCGGTTCATCAAGGAGCAACAGTTTCGGTTCAGCAGCCAGTGCTCTAGCCAGTTCAACCCGTTTTTGCAAACCATAGGACAAGGTACTTACCACCTTGTCGCGATATTGTTGTAGATTCAGCAATTTCAGGATTTCTTCAACTTTTAGGCGTTGTAAATCCTCATCCTGTTTACTCCTAGGTAAACGTAAAATTGCACCAAGCACGGAATAACGACTTTTTAACACCCGACCAGTCAGCACATTATCCAGCACCGACATATGCTTAAATAAGGCCAAATTCTGAAAGGTTCGCGCGATCCCCAGATATGGTGCATGCTTTGCCTTATATTGTTTAAGTGCTTTACCCGCAAAAATAATCTGCCCAGCCTGTGGTCGATAAATCCCATTAATAATATTAATTACTGAACTTTTACCGGCCCCATTGGGACCGATCAAGGCACAAATTTCCCCTGTGCGCACCTGAAAATTCAATTTTTTCAGGACTTGAGATGCTGCAAACGATAGATCAATATCTTGTAGCTGCAAAATTTCCTGTTGTATTCCACCAGACATACAGATTCTCCTAATGTATTGTTATTGTGGAAGATGATGCGAGGTTTAATGACATCGTAGAGGTCATGGCCTGCCATGCTGCATGTTGGCCCCAGTGTTGTAACTGAATACCCAATGCCTGATAAAATTGTGCTGTTTGATCAGATACCGGTTCTCCTACGATCAATGCAGTTTTTAACTGTGAGAATCCCAGCTCTTCTAAAATCGCCTGTTTAAACAATGCAAATACCAGTCGCTGTATCAAAGATGGTGTACGTTGTTGTCCAATTTGCTGAATTGCAGCCTGATACTGATGAAATAGCCATGAATCGGATTTTGGTAAGCGTGCCAGGATCAGTTGTTCTACCCGTTCATAGGTTTGTTTGGTACCCAGCACCAAACTCGGTGAAATCACTTGCCGATCCTGATCGCGTGTTTGTAATGACTCCGGGATATTCAAACAAAAACCGGCATATAACCATGCCGACCATAAATAACGAATATGCCCAACACTGGAAAATGCACGTGCGATAAAAGCCTGTTCTGTTGCCTCAAGCTGATAGGCATCTACTAAGCGCTGCGCTTCTTCAATTAATTCCTGATGCGCGTAATACACCCGAAAACGCTGTCCATCTTCAACTTTTTCAAAACTAAATGCGGTTTGCGTCAAGGGTGTACGAATTTGTTTGAATTCAATCTGATGCTGTGGCTTTAATTCAGAAAATAAAGTTTTAAGATCAACAATATATTCATGATCAAATGCGCTTAAATTATTTTGTTCAATATAAAAAATATATGTCGGATGATAATTCAAAGAAGCCAACGGACTGAGTTGTTGCAACTGCTCAACCAGTACATAATCAGGCTGTAAAATATTTAAATCCTGATGGAGTTGTACCGCATCCAGCTCTTCTGCGGCTTGATCCAGTAATTGCACCCGACCACCTAACGCCTGTACCGCAATACTGATTGCCACCACCTCTACATTAGGGGAACTGGCGATAAAAAAGGTCTGGTCTTTTTGAAAACCATAGAGGGTTAAAGCCGATGCATAGCGCTGGCTCATCTCCAGTAATTGTTGCCATGACCATTGCCGCCACAAACCCAGTTGCTTATGGCGTAATGCGATCGCATGCGGACGTACCTGTGCATGATATGCCAATAATGTAGCAAGGCTTTGAAGGTGATCTGACATCGTGTAATACTTCCCCTCACAGGACAAAACCTGTTTTGGTTTTATCCATTTAAAAATAAATATTACTGTGATGTTTTCAATTTATATGCCAACTAAAATTTATATATTTTTCATATTGTTATATTTAACTCTCAAAGGCAATTTGCATACTATTTATGCCGTATTGTTGAACTGTTGTTGTAAGGGCAACATTAAAATCTGAAAGTCCTAACGGATATTATCGTGTTATATGTCCACGCCAGATATTTCATCTAAGTGTAATTTTATGATCAAGAATTTATAGCTAAGATAGAACAACATGAAATTTCTTTGGCGAATAAATTTAACTCTGCCATATAGTCGATAAGATAGTGGGATTTAGAAGCATATGAGTAAATAAACAATAAAATGGAGATTTATACATATCACAAATCTCCATCATTTTAACCTATACATGACAGCCTAAAAGGTGTGAATCATACTGGAATAATGTTCTTGTCCAACAGTAATCCATCTGGTCATCAAAAAAACATAAAGTTAACTGATATTAATCAGGGATCGCATGCCCTACGATTTTTTTATCCAGATCTTTCTCAATCACTGCATCGACATCCTGTTTTGTAGGTTCATATTTAATTAAGAAACCAATAACAATAACCGGTACAATTGCGAAAATAGAAATGATCAAAAAGACATCAGTTTTATAATTTGCCATCCAGATTGGCAATACAAACATTGCGATTGCTTGCGCCACCCCAGTTACCGCACGATTAAATCCGACACCCACGCCACGAATGGATGCAGGATAGGCCATGGTAGGATAGACCATCATTTGAGCGCCAGGACCAAAACCTTCCGAAAACAACCATAGTCCCAACATACCGATCGCGAGATAAAGCAAGACAGAATTTGCCGGCTGTCCAATCCATGCCAAAACAACAAGTGCGATGAACTGCAAAACGAATCCTGCCAGCAAAACATGCCGCGAAGTAAATCGACTCGCAACATAAACACCCAATAAACCACCTGTAAAGGCAAATAGAAGATTTAGCCCCAACGTCGTAGAAATTGTGGTTAATACATCTGTATGGAAAAATCGGCTTAAAATAGACGGCAAGAAAAATGCAATAGTGGTGTATTGAAAGGCTACTGAAATATGAATCACGATAGAGACGATAGTCCGAGATAAATATGTCTTGTTAAATAAAACTAAAAAACCTTCTTGTTGGCGTTCAATCTGCTTCTTCTCTACCCGGGCAACATTGGCATGGGCATTAATATGATAGGACTCGCGCAACACTTTGGCAGCCCCTGCCAGATCACCTTGATTGGCCAACCAAATCGGCGACTCAGTCAAATATTTACCCCGAATAAAAATAATCAACAATGCAGGTACCGCACCAAAAATCAGAGATGCTCGCCATAGCCAATTAATATGTTCAGGTGGAAGTAAAAAATACAGCGCAAGGACAATACCAAAACACACTGAAGATGCTGCATACCACATCGGGCACCATGCCGCTAAACGTGCCGCTTTATTACTTTTGCCACTAAATTTTGAAAACTCGGATAAATAGGACATAGCAACTGGTAAATCCACCCCAACACTAATGCCCATAATAAATCGTGCCAGAATTAGTACCCATACATTTGGTGCAAAACCAGCCACAATGGCAGCAATTACGAATAACACCATATCTGCCATGAATACGCGATAACGGCCGATCTTATCTGTCAGCCAGCCACCAAGAATATTCCCAACAATGGTACCGCATATGATTGCCGATGCGACGACACCGGTCATTACCGGTGTTAAGGAAAATTCCTCCACCACCTGATCAATACCAAAAGATAAAGTGGTTAGATCATAGGCATCAATAAATACGCCGATTAATGCTAACCAAATCACTTTATTACTTTTGCCCTGCCCGGCAAACTTTGACACCAATGACGATACATCATTGGGGCTATTAATTTCATAGCGTTGACTTTCTAGTTCAGATACGCTGCTCATAACACTATCCTTTTTATCTCTATATCAAGACATCACAAAACCGAGAAAAATATTAAGTTTTTTAATGGATTACTTTTCTCGTGGGAGAAATAGATAAGCGAGGCATGGATCATTACAGTTGAATACCAATCACCATAGGCCAGCTTTATTTTTAATATGCGATGAAGATGATCACGCCGTAGCACGCTCTAGCTTAGAAACATCACCAATCCGCCATTGATACGGTGGCAATGTCCCATTCACACTAAAGTCACCGATAATCCGTTCTTTGAACACGCGAGGATTATGGGATGATAAGGTTCTAATATTGCGCCAATACCGATCAAAACCTAAGCGTTTATCCGTTGCTGATGCGCCCAGTGCATCGAATAAAATGGTGGAAGCATTTAACAATAAAGAGGTAATGACAGATTGCGCCTGTGCACTTTCTAGCTCTGCCAAAACATTTTGTTGTTGTTCGTGATATAAATCATCCCTAAGCGCGGCAAGATAAGTACGTTGCAAACTTTGCGCAACTTTCTCTACCAGCACACCTGCGGTATAAGCAGCACTGCGAATTTGTCCAATGATTTGTAAAATTTGCGGATCATTTTTAATAAATTGTGAATTGGCATGGCTATAATTTCGTGTTCTGTTATTCACCGTTTGGGAAACATGACGTGTTGCCGCATGCCCTACACCCGTTATGATGGCCAATTGCACCAATTGATAAAATGCTGCTGAATATTTAAACCGCACATCATTTGGTAGAATTTCACGGGCATCTACCAATACATCATTAAAAAAAGCCGTGCCACTCGCAGTTAACTGCTGTCCAAAACCATTCCAGTCATCAACAACAGATACACCTGCGGCATATCTGCTGACCAAGACCGAAGCAGATTCACCTTGCAAATCACTGATCCCGACTTCAATCCAATCCGCAAATAGACTCCCCGTAGTATAAAATTTTTGCCCGCTAAGTCGGATTGCACCTATTTCATCTTTATATACATGGGTCTGAAATTGGTTTTGATCTTCCTTGCCCCCCTCAGACCAAGCACTCCCAATAATTTCTCCTTTTGCCAATCTGTTTAGCCAACGTTGTCTAAACTCCTCATCTTTTGAAACTAGAATATCTTCGGTAAAACCAAAATGTACCCGTAATATTTGCGGTAAATTCGAGTCGGCTTCTGCCAGTTCACTAATGAGTTTAAATAGTTCAGGAATGGTTGCATCAAAGCCACCATGATGTTTTGACAAACGTAAACGAGTAAATCCACTCTCTTTCAGCCATTGAATCTGTTCAAAAGGTAAAATATGCTCAACTTCCCGTTGTAAAGCCTGTTGCTGAATACGAGCAAATACCGGACGAAAATGTTGTGCAAGTGCTTCATAACGAGAAGTGGGTGCTTCCCCCCAACCGCTTGTATTGGGATCTAAATTCAGGTTTGGCGCAAGCGTAGTGGTATGACCTGACTGTGTCATAATAATAAATTCCTCTTTATGATAATTGCCATGATTTAAATCCAGATATGATCAATTCTGATAATTTTCGATCATCAATGTCGGTAAATCATGGAAAAAGCCGAAATAAACTGTCAACTAATATTGTCAATTTATGTGCCAACTAAAATTTATATAATTTTCAATATATTAAAAATTTCACACATCATAATTTGCATCTAAATGCCATTTGTTTGTTGAACTCATGTTTTGTCAGCAACATTCGGTATGCTAATTCTCTGGATTGAAGATAGTTTGGATATTATTTTTACTGCCGATCAATATGAAGCGACTAATTAAAAAGATTTTATGAATTTTAGCCTTGCAAACCGTAGTAAACTAAAAGTGATGTAATTTTTCTCGTATATGCTTATGCCAATGCTCGTACAAATCACTATTTTTATTGCTGCGGCGCTGATTCTGGTGCCATTCGGTAAACGTATTGGTATCCCAACCGTTTTGGGATATTTGTTTACTGGTATTTTGCTTGGCCCCAGTGTATTCAATATCGCCAATGATCCTGACGAGATAATGAAACTGGCTGAATATGGGGTCATCATGCTGATGTTCCTGATTGGTCTGGAACTGCGTCCGCAACGGCTCTGGCAAATGCGTCAATCTATCTTTGTACTGGGTGGCTTGCAAATGGCCGTAACCGGTGGTGTGCTGATGCTACTGTTATGGTTATTTCTGCCCTTTTCTTTTTCTACCAGTTTTGTGGTTGGCTTTGCACTGGCCTTATCTTCTACGGCTTTTGTCTTGCAATTACTGCGGGACCGACAACAATTAAAAAGCTTTTACGGGCAACAATCATTTGCTATTTTACTGTTTCAGGATATCGCAGCAATGGTGTTATTGGCATTGATTCCATTGCTCGCCGGTCATCAAGGTGCACATCATGGCATTGCCTATTTTGCCGCAGTCATCGCAACATTTTCAGGTTTGTTTTTATTTAGCCGTTATATTTTACGTCCCCTGTTTCGCTTTGTGGCAAAAAGTGGGGCAACCGAATTACTCACTGCGGTCGGTTTATTTATCGTACTGGCAGTGGTGGTGCTCATGGATGCGATTGGCATCAGTACAACTTTAGGCGCATTTTTAACGGGTGTCTTACTGGCAGATTCCGAATTTCGTCATGAACTTGAAGGCAGTATTCAACCCTTTAAAGGCTTATTACTCGGTCTATTCTTTATGACCGTCGGCATGGGCATTAGTCTGAATATTATTATCGAACAGCCCTTGTTAATTATTGCCGGGACGTTTGCCCTGATCCTGATCAAGCTAGTGTGCGTCACTTTAATTGCCTATTTGCGACAGCATCGCCTAGCCAATAGTTTTCGTCTTGGTGTTGCATTGGCGCAAGGCGGTGAATTTGCCTTTGTAGTATTTAGTGTCGCCGCATCAGAGAAAATGATCAGTGCTGCCATGCTGGCACCGCTCACGCTCATTGTGACTTTTTCCATGATGCTAACCCCAGCACTATTTGCCATTCTGGATCGCTGGATCGAACCTGTATTTGCCAAACATGAACACAGCAAACAATATGATGAAATACCGCAACATGAAAATCATATCGTGGTTGCCGGTTTTGGCCGCTTCGGACAAATTGTTTCCCGTATTGCCCATTTACATCATGTTCGCTTTACTGCCATTGATAATAATATCGACAATATTGACTTTGTCCGCAAATATGGTGGCAAAGTCTATTATGGCGATGCAACTGTTCCAGAAATTTTACATTCCGCCGGATTATCTTCGGCACGTTTACTGGTCCTTGCCATTGATGATGTAGAGGATTCCATGAATATCGCACGTCATATTCGCCTTTATCATCCAGAACTGCCTATTCTGGCACGGGCACGGGATCGTCATCATGTGTATTTATTACGTGAACTCGGCATCACCCATATCTGGCGGGAAACTTATCTGTCGGCACTTGCCATGGGTGAACAAATGCTGCTCTCACTCGGCACAGATCCACAACTTGCCAAAAAACATATTCAACAATTTTTTGAATATGATGAACAGCTATTACAACGCCAGCAAGGCATCTATGCCGATCCGCAAAAATTGCTTGAATCCAATCGGGATATGCTGCATGAACTTGAAAACCTGTTTGAAAATGATGAATTTGTACAAGAAAAGAATCTGGCTGAAGAAACATTCTCTGGCAATCCAGATCAACCCAAAACCTCTGATCCATCAGCATAATAAAGACTTGAGATTTTCTGATTTGCCACTATATAAAGCCTAAATGGAGAAATTTATGTCTGATATCCGCCAACGCTTTTATATCTATGATTGTCCTGTTCGTGGTGAAGTTGTGCATTTAAAACAAGCGCTAAAAACAATTTTGGCACAACGTGATTACCCGCAAGCCATTAAAGTGCTGTTGGGAGAAATGTTGGTTGCCAGCAGCTTACTGGCGAGTACGTTAAAAATTAAGGGACGTTTAAGCATACAAATCCAGAGTACTGGTACATTGAAATGGGCCATGGCCGAGTGTAATCATCTCGGTGAAGTACGGGCGTTGGCAGAATTTGAACAAGATCCACGCTTTGTAGAAGCAGTCGATAGCAGTGTGGCCTTATCTAGTCTGGTAGGCGGCGTATTATTTATCAATATTGAGCCCGATGTAGGCGAACGCTATCAGGGCATTGTTCCGCTTGAACATGCCACATTGGCGCAATGTCTGGTGCAATACTATGATTTGTCTGCACAAATCCCAACACGAATTGTATTGGCAAGTTCTGAAGAATCGGCAGGTGGTTTGCTTATTCAGCTTTTACCGCGTACCGAGGAAGAACAAGAAAGCGTTGATAGCGACTTATGGCCACGCTTAACCATGTTGACTGAAACCCTAAAAGCAGAAGAGTTGATTTCCCTGCCTGCTCAGGAAATTCTTTATCGTTTATATAATGAAGAAGATGTCCGTTTACCAGACAGTGAAGTCCTGAGCTTTGGCTGTACCTGTTCCAAACAACGTTGTGCCAATGCCTTAATTCAAATTGGTGAAGAAGCAGTTAAGGAAACCCTGCTTGAGCAAAACCCGATAGAAATGCACTGTCAGTTCTGTAATAGCAGATATACCTTTAGCGCAGAAGAAGCCTTGGGATTATTTGGACGACATGTCAGTTAATTGTGATTTGTTGATCACATGATGGTTAAGTCTTGAATTATCCCCTGCCCTGAATCACCTTCCAGATTCAGGGTTATTTTTTACATTTTTCATAACCTCACCAAAACTTCCTCCTTTAAAATATTGCTTTATTAAAATATTCCTGCTTTAAAATAGCAGATGCACCCCCATATTTAACTTCAAACGAACATTAAATAGTGAATATAAATTATGGCAGAAAATTATTATCAAACCCTCGGTGTTGACCGTCATGCCAGTGCCGAGGAAATCAAAAAAAGTTATCGTAAACTTGCCCGAAAATATCACCCCGATGTCAGCAAAGAAGCCGATGCCGAGGAAAAAATGCAAGCCATCAATGTGGCTTACGACACCTTGAATAATCCTGAAAAAAAAGCCGAATATGACCAGATGCTGGATAATCCACAAGGTTTTGCTGGCTTTGGACAAGGTGCACAGGGACAAGGCGGCTTTGATGGTGCACATTTTTATCGTCAAAGTACAGGTGGCGGTGAACATGCTGATTTCAGTGGTTTTGAAGATCTATTTGGTCGCTTTGGCGCAGGTTTTGGTGGCAGTGGCAGCCGTCGCCAGCAACAGAGTTTTCAGGGTGAAGATCAACATGCAAAAATCGAAGTGGATTTAGACGTTGCCTATACTGGCACCACCCAACAAATCACTTTGCAAATTCCAACCTATAATGCCCACGGCGAACCTGAAATTCAGCGTAAAACCTTACAGGTTAAAATTCCAAAAGGTATGAAAGAAGGCCAGCAAATTCGTTTGTCTGGACAAGGTCAAGCTGGGATCAATGGCGGTAAAGCTGGTGATCTTTATATTGAAATTCAATACAAAGAAGATAAACGTCTTTATGTCGAAGGGGCAGATGTATATACCACTATCGATGTCAGTCCTTGGGAAGCAGCACTTGGCGGACAAGTTGAAGTGAATACACCGGCAGGTCGTTTACAAATCAACTTACCGGCCAATGCCAAAAATGGGCAACAATTACGCTTAAAAGGCAAAGGTATTCCCAATAGCAAAGAAGCCGGTAACTTATACCTGATCATTAATATTGTGTTGCCTACTGCACAAAATGACCAACAAAAACAAGCCTATCAACAATTAGCCCAAGCGTTTAACGCCTATAACCCACGAGCATAAAGGAGTTTCCCATGAGTAAAATCACCATTCGTGAGATCCAGATTCCACATGTTTGTGACAGTGAAATTGTGGACCAACACAGTAGCCTGAATTTCATCCAATTTGTTCAGGCTTGCGGACAAGATGAATCCTGGGTCTTTCAACTATTTGAATACGATATTTTATCAAGCCCCAATAATGATCCAAAACACTATCAATTTTTAGGTGAGGATCTGGCTCGGGCACGCAAAGTCTACCGCCTGCAACGTGATTTTGATGCCAGCTTCCGCGCAGTTGCAGTGATGCTGGATCTGATTGATGAAGTTCAGCATTTGCGCAAACAATTACGCTAGTCCTTTGATTTTATCCAGACCCAATCCTTCACTTTGAGATTGGGTCTGTTCTCGATTTAAGTCAAACCATAGAGTCTAATAATAACTTCAAAATCATCTTTTTTATTTTTAAGATAAACGACTTTAAAAGTGACCTATGGATTGAGGTTCATAGCAGTCATTAAACTCTTTGTAGATATCGCCTCATTTAATGAATTTTATTTAAATCAATTTTTTGATTTTGAGATAACAACTCGGGAATACTACGCTGGCTTGTGCCCATCAGCCGTTTCCGTCTAAAAATATACATCAGGATCAATGTGGTCAGAATCATGGTCATCACCATAAACCAGAAACCAGAAACCATATGGATTTTTTAAACCGGGAATAACTTCAAAATTCATCCCATAAATCCCCGTTAGCAAAGTAAGCGGCGAGAAAATTGCGGTAATAATGGCTAAAATCCGCATGTTTTCATTGGTCTGATTGGCAATTGCAGAAAAATGTAAATCTATCGCCGTTTTAATCATCGCTTCCAGACGAGTAACATGTTTTTGTACCCGTTCCACATGACTTAATAGATCATGCACACGAACCAAGGTAATATCCTGACTTTCTAGAGAAAACTCACCTGTTAACTGGCTTTGGTTTTCCATAATATCATCCCGTAATTCCTGCAAGACATCGATCTGTTCTTCACACAAATATTCAATTTGCTGCAAGGCCATATTTTCCTGAAACAGATCCTGCCACTGGGTAAATCGTGCTGAACTTTGCAATAGCTGGTTTTGCCAGAATGTTACCCGCTGGGTTAAAGGTAAACGAATATCCAGATAACGATCAATCACCACATTTAACAATCGTAATGTCAGATCCAATGGTGAACTGGGTAAACGTATATTCTTTCCGAGTTGGCTAATATCCTTATCCAACATACTGTTTAAACGATCTACATATTGTTTGGTCGCCAAATTACGGGAATCTCTGACACTAATCAAATAGTAGGGAGAAATACAAAAACTCATCGGTGTGGTTAGTAATTCCGCCGGATTTAACATTTTTATTTTGTCATCATGATCGGGTTGTGGCACTTGCTTAAAACCATCTTCAGGCGTGACCAGTTTGCGAAAGATTAATAAATCATAATCTTCAGTCGTATCATAATTGGAAGGATGATCAATATTACAAATATCTTCAATATGGTATTCATTCATCATCAAATGGGTCTGTGCATAGACCTGTTGCTGCCATTGTTCGGGATGTTCCAGATCATCCAGCGTACACTCCAGCCAGACAAAGACCAGTTGTTTATTTTCCAAAGGTTTAGAACTCAGGAAAATCACCTGCGATTCTGAATGAATATAAAAATAATATTGTTTCATGTCTGCATCAAAGGCTCATAATGAAGGATAAGAAAATACGCATCCGATTGTTATTTAAGTGATCGCCTAAAATCACTATAACTGATTTTTAGTTTTAGTCATGTTTAATTTTGCTGTCATATTATAGCATAAAACCATAAAAAATTTAAGGAATAAAATTGAACGATCTGTTTACACAATCAACTCGTAATCCTGCCAAATAAGCTGATAATAAAATTGAAAAGAATGGTTTTAACAACAAGCAGGTGAAAATATGTTTCCGGAATACCGTACTTTGATTAGCAAATTAAAACAGGAAGATGCCCATTTTTCCAAAGTATTTGATGAACACAATGCGATTGATCATGAAATCATTCGCCTAGAACAAAGTCCTGTGACCAGTGGGCTGGAGGAAATCGAAACACTCAAAAGACAAAAACTGAAATTAAAAGATGAACTGTATGTCATGCTAAAGCGAGCAGATCAAGCGTAAAAAAAGCTGCCATCTGGCAGCTTTTTTATTTAGTCATTTGTGACGTTATGCTGTTTCAGGGTACGATCAAGCTGTTCCTTGTCCAGTGCCTTATCCCATCGTGCAACAACAATCGTTGCACAGGCATTTCCGACCAGATTGGTCAATGCACGACATTCAGACATAAAACGGTCAATCCCTAGAATCAATGCCATACCTGCAACCGGGATATCCGGAACTACGGATAAAGTAGCCGCAAGGGTAATAAAGCCAGCACCAGTAATCCCTGCCGCACCTTTTGAACTTAACATTGCAACCAGCAAGATGGTAATTTCCTGCATCAAGGTCAGCTCAATATTACAGGCCTGAGCAATAAATAATGCTGCCAGCGTCATATAAATATTGGTACCGTCCAGGTTAAATGAGTAACCTGTCGGGATCACCAGACCCACCACAGATTTTTCACAACCGGCTTTTTCCATTTTCGCCATCAATGAAGGTAAAGCGGCTTCTGAAGAACTCGTCCCCAATACCAGCCATAATTCTTCTTTGATATAACGAATCAAATTGAGAATAGAGAATCCGTTATAGCGCGCAACAGCACCCAGCACGATAAAGATAAACAGTAATGAAGTCACATAGAAGGTCACGATCAATAACATCAAGTTACCGATTGAACCAATACCATATTTACCAATGGTAAATGCCATTGCACCAAATGCCCCGATTGGTGCAAACTTCATCAGCATACCAACCAGAGTAAATACAGGCGAAGTCAGCTGTTGTAGGAATTCTACAATTGGACGACCTAGATCACCGGTTTTGGACAATGCCAAACCAAATAGTACCGCAACAAAAAGTACTTGCAGAATCTGACCAGAGACAAATGGGCTAACCAAAGTATCCGGAATGATATTCATCAAAAAGCCAGTCACTGTAGATTCATGCGCCTTGGCAGCGTATTCATCCACTTTGTCACTATGCAATGTACTTGGATCAATATTCAAGCCACTACCTGGCTCAACAACATTGGCAACCACTAAACCAATCACCAGTGCCAGCGTTGAGAAGGTAATAAAGTAGATCATTGCCTTACCAGTTACACGACCAACACTGCCGATATTTTTCATCCCGGCAATACCTGTTACCACCGTGAGGAAGATTACCGGTGCAATAATCATTTTCACCAGTTTAATGAAAGCATCACCCAGTGGCTTTAAACTTTCCCCAGTCTCTGGATAAAAATGCCCTAACAGGATCCCCGCTACAATCGCAAAAACAACCTGCACATAAAGAATTTGATAAAATTTCTGTGGCTTTTTCGGGGTCTGATCCCCCGTAGAAGAAACATCTATATGCATCTTATGCACCTTTTTCAAAAACTCTTTCCCTTGCATACAAAAGTCGTGCAGTTTATTGCGATAAGGGGAGAGAGTAGAAGTGTTAAAAAAATTTGCTGAATTTTACGTTATTTTTACCTGAATAAAACAAAGCTAGACTAATGTCTAATAGCTCACACTTAAGTCTACATCAATATATTTTCATTATTTTTAATATAAATAAAACATATAAAACAATATTTTAAATAAAAAATATGGCAAAATTATGGCAAAAAAAAGCGCCGATTCATTTAAACAATAAATCGGCACTTAATAAAAAGATTGCATCAAAATACTACAATGTAAATTTACATTTGATGCGAACTCTTACTTAGGCTTGTACTTGACCCTGCTGTGGAATGTCTTTCATGGTCAATTTAATACGACCACGGTTGTCTACATCCTGCACCTGAACCTGCAATTCCTGACCTTCAGTCAAGACATCTGTCACATTGGCAATACGCTCATTTGAAATTTGCGAAATATGTAACAGACCATCCGTACCCGGCATGATGTTCACAAACGCACCAAATTCAACAATACGAATCACTTTACCTGTGTAGATTTTACCTGGTTCGATCTCTGCGGTCAGTGCCTGAATCTTGGCAACCGCAGCACTTGCAGAAGCTTTAGACTCACCAAAGACACGAACTGTACCATTGTCTTCGATATCAATCGCTGCACCAGTTTCTTCTGTGATTGAACGGATAGTTGCACCGCCTTTACCAATTACGTCACGAATCTTGTCTGGATTGATATTAATCACTTGGAAGGTTGGCGCGAACATGTTGATTTCTGGACGTGCACGGGAAATGACTTTATTCATTTCATTCAGGATATGCATACGACCTGCAAATGCCTGATTCAGTGCCACTTCCATAATTTCTTCGGTAATCCCTTCAATCTTGATGTCCATTTGCAGTGCAGTAATACCATTGGCAGAACCAGCAACTTTAAAGTCCATGTCTCCCAGATGATCTTCATCACCTAGAATATCCGACAATACAGCAAAACGATCACCTTCTTTGACCAGACCCATAGCAATACCTGCAACAGGTGCTTTCAACGGTACGCCAGCATCCATCAATGCCAGAGATGCGCCACAGACAGATGCCATGGAAGATGAACCATTCGATTCTGTAATATCAGATACCACACGTAACACATAAGGGAAACGATCAACTGGTGGCAATACTGCTTGTACACCACGACGAGCCAAACGACCATGACCAATTTCACGACGTTTTGGTCCAGATTCACGGCCTGTTTCACCGACAGAATATGCAGGGAAATTATAGTGCAACATGAAATTATCAGTTTTTGTACCTGATAATGTATCTACCATCAAGGCATCACGGGTATTACCCAATGTTGCAGTCACCAATGCCTGTGTTTCACCACGGGTAAACAATGCAGAACCATGGGTACGTGGCAAGACACCCACTTGTACATCCAATTGACGTACAGTTTTGGTATCACGACCATCAATACGTGGTTTACCAGACAGGATATTGTCACGCACGGTGCGATATTTTAAATCTTCAAACAGGAAATCGACTTCGTCTGCAATGCCGTCCACATCTTCTTCTGGAACGAACTGTGCAACTGCTTCGGCATGTAATGCATCTAGTGCTGCATAACGATCCTGTTTTTCTGCAATGGTATAAGCATCAGAAATTTTGGCTTCAAATGCTTGTTTTAACTTCTCACGTAATTCTTCGTTATGCGCTGGTGCAACCCAGTCAGATTCCACCGCACCTGCGGCAGCAGCAAATTCTTTGATTGCCTGAATTGCAATTTGCATTTCATCATGACCAAACAATACCGCACCCAGCATTTGATCTTCAGACAATTCTTTTGCTTCAGACTCAACCATTAACACCGCAGTATCTGTACCAGCGACCACGAGGTCAAGGTCAGACTCTTTAAGTTGTTCATAGTTTGGGTTTAAAACATATTCACCATTGATCACACCAACACGCGCCGCAGCAATCGGACCACGGAACGGTGTACCAGCAATCGCTAATGCAGCCGAAGTACCCAGCATCGCAGCAATATCTGCATCCATGGTTTTATCAGAAGATACAACAGTTGCAGTCACCTGAATTTCGTTGTAATAACCTTCCGGGAACAATGGACGAATTGGACGGTCAATCAAACGGGAAATCAGTGTTTCGGCCTCTGAGGCACGACCTTCGCGTTTGCCATAACCACCCGGAATACGCCCAGCAGCGTATTGTTTTTCTTGATAATTTACTGTAAGTGGAAAGAAGTCCTGACCTGCTTTTGCAGTCGGTTGGGCAACCACAGCAACCAGCACAGTGACACCGCCCATAGTGATGACAACAGATTTTGCCTGACGCGCCACACGACCTGTTTCAAGTACGACGGTATGTTGACCATATTGGAATTCTTTACGAATGATATTAAACATTGACATGTATTATTGTTTCCTAAATTTTATGCTGGCTGAAGGCCCCTAAGGTTTGGCATTCCATCCACAACATCATTTTTTAAGCAAATGATGGGATGTGATGACAAAGCTTAGAAGCCGCTTCTTACCAGTCTTTCACAAGTTTTAACACAAAAAGAAGAGGCGTAATCGCCCCTTCTCATATCACCATAGCTAACTTAAGCACAGCAGTAATACAATATAATGAATTTGGTAAAACACCTAGCATCAATGTATTACTTTTAGGTATTAACGACGTAAACCTAATGCACCGATCAACGCTGTATAACGTGCGTGATCTTTACCATTTAAGTAATCAAGCAATTTACGACGTTGGTTTACCATACGGATCAAACCACGACGACTATGATGGTCGTGTTTGTGGGTTTTGAAATGACCTTGTAAATCGTTGATTTGTGCACTCAATAATGCAACTTGTACTTCTGGTGAACCAGTGTCGTTTTCAGCACGTGCAAATTTTGCAATAATTTCAGCACGTTGTTCGTTAGTTAAAGCCATCGTTTTCTCCGAGATGCTTAAAAATTCAATAGAAGCGATAAGATTAAGTTTTCCTGTTCTGGAAAAACTTTTGCCGTGCATCACTACAGCAAGCGCACTATTTTAAATGAATTTAACCATGAATGCAAAAACTAAAATTCAACTGGCTTGAGATAGAAGATATGGTCTGCTCATTTGGACAGGATCATGGCATAGCGCAATGACATTTTGGTTAAAATAACACCACCTCTGAATAAAAGTATTTGTTTGTATAAATAAAATTAATTTCAATGAAAGAATCACGACGGAGTCTTACAAGATTAGGAATATGTTAGGATTAACCTTCGGTTCGACCTACTTTTCTTTCGGGAAAAGTAGGCAAAACCATTTGTCCGCTGCGAACTCGGTCAAATACCGCTAAAGAACAAGTTAATTGAAAAACATTGTCTTGCAAATAATTTGCTGACCTCGAACAAGCAGCGGACGCTGCTACGAAACCAATTTCTTCTACTCACCTTATCCCGGATTCACGCTAAAATATAGGTAAAAAATAGAACCTAAATATTTGCATATTTAGGTTCGAGCTGCGCTGTTTATTGTTATTTATTTTTAGAATCACACAACTCTTTAGATCTACTAAAATATCTATTTAGATTTGGCGTTTAATATATCCTATCTTTTGATCGAAATCCTGCATAGAGCAAAAAGCCTATTCATGTGTAAGTTATCACTTACAAATAGGCAAGATTCCATCATTTTAACGATAAACAATCTATTAAATACCGTATTGCGCACGATAAGCCTGCATTGCTGCGAGTGCCTGTGTTTCGCCTTTTGCATCAAGATAATCCATTAAATCTTTCATACTAATCAAAGCATGCACAGGAATATCCAGTTCTTTTTGAACTTCCTGAATCGCAGATAATTCACCCTGTCCACGTTCCTGACGATCCAGTGCCACCAGTACACCGGCAATTTCTGCACCGGCATTTTTAAGAATATTCACCACTTCACGAATGGCCGTACCCGCAGTAATCACGTCATCAATAATCCAGACTTTTTTACCTGCAACCGCAGCACCAACCAATACGCCGCCCTCACCATGATCTTTGGCTTCTTTACGATTAAAACCCCACGGCACACTTTTTTGATGATGCTGCATCAACGCAACTGCGGTCGCTGCAACAAATGGAATACCTTTATAGGCTGGACCAAAAATTACATCAACATGTTCACAATTGATTAATTGATCGGCATAGCCTTGCGCCAGTAATGACAAGGCCTCGCCATCATTTAATAGCCCTGCATTAAAAAAATAAGGACTCACACGGCCCGATTTTAAAGTAAACTCTCCAAACTTAAGCACACCACGTGACAATGCCAAATCGATAAATGCCTGTGGATTAAATGTAGTTGTCGTGGTCATGCTATGCTCCGTATCTTTGAAATAACAAAATGAGGTTTAACCTGCGCATGATACCAAAGGATCACTATCCGCGTGATGTAAAAATTCTTCGTGTGGTTTCAATTAACGTCAATGGACTACGTTCTTCTCATAAAAAAGGTCTGTTTGAATGGATTGAACAATCCGAAGCTGATGTTATTTGTATGCAAGAAACCCGCATCAGCGATCATCAATGGACTGATGCCTTTAAGCCCGAAGGCTGGTATGCTCACCTATTTCCCGCCGAACGTGCTGGTTATGCCGGTACAGCAATTTATAGCAGATTACCGTTTTTACATATTCAAGATGGATTAGGTTTTGATCTGGCCGATACGCAAGGTCGCTTTACCGTCGCCACCTTTGAGATTGGTCTAGAAAAACCGGTGGAAATTGCTTCATTATATTTGCCCTCCGGCTCATCAGGTGAAGAAGCACAAACCCGTAAGGATCATTTTTTAGAACAATATCAACAGTTATTAAAACAATGGCGGGATCAAAATCGTTCTATCATTGTCTGTGGCGATTACAATATTGTGCATAAACGGATTGATATTAAAAACTGGTCTGGCAATCAGAAATCTTCTGGCTGTTTACCGCATGAGCGTGCCTGGTTAGATCATATTTATGATGAATTAGGCTATGTCGATACCTTTCGTGTGGTACGTCAGGAAGCAGAATTATATTCATGGTGGTCAAATCGCGGACAGGCCCGTGCCAAGAATGTTGGTTGGCGGATTGATTATCAGGCTTGCTCACCGGATTGGAAAGACCGTACAGTCAATGCATGGGTCTATAAGGAACAATGGTTTAGTGACCATGCACCAGTGATCATTGATTATAAAATTGCCTAATCAAACGCACGTTTTTCAGGTTATGCCTTTGCATAACCTGAATGTTAATATTGATAATCCTGCCGATATTTTTCCGGTATTTGATACTGCTTGCCATCAAATTTTAATACAAAACTTTCCTGCCACTGTTTTCCATTCTGTGTTGTACAATGATCAAAAGTTTCCTGACTGCTTTGATGTTTCATATTGGTTTTAACTTGTAAATCGGCAAAACCATTATGCTGTTTTTTTAGCACCTGAATACTGGATGTTTGCTTATACCATTCACCATAACAATTCATGTCCCACTCTCCACTGTCTTTCATCACCACCAATTGATCGAGTTGTTTTCGTTTTTGACCAAAATCATAAAGATTCAAAGTCGTTTGATAGTAAGGACTAACACGCGAAGCATTTTGATAACTGATTCGTAAGCCGACAGCACGAAGTTTGGCATTTAATCGATAAGGGGCTGTATCTAGACGAATCTGATATAAACCCACTGCATCAGAGATATAAATTGTCGGATCCTGATAGCGCCAAAGGACTTTGCGGGTTTGATCATTAATTGCCAGAAATATGATTTGAAAATCATATTCCAATTCGCTATCAAAGGTCAGTGGCTGCACTGCTGCCAGCAATGTCACCCCTTTTTGCTCAGGCATCGTATCACATGCCACCAGATTTCCCTGATCCTCTTGCTGAATCTGCTGCTGTGTTAAAATATACTGGATATCCACAGGCAACTGGCACAGATTTGCCATACTTGTATTCGAGAATATTACACCGCATGCCAATAGAATAAAACGTATGACGTTCATTGTTATACTCGTCTATTTTTTGTATCAATCTAGCATGCCAATTCTTTCCATGCATCTTTTTATTTGCATCAAAAATACGATATTGCCAAAATTTAATATGCTTTATTTTCGACACAATTCACTCGATAAAATTACAGCAATATTGATCTAATAAAAACAATCCAATCTGTTCGCATCTAAAAAATACTGTATATTTAATCATCTTCTTACTGTATGTTTAATCATCTTCTTTATGAACTTACACACCTACTTTATTTGCCAGAAAAGACATCCTTCTCCCTGAAAGACTGGATTTTTGATAAAAATAGCGTAAACTTACTGCGCTTGCATTTTATCCGATGTAAGACGTATTTAAGCCTAGACCCGATTGCTTAAATCATTTGATCGTCCTGTAAGGCATAGGTAGTACCTCTACACAGTTTTACAGGGCTCATTTAGATTGTTGTTCCCGCCAAAAACACGATAAACTGCTCCATGGCAACATTTGCCCCCCTAGCATTTTTCTGTGATCGCCTTATGTCCTTTTTAGCCACTCATTCAATCTCACTGTTATTACTGGTGTTTATTGCACTCGGTATTCTTGGCAATAACCATTCGGTGACGATTGCAGCATGTATATTGCTTCTAATCCAACAAACGCCTTTGGTCCAGTATGCTCCGTTTATTGAGCAATATGGCCTAAAGCTGGGCATTGTCATTCTCACCATCGGTGTGCTGTCACCACTGATCAGTGGAAAAATCCAGACCGAAGATTTAATTCAGGTATTTACCCACTGGAAAACCTTTATTGCTGTGCTTGTTGGACTTCTGGTTGCATGGTTAGGTGGACGTGGGGCACATCTCATGACTCAGGAACCCATGGTTGTGACCGGATTACTTGTGGGAACAATACTTGGCGTTGCCTTTTTACGCGGCGTTCCAGTAGGGCCCTTAATTGCTGCGGGAATCCTGTCCTTACTGATCTGGAAATAATCTTTCAAAAAATTAAATCCAATAAGCGTTTCTAAAGATTGGAAATTCTTTTATCATCATTTGTAAATCCTTTGACAATGATGATGCTTATGACCATTCAACATTTACATACCTCACAACGTTTTAGTGAAGCGACCATCCATCAGGGCACAGTTTATCTTGCAGGTCAGCTTGCTACTGATTTTTCAGGTGATATTACGCAACAAACCAAAGAGACACTGGCAACAATTGATCAGTTTCTAGAGGATGCTGGCAGTAATAAAGCGCATATTCTCTCTGCAACCATCTATCTTAAACACATTGATGATGATTATGATGCCATGAATCAAGTTTGGGATGAATGGCTTAAAGATGTTAAAGCCCCACCCCGTACTTGTGTCGAGGCAAAACTCTATCATCCTCAAGTACTGGTTGAAATTACAGTGATTGCAGCAATTGCGCAATAAATAGGTGATACGCTATTCACCTTGTATGCTTTTTCAGCGTTTAAAATATAAATGCGACCTTACTGACGGGAAGAATAGACATATTGTTAAATAAAATCTTAAGCAGCATAAAAGCAATTAAATCTGATAATTACAATACAGCGATTATCAACTGGAATCCGTTAAGTCGCTGTATCTTGATGTTATTTTTAGCAATTTGTGTATTATCATTATGGTTAAGCTGGAAGTTTTTTATATTATTTAACCCAAAACTTTATCAATACGTCAATATTGAACTTCTATATTTCCAAATCAAATTAAATATAGGCTTTATCCTGATGTTTGGGATATTGATTTATCTTTGTCGAAAGCTACGACATTCCTTAACTGCACAAAAAATCATGCCATTCATCTGCGTCGGAATGTTTGGTATTACCTTGTGTAGAGATGGCTATTTGATTGGCGTCCTTAGTCCTGCAACGGCCATTGGTGCAATCAGCGTGATTTCCGTAGGATTAATTTTATTTGAACGTAAAGTAATTTATACTGCGCTGATCCCTAGCCTGATCTTTCTGGGCAGTATTGTATATCTGACTCTTAATGGAAAAATCGCTTATGCACCACAATTTAATACTGCATCATCGATCACTTTTTTTCCATTTACCAATCAATTCTGGGTCTTTAGCATGCTGTTCTTTATGATTCCCATTGTTGTAAGCTGCTTTGTTTTACAGGAAATCATGCTTAGCCAATGGCGTCATCGAGAACAGATATTTAAGACCTTAAGTACCATTGATCCTTTAACCGAACTATTTAATCGAAGAAGTATTTATCAGCAACTTGAAAAAATCGAACAGAATTTAATTTTTTCCACAGAATCATATGGCATTATTTTACTTGATCTAGATTTTTTTAAGTCGATTAATGATTGTTATGGACATTTAGTTGGTGACAAGGTACTAATTCAGGTGGCACAGACACTCCGGCAAAATGTTCGTCTCCACGATATTGTAGGACGTTATGGCGGGGAGGAATTTATCATGATCATCAATGATAACAATCAGATGCTGACCCGACATATCGCAGAACGCTGCCGACACGCACTGAGTCAACTAAATCTGACCACAACCGATGGCCAAAACATTCTGATTACAGCCAGTTTTGGTATCGCATATTTAAAATCTGGCACTTCTGTACAACAGGCATTGCATCATGCTGATGCCGCCATGTATCGGGCAAAATCTGCCGGACGCAATAGCATTGTATTAGCGTAACCGGTTTAATAATGTTGTGGTATTAAATTCACCTGTTAAACGTAAATGCCGTTGCTCTTTTCCTTGAGCATCTAAAAATAGCACTGTCGGTGGCCCAAGGATTTGCCATTCATTTAATAAAGCCTGTTGGCTCTGATCATAACGGCTTAAATCCAGTTTGATCTTGGTCATCGCTTGAAGTTTTTGCTGGACGTCTGGATTATGCCAAACATTCCGTTCAATCGGCTGACAGGCAATACACCAATCTGCATATAAATCGATAATGATAGGCTTTTGTTCAAGCCTTGCCTGTTTCAAGGCGTGATTAAACTCGGCTTGGGTGGTCACCACCTGCCAAATTTGCTGTTGCTGGGTTTGGTATTGCCAATATTGTGTCCCTTTCCAAATCGACAAACCAATTAAAATCACCAGACATAGACTGGCAAGATAACGAATCCAGTGATGTGCCCGCAGCACAAGATAAGTCAAATAAAGGGCTAATGCGATGGCAACAAGCAATAAACACAGATTAAAAACACCAATCGACAACAACGGACGGACAAAATACAGACTAAGCCCCAGCATAATAAATGCAAAAACATGCCGTACATAAATCATCCAGATTCCCGGTTTCGGGATCGCACGCTCACCAATCAAACTGAGTAAAATTAAAGGCACGCCCATCCCCAATCCGAGGGAGAATAATAATACTGCGCCAGCAAAAACATTCTGACTTTGTGAAATATAAAGCAGCGTGCCTGCCAATGGTGCCGTCATACACGGGCCAACCAACAAAGCCGATAGCATGCCCATCAAGGCAGCGCCGACCAACGTACCACCTTTTTGCCGTGATTGCAGTTGGTCAAGTTTATTTGACCAAGACTGGGGCAGTTTTAATTCAAATACACCAAATAAATTTAACGCAAATAAGATAAAAATCGAACTAAATGCAATCAGTACAGCCGGCTGTTGTAGCCAACGCTGGAAATTATTACCTGCACTCGCCGCCATAATACCTAATATGGCATAGACCGATGCCATGCTCAGCACAAAAATCAAGCTGATCAGCCCTGCTTTAACACCATTATGCTTACGAATCAACAAACTCGACAATATGGGTAACATCGGCAAGGAACAAGGCGTAAATGCCAGTAAACAGCCCAATCCCAAAAATAACAAAATACTCCAGAACAAGGACTGCTGATGTAACCGCGCAGACCATATTTCATCTTGTGCCTGATGTTGTAAATCAGTTCCAGCATTGCTACCGATATTCGCCTTAGTCTCAGTTGTAATTGCTGTTTGTGGTGTTTGACCTTGCTGATCGGTAGCAGTAGTTTGGGTAAAAACTGACGGCTGGGAAGATTGGAATAAACCATGTTGTCTGCTTTGTTGGGAAGCGGAATCAGCCAAGATCACCAGCCCGTCTTGATCAGTCTGAAAATCTGCCTTGCTAATCGGATAGCACAATCCTTTTTCTGCACAGCCTTGGTAGGTCACCTGATAATGTTGATTGGGTTGCACCTGAATATTAAAGGCAACCGTTTGATAATAGACTTGTGTATCACCAAAAAATGCATCATGTTTGGCTTTTGCCGGGGGCAATTCCAAAGCCAAAGCCTGTTGTCCCTGATGGACAGCAAATTGATGTTGATATAGATAATATTCTGGCGCGATTTTCCACTTCAGTTCAACCTGTGACTGACTCAGGGACTGGGCATCAAACTGAAATGCCTGATCACTTGGCAAAAATTGCTGTTCTGCATGTGTGATCTGCAAACCGGTGATCATCAGTAGTATAAAAATGGCGGTCTGCACACCAGACCACCATTTTAATCCACTTATGCAACTGCTATCTGGACACCCAGAAAATGTGGAAACATTCGTCATAAGTTAAATCTTAAAATAAATAAGCCACACCTAATCCTGCATTCAATCTCGGATTTTCACGATTAAAGCTATAACCAATGGATGCATCCAACTGTAAATTATCTTTTACTGACCAGATTAAACCATTGTTTAAGATCGATTCTTTATGCTGACTTTCCTGTTTACGATAAACATATTCGGAGAAGCCAGATAAGTTTCCTACAATCTTATATTGTAATGAAGGAATCGCCGACCAAGCGAGATCACCGTCCTGATAATCATAGTACATGGTCATTCCAGTACTTACACTATCATTGAACTGATAACTAATGGCCGAACCCAAAGTATAGATTTTTTTATCAACCGTAAACTCATCATCACCATTGGCAAGATTAACCTGTGCCAATAATGCCCATTTAAAGGCATCATCATGGGTATTAATGGCTTTTTTAAGCCCCAGCGTGACATCACCAACACCATGCGTTTCACTACTGTTCGCACCGAGTTTTTCTTTTTGCCAGATCGGACCATCCCAGCCTACACGAAACTCAACATCGGAACCAAGACCAATACGGGCCAGCATATCACCCTGTACAGTAAGCACACTATGTTTTTCGCCATCTACCGAATAATCATCATAGCTTGCACTTGGCAAGGATTGCTCCCATGCCAGATGACCTTGCGGGACAATATCAGTTCCCAATCCTGCACCAGGACGGTCAAAACCAAAAGCATCCGCATTGCTAATCTGGCTAATCAATCCAGCAGCAAGAATTGCTGTAGTCTTCGCGACAATATTTTTCATAGGCATCATCATACATTACATTTCTTTTGACATTTTAGCATCATTATCACGAAGTAACTCGAGTGTTGCACGTTCTTCTGGCAAAGCATCATTCCAGTCGATTTCATCATAATCACAATCAAACCATAACTGACTGATTGAGCTTAAAATTGTTAAATCCTGATCATCAATAGTATTCGGATTAACACCTTGTTGTAACAAACGTTGTACTATCGGTACACAAGCAGCACTGGCTGCATCCCAAAGTGGGCCATAAAACTCTTCACTATCCCACAAATGCAAATTGGCCTTGGCTGCGATCAAGGCCTCTAAAATATCCTGATAGATTTGTAATTGTTGCTGTTTTTCTGCATCAGAAAATGGTTGTCCAGCTTCATAGGCTTCACAAATACGTTCCCACCACACAAATAAACCATCACATAAAATTGAGATCGGTGGGCCTTTTTCTGTATCAATAAAATTTGGGTCCAGACCTTGTGCCAATAATGCCTGTATCGTGGCAAGATCTAATTGTTCGATACTCTGTACGAATTGTTGCTGTTGTGAATTTAACATACAGATATTACCTAGATAAAAAGAGCAGTCTAATTCATCACTATCGATCTGCCTAGTGCCTTATTTGCCAATGCCCCACATCACGTAAATGCAAACTGTACTACTTGAAAATTTTACGCACACAAAAAGAGCATAAATGCCCTTTTTATGTGCCAAACTTATATATTATGATGCATCATCTTCAACCCATTCAGGTTTTGTGCCCCGAAGTGGTTCGCGCTTAGCAAAGACTTGTTCAATCCCACGTTTTAATTTATCAATTGCACCATGAATGGCCTGATCAATATTGGCCGCTTTATGGGTCACTGCAACAGGTTTTAATCCTGCTGGCCGGGCTTCAATCATACAACGTTTGTCTTCGTCTCCCCCCTTGTCACCATTAATATCACTTAAGTGCACTTCAAAATGCGTAATTTTTTCGCTATAGCGTTGAAACTCTTGTTTTAATTCGGTTCTCACATAATCAATCAATCGATCACTACTGTTAATGTTCTTATCTGTACGGATTTCAATATTCATAAATAATGTCCCTCTTTCTCTCTAACTTAGCTAAGAATCATTTACATTTTTAGCTTGCGCCAAAATGCGATTGTTGTACACCAACAAACTGTAATGAACTTGTAACCTTGCTTACCACAAGCGTTCATAACAATCTAAGTCTTTCAATTCTTTTATACATCAATTAGATAACTTGTCAATGTACAATTTTTTTATTCAATCTCGGCATAAAACATGCTTAACTTCTTTTTACGTAGCATTGTTTCAGGAAATTGTAATGCAAAGTTCATACTTACGTGGACAAGACTTAATCGATGATATTTTAAAAGCACCTTATTCTCGTGATTTGATTGGCTATCATGGACAACTCCCACAGGTTCAATGGCCAAATCAGGCCAGAGTTGCAGTACAGTTTGTACTGAATTATGAGGAAGGTAGTGAAAATCATATTGAACATGGGGATGCAGGTTCAGAACAATTCCTATCGGATATTATTGGTGCCGCAAGTTATCCTGCCAAACATATGTCGATGGATTCCATGTATGAATATGGTTCTCGTGCAGGGTTCTGGCGGATTCATCAGGAATTTGAAAAACGTGGCTTGCCAATGACGGTTTTCGGTGTAGGAATGGCACTGGTACGTAATCCTTATGTGGTCGAGGCTATTCAAAAAGCAAATTATGATGTGGTCTCACATGGACAACGCTGGATTCATTATCAAGACATGCCAATTGCGCTAGAAAAACAATATATGGATCAGGCAATTTCTGTACTCGAAACATTATTCGGCCATGCACCCATTGGCTGGTATACCGGACGGGACAGTCCAAACACCAGACAGCTTTTGGCAGAATTTCCCCAAATTCAGTACGATTGTGACCATTATGGCGACGACTTGCCTTTCTGGACGACGTTAACCAATAGTCACGGCGATACACAACCACATCTGATTATTCCTTATACGCTGGAAAGCAATGACATGAAATTTTGTTCACCAGGTGGCTTTAACAGTGGCGAACAATTTTTTCAATATTTAAAAGATGGCTTTGATGTCTTATATGCCGAAGGTGAAACTTCACCCAAAATGATGTCAATTGGTATGCATTGCCGAATTCTTGGTCGTCCCGGTCGCTTTAAAGCACTGCAACGATTCCTTGACTATATCCAAAGCCGTGATCGGGTATGGATTTGCCGTCGTGGTGATATTGCCCAACATTGGCAGACGCATCATCCGTTTCAAGCACAATAAGTCTGTTTAAGGAATTTTCATGAAACTTTCAGAATTTAATCAGCATGATCTGTCTGAAGCGGAATTATGCTTACAACATTGTGTCAATATTCCATCCTGGATTACGCAAATTAGCCAAGCTCGTCCATTTACCTCACAACAGGCATTATTGGCATTTGCAAAAAATCAGACGGATAGCTGGACCTGGCAAGAAATTAAAGCAGCTTTAGATACCCATCCACGCATTGGTGAAAAAAAGGCAGCAAAAGATTTATCTAATCAGGAAGAGGCTTTTTCCAATCAGGAACAGGCCAATGTCCAGCTGAGTACAACCACCGAACAACAGCTTTTGCAAGGCAATATCGCGTATGAACAAAAATTTGGCTATATCTTTTTAATTAAAGCAGCCGGTTTAACTGCCGAACAAATTCTGGCACAACTTCATGCGCGTCTTAATCATTCAGCAGAGCTGGAACAAACCGTCGTCAAGCAGAATCTGGCGGGTATTGCCCTGTTACGTCTTTCTCAAGCCGTCACCGAATAAGGAATTTTTATGAGCATTAGTACCCATATTTTAGATACCAATCTTGGCAAGCCTGCCGTGGGAGTAAACGTAAAATTATTACATATTGATAGCAATACGCTACTAGGTGAAGGGCAAACTGATATTGATGGCCGCCTAAAAGACTTCGGTGTAAAAGAATTTCCTGCTGGTATGTATCAACTGGTATTTGAGATTTTGCCTTATTTTGAACAGCTCGGCAGTAAAACCTTTTTTCCTCAGGTCTGTTTACAATTCTTTGTCGACCAACCTGATGAACATTATCATGTGCCGTTATTAATTAGCCCGTTTGCCTATTCCACTTATCGTGGTAGTTAAAATTTTTCGGCTTATAAAAAAACCTCTGTTCAATCAGAGGTTCTTTTTGGATGTATCATTTGATCAAACAATACAACTTTTCATACCTGATTAAAAATGATAGTCAACGCGGAACATTGGTGTACTTGCTGTAGCACCTTCTCCGGCAGCACCTTTTTCATCATTACCAAATTTATTTTTCCAGTATTGATATTCAAAGCCGGCACGGAAAGTTTTATCTTTTTTACCAACCAAAGAACTTAGGTCATACATTACCATGGCATCAATATTGGTTTCAGCTTTGGTATCACCACCGTATTCATTTTTACCTTTATCGGCAATCCATAAGGCAAAACCCTCAAAAGATAGTGGCAAATCGCCAATTGGAACACCCCAGGTTAATTGTAATGCAGGATGAGTATCATAGGTATAGCGATGTCCCAAACCTGTTGGCTCATTACTCTCCATTAAAGCAAGCACACTAAAATTCAGAAAACCTGGAACATCAAACATGACTGTTGGCCCCACCACCCACATACGTTTTTTTGAACCATATGTATCGTTTTTCGTATTCCAGTCCAATCCACCAGTTAATCCCACACCACGAATAACACCAGGATATGACAGATCTTTATTTATTACCTTACCAATATCCAAGGTATGGCGATAAACCACATAGGCTTCTTGTGTACCTTTATCTGTACCAATTGCTGGTTCGTCATTAGACTGCAATAAATCTACATTAAAGAAATTTGAACCATATTTATAACCACTGACATGAGTTAAGCTAAAAATCTGTTTTGTGATATCAATACGGCTGCCATCTGCATTATTTTTGTAAGGTTCTGCGAATTTTGTACCATAACGCCAGCCAACCGATGTGTCACTCCATGTTGCAGCATTCGCAGCAGTTGCACCAATAAGTGTCAAAGCACCAATCATTAAAGAATGGGGAGAGAAAAAAGTACCTATCTTCATGGTGTTTCCTTTATATGAGATTAAAAAAACGCGACGCGCATGTTTGTGCACAATCAAAACAAGCAATGAAGACAACATTGCACCATGTCGATAACAATACATGCGTTTACTTTACAAACGAATGCAAAAAAGAAGCCAATTTTTAACATTACAATTAAAAAAATGAATCTGAAGAAATTTAATCTCTACTGAATGTCTAAAAGAGAATAGAAAGTTAAAAAAATGTGACAATTAACACAATTATTATTTTCAATCATTGCAATACTAAAAAGATAACAAATTGAATCATTAAAATATGGTCTAGCTAATAACAAAAATCTTTTATTTTTAAATACCCTATTTTGATAAAAATAGGGTATTTTCTTGTTTAAAATTTAATGTAAACCGATTGCCTTCAAGTCCAAGGGAAACTCCACCCCTACTGATACACCACTGTTATTACCCTTGAGGTCTGAATCACTGATCCATCCATTAATTTTTAACGGTACATCAGGCTTTAAATAATGCGACCAGGTAATATCCAATGCTTTAATCTTATCACTTTCCGGAAAAGCATGATTAATCGATAAATTGGATTGGTTTACTTTGGTATATAAAACACGCCCATCAAGTCGGTTCATTGGGTCAAAACGGATATGACCACCAACAGAATACATTTCACCATCACCACCTATGGCATGGGCTAATGGATAACCTTGCTGATAAAATCCATCGGTATATTGATGATGGTTATAAGAATATCCCCATACATCTCCATTCGTTTTGGTATCTGCCCATTCTGCATAAAGCTGATAAGGCATATTTTTATAGCTTGAAGAGAAATCCAGACCGGCTAAATATAATTTTCTTGATGGTAATAGCCCAGATTCATCCTCGCCCACATATTGTGCATATAGACCAACTGGCACCTGAATTAAATTTACCAAATTCAATCGTGCATCGAATCCAGCGAGTTGGTTTGATGCATTTTTATCATTAACACAACCCTGATCATCACAATTATTATCTTTACCAATAATCGCATTCCAATATGCATTGAAACTATTTGGTTGCCCTTTACCGCCGATTTGTATAGCTCTTGAAGCACCAAGCTCAAGATAAGGTAATGGACGGGCAGTCATGCGTAAACCTAAAAGTTTTGCATCAGGAACAGCCTTATAATCTTTTAGTTGTCCTGCAAATGCCTGATATTGCCACGGACCAATCCATGACAACCATTTTGTTTCAAATGCATCTTGCACAGCACGTTGTACTGTTACACCATATACAGGCCGACTAGCATCGCCACGAATCAGACTGCCATCATGACCAGGGCCCCACCAAGTTGGAATTTGCCCAGCAATTAACCATTGGTTCCAAAGTTTTCCAGCAAGATATGATCCTTCAACATTCACATCTTCCGAATTATCTACTTGAAGATCATGCTCAACATTGACTCTAAGTTTTCCATCCCAATTCTCACTCCCAGCATTCAACTCCAAGCTTGCTTGATATTGTGCTTTTTGGGCGTCCCCAAATGTCTGAGGTAAATATTTTTGATCACTTTCTGCAAACAAACCTACTTTAAGCTGGTTATTATCAGTTTTAATGGCGTTTAGAACAGCGTTAACAACTTTCTGCTGTACTGGATTGGAAATATTGGCTTGTGAGAGGGCTCGTTCAATTTCATCACCACTTAACGGCCAAGTTGAAGTACTAATGTTAATAACGCCTTGTTGATTCAACCAGATTAAATCTGTGGACAATGCCTTATTATTTACTATGATGCCTTGAGCCAAAGCCAAAGACGAAAAAGCACTGCTAATTATAATAGAGATTGCTATTACAGATTTTGTTTTTGAAAACATATCAGTAAGATCCAAATTTTTCATTTTCAGATCTTATCTTAACCGTAACAGTACAGCAACTTAATTTAAGAATATGCACACTTCTAAACAGTAGTCCATTAAAAACATACAAAACATTAAAATTTCGACAAGAAACCAAGCTTTAAGAACTAAAAAATATAATCATAATGAATTGTATTTTATATAATTTTTAAAAATAACTTCAAAGTAAGCGAACAGTAGCATGTTTGATTTCAGTGTGTACTTCGAGTATGATCTCATCTCATATAAATAAATTTATTATTATTCCTGAGATGAATGCTATCTTACACCTTGATACTAAGAATGCTGTATTAGTTGGTTCTTTTCCAATCACACTTGATAAAACATATCGCCATTTTTTCTCGAATGTTAAAATTATAGGTTATTATGATGATGACGATCACAATATACAAGATATGCAATGTCCATATCTCGGGAATCTATATGCTTTACTTGAAGATATCAATACAGAAAATATAGATGTTGTTTATATTAATCCTGAATCTATAATAATGATCAACGATATCATTGACCAATTAAAAAATACTACTTGTTCTATTATTTTGATTTCAAATACTAATTGTCTCAACACTATTCATATCAGCACCAAAGACTATTTTTTATTAGATCCAAAACTAGAAAATGTAAATGATATCTTTTTAATCAAATTATTTGATACACCATTTTATGGATTTAATCGTTTTATTAAGCGAGCAGAAGATATTATACTTTCTATAATAATTTTAATATTGATCTCTCCCATTTTGCTTACCGTAGCCCTTGCGATCAAACTGACCTCATCAGGTCCTGTATTATTTAAACAAACCCGCAATGGTCTAAATGGCAAACCCATTACCGTCTTTAAGTTTAGATCAATGAAAGTCATGGAAAATGGTCATGAAGTTAAACAGGCCACCAAAAATGATCCACGCGTGACCAAAGTTGGTGCTTTCATACGACGAACATCGCTCGATGAACTACCGCAATTTTTTAATGTACTATCTGGCAATATGTCTATCGTTGGGCCTCGCCCACATGCTGTATCACATAATGAGCAATATCGTGCACTCATTCCAGGCTATATGTTACGTCATAAAGTTAAACCGGGCATAACAGGACTGGCACAAATCCGGGGCTGGCGAGGTGAAACAGATACACTCGATAAAATGGAAAAAAGGGTCGAATGTGATTTAATGTATATCAAAAACTGGAGTTTATGGTTAGACATTAAAATCATATTCTTAACTATTTTTAAAGGTTTTATTAATAAATCTGCATACTAGATTTATTTTCTAATATTCCATCAATATATTTTTTATTTAATTGCTCAATTCATAGGAAAAGTTTTGATATGGCAGCAAAAATTTTACCAGTAATTATGGCAGGTGGTAGTGGCACCCGTTTATGGCCATTATCCCGCACACAATATCCCAAACAATTCTTAAAACTTTCTCCTGATGGTTATACTCTTTTACAAGCAACATTATTGCGTTTAAAAAATCTGGATTGTGCCGCTCCAATTCTAATCTGCAATGAAGAACATCGTTTTCTCGCGGCAGAACAAATGCGTGAAATCGGGATTCATGCCAAGATTATTCTTGAACCAGAAGGAAAAAATACTGCACCTGCAATTAGTCTTGCAGCACTTTATCAAACACAAACTGCTACAATAGATTCTGATACCGTTTTGCTAGTACTGGCAGCCGATCATGTCATTACTGAGCAAGAAAATTTTGAACACAGTATTCAACAAGCTCTTGAGCTTGCACAAAATAATAAACTAGTTACTTTTGGTATTGTACCCACACATGCTGAAACTGGTTATGGTTATATCGAAAAAGGGCAAGTTGAACTTTCAGGCTTTGTCGTAAAACGTTTTGTTGAAAAACCAGATGCAACAACTGCACAGCAATACCTTGATAGCCAGCAATTCCTATGGAATAGTGGCATGTTTATGTTTAAAACCGATGCTTACCTAAAAGAACTGCAACATTATGCTGATGATATTTATACATCCTGCCTAGCAGCAATCAAAGAAACAAAACCAGATCTGGATTTTATCCGTATTGATAAAGAGGCATTTCGTCAATGCCGTTCTGAATCAATTGATTATGCAGTCATGGAACATACCCAAGATGCTGTAGTCGTACCCCTAGATGCCAATTGGAATGATGTTGGCTCATGGTCTGCACTTTGGAATATCCAGACTAAAAATGATCAAGGTAATGTAATCCATGGTGATGTAATTACTGTGAATAGTCAGAACAGCTACATTTATGGAGAAAGTCGACTGGTTGGCTTACTTGGTGTGGAAAATCTAGTGGTAATTGAAACTAAAGATGCTGTATTGGTCGCAAATAAAGACAAAGTACAGGATATTAAAAAGATTGTAGAAAAATTAAAACAAGAAGGGCGAACTGAACATTATTGCCATCGTGAAGTGTATCGTCCATGGGGTAAATATGACAGTATTGATCATGCAGATCGTTATCAAGTCAAGCGAATTACTGTAAAACCGGGGCAAAAACTTTCAATCCAAATGCATCACCATCGTTCTGAACACTGGATCGTGGTCAGCGGTACTGCCAAAATTCATAAAGGTAAAGAATCTTTTCTGCTCACAGAAAACCAGTCCACCTATATTCCCCTTGGTGAAATCCATGCATTGGAAAATCCCGGCAAAGTGCCATTAGAACTGATTGAAGTACAATCTGGCTCTTATCTTGGTGAAGATGATATTGTCCGTTTTGAAGATTTGTATGGGCGGTGTTAAATAACACTAAGGGTAATATTCACATTACCCATTTATTTCACATAAACACTTTTCATTTAGTTTTTTACGCTGACTATCATAAATCCACCCCCATTTATTAAAATACTGCCAAGCACTCTTTAAATGGGCTTTTAATAATGTTTTATTATTATATGATCCCTGTTCATGTAAATGAATAACTTTCGCTAAAGGATAGTACACACTCCCAAATTTTTCTGCACAACGACGGGAAAGATCAACATCTTCCATATACATAAAAAAACGCTCATCAAAACCATTCAATATAAGTAATGGTTTGGATTTAAATAACATAAAACAACCATGTAAATATGGTGTAAAAATGGGTTTTGACAGATCAAAATCTTTAAGTAAATAGTTTTGATCTAGTTTTTCTGCAAATTTTGGAGAAAACCGTCGAGCAAACAAATTTAATGGTGTTGGTAGTAAACGAGCACCATATTGGTTTTCACCATTTTCATAGATGATTTTAGGTAAAAATAAACTCTCAGGCCGAGTATCTGCAAAATTAATGAGACTTTCAAACTCATTTTCATCAAAGAAAATATCTGGGTTACATATTAAAAAATAATCGCTTTGCGCTGCATAAAGTTTAATTGCGAAGTTATGACCATAACCAAAACCATAGTTCCCTTCTGTTTTTAAATATATAACTTTTTCATGATTGAAATCTTTAGCCCAATCTGATTGATCATTATCAACTAAAATAATTTTTTGAATTACCGAGGTACAAAGCAAACTTGTTAAAGTTTGTTCTAAATCTTTGTAAGAATGTTTATATATTACTATCGAAGCAATAACCATTTTATAAACCTACCATTTACTTATATTTTGATAAAACTTGGAGAGTTTGCCTAGCACAATTATCCCATGATAAACTTTGAACATATTCCAAATTAGAGTTAATAATATCTGGAGAAACCCCACCATTGAGTAAATCAAAAATACCTTCTGCTATTGAATCAATGGATGTGGGATCAATAAGAATTGCTCGATTTTCACATAGCTCCTTAATTGCTGTTGAATTACTTGTCAATACAGGAACTGAAAACTGCATTGCTTCCAAAGGCGGCAAACCAAAACCTTCATATAATGAAGGATAACAAAAACCTAAAGCACTCTTATATAAGTGTCGAAGTTCACTATCAGATACATGACCAGTAAAAATGATGTCCTCAGTATCAATCTCATTAAAACCAACATCACTAAAAACGCGACTCACCCCTTTTTTCCCAACAATTACCAATTGAATTTCTGATTTCGTTTCCTTTTTATATTGAATAAAAGCAGAAATTAGGCGCAAAAGATTTTTCCGAGGCTCCAAAGAACCTACACTTAATATATATGGCGGTAAATTTAAAAACTTATTTTCTTCTTGATCATTAAAGTTTCTTTCTACGAGATCTACTCCATTATAAATAACAGAAACTTGCTCTTCAGAAATATTTAAATGTTCAATAATTTTATTTTTAGAAAATTCTGATATAGTAATAATATGCTTAACCTTGTGTGCCAATTTGGGTTGTAAAAATTTATACCACCATACAAATTTTGGATTCAACCATTCTGGGTGATCAAACGGAACTGTATCGTGTATTGTTACGACTTGATTCATGTAAGATAACGGACCAGTATTACTAGGGCACCACAATAGTTTTTGGTCTTTACATTGTCTCGGTAAAATGAACTGTTCCCAAAAATGTCCTTTTAAACCCGAAGCAAAATTTTCTTGAGGACTAATTGGTTGAATTAATGAGTCATTCCAATTATCAATGATTTTTTTGGTATAACGCTGAACCCCTGTCGTGTGTCCAACTAAATTTCTAGTATTTAGATACATTTTTAGATTCCTAATTTTCTAATCGTGATTTCTGACTATAAATATATATTAATACAAAAACTAAAGCAGATGATGATGAAAAAAGAATAGCATTAATCATTGCACCACCTAACCATATACCTATAACACAACAATATACTATTAACCAAAGAACATTTTTTCTTTTTAAGTTATTAAAAAGAGGAAATAATGTTATTAATAATAAAATTATAAAACCTAACACACCAAACTGCATAATTAAAGCTGGAATTTGCAATTCATATAAATATTTTGCAACATCACTTCTTATTAAATTTGGAATATAGTATCCAATACCATTTCCTAGTAGGGGAGAATCATAAATAGCAGAAAATATACTGTTTTTCTGTATAACTCTTTCAATATCAGATACATCAACAGTTTTGCTATCAAATCTTAATAAAATCATTTCCTGTACACTTTCTTGTAATAAAACTATAAAAATGAATACAGAGGATATAATTAAAGTTGCAATTGCTTTTTTAGATTTGAAATACAATAAGTTCGTAAGAATAATAGACATCAAATAAGCTGCCCACTGATACCTTGACATAGTAATTAATGCAGAAAACGAAAGTGCAATAAATTTAATCAACATAAATTTATCAATTTTTTTTGCATTATATATCTCTGTTAAAAGATAAAAAACTGCTACAGAAATAATTGAATCAGAAATATAATTAATTCTAAACAAAAAACCACCTGAAACTTCCAAAGTCATAATTGCAGTATTTGTGTATTGTGCAATATTATTCATTAATTCTGAAATTGATACACCAAAAGCAAATCCATAAAAAAGTAAGATAAATTTCAAAATCCCTACAAAGGCAGCTGCACTAACAATGGAATTACTTAAAGATATCAAATTATTTCTAAAATAGAATATTAATAAATAAAAATATGTAAAGAAAATAAAAATATCTTTTGTTTGTCCCAACATTGAATTAGTATCAATTTCTTTAAACAAAATTGCATAAACTATCTCAAACATTAAAAAACAAATAATTGGTATCATACTTAAAAATGTTTTTGTAAGTATGTAACTTCTATTAAAAAGAATTAGATAAATTATAAATATTATTAAAATAACAAATTTAACATTGATGCCGAATAAACTGCCCGAAGGAAGAACTATATTCATCCACACTATTAAATGAGCCAAAAATGTTAATATAGTATCTTTCTTCAAAAAAATCACCTGAAATAAAATATTACAACAATATGAATATAATAAAGAAAAGAAATGATTGTAACCTTTTCTCTCCCAAAATGATAGTTGGAAGAACAACCTGAAAAGGAAAAAAATACGAGGGTAATGAATAAAATTGATTTTCATTATAGTTTAAATTTTTCTTTACTTTTTCTACAT
This sequence comes from Acinetobacter populi, assembly GCF_002174125.1. Classification (GTDB taxonomy): domain Bacteria; phylum Pseudomonadota; class Gammaproteobacteria; order Pseudomonadales; family Moraxellaceae; genus Acinetobacter; species Acinetobacter populi. Next base: position 229,951 of record NZ_NEXX01000004.1, read on the forward strand.
TCAATTTAATTGATTTAAAATTTCGCTTTGATTTCTTAATTTTACCGATGAAACCATTTCCAGCCCCACCTACTGCATTGTTAGAATGCTGCCTGTATTTCAACGATTTATAATCATAGTAAAATAAACCATTATTCATATGAGCCTTAAGAGCCAACCATTGATCATGCATTGAAGCATAATTCGGTATAGGGAAACTCTCTTCTAAAAGCTTTCGGTTAAATAATGTTGAACAACCGTAAACTGTAGATCGCCAAATTAGCATATTAGGCTTCATATTAGTGTATGGATTTAAATCATTATATTGATAGAAACTCTCTGCTATTATATTTCCATCTGAATCAATCAATTCCAAATCAGTAAACATTAAAATGCTTTTCTTTGCATTATCTGCTTCAATTTTTTTAAAATTGTCCAACATTATATTAAGTCTATTTTCAACCCAGATATCGTCTTGATCTGCTAGAAATATATACTGAGATTTTGAGAAACTTAGCGCTTTATTGAAATTTTCTACTATGCCGCCCTGTTTCTCGCAATTAACCAGTTCAATTCTTTTATCGAGACCTTGCATTTCTTTAATGATCTTTACAGTATCATCTTGTGAATAATCATCACTAATAATTAGAATCCAGTTAGTAAATGGCTGAGCTTGAATAGACTGAATTTGTTCACGAATATATTTTTCACCATTGTAAGTTGCCATGATAATATCTACACATTCAGTCATTCTATACTCCTTTACGTGTTCCTATTAGAAAATTAGCCAAAGCCAAACTATTACACATAAAAATTGCTTTTAACAATAACACCTTATTAATTATTGCAAGTTCTGGAAAATCTTTTACTGTTTGTTGAACAGATTTTTTTAAGAGTACTTGTTCTTTGTACTCTTTATATTTATGTTTTAACATACTTCCTTTAACCGAATTAGCAATTACGCTATTATCGTGATATCTAAAATAATTCAGCTCTTCGGAACAATAATATACATCACCTTTTGATAAAATTTTGATCCAAATATCCCAATCTCCATTTGTTTTGAGGTTTGGAAGCGCACCTTCAAAAAAAATAAAGACATCTTTCTTAAATACTACACCACTCGCATTAGGTATTACATTTTTAAATAACATAAAATTCTTAATAAATTCCACACCACTCATTTCAAAAGATTTATTAAACAACTCTCCATTTTTCATAGAGTCCGTCCAAGTCTTCCAAGAACCGGTTCTTTCGTTTTTACTATTTATACGTGCAGATTGAGCATAAGCTATTACCAAATTTCTATTAAGAATAAATTTTTCAACCATTTTTTCTAAAAAAAACTTATCACACATATCATCAGATTCTGCTATCCAAATATATTCACCTTTAGCATACTTTAAAATTCCAGTATTCCATTGGTGAAATGTTGATCCTGAGTTTTTTCTATTAAAAATAATTTGGCTAACTTTTGGATGGTTTCTATATTGCTCAATAATTTCTCTACTATTATCTGGGGAAACATCATCCATAATAATTAGTTCAAAATTATGATAAGTTTGTTGCAATATACTATCTATTCTAAATTTTATAAATTTAGCATGGTTGTAGCTTGGGACAAGTATTGTTACCATAGGATTCATAATTTTTATGCCTTATTCAGTTTTATTAAGTATATAAAAATCTTTCGCACCAATCTAATATTTAAAAATATATTTAAAAATGAACTACTTGTAACAAATTTTGTTGCACACAAAGTAGTATATAATCTCATAGATTTTCTCTCTCTTTGTAATTCCATATATTTTTTAAAACCGTTGTGAAACGTTATATCGACTTTTCCTGCACTTTTATGCTCTATCAAAAAATTAATAACATAACTATTTAAACCTAAATAATCTGCATTTTGACAAATATCTAGTCCATATAAATGAAATCCACTCAAATTATAACTACAGCTTATATTTCTTTTCATATTAATAATTATAAAGTTTTCATCTAAACATTTAACTTTTTGTGGTAATGGTCCTTGATCATGAAAACCATTTGGATCAATTATTTTTATAAAAACATCACCGAACTCATTCGCTCCTGCATTACCTGCAAGCACCCACAAAGGGTCTAAATCCTCTAACTCATTTAAACAAACCTCTAATTTTTTAAAATCATCATATTTAAATATAATATCTTGATGACAAAATATTAAGTATTCTGCATCTGTGTTCTTAATTGCAAAATTAAATCCACTAAATCCATCAAACGTATTATTTTTTTTATTATCAAAATAATTAAATTCAATATCTTCTCTATCAAAACCTGAATTTTTAGCACTTTCCACCATTTCTCTGTATTCTTCCATACGCGTGACTAATGTATAAAACGCAATTTTTTTACTATATTTTCTTTCATAAGATACTTCTTTCATATTAAACTTATCCATTAATATTTAAACAATTAGTTAGCTCTTTAACTTTGAAATTCTTTTAAGAAAAACAAGGAAAAGTACCAAAGAAACTATTGATTCTGTAATCACTATGGAAATAGCTGCACCGTATATTCCCCAAAAATGTAGTAAAAGAAAAATATATGTAAGATGTAAAAAACCAGCATATATATAAATTTTACCTAATATTTTTGCTTCATCAATAACTATCAGTCCCCATTGCCCAAATAAAATTCCAAGACTGATTACTATAGGTAATAAAGATAGAATTTGAAGCACTCTATATGATTCATAGAACTCATTTCCGAATAAAATTGATACAATGATTTTAGCAAATAAAAAAATGAATATAGATATACAAACTGCAAAACCCACCAAAATGATTCCAAACTTTTTTAACTTTACTAGATATTCATCTTTATTTGTAAAACTAGATAAGTGGGGAAAGATAGCCTGATGCATTGGGGTCATTAAAGACTGTGCTGTTGTAGTTACTTTATCAGCAGATGAATAAATGCCAATATCTTTTAAACTAACAAAGAAACTCATAATAAACGTATTCATTGTGGTATATACACTTGAACCTAAGTAACTCATAAAAATATATGAAGATTCTTTTGTGATTTTTTTTGCAAAAATATAATTTATTCTAGTGAATTTTGCTAAATTCAATTTTTTCACATAATACAAAGATATTATTCCAGAAAGAAGCAAACCTAAGCAATTAAAAAACATTGCAAAATTTAGATCACCTTTATCTTTTACAAAAACAAATATTAATAATAGAGAAATTAATTTGGATAATGTTGTTGGCACTAAAAGAATTGCCATTTTTTGAACCCCTTGAAATAACCAAATTGGATTCAAAACAGCACCTAACAATGAAATAAAACCTATATATAATAGTATTTTTATATTAATTAATTGTGGAATAATCTGACAACATATAACTATTATTCCTATTACTATTAAAAGAAATAGCATTTTCATGAAAATTGTATGTGTATATAGTTTATTAATTTCCATCTGATTTTCGGTCTGATATGCGATACTTATTTTTCTAGTAACCGTTAAATTAAATCCAAAATCAATAACCATCACTAAATAAAGAATAATTGCCTGCGCTAAAGACAACGCACCTATTCCAGTAGGTCCAAAAATCCTTGATAAATAAGGAATAGTAAGCAATGGGAAAATATAATTTGTACCTTGAATTAAAAAGAGTACAAAAATATTTTTTCGAACTAAACTCATACTATCCCAATTCGAAATTAATTAAAAATTTGTTTATTTGCAACTGCTTGCTTTAAACTCGCTGCCAAACGATCTTTGTCCGTTAACTTTAACTCTAAGCCATCTTCTACAGGCCAATCAATTGCAAAGTCAGGATCATTCCAAACAATACTTCTTTCACATTCTTTAGAATAATAATCTGTGGTTTTATATAAAAACTGTGTATTATCTTCAAGCGCAATAAAACCATGGGCAAAACCGGCAGGAATCCAGAATTGTTTATAATTTTCACCAGTCAGCTCCACACCAACCCATTGTCCAAATGTTGGTGAGTTTTCACGAATATCTACTGCAACATCCCATGCTCTGCCTTGCACGACACGCACCAGTTTACCCTGTGCATGCGGATTCAACTGATAATGCAAACCACGCAATACCCCTTTTTTAGAAAAAGAATGATTATCCTGAATAAACTGTGGCACTTCCAAACCACGCTCCGTTAATGCCTGTTCAAATCCTTGCTGATTAAAACTCTCCATGAACCAGCCACGGTCATCAGCAAATACTTTTGGTTCAAAAATCAATAGATCTTTGATTTTGGTTTCTATAACATTCATTTTTTCATCTACTTTTTAATTACAATATAGCGTAAAGGAATACCTAAACATTATATTTAGGCATCAATAACAATCTAGGCTTTTCCGGCATTTTCTTGATACAGCTTTAATAAATACTGACCATAACCAGTTTTTTTGAAGAACTCACCACGTGCTTTAAGTTGATCTGCATTAATCCAGCCATTATTAAAGGCGATTTCTTCCAGACTAGCAACTTTTAAGCCTTGACGATTTTCAATGGTTTGTACGAATTGACTTGCTTCAAGCAATGAATCATGTGTTCCAGTATCCAGCCATGCAAAACCACGGCCTAATACTTCTACACTCAATTCATTTTTTTGTAGATAGACATTATTCACATCGGTGATTTCAAGCTCGCCACGATGAGAAGGCTTAATGTTTTTGGCAATTTCTACAACACGATTATCATAGAAATATAACCCTGTTACTGCATAGTTGGATTTCGGCTGTTCAGGCTTTTCTTCAATACTTAATGCCTTACCTGCCGCATCAAAATCCACCACACCAAAACGCTCCGGATCATTGACATAATAACCAAATACGGTTGCCCCCGTTTCCTGTGCAGTGGCACGTTTTAGTTGCTCGCTAAAATGCTGTCCATAAAAAATATTATCGCCCAAAATTAGACATACGGGTGATTCGCCAATAAAGTCCTCACCCAGAATAAATGCCTGTGCCAAACCATCTGGAGAAGGCTGTACTTTATAAGAGAGTTTAATGCCAAGCTCTTCACCAGTACCCAAAAGTTTTTCAAAATTTGGCAAATCTTCTGGGGTAGAAATAATTAAAATTTCATTAATCCCTGCCAGCATTAACACGGACAATGGATAATAAATCATTGGTTTATCATAAATTGGCAACAGTTGCTTGGAGGTTCCCATGGTAATTGGGTACAGGCGTGTACCAGAACCACCGGCAAGGATAATCCCTTTACGTTTAACTTGACTCATAAAATAATTTCTCCCAAGACGTGCTCAACGCCTGATGTCCAATGTGGTAAATGTAGCTTAAAATTGCATTGTAATTTGTCAGTATTCAATCTTGAATTCAATGGCCGTTTTGCTGGTGTTGGGTAAGCAGTGGTTACAATCGGATGCAATTTTTTAATCTGTAAGTCAAGACCTTTTGCTCTGGCAATTGCAAAAATATATTGTGCATAGGCAAACCATGAGGTTTCACCACTTGCCACCAGATGATAATGACCATGTAATTTATGTTGCTGGGCAGCTTCATGCGGTACATAAGCTGCAATGGCTTGCGCAGTGATATCAGCAATGAGTGCTGCACCCGTAGGTGCGCCAATTTGATCATCAATAACACTTAATTCATCTTTACTCTGCGCCAGTTTCAACATGGTTTTAATAAAATTATGACCACGTGCCGCATAGACCCAACTGGTACGAAAATTAATAAATTTCGCACCACTTTGCTCTAAAGCAATTTCACCATCTCGTTTCGTTTGACCATAAATATTAATTGGCGCAGTACTATCATCTTCATGCCAAGCCGCTGCACCTTGTCCACCAAATACATAATCAGTTGAATAATGAATCAATAAAGCATCAATGGCTTTACACTGCTCAGCTAAATGCTTAACCGCAAGGTGATTAATTAAATTTGCTTGCGTGGATTCACTTTCTGCTTTATCTACTGCTGTATAGGCTGTAGCATTGACCACAACATCAGGCTGGAACTGCTCAATGACTGTGGTAATCGCTGCAAAATTTGCAACATCACCACTCCATTGTTTTTTGCCATCAAGTTGACGATCCAAAGCTACCACCTCACCCAGTGGCTGCAATGATCGCTGTAACTCCCAACCTACCTGACCATTTTTACCCAGTAAAAGAATCTTCATTCCTATTCCTCCACTTAAATTAGGCTTGTTTAGTCTGGTATTGTTGTTTTACCCAATTTTGATACTCACCACTTTGTACTCGTTGCACCCAATCCTGATTATCTAAATACCACTGTACTGTCCTACGCAAACCTGTTTCAAATGTCTCAAGCGGCACCCAACCAAGATCCTGTTTGATTTTGCTGGCATCAATAGCATAACGCAAATCATGTCCCGGACGATCCGTCACATAAGTAATTAAATCCTGATAATTTACAACCCCTTGCGGTTTATTTGGTGCAAGCTCTTCAAGCAATTGACAAATCGACTTCACTACATCAATATTTTTTTGTTCGTTATGTCCACCAATATTATAAGTTTCACCTACTTTTGCCTCTGTCACTACTAGATATAAAGCACGGGCATGATCTTCAACAAATAACCAGTCACGAATTTGTGCACCATTACCATAGACAGGTAAAGGCTTACCAGCTAATGCATTTAAAATAACTAAAGGAATTAGTTTTTCTGGAAAATGATAAGGACCATAATTATTTGAGCAGTTGGTTAATACAACTGGTAAACCATAAGTACGATGCCATGCACGAACCAAATGATCTGAACTGGCTTTACTAGCAGAATACGGAGAGCTTGGTGCATAAGAAGTCGTTTCGGTAAACAGATCCTCTATACCTTCCAGATCACCATATACTTCATCCGTAGAAATATGATGAAAGCGAAATGCCTGTTTTTTATCGTCGTCCAGATTATTCCAATACTGACGTGCAGCTTCCAATAATTGATAGGTGCCAACAATATTAGTTTGGATAAAATCTGCAGAACCGGTAATTGAACGATCCACATGAGATTCTGCTGCCAAATGCATGACTACATCCGGTTGAAAATTAGAAAATAATTCATCAAGTGCAGTACGATCACAAATATCTGTTTGTGAAAATTGATAACGTTGATGTTCTGCCACACTTGCTAAAGACTCCAGATTTCCAGCATAAGTCAATTTATCTACATTTAACACGCTATGCGCTGTGTTATTTATAATATGACGCACAACCGCCGAACCAATAAATCCTGCGCCACCTGTCACCAAAAGTTTCATAAATTACCTTTTCTTAGATAAAATAATTTTTAAGTAAAAATTTATTGCAGTCGCAGTATTCGATCGTTTCTGCAAAGCAAACTGATAAATAGTATAATCTATAAAATAGTGAAACAACAAAAATTCAGTATAAAATACAGTTTATATGCAAGATATTTAGCATCGTTACACTGGTGATGAAAAATACTACAAAAAAACAATATTCAATTTTTTATTTACAAATAAATAAAATTGCAATATTTTTCAACTATAAATATGTAAATAAAGGACTTCAAATTCTAAATAAAAATAATATATTTTTCAAAAAATATAATTAAAAGATAGTTACTTCACATCAAGCGTGACTGAAAGATGGATTTGTGTTGCAAAGCCATTTATAATTCAGATTATCTAACAACTTTAATTAGAATCATAGGGTTTCAGTGTGCTTCAAAAGAATCCAGCTTTACTACTACTCACTTCATGCATTATAGCCTTATCCGGTTGTGCAACTGCTCCCGGTTTGCAGACATATGATTTGCCAGAACAGGGTGAGTTTCGTACCGAGCAGGGTGCAGAAATTAATGTAGTACAACTCAATCAGAATAATATTCCATCAACTGAAGCGATTACTCTGACATCTACAGCAGATATTTCTCAACTATTTCGTAATCAACATTATTTATATCGCCTAAGTCCGGGGGATATCCTCTCAATCCAACTCTGGGCTTATCCGGAGCTTACACCGCCAATCACAAATGCAACCGATGCCAAAAGTATTGGTTTTCCGATTGACAGTAATGGCTATATTTCCCTCCCTTTAGTTGGTCAAATCAAAGCAGCAGGTAAAACTGTACCGGAACTTAATCAATTATTAAAAAGACAATTTTCCAAATATTTAAAAACGCCTGATGTAATCCTTCGTGTATTGTCTTATGAAGGTAATCGCTATTATGTCAATGGACAGGTAATGAAAAGTGGCCAATACACTTTGAATGATCAACCTATTAGTGTCTATACTGCACTCAGTATGGCAGGTGGTGTAAACTCCGAAACAGGAGATAATACCTCCATTCAACTCATTCGTAATGGAATGACTTACGATCTAAATGCCATTAATCTTGAAAAAAATGGCTATTCTTTACACAAATTACTGATTCAGCCGAACGATACAATCTATGTCAATACTAAACAAAATCAAAAACTTTATGTGATGGGAGAGTCCAATAATAGCCAAGCAGTCGCTTTACGCGATCAAGGCATGACTTTAAGTGATGTATTAGGCGAAAGTGCAGGCATTAACCCATACTCGGCTAGTGCTGCTCGTATCTATGTTATGCGCTCTGATTTACAAGCTCGAACTTCAACGATTTATCAATTAAATCTAAGTAGTCTTGGTAATCTGGCACTTGCTAACCAGTTCCAGATGCAAAAAAATGATATCGTTTATATTGATGCAACAGGTTTAACACGCTGGCAACGTATTATTAACCAGATTATACCGTTCTCAAGTGCCTTATATTCATTTGATCAGCTAGGGAAATAGCATGAAGATTGAGAATATACTGGTGGTCTGTGTTGGAAATATCTGCCGTAGTCCAATGGCAGAATATTTTTTAAAACAAAAATTCCCAAATTTATCAATTAGCTCTGCTGGTATCTCGGGATTGATTGGACACCCGGCTGATGACAAAGCACTGCAATGTATGGATCGCTTAAATATTGATATGCGTTCTCATATTGCCAGAAAGCTAAACGCAGATTTAATTAAAAAAGCCGATTTAATTTTGGTGATGAGCAATAATCAACAGTCACATCTGGAAAAAACTTGGCCTTTTGCAAAAGGAAAAACCTTTCGCTTGGGACACTGGCAAAATCGTAATGTGCCTGATCCTTATCAGCATGATCAGGCTTTTTTTGATCAGACTTGTCTTAATATTCAATCTTATGTCCAAGATTGGACATCACATATTTAATTTAAAATAGTTGTATTCGCCATGACACAAAACTCTCAAGCCCCAGATGATACGATTGATTTAAAGGAATTACTTTTTTACTTAATAGCCCAGTGGAAAATTATTACACTATGCATTATTTTAAGTTTAATTTGTGCATTACTTTATTTACGGGTCGCATCTGATGTGTATTCTGTTGATGCATTAGTTCAGGTAGAAGAGGGTAAAAGTGCAGCATCTGCAGCATTACTTGGACAATTAGGGGACTTAAGTAATAATCTTGGCGGAAAATCCGAAGCACAGGCAGAAATTGAAATTTTAAGCTCGCGCATGATTCTAGGTCGAGTGATTAAAGATCTCAATCTAGATATCCAGATTAAAGATAATCAGGATACCTTGCTCTCTCGCTTGATTACACCCGAAGAAAGTGTATTACAATATAACCCCAATGGCGTAACCTATCAAAATAATCAGTCTTCTTTCCTCATTAAAAGTTTAAACGTGCCTGAATCTTATCAGGATAAAAAATTGATCTTAAAATTTTTAGATAGCAATCAATTTACAATAAGTTACAAAGATGCGATTTTACTTAAAGGTAATTTAAATCAAAAAAATACGCTTAGCTCCTCTAGAGGTAAATGGATTGTTGAAATCCACTCACAAAAAATCCCTCAACATGACTTTACGATTACAAAACAGGCTTTACCAACAGCGGTAAATTCAATTAGCAATGCTTATTCAGCTACTGAAAGAGGCAAAATGACAGGGGTGATTAGTTTAAATTATCAAGGTGAAGATCGAACCCACATTACTCAGGTATTAAACAATATTCTAACAGTTTACCATCGACAAAATATTGAGCGTAAATCACTAGAGTCAGAGCAGACATTAGAATTTCTAAACAAAAAACTGCCTGAGTTAAAGCAACAATTGACACAAGCGGAAATTGTCTTTAATGACTTCCGGCAAAAAAATCAGACCGTAGATGTCACCGCTGAGTCTGAACTGTTTTTAAAGCAAAATATTGCACTAGAAACCGTAAAACTTGAACTACAACAAAAACAAGCTGAAATGGCTGCTAGATATACACCAGACCATCCCCTAATGGCCGAAATTAATTCACAGTTGAAAACAGTGAATGATAAAATAGCAGAACTTAAACAATCTATTAATCGTTTACCAGAATTACAACGTCGCTATATGCAACTGTATCGTGATGTAGAGGTTCAAACAGAACTTTATACGGAACTGCTTAAAAGTTATCAGCAACTACAGGTTTCTAAAGCTGGTGAAATCGGTAGTGTACGAATTATCGATACAGCAGTAAAACCTGTTAAGCCAATTAAACCAAGAAAACTAATTATTTTAGTACTTTCCATTTTTGTTGGTGGTTTTATTGGGATACTGATTGCCTTAATGCGTAATCTATTAAGAACCGGGGTCAAAGATGCTACTCAGATTGAAAAGGAAATGGATTTACCAGTTTATGCCACTGTACCTCGTTCGCCGATACAAGAAAGTCGTATTTCTGTTTTAAGAAAGAAAAAGACCTTGCCTATTTTGGCAGTAAAACATGGTGATGATATTGCCATTGAAAGCCTGCGTAGTATTCGTACTGCCATTCATTTTGCGCTGGAAAATGCAAAAAACAATATTATTATGATCAGTGGGCCCGCACCAGAGCTGGGTAAATCTTTTATTGCCACCAACCTGGCCACTATTTTTGCCCAGAATGGTAAACGTACATTATTAATTGATGCCGACTTACGTCGTGGTTATATTCATAAATATTTTAATACCGATGCTTATCCGGGTATAGTTGAATATTTAACTGATGATGCAACATTAGAGCAAATTACCTATCATTCTTCTGTAGTCGGAAATCTGTCTTTTATCAGCCGGGGTAAAAGCCCAAAAAATCCTTCTGAACTTCTGAGTTCACAAAAATTTAAAGATTTTCTAGAACAACTATCAACACAATATGACTATATTATTATTGATACACCACCCGTACTGGCAGTGACTGATTCCATTATTATCTCACACTATGTTGGTATCAATCTGCTATTGGCTCGTTTTGGCAAGACCAATATTAAAGAACTTGAATTAACGGTTAATCGTTTTGAACATGCAGGAAGCAAGGTTAATGGTATTATATTCAATGATGTACAACGTAGTTCTGGTTCAAGCTATAACTATAATTATGCTTATGCCTATAAGTCTCATAAGGATGATTAATTAAAATCATACTTAGATCAACTTACTAAGCCATCATTGCTATTTCAATTGAAACAATGATGGCTTAATTATTTTAAAATCAGTGGATTAAATAAAATTTATATAGCAAACAGATAATCGGTCTTATTTTAACCAATTCACTCTATGCTTTATTGGTTTCTCGTCTAAACTCAGCAACAGCCCATCCCAAACATCCACCCAATAATGCAATAGGCAGTGTTTCGATTAAATAAAATTGCAAAAACAGTCCAGCCAAAAGAAATATAAGGCTGAAAATAGCAATATATAAGATACGTCTCATTTTGTAATCGTACCTTTTTAGGCCTGAAAACAAACACCTTAAGTGATTCGCACTTATTATAGAATTAGCCTTTTGTCTTAACAGATACTTCAAATAGCTTATTTAATTGCTAAATTCTTATTTTAAAAAACCATTCTGCGCCAAAAATGCCATACTAATGTTTGAGCTGTTATTTTGTTCTGCGGCTTTATTGCCAAGGATTAATCGTTCAAGATAACGGGCCAAAATATCGACTTCAAGATTGACCTTAGTACCTAATTTCCATGTATGGATATTGGTTCTTTCGGCAGTGTGAGGAATCAAATTTAAACTTAATAAATTGCCACGTAAATGGTTAATCGTCAGACTAATGCCATCCACTGTAATCGATCCTTTTTCTGCCAAATATTTTGCCAGTTCAACCGGGGCCGTGACCTCAAAATAAAGTGAACGCGCATCCTGTCGCAATAAGGTGATCTCACCAATAGCATCCACATGTCCACTAACAATATGGCCACCAAAACGGGTTGTTGGTAGCATAGCTTTTTCTACATTCACCACTTGTCCAGTTTTCCAATCTGCCAAAGTCGTGCGATTTAGACTTTCTCTGGAGACATCTGCCGCATACCAATCTGAACCAAAGTCAATGACAGTCAAACAAACACCATTGGTTGCAATAGAATCGCCTAAATGCACATCAGACATATCCATTGCAGTTTGAATACGCAGCCGCACATCACCACCAATATTCTGAATATTTTCAACCTTCGCTAGACTTTCGATAATTCCGGTAAACATGAATGACGTCCCATTTTTAATCATGAAATGCTGTAAATATTTAGTTCCTGGCAGTTTGCCACACTACCATAACGCCAACTGTGTATTGGGGCCGCTGGTATCCACGCCACCCAATTCTGCAAAATGATATAACTGTCCTAGTAATTGTCGCAATGGCGGTCCAGACTTTGCATGAGTATCGGTGATAACAATAAATTCCAGTACTCGGGCGCGCTCGGACTGACGCTGCTTACTGACCCGATAACGTGGCACATCCTGAGTTAATAACATCACTTTACCACGTGCCAGATTGGCTTCGAGTAAATCAGTAGGCGCAATATTACCATCAGTACTGTAGCTGGTAAGAATATAGCGTGCATTTATAGTTGCCAATAGTTTCTGGTAGGCTTCTTTGGCATGCTTGGAGGAGTTATAAGCACTTGGACGTTGTTTACGCCACGCACGATCAATACCGCTTTTAAAACCTTTGGTATCTGGTGAAGGCAAGTCCACTTGATCCCATAAAGTCAATGAATTTAAGACATGATAATTACTGCTATAAGCATGTTGATTATATGGTGGATCAAGATAAGCCACATCCACTTCAAAATCTGTCATTTGATTGGCAAGATGCTGAGCATCTACACACCACATTTCTGCCTGTAAACGCGCGGGATCACCGATTTCACAAAATTTACTGGGCGTGAGCCAAAGCAAAGAATCAATGCGCTCCAAAGCTGTTTTGGTTTTTCCACCCCAGCCTTGATGAAAACTCTTAAATACGCCGCTGGTATTACTGACAAAACTTGCCGAATATAATAATGGTGCCAGTAATGCACTCATTTCTACCGAATCAATTGCACCCTGTGTTTGCCATGTTGCAATCTGCTGACGAATGGCATCAATACGCATCCCATTACGACGTTTAAAGAACAGCCTATCCCGACTTGGATCATAAATATCATCATTACGAGGGCACAGGTTATGCGTGACCCAGCCTTTGACCTCAGGTAAACGATTTAAATAATCAATTGCAGCCTGATAACCACCCAACTGTTTAAATTCGGGTGCTTCGACACATGCCAATAAGGCATGATTCAAGGCGTGACTATAAGGTTCCCAGTCATTGGCAATAACCCGATAACCATTCTGGCGAGCAAGCCGAGACACCACGCCACTACCCGCAAAAAAATCGACAAATATAGGTGCAGCTTTGCCTTTTTTACGCTCTAGGGTACCTGTTTGTTCCAAGGCTTCTAAAATCAGGTGCAATAGACGACGTTTGTTCCCCAGATAGGGTACAAGTTGATGAAATAAATACTCATCTGTAGTACGTGCAGCATGACGACGCTTATGATATACGGAGACTTCGGCAGTCATGATTACTCGTAAATAGGTTTTAGTCTTAAACGGACATCGGGATGGATTTGAGTAATTTCAAATAAATTTAAATTTAAACGCTGTTGCATGGTGCTAAACGAAAATTGATTCAGTGGGCGAGCAGTTTGGCCCAAATACATTGGTGCAATGTATTGAATCACCTCATCCACCAATTTCTCTGTCAAAAAACTACTCACTAAAGTTGCGCCTGCCTCTACCAACACATCGTAAATTTGATACTGTGATTTAAGCAATCCTAGTAGATCAGTTAACGACTGGACTGGCAATTGTAGCACACCCAGCTTAGCTAAATCTTCACGATGTGGCGTCATCACCATCACAGTTTCAAGATTTTGTAAAACTTTGGCATCTAAAGGCAACCGACCTTGACGATCCAGAATAATGCGATAAGGTTGAACAATCTGATTTAAATCAATATTTTCTAAATGTCTTACATTAAGCTGGGCATCATCGGCAAGAATCGTTGCAATCCCGGTGATGACTGCCCCGCTAATCGCACGAAAATGCTGTACGTCCTGACGAGCTGCTTTCCCAGTAATCCATTTTGATTCACCTGATGCCATTGCAGTACGCCCATCCAGGCTTGCAGCAATTTTTAAACGCACATAAGGCAATCCGCCAGCCATCACTTTAAGGAAACCACGGTTTAATTCTATCGCCTGCGTCTCAAGTACACCGACAATTGTTTCAATATCTGCCTGCTGTAAAATCGCTTGACCTTTACCTGCAACCAAAGGATTCGGATCCAGAGTTGCGATCACAACTCGGCTCACTTTGGCCTTGACTAAGGCTTCTGCACACGGTGGCGTACGACCATAGTGCGCGCAAGGCTCCAATGTCACATAAGCTGTTGCACCTTCAGCCTGTTCGCCGGCTTCAGTTAAGGCAAAAACTTCCGCGTGTGAGCCACCAACAGGCGCCGTAGCACCACGTCCAATTATCCTGTCATTTTTAACAATCACACAACCTACAGCCGGATTAGGACGTGCACGATAAATTGCCGTTTTAGCTTGCGCTAGTGCCTCTGCCATCCATTTTTCATGTTCAGACATTATTTACTTTGTCCTGATGACGTATTCAATTCACGTTGCTGCATTTGCTCAATCTGTTTACGAAAAGCATCCACATTCTGAAAATCATGATACACCGAAGCAAACCGTACATAAGCGACATGATCCAATACATATAGTGATTGCATCACAATTTCACCAATGGTCAGGGATTTCACATCACGTTCGCCCAAACGACGAATTTTCTGCTGGATATCTGATAATGTTTCTTCAATCTGTTCCTGAGTAACAGGACGTTTTTGTAAAGCATGCATCAAAGAACGACGTAATTTTTGTTCATCAAAAGGTTCATTTTTGCCATTTGACTTAATCACCCTTGGCATCACCACTTCATAGCTTTCAAAGGTTGTAAAGCGTTCCCCACATTTCGTACACTCTCGGCGGCGACGAATTTGTGCACCTTGTGCAGCAAGGCGAGAGTCGATAACTTTACTATCAGGTGTATCGCAAAAGGGACAATGCATGATTTAGCTAAACATCTATTTAACAGATGTCATAGTGTAGCAAAAAACTAAAAATGATAGAACGTGTATTCAGACTTAGCAACAATTCAGACAAAATAAAAGCAGCCTTACGACTGCTTTTATTTCAATTATCGCTAACAATTATTTATTAAAGATTATTATTCAACACGTTCGCCATGTTGGCTAAGATCCAGCCCCATACGTTCATCATCAACTTCTGCACGGATACCAACCACCAGATCAATAACTTTCAGGATAATGAAAGTTAATACACCACTATAGACGATTGTAGCAACGACACCTTTGATTTGAATCCATAATTGTGTCATGACAGAAGCAGGCGCATCTGAACCCATAATAAATTCACTGGCAAAAACAGCGGTGAGCAATGCACCAACGATACCACCAATACCATGTAAACCAAATGCATCCAAAGCATCATCAGCTTTAAGAAGACGTTTAAGTCCAGTTACAGCCCAGAAACATACTACACCGCCAATCAGACCCATGACCAAACCACCGCCAACAGTCACAAAACCAGCAGCAGGTGTGATGACAACCAAACCAGCAATCGCACCGGAAGCAGCACCCAGAGCCGAACCTTTACCACGTACAATACGTTCCGCAGCCAACCATGATAATGCAGCAGCAGCAGCAGCAACCTGAGTCACAACCAGCGCCATACCCGCAGTACCATCAGCGGCATATGCACTACCACCGTTGAAACCGAACCAGCCTACCCAAAGAATACTCGCACCAACCAGTGTTAAAGTCAGGTTATGCGGTGCCATAGACTCTTTGCCAAGCCCCATACGTTTACCGATCATATAAGCGGCAACCAGACCTGCAACACCAGAGTTAATATGAACAACTGTACCACCAGCGAAGTCAAGTGCACCATCGCTGCCTAACCAGCCGCCACCCCAAACCCAGTGACAGATTGGCGCATATACAAGCACAACCCAAAGTGCAGAGAAAATCAAGAAGGCTGAAAATTTCATACGTTCTGCGACAGAACCACTGATGATCGCAACTGTAATGATCGCAAAGGTCATTTGGAAGATTACATCGATAATTTCAGGAATACCATCAACGGTATCAGAGGAAATTCCCGCCAGCATGATCTTACTGAAATCACCCATGAAGGCATTTCCTTCACCATAGGCAATTGAATAACCAATGATGACCCAGACCACACTCACAACCGCAGCAGAACCAAAGCTATACATCATGGTAGAAAGTACATTTTTTCTACGTACCATACCAGCATAGAACAGTGCCAAACCAGGTAATGTCATAAACAACACCAAAGCTGTTGATACGAAAATCAGCATGGTATCTGCTTTATCAAGTGGTGCTTTAGCTTCTTCAGCAGGGGCTGCTTCTGCGGTTGCTGCTTCATCAGAAGTTGCAGCAATCGGTGCGCTCGTATCATCTGCTAAAGTAATTTCAACTTTTCTAGAACTATTTTCATCACCAGCGACGATATCATCTGGTTTTTGTAACTCAATATTTGCATCTGCGACACCCGCAGCAACCAATGCAGCTTTTACATTTTCTGCACGATCTTTGGCAATTTTTTTATTGGTCTCAGCATCACCTGTACTATCGACATAGCCACTGAGTTTAAATTTTGCGTCAGGATTTGCCTTGGCATAATCCACAACGGATTGAATATCTGTAGCCGAAACAGCCGTTTCACCTAAGCCAAATTCAACACTTGCTGGTTGAAAACTTGCCACTGTTGATGTTGCGACAGGAGTTTGTACCGTAGCGGATTCTTCTGCCCAACTTCCAACTGATGTAAACAGCGCACCAGTTAAACTGAGTGCTAAGAGCATTTTTTTCATTCGTATCCCCAACCTCTTTGAATAAGTTGCTGATTTTCAATCAGCAAAAGTCATGCCATGTTTTAAACAGCATCAGAGCCAGTTTCGCCGGTACGAATACGAATCACTTGTTCCAGATTAGAAACAAAGATTTTACCATCACCGATTTTGCCAGTACTCGCCACGCTTGTAATCGCTTCGATTACACCATCAACCATGTCATCTTTAATTGCAATTTCGATTTTTACTTTAGGTAAAAAATCGACAACATATTCTGCACCACGATACAGTTCAGTATGGCCTTTTTGACGACCAAAGCCTTTGACTTCAGTTACGGTGATGCCTTGCACACCGATTTCAGAAAGTGCCTCACGAACATCGTCTAATTTAAAAGGTTTTACGATTGCTGTTACGAGCTTCATGTTATTTTCCTTTAGGTTTCTCATACCAATAGTTTTCTGTTCAATTTTCGTGCCAAGCTTTAGAAAAGGTTGGGGATATTTTTCAAAGCCAGCACAATCCATTGTCGTGAATATCTCATACAGTTTAACAGTATTGTATTTTTTATCCATCACTTAACTACCATATCAGCAAGATTTGTTGTATCTTGGAGGAAGATAAAACTTACAAATATAGGTTAAAGATCATGACAGCAATGCTTGATACTTTTGTAGATGCGTTACGGGAACAAATAGCCACACCAAAAGCAGATCTGGAAAAAAATATTCGTGCACTACTCAATGAAATGGTATCTAAAATAGACCTTGTCTCTCAACAAGAGCTGGATCGGCAAAAAATCGCACTAGAACAAGCCAATCTGCGTTTAAGTGCACTACAACAGCAACTAGATCAACTTGAAGATCGTATCAAACAGCTATAAATTGCCTTCTTTTTGATCAAAATAAACTTTAATAATTAAAAATGCACCAATATGGATCAATATGAGTTTTGCAAAGATATATTCACGCAGCGTTTTGGGATTAAATGCGCCATTAATTGAAGTTGAAGTCCATGTAAGTCAAGGTTTACCAGCCTTGACCATTGTCGGTCTACCTGAAGCAGCGGTGAGGGAAAGTAAGGATCGGGTAAGATCAGCCATCATTAATAGTGGCTTTCAGTTTCCAAATAAACGTCTTACGATTAATCTTGCCCCGGCAGATTTACCTAAAGATGGTTCGCGTCTTGATCTGGCAATTGCTTTGGGCATTCTGGTGGCATCAGGTCAAATTGATGAAAAAAATATAAATACGTTTGAATTTGTCGGTGAGCTTGCTCTAGACGGACAACTACGGGCAGTTTCAGGAATTTTAAGTATTGCCCATGCCTGCAAAATCTCTGGACATACCTTAGTCCTGCCGATGGATAATGCCAATGATGCATCATGTATTCGACCACTAAACGTTATTCCCACCGCAAATTTAAAACAGGTTTGTCAATTTCTTTGCCATACCATTCAAATCGAACCACATCAATATCAAATTCCCCCGCAGGAATTATTAAATCTCCCCGACCTCGCTGATGTTAAAGGTCAATTAAAAGCCAGACGAGCGCTGGAAATTGCCGCAGCCGGTGGACACTCTTTATTGTTTACCGGACCTCCGGGAACGGGTAAAACTTTATTGGCGTCCAGATTACCCAGTATCTTACCGCCATTATCCGATGAGGACAGTTTAGCTGTCGCCAGTATTTATTCGATTGCCAATATGCAGCATCCATTCGGGGTACGACCTTTTCGATCACCGCATCATACCGCTTCGGCAGTTGCTTTAGTAGGTGGGGGCTCACATCCCAAACCGGGGGAAATCACTCTGGCCCATTTAGGTGTGCTTTTTTTGGATGAGTTGCCAGAATTTGATCGCAAAGTGCTTGAAGTTCTACGCCAACCGCTAGAATCAAAAGAAGTCGTGATCTCACGGGCCTCCCGACAGGTTTGTTTTCCTGCCAATTTTCAGCTTATTGCAGCCATGAATCCCTGCCCCTGCGGTTATGCCTTTCATCATGATCAACGTTGCCAATGTTCTGCCGATGCCATCAAACGCTACAAAAATCGCATTTCCGGACCGTTATTAGACCGTATTGACTTGCATATCGAAGTCCCGCCATTGTCTGCACAAGATTTACAACAGCAAAAGGCAGGCGAAAACTCGGCAACAGTAAGAAAACGTGTATTACAGGCGCATCACAAACAAATACAACGACAGGGTTATTTAAACAACGAACTTTCTCCACAAGGTCTGGATCAGTTTGTTCAGTTGGATGTAATGAGCCAAAATATTCTGGCAGTTGCTCAACAAAAATTGCAGCTTTCAGCTCGCGCTTATCATCGAATTTTACGTGTCGCCAGAACCATTGCCGATTTAACTGGCAGTGAAACCATTTCCAGCATGCATATTACCGAAGCCCTTTCATATCGCCCTACAAATTAAATCAATACTGATATCTGTTTAATCATGAAATTAATTGAGAACTTATTATTTTATAATAAAAAAGCAGAACCTTATGTCCTGCTTTTCCTTATTGCATGATATGAGTTTAGAATGCGTAGCTTAAACCTAATACCACTTTGTTTTTCAGATCTTCATCAGAACGTGTTTTACCACCAATGATATAGTTCAGACTCCAATCAGCACCAGTTGTACCCAATGGATGACTTAAGCCCAGTGTTGCATGACGGAAATTAAATGTTTCTGTGGTATTTAAATCTGCTTCGTAATCGCCACTGTCTTTATAGTAATATAAGCCTACAGCCGCATTTAAAGTAAAATCTTTAGGTAAAGGATGAGAATAGCTACCCAGAATATAGGTATCACCAGCATTACCCCAAACAACATCTTGAGTAATAGTTTGTGTGGTTAAACTAAAATCTTTATAGTTTAAGCCCAATAATACTTCAAATACATCTGAATCAACATCAGACTCATAATAATAATAGTAAGTACCGCCCACTGTAAAACCTAGATCTTCAGTGATGCTACCGTTATAACCAATATTAAAATCGTTTTCAAATGCATCTCTTGAACCACTATCAGTCAGAGAATAATCCAGTGTAGAACCCCAATAGCCTAAATAAAAGCCTGATGGATGCGCATAATCAATACCACCCTGAATGGTTGCGCCATCATTTTCTAAATAATTAGTATTACCCCGTAATACATAATCAGAATAAACACCAATATTACCAGTGATTTCGCCAGGAAATGGTAATGCAGTATCATCTGCCATAGCCACACTAGATACCCCTGCTGCCAAAGCACCTGCAATTACTGTGAATTTGAAAGTCATGTTTGTTCTCCCCAAACGTCGTAACGCTTTAATTTATTCAGATAATTCTGACCTCAATGGGTATTTAGCAATTCCTATGCCAATTATAATTTTGAAAGGATAAATATTTAATAAATATAGTTTTTAATAGTTTAAACCATAAAGATGAAATAAATATTACAAATATTTATTGGGATCCGCTTAAGGTTACTTCAATCTCATATTTCATAAAAAGGAATAAACATATCACAACTTAAAATAATGAATATGGAAGATCAGGCTATTGTTTGCATCATTATTAAGCAAATTTGCCCGTTTATTATTTAAATGAATTTGATAGAAAGTGTACTTTTACTATAGAGTACCGCATCTATTTGACAGGTCACTTGCCTCTCAACTCTCTCAATCTGCTTTAGGGTTAAGAAATGTTTAAAAAACATAATATTGCATTAATTTTAGGTGTATATACTGCACTTATTTCAACCACTTTCGCCAGTGAGCAAAGTGAGTCAAAAGGATTTGTAGAAGATGCTTCGGGTACGGTTCTATTCCGTAATGGCTTTATCCAGCGGGATAAAAAAAATGTTGCTCCGGGTGTTGACAATAATTCATGGGTGCAATCAACCATGGTTAATCTCGAATCAGGCTTTACCCAAGGAACTATTGGCCTTGGTGTAGATGTGATTGGCGATTTTTCTTTTAAAATTGGTGATAATCAACATTCTGGTAATAGCATGATTCCGCGTAAGGATGATGGTTCACCTTATGACCAATGGACACGTGGTGGTGGCAGTATTAAAGCACGTATTTCCAATACTACTGTACGCTATGGTACACAAGTTCTTGATTTACCAGTTCTGGCCAGTATGACTACACGGAATGTCCCTGAATATTTCACGGGTGCATTAGTAACAAGTAATGAAATTAATAACTTGGCATTGGTTGCTGGTAAATTCACCAAAAACCAACTTCCAGATCAAATTGCATCTGATCAAAACCAACTGGATCGTGCCGTAGTTTGGGGTGCTAAATATAAGATTAATGATCAACTCAATGCATCTTATTATGGCGTTGATGTTAAAGATAAACTTGAGCGTCATTATGTCAATGTGAATTATCAGTACGCTCTGGCTGATGACAGCACCCTAACTTACGATTTAAGTGGTTACCATACCAAGTTTGAACCCTACACCACTTATTCTGCAACCATTCCGGAAAATGAAAAGACTGTAAATAATATCTGGGCATTATCAGGTACTTATAAAACCGGACCACATAGCATCATGCTTGCCTATCAACAAAACTCAGGCAATGTCGGTTATGACTATGGTCAAAATGCTGATGGCGGTCAAAGTATATATTTACCAAACTCTTACTTATCAGACTTTATTGGTAATGATGAAAAATCTGTTCAAGCTCAATATTCGCTCAATTTTGGTGCATTTAATTTACCCGCACTAAATTGGACCACAGCTTATGTTTATGGCTGGGATATCAATCTTAAGGACTCGAATGATACAGCCAAAGAAAGTGAATTTTTTAATCAGCTGAGCTATACCGTACAAAGTGGCTTTGCCAAAGATCTAAAATTACGTGTACGTAATTCGATTTATCGCAATGATCAAGCCTATGCCGATCAATATATGCCAGATACCAACGAATGGCGTATCTTTGTAGATTTCCCAGTAAAATTATTCTAATTGACAACGGTTTGGATCAATTCATAAAAAACCTGCATATTTAATGCAGGTTTTTTATATCAGCAAAGCAAAAATAATCTATTATTTTTTCGCTGCTTCAATGGCTTTAAGCACTTCAGCCTTGGCAACATCAGCACCTTCCCAACCACTGATTTTCACCCACTTTCCTGGTTCCAAATCTTTGTAATGTGAGAAGAAATGTTCAATCTGACTAATCAGTAATGCTGGCAAATCTGTATATTCCTGAACATCTTTATACAGTGGTGATAATTTTTCATGCGGCACTGCAACCAGTTTTGCATCAATACCACCATCATCTTCCATTTTCAATTTACCAACTGGGCGACAACGAATTACTGAACCAGCTGTTACAGGATATGGTGTAACCACTAATACATCCAATGGATCGCCATCTTCAGATAACGTATTGGGTACATAACCATAGTTTGCCGGATAGAACATTGCTGTTCCCATGAAACGGTCTACAAATAACGCATCCGAATCTTTATCAATTTCATATTTGATCGGTGCAGCATTTGCTGGAATTTCAATAATGACATAAATATCATTAGGTGCATCTTTACCTGGAGGAATATTGTTGTAACTCATACCAACACTCTTAGACAAAATAATTAACGGGTGGATTATAGCGTGAAACGTCACAGGAAACAGTGCTTATATCAGCACTATCTATTGAAATTTTGTAGAAACACGCACCGCGATTAATTTAATTTAATACACAAAATCAGCAAGAGAATAGGACATAGGGTCGCCAATAGCCAAAATACTGATCGCAATCTGGATAAATTTGCCAGATAACAAAGTCCATAAATCACCCGAAAAAACAGATAGGCAATGCCCAGAAGAATAACTAGATAATCCGGCACCACCAAATAATCAGCCATAAGCATCGCGGCAATAAATAAGGGCAAACCCTCAAAACTATTTTTTTGTACCGCATTGGCTCGTGCTGCCAAACCTGTTGCATTCTCTAGAAATGTTCTAGGGTTATCATGTAATTTGGGATTATAACCGGCACTCATGCGTGCAATAACCGTAAAGATATACGGCAACAGACATGCTGCTAAGATAATCATAATGATGATATTTAGACTGTGCATGTAGGTAAATCCTGTCTAAAAATAAATGCAGACATGATACCATGCCTAACATTAAAGAATTGTAATCTTGCAACTGGAAAGATAGCTATGGCTAGGCAACCCGAATCACAAGACGAGCTGCAACAGGCACTCAAACAACAGCAAAAACATAGCGAAACGCTGGATCGTATTCTATGGATATTTTTACCGATTCTAGCATTGCTATTAAGTACCATTTTTGCCAACTGGAATATTCTATCAACCATTGGTACTGCCTTTGTATTGACCATTGCATTTATTGCGGTAGGGATCAAGAAAAAGTCTCTGGCTGCTACTTTGGCAATCACCTTGTTATATTGTCTGGTCGATAATTATTTAAGTTACGGTTTTCAATTTAACATCACAGGCCTAAAACGCCAGTTGCTTTCAATGGTGCTGTTTATTGCAATTGTTGGTCTGGTTCGCCCTATGGCTGAACGCGCCATGATGAAAAAATAAAGTCTTCTCCTCTCCAATCTTCAAGTCACAGTACAAGAAAAATGGAGGACCATTTCTAATCCTGATGATCAGAAAGCATCCTCCATTTATGTACTTTGTATTAGGTGTTTAATTTACCTGCAAGGCAATATTTAAACGATAGGTTTGTGCAGCAGGTTGTGCCTTTTCTGCGGTTGCAGGAGAGTTAACTTCAATAATATATTGTCCTGCTTGTGGAAAAGCTAATTGCACCTGACCTTTTTCATTGCTGGTCTGTTTAATTTCTATTTCTTTTTCATCAACGCTAGCCCATTGTTTTATCGCAACAATATCCAAGCCTTTGTGTACTTTACCATCTACAGTAAAAGTTAAGGTCAGAGGTTGTGCTGTGGTCAGGCTATTTGGATGTTGAGAAAACTGTACATCCAGACCTTTTTGGTTAGCTTGCAATACAGTATCTGTTAATTTTGCTTTACTAAAATAGCCAATCAACTGCTCATAACGTGTGCTACTCACTTTCTTGATTTTAGCTGTGACTTCAGCAGGGGTAATAAAATTGCGTTCTGCCAATGGTGGAAGTTGTTCATTATGACTTTCCATGACACGCAGCCATTTACCATTTACATTGGCAAATTCCAGTTTATTCTCACGAGTTGCCGTGATTTTATAGGTTCCTTCTGCTTTGGTTTCTGCATCAGCAGCGGTCAGGAACTTTGTACCTTTTAGCTCTAATTGTTGCACTTGTCCATTTGGATCATTCACTGCAACGGCAAAACCACTTAAAGCAAATTCAGAAGCAAATGGCGCTTCGGCAAAGCCACCAATGACTGCCGTACCATCGCCATCAATGGTATACGCTTGTGGTGCAATAAATGGAGAGTGGGCTTGCACCGTCATAGATGCAGCAAAGAATAAAGCAGAAACCGCTGTCAGTTGAGAAAATGGATTAAATTTCATTGGCTATTCGTATTTTTGAAAATGATTATTATTTAACAAACTTTCAACAAGAAAGTCAAGATAAGGATACAGGCTTATTTCATATTATTGGGGAATTGAGGTCATGCCAAATACTTTCTTATGCTATAAAGCCTATTTCAATAATCCCCTATAAATCATAGAGGATTAATTCATCTCTATATCATTCATTAATCAAAAATTTTCTCTGCGGCCTGAAAAGGCAAACTGACCACATCAATTGCCACTGCAAAAGGGAACAGGACCAATTTTTGTAATGGATTTAGTCCGGATGAGGAAGTATAGGTTTCCTTACCTGGCGTATAAATGGTCACCTGATAAGGTTTACTCAAGGCTTTTAAACTGGCAACATTATTGGCCACCGGATATACCACACCGGCAAGTTTAATCTCGAAACAAAAGCGCTGGGCCTGCATCCGTTCATCACTTGAGGTAGAACACTCCCTCGCACCATTTTCAATAAAAAACTCCAAATCCTGCTTGCTAATATCCTGTTTTAATTTCACATAAGATAAAGGCAAGATTCCTGAAAAATGCCCATCATTTTTTTCCGAGTAAAAATTCAAGTCTTTATTAATCTGAATATTTTTTGCATCCAGCTTATTGATTAAAGTGACAAATTGAGCCCCACCTTGTGTCAATATATAACTGTTCTTATAACCAGCAATCACAATACTATCGGCAGGTAAATTTGTTAGTGTTTGTGCAGGTTTGCCAAAGGCGATCACCTGATCCTCAACCAGAGGAATTTTGGTCGTCTGGGTATAGGTACGATGTTCTTTTTTAATTAAAGTTGACGTGGCACAACCAACCAATACACTGCTGACTAAACCCAGTAGAATGACTTTCTTAATCACGTATATTCTCCTACACGATTTTAATTAAAAAACACTATAGCAATCCCTTCTTTTATTCATATAGTAATTCATTCCATAATTTAAGATCTGTTGAAATTTTATCTATGGGCGCAACAAATCCTAGAAACTTTATTAAGAATCCTCATGCGTTCCGTTATCGAGAAATGACGTCAACAAACTGTGAGAACGTTGTAACTGGATTAATTGTGCAGTAATTTTGTCCAACTCATGAACTAATTTTTCCTGAACAATCGGACACAATCTAAAATTTGCTGTATTCAAATCGAAGCATGGCAGTAATAACTGAATATCTTTTAATGGCATGCCAGCATCATTAAGTAGTTTAATTTTATTAATTTTTTCAATATCTTTTGCAGAATAATCACGATAGTTATTGCTACGGCGCAAAGGTAAAACCAAACCCATATTTTCATAATAGCGCAGCATACGCGGACTAATTCCGGTGCGTTCAGCAACTTTGGCAAGATTCATTATTTTTCCTCTTGACTCTGACACAACTGTCAATGTTTAGCATAACAAACTCTAACCAAAATCAGGAATAAAATGATGAAAAAGATATTGGTTGCCTTAGCCCTGTTTGCACTACCCTTTGCACTCAAAGCACAGCCTTTCATACACACGCAGACAAAACAGCAGATATATGTACTTCATGGTTATACTGCCAGTATTCACGATCACTGGTTTA
Organism: Acinetobacter populi; assembly: GCF_002174125.1. Classification (GTDB taxonomy): domain Bacteria; phylum Pseudomonadota; class Gammaproteobacteria; order Pseudomonadales; family Moraxellaceae; genus Acinetobacter; species Acinetobacter populi. The sequence goes on from NZ_NEXX01000004.1 coordinate 256,270, forward strand.
TGGATTTCAAACAGTCCCTTGAGAATGAATATACACAAGTTGACCTTATTGAATTTCCGGACTCACAGCATCCAGATGCAAAAAAATGGCAACAGACATTGGATCAAACCATTGCTAAAGTGGATGAACATACCTATTTTGTTGCACATAGTTTAGGTGTAATCACTTTACTGCATTTTTTAGAACGGCATCAGATTAAAAAAGTGGGTGGTATTATCCTCATCTCCGGTTTTTCTGATCCAATCCCCGGTTTTCCCGATCTTGATGAGTATATCTTGGCAAATCAAATCAACCCAACTCATTTTCAACATGCTGACCAGACTTATATGCTAATTTCTGACAATGACAGCATCGTCCCCAAAGCATATAGTCTGGCATTTGCTAGAAAGCTAAATATTCCGTATCGCATATTGCCAAATGCGGGACATTTCCTTGGCAGCGATGGTTATACGCAATTTCCGCAATTGGTTGAATTAATGCAACAGATGCTAAAACACAAAAAATCCTCGCCTTAGCGAAGATTTTCACCACAACTCTTTAATTTTTTTAAAGAAATTATATTTTCTTTAACAGCACAGCTGTAGGCTACTCAGGTTAAATTTTAATGACCATTACCGTTTATCCGAGCTTTACTGAATTAAATCTAACTTTGTTGTAGCCTATTTTATAATGCATGCTATTTAGCTAATCATCTTTTATTTTATTGGATGACTGATTTTGGGAGCACGTGATGAACCTTTTTAAATGCTCATGCTTTATCATCGTATTTTCAAATTTTGCCTTATCTACCGTACAGGCAAATGATGTCGTTACCTTACCCACCATTAAGGTAATGGCAGAATCTGAACTACGCGAAGAAGTCGGATTTGTGCCATTTCAGGAAGATAAAAAGACACGTCAGGCGCTACAACATCGTTTGTATAAAATTGAGAGTGACCTACAAAATACCAGTGCAAGTGAAAGCATTGGCAATATTGACTTTCAGCCGAAAATCGCTGAACCTGATATGAGTCAGTTTTCACCAGCCTTACAACAATATATTTTAGCCGTAGCAACAGGTTTACAGTCATCTGACCCAAGCAATGGTCTTTTTAATATGCTCGAACCTTTGAACATTAATCGTAATAATATAGATAATATTCGTGAAGGAACCCTGAAAGTAAATATTGATGATGCATTAAGATTGCAACAGTTGATTCAAGATGGATTAAGAGGTCGATATTAATAATAAAAATCCCCGCCGAAGCGAGGATTTTACATCGATTATGAATTAAACACGTTCAATAATCGTGGCAATACCCTGACCCAAACCAATACACATGGTCGCAAGACCAATTTGTGTATCCTGTTGTTCCATGACATTTAACAAGGTTGTGGTAATACGAGCACCAGAACAGCCAAGTGGATGACCTAACGCAATCGCACCACCATTGATGTTCACAATATCCTGTTTCTCATAAAGACCCAATGCTTTAAGTACAGACAAACCTTGTGCAGCAAAAGCTTCATTTAATTCAATTGTTTGAATATCTTCAACTTTTAAACCGGCACGTTTTAAAGCTTTTTGTGTTGCAGGGACAGGACCATAACCCATGATCGCAGCATCACAACCAGCAACGGCCATTGAACGAATCACAGCACGCGGTTTTAAGCCCAAAGATTGTGCACGTTCCGCAGACATCAATAACATTGCAGATGCACCATCAGACAGCGCTGAAGATGTTGCCGCAGTAACTGTACCACCTTTTGGATCGAATACTGGACGTAATGATTCAAAAGCAGCAAGGTTGGCATCTGGACGAATTACTTCATCAATATCACAACGCTGTAAGAAACCATTTTGGTCATGACCATTGATACCGATGATTTCATTTTTAAAACGGCCTTCTTGTGTTGCAGCCCAGGCACGTAAGTGTGATTCCACACCGAATTTGTCCTGTTCTTCACGGGAAATACCATTCATACGACCTAGCATTTCCGCAGTTAAGCCCATCATATTAGAGGCTTTGGCATAATGCTTGGACGCCTCTGGATTCAGGTCGATACCGTGCATCATACCAACATGGCCCATATGCTCGACACCACCGATGATAAAGATATCACCTTGATTGGTTGCAATCTGCGCTGCCGCAGTGTGAATCGCCTGCATAGAAGAACCACACAGACGGTTCACTGTTTGCCCTGCAACAGTTTTTGGCAAATCAGCCAATAAACCGATATTGCGGGCAATGTTCATACCTTGTTCTAAGGTCTGGTTTACACAACCCCAGATCAGATCTTCAACTTCATTTGTATCAAACTGGTTACGAGCAACAAGTGCACGTACTAATTCAGCAGATAAGCTGTCAGCACGTACATTGCGGAACATACCGTTTTTGGATTTGCCCATGGCAGAACGCACGCCATCAACAATCACAACGTCACGTGGATTTAAAGTAGTCATTCACGTTGCTCCTTAACCGTAGAATTTTTTATTGTTTGCAGCCATGTCACGCAACAATTGTGGCGCTTCATAAGCCTTGCCTAAATGTGCGTATTTGTCACACAGTGCAACATATTCAGCTACACCAGTCTGATCAATATAACGGCATGGTCCACCACGGAATGGCGGGAAGCCAATACCCATGATCATTGCCATATCTGCCTCAGCAGCAGTTGCCACAATATTGTCTTCCAGACAGCGAACAGTTTCGTTACACAGCGTCAACATCATGCGATCAATAATTTCTTGTGCATCAAACTCACGTTTGTCACTGGTCGCAACCGTTGCCACAAGCTCATATGCTGTTGGATCAACAGTTTTGGCTTTTTTACCTTTACGATCAAGTTCGTATTTGTAGAAACCAACGTCATTCTTTTGACCTAGACGTTTGTTTTCGTACATGACTTCAATGGCACCTTTATAATCAGGTTTCATACGGTCAGGGAAGCCTTCTGCCATGACTTCTGCGCCATGTACACCGGTATCGATACCAACGACATCGATCAGGTATGCAGGACCCATCGGCCAGCCGAATTTTTCCATGACTTTATCCACTTGCTGGAAGTCTGCACCGTCTTTAAGTAGCAGGTCAAACGCACCAAAATAAGGGAATAAAACACGGTTGACCAAAAAGCCCGGGCAGTCATTGACAACGATTGGCGTTTTACCCATTTTCTGCGCTAAAACAACAGTGGTTGCAATCGCTTCTTCGGAAGTCTTTTCACCACGAATGACTTCTACCAGTGGCATCATATGTACTGGGTTAAAGAAGTGCATACCGACAAAGTTTTCCGGACGCTGTAAGGCTTTAGCCAAACGCGTAATGGAAATCGTTGAGGTATTAGACGCAATGATCGTGTTTTCACGTACGTATTTTTCGGTATCCGCCAGTACAATTTCTTTCACTTTTGGATTTTCTGTCACCGCTTCAATCACGATATCAACTTCTTTAAACTCATCATAGCTTAAAGATGGACGGATACGTGCAAGGGTTTCACCCATTTTGGCAGGTGTTAATTTTTTACGCTCAACCTGTTTGGTCAATAATTTGTTGGCTTCTGCCATACCCAGTGCAAGTTGTGGATTACCAATATCTTTCATGATAATTGGTGTACCTTTACTAGCAGCCTGATAGGCAATACCGCCACCCATGATACCCGCACCCAATACCGCAGCCTGATTGACTGGATGAGCACCTTTCTCATGTTTTTTGGATACTTTTTTCACTAACTGGTCATTCAAGAACAAACCAATTAATGCTTCTGCCTGTGGTGTTGCTGCCGCTTGACCAAAGAATTTAGCTTCGGTTTTGACTGCATCATCACGGTTTTGCGTTGCAGAAATCTGGATAGAATCAATCGCCAGTTTTGGTGCCGGATATTGTGCCGGATTTGCTTTGGCAAGAACCACACCTTTGGCAGAATTAAACGCCATCATTTGTTCGATCGGGCTTAATTTTACAGGAACCAGTTTTTCCTGACGTTTGGCTTTCCAGTCCAACTCGCCTGCAAGGGCTTTTTTCACCAGATCAATGGCTGCATCATGTAATTTTTCTGGTGCAACGACTGCATCTACCGCACCAACTTTTAATGCTACTTCCGGTTTTTGTTGCGCACCGGCAGCAATCCATTCCAACGCATTGTCAATACCGATCACACGTGTCAAACGTACCGTACCGCCATAGCCCGGGAAGATGCCCAGCTTCACTTCTGGTAAGCCAACTTGTGCTGCTGTAGACATCACTCGATAATCACATGCCAGACATATCTCAAAACCACCACCTAAGGCAATACCATTGATTGCCACCACTTTGGGAATGTCCAGATCTTCAAATGCATTAAAAATATCGTGAGCAACCAGTGTCTTTTCGGCAATTACTTCTGCACCGGCAGAAAAATATGAACCAAATTCTGTAATATCTGCACCAACGATAAATACGGGTTTACCACTGGTTACGATCAAACCTTTGACTTCACTATTGGTTTTGATCGCATCAGTTGCGGCTTTTAAATCTTCTAAAGTGACTTGGTTAAATTTATTAACTGACTCGCCCTGTAAATCAAAGCGAAGTTCTGCAATTCCATCCGAAAGTAGTTGGACGGTAATGGCATTGCCATTGTGGATCATGCCTGATCTCCTTTTATTTGGAGGACTTATGGTGAATTAAAAAGCCTATGCAAAAATATGCATATCTGCTTGCCTAATCTTACGCTAACTATATCTAAAAAATGACATACAAGTTGTATCAAGGCGTGACGCAAGGGTCATCGCCAATTAGAGCAAAAAATACTTTTGAATATTATGTTATTTTATATTTACAACCAATGACTTAGATAAAAACAAACCAATAGAAATCAGTTCTTTAGACATCTTTGCATTATCCTCAACACATCTATGCTTTATTTTTTATAAAGTTTTTCTCACCACCCCATTTAATCATCGCTAAGGGAGTAAGCAAATATCATTAAGTAAAATCGATACTCAAGTTCGTCCGTAAAATAAGGTAAATTCCAACCATTCTCATTACTTACAATTTTTTTAGGACGTGATTATCATTTTTTATACTGAGTGGTTTAAAATTACCTTTTGGGTTTGTGATGTAACAATTTCGACATATAACAGGTGTGATAATGATCAAGTGGATCATACTTGCAGTTTTTATTATCAGTGCAATCTATATTCAATATCGTGGTCGTGTACGGCATGGTTTTTACCGTCAGTTTTTCGATCACTCGACCTTACTTGCACCGGTTAATTTCTTGATGTATCAATTTTCTAAAGTGCCTAATCAACCTTATATTGATACCCAATATTTTCAGGATCTCAAAGTTCTCGATCAAAACTGGCAAATGATTCGTGAAGAAGCACAGGCGCTCTATGCCCAAGGCGGAATCAAGGCAGCAAGTTCATATAACGATCTGGGTTTTAATTCCTTCTTTAAAACTGGTTGGAAACGCTTTTATCTAAAATGGTATGACTCCAGTCATCCTTCTGCCAGCACCTTATGTCCAAAAACTACAGCATTACTCAAAACCCTACCCAGCATTAAAGCAGCTATGTTTACCGAGCTTGCACCCCATAGTCGGCTGGTACGTCATCGTGATCCCTATGCAGGTTCATTACGTTATCATTTGGGCTTGATCACACCCAACGATGATCGCTGCTTTATTGATGTTGATGGCGAAAAATATGCATGGCGAGATGGTCAAAGTGTGGTTTTTGATGAAACCTATATTCATTATGCCGAAAACACCACAGATCAAAATCGGATTATTCTGTTTTGTGATGTGGAACGTCCGCTTAAAACACGCTGGATGCAACGCTTTAATCATTGGTTTGGCAAAAATGTCATGACCGCGGCCAGTTCTCCGAATGAGTCTGGAGATCAAACAGGCGGATTAAACAAAGCCTTTGCTTATATTTATCAAATTCGAATCAAAGCCAAAGCATTAAAAGCCCGGAATCGCACACTGTATTATGTATTGAAGTGGTTAATTATGCTGGGCATTTTCTTTTTAATTTTTATTCGTCCTTATGTATTTTAATACAATGTAAAAGTACATTTCGACATGCCGCTGTTTAGGCTATGCTAAACTCAATTGAGTTTATCTATTTACAATGGTTTTTTATAATGAAAGTAAGCATTTCTGTCTTGATGATCTATATTCCTTTGACGCTGATCGCAGGTTGCGGTGAAAAAAAACAACTCAGCGCAGAAGAACAATGGCAAACATTTTGTAAAACCTACGAAGGGGCTGCCTACAATATTATGTTTGATCGTCAAAATGATATTCCGATGGAAAAATCAATTGAACATCTGAACAAAAGCCCTGCCGGTCAACAACGTGACATGCTGATTGATCTGGTCAAACAGGCACATCAGGTGAAAAAACTGGATCAGCAACCGGATAAGGAAAAAGCCATGGAAGCCTTTAAACAAGGTAAATATCAAAGCTGCTTGAACACCTCGCACCCGATCTAAACAAATCGATGTTAAAGGGACGATACACTGCTCACAATTGTTATAGCTATCGTTACCTTTATTACAATAAGCCATACAACATGGCTACATGATGAATCTGTAATGCGCCTAAGATAAATGTCATCAATCATCAACAAGGATAATGATCATGAGCACTACATATCTTCATAATGCGAATTTGCCTACAGATGCGCCTGTCGCTGAAACAGCATTAAATCGCAATGACAACACCGAACCCTCCAAGACTGCAAAAAAATCATCACAGCTGTTGTCCCCTACTGTTAAAGGTGCATTAATTGGTGCAGTCGCTGGACATTTCTTACCTGTATTTAATACAGTAACTGGCGCAATTGTCGGTGGAATCACTGCAAAAGTTTTAAATCGCCAGCACTGCAAAAAAACTGCTTTTCAATAATCCTGCTTATCAGATGTGGAGATTTATTCCAATCTGCAAGTGAAACATCGCATTGCATGCGAACATATATTCACTATCTCTCAAGCACACATATTCCCGACTGGACAATCCCGCTTAAAACTCGTATAACAGCGAAAATTTTTTGAGGATTGTCCCGTGAAACTTGTACTTGCACCAATGGAAGGCTTAACCGATCCGTTAATGCGGGACATTCTTACACAGGTTGGACAATATGACTGGTGTGTCACCGAATTTATCCGCGTCACAGATAGTCTGTTACCAGATCATGTTTATCACCATTATTGTCCAGAATTAAAAAATCACGGCAAAACCCCTGCCGAGACGCCAGTGCATGTACAATTTTTGGGAAATCGTCTGGATATGTTGGCAGCCAATGCCTATAAAGCAGTAGAACTTGGTGCGCCTGCCATCGATCTTAATTTTGGCTGTCCGGCAAAAACGGTTAATCGTCATCGTGGCGGTGCCGTTTTGCTTGATGAACCAGAAACACTATATGCCATCGTCAAGGCAGTTCGTGATGCTGTGCCATCACATATTCCTGTTTCGGCAAAAATGCGTCTGGGTTATCTAGATGAAGCACATACGCTTGATAATGCCCGTGCCTTACAAGATGCAGGTGCAAGCTGGATTACGATTCATGCCCGCACCAAAGCAGATGGCTACACACCGCCAGCATACTGGGAAAAAATTGCACCACTTAAACAGGTTATTACTGTTCCCATAATTGCCAATGGTGAAATCTGGACAGTTACCGATGCCAGAAGCTGTCAACAACAATCCCAATGTGAAGATTTAATGATTGGTCGTGGTGCAGTCACCACACCGGATTTGGTCAATGCCATTCGGCAGAATAATCCTGATCTTGGCATGAACTGGTCACAACTACTACAATTACAAATTGCATTTTTAAACGGTCAGTATAAAACCGAAATTGGTCTGATTGGCCGATACAAACAATGGCTCGGCATGATGACTAAAGCCTATCCCGAAGCACAGGACTTGTGGCAAGTGGTTAAGAAGATAAAAACTATGCCGGAGCTGTTAAATGCACTGCAACATCCATTGCAATAATCCCTTTATTGGCTCGATGACTAGCATATTGAATTTATGTAATTAAACCTTGTTCTCGATGCAAAACTATAATATTATCGAGTTTTTCAATGATACATTGTTGCGTAGCAAACCGCCGTTCATCAAGTTTCATTTTTTAGATTGCGCAATACAATCTTTTTGTTTTATTTTTTAATTTGTAGCTAAAGTTAGGCATTCTTTGCCAAATACTTTACAGTTAAACTGCTAATGTTTCGGTATTAGCACACGTAAGTTTTATATGGGAACCGCTTGTGCTTTTTGTCATTATTCTTTTGCCTTTACTGATCGGCACAACCTCGGTATGGGGATTGCAAAAAATTTCCAGACAGGTGACGGCGATTGCTGCCTGTAGCATCAGCATTTTATGTTTTGTCGGGCTCGCAAGCTATATTCCAAACTTGCAACAAAGCGAGGTGATTCGCTATAGCCTGAATTGGCTGCCCAGTGTTGGTATTAATTTTGACTTTCGGCTTGACGCACTCAGTTTGCTCTTTAGTTTACTGATTACCGGAATTGGTACACTGATTTTTATCTATGCCTATTATTATCTAAATAAAAAGAATTCTCTGGCTAAACTTTATAGCTTACTCATGCTCTTTATGGCAGCCATGCTGGGTATCGCTTTATCTAATAATTTAATGATATTGCTGGTTTTCTGGGAGCTGACCAGTATTTCTTCATTTTTGCTGGTGGGTTACTGGCAACGCTATGAAGCAGCACAACGTGGTTCACGCATGGCGCTCACCATTACCGGTCTGGGTGGCCTATGTATGCTGGGAGGCTTTATTCTCCTTGGTCAAATCACTGGTACCTATCAAATTGATCAATTATTCGCAAAAGCTAATCTGATTCAATCCAGCCCATATTTTGTGCCGATTTTATTATTAATTTTAGTGGGTGCTTTTACCAAAAGCGCGCAATTTCCATTTCATTTCTGGCTGCCTAATGCAATGGCAGCGCCTACGCCTGTGTCAGCTTATCTACATTCTGCGACCATGGTTAAAGCTGGGATTTTCCTATTATTGCGTCTTTCTCCTATTTTTGTCGGGGCTTCCTTATTCCATAGCATTGTCACTTTTGTCGGTTTAATGACACTGTGCATGGGCGCATTTTTTGCAATTTTTAAAGAAGATTTAAAAGGCTTACTGGCATATTCCACTATCAGCCATCTCGGACTGATTGTGTGTCTAATTGGGATTGGTACACCACTGGCCATTGCAGCGGCGATTTTCCATATCATTAACCATGCGACCTTTAAAGCAGCCCTGTTTATGATCGCCGGAATTATCGACCATGAAACTGGCACTCGGGACTTAAGACGTTTAAGTGGTGCATGGCAGTTTTTACCGATTACCGGTACCTTGGCCATGATCACCTGTGCAGCGATGGCGGGTGTGCCTTTTACCAATGGCTTTTTGTCCAAAGAAATGTTCTTTACCGAGCTGGTTGCCAGTCAATCTGGATTATTACTTGCACTGATGGTCAGTCTCGGCACGATGGCAGGGATTTTTGCCGTGACTTATTCGATTCGTCTGGTTCATGGCGTATTTTTTGATGCACAGCATGGCAAGCCTTTACCCAATACCGATATCCATGAACCCGTCAAAGGCATGCTAGCACCGGTTGCATTGCTGGCTGTACTTTGTATTTTGGTCGGTATTTTTCCGGCATTACTGGCTGAAAATATTGTCAACAGTGTTACTGCGGCAACCACGCAACTGACCCAGCTTGAACCGGTCCATTTAGCACTCTGGCATGGTTTTAATATGCCATTATTGATGAGTATTGTGGCACTTGCAGGTGGAACACTGTTTTATTTCCAGATGGCAAGACATGGTCAATTACGCAAAGTCGATCTTGATCCTGTTCTGGGTAAATTTCGTGGTACGGTATTATTCGATTATTTTCTAAAATATTTACTGCTGTTCAGCCGTTATATCAAAAAGCATACCGAAACAGGTGCCTTGCAAAATTACCTATTCATCATTATTAGTTTTACATTGTTGATGGCTATCATCCCAATGTATGGCTTCCAAATCGACAAAGGCTCAAGAGAACTGATCCATGCGCCCTTAATTGCCATTATTTTCTGGTTGTTACTGATCACTGCCTGCTGGATGATGCTGTGGTTCCATCATGAACGTATTAAGGCTGTATTAATCAGTGGTGCAGTCGGTCTGGTAGTGACCATGGTCTTTATTACCATGTCTGCACCGGATCTTGCACTGACACAAATCACAGTTGATGTAGTGACCACTGTTTTATTATTGATGAGTCTATCTTTACTACCACAACTCACCCCTTATGAGTCTACACGCAGCCGACGCTGGCGTGATGCCATTCTGGCAACAATTGGTGGTCTGGGACTGGGCTGGCTAACTTGGCTGGTGCTAACACGTGACCATCAATCTATTTCCTGGTTCTTTATGCAGCAGTCCTTACCACTGGGTGGTGGTTCAAATGTGGTCAATGTCATTTTGGTTGATTTCCGTGGTTTTGATACCTTCGGCGAAATCACTGTACTCGGTATTGCCGCAATTGGTGCGCTGTCGATGATGGATGGCATGCGTGCTCATGGTGCAACCATGACACAGGGACTAACCTACCGTTTTAATCCTTCGCCACTGATGTTACGTATTACCATGTCATGGGTTTTACCTCTGGCGTTGGTGATCAGTTTCTATATTTTCCTGCGTGGGCATAATTTACCGGGTGGTGGTTTTATTGCAGGTCTGATTACTGCCATGGCATTGATCATTCAATATATTGCGCTCGGTCAGGATGAAGCGGAACGCTTATTAAAAGCCAATTCGGGTCGTCTATACGAAAAATGGATTGGCATCGGCTTGTTTATCGCTGGTTTAACCGGTATGGCAGCATGGGCTTGGGGACGTCCTTTTCTCACCAGCGCGCACGTCCATGTACATCCACCATTGATCGGTGATCTGCATTTGGCATCTGCTGCTGCATTTGATGTCGGGGTATATATCACTGTGGTGGGTGCAACCATGTTACTCATTTCAGTTTTAGGCGACTCCAGACATTCCTCAATGTCTGGTCCGATACGGGGGTAATAAAATGATCAGTATGGAATTTTTGATTGCGACAGGTGTAGGTGTTGTAAGCGCAACTGGTATTTATCTCATTTTACGTCGTCGTACCTTTCCGGTGGTGCTTGGACTGGCCATGATTGGCTATGCCGTGAATATTTTCCTGTTTAGCATGGGACGGCTGGAACTCAACGCACCAGCAATTTTAACCGAAACGACAAGAGTCACCGATCCTCTACCACAGGCACTGGTTTTAACTGCAATTGTGATTGGGTTTGCCACCACAGCTTTTATTGTGCAACTAGCATTACGCAGTCGTTTTGAAACCGGTAATGATCATGTTGATGCCAAGGAAGATGCAAAATATAGCTATGATCCACGAGAGGATGAGCCTTGATGAATGTTTTTGTGGAGTTCTGGCAAACCCATTTTCCGATTTTTAGTATTTTACTGCCGGCATTTACAGCATTTGCCTTGATTTTGTTGGGCAATCCCGGTGCAGGATCGCTGGAAAGTGACTGGCGTCAGCCTATTCGACATGGCCTTAGTCTAGCATCTACCATTATCGGCTTGATCCTTGCAATTTGCATGGTAAATTTTGCCAGTTCTGGAGAGCTTTTCGGCTATCGCTTGGGTGAATGGTCTGCACCTTTTGGTATTGTTCTGGTGGTTGATCGTCTTGCGGCGATGATGGTACTACTCACCTATATTCTGGCATTACCCATTCTGTGGTTTGCCAGCTATCGATGGGATCAAAAAGGACGTTATTTTCATGCCATGATGCAGTTTTTGCTGATGGGTATGTGTGGTGCCTTCCTGACTGGCGATTTATTTAACCTGTTTGTATTCTTTGAAATTTTATTGATGGCATCTTATGTGTTGCTGTTGCATAGCCATAATAAAGCCAGATTCAAGCTGGGTGTACATTATGTCATCATCAATCTGTTTGCTTCGGCATTATTCCTGATTGGCCTCGGATTAATTTATGGTAATGTCGGCAGCCTGAATATGGCCGATGTTGCCCGAATTTTTCCAACACTGCCTACTGATAATCATCAAATGGCACTTACCGGTGCAATGTTATTATTCATGGTATTTGGTATCAAAGCTGCCATGTTACCGGTCGGATTCTGGTTACCCAAAACCTATGCTGTTGCCGTGACTCCTGTTGCAGCAATATTCGCCCTCATGACTAAGGTCGGGATCTACGCGATCTTACGTGTGAATGGCACGATCTTTAGTGATGCACAGGGTCAATATCTGATGGAACAATGGTTATTACCAATTGGTATCATCACCAGTGTTTACGGGGTTATTGGTGCGATTGGTTCGGAGCGCCTACGTCGTTTTATCGGGTTTATGGTGCTATCCTCAATTGGTACCATTTTAATTGCACTTTCATTATTTACCATGCAGGCTTGGGCTGCCGCACTGTATTATCTCATCCACAGTACCATTATTGCAGCAACTTTTTATATCCTGACCGAATGGATCTGTGCACAACGTGGCGAATTCAAGGATCATTTTAAAATTGCCCCAGTCATGAAACAAAATACCTTACTCAGTATTCTATTTATGCTGATCGGTTTAATGATGGCGGGTTTGCCACCGTTTAGTGGCTTTATTGGTAAAGTGTTTTTGTTACAAGGTACGCTCTATCATCCATGGCAAGTCGGTATTATTTTAATTATCCTATTGGTGAGTCTGTTATCAATTCTGGCATTTGTCCGTGTCGGCTTTATTTTATTCTGGCGCGCTAGCACGCCCGAAGATAATCCGGCAAATCCTGAATATGAAAAATATCAGGCCTTACCCGATCATCCGGGACCGCGATTGGATAAAGTGGTCTATGCGTTTTTGCTATTCCTGACTGCATATGCTGTCTTTGCCGACCCGGTTTATAAATATACCTATGCAGCAGCAGAACAATTACAGGATAAACAGCTTTATCAGGATAGTTTACTGAAAAAAGATGCGACTGGTGAGGTCATCAGTGTACAACCTTATGATGTCAGCTATCTGCCTGAATTGAAATATATACAAACTAAACCTGATCAGTATCAGGATTATATTCCTTATATTATTTCACCAAATACCTTGGCAGGTGAACATATTCCCGAGGAAAAAATGCACCCTCAACCTGTGCAAAATCAACTGCCAAATGATGATGCCAAAATTGAACCGATGGAGTAAATGATGCGTAAATTATTCTCTACAAATCATTTTATTTTCCGGATATTTCCCCATCCGTTGGTGTCTTTTATTCTGGCTGTATCATGGCTAATGCTGCAACACAGTTTTTCCGCAGGTAATTTTGTGCTAGCAGTTGTACTGGGTTGGTCTATTCCCAAAATGATGCAAGGTTTTGTGGTACGCACGCCTGATATCAACTGGCTTGAGGCACTAAAATTATTTTTTGTGGTGTTCTGGGATGTAATCATCAGTAATATTCGGGTAGCAAAGCTGGTCCTTGGCTCTTCAGACAAATTACATCCGAAATGGTTTCGGGTGCCCTTGGATACCAATCATGACCAAGTCAATAGTTTACTGGCAATGATTATCTCTACTACACCCGGTACAATTTCCGCCGGTATAGACCAACAACGCGGTGATATCCTAGTCCATAGTTTAAGTACCGACAATGAGCAGGCGGATATTGATGACATCAAACAACGCTATGAACAACCGCTTATTCGGATTTTTCATGCACAAGATCAGCAAAATCAGGAGAATGCATCATGATGATTCTACCCTATGTGCTTGCGTTTAGTATTCTGGCAATTTCGATTTCTGTGTTTTGCTGTTTATTCCGCTTAATTATTGGGCCATCGGTGATTGATCGATTATTGGCACTAGATACCTTATTTCTAAATGCCACCTGTCTTATTATTGTGCTGGGTATTTACTGGGCAACCACTGACATGTTTGAAGGTGCTTTACTGGTCGCCATGCTTGGTTTTGTCTCGACTGCTGCTCTGGCACGTTATTTCACCACAGGTCATGTGATCGATTAAGGAGAATAGTCATGCAGTTATTTATGGAAATTCTGGTTTCTTTCTTCCTGATTATCGGTTCTTTTTTCATTATTGTCGGCGGTATTGGCATGATCCGTTTGCCCGATCTGTTTATGCGTCTGCATGCACCGACAAAGGCCAGCACCTTGGGCTTAGGTAGTTTTTTAATTGCGTCCATTAGTTATTCGGCATTTGAGCTACGCTTTGGTTTTCCTGAATTATTAATTACTCTACTCGCTTTTATTACTGCCCCTGTTTCTGCCAATTTGCTAGCACAAGCAGCGATTCATCTCAATTTACGTTCCCGTAGTGGTGATGTTCCGGAAGCATTAAATCGTCCACTCCCGTGGCAACAAGTGAAACGCCCTATTTTTATGAATACCCGTAATCAAAAATATTCAGAGCTTACACCAGAGGATGAAAAAAAATAAAGCGAGTTTAAATTTAATTGCCAACCATACAATAAATACTGGCATCCTATTTCCACTGCATATATTTTGATTGACAGCATGGTTTGTAGTTATTTACAGTCTATAGAAAAATAGCTCAATCAAAAATATGCAAAAATTTATTCTGGTTTTTATGTGGATCTGCTGTGCTGTGGTCTATGCAAACGCAGCGCAACCGATGCAAATTCAAACACCTTATCAAAATTGTTCTGATGCAGTTGCGCAGAAAATTCTCACACAACTCAAATCCTCTTATGCATTTAAACAAAAAGAAAAAGATTGTCTGATTATTGATGGGCACAAAGCCTTATTTGCTGTGGCATTACCGATTGAACAAAATCAGCCTGATTCACCTTATTTATTAAGAATTTATCTATTTGATTATACCGCTCCCAAACAACTGACCATGCTACAAAAACAGGATACGTTATACTCATCCTATCAAGATTTTGAAGGTATCTTTTTTGATCTGGTACATTTTTCTACGTTGACCAATAAGCATGTGATCGGTCTAAGGCATCAATGGTCAAACTATAAACCGCAAACCAATTCAGGGGATGAATATCTGGAACTGATTGAACTTCAACCCAATGCAAAATTACGTTTCGTACTGAATGATCTACCAACCAAATCCCACTACTATAGCCGAGGTGAATGTCCAACGACACAAGCAAAATGGGGTGCCAATATTCACAGCGTCATTGTACTCGGAACTCGAGAGCAACATGGCTTACAGGATTTAATTTTCAAACAGACATATACACATAACGAAGCACATCAATCCACAGGCTGCAAACAACAAAAAGGAACACAGCAATTTAAATTTACCCTCCCATTTGATGGTCAAAAATATCAGTACGATCCCGATGAGATCATGCAGATTGATGTGATTTAATATAAAAACTGCTATAAAAGCGCATACAAAAAAGCCAGATCATTTGATCTGGCTCATGTCATCATGAAACATGATTATTCATCTTGATCTTTTGCTTCATTGGCCGGTAAATCTTTTACTGCCTCAGCAATCAAACCAAACATATAGTTACCATATGCATTGGTCTTGTCATAATGAAAACGCAAACGTGGGGTGATACGTGTTTTAATACGACGACTCAATTCCTGACGCAGGAAGCCGGATGCCTTGTTTAAAACATCCAAGGTTTCCTTATGTGCCTGTTCAGTCTGATCATCATCAAGTTCACGTCCCATCACAGTGACATAAACTTCCGCATAACCCAAGTCTGGACTCACTTTCACGCCTGAAATCGTAACTAAACCACCCAGACGAGGATCTTTGAGTTCTAGACGAATCAATTCAGATAGTTCTCTCTGAACCGAATCCGCCATACGTTTTAAGCGTTGACTTGCCATTAAAGACTCCGTTTCACTTGCTGAACGTCGTACACTTCAATCTTGTCTAAAGGTTGAATGTCATTATAGCCTTTTACAGCCAAACCACATTCGATACCTGCACGGACTTCGTCGACTACATCTTTATAACGACGTAAGGATTCAAGTTCGCCCTGGAATACAACCACGTCATCACGTAATACACGAATTGGCTTGTTACGATGAATAACACCTTCCATCACCATACAACCAGCCGCTGCACCGAACTTACTTGAACGGAACACTTCACGTACTTGCGCCACACCCAGAATTGTTTCACGATGTTCAGGTGCCAGCTTACCGCTCATTGCATCTTTCACATCATCAATCAATTCATAAATGATGCTGTAATAACGAATATCTACGCCATCCTGATCGGCTTTTTGACGTGCAGTTGCATCAGCACGCACATTAAAGCCAAGCAATACTGCTTCGGAAGATTCCGCTAAAGTCACGTCAGATTCAGTAATTGCACCGACACCGGAACTGATGATACGTACTTTAACTTCATCAGTTGAAAGTTCTGACAATGCAACATTCAGGGCTTCCAAGGTACCACGTACATCGGTTTTCAATACCACATTGACAGTTGGTACATCTTTTTTACCCATGGATGCCATGATGTTTTCAAGACGCATTGCACTTTGACGATCAATACGTTTTTGACGTTCACGATCCGAACGCGCATCCGCGACTTCACGTGCTTTTTTCTCGTCATTGACCACAAGTACTTCATCACCCGCCATTGGTGCATCGGGTAGACCCAGAATTTCCACAGGAATGGAAGGTCCGGCAGATTTAATTGGCTGACCATTTTCATCGGACATGGCACGTACACGGCCATAAGATGAACCTGCAAGTACCAGATCACCAATATTCAAGGTACCGTTTTGTACCAGAATAGACGTCACTGCACCACGACCTTTGTCGACACGGGCCTCAATCACAACACCTTGCGCTGCACCTTCGGCAGAAGCTTTAAGCTCCATCAATTCTGATTGAATCAGGATCAAATCCAGTAATTCATCAATACCTGCACCGGTATGTGCTGACACTTGTGCGACTGGCACATCACCGCCCCATTGTTCTGGAACGATTTGTTTGGCAGTCAATTCATTCAGTACACGATCTGGATCAGCAGATTCTTTGTCCATCTTGTTGATGGCCACAATAATCGGTGTGCCCGCAGCACGTGCATGATCAATTGCTTCGGCAGTTTGTGGCATTACACCGTCATCTGCTGCAACAACCAGTACCACAATATCAGTCGCCTTGGCACCACGCGAACGCATTGCAGTAAATGCCGCATGTCCCGGAGTATCAAGGAAAGTAATAATACCCTTGTCAGTTTTAACGTGATACGCACCAATATGCTGAGTAATCCCCCCGGCTTCACCCGCAGCCACTTTTGAACGGCGGATACGGTCAAGCAAGGACGTTTTACCATGGTCAACATGGCCCATGATGGTCACAACTGGTGGACGAGTAGTTTGCTCACCACGTGCTTCTTCTGCGGCTTCAAACAGGTTATCTTCGGCCTGAGTATCAGAAACCAGAACAGGATTATGTCCCATTTCTTCTACAACCAGTGCAGCAGTATCTTGGTCGATTGCCTGATTCTGTGTTACTAGCTCACCCATTTTCATGAGTGTTTTAATAACTTCGCGTACTTTAATTGCCATTTTCTGGGCAAGATCGGCAACCACGATACTTGAACCAATTTCCACATCATAAACTTGTTTTTTAACCGGTTTTTCAAAGCCGTGTTTATTGCCTTGACTGGTTTTTAAACCACGTTTATGTGAATTCTGGTTGAAGTTTTGCTCTTCCTGACCACGACGACCGCCTTTTTTCTGTGGTCGGGCATTTGCACCACCACGTTTAATTTCACGGTCTTCTTTTTCAAATGAATCTTCGTAAGCCTGACCTACCAGACCGGCAGCCAAAGGTGCATCATCTACGACACGAATGGTTGCAGTGCTATCATCACTTGAATATTTTGATGCCATTTTACGCATCTGTTCAAGCGTACGTTGTTGTGCTTCTTCCGCAGCTTTACGACGTGCAGCTTCTTCTGTCGCCTTCAATTGTGCAGCTTGTGCTTCACGAGCTTTTTTCTGCTCTGCGGTTTCAGTCACTTTTGCAACAGGCGCCTTGGTAATGGTCGCACCGCGTTTTTTCACCACAACTTCAGGTTTAGGTGCTGTTCTTGCGGTATCTTTTTTCTGCGATGCACGCATTGCTTCAAGTGCTGCTGATGCTTTACTGGCACCATCAGTCGCTTTTGGCTGGCTATCTGTTTTGGCTTTTGTGCCTGCTTTTGCTCTGGCTTCCGCTTCTGCCTTGGCTTTCGCCTCTGCTTCAGCTTTGGCTTTTGCTTCGGCTGCTAGTTTGGCAGGATCCGGTTTGGCAAAAATTTGCTTTTTACGTACTTCAACATTGATATTTTTGGTACGTCCAGATGAATCTGCAACCTTAGCAGTACTTGTTGTTTTACGTTTCAAAGTAATTCCTGCACCAAGTTTATTCCCTGCTGAACTTTGAATCGAAGCAAACAGCTTTTCTTGTTCGGCAGTACTAATCACATCACTCGCTTTGCGTTGTGGCAATCCAGCATCACGAACCTGCTCGAGGAGCTTTTCGACTGGACGGTTTACGCTTTTCGCTAACTCTTGTATCGTTTTGTCCGTCATGTATGACCTCCTCCTTAGTTAAACCATGATTCACGTGCTTTCATGATGAGTTGACCGGCTTTTTCATCACTCAAACCTTCGATATCGTTGATATCATCAATGGCTTGATCGGCTAAATCATCTAATGTTGCAATGCCACGCTGCGCTAATGCTTGAGCAATTTCAGGTGTCATACCTTCCATACCCAATAATTCTTCTGTTGCTTGTTGCAGACTTTCCTGCTGACTTAAGACATCAGCCAAAGCAGCTTCCTTGGCACGTTCCTGCAAAACGGCAACAGTTTCTTCATCCAGACCGATTTCATCAAAAGTTTCAACCGGTACATAAGCAACTTCCTCTAGTGAGGTGAAGCCCATTTCTACCAGTGCCATCGCCAGTTCTTGATCAATATCCAGACGTTGCACAAACATATCAACATACTGTTGCGATTCACTTTCCTGACGAGCACGATATTCGTCTTCTAGCATCATATCGAGTTTATAACCCGTCAATTCTGATGCCAGACGTACGTTTTGACCTTGCGAACCAATTGCACGAGCCAGTTGTTCATTGGTTGCAAAAATGATATCAGCACTATGCGCATCTTCATCAATCACAATACCTGAAACATCTGCCGGCTCTAATGCACTGGCAATATACTGCGCTGGATCATCAGACCAGACCACGACATCAATACGTTCACCATTTAATTCTTGCTGAACGGCCTGAATACGTGTACCACGCATCCCAATACATGCACCCACCGGATCAATACGATGGTCATTGGTTTTGACCGCGATTTTGGCGCGTACACCGGGTTGACGTGCTGCTGCCTTGATTTCAATAATTTCTTCGGCAATCTCTGGCACTTCTTTCTTCATGAGTGCCATCAACATTTCCGGTTTAGCACGCGACAACAATAATTGTGCGCCACGACCTTCACGATTCACATTAAATAAAATCGCATTAATACGTTGTTTCGGACGCAAAATTTCTTTGGGAATTGCTTCTTCACGTGCCAGATAAGCTTCTGCACCATCACCCAAATCGATAATAAAACCGTCTTTGGTCTGTTTTTTTACTTCGCCGTAAACCAGTTCACCAACTTTGGATTCATATGCATCTGCAACCAGTGCACGTTCAGCTTCACGAATCTTTTGTACAATCACTTGTTTGGCAATTTGTGCGGCAATACGTCCAAATTCAATAGACTCTACTTCGAGTTCACGAATATCACCAATCGACCATTTTGCCGGATCTACATCAGAAATTGCATCCTGACAAGCTGGCATTTCATGGTCTTCATCTGCAACCACTTCCCATTGACGGAAGGTACGATAATCACCAGTTTTACGATCAATTTCAACACGCAGTTGTGCTTCAGAAGATGGCGTATTTTCATAAAACTTTTTCTTTGTTGCAGCAACCAGTGCTTGCTCTAAGGCCTGAAAGATCGCCTCACGACTAACACCTTTTTCATTACTGACCGTTTCCACAACGGTAAGAATTTCACGGCTCATAAGTCACCTATTTCAAAATTTATCTAAAATGTACTAAAAATCAATCCTGATAAATCAAATTTGCCTTATCAATATTATGGCTATCTATTTCGAGAACTTGCTGATTCTCGACCTCAACTTGAATCATATCTTTTTCGATATCTACCGCAAGCAACTTGGCTTGAAATTTACGGCGATTATCTACAGCAGAAATCAAACGCAAGGCTACTTGCTGTCCAAGATAATGCTGCATTTGTTCTAGCTTAAAGAAAGGACGATCCCAACCCGGAGACGATACTTCAAGTGAATATTCACCAGAAATTGGATCATGTACATCCAAGATACCACTCACCTGATGCGTTACGGCAACACAATCCTGCACACCAATACCTCGACCCTGTTCTTCGTCTTGAACCTCAGTCGTTAATTCTTCTACTGCATCTGCTTTATCAATATAAATACGTAATAAAGAACGCTTGCCTTGCGGAATAAACTCAATACCCCACAACTCGACATCACACGCTGCCACAGCTGGTGCAATCAGTTCATATAACGCTTGAGTTTTACTCGATAATTTCATGTACTCTCGTCACTGCTAAATCTATTGGACTCAAAATTTGTTAAAGGTTGATGAAAACCTGCAAACTTACCTTGAATAATTCGCTATAGTGAAGCATGACGTTTTAACCGTGTACCATACATGGCTCATGTCTTAACTCACGATAGCCAACAAAAAAGGGCGCATTCGCCCCCTTTTTACCTGCACAGTTTTTAAATTCCACTGTGCAAAAAGGCCCACCATTCATTGTGAGCCTCTTTAATTAGAAACTTGGTAGCGGGAGCTGGATTTGAACCAACGACCTTCGGGTTATGAGCCCGACGAGCTACCAGACTGCTCCATCCCGCATCAATGTGCACATATTATAGTGCTTTTCTTACAAAAGTCAATTTAGATGATCAATGTTAGTGCATTAAAATTTCATTAAACACGTTACATTAAATTGGTAGCGGGAGCTGGATTTGAACCAACGACCTTCGGGTTATGAGCCCGACGAGCTACCAGACTGCTCCATCCCGCATCGAAATTGACTGTCTCGTTTTATCGAGATGCGCAGTCTAACACAAGATTGTCATATTGCAAGGCAATGTTTTTTTATTTTTAGCTATTTGTACAAAAGCTCTGCAATACACAGAAAAATTGATAAAGCATTATTTTGATGATCAGCGAGCGCTATGCCCTATCACATCTTATTTCCAAAAGATATCTTACGATATAAAAGCTAGAATAAATTAAAGCATTCGCGATCATCAATTCAATGATTTTATAACAGACAACAAAAAAGGCTTAAACGTCAAACGCTTAAACCTTTATGTCTGTTTCCAATACTGTAGATCTTACAATATTGGTGCGGAAGGGGGGACTTGAACCCCCACGCCCGAAAGCACTACCACCTCAAGGTAGCGTGTCTACCAATTCCACCACCACCGCAATTAGGGCTGCATTCTAGTCTTTTCTATTTTAAAAGAAAAGCCATATTTTAAAATTATTCTGATTTAACCGGCACAGTTGGTGAAGATTCATTCGACACCGGGACTTGCTGGGTTTGTTCCGCGCCCGGCAAGGTATACATGGCCTGGTTTTGTTTTTTTGCAAAAACAGCCAAGGTTAAACTGGTCACAAAAAATAAGGCGGTTAAAACTGCTGTGAGGCGTGTCATAAAATTAGCAGACCCGGAAGCACCAAATACAGTTGCTGCACCGCCACCACCAAATGATGCACCCGCATCTGCACCTTTGCCATGCTGAACCAGAATCAGGGCAATCATTAAAATCGCAAGTAAAATATGCACGACAAGTACAAAGGTATACATCAAATCACCTTATTTTTGCGCAAAAGCTTGAATAATTGAAATAAAACTTGAAGCATCCAGTGATGCCCCGCCAACCAGTGCACCATCAATATCTGTGCAGGCTGCTAACTCTACCGCATTTTCAGGTTTAACACTACCACCATAGAGTAAAGAGATACGATTTGCCCACGTGGTATGATCTTGCAAATAACTACGGATAGTCGCATGCATATCCTGTGCATCCTGAGGTAAAGCAGTTTTACCCGTACCAATTGCCCAGATCGGTTCATAGGCAATAATCACATTTTGCCAATCATCTTCGGATAAAACAGCTTTTAATTCTTGTAGTTGCTGAATCACAATATCCTTGGCATGACCAGCTTCACGTTGTTCCAGACTTTCACCCACACAATAAATAATGTGCAATCCTGACCCAATGGCATTTTTAATTTTTTGCTGCAAACGTTCCACATGATCGCCAAACAATTCCCGACGCTCGGAATGACCGATCAGCGTATAATTCACATTGGCATGTTTCAGTAAATCTGCACTGATCTCTCCGGTATAGGCACCGGTACCATTGACGATGGAAATATCCTGCGCGACGATAGGCAACGGCAAATTTTGTGCCGAAAAAAATGCCAAATAAGCAGTCGGAGGTGCAATTGCAACCTGACAGTCCAAAGATTGACCTTCAATATGTTGAGTAATGCTTTGAAATAAAGCCTGTGCATCCTGAAAATAAGGATTTAATTTCCAATTCCCAATGACCCATTTTTTCGGGGAAGTTTTTTCCATTCATCACTGCTCAATAACAATTTTGGCAATTTTACACTGAAATGTTTATTTCACCAAAATATGCCATGAATGTTTTTCGTCAGGACGGCGTTAATTGCGTTTTTTGTTTGATCGTTATTAATTTGTGTTATATTGTTTTAAACACGATTTTCATCAACAAAAACACTGATTAAATGAGCCGTTAATATTATGCTAGCGCAAAGTCATGCAAATTTTACGGGCTATATTCGACGCCTAGTTGCTGATGGGGTGATCAGCACTGAATCGATGCTAAAAGCGCAAGAGCAAGCCAAAAGGAATAAACAACCTTTGGCTGCAGTATTGGTTGAAGACTACAACATTCCTGCCTTGACCATTGCCCTGACCATTTCAGAAGAATTCGCCGAACCGATTTTCGATCTGGACAGCTACGATCCTGCGCAACTTCCTAAAGATCTGGTGGAAGAAAAACTGGTGGTACAACACCAGATTATTCCATTAATGAAAAGAGGCAACAATTTATTTGTTGCAGTGAGTGATCCTACACGCCTCGATGGGCTGGAAACCATTCGTTTTAACAGTAAACTCAATTTACAAAATGTGATTGTGGAACAGAATAAACTCGCCAAGTTTATTTCCACGCATTATCAGGAACAGGATAATTTTAATTTTGGTGACGAAGACTTTGATTTAGAAGTAGCTGATGGTCATGACAATACCGAAACCGAAGACGAGAAATCCGCCGAAGATGAAGCACCGATTGTAAAATATATCAATAAACTACTGGTCGATGCCATTCGTATGGGCGCATCGGACTTACATTTTGAACCTTATGAAAAAATGTATCGGGTTAGATATCGTGTCGATGGCGTATTACGTGAAATTGTCAGACCGCCGTTACAGCTTGCCACACGTCTTGCTTCACGACTAAAAGTCATGTCGCAAATGGATATTTCCGAAAAACGCATGCCACAAGATGGACGGATTAAACTCAAACTGTCAAAAACCAAAGCCATCGATTTTCGTGTTAACTCCTTGCCAACATTATTCGGCGAAAAAATTGTGTTGCGTATTCTAGACCCATCAAGTGCCATGTTGGGTATTGATGCGCTCGGTTATGATCCAGAACAAAAAGCCCTGTTCATGGAAGCACTGGAAAAGCCACAAGGCATGTTATTGATCACTGGTCCAACCGGTTCCGGTAAAACAGTATCACTTTATACTGGTTTAAATATTCTCAATACCGAAGACACCAATATATCTACCGCAGAAGACCCAGTGGAAATTAACCTGGAAGGGATTAATCAGGTCAATGTCAACACCAAAGTCGGTTTAACATTTGCCGCTGCCTTAAAATCTTTCCTGCGTCAGGATCCCGATATCATCATGGTCGGGGAGATTCGTGACCTAGAAACAGCAGAAATTGCCATTAAAGCAGCACAAACAGGTCATATGGTGTTATCTACACTACATACCAATAGCGCACCGGAAACATTAACCCGTTTACGCAATATGGGGGTTCCTTCCTTTAATATTGCAACCTCGGTCAATCTGGTGATTGCACAGCGTCTGGCACGTCGATTATGCTCACACTGTAAACGTGTCATTGAAATTCCCAAACCCAGCCTTCTGGAAATGGGATTTAATGAACAGGATTTACAACATCCTGACTTTAAAATTTTTGAAGCAGTGGGCTGTCCGGAATGTCGGGATGGCTATAAAGGGCGTGTGGGTATTTATGAAGTCATGAAAGTCACCCCAGAGATTTCAAAAATTATTATGGAAGATGGAAATGCCATTGAGATTGCAGAGGCATCACATCGCTTGGGGTATAATAATTTAAGGCGTTCTGGTTTGATCAAAGTCATGCAAGGCATTACCACGTTGCAAGAAGTCAACCGTGTCACCAGTGAATAATGACAGTTAAGGAAAAGGCAAATGGCAGTTAAAAAAGCAAAATTGATGCCGACGTTTTCATATGAAGGGGTAGATCGTAAGGGGCTTAAAATTAAGGGGGACCTTCCCGCCAAGAATATGGCATTGGCGAAAGTCACACTTAGAAAACAAGGTATTACGGTTAGAAAAATCACACAAAAACGTGAAATTGAATTCTTGAATAAATTATTCAAGAAAAAAGTGACCACATTAGATATCACGATTTTTACCCGTCAGCTTGCAACCATGATGAAAGCGGGTGTGCCATTGGTACAATCCTTTGAAATCGTTGCAGAAGGTCTGGATAATCCATCGATGCGTGATGTGGTACTCGGGATCAAAACCGAAGTTGAAGGGGGTAATACCTTTGCTGGAGCTTTGCGTAAATACCCACAATATTTTGATGAATTATTCTGCTCATTGGTTGAATCCGGTGAACAATCTGGTGCGCTGGAAACCATGCTGGATCGTGTGGCCATTTATAAGGAAAAAAGCGAACTTCTCAAGCAAAAAATCAAAAAAGCTATGAAATATCCAGCAACTGTAGTGGTAGTTGCCATCATCGTCACGATTATTTTGATGGTTAAAGTCGTACCCGTCTTTCAGGACTTATTTAGCTCATTTGGTGCAGATTTACCTGCCTTTACCCAAATGGTAGTCAATATGTCAAAATGGATGCAAAGCTACTGGTTCCTTCTTATTATTGGTATCGGCGCACTGGTATTTGGTTTTCTGGAAGCGAAACGACGCAGTAAAAAGTTTCAGGATTTTCTCGATCAAACCGCTTTAAAATTACCAATTTTTGGTGATCTGGTTTATAAATCGATTATTGCCCGTTATAGCCGTACCCTTGCCACTACATTTGCTGCCGGTGTTCCACTCATTGATGCGCTCGAATCAACCGCTGGGGCAACCAATAATGTTGTTTACGAAAAAGCCGTAATGCGTATTCGTGATGATGTAGCAACAGGACAACAACTTCAATTTGCTATGCGCCAAACTCAAAGATTCCCAAGTATGGCAATTCAGATGGTGGCGATCGGCGAGGAATCTGGGGCACTAGACAGTATGCTGGATAAAGTTGCCACCCATTTCGAAAATGAAGTGGACAATGCAGTTGATGGCCTAACCAGTATGATGGAACCCCTGATCATGGCTGTTTTAGGTGTCTTGGTCGGTGGTTTAGTGATTGCCATGTATTTACCAATTTTCCAGATGGGTTCTGTGGTCTAATGCAATTTTTACAACTTTTACAAGAGAATGCCACTGTATTTTATCTTAGCGTTGCATTCTTA
Organism: Acinetobacter populi; assembly: GCF_002174125.1. Taxonomy (GTDB): domain Bacteria; phylum Pseudomonadota; class Gammaproteobacteria; order Pseudomonadales; family Moraxellaceae; genus Acinetobacter; species Acinetobacter populi. The sequence goes on from NZ_NEXX01000004.1 coordinate 282,192, forward strand.
GCTTTATGCGTTGGCAGTTTCCTGAATGTGTTAATTTATCGTCTCCCTAAAATCATGGAAAACGAATGGCAACAGGAGTGTCAGGCATTTTTGCATCCTGATCAGCCTATCACACCAATCGAAAAATTCACCTTAAGTACACCAGCATCGAGTTGTCCGAATTGCCAGCATAAAATCCGGTGGTATGAAAATATTCCTCTGATCAGTTGGTTGTTATTAAAGGGTAAATGTAGTAATTGTACACAGCCCATCTCTATTCGCTATCCATTGGTTGAACTGGGGACAATGCTTTGCTCACTGGTCATCGCCCATCATTTTGGTGCCAGCATAGAAACTGTATTTGGATTGATTTTTACCTGGGTACTCATTGCATTAACAGGGATAGATTTTGACACCCAATTACTCCCGGATCGATTAACCTTTCCTTTGATTGGCTTGGGTCTTGCCATCAACAGCTATGCTATTTTTATCTCACCCACTCAAGCCATTTGGGGCTGTTTAATCGGTTTTTTATCACTCTGGGTGGTGTATATTATTTTTAAGCTGATTACTGGCAAAGAAGGCATGGGCTATGGAGATTTTAAATTACTTGCCGCATTAGGTGCATGGATGGGACCATTGCAATTGCCTTTGATTATATTATTATCCTCACTTGTAGGCGCAATCATTGGCATCATCTTATTAAAAGTGACCAAAGAAAATCGGCCTTTTGCATTTGGTCCCTATCTTGCAATTGCCGGTTGGATTGCTTTTTTATGGGGAGATCAAATCATGACGGCTTATCTGGGTGGTTAAATGGGTTTAGTACTGGGTCTAACCGGCGGTATTGGTAGCGGCAAGTCCGCAGCAAGTCACTGGTTTGAACAACAAGGCATTGGAATTGTAGATGCTGATATTGTCGCACGTGAAATCGTACAGCCTGGTCAACCAGCACTGCAACAAATACAGCATGCTTTTGGTGACTGGGTTTTACTCGACAATGGCGAGCTGGATCGTCGCGCCTTGCGTGAACATATTTTTCAGCAACCGCAAGCACGTAAAGCGTTAGAGCAGATCACCCACCCTGCAATCCGTGCATCAATCATTGAACAACTCCAACAAGCCGATAGCCCGTATGCCATTCTGGTTTCACCGCTGCTCTTTGAAACCAATCAACACAAACTAACTGCGCGCACCCTACTGATAGATGCCTCGGAAGACATCCAAATCCAGCGTGCTAGCCAACGTGATGGACAATCTATCGAACAAATCAAACAGATTATTGCCGCACAGATGTCCCGTGCCGACAAACAAAAACGCGCTGATGACATTGTCATCAATGATGGACACCTTGAGCATTTATATCAGCAACTTGAAAAATTACATCAACAATATTTACAGCAAAGCTTGTCATAACCACCGCTTACACCGTATCCAAATATAGTTTGTCACGCGTTGGTCGTTGGCCTACGATTGTTGCCCGATGCATAATACGATGTGCATCTCCATAATCAAATAAAGCCTTATGCTGGGTACAACGATTATCCCAAATCGCTACATCACCAACTTGCCATTTCCAGCGCAGAGAAATCTCCTCTTGTGTTGCATGCTGAAAAAGAAAGCGCAATAATGCCTCACTGTTCTCTGCATCAAGTTCATTAATTTGAGTGGTAAACCCTTCATTAACAAAAAGAATTGGTTTTTTGGTTTCAGGATGATTGACGACTACTGGATGGGTAATGTGTGGATTTTTTTCAAAAACCTGCTCAAGTTTTTTGCGCTGCTCCGCTGTCTTTGCAAATCGTTCAAGTGGGAAAGATTTACGAATATCATGTGTTGCTGTGAGGTGGAATAATTGTTGTTGTAAATCGAATTCTAGCTGCTCAAATGCAGCCGTACTGCTGGACCACAAGGTATCGCCACCGAATTCTGGAATCTTGATGGCCTGTAGTACACAGCCAAGTGGAGGCGTTTCGCTAAAGGTGACATCGGTATGCCATAACTCATTATCACGTAAATCCTGTTGTAAACTATCCAATACCATAATTTCGGGTGTATTCTCGACAGAAGGATAGACAGGATGTACGTGTAATTGCCCAAAACTCCGGGCAAGTGTCGCTTGCGAGGCAGAGGACAATTTTTGCTGTCTAAAAAAAATAACCTGATGATCTAGCAAAGCCTGCTTAATGTGTTCCAAGGTATATTGATCTATATCATTTAGATCAATACCGTGAATAATCGCACCGATGGCAGGCTTAATTTTTTCAATATTTAAATATCCAATTGAACTCATTTTATTCTTCACACACCTTATACTTGCTGACCATACCACGGGGAGAATTGCTGTTGTAACCAACGCAGGAAAATTTCAAATGCCACAGCGACAAGTGCAATAATAATAATCCCCAGAACGACAGCATCAGTAATTAAAAACTGGGCAGCAGATTGCACCATAAAACCAACACCTCGATCAGCAGCAACCAGTTCTGCCGCCACCAGTGTCGACCAGCCCACACCTAGGCCAATACGAATACCTGTCATAATGCTGGGTAATGCAGTGGGTAAAATAACATGCCAAAAGACCTGAGATCGGGTTGCACCTAGAGACAAAGCGGCACGCTCCCGATTAATTTGATGGCTTAATACACCATGGGTACTACTGATAATGATAGGTGCCAGAATTGAAAAAAAGATCAGTAAAATTTTTGTTGTCTCACCAATACCAAACCAAATCACCAACAAAGGTAAATAAGCCAATGGAGGAATAGGTCGCAATAACTCTACCAATGGATCTAGCACTGCACGCACCCACTTATTCAATCCCATCCACAATCCAATCGGCACGCCAATCAGTGTAGCGATAATTAAAGCAACCAATACTCTAGAAATACTGGCAGCAAGGTGCTGCCACAAGGTGACTTTCATGAAGCCCTGCTGACTGATTTCAATGAACTTATGCCATACAGCAAGAGGACTGGGTAAGAAAAGTTCCGGGACAATATGCAAGGCAGAAATAATCGACCAAATCAACAGTACCGTAGCTACACTGGCAATACTGACCAGAATATTCCTATATTTTATAAAAACCTGTTTAGATACAGAAAATGCTGTCGAGCTTTCTGAACCTAGGGCAGATTCTGTACTTGTGGTATTCGCAGCCCATGCAGGTTGTTTTTTTAGACTCATTATGCAAATGCCTCTGATGATGATGCAAATAACTGCTGCTCAGCCTGTTGCTCTCTTAATTGTTCAAATAATTCTTCTCGCAACTGAATAAATTGTGGATCAGACTTAATCGATCGAATCGGTTCACCATCTTTATAGCGATTGGCAAAATCAAGGTTTAATGTCTGAACAATTTTTCCTGGTCGTGCTGTCATCAATATCAATTGATTGCTCAGCAATAAACCTTCTTCAATATCATGAGTGATGAGAAAGAAGCTTTTTTGTTGCTCAATCCATAAATCCAATACCAATTGCTGCATATTTTCACGCGTAAAAGCATCCAGAGCAGCAAATGGTTCATCAAGCAAAATAAAGGGTGCATGACTCACCAATGCGCGGGCAATACCCACCCGCTGCTTCATCCCACCGGACAGCTCCCATATATTGGCTTTTGCCACATGGCTAAGACTCACTGTCTGCAAAATTTTATCGACAACAGGTTTAATCTCTTTTTCTTTCAACCTTTTCAATTGCAAGGCAAAACCAATATTTTGCTCAACATTTAACCAGGGTAACAATGCATGATCCTGAAAAACAACTGCTCTTGAGGCACTTGGACCTTGCACAACCTGATCATCCACCTTCACTACACCGGCATCTGGTTGCTGGAATCCAGCCAGAATATTGAGCAAGGTGGTTTTTCCACATCCAGACTCACCTAAAATCACCGTTAATGAAGCTTCTTTTAGTGTCAGATTAATATCCTCTAAAACAGGCGGTTTATCTGCTGCAAAAGACAGAGAAATATTTTGTGCGGTTAAAATACTCATTAGAATCTCCTCTTAGGGTAAATATGCAGTTGTCACGTTTTCCTGATAATCTGCTTTTACCTGATCGACCTTGCCTTGTGATTTTAGAAATGTTGCGGTGTCATGAATATTTTTCGCAAACTCATGCTGTAGTGTCTGTTTTTGCTGCGCCTCGTCCAAATATGTATTACCACTTAACAACAGCGGAATATCTTCTGCATTTGAACCAGTTAATTGAGATATTTTTGTGAGTTTGTCCTGATCTTTCAGATATCCATCTGGATTACGATTATATTCTTCAATTTGTTGTAATGTGGTTTGGCTGAATGCCTTGACAAAATCCGGATTATTTTTTGCAAAATCCTGACGTACCACCCAAAGGTCATAAGTAGGATTCCCCCATTCTCCAACTTGCTTGGAATCAGTTAAAATTGTGCCACCATTTTTCAGTTTACTTAATGCAGGTTCCCAAACATATGCGCCATCAATATCACCACGTTCCCACGCTGCAATGATTTCTGGTGGTCTTAAATTAATAATTTTTACCTGACTTTCAGGAATATTCCAATGCTTGAGCGCAGATAACAAACTGTAATGTGTAGTTGAAACAAACGGTACGGCAATGGTTTTCCCGATCAAATCTTCTGGTGTATTGATACCCTTATCTTTACGTACAATCAGTGATTCAGATGCACCAAGTTTTGAGGTAATCAAAAAAACTTCTATCGGCAAATTACGACTAGCCGCAGCAGCCAATGGACTTGAACCCAAGTTACCAATCACCACATCACCAGATGCCAGTGCATTGACTACATCCGGACCAGCATCAAATTTTTTCCATTCAATTTTACGATGGCTGTTTTTTTCATAGTCGCCATCTGCCTGTGCAACTTTACTTGGGTCTACCCCAGTTTGATAGGCAATCACCACAGGCTGATCTGATTGTCCAAAATTATCTTTAAATTGCACCCAGATAAAAGCAACGACCGCAACTAATACGACCACACTAATAATAATAGGTTTTGTTTTTAAACTCATTGTATGATCCAAGATCTATCTGATTTATTAATAGATTTTACGGAACAGTATTGCTGCCTCGAAATAAGTTATATTCATGCCCTTATGCAAATTCGTTATATTATTTTTGAGAATAAAAATATTACCTGTAATTACAGTTAGATATACACAAGCCATTAAAGATATTCTGCCTCTTATCATTTTGCCATTGTTACGATACACCCTCATAAAATTTCAGATTAATTTATTATAAATCAACACGTTAATAAAATTACATATAATTATCTTTAAATTCAATGATCTATTCATTATAAAATTATATTGTTTTTATATTTTATGACTTGAATATGACATCTATATATTGATGGCTGAACTAGGTTGACATAGCACAGAGAAAAATGTCTTTAAAACGTCTTTATAAACTATTTATTTTGGGTACAGCTGCCCTGATCACAGTACCGAGTTATGCGGGTCTAAGTTTTGGCGATGCAGAAACTGGTCAACTTAATGTCAGTGGAACAATCAGGGCGAAATATATCTATAATTTTGATACCGAACCCACGACCAGTAAATTATCCTTTAATGATGCTGTGTTATGGCTAGACTATAGCTCTCCACACTGGATTGGCCGTCTGGATTATCGCGCATACGAATACTATGGCCATATTGGCGATGCCAGCTGGTTAACTGATGCATGGTTGGGCTATAAAATTAATGATCAGCACAAAATCATTGCAGGTTTGAATCCAGTGCCTTTTGGTCTGGGACGATTCTGGGGCAATAATTATTATTTGGGAATTGGCAATGCCGCTGGTCTGGAGGATGTGCATAATCTAGGAATAAAATATGATTACCAAAATGATAAAAATGAAATTCAGATCGCTTATTACCCCCGAGATGGCGGCAATTTTCAAGGGCACAGTAAAGATGCCCGTCGTTTTAGTATTAATCCTGTCGAAGCCGATGACTATGTAACAGATGGAACCTATACACGAGAAAAAAATAGTTTTGTTATTCGGGCGGCACATACTTTTGACCACGTATTTGATCAGGAAAATTTTTCAAGTCAAATTGGTGCTTCGGCTTGGTACTCAACCATAGAAAATAAGCGTACACATCAGAATGGTGATCGTCAGGTATATTCGGTGTTTAGCAATACCAATTACAATCAATGGAACCTACAATTGCTGGCAGGATTTCAAGACATCGATAATGCAGATGATACCTATCCAGATCATCTGACATTGGGTGGATTTGATTCATCATTTAATAGTGCAACTGAAGGGCAAATTTATTCGGCTGAAGTGAGTTATCTCTTCCCACACACTTTTGGTGCTTTAAATACCATTCGACCTTACCTCAACTATAGTGCTTATCAAAAAAAGCAAAATACCTTTAAAGATTCAGAAAGGATTATTGCAGGCTTATCCTTTAATTATCAAAAATGGACGATTAATTCCGAGTTACTGATTGGAAAACATGATCCATTCCTTGGGGACAGCGATGGTCTAGCGGCAGGTGGGAACAATACGGACTGGAACAAACGATTATTTGTTTCGCTGGCATATTATTTTTAGCTTCTCATCATCTACCAAAGCTATTGAGAGAAATATTTGTTAAGCTAGAAACCATTAGATGTGTGTACTTTTAGAAAAGACATTCATCACAATAATGCCTGCGATCATCAACCCCAATCCGATAAAAGCAGGCAGATCCAAATGCTGTTTAAATACAATCCAGCCAACTATAGAAATGATGATAATACCTGCACCAGACCAAATGGCATAAGCAATTCCAACCGGAATGGTTTTTAAGGTAATTGATAATAGAAAAAATGCAATGGTATAACCCACAACAGTAATAATGGACGGAATCAGTACCGTAAAACCATTAGAAGCTTTGAGTGAAGACGTCGCGATGACTTCTGCAAGAATTGCAAGCGACAAATATAAATATGCCATTGTAAATGAGTTCCTCAGCCAATGCTGTTTAGGAATATAAACGTTTTAACAGCAGATGTACTCAGCAATCCTGCCTTCTTCCGTCATTGAATAAAAAAGTTTATGAATATGTTTTTTTATTGTATAGGAACCATCGCCACGGCTGTAATGCACCGATTCCAATACCAATCAATCCACAGACAATTGCCAGACTTAAGGGTTCATGCAACAAGGGCACAGCAATAATCGCTGCAATAAAAGGTGCTAATGTCACAATACTGCCAGTTTTGAATGCACCCAGCCTTTTAATTGCTTCAACATAAGTTAAGGTCGCAACAATCACCACGAGTACGCCATGAAACAAACTTTGAATGACAATATGACTCCATGCCGCCTGATCCAGATGCTTTGGCAGAAATAATAGATAAATCGGGATATAAATTAGTGCCGACCAGATTGCCACACTACACATCGCCTGCCATGCTGTTAAACTAGACTGTCGCAATAAAACTGTGAAAACGCCCCACCAAATCGCACTTAAAAAGAACAATCCATCACCCAAACCAAACGGATGTGCACTTTGTTGTGAGAGGAGATAACTCATGATCGCAATGGATACCATCATAATGATCAGGCTGAGCCAAGTGTGTCGATCAAAGGGTTGCCGAAATAAAAAATAGGCGGCCAATGCAGTACATAGCGGAATACAACCATTTAAAAAAATTGCGGCATGTGCCGCAGGTGCATAAGTGAACGCAGTATATGAGGTGACACAATAGGCAACACCACCGATCAAGGCTAAAATGACAGACTCTTTTTTCCATAAAAATGCCATGTCTTTTTTATAAATTAAAATCGGCATCAAAATACAAAAAGCAAGGGCAAATCGTAAAGCGGTAAGATCCCAGGCTGCAATATGCCACTTTGCACTCAATCTGGAAAAAATGGTAAATCCACCCCAGATGCACATGGAAATCAATACAAACAGGTAACCCTGCATTTTAGAAGACATGGAGACTCAACTGAATATTTAACAAAGGCGTTGTCGACAAGCTTCATACAGTGCCATGCCCGCTGCCACGCTGACATTCAAACTCTGTAAATCCCCTGCCATCGGGATATACACTTTTTCATCGCATTGCGCCTGATTGATCGGACGAATTCCGGTGTCTTCGGCACCCATTACAATAACGAGAGGTCCTGTCAAATCACTTTGTTGAATCGGTAATGCCTGTTCATCCAGCAAAGTTCCAACCACCTTAACCTGCTGGTTTTTTAATGCTGCCAGTGTTTTGCCAAGATTGGTGACCTGAATGAATTTTACTTTTTCTGCACCGCCTGCCGCGACTTTTCTAGCTGTTGGTGTCAAACTTGCAGAACGATCACGCGGTACAATCACTGCATGTACCCCCATTGCCGCCGCGGTGCGAATACATGCACCCAGATTATGGGGATCGGTCACCTGATCCAGTGCCAATAAAAAGACATTGGGTGTAGAGTCCACCAATTGTTCAAGGTCATTTTCATTTAATGTCGGATGCGGTCTGACTGAAGCAACAACACCTTGATGAAAAGGCAAACCTGCCAATTTTTCCAGACTATCACGACTGGCTTTTTGAATACTGATACCAAATGGTGCTGCCAAATCCAGTATTTTGTGCAGGCGTTGATCATCACGCCCTTTTAATACAAATAAGGTCAGGACACGTTCTGGTTCTAATTCAAGAAGTGACTCCACTGCATGTACACCATAATAATATTCTGGCTTTGCCATGAACTTCACCTCTGTTAAAGAATGTCGAATAAAAAACAAAAATCCTGTAATGCACGCTTACAGGATTAAATTGATACTGTCGTGACGATGTTAATCTAACATCTTTAGCCTTCTAAATGACAAACATAATCCACAACATCAGTTGTTTCTATTTTAAACTGGCTATTGCCAGGAACATAAAATGATTGTCCTGCACGAAATAACTCGCTTTCTTCACTGTCGGCAATCAATACCCGACATTCCCCGGAAATAATTTCCATACGCTCAGGAACATGGGTTTCAAATGTTAATGGTTGTTCAGTTGGCATGATCACACCAAGTGTTTTTTTCGTTCCATCTTCAAATTGAACCGTATGGCTAATACATTTACCGTCAAAATAAACATTAGATTTTTTGATCACAGAAACATGGTCAAACTGTGCCGAACTCATGTAGTCACTCCAGTACAATAATCACGACTTAAATAATAGAACTGCTGTAGTTTATCCCGAGCATGATTGATGAATCAATCTATTTACGTGATAACTTTCGATTTGATCAAGTTATTTTGTTTAACAAATAAACGGAATAAACTGACCGCACATTTCACAACAACAATCATGACAGTATCATGACCAATGCATCATTTTCTTAAAACTAATCGGCTGATTTTACACTACGTGCATTTATAGCTGTGACAATATTCAAACTTTATCATAAATTTATCAAGCAAATTTTGAATAGCACTTGCTTTATGGACAAACTCAATCACATAATAAAACCATCAACAATTATTCCAACTTGTGCATTTCATCGCCTATGCTCAATAATATCTCACTGCATAATTTCGCCCTTGCCGACCAACTTTCCATTGACATTGAAGATGGCTTTAATGTTCTGACAGGAGAAACTGGTGCAGGAAAATCGTTACTTCTCGATGCCTTATCTGCATGTCTGGGAGAGCGCAGTGATGCCGCACAAGTGCGTTTTGGACAGGAAAAAGCCGAAGCCATTGCAACCTTTAACTATCAGGAACATAGTCCGGAAGCAGAATGGTTAAAAGAGCATGAATTATTAGATGAATCCGGTGAGATTATTATTCGTCGGGTGATTTTTGCCAATGGTCGCAGTAAGGCATGGATCAATGGTCGCCCGACCAGCATGTCTGAACTTAAAACATTGGGACGTTTATTGGTGCTTCTGTACAGTCAACACAGCCAGCAACAATTATTAGATCCACCTTATCCAAAACAATGGCTGGATCGTTATAGTGGATTATCGGAACAAACCCAGCAGCTTCGACAGGCTTATCAAGCATGGCAAAAAAGTCAACGGCTTTATCAAGAAGCTTTGGAAGCACAACATTCCCGTGCAGCCAAAATTGAACAACTCACTTTACAAATTGAAGATCTTGAGCCCCTGCTTGACATTCCCTATCAAGACATCGAACAGGAATATGATCGCTTAAGCCACCACGAAACCATGATGCAGGACTGTAGTGCATTAATTTATGGTCTGGATGAAGGTGAACAAAATCTAATTCAGGAATTAGGCACATTGCTACGTCGTGCCGAAGCACAGCAATCGCGTAGTCCACAACTAGAACAGGTTTATAATAGCCTGATCAATGCACAAAGCGAGCTGGAAGATGCAGCCAGTACCCTACGTCAGTTTATTGATCGGCAAAGTTTTGATCCCGAACGCATGGAGCAACTCAATCAGTTACTGGAACAATTTCATCGTTTGGCACGTAAATATCGTACCCAGCCAGATGAACTGTTACAGCAATATGGACAATGGCAACAACAACTTGAACAACTGAATGAACTGGAAAATCCAGAATATCTGGCGCAGCAAGTTGAGCAAACCCATCAGCACTTTCTTGATCTGGCCCAACAACTTGATCAAGCACGAAAAGCAGTAGCGATTGATATTGCAGCAAAACTTACTGAACAGGTTAAACCACTGGCGTTACCAGAAGCGCATTTTGAATTTAAGTTTGAACCGCTAGATGAACCCAATGCCGATGGTTTAAGCACCATTCAACTATTATTCACTGCCAATAAAGGTATTCCGGCGCAACCGCTGGCACGCGTTGCATCAGGCGGTGAGCTATCGCGTATTGCGTTGGTAATGCAAGTGATGAATGCCACTAAAACAGATGCAGAAGTGCTGGTTTTTGACGAAATCGATGTTGGGATCAGTGGTGGTACAGCAGAAATTGTCGGACGCTTACTGGCAGATCTGGCAAAGCATGTACAAATCCTCTGTATCACACATCAAGCACAGGTGGCAGCTCAATCAGATCAGCATCTACTGGTTAAAAAACAACAGACCGATCCGGCAAGCAGTACCATCATTACACTTAATGAAGATCAACGAATTCAAGAATTAGCAAGGATGTCTGGTGGTGTCGAAATCAACGAAACCACGCTCAATCATGCCAAACAGTTAAGAAAACTTAAGTTTAACTAAACTTAACTGCTGTAAATCTTGCAAAAAAACGGGATTGATTGAAATTTTATCAATCCCCTATATCAATAATTCTATAAAAATGATTTGGAACTTTGCGCATTGTTTAGTATGTTGAATATATAAGGCTTATTGACAATTCATCAATGGATTGCATTATCATTGAGAGGTCAGTAAATCTTTTATTATTTTTACATTAAAGGAGAATGGATGACGTGCCAAAACAATATCTAGCACATCGCTGTTTAATTGCCCCGCCCCATATGGATGATGCATCGTTTACCAATACGGTGATTTATCTGGCACGCCATGATAAAGATGGCGCTCAGGGTATTATTTTAAATCGTCCCTCAGATGTACAAATTAAAGAATTACTCAATGATCTAGATATTGATGCAGACCACGTTCTCCCACATGCTGTATTACATGGCGGACCCATTCGTCCGGAAGCAGGCTTCGTGCTGCATACCGGACAACCTACCTGGTATTCTTCCATTGCCGTAGGTGAAAATGTTTGTATTACCACCAGCAAGGATATTCTGGATGCCATTGCTCACAATGAAGGGGTAGATAATTATCAGGTTGCCTTAGGCTATGCCAGTTGGACGAAAAATCAACTTGAACAGGAAATATCCCGTGGCGATTGGCTAGTCTGTGATGCAGATATGGATCTAATTTTTAATCTGCCCTATGACGCTCGCTGGAATGCCGCCTATGAAAAAATCGGCATTAACCGTGGCTGGTTGTCACACGAGATCGGACATGCCTGATTTACAATCTGTTCCTACTGCAACCACCATCATGGCCTTTGATTTTGGCACACAAAAAATGGGGATTGCAGTCGGACAACGCCTGATCGAAAGTATTAACCCGTTGCCATTGTTTCCAATGAAAGATGGCATTCCGCATTGGGAAAACCTGCATAAAATCATTCAGCAATGGCAACCGGATTTATTTCTAGTCGGTTTGCCATTGAATATGGATGATAGCGAATCAGACCTTTCTGCCCGAGCACGAAAATTTGCTCGACGACTACGTCATCAGACCAATATTGAAACATGGATGGTCGATGAACGACTGAGCACTCGTGAGGCTCGAGATACGCTGCAAAATTTTCAAGCCAACGGACAAGCGAAAAAACTGTCCGCCGATAGTTTTGCTGCATCACTATTTATTGAAAGCTGGTATCATGATGCTCAAGGAATTAAACCTTAAATCAATCCATCGTAGCTGTGTTCTTATCCGAAAATAGCCTGAAGCCAATAAAAATATCTTATGAAAAATACTGTAAACCTCTGGCAACTATTTAAAAAAATACGACCTTTCGTTGCACCTTATCGCTGGCTGGTATTTATTACATTAATTCTTACCTTGATTGGCGCACTGGCCGCACAGGTCAATGCGTTGACATTGCAATATGCCGTCGACAGTATCAATCAGCTCTTATCGGAAGGTCAGGGTTTACAACATGGCTGGCATATTTTAATTACCATCACTGCCATTTTACTCGGTAAAGAAATTCTCAATACCCTGATCCAGTTTGGACAAAAACTGTTTGGCGAAAAGCTACGAATTCTGGTGTCACAGGATCTGGCGCAAAGTATTATCGAAAAGTTTCTGACGTATCGATTGGCATTTTTTACTCAGGATGATAATCAGGCCGGTAAACTACAAACCCGTATCGATCGAGGCATTGGCTCTTTGACGCGGCTGGTACAAATCTTTTTTATCGAAATTTTGCCGCTTTTTACCAGTGCAATTATTGCTTTGGGCCTAATGTTCTATGCCAATTTCTGGGTGGGTCTGGTTGCACTGTGTATCGTGCCGATCTATTTTCTCCTGACGTTTCGTCAGGCACAAAAACTGGGCAATTGGCGTCGTAACTTACGTGATGGCCGCGAAAAGAAAAGTCAGGGCATTTTAAGCATCATCAATTCTATTACCGTGATCAAATCCTTTAACCGGGAAAAAATTGAAGCGGATAAACAACTCAGTCTACAAAGAGATTTGATCCAGAATCAGATGCAGACCCGTCAGGTCAGTTTTTTATTTGATGGTTTAAAAACCTTTATCGAACAGATTGGCGTGGTTCTAATTATTATCCTGACCGCATATTTCGTGCTTGCCGGGCAAATGAGCATCGGTATGATCATGTACCATGTCTTGCTATTTAACAATGTGTCTGCACCAATTCGCTCATTACACCGGATTTATGATGAAATTAATGATGCCATGATCTATTCGGAAAGTTTCTTTAAAATTCTGGAAGCTGATGATGAAATCGAATCCACCGGCAGTCTTAAACCAGCGCATTTACAGGGCGAGTTTCAACTGAAAAATGTTGAGTTTTTTTATCCCAATGGCCATCATGCGCTTAAAAATATCAACATGACCATTCATCCCAATAAAATCACTGCACTGGTCGGATTGTCCGGTGCGGGAAAATCAACATTGATTAGTTTGCTGGATAAATTCTATCAACCGCAATCCGGTGTAATCAGTATTGATGGTGTCGATTTACAGGATATCGATACCGCCTATTTACGTGACCATATTGGTCTGGTGCTGCAAAAAAATCATATTTTCCAAGGTACTATTGCAGAAAATATCCGTTATGGTAAAACCGATGCCAGTATGGATGAAATTATTCAGGCAGCACAAAAAGCTTCAATTCACGATCAAATTATCAAGCTGGCGCATGGTTATGAAACCAATGCCTTAATGTTATCAGGCGGTCAGCAACAACGTATCGCCATTGCCCGTATGTTCCTGAAAAATCCACCGATTATCTTTCTGGATGAACCAACCGCTAGTCTGGACGCAATTGCCACAGAACAAATCAAACATAGTCTGGATGAGATCAAACAGGGTCGTACCGTGATTATTATTTCTCACAGCCTGTCACAAATTATCGATGCAGATTATACCTATGTGATGCAAGACGGGGAAATTGTCGAACATGGCGAGCACTATACGCTCTATCAGCAACAAGGCGTGTATAAAAATATTTTTGATGCGATGGCAAAAAGCCTGAATATCGACAAAATTGCCAAAACCTTTGAAGAAGAGGAATTGCACCATTCGTAATGAAGTGACTTAAGCCAGAAATTGCCGAAAAGTCAGATTAATCCGTGGTGTAATCACTTTTGTTGTGGGCGTAATACGGTGTTGCCAAAACTGCTGGGTCTGTCCACGCATCACGATTAATTGCCCACTTTGTAATAGTATTTCCACCTTATCATGCCGATGGATATGCCGAAAGGCAAACTTGCGGGTTGCTCCAAAACTTAGCGAAGCAATGGTGCAATGCTGTCCCAATGAACGATCCTGATCACTATGCCAGCCCATGGCTTGCGTTCCATCTTCATAAAGATTGGCCAGACAGGAGTTAAAAGACAAACCCAGTAAATCTTCAACCTGTTGCTTGAGTTTTAGAATCACAGGATCCCACGGCATCGCCTGTCGTGCCACGCCAGAATAAACATACTGAAAACTGGCATCACCATACCATGCCACTTGACGGGCAGTAATATAGTGTTTGCCATGCAAATGTGCCTGATCATGCTGCCAAGCTAAATGCTGCAACATATAATGTAAATCCTGTTCAGCCTGTTGTGCAGAAAGAATTAAACCAAAATCTTCCACATCTCCATCAAAAGGCAAGATATTTCGCTGCGGTTCAGGTGCAAATAAATCTAAAGTCATCGCCATATCATAAAAAAAGCCTTTCACACTGGAAAGGCCTCATCTGTTGCATTCTTGCGATATTGGCTACTGATCTGTTGATCAAGGCTGTTTTAAATACGGCCAAGCCGCTTTTAAATAAATAAACATCGACCACAAGGTTAAAATGACTGCGGTATACAACAATATATAAGCAATCCATTCCAGCGGCTGCCAGTTGAGTAAAAATACTGTAATGGCAATCATTTGAAATGCAGTTTTATATTTACCCACAGTCGATACTGCCACACTGGTCCGCGCCCCCAGTTCTGCCATCCATTCTCTTAAAGCAGAGACAGTAATTTCCCGTGAAATAATCACAATCGCTGCAAATGCCATGGCAATGGTCGGTTTCCATTGCACCAGAACCACCAGTGCTGCTGCGACCATTAACTTATCGGCAACTGGATCGAGAAAACGCCCAAAAGCCGAGGTCTGATTGAGTTTTCGGGCCAGATAGCCATCGAACCAGTCCGTTACAGCAGCAAATACAAATACCCCTGTCAAAATGGCATGACGCAATAATCCGCCTTCATGACCATTTACCCCTAATGCAGGTGGCCAATATGCAATGATTAGAAATACAGGAATTAATATAATTCGAGCAATCGTTAAAATGTTTGGAATATTCAGGATTCGTCCTGTCATACACACCGCCAGTTACGCTATCCCCAGAAAAAATGATCTATGTATCTCTCAACAATGACTACGAACTTTATACGAAAATACCCATACTGTCGAGTTATGCGAAGATTGTTACGGTCTGCTGACTGCTTGCTAATAAATGACCATGCGCATCCCAAATATATGCCGACTCGGTGGCATAGCCATCTTTGGCACAACTGGTCTGGACCTGATAAATTAACCAGTCGCTGCAAGTAAGCGACAAAGGCTGTATAAAGGTTAAATGCCAAGTTAAAGAACTTGCCGGCGCAGGCTGTGGAAATACCGGCGTAATACCCGGCGGCCAGATATCTGCCAATGCCACCATATGCGAGGCGCGCATCTTGCCAATGGCCACGTCCTGTTTGAATCTAAACCATCCACCAAAATCCGCATGCTGGCTTGCATGAAACGGTAACTTTCCTTCTGCCCAATATAGCTCATATTGCTTAAAGCACTCGGGAATCAGGCCTTCCACAAATGGCATTGCTTCAAGCTGGTGATAGCTAGGATATGCAGGTACACTGGCTTCCTGATGGATTTCGATTTGTGAATTGCGGCATTTACCAAAGCTGGCCAGCATAATGGTCTGGACTTGATCATTCTGCCAAAGCCGTGCTTCTAGTGTGGTCACGGCACTGCCTTCACGTAAAATCTCTACGGTAATCTTGGCCCGTTGATGCTGCACTGGCCCCACAAAAGTAATACTGGCACTCAAAGGCTCGCGCTCTGGATCATCAAGCATGATGAGCGCCCGTTCCATCAAAAGTGCAGCAACAAAGCCGCCATATACAGTACGTCCTTGCCCCCAACCTGTCGGCATTTCAAATTCTGCCTGCTGAGCAACCAAGGCCAATGCATCATCAAAATTCATTTTATACATCCGCTGTTAAAGTGAAGCACTCTGCGCCTCTGTCTTGCATTGATCTTGTCAAAATTTCAGTATTTTGTGAATGGTGATGTTGCCCATATGAAATCATCATTTTAGCCAATACCATTTATCAACAAGCTATTCATGCAAAACTTTATAAATGGTTCTTGCCATTGCCGCACCAATGCCATTTACCAACAATAGCTCTTTTTCTGATGCTTTCAATACACCCTGCATGCCACCAAAATGCGTCAATAAATCACGTCGTCGTTTGGCCCCCAATCCCGGAATGACCTCCAAAATTGATCCTGCACGTTTTTTATCGCGTTTGGCACGATGACGTGTAATAGCAAAACGATGCGCTTCATCCCGCACCTGCTGGATCAAATGTAATGCCTTATTGTCCTCGGGTAATTGAATTTTACTGCCATCGGTAAAATGCAGGGTTTCCAGTCCCGGCTTGCGCCCTTCACCTTTGGATACACCGACCATAAATGCATCAAGATTTAAATCCTGCATCACTTCCATCGCCATGTGGAGTTGCCCTTTACCCCCATCAATCAAGAGCAAGTCAGGTAACATCTGTTTTTTATAGCGGCGTGTTAAAGCCTGACGCATGGCAGCATAATCATCGCCCGGAGTAATATCATCAATGGCAAACTGACGATAATCCCGTTTTCGTGCGCCGCCCTGATCAAACACGACACAAGATGCGATCGGGGATTCACCCATAGTATGACTAATGTCAAAACACTCAATCCGGTCAATTGGACGTCCGAGCGCCTGTTCCAATTGATAAAACCGTTCATGTACTTCAATCTGGCTGGCAAGTTGACCTTTAATGGCATGCTGCACATTCATGGTCGCCAATTCAAGCCATTCGGCCCGTGTTTCACGTACATTCGGTTTAATCTGTATTTTCTTCTGAAAATGTTGATACAACGCCTGTTCCAGTTCTTTTCGATTAGGCAAATCCACATTCACAATCAGCTCTGCCGGAATCTCATCTGCCACCTGAAAATAGAAATTAGCAATAAAATCACTCAGCATCTGCCCCAGATCATCACCCAACATATCCGGAAAGTAACTTTTTCCACCCAGCATACGACCATTGCGTACATGCATAATCTGTACACAAGTCACCCCAGCCTGATAGGCAATTGCCAGAATATCGGCCTCACCCTTAATTCTATATACTGCTTGTTGTGCCTGAACTTCACGTAACAAACCCAGACGATCCCGATAAAATACGGCTTTTTCAAATTCGAGATTTTCTGCGGCCTGTTCCATTTTCCCAATCAATTCATGATTTAGTTCTTTGGTATCACCATTTAAAAACCGGATTGAGTTTTGCACATCCTGTGCATAATCTTCCGGTGAAATAAAGCCGACACAGGGTGCCGAACAACGTTTGATCTGATATTGCAGACAAGGACGTTTACGCTGGGCAAAGTAAGAATTTTCACATTGTCGTACATTAAATAATTTTTCCAGTGTTACCAAGGTATCCCTTGCTGCATATGCACTCGGATAAGGGCCGAAAAACTTACCGACCTGATGTTTGCCTTTACCACGACCACTAGCAATACGCGGATAAGGCTTATCTGCGGAAACAAAGATATAGACATAAGATTTGTCGTCACGCAGCATAATGTTATATGGCGGACGGTGCAGTTTAATCAGATTTTGTTCGAGTAATAATGCTTCTGTTTCCGAACGGACCACCAGCGTTTCAATATTATAGATTCGGGCAACCAAAGCCTGTGTTTTTGGATGCTCAATGGTTTTGACAAAATAACTCGATACCCGATTTTTAAGATTTTTTGCCTTTCCCACATACAATAGCTCGCCGTCTTTACCCAGCATTTTATATACGCCGGGAAGTTGGGTCATATGGCTTAATAAATTTTCGATGTGGTCTTTGGCGTTTGGATTCACAATAATGTCAAATTGGCTAGATATCCTGTTTTATGATGTCTTTGTACCTTATTTTCAATCCCTAACCCCCCTCTTTATTCAGCACAAGGAGAGTTTCAACTAGAATAAATTTCATCATATTGCAAAAATAGACAATATTTATATCAAGAGATTTTAAAATACTGCTTCAAAAAATAGATGCAAAGACATAAAAGAGTAAACTGTTTCTCGTCCTCTCGGTCTTGCTAGGTCAATAAGAAATAATGCAGCTGCCTTGGCAAGGTAAAAATCCATTATTGTTTTAATTTCATCCATAAATTTAACCAAAAAACCAAATTCGTTGCATAATTGCAATGATATACATTATCCATACATGATTAATCTATAAGCTTATTTAAATCTCTATTGTTCTTAAACTCGGCATAGGTCATAATTCACCAATGTCTTTTAGATGACTTTTTGGTTTCTTTTGACATAAAATATTATCAAGATTAATCCCATCCTGTATTTTTATTTCGTCTAAGTACTTGCTGGATGGCAAAATAGGATTGTTTTAAAAAATGACTCAGCATGCAACGACCATTCATGGTTCAATCGTCGCACTTGTCACCCCCATGTTTGAAGATGGCAGCGTAGATTGGGATGGCTTAAAGCAGCTTGTAGAATGGCATATTGAACAAGGTACTCATAGTATTGTTGCTGTAGGCACGACAGGTGAAGCTTCCACATTGAGTATGGAAGAACATACCAAAGTTATCGCCGAAATCATTCGAGTCGCCAATAAACGTATTCCTATTATTGCGGGTACAGGTGCAAACTCAACCGTAGAAGCCATTGAACTCACCAGAGAAGCAAAACAACTGGGTGCAGATGCCGCTTTACTGGTGACACCGTATTACAACAAACCGACTCAGGAAGGTTTGTATCAACATTATAAAAAAATCGCAGAATCGGTCGATATTCCGCAAATTTTATATAATGTTCCGGGTCGTACCGGCGTTGATATGCTGAATGAAACCGTAATCCGCTTATCCGCAGTGGAAAATATTGTCGGAATCAAGGATGCAACTGGTGATGTGCCACGTGGTATTCAGCTTTTACATGGTTTGGATAGCACAAACATGGTGGTCTATTCAGGTGACGATGCAACAGCATGGGAACTCATTCTGGCAGGTGCCCGTGGTAATATTTCCGTAACGGCAAACGTTGCACCCCATGTGATGAGTCAAGTTTGCCTTGCAGCGTTGGCAGACAACAAAGCAGAAGCAAATCGTTTAAATACACAAGTGTCACAATTACATGATATTTTGTTCTGTGAATCCAATCCAATCCCTGTAAAATGGGCATTGCATGAAATGGGTAAAATTGGTACCGGTATCCGCTTGCCACTTACTCCGCTTGCCGAACAATTCCGTGCGCCATTACGTGAAGCACTAAAAGCAACGGGTGTTATCTAAATTTTTTCAAGAGCAATGTAAAGTATGCAATTACGTCTTAGTCTAACCCTTGGTCTGATCGCGATAAGCTTAGTTGGTTGTGCACGTTTTGGTATTGGCAATGGTTCCTTAGACTATAAACATACGCAGACTTTAGAACCGTTACAAATTCCTGCGGATTTGCAGATGCGTCCGCAGCAATCGCTCTATCCTGCGCCCAAGATTGATCCTAAAGCACTGGAACAAGCACCAAATTTTAGTAATAAACATGGCAATCGCTTTGAAATGCCACGTCCAACAGCAGATGTCAGTAATGTCAATATTACCGGTGCGGCACCCTCACGTCCGCAACTGGTGACTGATGGCAATGGTGTACCATTGATTAAAGTGGATGGTGCCACAGCCGAAGTATGGAAATATGTGATTGCTGCAACCAGTACATCGAATATTAAGGCAGAGCAAAATTCAAAAGTGCCTTATCAATTAGATGTACAATATCAGGAACAAGCATATCGTTTGCGTCTAACCCCAACGGGTAGCAGTAATACTGTCGGCATTTATGATGCCAATGGCAACTTTATTGATGCTAAAATAGCAACCGAACTTTTATCTCTCATTTACCAGAATTGGCCAGCCTAACTGATTTAGGCATATTTCTTCTTCGAAGGTTATCTCATGTTAAAACAAGCCTTGCTCTATACTGGAAAAGCAAAATCTGTCTATGAAACAGATGATCCCGATCATCTTATCCTCGTTTTCCGTGATGATGCGTCGGCATTCAACGGCGAGAAGATTGCTCAGCTTGACCGTAAAGGCAAAGTCAACAACCGTTTCAATGCATTCATCATGCAAAAACTTGCAGATGCAGGCATCGAAACGCACTTTGAAAAACTTCTAACTCCAACAGAAGTTTTAGTTAAAAAACTTAAAATGATTCCGGTGGAATGTGTTGTACGTAACTATGCCGCAGGTTCATTATGCCGTCGTCTTGGGGTAGAAGAAGGCAAAGAATTAACACCACCTACATTTGAATTGTTCTTTAAGGACGATGCGCTTGGCGATCCGATGGTCAATGAATCACAAGCCATTGCTTTAGGCTGGGCGACTGCCGAACAGCTTGAACAAATGAAAGTGATTACTTATAAAGTCAACGATGTATTAAGCCAGCTTTTTGCAGAAGGCAACATGCTTCTGGTGGACTTTAAACTCGAATTCGGCTTATTCCATGACCGTATCGTTCTGGGTGATGAATTCTCTCCAGATGGTTGCCGTTTATGGGATAAAGACACCAAGAAAAAATTGGATAAAGACCGTTTCCGCCAAGGTTTGGGTGGTGTGGTTGAAGCTTATGAAGAAGTTGCGGCACGTATTGGTATCGATTTATCTGATATCTAAACCACGCATATCAAGTGCAAAACCGGACATCATGTCCGGTTTTTTTATGGTCAAATTTTTATATTGATGATTAATCCCTCAAATCTTTCATTTTCACTAGATTTTCATATTTAAAGTTAAGCATTTTTTCTGCTAGCGATAGGTGTTTTAGTTATTTTTTATAAAATGTAAATTTACTTACCATCACAATAACAACACATTCCATTCATAATTTTGAGAGAAAAAATGCGTTCTTTAAATTTTCCATTACAACTTGGCACAGCCATTATTTTATCTGCGCTTTATCAGCATAGTTTTGCAGCAACAACAGATACAGTGGACAGCATACCTTCTTCTGATCAGGTCAAAACACTCGATACCATTGTGGTTACAGGGACACGCAGTAAAAATCGGTCAGCAACCGAATCATTACAACCGATTGATGTGATCAGTGCAGAAAGCCTGGTACAACGCACGGGTAGCAATGAACTTGGGACAGCATTGGCAAAACTGGTACCTTCCATCAATTTCGCGCGTCCAACTGTCGTCGATGGTACAGAGCTGGTTCGTCCGGCACAATTAAAAGGTTTATCACCCGATCAAGTTCTGGTTTTGGTAAATGGTAAACGTCGCCATACGGGTGCCTTTATCAATCTGGGTGGAACCATTGGCCGAGGTTCTGCGCCCACCGATCTAAATGCCATCCCAATTTCTGCTGTAAGCCGCATTGAAGTGTTAAGAGATGGTGCTTCGGCACGCTATGGTTCAGATGCCATTGCTGGTGTGATTAATATCATTTTAAAATCCGACCCATCTCATGGTGAAGTCGGCATCAAATACGGTCAATATAAAGAAGGTGATGGCGAGCAAAAACAATCTTTTGGTTCTGGCGGCTTTGATCTAAATGATGGACAAGGCTTTTTAACCTTTGCCGGAGAATGGCAAGACAGTGAAGCAACCAATCGTGCCGGGCTGGATCGTCGTGATGCAGGTGCCACAACATATGGACAACAGACTTTCCGTTTTGGTGATCCGGAATCCCGAGAGGTAAAAATCGCATTAAATGCAGGTTTTGATTTTAATGATGCAGTGCAGCTTTACGGATTTGCCACCTACAGCCATCGTGATGCAGAAACCGCAGCATTTTACCGCTTAAGTAATTCCTCAAATAATGTACCTGCCCTGTTTCCCAATGGTTTTTTACCCCTAATTGAAGGCACATTGGATGATGTCGCTGCGGTTGCAGGACTAAAAGGCGATATTGGCAGCTGGCAATATGATGCATCTCTGAACTATGGTCAAAACACCTATAAAGTAGATACGCAAACCATTAATCAGAGTCTCTATAATGATACAGGTTCTACGCCATTTTATTTCCATAATGGCAAACTGGAAAATGCGCAAACAGTTGCCAATCTAGATTTATCCCGAGAGATAGACATTGCCAGTTTATACTCTCCTTTAAATCTGGCCTTTGGCGCACAATATTTACATCAGCAATATCAGATTAAAGCGGGTGATCCTGCATCTTATTACAAGAGCGGAGCATCAGGTTTGGCTGGCTTCCGTGATGCCGATGCAGGCAAATGGTCGAGAGACAGTTATGCCGGCTATATTGATCTGGAAGCCGATATTACCGATAAGCTGAGCTCATCTGTTGCGTATCGCTATGAACATTATGATGATTTTGGCGATAGTAATAATGCCGCTTTCTCGGCACGTTATGCTTTTAACCCGGCTATTGCAGTTAGATCCAATATATCAACCGGATTTCGGGCACCGAGCCTTGCCCAGCAATATTATACCCAGACCTCATCACAACTGGTCAATGGACAGTTCGTTGAGGCGGGCACCTTTCCTGCCTCCTCACAAATTGCGCATTTATTGGGTGCAGAGGAATTAAAACCGGAAAAATCCACCAACTATAGTGTCGGTATTGTCCTCACCCCGACTGATAATACCTATGTCACACTAGATGCCTACCAGATTGATATCAAGGATCGAATTAGTTTGTCCTCTAATATCAATGCCAGCAGTGATACTGTCCGCGCCTATTTAATTTCTCAAGGCATTACCGATACCAGTTTTAATACTGTTCGCTACTTTAACAATGCCGCTGATACCCGCACACGTGGTATCGACTTGGTAGCAAGTTACGACTGGAATCATTTACCTCATGGCACACTGAATACTGCACTCGCCTATAACTATAATAAAAACAAAGTCACCAAAATAGATGGTAATCCAGAAGTGCTGAATGCACTAGGCATTGACCTCACTCGTCTAGATCGCCGTGAGCAATATGGTTTACTCGCCGGCAGTACACCAGAACATAAATTCAGCCTGACCAATGATTATAAAATTGGTAATTTTGGTATTTATAGTAATCTGACACGCTATGGCGACTTCAAAACCTTTAGTAACAGTGGTGCAGAAAAAGATCAGAAATTCTCAGCTAAATGGGTACTGGATCTGGCGTTATCCTATCAATATCAAAACTGGAATTTTGTCGTCGGTAGTGACAACATTACCGATGAATATCCGGATAAAGATGTCTATGACATTAATCAACCGACAGGTGGCAGTTTGCAATATAGTCAGTTCTCACCTTTTGGCTTTAATGGCGCATTTTATTATGCCAAAGCAAGCTATCGCTGGTAAGTTTGTATGGAATATAATTTCAATTGATATGATGCAAGTTTATAGAGTTAGCAATGCACTTTATTCCATCAAGGGAATAAGGTGTTTTTTTAGAGATACAGATTAATATTTGAATTTCACATTAAAGCGAAACATTCTTGGATCACCCCAGTTGACAAGCTGCGCATTCGGGGTTGTTCCCACCAAATAGTCCTTGTCAAATAAATTTTTAATCGTTAAGCCTGCACCCCAGTGTTTTGCTTCATAACCTGCACTGACATCAAATAAGGTATAATCAGGTAAATCAATATAAGCGCTGGCACGTTGTGCTGTTCGTGAACCTTGATAACGAATACCACCGCCAATATTCCAACCTAATTTATCTGGGCTAAAGAAATACTGTGTTGAAATCGTTCCGGCATGTTCTGGCACATGATTGGTACGTTTACCAATTTCTGTTGCTGTCAAACTCTCTGTCGTCTCAGCTGTTGGAATATAACTATAGCTTCCAAGGATATTCCATTGATCTGAGAGGGCAGCAACAATTTCTGTTTCAAAACCCTTGGTCGTCTGTTCACCTGTTTGAACAGAGTATCCTAGACTGGCATCTGCTTCGGTCACATTCTTACGAATTAAATCATAATAGGCAACATAGCCTTGCAACTTTTGATTTAATGCTTGCCATTTTACACCTACTTCTGCCTGTTTGCCTTCTTCAGGTTTTAAAAGTACACCATTCTCACCAGAATCTGTCACAGGCATAAATGATGTGGAATAGCTGATATAAGGTGCAAGTGCATTATTCCATTGGTACATGACAGAGGCACTGCCAGTAAATGCATTATCCGAATTTTTTGTTGTGGTATTTCTTAATAAATTACGAATTTCAACCTGTGTCCAGTCATGACGCCCCGATAGACCAATAATCCATTTATCATCGACTTTAATTGTATTTCTTAAATATAATCCCGTATATTGATTATAGGTTAATTCCTGCGTTGGTGAACCTTCCCTAATACTGGTCACACCATACACCGGATTGTCTGCATTAAATGCATTGATGGTATCAGTGCGGCGATAATAATCACTACGCTCTCTCATCATATCAATACCAACCAATACATTATAGCTGCTACGGCCAAAATTAAAGGTGCGCTGTAAATTATTATCCAAAGCATAATTTACATCTTGTTTATCCTGATTGTTAATCTGGCGATTGATGCTTGGCAATGAAGCATTACTACTGGCCAATACAGGATTACCAAGCGTATGCGTTTGGGTTACAGCAAAATTCTGCTTAAATAACCAATCATTATCAAACTGATGGGAAAAATTAGCGCCTAAACGATAGACATCTGTTTCATAGCCTTTATCTGGCTCACCAAAAAACAGGCTATGGCTATAATTTTTGTAAGTAGTCGTATTATTATGCGGAATCCCTTGCTGACGAATATAATCACTATGCTGATAACTGGCAATCACCGACAAATCCGACTTTTCGCCTAAATCAAAATTATAAGATGGTGCAATATAATAGTTCTTAAAATAAACATAATCAGTTGGATCATCCTGATCAGAAATCCGGCCCACGACACGAAAAGCACCTTTTTCACTATTATTTGGTGCGTAGTTAATATCGAAAGTACCTTGAGTTAATGCATAGCTACCATAGCTTAAAGTACCCCGATAAAAAGTCTCTGCTTGAGGACGTTTTGTGGTTAAATTCACTAAACCACCAGGCAAAGCCAAACCGAAACCAACTGATGTTGGACCTTTCACGACTTCAATAGATTCCAAGCCAGAAATATCTACCGATCTTAAAAGATTATCGGAAGTTTGTAGCCGTAAACCATCCATATAAGTTTGGGAACTGGAAATCTGTCCACGAATGATAAAATCATCCCAACCTCGACGACCATATTGACCCGATGTTACACCAGCAACCCCTTCAATTGCCTCAGCTAATGTTCCAGCCTGTTTTTGTTGTAATTGCTGCTCAGTAATCACCGTAATAGACTGCGCTGTTTCAAATAATGGTGCATCCGTTTTCAACACTGATGTTGCTTGAGTTGCCGCATATTGATCTGTTGCTTTATCTGCATTCACAGTGATGGTGGGTAAAACTGGAACTATCTCGTCGCTTGTTTCATCTGCATGTACCTGAACAGCAAATAACATTGCCAGTGTAACAGAGGATGCCAATATAGACTTTTGAACTAGGTACATGGAAGATAACCACAATTGGTAATGATTTTTATTATTATATTTAGCTAAGATTCAAAGTACAATATGTCATTAATAAAATTTAAATAAAGTTCAATACTGCTTTGGTATAATTTGTTTCTTCGTTTGTATATCAACGCTATAAGGTGATCGCTTGACAATTTTAAAACCGAAACCGTGCAATATGATCGCTCGATTTATTCATTCTCTGATCAATAAGGTATAGAATTCTAATCTTTATACCGTATGACGAAATACATTCTTAGGGGAATAACGATGTTTTATCCTTTATTTGCCATTGCACTCGGTTCAGTCCTCGGTGGCTGGCTTCGCTGGTATGTAGGCTTAAAACTCAATAGTATTTATCCCAATATTCCTATGGGAACAGTATGCGTCAACTGGGTTGGCGGCTTTATTATCGGTTTTGCAATTGCTTATTTTTCTCAAAGTCAACTTAGCCCCAACTATAAACTCTTTATTGTCACTGGTTTCTGTGGCGGCTTAACCACCTTTTCCACCTTCTCTGCGGAAATTCTGGCTTTATTACAAAGTGGTAAGTTGGCGCTGGCCATGACAGCCATTGCCATTCATGTTGTCGGTGCATTGTTATTTACATTTCTAGGCATGGCTTGCCAGCACTGGATTGCTGCCCAATAAAACATGATCAAGGCGAAAGAATGTCTTCAGCCTTGATAAATATAGCGTATCAAGCCACTTATTTGAAAAGCTTATGATTTTCACTTTTCATTTGCTCAATCACTTTGCCCTGCTGTTTGGCATCTTCCAATTTCCCGGCCTTGACCAAATCCGTAATCTCATCAATTTCCGTGGTCAGACGATCCATTGCATTTTGATACGCCTTGATTTGTGGATCATCTTCCGGCAAATCCATCAACTTCATCGGTGTAGATTGTTTGGCATCCAGTGAAGCCGTATGCATTTGAGCCAAAGCCTGTAATGCATCTGTCGTTGTGGCAGCCGTATTAAAAGCCTGATAATTTTTTGCCAGAATACTCATATCTTCACCTAAATCTGCTGCCATACTTAGGTTGCTTATCATCAGGGCATTGAACACCATGATGCCAGTGAAGAACGCTTTTTTCATCATTTCATCCTATTTTAATCAACGCTTAACACCTCCCATGCAGACATGGAAGGTGAATAAGGCGCAGTTTAACCTGATTAAATTAAAGCAAAAATGATACCGTCTATTGTTGTTGATTTTGTTGCTGCCAGCGACGTTGTTGTAAACGCTCGGCTTCTACTTCACGTTTGTTGAGGGCACGCTGGTATAATTGTGTGCCCTTTAACTCAGGCGGTAAATATTCCTGCAATACGAAATGCTCGGGGAAATCATGAGGATAGAGATAATCTGCGCCATAGCCCTGTTGTTTCATCAATTTGGTCGGAGCATTACGCAAATGTAAGGGTACAGGTAAATGTGCTGTCTTTTCTGCCAATTGCAAAGCCTGATTAATAGCCAGATAAGTACTATTGCTTTTCGGACTGGTCGCCAGATAAACCGCACATTGACCAAGAATAATACGTGCCTCAGGCATACCGACGGCCTGTACCGAGCGAAAACATTCGCCAGCCAATAACAAGGCATTTGGATTGGAATTGCCAATATCTTCCGATGCTGCAATCAACATGCGACGGGCAATAAATACAGGATCTTCCCCACCCTTGAGCATACGTGCCATCCAGTACAAGGTGGCATCGGGATCACTGCCCCGAATCGATTTAATAAATGCCGATACCAAATCGTAATGCTGCTCACCGGATTTGTCATAACGGGCTATATTTTGCTGGGCAGTTTTTACTACCAATGCATTGTTGATAATATTTTCTTGTCCTGTCTCAAAAGTGCTGGCAACCAGATCAAGTAAGTTTAATGCTTTACGTGCATCACCAGCAGAAAATTGAAATAAGGCATCATATTCTTCAATTTTAATCTGGCGTTCTTTTAAAAATTTATCTGTACCCAACGCACGCTGAATGAGTTGTTGAATTGCTGTTTCATCCAGTGAATGCAGCGTATAAACCTGACAGCGCGACAATAAGGCACTATTCACCTCAAAGGAAGGATTTTCCGTAGTGGCACCAATCAGGGTAATTTTGCCTTTTTCCACTGCACCCAATAAAGCATCTTGTTGTGACTTGTTAAAACGATGAATTTCATCAATAAAAACTACAGGTGGCAACAAATCACCACTTTCGGCGATCACTTCGCGCAATTCTTTTACACCAGTATTGAGTGCCGATAAACTGATAAACGGACGATCTACAGCCTGTGCCAATAATAAGGCAATGGTGGTTTTTCCTACGCCCGGCGGTCCCCAGAAGATAATGGACGGCAAATGCCCCTGATCAATCATCTGGCGCAATGGTGCCTGTTCTCCTAAGAGATGATCCTGTCCAATAATTTCGGACAAACTACGTGGACGAATACGCTCTGGTAAAGGAATGTTCGTATCAGACATGGCACTCAAGCAAGGAATGAATTTAATGACAGTGTACTATGAACCTTGGCGAGTAAAAATAGTATTGCTGTACATTTCAACGGTTCTGCCCGAACTGACCATCACAAAGGCAAATAAGCGGTTGCTTCAACTTCAATAACAATCTCTACACTGGGCAACATGGCCTTGACCTCGACAATGGTTGAGATCGGCGGATTATCTGGATAAAACTGATTACGCACCGTGCTATATAAAGGAAAATGATCCAGATTGGTAAAATACTGCACCAATTTGAAAACGTCCTTCATCTCCCCGCCCATTTTTTTAATCGTTTGTTCAATATAATCGAGAACATACCAGCTCTGGCTCAAAATTTTCTGCTGTTTGATATCAACCGAAAACTCATTGGTTTTGCCAATTTTTAAGGCAATTTCTTCGAGAATATCATCAAATCCTGTGATGATTTTCTTACGTACTGGATCAACGGCAATGACCCCTGAGAAAAAAATAAAATCACCAACCCGTTTATGACTGATATAACGTGCCAAAGGCTGGGCATTACTTAAAAATGTATCTGACATGTATTGACTCCAAAGTAAATATACAAAATTTATATACTTTGTATATTTAGACCAATATTTAAAGCATATTTTTATTAAATCATTAAAGCAATATTTATGCCTTTATTGAGATTAAAAATCGATTAAAAAATTAAATAAAATTTATTATCTGGTCTTATTTTTGCATAATAAAATTGAGTAGAAGCGTTCAGCATTTTTATAATTATCCAATCGAAAATGCAGGTCATTGCTCAAAGAGCGAAACAAATCGAAATATTTGTTTTTAATTATGCTTAATGAGAGCTTAAATATGAACTTATCTGAAAAAATTAATCATTTAATCACTACGTTGCCAGAATTAAAATGGGACATCAGCGAGATCAGAAAAAAACAAACTTCATCTGATTTTCACTGGTTTAGCCCGATTCTCAAACAGCAGCTTGCACATGTTCAAGTCGATGCCGTGGTTTGCCCCAAAAATATTGAAGAATTAAAAACCCTGATTCGCCACGCAGTACATGATCAAATTCCCTTAACTGTGCGCGGTGGTGGTACCGGAAATTATGGACAGTCCTTACCTTTACATGGTGGAATTGTCATTGATTTTACAGCATTTAATCAAATTTTATCGTTTGATCAAAGCAATGCTGTGGTGCATACCCAAGCCGGTATCCGGCTTAAGGTGCTGGAAGATTATTGTATCGAACAGGGCTATGAACTGCGCTGTAAACCGTCAACATTCAAGATTGCGACGCTGGGCGGATTCTTTGCTGGTGGTTTTGGTGGTATCGGGTCGATCAACTATGGGCCATTAAATGCGATTGGCAATATTTTAAGTTTACGATTACTCACCATTGAAGAACAGCCAAAAATTATAGAACTCAATGCATTACAGGCTGCCGAATATGCACATAGCTATGGCACCACAGGCATTGTACTGGATTTCCATCTTTCTCTTGCTCCCCATCTTAACTGGCATGAATGTGTACTGACCTTCCCGAAATTTGCACAGGCTTTTCAATGTGCCGAGATGATCGCCAATGATCCTGCACTCGGGAAAAAAGAAATCGCTGTTTTTTCCTCTGGGATTGAACGTTATTATGACCACCTTAAAGCCTATATTCAGCCGGGTGACGCCACCATTTTAAGCATTATTGAACATAAATATCTGAATACACTTCAATGTATTGTAGAAAAATTTCAGGGAAAAATATGCTTCCAGCAAACTAGCCAACAGGCGGAACAAAGCAAATTTTCCATTCTGGATTATTGCTGGAATCATGCCACACTTGCAGTGTTAAAACATGATAAGAATTTTACCTATCTGCAAACCGCCTATAGCATTGGCTCGGAACTTAGCCAGCTGGAAAGAATTACGGAAAAATGCGGTTCAGATCAAATTATTCAGCATGTTGAAATGATCCGCAATGCTCATGGTCAGGTTGCCTGTTCCGGATTACCTATTCTTGCTTATCAAAATCCGCAACAATTACAACAAATCATGAAATATCACGAAGAAGCTGGTGTCAGAATTAATGATCCACATACCATTTATGTCGCTGATGGACACCATTCAAAACAGCTTAATCCCAATATTATTATCTATAAGCAACAAAATGATCCGCATCATTTATTGAATATAGGAAAACTCAGCTCGTCCATTTAGATCATATTCTGCCAGTATATTGACTTATACTGGCACATTTTATAATCAGCATGATATCTATTTATTTTTCAACCTGAATAAATAGATATCTTATCGTAAAGTTTTAATATAGAGCATAGAAATGATTACCGCACGCAATGATTTTGGTCAAGATATTGAAGATTATGACCAACCATTTCCAGATCCAATTGAATTATTAATGCTGTGGTTACCCCCACATATTGATGAATTTCGTCCTTTAATGAGTTTGGCAACCATTGATGAAAATGGTTATCCCGATTTACGCCATGTATTATTGAGCAGTTATGATCAGCGCGGCATTACCTTTCATGTCGATGCCGACAGTCGCAAAGTCAAACAACTGGAACAATGTCCAAAAGCAGCAGCAACCATTGCTTGGCCCCATTTGGGTAAACAGCTCATCATTCAGGGCGATGTTGAAAAAACGTCTGTACAGGATGCCCAAACAGTATTTTTGCAGCGCAGTCGTTATTTACAACTTCTGGCATGGGTCAATAAAAAACCTGTTGCCTTACAACCTAAACAACAACGGCAACAACTGTGGCAAGATTTTTCTGAACAACATCCCGATGGCACGCTTCAGGCACCCTCATGGTGGACAGGCTATCGTCTTAAACCCAACCGCATTACATTCTGGCGTGGACAAGCAAATGGTCCAAGTCAACGTCACGATTATGTTTTAAAGAATGAGAACTGGGAAGTGCATGTCATCCCAGGTTAATTTTCTGACTGCAATCTCCCTCGAGATTTGCAGTCCATTTTATTTATGCTGCCTGTACCCGCTGTTGTAGAACCCTAACAGCCTGTTGTGCTTCTCGTGCCAATTCCTTTAAATCCACATTGGGAATTTGGTCATCTTCTACCACAGTTTTACCTGCGATCAGCAAGGCTTTCAAATATGCCCGACCAGCGCATGCCACCGGACCAATGGCTATATCATGCAAACCAAAATAACGCGGATCATCCAGCGCATAGATCGCAATATCGGCAGCCTTACCCACTTCAATTGCGCCCAGATCATCAAGACCCAGCACTTGTGCACCGCCTAAAGTCCCCCAGCGAATGACATCTTCAATAGAGGCTGCATCTGCACCGCCCTCAAATGTTCCACCGGCATAATGCGGCTGAGCCAACATGCCCTTACGTGCCCGTTGCATCAACCAAGCAGCATGGGTTTCCGATTGCATATCAGCAGCTTCATTAGAAGCAGCACCATCAACTCCGATAGAGATTTTCACGCCCGCCTGTTCCAGTGCCACAATATCAGCAATGCCACTGCCCAACCGACCATTACTTTGTGGGCAATGCGCGATTCCTGTATGGGTTTGTCCCAAAATCTGGATTTCTTCTGGAAGCAGTTTTACCAAATGTGCCATCCAGACATCTGCACCGACCCAATCATGTTCGGCACAAAATTGTACAGGACTCATGGCAAATTTGGTCTTGGCACAATCCAGATAGTCGACTGTTTCGGATAAATGCGTATGTAAACGAATGCCTAATTCTCTAGCGATTTTTGCACTTTCTTTTAACTCCGCAGGCGTAGTGGAATGTAATGCAGTTGTTGGTGCCATCACGACACGCTGAAAAGCATTGCCAGCGGGATCATGATATATTTTTACCAAACGCTCGACATCCTGCATATAGGCATCAAATTTTTCCGCTTTTAATGCTTGCGGAATTTCAGCTTCCAGCCCACGGGTATGGGTTGCCCCGCCCCGACACAAGACAAAACGCATCCCCAGTTTATCGGCTTCATCAAACAAAATTTCCGCACCATCGAACTGCATTTCCGGCCAGTACAGATAATGATGATCGGCAACCGTGGCACAACCGGAACGTAATAATTCAATCAAACCAATACGGGCAGCCAGACGAAAGTTCTCGGCATCAAACGCACCCCGAAAACGATAAGGCGTTGCCGCCAGCCACGGGGTCAGAGTTTGATTTAGCCCCCAGGGTTCGCCTTTTAATAAGGATTGGAATAAGTGATGATGGGTGTTGATCCATGCCGGATAAACCACACAATCTCTGGCATCAATGATTTTTTCATCTGCCTGAGCAAGCAGCTCCTGACCAATTTCGCTAATCACGCCGTGCTTGATACGAATATCTTTTGCATCAGCGCGCGCTCGATCCCCGCTTAGTCCAGTTAAAATACATTCGGCATTTTTGATTAATACATTATCGCTCATTAACTCATCTCACTTTCATGCCATTTTCTTAAAAATGCAGTGCTGATCATCGACATGGCAATAAACAGTACCAAACCTGTACAGGTAATTAAAAACAATGCCGCAAACATCAAAGGTAAATTTAACTGGAAACCTGCCTGTAAGATTTGATACGCCAGTCCTGCACTGGTACCGCCAGTCCCTGCAACAAATTCCGCTACCACAGCACCAATCAAAGCCAGACCACAGGAAATACGCAAACCACTAAAGAAGTATGGCAAGGCATTAGGGACACGCAATTTCATTAAAATTTGCCAGCGGTTGGCTTTATTGATTTGAAACAGATTGAGTAATCCGGGATTAACACTGCGTAAACCCATCGTGGTATTAGTCAGGACCGGGAAAATTGCGACTAGCATGGCGCACACCACCAATGCCAACGTGGTATTTTGAATCCAGATAATGATCAAAGGTGCAATCGCAACAATCGGTGTAACCTGAAATAAAATTGCATAAGGCATAAAGCAGGCTTCAATTACACGACTTTGTACAAACAGAAATGACACCAGTGTACCGATCAAAATGGCAAGGGCGAATGCCAGTAAAGTAATTTTCAGTGTTACCCATAAACTGCCGAATAACATGCCGCCATACTGCATAAATGCCTGTGCAATATCACTAGGTTTGGGAACCAGATAAATCGGCACATTCAATTCACGAAAAGCCAGTTCCCATGCCAGTAGTAAAATAATGCCAACCACAAGTGGTGCAGCAATGCGCTGGAATTTCGGGCGACTCAATAAAGGTTTAGTCATGATGTGCACCTCCACTGGCTTGTTCCAATAATGATGATAACTGCGCACATTGTTTGATAAAACTTTCCGATGTTCTAAAATTTTCATCACGAAAGTCTGGCGCATCAATTTTGACATCTGCCACCACACGGCTCGGACGTGCTTCCATCACAATCACACGGGAAGATAAATACACCGCTTCATAAATGCTGTGCGTTACGAACACCACAGTTAAATCACGTTCCGACCACAACTTACGAATATCACTGTCCAGTTTGTGCCGGGTAAACTCATCCAGTGCGCCAAAAGGCTCATCCATTAATAATAAATTCGGTTCAGTCACCAGCGCACGAGCCAATGACACCCGCATTTGCATTCCACCGGATAATTCACGCGGATAGGATTTGGCAAATTTCCCCAACCCAACTGCTTCTAGTGCTGCCAATACCTTGTCTGTGCTTTGCTTTTTCGCCACACCTCGCAAATCCAGCGGCAACCGTACATTGTCCTCGACATTCGCCCACGGCATCAGGGTTGCCTCCTGAAACACCATTGCCATACGACATTGCGATTGCATATCTCGCTTGCCATTCCAGCGAATCTGTCCTGCTGTAGGCTGTTCAATATCGGCAAACATTTTCAGTAAAGTACTTTTACCGCACCCCGATGGGCCTAATAACGATACGATCTCGCCACGTTCAATATTTAAATTCAAACGCTGCAAAGCATGTGTACCATTGGGATAAATTTTCTCTACGCCTGCTGCCATCAGCATCGGCTTTTCCGGTGAGCGATTTAGCTCGCCCATATCTTCTATGGAAATTGCTGTATTCATTGCGGTTCCCCCTTGCATTTTGTCAACCGGCCCGTTTATTTCACAGATTTTGTAGCAGGCGGAACGAACTGTAAGGTAAAGGCTTTTTTCCAATCGGTTTGATCTTTAAGTAAACCCGAAGCAACCATCATATCCCGGGTAGCTTTCCAACGTGCCTCGGTCATTACCCCGATACCACTGGTTTCTGCATCACCACCGGTCACCAGTTTTAATTCCTTGATTTGATCCAAGGCAAAACTCAGCACTTCATCTGTCATCTGCGGATTTTCTTTTTTGATAATCGCATTGGCAGGTGCTGGATTTTCCAGATAACTTTTCCAGCCTTCCGCGGATGCTTTGATGAAGCGTTTGATCACATCCGGTTTGGCAGCAATCACATCATCACGGGTCACCAATGTGCCACCATACGCTGGATAACCATCATGCGCGAATAAAAAGAATTTGCTGTCCGGATCGGCTTTTTTGGCAGGTAAAACTTCAGAAGTGGCATAGCCTTGTTGTGCAGTATTTTTATCTGCCAAAAATGGTTGTAGATTAAAGGTATAAGGACGTACTTGACCATCATTCAGATTATATTTGGCTTTTAACCACGGCCACCAGCTGGTTTGTCCACTGGTCGCCACCAGAATGGTTTTCCCTTTTAAATCTGCCAGACTATTGACATCACCGTGGGTAATGATGCCTTGTGGATCATATTGAAAAGAGGTGGCAATCGCTTTAACCGGAAAACCCTGTTCTACCCCTTTTAAGACCTGTAAATCGTAATTAATAATAATATCGGTATTTTTTGCTAGCAATAAAGTCATCCCGTTGACCTGTGGACCACCTTGTTTAATGGTCACATCCAGACCGTATTTTTTATAAATCCCTGTCGCCGCAGCCTGATAAAAACCGCCATGTTCTGCTTGTGGATACCATGAAGTGGTCAGTGTGAGTTGATCTAATGGTTTTTGTGCTTCACTTTCTGATGATGTTGCAGCGTGTTGTTCGGCAGGCTTATTACAGCCCACCAAAGTTGAGGCAGATAAAACGACAGCAGAAGAAAATAAAAATGTTCGAGAAAGATTTGAGCGGATATTCATTGAGTGCCCCCTAGAGCTGACTTAACCAAGACCTTGTCTCAATATCGGGGGAGATGCGTTCACACATTCTCTGCAAAGCAATAGATTTGCTTTATCCCCGTATTGAGGACAGCTTAACGCTGCAGAGCAATGTCCCGCATATGTGCTTGCACAGCACCATATACTAACCGCTTATGCTCACTAGGGATTATGCAAGGCCTGTGCCAATCTTTGTTTTTATCTCTTAATCCTATCTATTTACTTTGTTTTTTGGTCATGTATGTGGTTCTTGGTTATTTTATTAAATAGATAACCAGCATATCTTCCTCTAAAACCGCCTTTTCGCTTTAAAATGGTGCAAAAACATAGCTGACTTAAAGAAATAATATGGCATAAACTTTGCTTAAAATCTGATAACGAGTATAAGCGTTCAACATTCAGATGATGTCTTGGATCATTTGAATGTGGGTCATTGCTCCATTGGGAAAGTTGTTGACCATCATGAGATGGACAAACTTTCCTTGATGAGACGTGACCCAAAATACCACTTGGTGCTTTTGCATTTTGGGTCACAACCTTGATTGTACCAATGCAGGAAAATACCATGAACAGCTCAAACACCCTCTCTCCTGATTTTCAACAAAATCAATCAGAAAGCTACAGCTTGGACGAACTCAACAAAGAATCCCGTATGGGATCTATGGGTAAGGAAACCGAGCGTGAAGTCCGTATCATCGACCTGTCAGATTTTGAGCAACGAAAATATGAAATTGCCGATCAACTCTGGAATGCAGCCATAGAAATTGGCTTTTTCCAAGTGGCAAATCATGGCATTCCACAGGCAGACATCGATCATGCCTTTGCCATGACAGAGAAATTCTTTGCCCTGCCACAGGAGGTAAAAGCACAGTATCCGCTCAGCCGTAATTCAGGTTGGGAAAGCCGTGCCCAGATTCGTCCTTCAACCAAAACTGCCGATCAAAAAGAATCTTATCAAATCACCCGGCCACGTATGAGCAATCTTTGGCCTTCCGAACAAGAATTGCCTAAGTTCAAACAGAATA
The DNA here is from genome assembly GCF_002174125.1 of Acinetobacter populi. GTDB lineage: Bacteria > Pseudomonadota > Gammaproteobacteria > Pseudomonadales > Moraxellaceae > Acinetobacter > Acinetobacter populi. The sequence continues at coordinate 318,811 of NZ_NEXX01000004.1, forward strand.
TGCTGGATTTTGAAGGTAAATGCTGGACTGTAGGGATGCAAATTTTATCCTGTTTTGCCTATAAAATGGGCTTTGCCGAGGATTTCTTTAGCCATGCCCATGATCCTGAAAAAGAAAGCTATCAAAGTACCTTGCGTATGCTGCATTACTATGCCATTGATCCAGCATTAAAAGATCAGTTAGGGTTATGGCGAGCAGGTGCGCATACCGACTTCGATTGCCTGACTTTATTATTCCAGCGTGAAGGTCAGGGCGGTTTACAAGTTTGCCCCGGTAAAGATATGGAAGATCAGGCCTGGACCAGTATTACCCCACATAATGATGTGATCACCTGTAATATTGGCGATATGCTGACCCGCTGGAGTGATGATGTCCTGCCATCCAATTTCCACCGGGTCAAAAATCCGGAAGCTCATGAATATCAAGGCGCACGTTATAGTCTGGCATTTTTCTGTCAGGCCAATGAAGATGTCATGATTGAAGGTCCAAACCGTAAATATCCAGCCATTAGCGCCAAAGACTATTTAAAACAACGCGTCAGTGCCAATTTTTCTGGCAAATACTGATTCAAGCAATAAGTTCCAAATCATTTTTAAAAAGACTTTTTAAATGGTTTTTTAAAGAATCATGGGTATTTCTCCCCCACCCATGATCACTTTGGAGTTACCCAAGTAACTCCTTTTTTTATCTCCTATAAATATTTAATTTGCAGTTAATTTTAATAACTGACCATTTTTACCATCTTCAATGACCCAGATTCCGCCATCAGGAGCTTGTAAAAGTCCACGAATTCGCTCGCCCATATCGATACGTTGCACCTCCTGCACTGGTTTTGTCGCTAAGTCCACCACTACAATCGCTTTGGAGGATAATCCACCAATCAGTGCCTTATTTTGCCATTGTGGAAATTGTTTGCCGGAATAAATAATCAGACTAGAAGGTGAAATAACCGGAGTCCAGCTGATATCAGGGGCCTGAAATTCTGGTCGGGTATCGTGATTGGGAATAGGTTTACCCCCATAATGATTTCCCTCGGAAACCAGTGGGTAACCATAATTTGTGCCTTTGCTAATCAAATTAAGTTCATCGCCACCTTCTGGCCCCATTTCTACCACCCACAATTGCTGGTCTTGATCCATGGCAATTCCCAGAGGATTACGATGTCCAAGGGACCAGATTTGTGCAGTTACGCCCCCTTTTACAGCAAACGGATTACCTTCGGCGGGTGTTCCGTCCTCATTCAGACGTAAAATCTTACCCAGATTGGATTGCATATCTTGCGCTGGATCAAAATGCTGGCGTTCACCCGAAGCAATCCAGAGTTTTCCGTCATTTCCAAACAACATCCGATGACCATAATGTCCCTGTCCGGAGACTTTTGGCACTTGCTGCCAAATCACTTTTTCATCCAGTAACCGTGGTTGTTTGGCATTGGAAAAATCCAGTTTGGCACGAATAACTTTTGCACCATAGCCACCTTGTCCTTGTTCGGCATAACTTAGATAAATCCAGTGATTACTGGCAAATTGTGGATGAAGAATAATATCGCCCAATCCACCTTGTCCGCCATAGGCCACTTTGGGCACACCCAGAACATTAAGTTTTTCCTTGCTTACAGGATCAAATACCAACAACTTTCCAGCACGTTCAGTGACCAGTAATCGGCCATCGGGCAAAGTGGTCAATGCCCAAGGCTCATTGAAAGTGGCGATTTTTTCGGTTTTAAAACCCTGCTGAATTTTTTGTGATGATAAGGCACTGGTTTCTGCGGCAACAGTGGGTTGTGTCGGTGAAGTACATGCCCATAAAAAGATACTACTCAAGATGATCGCAGGAATATGCTTTTGGCTTAACACGCGCTTTGGCTTGTGATTTAATACATCGTTGAATTTTTTATTTAATCGCATCATGTCCTCTCCCTCAATATTGATTTATTTTTAAGCATATCTAAAAACACCCACCCAGAAATAGACCAGTTTTGTTGCAAAATGAAGCGAAACCAGCATTTTATTTTTGCTATGTTATAGTCATGTCCAGCTTATTTTCTCTTTATCTTCTTCTATGATGCGCACTCAAAAATTAACTATTTTCTCTTTGGCTTGTTATTCAATTCTGATGAGCAATACAACATCTAGCCATGCCAGTCCGCAGAAAGTTGAAATTCAGCAGCAAATTCCATTGGCAGGTGCAAAACAAAATCAGCAATTCAACCTGACCAATCCGGTCAATCAACAACACTATTTAATTCAGGTATTTAAACCCAAAGTACCGGCACCAAAAGCAGGCTATCCAGTCCTTTATTTACTCGATGGGAATGCTGCTTTTCCATATGCTTCAGTAATTGCCCAATCCATAGAATTTGGCTATCAGCGTCATCACAAAGTCCCGCCAGTGGTTGTAGCGATTGGTTATCCAATTGAAAATACTATTAATGTAAAAGCCCGTACTTATGATTATACACCGCCGTATTCAGGCCATTTAAAGCCGCATCCTGACCGCACACTATCGCCTTATCCACAAGGCGGTGCAGAGCAATTTTATCAATTTATTCAGCAACAACTTAAACCTGTTATTGCCAAACATTATCAGGTAAATCAGCAACAGCAGACTTTATTTGGTCATTCTTATGGTGGGCTATTTACGCTATATACTTTTTTCAATCATCCAGAAGCATTCCAACACTATTTTGCAGCCAGTCCGTCTATCTGGTGGAATGATTTTGCCATCAAAGCACAGGCAGAAAAGTTTAACCAACAATCTAAAAATAAACACATTAACAAAGTATTATGGATGTCCGTCGGTGAGCTGGAACGGAAAAAGGATTCTGCACAAACACAGCCTTCCGATATCGAACAATTGGCAGATCAACTTAAAAATGTTCAGGGATTAGACATTAAAACCTTTGATATTGCGAAGGCGACGCATTTTGAAGCCATGTTCCCGGCAATCAATTTGGCATTTAAACTCACCGAATCCAAACCGTCATCTGATTAACGTACCCAGCGCACGATATAATCTTCAATATCTTCTTCATGGATTTGCGTTTCGGAAATACAACGCTTGGCTGCCGACTTTTTGGCTTTAATCACACTTTGCCGATCACCGGAAATCAAATAATGCCAGCGTGGTAAATCTTTACCTTCATAGACCCGCCGATAGGCACACGTTGAAGGTAACCATTTAATTTGTTTGAGTAATGCTGGTGTGAGTTGAATACAATCCGGGACATGCTGTTTACGATGTGGATAATCACTGCAAGACGCTGTTTCACAATCGAGTAATTTACATGCCACTTTGGTATAAGCAACTTCCTCAGTTTCGGCATCTTCAAGTTTGACCAGACAACACAAGCCACAACCATCACACAAGGCTTCCCATTCTGCATGATTGAGTTCATCAATGCTAAAATTTTGCCAAAATTGCGGGCGTAGATCATTTCTCATGGCTAGCAAATCATTTTATAAATCGTGGCTATTGTAACATTTTTTAGTAAGGATTTTGATCTTATCCATATGATGATGCCCGACCACAAAGCCCTATTGCCAGATGAGTCCATATAAAATGCTGAAATCAAACTGCACAAATAATACACACAATATTCTTAAATCACACAGATTCTTTACATTCATTTTAAAAATTTTCAGTATTATCAAATGATAAGTATATATATCATTAGGGAGAGAGATTATGTTTCGTTGGGCGATTATCTTCGCAGTGATTGCACTGATTGCTAGCTTTTTAGGTTTTGGTGGCGTGGCAGGATTATCCAAAGATTTTGCAGTGATTTTCCTCGTAGTTGCCGTGGTCTTATTCATCATTGGCTTTATTTCCCGCGGTAAAGTTTAGCCATTTCTCAACATTTTTAAACATAAAAGGTAATCGAAAGATTGCCTTTTTTATACTTTATTCGTTATAACTTTATCGGTTATGACATCATGCAATAAAAAGCAATGCATTAGGGAAATGAAATGGTTAATCAAGCAACAACACCTGAAATCACCACGCGTGAAATCTCCTACACAGATACAAAAGGGCAAACCTTAATCGGTTATCTGGCCTATCCTGAAGGCGAAAATAATTTACCTGCCGTGTTGGTCTGCCCGGAGTGGTGGGGCCGAAATGAATATATTGAAAAACGTGCCCGCGAACTTGCTGGGCATGGTTATGCCGCATTTGCCATTGATATGTATGGTGATAAAAAAATTGCCGAAGATGCCAAAACGGCGAACGCCTATATGAGTGCAACCTTCGATGCACCTGATATCATTGTCGATCGTGCCACAGCAGCCCTAAACACTTTAAGTGCTCAGCCCGAAGTTAATGCCGCAAAAATTGCTGCCATTGGCTTTTGTTATGGCGGTAAAGTTGCATTGGATTTAGCCCGTTCCGGTGCCGATATTCAGGCTGTTGCCACATTCCATGCCAATTTAAGTACACAAACACCTGCACAAACAGGACATTTCAATGCCGAAGTGCTGGTTTCACATGGACATGATGACAGTATGGTTAGCCTTGAAGATGTCGATCATTTCAAACAGGAAATGGAAAACGCCAAGATCGCCTATCAGGTCGATATCTATCCAAATGCAAAACACGGATTTACCAATCCTGCATCAGATGAAAATGCCCGTAAAAACGGTGTTGATCTGGGCTATAACCCATTGGCAGAAGCGGAATCTTTTGACCGTATGTATGCCCTACTGGATCGTATTTTAAAATAAGTTGATAAAGTGTTGTCCCACACATGAATATTGTATGAAACCCTCATAGTGAGCAATGCAGTATTCAGGGCAACACCGCCATTGTTATGGCAATGCAAGAGTTATTGGAGTTCAGCTATGCTAATGAATGAAAAGCAACTTTGCATTACCTTACAATTTAATCCTGAAAATAATTGCCCTTTTATTCATAGTTTTTTATATCTATAAAGACTTCAACAAAATAGTGACAGTGAGATGCATATGGAAGATTCTGTAAACTGCCCGTTTTGTCAGGTTGACGAAGCAAATATTCTCCATCAAAATGATTTCGGTTTGGTCATTTACGACGATAATCCAGTATCTAAAGGACATAGTCTGGTGATCCCCCGTCGTCATATTTCTTCTTTTTTTGATGTCAGTGACAAAGAACGTAAAAGTCTAATTACGCTGATTGAACTGGCACGTAATCAATTAAATCTGATCTATCAGCCCGATGGTTTTCATGTCGGTTTTAATGATGGTCACGTTGCCAATCAACGTATTGATCACTTGCATATTCACATTATCCCCCGTTATTCCAACCAGCTATTACATTTAGATCAACGTTGGGGCGTGATTAGCAAATCCGCAACCGAATAAAACAACAATTTCCATAATTTTGGCAGTAAAAGACTTGTTGAGTGTTTAATCTTGCCTTTGATGATCAAGACATCTTCGACAAGTCGTTATTCCCATAAAATAGTGAATTTATCTGCTTATTAACATTTAAATTGAATGTTTAAACATCTCTTGGCAACGATCTAAATAAACATTAAAATGATAATAATTATTATTTATTCCAGTATATAAATATGGATGTAGATCACTCATCTCAGCACTCACTTGATATTGGTGAAATTTATACAGCACATCATGGCTGGCTTTATGCATGGCTCTGCAAAAAGATGGGGAATCAACATGATGCAGCAGATATTGCACATGATACCTTCATTAAATTACTACAACAACAGGAACAACAATATCAACAGCCCCGAGCCATGCTTACCACCATTGCTAAGAATCTATCCATTAACTTCTGGCGGCGTAAACAAATTGAGCAGATTTATTATGATACCTTGGCACATATTCATAGTGAATATTCACCATCTGCCGAAGAAGAACTCATCGCTATTGAAACTTTGTGCAAATTAAATCAGGCATTTAGCCAGCTTAAACCTCGTGAACAACATATTTTCAAATTATCTCACATTCGTGGACTCACCTATCAGCAAATCGCAGAACAATTAAATATTTCCCTAACTACGGTCAAGCGAGACATGAAACAGGTTTTAATCTGTTGCCTAATGATATTACAATCCGGCTAGTATTTTTCTCAGGTTCCTGACGTGTCAAATTCTTCCAAGGATAAAATAGACCCTGCCTTAATTGCTCAGGCAGCTGAATGGCTGATAGAGATACATGCAAATACTTTAAGCGAAGCACAGCAACAACAATTTGAACAGTGGAAAAATCAAAGTCCACAACATCAACAGGCATGGCAACATGCACAACAATTACAGCAATATCTCTCAGCGCTTCCTGAGGAAATGAGCGAAAAAATCTTTGATGAAAAACCCCATCAACAGCTTCTCAATAAATTTTTATGGATCTTTGCTGTTTCCGCAACACTTGCAGCAACAGCCTATTATGGACAGCAACAGGCATGGCTGGCTGATTATCGTACAGCATACGGTACACAGAAAAATATTTTACTGGAAGATGGCACAAGAATCATGCTCAATAGTAAAACCGCCATCGATATTGATTACACAGCGACTAAACGTACGATTAAACTACATTATGGTGAAATATTTATTCAAACGGGTAAGGATATTACTACACCCAAACGACCATTCTGGGTATTAAGTAGTCATGGTTCAATTCAAGCACTGGGCACACAATTTAATGTAGAACAGCAACAACAGCAGACCAGTGTTGCCGTGATCGAACATGCGACACGCATAGAAAATAATGCTGGACAAATCTATCAACTGGATGCAGGAAAACAAACACAATTTACTTCGGAATACATCAACCAACCACAACCGTTTAATACATTACACCTTGCATGGCACCATCATTTGATTGTCGCCAACCGCATGCCGCTATCCGAATTTACCCAACAGATTGAAAAGAATTATGGGATAAAGGTTAACATTCATCACGGACTTGAACCATTGTTGATTTCCGGGACATATCCAAGCAATGATTTACAAAGCTTATTCAATTCACTAGCACAGGCTTATAACCTTAAAATTGAACAATCCGCTTTTTCACGGGAAATAATGATTAAACAAAACGATTAAAAAATTAAAAATTTTTTGGCACTTTTTCTATTCTCAATTGTCAATGCTATGCAAGTCAGGTTTTTTTATATCACATTGAATATGGGGAACAGATGATGTTTCAGCCTCAACCAATCGCCAAAGCCATACAACATACACTGCTGATCACAATATTAGGCCTTAGTCCACTGGCAATGACAAGCATTGCAATGGCCAATGACGCAGCTATTCAGCAATACCAGATTCCCGCTGGCGATCTAGATCAGGTACTCACCCGTTTTGCAGCACAGGCGGGAATTTCGCTGGCTTTTGATCAGGCTTTAGTGCGTTCAACCCAAAGTGGTGGATTGCAAGGAATGTATTCTATTGAAGCTGCTTTCAATGATCTATTGGGTAATACGCCATATCAGGTACAAAAAAATAATCAGGGTTATATTCTAATTACAAAACCGAAACAGAACACTCAAGCCCGTGATATGGGGCAGTTAAAACCGATTGATGTTGCTGCTAATAGCAGTCGTGGGGCTGTGCCAAATGATAGCAATGCAGTTCAGTTGCCAGTGATAACAGTAAATGCAGCGCAAAATAATAAAGTTACACTAGGAAAAGCTGAACAATCCATTAAAGAAATTCCACAATCCATTACTGTGGTCAATCGTGAACAATTGGATAAGCAAAATTTAACCGATTTATCCACTGCACTGGAGAAGGTGGCAGGAATAAGTGTTTGGCAAGGATCTGTATTTGATAATTCCTTTATATCCCGTGGTCTGGAAGTCACCAATATTCGTGTCGATGGCATATCCAGTGCCTTAAAACTACAGGATTTATCTCAATTTGAACAAATTGAAGTATTGCGTGGTGCCGATAGTTTATTTAGTGGTAATGGTGAAGCCAGTGCCAGTATTAATTTGGTGCGTAAAAAGCCCTTAAAAGAAAATCAGATTGCAGTTGAACTTTCGGCAGGCAGTTGGGAAAACTATCGTGCTTCAATTGATATCACAGGACCTATTGCATTTGATGGTGCATTACGTGGTCGTCTAGTCGGTACATGGAATGATCAGGATTTTTTCTATGCAGTTGCAGAAAAAAATCGTCGCTCCGTTTACGGCATACTGGAATACGATATTCTAACGACAACAACTGCATCTATCGGCTTTAGTTATGACAAATTACAAGGAAAACAGGACTGGATTGGTCTGCCACGTTATATAGATGGATCTGATATTGGCTTTGATCGTAAAACTTCTTTTGTCACCAACTGGGCAAATATTGAAGCAGAAAGTACGCAATATTTTGCAGGCATCCAGCATGATTTTAATGAAGACTGGAAATTAAAGTTTAATATTACTAAAGAAAGCATGCTAAAACTGAATGAATATCCACGACTAGGAGGTTCCGTCGATCCCAAAACCAATATAACCCAACTGGCTTTTATTAAAAACGGTGGAGAACCTGACTCTTGGGTTGGAGACATTAATGTGCAGGGTAAATTTAATTTATTTGGTAAACAACATAGTACAGTTTTTGGAATAGATTATCAGGATAAAAAAGATCCCTTTCATTATATGTCTGATCCATTGCAATATTACGATCTTAATATATTTGAATTTGATCCAAATATGGAATATAAAGCTGTTCATGGTTATAGTCCTAATCGAACTTTATATACCAAACAGCTTGGATATTATGCGACAGTAAAATGGCAATTAACTAATCCGTTAAAATTGATCACTGGCGCACGACTCAATAATTACGATTTCCATCAGATTAGTGGAACAGGGGTTACGACTTATGATTATGAAGATAATAATGTATTTATCCCTTTCGTCGGTTTGACCTATGATATTACGCCTGATTGGTTGATATATGCGAGTACAGCTGAAACTTTTAAATCTCAGGCAAATTTACTGGATGTCAATAAAAAGCCACTCGACCCGATTACCGGACGTAATTATGAAATCGGTATAAAAGGCGAACTTTGGGATGGACAAGGTAATCTATCCCTATCGACTTATCGTACTGAACGAAAAAATCAAGGCAATTTACTATATAGTGAAACCATAGAGGATGGTAATGGCAGTAGCTGTTGTTATGTTGGCGGTCACGCAGTCACCATGAGTGGGTTAGATTTTGAACTGACTGGAGAAATTCTACCAAATTTAACAGGTTCAATTGGCTATACCTATTTTGATAACAAAGATCAATTTAATGCCATCTCATGGCGTAAAATTACCACACCACGACATACCTTAAAAGCTTGGTTGGATTACAAGCTGGAAGACTGGACCGTCGGTATCAATGTATCCGCACAATCCGAACAGCAGGCAACAGGTTCAACACCTACCACTTATGACGAAAGCACAGGAAAATGGGGCGGGCCTTATGTAGATTATCATTTTAAATCACCAAGCCGTGCAGTCTGGGGTACACAAGTCAGTTATCAGATTAATCCGAATCTCCATGCTGCTTTTCGAGTAAATAATCTTTTTGATAAAGTCTATTGGCAAACCATTGGTGATACGGAAGGCTATAACTGGTATGGTGAACCCCGCAACTTTATGTTAACGCTACGGGCGAAATATTAATTTTTCTATATAGGAGGGACATCGCAAAATATGTCCCGTCCTCATATTTTTATTTGAGTTCATGAATCTAAATTCACTCAATCGATCACTACTAAAAATTGTTTATCCCCCTAAGTATCATCATAGCTAGAAATCACACACAAATTTTCCTGATCTCATCCTACAAGAAAATAGAATAATTAAAACCCACTATTTGGTTGTTTTAAAAATTCGATTTCTTCCGGTGTAGAAACTCGCCCTAGAATTTCGTTACGATGTGGATAACGACCAAAGCGCTCGATAATGACCTTATGCTTTTTTTCAAAATCCAGACTGGATTCATCACCCAGATGCTGGAATAATTTAAGTGCAAACTCATGGATATATAACGATTCACTGTGCATAAATGGCATATATAAAAATTTACGTTGCAAAGGATTAAGCTGTTGATCAAGCCTTAAGGAAATCGTTTCCTGTGCCAGCGTAAGTGCCATTGCATCATAGGCAAAAGATGCGGCCTGACCACGAAAAAGATTGCGGGAAAACTGATCCAGCACAATAATTTCTGCCAGTCTGCCTTCAACATCATTTCGCCAAGACCACAACTCGCCCAATGTCGCGCGTTTATGAATTTCGCTAAATTGTGTGCGGATCAGTTGATCAAAATCATCTGATTTTACAAACCATAAAGGCTGTTGTTCTTGATCAAACCAGAAATCTAGTACATCTTGTGCATTCATTATTTTTTCTGCCCTATTTCGCATTATTTGTATAAAATCACAAATCCCCAATGTTTAATAGCATCAGTTTGTGTTAAAAACTTGTCTGCATTTATGCATAACGATTCAATAGCTTGTTATCATAAGCATCTATTTGCTGTTTATGTTTGTACAGTATCAAATTTGATAAGAGTGACTATATGAGTGAGCCTTTAAACGCTTCCACATTACAATTGCCAACATGGCTCCAACCTTCATTACTGCAAGGCATGTTACGTGGGATCGAGCGTGAGAGTTTGCGAATGCAGGCCAATGGTTTTTTATCCCAGCAACCGCATCCCGATGGCTTAGGTGCAGCACTGACCCACCCTTATATCACGACCGATTATTCGGAAGCTTTATTAGAGTTTATTACACCACCCAAGCGTAGCATTCCAGAAGCACTGGATTTTTTACAAGATTTACATGCTTTTACTTATCGCCAACTGCCAGAAGGTGAAAGTTTATGGTCTTTGTCCATGCCCTGTATGTTAGATCGCGAAGAAGACAATATTCCGCTTGCACAATATGGCAGTTCCAATATTGGCAAATTCAAAACCTTATATCGTCATGGCCTAGGAATTCGCTATGGTCGCCGGATGCAAACTATTTCCGGGGTACACTATAATGTATCATTTCCAGACCAATTATTTGAACAGTTACAACAACAAGAAAATGATAGCGCATTAAAACAGCTCAGTTTGCAAGATTATCGTAGCCATCGTTATTTTGGCTTAATCCGTAATTTTATCCGTAGCATTCCCATGGTGATGTATCTGTTAGGCGCCAGTCCAACTGTCTGTCGCTGCTTTGTCACTGGTCGGGAGCACAATCTACAGCCATTAATCGCAGGCACTTTATATTTGCCAGAAGCAACGGCTTTACGAATGGGTCGGTTGGGTTATCAAAACTCTGCTCAGCGTGCGCTCGGCATTCATTACAACGACCTACCCGGCTATTTGCAAGGCATGCGTAATGCGATTTATACACCTTATCCAGCCTTTCAGGCATTAGGACTAGACGATGCCCATGGCAATCCAATTCAAATCAATGACCATATTTTGCAAATTGAAAATGAATATTACAGTTTGATCCGTCCAAAGCAGCCACCTCAGGGCAATGAAACGCCATCACAGGCACTAGAAGCGCGTGGCGTTGCTTATGTCGAGTTACGTGCTGTCGATGTCAATCCTTATAGCCCGATTGGTATTAGTACGGACAGTGCCGCATTTTTGGAAGTATTGGCGCTGTACTGCCTGATGAGCGATAGTCCGGACATCTCTGAACAGGAACAGGATCTAATTGATCAGAATCAGGCAAATATCGTCAATACAGGTCGTAGCCGTGATTTAAGTATTGAGATGCCAAATGGTCCGGTTAATTTTCATGACTGGATTGCACAGCATTTACATCGAATGCAGGATTTAGCCGTATTATTGGATGAGGCACATCATACCAACTTATACACTGCCGCCATTGAACTGATGCAACAACGCTGTGATGATGTTGATCAAACCCTTTCCGCACAAATGCTGAAACAAACTACGACATTCGGTGGCACCTGGAATTTTGGTGCTCATCTGGCAGAACAATATAAATCATTTTATGCCAGCCATCATCTTGATCAAGCATCTTTGCAACACCTTGAACAGGCGGTACAAGACTCCCGCCAACAACAACAGTTATTAGAATCTCAACCTCAACCCAATTTTTGTGAATATTTAAGACCCTATCGTAATTTATCTCATCACTATGGGGCGGAGAATAAACAATGCAGCTAAGCTATCGTATGGTTAATGCCATCCTCCTTCTCGGTAGTATTGTCGGTATATCTTTTGCACTTTATCTCGAGCATGTACAAGGGCTCAATCCTTGTCCGCTTTGTATTTTCCAGCGTGTAGGTCTGATTGTCATGGGCTTGATTGCGTTAATCGCCCTGCTGCACAATCCCAGAAAATCATGGCTAAAACGTGGTTATGCGCTGCTCTCCACCCTTGCCATTGGCTGGTCGGCTGGTGTGGCTGCACGACATGTCTGGCTACAACATTTACCAAAAGATCAGGTACCTTCTTGTGGTCCTGGACTGGATTACCTAGTAGAAGCTTTGCCCTTTAAACAGGTCTTACAGCAAGTGCTTACCGGTTCTGGTGAATGTGCAGAAATTGACTGGTCATTTCTAGGTCAATCCTTGCCGTTCTGGTCATTATTATTCTTTAGCGCATTATTATTGATCAACCTTTGGCAACTGTTTAGAAAATATAAATAGCCTGGGCGTTTGTTGACACTTGTTATATGATTTATAAAATGTCAACAGACCCTAATATCAGATGCAAATCTATTTTGTTGCACTTGATCCTATTACAACAGAAAAAGAAACCAGAGCGCATAACAAGATGACCGATGAAACGCTAGTCAAAGAAATCGCTGCCCAGCTTCGCAATCCGCAAGGACAAAAAGGCATTGAAATGGCAGAAATGATGAATCAAACCAATATTGCCATGACCTTGCATAGTATTGCCTGCCTAGATATTGAACCTCATCAAAGTATTCTGGAGTTGGGACATGGTAACTGTGGTCATCTGGCACATTTACTGGCACAGCAAGAAGGATTGCACTATACCGGACTGGAAATTTCCGCTTTAATGCAACAAGAAGCTATCCGTTTAAACCAATCCTTTATGACGCAAAAACAAGCCGAATTTCTACTTTATGATGGTTTAAACCTGAACTTTGCTGAGCAACAATTCGACCGTATTTTTAGCGTCAATACGCTGTATTTCTGGCAACAACCCGTCGCACTTTTAAATGAATTATATCGGGTCTTAAAACCGCATGGTTTGCTCAACCTGACCTTTGCACAAAAAGACTTTATGCAACAATTGCCATTTACCCAATATAACTTTGAACTCTACGATCTGGAAAAGTTAGAGCATCTGGTGAGTCAAACCACTTTTCAGATTAAAACCTATTCAATACAACAGGATGTGGTAAAAAGTAAAATGGGTGATCTGGTTGAACGTGAATTTATGACGGCGACGCTCTATAAATAAATCTTGATGGAATCTCCATAATTCCTTCATCAACAAACCATTCATCAGCATAAAACAGCATACAGTCTAGATCAAAAAGCGTTATGCTTAAGAAACATGCTTATCTTTGCAATAAGAATGAAGATAAATGCAGTAAAACTTTTGCTATAGGGAGTAAAAATTCCATGCACAACATCGTAAAAGGGCTACTACTGGGCAGTGTTGTGATGTTTACAGGCTGTGCCTCTGTCCCACAACAACCAAAAACATTCAATCAGCTTGGACAGTATCAGGAAATTCCTTTAAATGCTTCAAGCTATCGTGTCAGTTTCAAAGCAGATGGTAATTTGTCTTATGGCAATGCCGAAGAAATTACATTATTAAAATCTGCACAAATTACCGTACAACAAGGTTTTGATTTTTTTAAAGTCATCGATGATCCAAGCAATCGCTTAACACGACAACCACCGCGTCAGGCTGTTGTTTATCCAGATCGAGGATATTCGCCATTCTATGGCCCTTATGGTCGTTTCTATCGCCCATACTGGAATGATCCTTTTTTTGATATGCCTTATGTCGTGAATGTTGATCCAATTGAAGTATCATATACCATTCAGATGTTTAAAAAAGAACAGGCTCCCGCAGATGCCTTTGAAGCCAGACGTATCCTACAAACACTGGGTGCAAAATATGGCTTGACCACAGACGGTACAGTGATTGTACCGCAAAACAAAAATTCACCATAAATGTAAGAATAATGGCTTATGAATACAGCAACAGACGTACCCAATTTAAATAAATCCAAACGCCTGGCCACCATGGCACTGATTATCGCAGTGCTGTGCTGGATTGCCCTGATGATTGCGGTCAAGGTCTTACCAGAATATGCATGGCTAATTCATATTCTTATGCTTTCGGCGGAGGCAGGGGTGGTCGGTGGCTTGGCAGACTGGTATGCCATTACCGTGTTATTTCGTAATCCATTTGGAAAATTACCCTTACCCAAGTTATTACGTGATCATACCGAGATCATTCCCCGTAATAAGGCTCGTATTGCCGAATCCATGGGACGTTTTGTTCAGGAAAACTTTTTATCCCCGACTATTGTGCGAAATAGTCTGGCAAAAACCGATATCAGTTTATCGGTAGGAAACTGGCTGAGTGATGCACAAAACAGTCAAAAAATCGTGGAATTTGTACAGTATGGTGTGCCCAAGATTTTTGAATTTGTGGGTGAGCAGCAAATCAGTAAGTTTATCCAGCAAAATAGTGTGCAATGGGTTAAAAATACGGATATTAACCGTATCAGCAGTGAAATGTTACGTGCAGTACTGGACAATGACTTCCATCAAGATGTGTTGCAACGTGGGCTGGATATGGCACATCAATGGGTCAAAACCCATCCCGAACAAACCTATCAAATCACCCAGCGTTTATTCGATGAACTCGGTGTTGGTAAACTTGCCAAAGGCGCGACCTTTATCGGCATTGATGTCCAGCAACGCACCATTAATTCCTTTATTAACAAAGTTGAGCAGATTCTTGCCAACCCTGAACATCCCTATCGGCAAAGTATCGAGCAGGCTGCACGAAAATTAATGCATGAACTAGCCAATGATGAAAGTGAAACCAGCCTACGTCTAAATGCTGGCAAAAATGCCTTATTGGATAGTCCGCAATTACTGAATTTTATCGGCAGTTCGGTTGCAATTTTATGTGAAGCGATCACACACGACTTACAACAACCCCAGTCCGGAATCGCAGCCAACCTACATGCAGTCATTATTCAACTGGGGCACAATATCGAAAAAAATACAGCGGTCCGTGAAATTTTTAACGAACGCATCAGCAGTATCGCCACACAATTGAGTGCCGATTATAGTGATAAAATTATTACTTTCATTAGCGAACGAATCCATGAATGGGATTCTACCGAGATGATTGATAAAATTGAAAGTGAGGTCGGTGGTGATTTGCACATGATCCGCGTCAACGGTGTAGTCGTCGGTGCATTTATTGGTTTAGTACTGGGGATTATTCGCGCCCTGTTCGAAAATTTCATTTAATTTTTATTCTGGAATCCATATGTTTGCAATTGACAGTAAATTTCCTCAGGCGGAAACCACGATTTTCACGATTATGAGTGAACTTGCCGAACAATTGCAGGCCTTAAATCTTTCTCAGGGATTCCCCGACTTTGCTCCACCTCAAGCCCTACTTGATGCCTTTAAACATGTACCAGACCATTTGCATCAGTATGCGGCAGGAAATGGCATTTTGCCGCTCAGACAAAAAATCAGTGAACAATATCAAGATTTGCACCAAATTAGCTTTGATCCCATTGATGAAGTGACCATCAGTGCTGGGGCAACCATTGCCATTTACTGTATTATTCAGGCATTTATCCATAGCGGTGATGAGGTGATCATCTTTGATCCCAGCTATGACAGCTATGCACCTTCGGTACAGCTTGCCGGTGGGAAATCCATTCACCTGCCGCTTCAAGCACCAGACTTTCGGGTCGATTGGCAACAATTTAAAGATGCCCTAAGTAATAAAACCCGTATGGTAATTGTGAATACCCCACATAATCCCACTGGACAGGTTTGGTCAAAACAGGACTGGCTCACACTGATTGAATTGATTCGGGATAAAAATATTCTAGTGTTGTCAGATGAAGTCTATGAGCATCTGATTTTTGATGGCTTAACTCATTATTCGGTCATGGATTTTCCAGAACTTCAAGATCGCGCTTTTGCAGTCGGTTCATTTGGCAAGAGTTTTCATGTCACAGGTTGGCGTACAGGTTATTGTGTGGCCAAAGCACCACTGATGCGTGAAATGCGGCAGGTCTATCAATTTGCCAATTTCTGTGGAGTACATCCCTGCCAAATCGCCCTAACCGAGTTTATGACGCAACATCCCGAGCATTTAAGCCAGCTCAGTCCGTTTTATCAGAACAAACGTGATTATTTTTTACAAGGCTTACAAAATTCTCGCTTTAAAAGTGTGGCAAGTTCAGGCACCTATTTTCAATTGGTGGATTATTCCGAAATCCGTGATGATTTGAATGATAGCGAGATGTGTCAATGGCTTGCCCGAACACATAAAATTGTAGGAATCCCTATTTCCGTATTCTATCAACAACCACCCAAAACACTGCGTTATGTACGGTTTTGTTTTGCCAAAAAAGAACAAACACTGGCACAAGCCATCGATATTCTATCGCAATGTTAATTTGATCCATCTTGGCAATAAATGACTTTGATCAATGTCCGTAGATGCGTTTATTTACCAAAGCATACAATGATCAATAGATTAATTCTGTACAATATCCAGCATTTAAAAGCATATTAAGAACACTATGGCAACACAGGGACAATTACTCAAAGAACGAAAATTATGGAAAGTCTTTTTGATTTTTCTGCTCCCGTTGATCGCCACCAATATTTTACAAAACCTAACTGGCACCATTAATACCATATTTGTCGGCCAAATGATGGGGGTGGATGCAATTGCTGCGGTTGCCGTCTTTTTTCCGATTTTATTCTGTTTATTGGCCTTTATTATTGGTTTGTCGGCAGGTAGTACTATTTTAATCGGACAAGCCTGGGGCGCAAAGAATTATGAAAAACTGCATATAATTGTAGGCTCGACGATTTTTATGACACTCATTGGCGGCATCATTATTGCCGCGCTTGGTGTCTATTTTGCCAGACCAATTCTGGAATTATTGGGTACAGATGCAAAAGTCATGCACCTATCTTTGCCTTATGTTCAATGGATGCTGGCCGGAAGCCCACTATTATTTCTATATATTATTTATACCTCAATTTTGCGTGGTGTCGGCGATAGCATCACCCCATTGATTGCACTCGGTTTAACCAGTGTGATTGGGCTGATTGTTACTCCAGTCCTAATTCAGGGCATGTTTGGTTTTCCCAAAATGGGGATTATTGCCCCTGCGGTTGCCACCTATGTCGGTTATGCCAGCGTACTTGTCTTTCTGTTTATCCAGTTAAACCGCAAAAATCATCCACTAAAAATTGATACTGCCCTGTTAAGCAAAATACGTCATCAACCACAGATGAGTAAACTGATTCTTAAACTAGGCATTCCTACCGGCATTCAAATGGTCACCACTTCCCTTGCCGGACTAGTGATTATCGGAATGGTCAACCGCTTTGGTGCAGATGCAACTGCGGCCTATGGTGCAGTGAATCAGGTCCTCAACTATGTGCAGTTCCCGGCCTTGTCCATCGGTATTGCTGCCTCAATTTTCGCAGCTCAGGCGATTGGTGCCAATAAAATCGAACTGGTAAGAAAAGTGACTCGCACTGCATTAATGATGAACCTCATCCTGACTGGAAGTCTCATTACACTTGCCTATCTCGGTTCCAAATACCTGATGGCATTATTCATCACCGATCCTCATGTTGTGGCCTTAGGACAACAGCTTTTATTTATCGTGCTGTGGTCGATCCTGTTCTTTGGTGCAAGCGCTATCTTTGCCTCGATCATGCGTGCCAGCGGTACAGTCATTGCACCGATGCTGATTAATATTTTCGCCATTTTGATCATTGAAATCCCGCTGGCATACTGGTTTAGCCATCTTTGGGGGCTCAAAGGCATCTGGATCGGTTATGCAATCTCATTTGTGAGTTTATTCCTGCTACAAGGATTGTATTATCAATTCATCTGGAAAAAGAAATCCATTCAACGCCTGATTTAACAGGCATTGGGGATAAGACCTCAAATTCAGGACACAGGCTAGTAAAACAATACGTTGATAAATTGTTAATGTGGAACTTTGCAACTTGATTCTCTTTTAAACATTGGATATAAGATACAGTTCACATATTAGCCTTTTCTTGCGATGCAATTGATACAAAAAATTTTCCTGATCATGATTATTTCTTTCTCAACCCTGGTATTGACGGGTTGTAAGGAAACCATGGATCAAATTGCATCGGTTGGCCAAGAACAAAGTTCGAAAGATCAGCTCTATACAGATAAACTAAAGACAGACCTCAAAAATTTTGATCAAATTCGTCCACAAAACAATCAGGTATTTTTTGATCTGAATGACAAATTAAATAAGGCAACAGCCAAACAAACATCGACAATCGAATTACGCAAAGAATTACAGGATTTTGCAGATTCATTGCGGAATCAGAATGATAAATTTAAAACCCAAGCTTTTAGTACACCTGAAGTTGCCAAGTTGCGCAATACCATCATGCAACTCAATTATGACACGATCCAGATTCTAGACATTATCGATAATCCAAACACAGTAAAAAATCGTTTAACACCCTACTTAAAAAAACAGGAACGATTAATCCATGAATATAATAAATTAAGAACTGAGATTGAAAGCAAAATCTAATGACCTCACCACTACATCTACATTTTCTAGCAGGTGCCTCGGGTGATCCCAGTTTTTGGGAAACAGTGGCTCACCACCTGCAATCGCATTATCCAAATTATACCTTACAAGCCTATCCTGCTTTTGCAGGACATCCCAATCCGAAAAATATTCAAAATTTTGACCAACTATGTTGTTGGGTGGTGGACCAAATCCAGCAACCGAGTATCGTCATTGCACAATCCATGGGCGGTATATTTGCAATTCAGGCAGCCTTACAAAAACCACATTTGATTAAAGCCTTGGTCTTATGTGCAACTTCTGGCGGTCTAGATTTAACGCCCTTTCAGGTCAAAGACTGGCGACAGGACTATCAACAATTATTACCGGAAGTTCCCGACTGGTTTATTCAGACAAACATTGATTTAAGCCCGGAGTTTCATCGCATCAACATACCGGTATTATTATTATGGGGAGATGCTGATGAGATTAGTCCTGTTACGATTGCCGAATATTTACAACAACAGCTTCCACATGCCGAGTTAAAAATCATTCCTTCCGGACAACATGATTTTGCTAAAATACATGCCGATATGGTTGCTTCCCATAATCAAAACTTTCTGATAAAACATATTGATGACGTTTAAAATCAAGTACAGAATATCGCTTCTCTCAACCTTCCCTTATCTTGGAGATTTTTCTTGCGTGCTTTAATTCAGCGATCCAAATCTGCCAGTGTTACTGTCGATGGTGCAATTATTGCGTCTATTGAACAAGGTCTAGTGGTATTTCTTGGATTAGGTCAAAATGACACACTGGAAAAAGGCAAAAAACTGATTGATAAGCTATTAAAATACAGAATTTTTGAAGATGAACAGGGCAAAATGGGTTGGAATATTGCACAAGTACAAGGTTCAATTTTATTGGTGTCCCAATTTACGTTATATGCCAATACCCAAAAAGGGTTGCGTCCAGATTTTGGCCCAGCGATGGCTCCGGTACAAGCTCAGCAACTTTATCAACAACTGGTTGATTACTTAAAATCCCAATATGAGCATGTGGTAACAGGTATTTTTGCTGCCGATATGCAGGTCGCATTAATTAATGATGGCCCTGTAACCTTTATGCTGGAAGTGGAATAATATTTTGTATCCTAAAAATCAGTGTAAAAATGCTTCTAACGTTTAATTTGCTACTATGTTCTTAAATTTATTAATAAACTTCAATGAGTTAATTTATCTTTACAAAAGTTAACATAATTATATGAGCTTTTTCCCAATCTCAAACGTCTTAGTATATAGAAAGACAAAAATTGAGATTGAACAGTCTTTGAAACCTCATAAAACTAGAAATGTTTACTTAGAGCTTTTAGAAAGAAATAACCGTTGATCAACTTAAACTACAAAAAAGTCCATAATCCATGTCGAAAGCCTTACACAACCTCTCCATCCGATCCTCTATGCTAAAAATACATTTTAAAATTATGGGACATAATGATGAGCAAGAAAGCACTTTTTATTACTGCAAATTTTGGCGTAGAACAGGATGAATTAATTAAACCGCTGGAGTATCTACAATCCAAGGGTATTGAAGCCATTCATGCAGCCATAGAACAAGATCAGGTTCAGACAGTTAAAGGTGATAAAGAAAAAAGCACCAGCTATACCCCACAAACCACATTGGAAAAAGTGGCATACCAAGATTATGATATTTTGGTAATACCAGGCGGTACAGTCAATGCAGACCAATTACGGATTAATCCTGAGGTACAAAAAATCATCCAATATTTTACTGATCAGGGCAAACCGATTGCAGCAATTTGCCATGCACCTTGGGTATTAATTGATGCAGAACGTATCAAAGACAAAAACTTAACGTCATATAAAAGTGTCAAACTGGATCTGGAACATGCCGGTGGGAAATGGGTAGATGAAACCGTACATCGCTGTAATACTGGCGGATGGGTACTAATTACTTCACGTAATCCCGATGATATTCCACAGTTCAATCAAGCTATTATCGAAGAACTCGAACGCTAATTATGGTCTATCTTAATAAAACGCGAATTTAAGCGCAGACTAAAAAAACCCCCAAGCATCAGCTTGGGGGTTTTGAATAATGAGCTGGCGATGACTTACTCTCACATGGGTAACCCCACACTACCATCAGCGCGAAGAGGTTTCACTTCTGAGTTCGGGAAGGGATCAGGTGGTTCACTCTTGCTATTGTCGCCAGCACAACTGTTATGGTGTTTTTTCGGTCTTAACTGTATTAAACATGCCGATCT
>NZ_NEXX01000005.1 GCF_002174125.1 Acinetobacter populi
TTTTAAACCTATTTCATAGTTATCCGCTATTTCTGGATCAACTTTCAGTGAATCTGCGCCTGCACTCGGTGCTGTGCCTACGGCTAAATTAAAACCACCAGATTTTTCACCATGCGAATAGGTTGCATAGAATAAATTGTTGGGATTAATTTTATAACTCGCCGTCAATAATCCGGAATAACTGGTATCACTCAGGTTCAGTTTGCCTGAATCATAGGCCCCAATCTGATTATTAAGCACCGTCTGATAATCCGTATTCACACCGCCTATCGGTGCAAGACGATTGACTCGAGCTTCCTTATCTTCATAAGTCACCCGACCACCGGCGGTAATATCCAGTTTTGGCGTAGTATGCCATGTGCCTTGACCAAATGCCGCATAGCTTTTGGTATCGGCATAGCCATAGGTATGGGTTTCTCGATTATTTAAAATATTTGCACTATTGTTGCCAACCACAGCTCGTAAAGCTGCATTCTGATAAAACAAAAAAGGATCCGCAGCATCGCCATAATAGGTAAAGGAATGATTGGTCAGATTTTGCTGGAAATAATATAAACCTGTGACCCAATCAAAAGTTGGATTGCTGGCAGAAGCCAGACGCAATTCCTGTGAATATTGTTTATCTTCAACTGCAACACCAGTATTACGAATCGCATCTGCGGTGGTATTGTCACTGTTGGTCGGGGTAAAGTTCCAAAAACGATAAGCGGTAATCGAGGTTAACTTTTTACCACTATCCAGTGTCCAGTTGGCCTCCACTGAGGTTCCGCCCTGATCAACCTGCATGCGTTGACTGGCATCTGCTGCAATCTTTTTATCCTTCCAGTTCAGAATCTGAGTATCACCACCAGCTTGAGCAACATTACTTAGATATTGATTATAATTGGCCCCATAAGTTGGATGAGTAAAGGTCGGTCCTCTGGAATAAGTGACCGTCATCCCCTGTTGATCATCTTCTTCATGATAATCGGCAATCCAGCGTAAGTTAAAATTATCACTGGGTTGCCATAAGATCTGGCCACGCACCCCTTGACGATCAATATCATTTAATTTATCGGCATCAGGTTGCGCGACATTTTCAATAAATCCATCCTGTACGGTTTTATAAAAAGAAAAACGTCCGGCGACAGTTTCCGTTAAAGCATCCGATAAACTGCCCTTGGCCTGAAAATAGTTCCTTTCTCCGGCAGAAATTTCCAGCGTGTTATCTGGATAAAACGTCGGTGCTTTAGAGGTGATATTGAGCAAGCCCGCAGTGGTATTTTTACCAAATAACGTGCCTTGTGGTCCGCGTAATAATTCCAGTTGCGCAACATCCAAAATATCAAATACCACCATACCGGGACGGCCCAAATACACATTATCCAGATATACGCCAACACTGGCTTCCAATCCATCACTGGCCGGATTATTGCCCAGACCACGAATGGCAACACTGGATTGGCGTGGATTCTGAAAAGCCACATTCAAGCTAGGTAGTGCTTGTTGTAAATCCTCTACCCGACTTAAACGCTGGGACTCCAAAGTCTGACCACTTAAAATACTGATCGGTGTCGGAACATCCTGCGCCTTTTCTTCACGACGACGCGTTGTCACCACCACAGCGTCCAGTTCAACCACATCTGCTTCATTGACGGGTTGTTGCTGTACAATCCCACTCTGCTGTGTTTCCAGCACCTCATCTTGTGCCATCACTAGAGTTGATGCTGTGCAACCCAAAAGAATCCATGCGATGGATTGTGCCAGTTGACTCGGCTGTATTGCGTTCCCCAAATTAAATTTCGCTTTCATCTTTTCCATCAACGACCTCATAAAAACTTCCTTGGCTATTGAAGATTCATCTCCATATCGCGCAGGCAAAAATCAAAAAATCCTTGGATGATATTGTTTAAAAAAAATGATTAAAAAGCTGTCAAATCACTGACACATTCAGCGTTTTATTCAGAATAAGATATCAAATATAAAGATATATAATTTTTTTAAAATATTAGACGCATTTATTCTAAATCTAATCATGAGTTATATTGGTTTTAAAATAATAAAGACTTCGATACAAAAAAGGTTTATTCACCATTTATAAATAATGAATAAACCCTATTTTTAATATGGTTTTAAAGATTTAAAAAGGTCGTCCACCGGCCAGACTTACTCTTTTTAATAATCTTCGTTGTTCTGATGGAAATGCAGTGCGTGAATGCAAGGTCAACTGATTATCCCAGAACACAATATCCCCAATTTCCCACTGATGTTCATAGCGATATTTGGGCTGTGCAATATGTTGTCGTAAACGTTCAATCAGTTGCGCGCCTTTTTGGTCATCATAACCCACCACTTCCACCTCGGTATGGGTATCCAGATACAACCCCAACTTGCCGCTTTCAGGATGAGTCCGCACCAAAGGGTGCGGAAATGCAGCACCTAAAATTTCCTGATTAGAAAAACGATATTTTGGATAAATACCTGTACCCTGACGTAAAAACGGATTATAGGTAATCAACTGGAGTTGGCGGATTTCCTGTTTGGTTTCCTCATCCAGATCCTGATAGGCTTGCACTGTATTATACCAACTGGTCGCGCCACCATCACTGGGTATTTCAATGGCATATAATAATGAACCACTTGAAGGCTGTGGCGTCCAGTGATGATCACTATGCGGTGTTAGCTCATTGTTCCCGGTATAATCGCCTTGCCCTACTGCATTAGATACAGGGACAACATCCGGTGGCAAACCGTCAGTTTTTTGCGTTGCCAATACCGGAATATCAACCGGTGGTTTAAAAATTGCGCCGAAATAACTGGCAAACGCCAATAGCTGCTCATCCGTCAAATCCTGCTGTTTAAACACCAGAATTAAATGATCCTGCAATGCCTTTTTCAGGGTTAAAATGGTCTGGGCATTTTGTGGCTGTCTGGCATCAAGCCCTGTTACCACAGCACCCAGAGGCGCATCAGCAATCGGAGCGACTGTTAATTGCTCTACACCTTGCAGCACTGATTCATGCCATTTTGGCGCATTTTCAATACTATAAGATAGTTGTGTTAAACTTGACATGATAACTCCTTGATTTGTTTTAAATTGCTTTATATCTCACACAGGTTAACCGTGGTATGGACTGGATGATTCTGTTGCCAGCCATGCTTTATTTCGAAATCACCAAAACACTTTCTCTTGTGATTTTTTTACTTGCTGGATTACCAGACATTTTCATATCCCAATTGCTTAATTCCCTGATCCACAAATTGATGATCGACCCATTGATCGACATCAAATGTTTGTCGAATCAGTTGGGCTTTCAGTGCACTGTCTACACCTTGACGGTAATGATCAATATAGGCCTGATCCAGTAATGGTGAATGTACAACTTTAAAATCCTGATCCTTGAAACCGAGTGCATACAGTGCAACAGGATAATTCGCATTGTTGGCAACCAATTCAATCGCAGCCTCACGATTTTCTGGCTGTGCTACCCAATGTGCAGATTTCAAGACAGTATTGACCAGACGTTGTGTTAGCTCTGGAGATTGCTGGATAAAAGCACTACGTCCAACCAATCCGGCTTCGGTGGTACCTGCCTGACCATTCCCCTGTTTGGAAGATAATGGAATCTCAACAATTCCTTTTTGCTGCAATGCCAATAAACCCAAACTGCCCCAACCAGCATCAATTTGCTTGGCGACCAATGCCGCATTCATCGCAGGGGGATCAAGATTGACGATACGAAAATCTTTTTCACTCAAGCCATACTGGGCAATAAAGCGATTGAATGATAATTGTGATGCTGTACCTTGCCATACCGCGATCCGCTTACCTTTTAATTTTTCCAGATTGTCATAGCCCTGATTGGGCTGTACTGCCAAATAACCGTTGGACTGACGTACGGTTGCCACCAATAATCGTGTATCTATCTGATTGGCCTTGCCAATAATTGCCGCCAGATCACCTAAAAAGGCAAAATCCAGTTGTTGATTGGCCAGAGCCTCATTAATCGCTGGTCCCGCACCTTTAAAAAATTGCCACTCAATTTTGATCTGATCTTTGTCAAACTCTTTTTCCAGCAATTTATTCAAATAAATATTATCAATCAGCGCAGTACCACTACTGTGTCTGTCACTTGAACTTAAATCCGGTACAGCAATCCGGATCACCGATACGTGACTCGCTGGCTGATTTGAATTGACTGTTTTTTCTGATAAATTTTTGGGTTTAAAAATCACAAATAAAATAATCAGGACAATCAATAACGGAATGACCCAAAAATATTTTCTGTTTTTTATGCTATTCGCCATTGGACTTCCTTCAATATTTAACTATTCCATCATCAAGCGAAAGACACCCTAATACAATGCAGACAAATCACGATATTCTGCTAAATAAAGTATTAAAATGAATAACTAATAATGATGGATATCGCGCCAAAGCAGCAAAAAAATCAATCTTTCCCATGTATAGGAATGATGACAATGCTTTACTTTGCTGCCAAAACGGCATCGCGCTTGGCCTGTTCCAATTCCGCCGCCGACAAGCCCTTGGGCGAAATAGTGATGCTGTTGCGACCATCCACACCCACTGGAACATCACCTGCCAGCGTGACACGACGCACCACACGATGCACATCACCATAATCATTGACGGCCAAATGCTGGGTTGCGCGATTATCCCAAATGACAACATCACCCGCCTGCCAGCGCCAGCGCACCGTGTTTTCCGGGCGAATCACCCGTTCCTGTAAAATATCGTAGATACGGCTAGACTCGCGGGCATTTAGACCAACAAAGCGTTTAAAGAAATGTCCCAGTAATAAACTACGTTTCCCGGTTTCCGGATGCACCCGTACCACCGGATGCTCGGTTTCATAGACCACCGACGCAAAAATATTTTTATATCGAGCCAGCACATCAGGATCGACATCAGGCTTTAAGCCGACATAATCGTAATCATTGCTATGAACAGCGCGTAAATGATTGGCCAGTTCTTTGAGGACCTCAGGTAATTCATCATAGGCTGTTTCGGTATTGGCCCAGGTGGTATCGCCACCAAATTCTGGAATGGTCACGCCTCTTAAAATACTCAGTTTTGGATAGGCATCGACGAAGGTCACATCGGTATGCCATGAATTGGCACGTCCGCCATAACGGGAATCCAGCTCCAATAAATATTGCGTCCCCTCTACCGTTGGTACAGTAGGATGGCGCACAGGTTCGCCCAAAAGTGCTGCAAATTTTTCCTGTTCCTGATCATCCAGATGCTGCTGATTTCTAAAAAAGATTACCTTATACTCCAGCAAGGCCTGATAAATTTGCTGTACGGTTTCTGCCGACAATGCACTAGATAGTTTTACACCGCTAATTTGCGCACCTATACGACCCGAAATAGGTGATATAATTAGTTGTTGTTTGGCCTTATTACTTGCTTCGCGTTCAATAACTTCACTCATTTTATGGCACTCATCGTTGCATTTTTTCTATTATGCAAGCGCATGCACCTTTTATTCTGTCAAATACTAGACAACTTACCGATTAAATAATGCTATATATATCTTTTTTTCGGCTAAATTCCGTCAACAATATGCTGGATTTATCATAAATTAATCACATTTTTTTATTTATATTCCGATTTTATTTCATTTATAGTCAATCATTCACGATTTGTCTTATTCTCTTGTCGGGAATTATTTTATCTGGCATTTATCCTGTGAAATTTTATTTCATTAGATATTATTGCTGTATAAAACCATACAAATCAAACTTTCTCCTATTTTGATTCGATCGCCATTCTATTATTCGCCACGATTTTAATGCGAGAAATTTACGATGCTTAAAACTGCACATCTGGAATCTTCTTTTCCGAAGTTCGAAAAAAAATTCACGACATTACCCGCGCCTATTCAATTTCAGAATAAAAGCCTGCAACACACTGCACAGGAATTTCTATTAAATTATAAATTGATTCAATTATGCACGCCGGAACAACAACAAGAGATTTTTAAGCACTTAAAAATTAGCCGCTATCATAGTAATGAGATGATCTTTCATAAAAGTACCTCATGTAATGAATTAACTTTAATTCTTAGGGGCAGCATTAAACTGGCTTGGCATGTCGCCGACGGCAAACAAATTGTGCATCGCTTTATTCCTGCCGGTTGCCTGATTAATATTGTGCCGCTGATCTCGCGATTGAATTTAACCCATGATCATGTGGCCCATGATGCCACCGTGATTGCCACGATTCCCAGCCATATTTTTTATTCGATCCTAAAACAAAATCATCAGGTTTCGCTGGCGGTACTGGAACTGATCTGCAATCGTAACCACTTATTATTTGATGATTTTTATCATCAGTCTACGCAGTCATTACGAGGCCGACTTGCACGTCATTTGTTACTACTGGTGGAATATTTTTCCTATCAGGACAAGCAAGACACCACATTGAATATTAAACTTTCCCAAGAAAATTTTGCCGAGCTTTTACATACCTCGCGACAAAGCATCAATAAGGAATTACTCTGGCTGGCACAACATGGTATTGCAGAAGTCAAATATAATCAGGTTCATATTTTAAATCTGGGGAAACTCAGGGCATTAGTCCATCTATAATCGTTTATATCATCTTCATTGATATTAATATCTGATATTGTTCATATAACTGTCATTTGACTTACAGAACATTGCGTTTAAAACATCAATAATAACCGCATCTATTGAATTTTAGCCTACCCCGCATTTCATTGATAAAACATTAATAGCCTCTATTGAATATGGAATATTATCGCTATGACACAACCAACAACGCAAACACATCCGAATATTTTATTGATTGTTGCAGACGATTTGGGCTTTTCCGATATTGGCGCGTTTGGTGGTGAAATTCAAACCCCAAATCTGGATAAACTGGCATTGGCAGGGTTACGTTTTACCAATTTCCACACCGCATCGACCTGCTCTCCAACACGCTCCATGTTATTGTCTGGCACAGACCACCATTTGGCCGGTTTGGGAACAATGGCAGAAGCCTTAACCCCTGAATTACAAGGTAAAGAAGGCTATGAAGGTGTTTTAAATCAACGGGTTGCTGCCCTGCCTGAATTACTACAGGATGCAGGCTATTACACCGTAATTTCCGGCAAATGGCATTTGGGCTTAACCCCTGAACACTTCCCGGCAAAAAAAGGCTTTGAACGCTCTTTTGCCTTATTACCCGGCGCTGCCAATCACTATCTTTTTGAAGCAGATATTCCCGAAGAAAACATTCCGCGATTATTAAAATCCACGCGCGGTTTATACGCCGAAGGCGACCAGTTTGCGGAAGAATTACCCAAAGGTTTTTATTCTTCAGATTACTTTACCACCCGCTTACTGGAATTTTTACAAGATGATACGGCACGACAAGATCGTCCGTTCTTTGCCTATCTGCCATTTTCTGCACCGCACTGGCCTTTGCAGGCTCCGCAGGAAAATATTGAAAAATATAAAGGCTTATATGATCAAGGTCCTGTCGCCCTACGTGCAGAACGGTTAAAACGCTTAAAACAATTACAGTTGGTTGATGATACTGTTACAGCCCATCCGATTCTGGCCAGAACCCCGTTCTGGGATAAACTAGGCGATGAACAACGAGCAAAATCGGCCCGAACCATGGAAGTCTATGCCGGCATGGTTGACCGCATGGATCAAAATATTGGTCGGGTGCTGGATTATCTTGAATCCAAACAGCAACTGGACAATACCATTATTATCTTCTTGTCAGATAATGGTGCCGAAGGCGCACAATTAGAAGCCCTACCGGTTTTTGGCGGTAATCTAAACCAGATTATCGAGCAATATTACGACAATAGTCTGGACAATATCGGACGAGCCAACTCGTATGTCTGGTATGGCGAACACTGGGCACAGGCAGCCACCGCACCATCCCGACTGTATAAGGCACATACCAGTGAAGGCGGTATCCGCACGGTTTCTTTTATCCATTATCCAAAATTTGCACGTCAGCAACAGATCAGTCATGAATTTCTGACCGTAATGGACATTCTGCCGACCTTACTGGATTATCTGAATATTCAGCATCCCGTGACAGAGTATAAAGGTCGTCAACTGGTGCCTTTACGCGGTGAATCTATCCTGCCTTATTTACAACAACAGCAAGAGCATATTCATGATGATCAGCATATTACCGGCTGGGAGTTGTTTGGTCAGAAAGCATTAAGAAAAGGCGACTGGAAAGCCTTGTTTATTCCTGCACCGAATGGCCCGAATCGCTGGCAACTTTATGATCTGGCAACAGATAAAGGAGAAGTCAACGATTTGGCCGAGCAATATCCGGAAAAACTGCAAGAACTTTTACAAGACTGGGCGACCTATGTGCGGGAAAATGGCGTGGTCGAAAATATTCCGACCCGACGCTTACTGCAAAATGAAAATGCAGAGCCATTTGAAGTATAACAATTAACCCAAACCAAGCACCCGGAACTTTGATATGAAATAAATTTCCGGGTTTTTTTAGGACTTTAAATCAGCTCTGGTTTTAATTTTCAGGTCTGCCCATCTCGGTAAAAGCATCCTTACTCCATGCCCCATAACTGGTATTCGGCAACATAATCCAGTCTTGTCCAAAACGGGACTGATTTTTTTCAATCATTGCTTGTCTTTGGGATTTGGACTGTTGCTGATTAAAATCCTGTGAAAAATCATGTAAGGTGTCACCAATCAATAAGACAATTTGATGGTTTTGAGCAATCAATTGCCGTCGTTGCTCCTTACTTTTACCATAGAGTAAAACATGATCATTGCTGACTTGTGGTAAGCCTAGGTGTTTTAAGGTATTGACGGTGGCTGTACGATATTGCTCGGAACGATCAGACACATAAAAAATAGCCACCTGATGCTGTGACGCAAAGTTGAGAAAATCCAGACTACCAACAATCAATTTCGGCTGACCATTTTTCTCCCACTCACTCCACGTGGTCCACTCGGTATAATCAATACAATGCTGAATATTGCTGACCAGAAAATCACTATTATCCAGTACGGTTTCGTCTAAATCGATAACAATCGCCAGATTTTTCGCCTCGGGCGTTTGCGCCAAAATATGTTGCAAACGCAGTGTTGCAATCTGGTAAGCCTGCAATTGTAGCGCCTGTATTTCGGCAGATTGTTGCTGATATTTCAGACTCATCTCATAGGCTTTGGCAGCACAAATGGTGGTTCCCTGCATGGAAAGATCGGCATGGGCAGAAAGACACAATGTCCCTGTCAACAAAAGCGCAAAACTGGATTTAAACCGAGTACCAAACATACATGAAATCAGTTGAGTATATTGCATTACATCTTTCCATTGAATCCTGATTTAACTGCATCATGTCACCGGACGATATGCAGCCTTTTGCATCTTATGCCGCCACATACGCCAGCCATTAAGCGCCAATAAGATAAAAATAAAGTATAAAAAGGAGGTGAGATATAAGGATTTACTCAGATACATGCAAACATACATCGCATCAAGTACACACCATAAAGCCCAGCTTTCTATGTACTTTTTGGCGGCCCAGAAACTCGCCACCAGACTAAAGGCGGCCAGCAAAGAATCCAGCCATGGTAATGCAGCATCAGTATAGCGATGGAATAAAAATCCGAGTAACAGCCCCGTGAATAAGCCCAGAAGCAAACTGCTTAACAATGTGGTTTTGCCAATACTGGATACACTATATTGACTGGACATTTTTTGGGTTGACCAGCTATACCAGCCATAACACTGCAATAGAATAAATATCCCTTGCAGCATGGCATCGGCATAGAGTTTGACCTGATAAAAAATCATGACATAGAGCGCAACCGCAACAATATTGATGATCCAGCAAATGCGATATTGCATTGATGTCAACCATACGCCAAGCACATTCAAAATAAAGGCGCTGATCTCTAACTTTGTCATGATATATTTCCCTACCCCTTAGAAATTAAAGGCCAAAGAAAATTTTGCCGTACGGGGTGCGCCAAGAAATAAATAATCATCGCCCATAAAGCCACCCACATCACGCCAGTATTTTTTATTCAAGACATTTTCGATATTGATGCGTAGTGTTGTGTCATAACCATATGGCTGAAAATTATAGGCAGCACCGAGGTCAAAGACACTATATCCACCCACTTTTGCAGTGGCTTCTTTATTGGCAAATTTACTGCTGCTATATTGCACACCACCCAATACCCGCAAACCTTCCAATTGTGGCAGATCATAAGACAGATACGTGGCAAATCTGACTTTGGGAACATTCTGGGTTTGATGGTCTTTGTATTGTGCGGTATCAATATCGACTAGTCTGGAACGAATATAAGCCAGACTGGAGTTGAGTTTTAAGCGATCTGTAAGTTCGCCATTTAGAGCCAGTTCCACACCCTGATTATGCTGTTTACCTTCGGCAATAAAGGTCAATGAACCATCCGCCTCAGGTCGGGTATATTGATTATCCTGACGAATATCAAATAATGCCGCAGTCAGTAGATAGTTATGAATCTGTTGTTTAATCCCGATCTCATACTGAGTTGAATTGACAGGCGCCAGAATCTGATCTGCATTTTCAGCATACCATGGTGCTGTACCGCCATCGGTCAAACCCTTGACATAGGATACATAGACATTGGTATCCTGCCATGGACTATACATCAGTGCAGCCTGCGGCAAGAATTTATCGAGGTCGGTATGGCGTGTTTCAATATGCCCGACATCATAGGCTTTTTCATCCAGATGCAGCCATTTCCCGCCCAGCAAGACTGACCATTGCGGATTAAATTCCAGTCGATCCAGTGCAGTCACTGCAAGCTGTTTACTCTTTAAGGATTGATAGAACTCGCCATTTGACGCTGATACCGAAGCATAATCAACCGTATCCTGATAAATATTGCCCGTGCCAATCAGTTCATTAACACCTTCATAGCGTTTACGTTGTTTATCCGTCTGGCTTAGATCCAGCATTAGATGATGCAGCACAGATCCAGTATTAAAAGTTCCATTTAAAGCCGCTTTAAACTGATTGGTTTCCCGCGTATCGTCCGGATTACGATAGTCATAAATATCATAATAGCCATTTTGATCGAAGCTATTACCCAAACCAGTATATTGACAAACATCACTATAACAGCCCCACGGGAAAGCCGTGTAATCATCAATCACCACTTTACTATGTGAAGCAGAAACACTGGCTGTCCAGTCTGCATTAAAAGCATACTGATATTTTAGACTACTGTTTAAGGCATGCGTACTGACAGGTCGACTCCAGCTTTGATACCCCAAAAGCCGATCCCAATCCAGATCATTGATCGCAGGCACTTTGCCATCCAGCAATTGATAGCCGGGAACAGAGCGTTGTCGTTGATACTGTGATTCCAGATCAAACTGAAGTTGCGATTGCTCATTAATATTCCAGTCCAGTGCCAGAGAGCCGAAATAGCGGTTACCATTGGCATGCTCAACATAGGATTGAATATCTTCGGCAGCCGCGTTTATACGATAACCCAGTTGCTGTTCCTGACCGACAAAGCCGCCCAGATCCAATGCCAATGATGTCCCGCCATTGCTATCCGCATTGATGTTGATGGCACGAATATCCTTGGGACGCTTGGTCACATAATTGACTACACCGCCCGGGGTCGACATCCCACTTTGAATCGCTGATACACCCTTGAGAATCTCAACCCGCTCCTTATTTTCCAGTGCAATATTTTGCTCACCACGAATTGCCTGACCATTAAGCAAATAACTCGAAGCCCAATCCAAAGCAAAACCACGGGACACAATATTGGGATAATAACCCACCGCAGCATAGCCATCGCCAACTGAGGCATCATTCTTGATCACTTCAGTCAGAACTTTGGCTTGCTGGTCAGCAATCAGATCGGAAGTCACTGCTGTAATCGATGCAGGTACTTTGGTGATTTCCTTGCTGCCAAAACCTGTTATCTCCACCCGTTTACTGCCATAATTTTGCTGATCATTGCTAGCATAGACATGAATGGTTTCCAGCTGTTTGACCTCAGCCTCATCAACTTCTACTGCATAAAGATGAGAGCTCGTCATCATCAGTAGTGAAGACGACATCACGGCTTGAAGGGTCTGGCTGAGTCGATGTGGTTTAAAATTTTGAATCTGCATTAGGGCGTACCTGTAACAAGTGGAAGGTCAGAAATTTGTGCCCACTCTTGCAGCGAGCCATCATAAATAGATAAAGATTGGCTGGAAACCAAACCAATGGCAACGGCAAGCACACATGCCGAAATTCCCCCGCCACAATACAAAACATTTAAATCTTCATGCCAAGACAACTGTTGCAGGGTATTTTTAATCTCTTGATCGGAAATAAATTTATTGTCTTCACCGATAAAAAGCCGTGCCGGAACATTGACACTATTTGGAATGGCGCCACGACGCGCGTAACGGGTAATACCCTGTCCCGTAAATTGCTCAGGTCCCAAAGCACAGACCAACCCCGAGGGCTCTTGGTGTGAACGTTGCTTGACCTCTTGCAGATCACACCAGTACCCATCCAGCGCAGTCACAGTGATATCACCAGACTGTATCGATGTTGGTACATGGGTTTGCTGCTGAACCGGATAACCGGCATTTTCCCATGCAGTCAATCCTCCATTTAAAATCCGGCTTTTAATGCCCAACGATGATAATACCCACCATAATCGTGAAGCCCAGATCCCATCCTTGGCATCATAAATCACAATATCCGAATCCTGAGATAACCCAAGCTGCCTTAAAAAATGCTGGGCAACTTGTGGCTCAGGTACAGCAAAACTATAATTCACATCAGGATTGCTAAAATCATGATATAAATCGATATGCAGCGAATGCGGAATATGTTTTTTCTGCCAGCATGCCAATCCACTTTGCACACGATAATCGCCATCAAAAGCAGGCTTCTCTAACAAAACCGTGGCATCAAAAATGAAAAAATGTTCGGTGCCAATACGCTGCAATTCATCACATTCAATTAAAATATTTTTACGGTTATACATGCTCACCTCGTGCGTGGATGATACGTTTCAGTTGTGCAAGAAAATCTTGTCCCTGTGCACTGACAAACCAATAGGTGTGTTCAATCAAATACGCATAAGCCGCCTTGGCATGCGTTTCATTGCGGGTAATTCCGACAAAATATTCCAGCTCATATAAGGCAAAATCGATATGTGCCAACGGTAAAATATCAGGCACAAAATCCAGTTGCGCCAGATTCTCTCCAGTTTGTGCATAGCCATGTATAAATGCACACAAGCTTTCAACATCGATATGCAGATCATTGCCTTGATCCAGTGCCAGCCAGTCGATAAAGTTACGCTCAATCGCCACAGCAATATCGTAAGGTATTGAAGTCAAATCAGTGAGACCAAAATCAATCACTGCCGCAACTTCTGCCTGATCTGAACCATTACGCCATAACAGATTGGACGCATGCAAATCGTTATGTGTCCAGATTTTTTTAAACTTGGGAAATTGCGCTAATAACGGCTGCTGTAACCGAAGCAGTAAAGCCAGAAAATCATCAGATACCGGATACTGCGCGAAATATTCAGATAGTGCGGGACTCTGCTGAATGCGATCGGCAAAAGCCTGTAAAATCGACGGACTTTCGATAATTTTCTGGTTGGAAATCAAATATTGTGTGGTTCTGGATTGATCCGGCAAAAAATCTGCGGCAGCCACATGCAGATGTGCCAATGCTTTACCTGCCTGCAACGCATGTTGCGCAACAAAAAATGATTTCCATGACTGCTGATCGGCATAAATATCCTCACCCGCTACTTTCTCATGCAGTTCATAAATCCAGTCATCCAGCGCAGTTGCCGTCTGCCCTTGCGCATTGCTAAAAATCTGCGGCACAGCGACACCTTTACGTGCCAGATGTGCAATAAAATGATGTTCCTGCTGTAAGTCTGCAACGCTACGAAAGGAATGATGACTGCGTTTAAGTAAAAATTCGCCCTGTGCGCTACGGATAATACTGGCCGATGAAAAGGGTCTAGGACTATGCCAGATGATGTCCATTTCCCCCTGTAAAACAGGATAATAAGGTTGAATACGCTTTAAATCTTCGGCACTGATATTGACCCAGTCTTTTGATTCCAGATCGGTACCCATGCCATGACCACAATGATCGTTTAATTCAGGCATTGGCCACCTCGGTAATAAATCGGTTACTGGTCGCCTGCTGCCAGATTTGTGCATCGTTTAAAATGCCATATTGCTGCAACCATGCTGCATATTCCTGATGAAAATCGGCATTTTGTATGCCCCATTGTTCGGAAGAAAACCAGGTTGTGGCGACTGTATTTAAAGATTTTTGAATCAATGCCCGCGGGAAATAAGGAATCACCTGTTCATAAATCGCAAGTGCCTGTTCCGGCTGAGATTGCAATGCCTGATAGCCTTGTTGCAGCGCCGCAATAAAATGCCGAATCTGCTGATCAGACAACCGTGACTGCGCCTCATTGATACCCAAAAGATAACTATGATAATTCGGCGCACCGATTTGGCTGACTGGCCAGACAACCCGCTCATCAGGATCAATCGGGCTGTCCATTAAGGCTTCCCAAACCCAGTAACCGCCAAAACTTGCATGAGCATGACCTGCCTTTAAATCGGTCGGAGTATATTCCCGACTACCGGCATCGACCAAGATCACCTTATCAAAATCACCACCATCCTGTTCTACCAGATGTTTGATCATGGCCAGTCCACGCGGTGTCGGATTAAGCGCGAGTCGTTTATCTTCGAGATCTTTAGGACGATGAATATTAAATTCACGCAAGGTTTGGATCGATTCCAGTCCGGTATGATTAATCGCCGCAATCCCCAATAAAGCTTGCCCCTGTTCACGGCGCACGAATAAACGATTGGTTGGAAAAATCGCGAAATCCACTGCCTGTTGATGGAGATATTCCAGTGCATCGCCTCTACCCGGATCAGTCACAATAAATTCCACCTCCAGACCATATTGCGCAAACAAACCTTGTTCGCGCGCATAATAAAATCCGGCAGAATTCGGCCATGGATGAAAATATTCAAGTGCAACTTTAATCGAGGACATCACAACAACCCTTAGAAACAATGCAGAAAAACTATAAGATTTCAGTGGTACATACCAATCAAATTTTAAGATTTATATATCCGTTTTTTATATAACACTGTGCATATTACAGCTTTAATCATTTTCTTCCACCCTGCTAAGCAACTAAAAATACTGATAAAAAATAATAAATTGAGATCATCATATAAAAGTAATTATTACAAACGTCTTTCGTCATGCGCCCTGTTAAAACGCTAGCTTTGACTCGACTTTTTCTTTACTATCCTTATGCAATTGATTTACATTTTCCAAATCCTAGAAGTCCAGACATGCGCTATTTAGACGTTCAAAAACAACTTGAAAATGATTTGCAGCACTATAGTGATCATCAATTATTACCTTCTGAACGTAATCTATCCGAAAAATATCAATGTTCAAGAGAAACCCTACGCAAAGCACTGGAAAATTTACGCACAGAAGGAAAAATTTTTAAAAATAAAAATATTGGCTGGCTGATTAACCGACACAAAATTAAATATGATCTGAAATCAACATTGGGATTTAGCGATTATACGACCCAACAAGGCTTTGTGCCCACAACGCAAATATTATCCAGCACAATTATTCCAGCAACCGCACAACTGCTTGATATTTTTGGCCTAGATCAGGCTAATCTGCAATTTATTGAAATTGTGCGATTAAGATTTATTCATGATATTCCGGTACTACTCGAATATAATTATCTACCCTATCAACAGTTTGCAAATCTACTGCAATATGATTTAAGCCAATCGATTGTCCATATTGTAGAAAATGATTTTGCGATTCATTATTCATCAAGCCAGATTTCGATTAAATATTCTCATATTTCCAATGAAGAAAAAAATCACTTGCTGATTCCAGCCCATCAATCGGCAGTGAAAATCGAACGTATTTCAAAATCGCAGGATCAGGTGATTGAGTTTGATATTGAGATTTGGCGGGATGATAAAGTGGAACTATTATTGGAAATACAAAACTGATCGGCATTCTATGTAATATATATATATAAAATTTAATGGATGTAATTCAGGGAAAATCTACACAGACTAATCCTGTCAGGCAAGCTGGATATCCTATTTGCCTGACAGTCGTCCTCAAGTTATTAAAAATTATACCGCAGGCTGGCACCAATGGTTCTTGGTTGTGCCGCCGACCCCGCATACATGCCATTGCCAGAATTAACCAATCCTAGAAAATAATGTTTATCGAGCGCATTTTTCGCCCATAGAGACAAATCAATTTCATTATCGCCATGTGGAATACGTACGCCAGTGGTTAAATTCAATACACCATAACTTGGAATTTTGGAATATTCGGAATTATTCACATCAGCATAGGTCTCGGAACGCCAGCCATAGTTGATCAGGCTATAATGTTTGCTATTGGCCAACACATCATGCTGATGCTGTAGCGTCACATTGGCAGTCCAGCGTGGTGCACCATTGACCCGATTGCCTTTAATGTCCCGATAGCCTTTGCCATAACCACTGTCATTGGTGCCACCCGGACCATTAAACACTTCAAATGGTGTCGGTGCCGTACCATTATCAAAGGTGGCCTCGGTATAGGCTGCATTAAAATTCAGACTTAAATTGCGTGTCGCCTGTGCTTTGAAATCAACCTCAATACCTTTACTGGTCAGGTCACCAACATTGGTGAGCAAGCCGATATATTGATTGCCAATTGCAGTATTGGTGACCGCTTGATAATCCTTAAGCTTGGTGATAAAGGCATTGATATTGGCATAAATACGATTGTCTAACCATGCGGTTTTTAGGCCTAATTCAAAATTCTGCGCTTTTTCAGGTTCGATCTTGAGTGAATCATTACCCAAAATGGCAGCCGGTGTCGCTACGCTATTGATATTAAAACCACCGGATTTTTCCCCGGTTGAATAGGTCGCAAATCCCAGTATATTGGGGTTAAACTGATAACTAGCTGTGATTAAACCTGCAATACTGTTGTCACGACGGGATAACTCACCCGAATGATAGCTTTGAAATAAAGGACTTAAAGCTGCATAAGCTGCCGGATTGACTTCGGATTGATTGACCTCTCCGGTTTTTTTCTCTGAGGTATAACGTAGCCCTGTGGTTAAATCAAATTGCTCATTCACATGCCAAGTCGATTGGCCAAAGGCAGCATAACTATGCGTTTTGGATTTTCCCAAGCCTTCAAGTGTGGCATTATTCGGATAGGCTGTGGTCAATGCCAATGCACTGTCGCCAGTTTGATAGGTATTACGACTGTCAATATTTTGATAGGTATTACGACTGTCAATATTTTGATAGAAATAATAAGCACCCACCACATAATCAACTGCACCGCCTGTTGGTGACGCCAAACGGATTTCCTGTGAAAACTGATCCTGTTCGACCTTAAAACCACCAGTAATGCCAGCCAGTCGGCTAAAGTCCAGATCATTTTTAGGGCTAAAATTCCAATCCCGCCATGCTGTAATTGAGGTCAGTTTATAGCCGTTTAATTGCCAATTCAGCTCCGCAGATAAGGCACTTTGGTCAATTTTGGCTTGCTGCTCGGCATCAAAATCCACTTTATAGTCATATGGATTGCGGGCGATGTTTTTTGCCCCTAATAAGGTTGCACGATCGGCAAAGGTGGTAGCATTTGAACCCGTTACCCCTACAGGTAAATAACTTGCAGGATTGCCTGTCGGATTCCAGGGTGCAAAGCTATAGGGCACCAAAGAACCGGTACTGGAATCTTCCCGATTATGCTCGGCAATTACCCGTAGGCTTAATTCATCACTGGGTTGGAACAGCAATTGCCCTCTTAGCCCATAACGATCAATTTCATTGAGGTCCTTGCCATTATAGGTATTTTCCAGCCAACCATCATCATGCGTGCCATAGCCAGACAAACGTACTGCTACTGTATCGGAAAGCGGCTGATTCCATGTGCCCTTCAGCTGTTTGTAACCGCGTTCACCTGCCGAAATTTCAACATTGCCCTCCTGATAAAATACAGGTTGTTTGGAAGTAATATTGAGTACCCCAGCTGTAGTGTTTTTCCCAAATAATGTGCCCTGCGGTCCACGCAATAAATCCACTTGCTCAATATCGAGTAAATCAAATACTGCCTGTCCGGGACGCCCCAGATACACATTGTCCAGATAAATCCCGACACTGCCTTCTAGCCCTTCATTGGCCGTATTGTTACCAATCCCGCGCACAGCCACACTGGATTGACGTGCATGAATAAACTGTGAGGTAAAATTCGGCAACTGTTGCTGTAAATCCTGCACCTGATAAATCTTGGCTTCTTCCAGTTGTTTACCTTTAATCACGGTAATGGGTGCCGGGACATTTTGCTCTGCTTCTGCACGGCGGCGAGCTGTCACCACCACCGTTTCAAGTTGAATGACCTCATCTGCCGCAGTCGTTTGAAGCTGAGAGCTTGATGACGACTGCCCTTCCTCTATCGTATCCTGTGCCCAAGACCATGCCGATGCTGTACTTAGCGCAATGGCCAAACTGGTCAATGTAAATACCCGACGCTGTTGTACGATATTCAGGTATTTTCCCCGCATAAAATGTTTCATGATGCTAACCTCAATTTAAATGTTTAATCTCAACAATAATTTTTTAAAGGCACACTTCAGCTGAGAAAGAAAGCTATGCTTCTTCCGCGACGTGCCACTTTAGAACAGCGATTTAAATCAAAATGAGCGTCAACATCGTGCTGACGCATTGTCCCAACGAATGAAAATTGTGATAAGGCCTGTATTAAACAGCAAAATTAATCTATTCATGCCGCCTCCAGTGGGTAGCGTTCTACCCGAGCAAAATCTTTGCGGTAATAACGCAAGGCAAATAAAATCAGCACCGTTGCCAACACACCACTCACCAGCGGTAAAACGGTTAAAGCTACCGTTAAGCCGAAACTATCCGACAATAATCCAGCGATAAAAGGACCGGGAATCGAACCCAATAAATGAATGGTCATCACCGATGTGGTCCCAGATAATGCCCGTGCCGATGGACTGACCAATTCCTGCGTTAGACTAAGCGGTGCCGAACTACAAAAAGTCAGCAAGGCGCCCGCCACAATAATCAAAGCAAATTGCAGCCATAAACCACTCACCAAGCTAAATGCCAACACATATAAGAGCGTAGCCAGCGCATAACCACCTGCGGCAATATATAATTTTGAGCTGGGATATTTTTGTGTCAGGCGATCCATCACCCAGCCACCCAATGGCAAAGTCACGATGCCGATCAGTAAAATTGAACTGGTCAACAATGAAGCGGTTGCCAATTCAATTTGATGAACACGATGTAAATAACTGGGTAGGAAAAAAACAATCGGCACCCATTGCAAGGTTGCCATTGCAGCAGCAAGATAGGTCAATAATAAAGAAGGGGTTTGGCGAATAGATTGCCAGTTTTGCCGAATCACTTGCCGATGGGTCAATTGCTGCACCGTTGATGACGATGCTGAATCTAAAGCTTTTCCAGCAAAAACCTGTGCAGGCAAAAGTTTAGGCAAAATCGTACGATAATCCCGTCCTTTATACAGCAATAAAGCAATCACAATACCGGGAATCGCCATCACACCCAGCGCATAACGCCAGCCAAAATGCTGTGCAATCAAGCCACCTAGGGCAATACCGATCGCCATACCAATCGGTTGACTGGCTGAAAACAATCCCAATGCCAGTTGCAAACGCCGATGCGGAAAAGCTGCACTAATCCACGCATACGATGCCGGTGCATATGCGGCTTCACCTGCACCTACCAACAATCGGGTGGCTGCGAGTTGTGAAAAGCTTTGTGTAATAGCTCCCGCAGCCGAAGCAATCCCCCAGAAAATTCCCATTAAACTGGCCGTTTTAATGCGCCGCCAACGATCAATCACAATCGACACAGGAAAAGCAAACAGCACCATGCCGATGGTTAAAATGGAACTTAAAAAACCCGCCTGTGCATCATTAATCGCCCAGTCGTGCTGGATATAAGGCAATAGACTGGCGATAATCATACGATCGGCAAAATCAAATATCATCAACAGACATAACAGCGCAAAAACCCAAACCGTTGCCTTACGCCCAAACAGATAATCTTGAACAGTGATGTCTGTATTGGGCTGATCGCGTTTCTGGTGGCTATCGGCATCCACCTGCCCAAGTTCATTATGCGGACGCATGATATCGACTCCGTGGACGTACCAAGCCCAGATGTTCACGCAAGGTGTGTCCTTCATATTCCGTTCGATATAAGCCGCGTTGTTGCAAGATCGGTACAACCTGATCAACAAAAATAGTTAAATCCTGCGGAAAAGTCGGTGGCAAAATATTAAAGCCGTCTGCCGCACCCTGCTCAAACAAATATTGCAACTCATCGGCAATATCTTCTGCTGTACCAATCAAAATACGATGTCCTCGTGCCCCTGCCACTTTTTGATATAATTGACGAATGGTTAAGTTTTCACGTTTTGCCACCTCAAGAATTAATTGTTGCCGACTTTGCCAGCCTTCTGTGGTAGGAAAATCCGGTACCGGATCATCAATTGAATATTGGCTTAAATCGATATTGCCAATAAATGCCGACAACAGTGAAATACCAATTTCCGGATCAATTAAGGACTGTAAATAATCAAACTTTTGCTGTGCCAATTCTCTGGTTTCGGCAATCACAGGCATGATGCCCGGCATGACCTTGACCGCATCAGGATCACGTCCAGCTTTGGCAACACGCTGTTTAATATCCTGATAAAATGCTTTTGCACCTTCAAATGTCTGCTGCGCTGTAAAGACAATTTCGGCAGTTTGTGCCGCAAGATTTTTACCATCTTCCGAAGAGCCTGCCTGTACAATCACCGGATAGCCTTGTACTGGTCGTGCCGATTGCAAAGGACCTGCAACCGAAAAATATTGACCGCGATGATTTAAATAATGTAATTTTTCCGGCTCAAAAAAATTGCCGGAATCCTGATCAAACAAATATGCATCATCATCCAGGCTATCCCATAAACCCTTCACCACATCGACATATTCCCGTGCTTTTTGATAACGCTCCAAATGCGCAGTCTGAGTTTCCAGATTAAAATTATTGGCTTCAAAATCGGTACCAGATGTCACCAGATTCCAGCCCGCCCGTCCGCCACTTAAATGATCCAAAGAAGCAAATAATCGAGCCAGATGAAAAGGCGGTAAATAACTGGTCGAAATCGTACTGATTAACCCAATGTTCTTTGTCACTTGTGCAATCGCAGATAAAACTGTAAGTGGCTCCCAAAAATAAGTTGGTGCACCTTTGGCCAGTAATTGAGGATCTATTTGCGGCCATCCCAGACCATCGGCAAAAAAAATCGCATCGAATTTACCTCGTTCGGCAATTTGTGCCAGATGCTTTAAGTGTTCCAGACGGGTTGCATTTTTGGGGTCAACATCCGGATGTCGCCATGCTGCCAGATGATGGCCAACACTTTGTAAAAAAGCCCCCAGCTTGATTTGTCGTTTGGAATCTGTCATGTGTATGCCTTCGTTTTATTTCTATTTGGGTTCACTTCATTTTAAAATTAAGTGAACGGTATCGTTTACTTATTGCTTAAATTAAGGGATTGCGATTAAAATAAAAAATAATTAATCACGATATTGTTATTCTTGATTGAGATATAAAATGCGGCTAATCCAGCTAAGATCTTATTTTTATTCACCGAATTGAGAAAATGAACAGTCTGCAAAAAAACCTCAAGCCCTCATCAAGCCGTAAAAAAACATTTTCAGGCAGACCCACTCGTCAGGATTCCGAAGTGCTGCATGAGAATTTACTGCATATCGCCACTGAGCATTTTTTAGCATTTGGGTTTCAGGGGGCAAGTATTGAAGGCATTGCAAAAAGTGCCAAAGTGTCAAAACTCACCATTTATCGGCAATATCAAAATAAACAAGGGCTTTTTTTGGCGGTTTTAGAATCCCATGTCCAGCAATATATTCAGGATCTGGAACACACACTGATTAATAAAGAAATCAATCCTGAGAATTTATTGGCTTTAGGTGTATTTATTGCTGGTAGATGGCTTGATGCACACAATATTGGGCTAGCACGAATTGTCATTGCCGAAATGAATCGTATCGAAGGTCTGAGTCAGGTGATTAATCCTTTAATGCAACAATCCCGTCTACCTGTTGAAAATTTTCTCAAGCGGTTAAATGACTTACCTGATTACACCATTGACAATATTCAGCTTGCGACCATACAGTTTATTCAACTGAGTGTGATGGGACATTACTATTTTTTACGTGATGATCACCATCTCCCTAAGCCCGAACAGTTAAAGCAACAGGTTCAGGCTGCGGTGCAATTATTTTTAAATGGCTGTAAAAACCCATAACTGCATTATTATGTTTTTTAGATTCAGGCGAAAAATCAAAAAATAGAATCATAGTTTCCGCTCTTTTTTAAAGAGAGAATAAAGAAATATTATCAATGAGACAGGTAAAGTGACAGCATGTCCCCTATTACCACTGGTCAAAAGAATCTTTCCTTTGACCAGCATATCAAAATTATGACTTTGCCTCGTCCATAAACACTTTAATTTCTTCGTCAGTCGGAGCCTGTAAATCATATTTTTGGATTAAAGTATCATATTCACCAGATTGTTTTAGCTTTTGTAATCCATCATTAATTAAATTATAGGTAACTGTATCGCCCTTACGTACAGCAATACCACCAATAAATGGAAAAAATGGTTCTGTGGAAGTAATTTCTACTTTGCCATTGAGTTTTTTGACGGTATTACGCGCCACACTGCTATCATCATATTGTGCATCAGCAGCTTTTGCCAATACAGCTTGTACAGCCTGTGGTGATGTATCAAATTCACGAACAGTAATGGCTGCTTTACCTTTTGCAAGACAGCTTTCTTGGGAAATTTGATTCAGTTGATCCGGATATAATGAGCCTTTTTGTGTTGCAATAGTTTTACCACATAAATCATCACGGACTTTCGGTTTGTAACTAGAGTTACTGAGTACAGTCACCGATTCAGTAGATTTAAAATAAGGAACCATATCTACTTTTTTCAGACGTTCCGCTGTGATGTACATCCCTGAAATCACAGCATCAAATTTTTTGCCCTCTAGACCAGGAATTAAATTTGAAAACCGTGTATCTATAAAGTTTGCACTTGCAGAAGATTGCTGTAATATTCCATTCATTAAATCAATATCAAATCCACTCGGTTGACTATTTTCGATATATTCAAAAGGTGGAAAAGTCATGTCTGAACCGATATTAATCACTTTTACTTGATCAGTTGTTGAAGCATCACTATTTTGGGTTGAAGAAGTGTCTTTATTACATGCAGTTAAACCACCAGCAAGTAATAATGCCAAAAATGGATAAAGAGAATATTTCATAATACGCATAGTAAGGATTCCGGTTAAATCGTGTGATATTTACTTGATATCTGTTATGAATAGTTATACTCAAGTTTTGAATGGAAAGTAATTTTGAAATTCCTATGTATGGTTATTAAAAATCCGATCCA
The DNA here is from genome assembly GCF_002174125.1 of Acinetobacter populi. Taxonomy (GTDB): domain Bacteria; phylum Pseudomonadota; class Gammaproteobacteria; order Pseudomonadales; family Moraxellaceae; genus Acinetobacter; species Acinetobacter populi. The sequence continues at coordinate 23,619 of NZ_NEXX01000005.1, forward strand.
GCATGAAGCCAAAAATCTATAGAATAAATTCAATAAGTTCTTGAGAGTATACACCTGTGGATGAAAAGCAAATCCGTATTGATTTAGCAGCATGTTTTCGGTTATTTGCCAAAATGGGGATGCATGAAGCTGTAGCCAATCATTTTAGTGCAGCAGTTTCAGAAGATGGTAGAAAATTTTTACTTAATCCCAAATGGAAACATTTTTCCAGAATTAAAGCCAGTGATCTGATTTTAGTAGATGCAGACGATGTCAGTAGTTTTAATCGTGGTGAAATTGATCCAACAGCATGGGCAATCCATGGTCAAATCCATCGTCTAAGACCCGATGTCCGTGTAGTGTTACATTTACATCCCATATTTTCAACAGCGATTTCCTGCTTAAATCACCCAGAAATTATTCCCATTGATCAAAATACGGCACGTTATTTTAATCGGGTTGCTTATGATTCCCAATATGGGGGCATGGCTGATTCTAAAGCTGAAGGACAACGTCTTGCCAATATTTTACAAGATAAGAAACGCTTAATGATGGGGAATCATGGCATATTAATTGGGTCACATTCTATCGGCGTGGCTTTTGATGATATGTATACCATTGAACGTGCATGTCAGATCCTCACTACAGCCTATTCAACAGGCCAAACATTAAAAACTCTAGATGACGATGTTGCCGAAAAAACAGCGCAAGATTGGGAAAAAATCGAAAATTTTAGTGAGGCACATTTTACCGAAATGAAATGTTTATTGGCTGAGGAAGATCCTAGCTTTATGGATTAAGATTTTTTATCTGTCTTCCTAAAAAGCCTGATACTTATTTCAAGCAAACGCCAGATAAATTTTATCTGGCGTTTTATATTATCAATGCAATCACTGGCAATTATAATTTTCTATCAATACCACCATTTATGTCATATTCTGAATAGCTTTGGACACAGAAAATATGAATGATAATTTTAGAATGAGAACCACATAAAAAAGCAGAGTAAATAAAATTACCCTGCATCTTTAGCAAAACATCTATTTAATTTTAAATGCTTAATTCTTTTGAATAAAGTTTTGTAGGCGATTATTTTCAGATTTCAATAGATTATCCGGACTATCATTGGCAACAACATAACCATTTTCCATAAAGACTACCCGATCAGAAACTTTAAAAGCAAAGTTCATCTCATGAGTGACGATGATCATGGTCAACCCTTCCTTGGCCAATTCTTCAATCACTTTAAGTACTTCACTCACCAATTCCGGATCCAGTGCTGAAGTGGGCTCATCAAACAAAATTACTGATGGATGCATTGCCAATGCACGAGCAATGGCAACACGTTGCTGTTGTCCACCCGACAGTTGGTGAGGATATTTTTTGGCATGTTGCTTCATCCCCACTTTTTCTAGCATCGCCAATGCTGTGACCTTATTGGCCATTGGCGTATCCAACTGATGGTATTGCGGTGCCAACATTACATTTTCCAGAATGGTTTTATGGGGAAACAGGTTAAAACTCTGAAAGACCATCCCGACATGAATAATTTGTGATTTATATTGTACAGATTCATCAGTGATACTTTGATCTTTTAAAAATGGATGACCCAGTAGGTTAACGGTACCGTGATTGAGTTTTTCCAGACCATTTAAGGTGCGGATAAATGTCGTTTTTCCTGATCCAGATGGCCCAATAATGGAAATGACTTCTCCCCATTTCACATTCAAATTAATCCCTTTCAACACCTCATGATCGCCATAGGATTTATGAATATCAATGGCTTCGAGTGCATATTTACCTTGTTGTTCCGAAATAATTTCCTTGCGTTTTGAAATGGAGGCATTGGAAATATCTGACAGAAGAGGATCGTTATCCTGAAGTAACCCGGGCGTTTTACGACTTACATCCATGCGTTTTTCCAGCCAGTTCATCAGCCACCCAAAGACAGTAACAATCAGCACATAGTAAAATGCCACTGCCAGCATGGTTTCCATAACCAAAAAGTTTTGTGTATATAGGCGTTGACCGACCAGTAAAATCTCAGTCAGGGAGATCACTGAAACCAGTGATGTGAGTTTTACAATAGTGACATATTCATTGCCTAAGGTTGGCAGCGCAATTCGTAAAGCTTGTGGAATAACAATCAGACGTTGAATACCTGTATATTTAAGACCGAGCGCTTTACCCGCCTCTATTTGGCCCTTGGCAATGGAATTTAAACCGCCTCGGTGAATTTCGGCAATATAGGCCGCCTCACTTAATGCCATGGCCAGCAAACCGGAAATAAACGGTGAAGCCAATAAGACACTGCTCGATGGATAAATTTGTGGCAGATTATAGATAAATACCAATAAGACCAATAAGGGTAAACTTCTAAAAAACCAAATATAAAGACTGCTACCTTTAGATAGAATCTTAAATTTTGATTGCTTTGCCAATGCCAGCACAAAACCAAATACAATCCCTAAAACCCATACCAGAACACTGAGTTCAATGACTGTAAGTGTGGCCTTCCAAAAATCATGATTGGTTAATAAACTGAATGCGTAAGCCCAATTGAACTCCATTCAAACCTCCAGAATCTGTAAAATTTTTACTTATTATTTTTATAGCGGATTTGCTTTTAATAAGTAATTTCTAAATCGTGATGTAACCATGTGGAAAATATGAATCTAAAAAATATGAACAAAAAAATGGTTCAGGTTGGGATGATAATAGCCTAAAACACTTTTATTGCAGGCTTTGCAGCAGTTTATGCAAAAATACATCACATTGTATTAACTGATTAATTTCTACAAACTCATCAGGTTTATGTGCCACTGTAATTGAGCCGGGACCACACACAAGGACTGGACAATGTAATTGATTGGCAAATAATCCACCTTCTGTACCAAAGGAAATTTTACCTGTCTGGGTATTTTCTGGCAGCAAGCTTTGCATAAATTTAACAGCTTGAACGGTTGGCGAGGTTAATAAGCCGGGATATTGATTGACTTCTTCAATATGAACAAACTTTTTAAAGCTATCCAAAGCAGGATGTTGTTGAATTTTTCCCTGAATTTGATCACTGCTGTCCTGTGCAATATTCCTAATTTCATAATCGACAATACATTGATTGGGAACAATATTTAAGGCTTTACCACCTTCAATTTTGCCAATATGAAGTGTGGAATATGGCACATCATAATCACTATCCTGTTCACCTGCTTGGGCAATGTGTTGCTGGGTATCAACAATTGAATTGATCAATGCATTGGCCACATGAATAGCATTGGTAAATTGTGGTGCAAGCGCAGAATGTCCTTCCTGTCCTGTGCACATGGCTTTAAATACTGCTTTACCTTTATGTCCCGTTGCAATTTGCATTAAGGTAGGCTCGCCAATGACACAACAAATGGGTGGAATCATATATTCTGACAAATGCTGTAAAATCTCTCGTACACCAATACAGCCAATTTCTTCATCATAGGACAGGCATAGATGTAACGGTTTACTCAGGATTTGCGTGCTGGCATGTAACATCACATTTAAAGCACAGGCGATAAACCCTTTCATATCAGCGCAACCACGTCCATAAATTTTACCGTCTTTTTCCAGCGCAACAAATGGATCACTATGCCAGTCCTGCCCCTCAACAGGCACCACATCGGTATGCCCCGAGAGTAAAATGCCTGATACATCTTTAGGGCCAATACTGGCAAGTAAGCAGGCTTTGCTCATTTCTGGATTGAATTGTAGTCTTACCTCAATACCATGATCTTCCAGCAATTGTTTTACAAAATAAATAAGTTCCAGATTACTTTTGTATGAAGTAGTGTCAAAAGCAATCAGTTGTTTAAGTAGCATTGTACTTTGAAGATCAGACATTATTCGTCTTCCTTTGTACGGATATGTGGATCATAAAAATGTGGTGCACCCATACCCGGAATATATTGATCAGAAATAAAGGCTCGACAACGACTAATAAATGCTTGGGCAACCGTATTGAGAATGACATTTTTTGCAGTGACCAAACCGATATGCATTGGACGCTGTTCGCCTGAAATTCTCACACGAACCAGTCGTTTGCCATCTAAGGAATAATTAATTTTTGGTCGAACATTTAAAATGCTATAGCCAATATTATTGGCAACCATGGCACGAACTACTTCCGAATTTTTGGAAGTTTTAATGATTTGTGGATTCAAATTTCTATTTTTAAATAATGAAATAAAATAATCATTACTATAAGGCATATCCAATAAAATCATTGGATAGGCTGCCAGCTCTTCCATCGTTACTGCGGGTGCATGTGCCAAAGGATGTTCTTCACTAAATAATGCATAGGGCGGTAACGATGCCAATGATTCAAAATGGAGTAAATTTTCATCAATATTAAGATCATATGTTAAAACCACATCCAGCACATTCCGCAATAAACCATTAATCAAAATTTCCTGATCACCCTCACAGACATCCAGGTCAACACTTTTATATAAGTTACTAAATCCATGAATAATTTCTGCATATAACATCGGTGCAAATGCAGTAAAACAGCCCAGTTTTAATGGGCCACGAATCGAACCAGAGAAATTAGCTGCCAATGAATATAGACTGCCAGCCTGTGATAAAATTTGCTGGCATTCTTTCATCACTTGTTCGCCAATATTGGTCAGAATCAATCCTTTGGCATGTTGCCGAATAAATAATTGAACCTGAAGTTCTGATTCAATATGTGCAATTGCAGCAGAAATTGAGGGTGAAGATACATGAATTTTTTCTGAGGCAATAATAATGCTGCCACTTTCTGCGGTGGCAACAAAATATTCCATCTGGCGTAGCGAAATACGATTTAACACGTTTGATTATTCCATTGAGTTACTGCAAATTATGGATCACCTGGAACGCCGTAACTTGGTGAGGAGGATGGATTCAGGGCACGTAACACATAATCCTCAACTTGTGGTTGATAAATTTTCCATATGTTGTAGAGCTCTCCGATTGGATCAGATTCAGACCAATCGACGCGTAAATCTACAATAGGCCACTGAACTTTGTCCACGACCAGTATACCAGCTGAATGAACACTGCCAGCCTCACCACCTGCGGCAAGACCTGCCTGCATAGCAAGTAATAACCGTTCAGCTAAACATCCCTGACTTTGCTCAAAGGCTTGACACATGGCTTGTGGAACATTTGGATTTGCCAATAAATTACCTGCACAAGCCACATCCTGACCCGTATGGGCGTGATAAATACCTAGTGTTTTTTCGCCACTATATGCAGCAACCTGACCTTGCATATTAAGTACAAGTAATTGACGATATTCAATAAAATCTGTATTGGCTACCAGTTCCTGAATCGCATCATTCGGGGAAACATCATATTTGATTAAATCAAGCAGAATATTCGCCAAATGCGGATCAGTAATATTTTGACTGGCTGCCACGCCTACACCAGCTTTGGCACGAATACAGCGTGAGGCAACTGCAGGTGAGGAAGAACTCACAGCAGCACCCAATTGTCCTGTGGTTTTACAACGTGCCACAATGGAAAATGTCATACACCTCTCCTGATGATTAGTCTGGAATCACAGCAGTCGCATCAATTTCAACCAACCATTCCGGACGTGCCAGTGCAGAAACCACGATCCCAGTAGAAACAGGGAAAACCCCTTTAAGCCATTTTCCAACGACACAATAAACGTCTTCACGGTAGCGTGGATCAATAATATAAATGGTAATTTTACAAATATCCTGTAATTCACCACCCGCTTCTTTAAGGAGCATATCAATATTATACATCGCTTGTTCTGCCTGACCTTTGGCATTACCAATACAGACATTTTCGGAAGTATCAATATTTTGCCCAATTTGTCCACGTAGAAAAACTGTAGAGCCACGCGCCACAACCGCCTGACACAAGTCATTATCAAGATTTTGTTCTGGGTAAGTTTCTTTGGTATTAAAGGTACGAATACGAGTATGTTTCATGTTGCGATCCTGTGTTTTATTACACTTTCTAGTATGCGGATCCCATTTCTCAACTCAATTTCTATTTTCCTTGCTTCTAATTCAGATAATCCGTACTAAAAACTCAATTTAATAGAAGATGCTCACATTCCGAGCGATTCGTTTTTTTTGATTCAGTCCTTTTGGATATGTGATTTTCATTTTTTTAAACAACTTTCTAAGATCAAAACAACATATTTATGGGCTGCTCTGTTAAAGAGAATATATTTTGCAATGCAAGCCTGAAGCTTATAGATCAATCAAAAATTTAGGATTAATCATGAATTTACCAGAACAAATAGATACGGTGGTGATCGGTGGTGGTCAGGCAGGCGTAGCCATGAGTGAACATCTTGGCACATTGAATATTGCACATGTGGTCCTAGAAAAAGCCAGAATTGCGGAAGCATGGCGCAGCAGACGCTGGGATTCACTGGTCGCAAATGGGCCATGCTGGCATGATCGTTTTCCGGGCATGGAGTTTTCTTCAGCACCAGAAAGCTTTGTACATCATGATCAGGTTGCTGATTATTTTGAAGCTTATGCAAAAAAAATTAATGCGCCGATTTATACTGGAGTAGAAGCGCTGAAAGTCAGCAAGAAAGAACAATCTTCGACTTATCAGATCAAAACTTCTCATGGAAAAATTGAGGCACAGCGCGTCGTCATTGCCACCGGACCTTTTCAAAAAGCAGTGATTCCGGCAATCGCACCAAAAGATGAAAAAGTATACCAGATTCATTCAGATCAATATAAAAATCCTGAGCAGCTACCAGAAGGCAATGTATTGGTGATTGGTGCAGGATCTTCGGGAGTGCAGATTGCTGACGAATTAAATCGTGCTGGCAAACAAGTATTTTTATCTGTTGGCAAACATGAACGTCCACCCCGTCGTTATCGCGGTCGGGATAATGTTTGGTGGTTAGGTGTACTTGGTGGCTGGGAAGCAGAAAAACCGGATAATGGTCCTCTCAAAGGTTTTGCTGTCAGCGGTGCGCAGGGCGGCCACACTGTAGATTTTAAAAAGCTTGCACAACAAGGCATTACCTTACTTGGCATGACCAAAGCATTTGATAATGGGAAAGTCAGTTTTCTAGCAGACTTAGCAGATAATATTCATCAGGGAGAGGAAAATTATTTAAAACTTCTAGATGAGGCAGATGCATTTATTACCAATAGTGGACTGGATTTGCCCGAAGATCCCGAAGCACGAATCTTACTTGATGACCCTGAATGTGTAAAAAATCTTATTCTGGAACTTGATCTGGCACAGCAAAATATCACCAGTATTATTTGGGCATCAGGCTTTGGTTATGATTATGACTGGCTTGAACTAGATATCTTTGATGACAATAAAAAACCAAAACATAAGCAAGGTATTACCAATCAAGCAGGCATTTACTTTCTAGGTTTACCTTATCTGACTGGTCGGGGTTCCAGTTTTATCTGGGGAGTCTGGCATGATGCAAAACGCATTGCCGATCACATCAATATCCAACGCAAATACATGAGCTATACGCCTTAATAATCGAGAATTAATCATAAAATATTTTTAGAGGAAATTTTAATATGCAATATCGTGTAGTAAAAACATTAGCGATCACAATGTTCACTTTGGGTGGATTCAATACAGCACAAGCCGATGCATTAACTATTGGAGACGAAACAACAGCCAAAGGTGCATTAACCTTATCAGGTTTCTTACGTGCAAAATATCAGGATAAAAGCTGGTCTGAAAATGATCACAAACTAACCTTTGATGCCGCAAAAATTAATCTAGATTATCAATCACCAAAATTATTTGGCCATATTGAATATCGTTGCTATCAATTTGATAAATTATGTGATTTCTCCTCATTAGTCGATGGCTATCTTGGGTACAACATTAACCAGACGGACAATATCACCTTAGGTTTACAACCTGTGCCATTTGGTCCTGGACGCTTCTGGGAAAGTAACTGGTATGGTGGCATCGTTACGCAATTTGGTCTTGAAGATGTACACAACCTTGGGGTGAAATATCATTTCCAACCCTTTAAAGCGACCAATATTGATCTGGCTTATTTTGCCAAAGATGGTGGTAAATATGGATCAAGTGCCGATGCCAGCCGTTACACAGCCAACTATGTTGAATCTTTAGATGAAAAAAATATGTGGCTTGCACGTATTTCCAGAGATTTAAAATTATCTGAAGATGATAAATTATCCGCAAAATTGGGAGGTGCTTATTGGCATTCGGATATCGATAATGATGCTACACAGTTAACTGGTAATCGCAAAGCATGGACCTTATTTTCTACCATTTCCTATGAAAATCTAGCATTCACTTTAACTGGCGGTAAAAACAAAGTGGATAATAAAGATACTATTAACCCAGATATATCAACCGTGGGTTCATTTAAAGACAATTACGAGATTGCCAATAAAGGGACTTTTTATACCGCAGATATCAGTTATGCTTTTAAAAACGTAGAAAAGATTGGCACGATTACCCCTTATGCCATGTACAGTACCTACCAAAAAGATGCGGAAGGATTTAAAGATTCAAGCCGTAGTATTTTGGGTGTTTCTGTAGACCACAGACAATTCACATTTGTCGCAGAATATATCATCGGCAAAAATGACTTTAACATTGGTGGCACAACAGAATCTTATGCTGTTGGTGATGATAGTGGTACAAATAAATTGTTTAACTTACAAGCAATTTATAATTTTTAATGGCACATAGATCAATATTCAACTCATTGAAATAACGTTATTTTCAAAAAATTCAATATTTTGATGAGTCATATAAATCCTTAAAACAACAATTCATTTGGTAAAATGTACAAATGAATTGTTTTGATCCTCGTGTTATTTATACCGAAAATTAGAATTCTTGTAGAACGTATTGAGATTTTATTTTTACCATGAAAAATGAGAAAAAATTATGGCGATTTTAAAAGTTACCTGTGTCGAAAAAAATATATTATTGGATAAAAATTTCCATTTTGACTTTCCCTGTATATACAAGGAGTATCATCAATTATCTCAAAAGGAATTTTATCAACAGGTATATGATCAGGATGTTCTGGTTGTAAATGACCTAGTTGTGGATGAAATAATACTAGACCATAATCCCGCACTCAAACTGGTCGCCTTATGTTCTACAGGATTCGATCACATCAATATTCCCTTATTACGCCAACACGGTGTAAAAGTAGCGAATATCAGAGGTTATGCTGGAGATGCTGTCGCTGAGCATGCATTCATGTTGATGATAAATTTGTTTAAAAATATAAATGCACAACTTAGCTCAGTTCTAACAGGAAAATGGAGTAATAGTCCAACCTCCTATTACTTATCTACTTCTATAAGGGAACTTAACAACAAAAATTTAGTGATCTTGGGAAAAGGGGAAATCGGTTTATCTTTAGCTGAAAAAGCAAAAGCTTTTGGCATGCATGTATATTTTAGTGAACGAAAAAATGCTCTTACTTGTCGCCAAGGATATATTCCTTTCAATCAAGCCATCAAAATTGCTGATGTATTATCGTTACATTGCGAATTAAATCATCACACCAAAGGCATGATTGATCGAGAGGTTATCCAACAAATGAAATCATCCAGCATATTAATCAATGTAGGCCGTGGAGGGTTAATTGATGAATATAGTTTGGCGCAAGCGCTTAAAAATAATGATATTGCAGGTTTTGGCGCTGATGTATTATCAGAAGAACCACCTCCAACAGATCATATACTGCTTAACCTTCAGCATCCCAATGTCATGATTACACCGCATATTGCTTGGGCAACAGAGGAAGCTCAAAGCAGATTATTTGATATTTTACAGGATAATATCAATTCAAATATTCATGGTATTGCTAAAAATTTAATCAACTAAAAGCCTCGATAAGGATCATTATCAAAAGAATAATTATTATTTGAATTTAAATTAAAAAATATGATTAAAGTATTTGAATATAAAAATAAAAAAAGCCCCAAGTGATCCACTTGAGGCTTTTAAGAATTTGGAGCGGGAAACGAGACTCGAACTCGCGACACCAACCTTGGCAATAGTCACCTACATTTTTACTTTAAAAGGCACTAAATTACCTTAAAATAAATTAATTTATTTCAATATCTTATAATTTTTAATGTATATTTTAAAATTTAAAGCTCATCTATACGATAAATCTTGGTCACTTCTACTCTTTTAAAATTCAACAAAAGTCACCTACATTTTAAATATGGAAAAATCTAGCAGACGCTCTTAATGCTTATACGTCATACTGGATAACTTAAATACATGTAAATGGGCAGGACTTGGTAGCAATTTATTGCTTGACTAAAAAAATATTTCATTTGTTAAGTAAGCTGGTATTTATTGGCGCAAGACAGTATCGAAATAAAAATCTTATCTCATCATTACCGACATCTTCTGTCCATATTGCAAAGGTTTGATGTGAAATTCAGCGCATCACGACATGCTTATCAGACTCTCATTGCTTCAGAAATGCTTGACTGAGCCACTGATGATAGTTTTTTACCTTGGATCCCTCCAACTTTTTATCAGCAGCGTTACCTTTAATCTCCAAAGATCCCGTGCACTTTCATCAAACAAAAAAACTGTATATTAATTGATTAGTAATTAAATCTTTTCAATACCTTATAGCATATAAATTTTTTATAATTCCAAAAAATTATATGTACTTAAATAGTGCATTTATAGAATTATGCATTTTTATAGTACATTTTTATAAAAATACATTATCAACTTATCATAATGATAATTAACATATAATTTAATAAATAATTATTTTTATTATTAAAAATAAGTACATACTTTGGTCTAATTAGATTTTGGCACGTTATATGCTAAAACATTAAATGTATCTTTAAATAAATATACATTTATGGTGACTGGTTATGACGGTAGATGCTTTTGAGTTAGTAAAACTATTTGCTGATGGTAGTACTACGCCTTTAATTGAACTTGAAAAGTCAATTATGAAAATGGATTCAGTGCAATCGGTATTTATCTCACAAAGTTTAGATCGTGCTTTTAGAGAAGCGAAAGCATCGACAGAACGCTGGGAAAATGCTTGTCCGCTTTCCAGTTTTGATGGGGTCGCAATTGCATGGAAAGATTTAATCGATGTCGCAGGCTTGGTGACTACAGCTGGGTCAAAAGTATTTAAGCATCATTCTCCAGCTCAACATGATGCAGAGGTTGTGTCTGCGTTAACACGAATGGGTATGATAAACATTGGCAAAACCAATCTGACTGAGTTTGCCTATTCAGGGTTAGGTTTAAATCCGCATTTTGGTACGCCGGCCAATGTTGTCGAGCCAAAATGTATTCCAGGAGGCTCTTCTTCTGGTTCTGCGGTAGCAGTTGGGCAAGATATTGTCAAAATATCTATGGGAACTGATACAGCAGGGTCAATCCGAATCCCTTCTGCCTTTAATGGTCTGGTTGGCTATCGTAGTAGTTGTGCAAGATATTCGAAAGAAGGCGTTTTTCCTCTAGCCAGCTCTTTGGATACGCTAGGACCATTGGCTAGAAGTGTTCGTGATTGTTATGTATTGGACTGTCTATTACATGGACAAGCAAATGTACAGTTACCCAAATATTCATTATTCCAACAACTTAAGTTTTATGTCGATCTTGATCTTTTGCAAGATCCTGCCATCACAATCGCAGTAAAAAATAATTTTCTATACGCCATCGAGCGTCTGGCACAGGCTGGAGCATGTATTCAATACCAACGTATCACCGCAATTCATAAAACGCTGAGTTTAATTGATTCTGGTAAATGGCTAGGTGCAGCCGAAGCATTTACCTTACATGAGGATTTATTAAATAGTGATGCCGCAACGCAATTGGATTCAAGAGTTCGTTCTCGTCTGGAAACGGCAAGACACCTGCCAGCATCAGTACAAATCGGTTTATATCAAATTGCACGATCTTTAAAGCAATTAATTTCACAAGAACTTTGCGATGGTTTTTTACTTTCCCCAACGGTTGCTCATACCGCACCTCAACGTGCACCGCTTGAGCAGGATGAAACGCTATTTTTTCAAACCAATATGAAAACTTTAAGGCTCACTATGCCGGGAAGTTTTCTGGATATGCCATGTTTAACTCTACCCAATGGTTCGGATGAATATGGTTTACCAACTGCACTATTGATTTCTGGAACGTGTAATCAGGATCAAAAAGTTTTGCACGCAGCACTCGCTGTAGAACAGGTACTTGCTGGTTCATTCAACAAGTAACTCCATTTTAATTTATTTACGTGTACTTCAAAAAGGATGATCTCATGGCTAAAGAAATTTTAGTTTCTATTGGTGTTGATGTAGATGCTGTGGCTGGTTGGTTAGGTTCATATGGCGGTGATGATTCGCCAGATGATATTTCTCGTGGCTTATTTGCTGGAGAAGTTGGTGCATTACGTTTATTGAAATTATTTGAAAAATATCAAATCAAAACCACGTGGTTTATTCCAGGGCATTCTGTTGAAACATTTCCTGAGCAGATGAAAGCCGTAGTCGATGCAGGTCATGAAATTGGTATGCATGGTTATAGTCATGAAAATCCAATAGCAATGACACCTGAACAGGAAGAGGCTGTGCTGGATAAGGCGATTGAATTAATCACGCAATTATCAGGAAAACGCCCCACAGGTTATGTTGCACCTTGGTGGGAGTTCAGTAATGTTACGAATGAACTTTTGCTTAAAAAAGGCATTAAATATGATCATAGTCTGATGCATAACGACTTTACGCCATATTACGTAAGAGTCGGTGATTCATGGACCAAAATTGATTATAGCCAACATCCAGATACATGGATGAAACCTTTGATACGGGGTACAGAAACGGATCTCATTGAAATTCCAGCAAACTGGTATTTGGATGATTTACCTCCAATGATGTTTATCAAAAAATCACCGAATAGTCATGGTTTTGTCAATCCACGTGATATTGAGCAAATGTGGAAAGATCAATTTGATTGGGTTTATCGTGAAATGGATTATGCAGTATTTCCAATCACAATTCATCCAGATGTTTCTGGGCGTCCACAAGTGTTATTGATGTTAGAGCGTTTAATTGAACATTTTCAGTCACATGAAGGTGTGAAGTTTGTAATGATGGATGAAATCGCAACTGATTTTGCCAAACGTTTTCCTCGTGCTGGTTAATGTCGGCTTTAAATTAAAGGAACATGACCATGACTGAAAATATTGATATAAATCCTGGTAGTAATAACAACGAATCACCTACCCAAAAAAGCAATGGTGTTTGGCAACCTGATGTCATTAGCCAGAAGGATATTAATTATGCTTCTTGGATTGCTTTTTTTGCATGGGTATTCGCAGTATATGATTTTATTTTATTTGGAACGTTACTCCCGGTAATGGGAGGACATTTCAATTGGAACGAGGCTGAACAAGCAAGTTTGGCGACATGGATTGCTGTGGGCGGTGCGGTTATTGCTTTTGCGATTGGCCCGATTGTCGATAGGATCGGTCGCCGTAAAGGTATTATCTTTACTATGACGGGTACAGCAATTAGTTCAGCGATGACAGCGGTCGGTGCTGGATGGGGTAAAGGTCCTTTAACAATTATTCGTTCGGTTGCGGGACTGGGTTATGCTGAAGAAGGTGTGAATGCGACTTATCTGACTGAAATGTATGCTACCTCCAAGGACGAGAAATTTAAAAAACGTAAAGGCTTCATTTATTCACTGGTACAAAGTGGTTGGCCAGTTGGTGCATTAGCCGCTGCGGCATTAACTGCAATTTTACTACCCCATATTGGCTGGCAAGGTTGTTTTATTTTTGCGGCAATTCCAGCATTTATTATTGCAATTCTGGCAAGAAAACTTAAAGAAAGTCCACAATTTCAGATTATCAGAAGAATCTCGGAGTTAAAAAAAGCTGGGCAAATTGAACAAGCAAATGCACTCGCCGCAGAATATCATCTTGATCATGAAGAGCATCAAAAAACTGGTGTAAAGGCTGCCTTTCAAGGTAAAGCATTACGACCAACGCTAATTTTGAGTTTGGCCATTCTACTTAACTGGTCTGCAATTCAGGTATTTAGTGTATTGGGTACTTCAGTGATCGTGAATGTCCATCATTTATCATTCCAAAACTCATTAATTATTCTGATTTTATCTAACCTGGTTGGATTTATCGGCTATCTGGTTCATGGTTGGTTAGGTGATCGCATAGGCCGTAGAAATACTGTTGCGATTGGCTGGATGTGTGGTGGTATAGCATTTTACGCCATGGTTGTGGCGTCACATGATTTAGTGACTGTGGTGGCACTTTATAGTGTGGGCTTATTCTTTTTAACTGGGCCTTATTCTGCCATGTTGTTCTTTATGGGGGAATCTTTCCCAACCAGTATTCGTGCAACCGGCGGTGCGATTGTACATGCTATGGGACCAATTGGAGCAATTCTAGCTGGTGTAGGTATTACCAGTGTATTAACCAGTGGTGGAGAGTGGGCAAGTGCAGCACTTTGGTTTGGTGCTTTGCCATGCTTTTTATCTGGTTTGGTGATGCTTGCTGCTCGCCATGTCAATCCAGAAGACGTGAAATAAGGAAAAAACATGATGAATCAAAATCCTGTTGCATTTATTACCGGTGCTGCAAGTGGTATAGGTCAGGCATTGGCTGTGGTTTATGCCAAGCATAATGTACGTGTAGTAGGTGGTTATTTCGAAAAAGATCCACATGATCCGAAACTAACAGAAGAGCTGGTAAAACAAGCAGGTGGCGAATGCATCATGGTACCTGTCGATGTTGCTGATTATCAATCTGTAGAATTTGGTGTAAAAGCTGCAATTGACCATTTTGGTCGGCTCGATTATGCAATTGCCAATGCTGGTTTACTACGTCAATCATCTTTACTGGAGATGACAGATGATGCATGGAATGAACTGATTAATGTCGATTTAACGGGCGTAATGCGAACCTTTAGAGCAGCAAGTAAATATATGGTAGCTCAAGGCGCAATGGTTGCAATTTCTTCGATTGCCGGCGGCGTATATGGTTGGCAGGAACATAGCCATTATGCGGCTGCAAAATCTGGCGTACCGGGTTTATGCCGTTCTTTGGCGGTTGAATTGGCAGTTAAAGGTATCCGCTGTAATGCGGTTATTCCCGGTTTAATTGAAACACCTCAGTCTTTAGATGAAAAAAATTCTTTAGGTCCACAAGGTTTGGCCGAAGCAGGCAAAAAAATTCCACTCGGTCGGGTTGGACGTCCAGATGAAGTGGCAAAACTCATCCGGTTTTTGACCAGTGATGAGGCTAGTTATATCACTGGGCAAAGCATTATTGTAGATGGTGGGCTGACCGTGCGCTGGCCTGATTAAGAGATTACGTTTAGATGTCTGCACCCAAGATGGTGCGGACGTATAATCAGAAAGGATTTAAAATGAAACAGTTAAATGAATGTCGTGTGGTGATCACCGGCGCAGCAAGCGGTATTGGTGCTGCAATTGCCTTAGCCTTTGCTAAACAGGGTAGCTCACTGTTACTCAGTGATTTAAATCAACAGCAACTGGAAATAAGTGCAGAACATTGTCGTCAATTCACTTCTCATGTGAACACTATTGTGACTGATATTAGTTATTCTGAAGGTGCCAATCAAACAATTGATTTATGTATTGAATGTTATGGTGGAATCGATGTACTGGTCAATAATGCCGGCATTCTGACACAAGCGCCTTGTGTCGATTTAAGCCAAAAAATGTGGGAAGACATGTTGCGAATTGATTTGACTAGTGTCTTTCTCACCAGTCAACGGGCTCTACCGCACATGATTGAACAACAATGGGGAAGAATTATTAATATCTCTTCTCAGCTAGGCATTAAAGGCGGTGTTGAGCTCACGCATTATTGCGCTGCAAAAGCAGGTGTAATTGGCTTTACTAAATCCCTCGCTCAGGAAGTCGCTAAACATAATGTATTAGTGAATGCAATTGCACCGGGACCAATTATAACACCGTTGGTTGAGGGAATCAGTGAACAATGGAAAGTGGATAAAGCCAAAGAATTGCCTTTAGGCCGCTTCGGTACCGCCGAAGAAGTGGCACCTGTTGCTATATTATTGGCTTCTGAACCGGGTGGTAATTTATTTGTGGGGCAAACCTTAGGACCAAATAGTGGCGATGTTATGCCCTAATTAAGGATAGTACGATGTGTGGATTATGTGGCGTGATTGGTGAAACACCAGACTGGACAGATGCTCTTGCTTCAACGTTACCGAAACGGCAGGAAAGATTAAGACGCATTAAAATTTTAAATCTACTGACCGCATCACAACGGCTAACAATTTCTGATTTTCATGGCACCAATTATATTGTGCAAACTGCAACCGGAAAAAGCAGTATGGCCAATGGTTTTATGGCATTACTACTGGAAATTGAAAATATGGCAGGCGAAAAGTTAGACGTATTAAGCCCAAATATTTTGTCCTATTTGGAGTGTCTATGATGAGTATTCCGGTACATATTGTGACAGGATTTTTGGGCAGTGGTAAAACTACACTGATTAAACGTCTGTTACTAGAAGGTGATGCACAAAACACACTTGTACTGATTAATGAACTGGGTGAAATCGGTATTGATAATTTACTGGTACAAACAGTTGCAGACAATACTTTTTTATTACCGAGTGGTTGTATGTGTTGTACGGTCTTGGACAGTTTAAAAACAACCTTATTAGATATGCTGAACAAGCAAGCCCAAGGGTTAATACCAATTTTTAGTAGGGTCTTGATTGAAACTACAGGACTGGCAAATCCTGCTTCAATTCTGGCGACCATTCAGCAGGATACGCATCTTAAGAGCCGTTTTTATCTTCACGGTTTAACTACCGTTGTAGATACTGAAAATGCTATCCAACAATCGCAACTACATCCTGAGTGGCTGACACAAATTGTGGCCGCTGATCAGATTTTATTGAGTAAATGCGACCGGGTTGTTGACAGCATACAACTCGCAGTAAAGGATAAAATTCAGCAAATTCACTCTGAGATAGTAATTAAAAATGTGCATGATGTTTACTGTATTGCTAATCTTTTTGAACAGCAGTTACTTCATCGCCAAAATTTAAATTCTGCTGTTTTTTTTAAACCTATGGATAAGGCAAAGCATGATTTAACCCAGACGTGTGTAATTGAATTTGAAGGAGAGATTGATGGGCTAGTCTTTGGTGTCTGGCTCAATTTATTACTCAATAAGTATGGAGAACAACTCCTTAGAATAAAAGGAATTTTAAAACTAGCAGGTTTTGAGCAACCTGTATTAATTCAGGGGGTACAGCATTGTCTGTATCCACCTGAGCATTTGGAAACTTGGTCTTGGCAAGCGCAAACCTCCAAAATAGTCGTGATTGCCCGTCATCTTGATGTGCAACAGGTACAACGTTCGTTTCAGCTATTTATGCAAAAACTGGCAAGTTAACGGATTGAAAATTCAGAATTCTGTATTTAACAACATACGGAATAGGAGCTTTATGTGCGTAATTTAATAGTTCAGGATTTATTAAAAATCAAAAAATAGAAAATTTAAATTGATTTTTAATAAGTTTTTATTTTAGAGGATGTGGAGGTGAAAAGTCATTAATGTGGATTAATTTGAACGATGTCATCAATTTCTAATCATTTTTAAATTTTAAAGCAGGTAGTAGAATGGGTAAACATATTTTCACAGGTTCGATGCTGGTATTAACGCTAAGTGCCACGACATCAATCTTCGCTAATCAGGCCTTTGATGCACAAAGTCTCTGGATGTTGGGGGATTGGTCCGGTAAGCGTAGTGCCTTGGTTGAACAAGGTTATGATTTTTCAATAGCTTATAGTGGGCAAGCTGCAACCTTGCTGGATACTTCTGTTGATTCAGATAAAGACGCAGCTTATGCAGATCAGTGGAATTTTTCTGGTAGTTTTGATTTGGCCAAAATTTTAAATTGGGATAACACTCAGGCTTACATCAATATCACTAAACGGGATGGTAACCAGATAGAGAATAAATCCAATGCGCTATCTACACATATTAGTCAGGTACAAGAAGTATATGGTCGTGGTCAGACTTGGCGTCTGACAGATATGTGGATCAAAAAAACTTTTATGAATAATCAACTTGATGTCAAACTGGGTCGTTTTGGTCAGAGTGAGGACTTTGCAAGTTTTGATTGTGAATTTCAGAACTTGGCTTTATGTGGTGGGCAAATTGGACATTGGTCGGGTGATCAATGGTTTAATGGTCCTGTCAGTCAATGGGCGGCACGGGTTAAATGGAATTTTTCACCTGAATTGGCCGCACAGATCGGTGCCTATGAGGTTAATCCGGAAAATTTGAAACGTAGTAAAGGTTTTAACCTGAGTACTGATGGTTCGAAAGGGGCGATTATTCCTGTTGAACTGATCTGGACGCCGACATTAACCCCGCAACATTTGCCAGGAGAATATCGTATAGGTTATTACTATAGTACGGTTGATACCGACAATGTTCAAACAGGGTATTCTGAAAATGAACATAAATATGGCGTCTGGATTTCTGCAAAACAACAACTTACGACACATGTGAATGATGCTAATCGTGGGCTTAGTATAATGGGGCAAATTGCCTTATATGATAATAAAACCAGTATTTTTCAAGATGCAGAAAATATTGCGCTGGTATATAAAGGTCTGGCAGATAATCGGCCAAAGGATGAAATCGGGCTGGGTATTTCACGTATCGCAGTTGATAGTGATCTGGCACCAGAATTGGATAATGAACTCAATGCCGAATTGTACTATGGGGTTCAGGCAACAAATTGGTTAAAAATTCGGCCTAATTTACAATATGTAAAAAATATTGGCGCTAATTCGGAAAGTGGCAATGCCTGGGTGGCTGGTGTAAAATTCAACATGAACTTTTAAGTGTTAAACAAGTAGGGAGAAAGCTTTAAAGCCGAGGATTGAATGGTTCACCACTTAAAGTTTTTTCCTACTTCATTATTGTCATTTTGCTGTTGTAATACTTAAAAATACAATTTAATTAAGGTTTTTTTATGACTTCAAAAGTCCCGACGCTTCGAATCTTAGGTACTTCAGTGACTTTAATCGAAAAGATTCGTGTCAAAGCAGAACAGGACCTCGGTATCCATATTGAGTATCAAATCTACGACCCTCAAACTGTACAAAGAATTGCAGTATTGCATCCGGAACAATATGATTTATATGATCAATGGTTTCACAATATTGATTTTGTCTGGCCAGTAAAATCCATTCAGCCCATCGAGACAGCGAAAATTCAGCGCTGGAATGAAATTAATGATTTAGCTAAAAAAGGCACTTTATTTTCAGATCGGCCACTGGCACAAGGTGGAGTACCGAGTCAAAGATTATATGTACAGCAAGATGGTACTTTAGGCAGCAATGAAACACCATTTATTACCATGCTACCATTAACGCATAATGTAGATAGCTTTATTTATTTTCCTAAATCTTTACCAGATCGCCTGAAAAATCAACCTGAGAGTTGGGCCTGGTTACTGGATAAAGATTGGCACGGCTCTGTTGCAGTACAAAATGATGCGGCGATTGGGGCACTGGATTTAGCCATGGCGGTTCAGGCCAGCAAACAATTGCAATTTTCAGATTTAGGTAATCTGAGCTTACAAGAAATTGATCTATTAACTGCATTACTATGGGAGTTAAAGCGGACTAATCATTTTAAGGATTTTTGGTCTGACGATGAACATGCTTATCAATTGATTTCCAGTAAAGATGTATATATCGCAAGCTTATGGTATCCGACCTTAATCAAATTGCTGCAACATAATAATAACTTCAAAATTGCCAATCCGAAGGAAGGGTATCGTGCGTGGTTTGGTGGACTGGCATTGTCCAGAGATGTGTCCGATGAAATCAAAGATGTAGCTTATCGCTATCTAAACTGGTGGTTAGAGGGCTGGGCTGGTGCAATGATGGCAAGGCAAGGCTTATACATTTCCAATCCTCTACGTGCCAGAGAATATATGACAGAGGCAGAATGGGATTTTTGGTATATGGGCAAACCCGCACAGGAAATTTTATGTGGAATTAATGATCAACCCTTGATTTCCAAAGGAATGTTAAGAGAAGGTGGTTCATATATGGAGCGTATGGGGCATATTGGGGTCTGGAATTCTGTTATGGATGAACATAACTATCTGGTACGGAAATGGAAAGCATTATTAGACAGTTAAAATTTTAACTTTAGGATACGCGTTCCAGATAGGGCGGAAGATGGGGTTCTGGAATAATTGAGAACACTTTTAAATAATCCACAGAACGTTTTTTTGCGTTGATAAGATGCTTTTCCAGATTTTGAATAGCAGATTCTAAAGACCCATACAGTAATGCATCGATGACAGCCTGATGCTCTGCCAGCATAAAATGATAATCGTTGACATGGATAGCCTCATGTAATACCTGACTAATCAGAATCGAACTTTGTGCATTGTACATAATATGCGCCATTTTCTGATTTTGCCATTCTATATTACACAGCGTGTGATGTAGATCGTGTTCAATCTGTTTAATAATTTGTTTATCCATATCTTTAATATTTTGCTGGGCAAAAAGAATACGCTCAGACATTTTTTTTAAGTCATTACTGGATACCCGATGAATATTATTGCGTAATGCAATGGGTTCTAAAATTAACCGAAGTTCATAGTTTTCACTGACACTTTGTGCTGATAATGGGCCAGCTAGCCAATCTCCATAGGGTTCTTTTTCGACGAGCCCTTGTAAATGAAGATTTTTTAAAGCTTCTCGAACGACACTTCGGCTAATGTTAAAGTGTTCAGCCGCACGTTGCTCATCCAGTCGGTAATGGCCATGCAGGATAATCTGTGAAATATATTGATAAAGTTCCTCATATATTTTTTCGCTTAATAAGCGTGTATCAATAATTTCTTCATTATCAGGAATGCCTAATAATTCTTTAGTGATATTTAATCTAATTGGTTTGGTATATTCTTGCTTAGGATTGACAAGATAACCTCGACCATCAAAACGAGAAATAAGGTGTTGATCTGATAAAAGTTGTAGTGCGTGCCGAACAGGGACTCGACTTGTATTAAATATTTTTGACAGTGGTGCTTCTAATAGCACAGTTCCAGTCGGTATAGTTTGGTCTTTAATTGCTTTGGTGAGTGTTTCAAAAATGATTTGATAACGAGCATTTATTTGTTGAGAAAAATTCGTTGAGTTCAGCATATTAATGAGCAAATGATAAATGGCAATATTTGTGATTACTTTCTTTGATACGCATTTCTATAGTTTGTACTGATGCCTCAGTTTCAATGACATATGAATTCACTATAGCGCTGTAAATACTCTTAATAATCAATTCATTAAGTTTATTTAGAGTAGTCACTTCGTATCTCGTTACGAATAAATAATAGTGATTATAACGTTATTTCACTTCCTCTGCTATGTAATTTAAGATGGCTGATATCTTGAAAATAAGCACAAAAATGACGCCTTTACTGCCATTTTTTATGTGTGATTTCACGAATATCCGTCACGCGACATATAAGTTGTCATTTGCGACAGATGTTACGTCATTCATATGTCTATGTTTTGCAAGCATTCAAATTTAAATTACAACTTGGGTATTACAAGGTTTACCTAATTTGATGAGCTTATTTAATATCGTTACACATGCATGTACTTCATTGACCTGACTCTTGAAACTTTTTAGGCCCAACTTTTTCCTATTTTTCATACTGTCTGAACCGTACCGGGTTTGTCGGAGACATTTTTATTTAAGTTAGGCCACGTGACCTAACGGGTTAATCTTATCATAGTACATTGCTTCAAACTCAAAAGGCGATACATAACCCAATGCGCTGTGTACACGCTTTTTGTTGAACCAATCTACCCAATTTAATGTCGCAAGTTGTACATCCGCTAAACCTTGCCAGTCTGCTTTTAAATATTCAATCACCTCTGTTTTGTATAACCCATTCACTGTTTCAGCCAAAGCGTTATCGTATGAATCACCGGTCGTACCGACTGATGCTCGTAAATTTGCTGCTTCTAAACGATTGGTATAGCGAATTGAAAGATATTGAACACCTCTATCTGAATGATGAATCACATTCTTAGGCATACCTCGGTCATGCAATGCTTGCTCTAGTGCATCGAGCACCATGTCTGTATTCATACGTGTTGATACTTTCCATCCAACAATCGCTCGTGAGAACACATCAATAATAAAGGCGGTATAGACCCAGCCTGAATGAGTTTGAATATACGTGAAGTCACCGACCCATAGTTGGTTTGGATAATCAGCAGTAAAATTACGTTTCACTAAATCATCCGCTCTTTTTTGATCATCTCGGCTACGGGTGGTGTATTTATTCTTCCCACGCCAAACACCCTGTATACCTAGCTTCTTCATCAAGCGAACCACTGTACAGCGTGCAATAACATAACCTTCACGTTTCAGTTGTTGCCAAACTTTACGTACACCATATCGACCTGAACTTTCTTTCCAAATTCGTTTAATTTGTTCAGCATGATGCAAATCATGTAGATCTCGCTTTGCTCGATGTTCTGGGTTTTCAGCAATATCTAGTGTTCGATAATAGGTAGAAGCTGAGATCGGTAAAATCCTACAAATCGACTCAACACCATATAACGCCTTATTGTTATGGATGAAATCCACCATTATTTGTGTGGGCGGTCGAGCTCCGCCTGGGCGAAAAAAGCGGCTGCTTTACGCAGAATTTCATTGGCACGCTTTAATTCTTTGATTTCACGTTCCATTTGCTTCATTTTTTTCTTGATCAGAGATCTGTTGTACTTTGATAGGATTTTGCTCATCTAAATGCTTTTGATTCCAAGCACGAAGTGTTTCAGGAGTACAACCAATCTTAGGCGCAATAGCTGTGATCGCAGCCCAATTAGATGGATAGTCTTTTTCAGATTCAATCAATAATTGAACCGCTCTTTCTCTGATTTCAGGGGTATATTTTAATTTGGTCATCGGAACATTCTCTCAGAATACTGAGTCTCCGACAAACCCGGTACGGTTCATGATGTAGATTCTGATACATCTACTTCTAAGTACTTGCACCTTACTAAAACTCGCAATCCCACATACATCAGTCGCCGATGTTGTTTAGTTTTAGATTTTTTACCAATGATCATTTTTTCCCAAAAATGTTTAGCCTGCCAATTTTTAATTTCATAATTTGTAAAGATGTCCATAAACTCATTGTAAAAAGGTAGATGTACAAAATTTTTCATAATGGACTGCCCAGCAAATAAAAGAGGATTATAGTCCGTGGATTTATAGTCCTCAATTACTGATATTACTGTTTTTTATACTTTCCAGTAAAAATGACAGCGTTAGCAGTAAAGATTGGGAAAATTATTCGTCAGAAAAGAACCGAATCAAGCATTACTCAAGAATCATTAGCTTTAAAATGTGAAATAGATCGTAGCTATTTAGGGCGTATCGAACGTGGAGAAGTCAATCTGACAGTAGATAAGCTGTATCAAATCGCCCAGGTTTTACAAATTAGCCCCAAAGACTTATTACCAGATTAAAATAGTTTTTTGAACGACACATTTAGTCGCAGAACCTATTATTTTTCTGATTGGCTTAGTTTTAGAATTTTTGTTTTGCCAAGTACTTCCTGTACTTTAAAATCATCATGCAAAACTTTATACAGAGCCTAAACAATAGAAATTCAGCCATGAATGGCACAACTAGCTTACTAGTTCTACCACTCATACTTTGACTTACAATTAAGCAGTTTGTGGCGTTTTGGACTTTTCGATAAAACGCCCAAACATCAACCCAATCTCAAAAAGTAGCCACATCGGAATCGCCAACATTACCATACTAAGAGCGTCTGGTGGCGTAATAAACATCGAAACAAAGAAACAGCCAACAATCACATAACGTCGATTTCGAGTCAGTGTTTCCACGGAAACTAAGTTCACCAAAATCAATAATAATGTCGCTACAGGCACTTCAAAAGTTACCCCAAAGACCAAAAATAATTTCAAGCAAAAACTCAGATAGCTATTAATATCAGTCATTGGTGCAACTGCCTCGGGTGCTGCATGTAAGAAAAATGCCAACACTGCAGGTAAAGTTATAAAGTACGCAAACGAGATACCAACATAAAATAATACAATACTTGATACGAGCAATGGTACTGCAATACGTTTTTCTTGCTTATACAAAGCTGGCGTGATGAAAAGCCAAATCTGGTACAGAATGTATGGCATCACCACGATTACTGCGATAAAAAAGCTGAGCTTAAATGGTGCCATAAATGTCGTGGTAATATCCGTGGCAATCATGGTCGCATCTGCAGGAAGCTGTAAACGCAAAGGCTTTGAAAGCACTTCATACAAGTCATTGGCAAATGGAATCATGCTAAAGAATGCGGCAAAAACCGCAATCAATATCCGCATCAAGTATTTACGCAGTTCAATCACATGCGACATCAATGGCATAGACTGCAACGGCTGATCACTTTGTTGAGTTTGTGAAGAAGCCATCATCTACTCTCCTATACTTTGTGCAGGTTGTTGAGCAGCTGGATTACTTTGCCCTTGTTGCGCTTTTGTACTCGCAATATCTTCAGCACTCTTTCTCATTTCAACCAACTGCTGTTGCATATCTCGTTCTACTGCACGGATTTGATCAAGTTCACGCTGAACTTGTTCTTTCATCTCGAGCAGATTGAGCTCCTTCTCAATATCGTGCTGCACGCTATGCATTAAGCGTCGAGCTTTTCCATACCATCGCCCTACTGTACGCATTGCTTGTGGTAACTTGTCAGGACCAAGCACCACAATAGCGACAATACCAAACAGTAAGATTTCACTAAATCCCATATCTAACATTGGTTAAACCACCTTTATGCCAAATGATGAAAATTACTTTTGCGTATGTGACGCATCTCGAACGGTATGACTAGACACATCAATCACCGAAGTATCTTCGGCAAGTAGTTTTTGATCTTGATCTTCATTTTTTACTGAATCTTTAAAATCCTTAACCGCACCACCTAGGTCACGACCCAGCCCTTTGAGCTTCGATGTACCAAAAAGCAAAACAACAATAATCAAGAACAATAAAATATGCCAAATTGATAGACCTGCCATTTCACAACCCTCACCTAAACAAAAAAATAACTTAAAATAAATACTACACCAAAAAACTTAAAAATAAATAAAAAATTAAAAATAAATTATTGTGTCGTCAAATTTTAATCAACCATTATCAGGAAAATTAATTCACACTTTTATTTTACAAGTCTTTATCTAAAACATATAGTAACTGATGCTTATTGAGCTTAACTACAGCTTTAGCTGTATACAATCGAGGATCAACGCATGAACAATACAATACTTACCACCTTATTATTTGCTTTATTATCATTAAGTTGTGCAAAGGCAAGCGATAGTGGCATATCACACAACACAAAGTACACGACTACTAAAAGCAGTATTATAGACAGCCAAAACCCTCCGAAAAACAATCAATCAGAAGGATATTCAAAAGCATATGAAAGGTGCATATCAGACCACAAACAAGGATTCAACCTTGCAGTAGATTGTACGCAAAAAGAATTGGAAGATATTAATAATAAAATAAATAAAATATTAGATAATAAAAAACCTCACATAAATAAAAAAAGCATTCAATCTAAATATGAAAATTATGAAAGAATGATGTGCAATGATTTAATGAATACATCAAAATTGACTAAATCCAGCTCAATCACACGATCGCAGTGCAAACTTTCACTTCGTCAAAACTATTTAGATAATTTACAAAATATACTTTCACCACAGCGACTAGAATAACCACCAGAACAATAACTGAAACGGTGTTACCCCACTGTGGTTGAGATCAAAAACTGAGCTCAACCACGCATCTTATAAATTCCCAAAACGAATCAAGCAAATTTATGCAACAGCCGCTTCACAGTTTTCAGACTTCATTGCAGTGACTGTTTCTTGCGTCTTCAAGGTGTCAGTCACATCAACAGGCAAACTCCAAACCCGAACATTGGCTGAATTAATCTCATCAGTAATTGATGGCATCCCTGAATAACGTTCTGGATAAGTAAAATCTGTGCTGTTATCAACTGAAATCATCGTTGTAGATTGTCTTGAGCCATCAGCGGTCGTTCCAAGTGCAGGTAATGACAGAAGGTATGGTGCCCCTATTCGCTTATCATAAAAAATTTGCGAAACATTACTAAAATACTCATATTTGACTTGATTTGGGTTTTGATTACTACCTTTAATACCATCATTATGAATGGCGTACTGTACCGTTGAAGCATCTTGATAGTTTTTTGCATTAAGACGAATACCAGCAGCGATTACAAAATCCAATTTAAACTCGGTATTTTTTAGCTGTGCCATGCGATACTTATCTGTAGTCGTACTGGCAACTGCGTAGTCCAAACAAATATTTATCCCAAATGGCAAGCCTTCAATTAGTTCATTATTAAATGTGGTGTCCAATAATTGACGACCATAATCATCAAAGGCTTGAACTTTATCAGACGAAACTCGCTGGATTTTTACCACCAGCTTTTCCTCTCCATTTAAAGTACAAACATGTGCATAGTTCTCCAGATCAGGATTACTGGCATTATTACCAAGTTCATCCCCTCGATCACATCTTGTATCACCAATGAAGTCAATCCAAGACACAGTGCGTTTTGGCCAAACCATATATGCAGGGCGCTGATGCTCATCATTTAAAGACAGATTATGCACACATACCAAATGGTTCGTTGCTTCTAATATTGGATTTTTATCGGTGCTGGCATCACTACCATCTTTGTTAAAAATATTTACTGATGGCTTTAACACTGCGATAGTTCCTGGGAGAAGTACCAGTTTTCCATAATCACATTCAGGAAACTTAGCAATCAAACTACGGACTTTCTGTGTGACGAGTTCTAAAAATAAATCTGCAACTACCAAGACTTCATCCGTATTCAAAAAATCAGTCCAAGGCACATTCCAATAAAATTCTGGAGCAGTAAAAAAGGTGACATCATAGTCTTGTGGTGGGCGCTCAGCAAAAGCAGTCAACATCCCTCGGTACAACAATACAAAACGATGATCGACCGAGCGCTTGACATAATCTACGATACTTTCCCAAGCCGTTTCAGTACCATCTTTATTGGTCACCAAAACTGAACCTGCTGTACCTTTACTTACTTTGCGACGTGCACGTAATTGCTCAAAAGAATTATATTCAAAGTTATAGATCCCCACATTCATTTTCACCGCATCTGGACTAATGATCGGCTCAGTACCTTGTTCGGGCTCAGTCTTTTCGCCTTGATCTGGAATTTGCGGTGTTGTATCTGGGTCAAACGGTGCAATCGGTATCACCACATCCGACTCAACCTCACCACCACCTCCGCCGCCACCACAGCCCGTAAGCATGGATACCGCAGGCAAGGTCATTCCCCCAATCAAAATAGAGCGTCGAGTCAAGGGAGTATTTAAAACTGATTTTTGTAGGTTCACTTGTGGCTGTACCATCATCATTTCCTCTAGGTTGGATTAAAACCGCCTAGATAAATACAATATCTATACCAATTTTATAAAATATGTAGAAATTATGAAGAACTTTGATTTTTTGAGCAAATAATCGCCGAAAATGATATTTATTGGTTTTTCTCTAATTTTGATAATACTCATGCTTTATGTACTTAAAATTTATTTTAATTCTGTTTTTATAACGCCCCCATATGATGCAACTAAGTTCATAGATGAACTAAAATATCACTACCCGAGCAACATTAATGCCACAATAGAATTCGAACCGATTCTCCCGCAATGGCTATTGTCGTTACTTCCATTTCAATGCGGTAATCCTCCTGTTTTTTCAGCACACATCAACCAAAGTTAAAAGTAAAGTGTACGCCATTTGAGGTGGCTTCCTTTGTTTGCTTGGTATAGTCTTTCATGGTAACAATGAATTTGCTGGAGGCAACTCACACATCAACGGTATTGAATCATTCTGGTCTTATGTCAAAAAAGACTGAGAAAGTTTAATGGCATCGCTTTAGTATCATGTTTGAAGAGCGTGTAACCAAGTATTTTTAAAACGGTATTTACACAGAATTATTTACACTCTCGTTTCTTCATTTGAAAATTATGTTGCTGAAGAAGATACTAGGAATAGTTTTGTGCAACAAAGCTTATCTATTTATTTAACCCTACGTAAATCCGTTTTGCCCATCCTTCTAAGTCATCAATAGCAACTTGTTGTCCTTCATCAATACGTGGGTGATTGAATCTAGCCTGACGACTTGCTATTTCTTTAATGAAACTAATTGGCCAGTTAAGAGTATTTTGAACTATATATTTGCGAATTTTTTCATAATTTTTTTCCCAATAATTCATATCTTTTATTGTTAACAATTGTGTTGACAGACGATTTGCATTATCGGATGTATCAACTTCGAGTAAAATGAAATGCTGACCTTGATGCAGAAAATGTACTTCAGCAATACAGCGTGGATTATTATCGGACTTTAGATGTTTAGTAAACCCCTGTACTGTAGGCAAAATTTTTGAAGTCAATGAATATTGTATTCCATACTTTTCCTCAAGTTTATAAAGCATCTGCATAAAAGCGGAGAAACGGTCTAGATATAAATGGGCATCATCAGTTTGATCCTTCGCACCCTCAAAATCACCAGCTTTAACTGTACCGCCAATTCCTGGTTCATCGGCATTTACATCACCAATTAATTCATCAATATACTCTTTAGCATCATCCACGATAATAGCGTTTTTTGAGCCCGTTTTATCTGCGATTTTTCTAGTTTCAAATGGATCATCAAAATCAAATAAAGTAGCTGGACTATCTATAATAGTGGGTCTATTGCTAGGCGTTGCTTCATCCTCATCATTGAGTTTGGGTTCTGCATGATTCGGCTTTGATGGTATGGTACTGGTATTACTTGATTTTTTTGAGGCATTAGAAAATTTATCGTGATAAAAATAAACTGGCTTATCAATATGGGTAGATAGCCCAGAAAAGCCAATGATTTCATTAACCTTAAATGTATTGGTTAACTTATCATAGTAGCCATATGCTTCAATGTTCATGCCTGTTAAATTAGGCGGGATGAAACTAAAGTTCCATGTTCTTACTGTATTATTAATTCTTTCAAAAGCTTGACACTGTTGAGCGATGCTTTCATATGAAGCTCTTATGTTTTTATTTAGGAGTAAATATCCAAGAAATCGACGAAACCCAGGTTTATTGAAATGAGAAAGTGCAAGTGAACCCTCACATGAGGGAAGAACATTAATTAAGTAATGATCATTGTTGTTCTGAATATCAAAGTCTTCTGCCAATACATTCAGCTCAAGTGCAGATCGAGTTAGGTAAGCATTCTGGAAGAAAAAAGCTCTTGCTAACTCAAGCTGTGGTAATTCAATATGAATCTGTTTAACGGTTTGATCCTCATTTGAAAATTTTGCAAGAGCCTCAAATCCAAAAAAGTGAAGTTGTGATTTAAATTGAGCAAAAGATCTCCATTCTGCTGGTAATGGACATCTAAATTTTAGATGAAATCCAGATTTTCGATGCTCATTTCTGGTGGAGTTAATAATTCGACGTTTGGCCAACAAATTCATGTGGGAAAAAGAGGTGCTATATCTTGCATTAGACTCTTCGGATTCTCCCCACAGATTAATCAACCAAGGTTTACCCTCATATTTAAATAATCTCCCAATA
This sequence comes from Acinetobacter populi, assembly GCF_002174125.1. GTDB lineage: Bacteria > Pseudomonadota > Gammaproteobacteria > Pseudomonadales > Moraxellaceae > Acinetobacter > Acinetobacter populi. Next base: position 53,391 of record NZ_NEXX01000005.1, read on the forward strand.
CCTGTAATCAATGTATTTAAAGGGAGACGCTTAATACGCATAAATCTTCTCCTCACAAATTATATTTAAAAAGCGTAGCGCTTCATCAGTAATCCTTTCTTTACTTAACCCTGCAATTCGCAATATTCGCCATCTATCTTTAGGTCCAGATTCTGTATAACCCAGCCTGACCATCGCATAGGTAATTCTTCGAATCTGATAACTGATTGTATCTTCAGTATAAATTGAAAGAAATTTGGAACTTAATGGCAGTTGGTGCAAATTTTTGGAAATAGTATTTCCTTTGGATAACTGATTGAGAAACCAGCGCTTTGACATTCTTGGGTACTCAATGAGGAAATGAGCAGTGAGTCTTCAGAAAAAATTAAAAATCAAGCATTACTATTGCTCGCGATATATCGTAAGTTACTGCTTGCTGTCGATAGGGATTTATGTAAGGTAAAAACTACTCTAAAGGATAGTGTGAAAAGAAGACACTGGGGTAAAGTGGATAAAGCACAGGACAAGATGGTGGTTGCAGGCCAACTTCGGCTAAAGCGTTTAGATCCAGAAGAAATGATTTTATTTTTAAATACACAGCATTTTTTGAAAAAGCTGCCGATTTCCTTTGTTCAAGAATTGGTTAATTGGGCATCACCGGTGGTGAGTGGTAATTTTTAATCGAAAATGTTTTAGCAGGTTATATCGCCCAGAAGCTTTTGCCATTAGAAAGAATTAAAGTAAGAGAGCTTGGCAAGCCTGTGCAACCATATTTTCATTTAGCTGACTTTTTTGTATTTTTACCTCAATTGGATGAACTTTATCTGAATAGCCACTAATTTTGTAGACACCTTTTAGTTAGATAAAATGGCTAATTAACGAGGTGCTTATGAGCAGTAAACGATACCCTGAAGAATTCAAAATTGAAGCAGTAAAACAAGTCACTGAGAAAGGTTATAGTGTGGCCGAGGTTGCTACACGTTTAGGAACCACCACCCATAGTCTGTATGCCTGGATTAAACGTTATGATCCACAGCAGCCCAAGATAATAGAATCTAATGATCCAAGCGCAGAATTAGCAAAGTTAAAAAAAGAACTGCAACGGGTTACTGAAGAAAGGGACATATTAAAGTGAAAGCACTGCTTTCACGCCGCTTCGCAAGCCAGTCCAAATGAGGTACGCCTTTATTCAGGACAATCAGCACATATGGCCTGTTCGTCGTTTATGTTCAACGTTAGATGTTCATCACAGTGGTTATTACGCATGGTTAAAGCAACCCACCAGTAAAACTGCAAGGAAACGGCAACAGCTTTCAGGCCTGATTAAACAATTCTGGCTGGAATCTGGCGGAGTCTATGGCTATCGCAAAATTCACTGTGATTTGAAAGATGTTGGCGAAAGTTGTGGGATCAATCGAGTACATCGGCTGATGAAGGCAGATGGTCTTAAATCACAGCGTGGTTATCGTAAGCCTAGAGCTTACGCTGGTACTCCGGCTGTCATTGCCACAAACAGCTTAAATCGACAGTTTAATCCAACTGAGCCGAACCAATTATGGGTGACGGACATTAGTGTGCCGCAGCAAGCGGCGTAAGAGATGAGGGTATGGCCCCTCGCTATCGGCTTGCAGGAGTAGGTAGCAAACCACCATAAGCGGCTTGGATCAAAAGTCCCGGTCGTGAGCGTTATGGAAAAGGCATCGTAGAGATGTCAGGTAAGAATTAGGAAGGCGAACAACAGTGAACTGCCGTTCAAGTGTCGAAAGTACTCAAATGACATCAAAACCGGGGATGGAAGTTACCCCGCGATTAGTTTGGCCGTTACCTGCTTACGGGCCATTCGGTGTCCGGCGTAGAGGCAGCGCGATCCTAATTCAGGCTCTTACGTTGAACTGCGGGAACCTTCGGTGGCGATGTCAAGCGAAAGGCACAAGCTCAAAAGGCAAGGCTGATAATAGCAATGCGTCACCAAGGGGCGGAGCAACTCGTAGTAGTGTTGAAGTTACTGTAATGGTAATGGAGCGAAGGGGTTGCATTATCCAGGTCTACGGATTTGTCAACTGTGCAAGCAGGAGGAGCAAAACTTTATGACCAAACCATTTAATATTCCTAAAGCGTTAATCTGGGAGGCATTTAAAAAAGTCAAAGAGAATGGTGGCGCTCCAGGCGTTGATCATGAATCTATTGAGCAATTCGAAAAGCATTTAAAGAACAACCTATACAAACTATGGAATCGACTTTGTTCTGGCAGTTATTTTCCACCGCCAGTTAAGGCTGTTCCGATTCCAAAGAAGTCAGGTGGCGTGCGTATACTAGGTATTCCAACAGTTGCAGATCGAGTCGCGCAAACAGCAGTTAAGCTCTTATTAGAGCCGAAAATTGATCCATTATTTCATCCAAACTCATATGGATATCGTCCGGGGCGTTCTGCCCATGATGCAATTGCGATAGTGAGGAGACGAAGTTGGGATTATGACTGGGTTGTGGAATTTGATATCAAAGGTCTCTTTGATAACATCGACCATGATTTACTAATGCGTGCACTCAAGAAACACTGTGAAATTCCATGGATTCTTTTATATGTGCAACGTTGGTTAAAAGCACCAATGCAACACATAAATGGCCATCTTTTAGAAAGGAATCGCGGCACACCACAAGGTGGTGTTGTGAGTCCTTTATTGGCGAATTTATTTATGCATTATGCTTTTGATATGTGGATTACGAAACATCTTCAAAGTGTACGGTTCTGCCGTTATGCAGATGATGGCGTAATTCATTGTCGGAGTTTATCTCAAGCCAAACTTGTTTTACAAAAGATCGATGCACGATTTCGTGAATGTGGTCTCGAATTGCATCCAGACAAGACAAAGATTGTTTATTGCCAAGATATTAATCGTCGTAAAGCATATCCCGATGTTCAATTTACTTTTCTCGGGTACACGTTTAGGCCCCGTAAGGCTGTGGACAAGTATAAAAGAGTTTATGTAAATTTCTCTCCTGCAGTCAGTTGTGATGCACTTAAAGCAATGCGACAGACTATTCGGAAATGGCATCTACATCTGATGTGTAATCGCGAATTAAGTGATTTATCTGCAATATTCAATCCAATTCTTCAAGGTTGGCAGCAATACTATGGTCGATTCCATGGTTCAGCAATGTCAGCGATCTGGCAACACATGAATGCTTATCTTATACGCTGGATGAGGCGTAAGTATAAAAACTTGGCCCGTCATAAAAGACGGGCTAGATATGCCTTAGGGCGACTTGCGCGTGATTTTCCAAATGCCTTTGTGCACTGGAAAATGGGATGTTTACCATCGGTTGGATAATGGGAGCCGGATGAGCTGAGAGGTTCATGTCCGGTTCTGCGAGGGGCTAAGGGTGAAATTCCCTTGGTCTACTCACCCGTATATTCAAACCCATTCAGGCTGGATATATACCGCCTTTATTATTGATGTCTTTTCACGAGCAATTGTTGGATGGAAAGTATCTACACGGATGAATACTGACATGGTGCTCGCTGCACTTGAGCAAGCGTTACATGCTCGAGACATGCCAAAGAACGTGATTCACCATAGTGACAGGGGCGTACAGTATCTTTCCATTCGCTATACCAATCGTTTAGAAGCAGCAAATTTACGAGCATCAGTCGGTACGACCGGTGATTCATACGATAATGCTTTGGCTGAAACAGTGAATGGCTTATACAAAACCGAGGTGATTGAATATTTAAAAGCAGATTGGCAAGGTTTAGCGGATGTACAACTTGCGACACTAAACTGGGTAGATTGGTTCAATAAAGAGCGTGTACATAGTGCACTGGGTTATGTATCACCTTTTGATTTTGAAGCAATGTACTATGATAAGATTAACCCGTTAGGTCAGGTAGCCTAACTTAAATAAAAAGTCTCCGACAAACCCGGTACGGTTCAATCATATTCCTCCTATAAAAATAGAAGAAATGAGACAAAGATGGCAAGAAATCGTGCTAGCTAATGGTGTAAAGGCTGGTCGCAACATTAAATCAGGTTCTGCAACCTATATGTGGCTTTACAGAAATGATCGAAGTTGGCTGCTTATGTTTAATTCAAGACACGTATCACAATCCAAAGTCCGAAAAAACAAAGTAAATTGGCGAATGCGTGATTTTTTGATAACCAAAGAATTATTCAAAGTTTTGTATCGTTCAAATGATGACTTAGCTTAACATCATTTTCAAAACTAAAACTGGGCATGGTTTTTCAAACCTACCTTCAGATATTTTTAATGCATCAATGAGCAATGGTGTCATCATTTTTTCTGCACAGATAAATTATTTTTAGCGTCACAATAATAGAATAACAAAGTCCCAAAATTAACAAAATAAAATCAAATAGATTTTATATTTAATAAAAAAGTATTTGATTTATATAATTTATTTAATAACTTTATTTTTATACTAAATCATAGAGCATGTCATTTCTCCATTTTTAAATTTATAAAATTAAAACATGTACATAAACATACAATGTGTACCAATAAAAGCACTTTGATTTGATATAGTACTTTTATTGTGTTTTGTTATTAAATAAGAAGATGCCTAGCCTATAATATTAAATTATCATTTAACTTTTTATGGTTAATGGAATTAAAATTTATAGTTTTGAACGCAATCAAACATTTCAACTTTTTCTTCTTTAGGTATATAGTTAGCCAGATCAGGAAATAAAACAGATACACTGATCAAACCTATATTTAATATACTTGTGAAATGACGTATATGTTCGATTGATTCATCATTAAGTGGTTTAATAAATCTATAGTTTAGACGTTCAACTACATTTTTTCTCTCTGCTATATTGTATTCTTCATCAACATTTATGTAATCTATTATTTTAGATGGAAATGGATAAATAGTTTCATCGTCTAATGCGTATGTTAATAATCCATCTGCCATGCTTAAAACCATATTATGTCTATGGCAAAAGGGTCTATGTGGCAAAGATTCCCCATAACATGATACAATATTAGTTAGTGGTGTTTTTTTTATAGGAAACGTAAATTTTTCACATATTAAAAAAGTAACGATTTGATCGAATTCATCACTTTCAGGCTTATAATCATCAATGGATTCTTTGTTTCTTAGACTATATACATATGCGGGAGAAAAAAGTACATCTCTTAAGCTTTTTATTTTAGCTAGCTTTAATAATGCTTCTTTTAACTCAGTTAGTGATAACTTAGACTTAATTTCTCCAACAGCTATGACAGATTCTATTGGAAAAAATCTATGATTTTTTTCATCTCTAATTAATGGCGTTACAGTTTTATCATATATTATAATATCGCATTGTGTACTCACCTTTCCATTAGCAGTCACTACAAACCCAGATCCAATTTCCATTCTGTCTGGTAATATATTTTTTAAGTAGTTTTTAACTATTTCCTCTCTATTTATGCCAAACTCAGATGGATGCAATAAATTACCATCTTCATTAGTATAAACATCTCTTGAAGTATTTATAAATGCTTGTTTAAACTGTTCTATTTTTGCTTTGAACAATTTATTTATTTTATTTTCCGAGTTTGGAATCATAGAAGTTTACCTTTAGGATAGAAATTCAAGTTTAGGGTTGAGTAAAATATCTTTTAAATTTTGGTTGTCATATTTCAGTAAATTTTAGCAAATAGTAAAATATTTTATAATTTTAAATATAGCCAAAAGAAAGTTTAGGTAATAATTGATTTTATGTATTTTCTCTTTATAGTACCTATTATTATGGTTACATTCAGATATTTGTGGTTAGAATATATTAACTCAGCAGAATACCATTCGTATATATTTATTCTACTCTACCTTTCCTTTAGGAAGAGCTAAACCAGTTGCTAAAGCAGCATATCCCCTGGACCTTGATCAACTATAGAACAGATCTGATGGAAGTAGTTTTTAAGAATAAATGAGGACTTAATTGATTTTTGAAACATTTTCTTCAGTAATTGAATACATTAAGTATAAAAATGACAACTTATGTGTCGTTAACTGCTGACATTCTATGTCATTAAAAGCTTTAAGCTATTGATTATTAGATTGCAGTAATGTCAACTTATGTGTCGCATGACGATATCATTGGTACATTAATAAACAATTAGCTTTAGTTACATTGGTGTTTTTATAAAAAATTCTGAAAGTAAACAATTGATTTATAACTTTTATTATTATTCTATTTTGTGGTCCATCTGTTTGATACCTCACCTACAGCTAAGGTAATTATGCTTGAAGCTTTGCTTATTACTCACTTTAATTATTTTAAGCGAGATATATTTTGATTAATTCTTGATTGGATATAAGCGAGTGTGCCACTGGTGATTTGGCCAGCATAATTATCTTTCGCTATTGCTGAAAAATGGCTTCCCACTTCACATACTTTTTCAACGATCATTTTTATTTCTTGAATATTGAGTTCAGTTTCATGCTTACCCAATAACAGAAGATTTTGGTATTTGATATCTAAAGCCTGCCCCATAACATCCATCTGATGATACCCGCCTGGCCCCTCACAGAAAGTAATATCATAGGCTGGGGCTAATTTCCAACTCCCATCTTTACTCATCAGATATGAAAAGTTCTTTGGATGGTCATCTCTATTATTAAAAATGATATTAAACACAGTACGTTCAAATGCGATTGCTTTTTCACGAATATCATTGGTACATAGATGAGTTGCCCGTAAGAAATTAGCATAGTCCAACGTACCTGGAGACTGATAGTCAGCACCAGTAAATGCGGCTAAACTTTGCATAGGGATACGAATATTATTTTGTCTATCAAAACGTTTACTGGCAAATGCAGATTGTCCATTAGGTAAATCAAAATATGCGATCTCAGGTGCATTAATCCCACATTGATTTAAACATTCAGCATAGGCAGCTTCAACTGCACAAACTTCTGGGTGCTCTTGTTTTGCAGGAAACTTAACTAGCCATGCTTCTGAACGAGATGAGGCAACTGTGGAAAAAGACGACGTGATAGGATCTTTATAAATCAGCGCTTTTGGTCTTGCACCTTGTGGTGATCCTCCCATTAATATCAATTGCTGCAAGAATTGTCCACCTTCACCATGAAGTATTTCCTGAACCTCTTGAGCAAGTTGATCTATGGAAATATCGTCGTGTAAAGCTATTAAATCAGAAGCAATGGGTTCAAATGACATTGCTCCCATTGCGTTATTCCCAATATATGTTAAACGTTCTAATGGTCCAATTCGTGCTGGATTCAATCCTCGTTGTTTGAATAATCGATCCATCAGTAGCATCCCCCAGCCGTCTGGTAATGCATCATATACTGGTGCTGGCAAACCCATCTGATGTGCTGGGAAGTCTTTCCGAAGCTTTGCTCCGTTTAAGGGTAATGTATAACTTGATAGTTCTAATTTCCTTTTTTTCGCCTCTTCACTATACTCAAAAACAATCAAAGGTCGGCCTGTAATTGCTGTTGATGAGACCAATGTCCCCCAATGCCAATATTCACCCCAGCCATTATAGTAAACTGCAATTTTATTAAGCATCGTTTGATTTCCTTTTAATACGCTGACGACTAGAATTTTTTTCGTAGTGAATAATGTCATCTATGCTTTCTAGTTTCGGTTGAAACAATTGTTCTAATTCTTTAAGCCGTCCAAGTACCATGGCAACCTTCACCAAATTTTCAAAAGATACATTTTTGCCTGCTTCCAGATTTGAAACCGTATTTACACCAACACCAGCACGTTGGGCGACTTCAGCCTGCGTCATTTGCTGATTTAGGCGTTCTTTCCTCAAACGGTCGCAAAGTAACTTTACGACTTCATTTGAACTTTTAAAAAATAAATCCATAATATTGGGTCTTATGTGAATTTTTTATAATTAAAACACAATATAATGTATTTATAAAGATATTGCATTATAGAAATTTTGAAGTCTGAGAACTTAAATATTATTACAAGAAGTAGTTTTAGCAAATTAGGTTATAAATTCAAAAGTATATTTTCATTTCGTCATCGAGGTACTCTCTAAAGAAAAGTATTTTCCAATAAACCTAGTACAGTTCAGTCCCGATTTTATTTTCTTCCCATAAAATTGCATTGGAACGATGAGGAATAAATGTTCTCCAAAAGCAATTAACTATTTTTCAAATAGCTGACGGGTACAGCTTCTCTCATCAATCATTGACGAAATAAAATATACGTCACATATACAACTAGGGATATAATCTTGATTTTTCTAGAAATCAAACATGAAATTAAATACAACGGCGGTTGGTATCTATTTAAGATGAGCAATGAATAGACAATATGTTTACAATTTCAGCAATGAAGATATTGCTTTGGCTGCAATAAAACTTTAAGATTATTAGACTAATCAATAATCTTATCACTTTAACTTAATCATTAGACTATCATAAACAAATTATCCAGCCTCATTAAATTTCACTATAATTGGAACAAATTTTGAACAAACCGATTAAACTGCTCAGGCTGCTCGATATTGGAGATATGTGATGCGGCAATTTCTAACAAAGTTGCATCTGCAATCTGCTGCTGCATATATTCACCATCGAGAACTGTGGTTACAGGATCCTGTGTTCCTACCACAATCATTACTGGGATACCAATGTCCTTCAGCTGTGCCCTAAGATCTGCCTTGGCCAAAGCCTCACAACAATTGGCATAACCTGCGGCGCTGCCAGCTTCCAAGTCATTGGCTAAACGCTGTACCACGCCTGCATTGCTCTGAATAAAAGACTCAGTAAACCAGCGTAATGCCGCGGTGGAGGCAATCGGATGCAACCCCTGTTCACGCACCAGTGCGGCACGATCTTGCCATGCCTGTTGCTGCCCGATCTTTGCAGCGGTATTACAGACCATCACACGGTAAAAACGTTCTGGGTGTTGGATGGCAAGCCACTGACCTGTCAATCCACCCATCGAAATGCCACAGAAAAAAGCTTTTTCTATCTTTAAATGATCCAGTAGATCGATTACATCCTGTCCCAAATCTGCAAGCGTATAGGGAGGATTTGGTGTCGAAGATGCACCATGACCACGTGTATCATAACAAATGATAAAATAATCCTGTTGTAACACGTCATATTGCGACTGCCACATTCGGTAATTGGTGCCAAGCGAATTGGAGAAAATCAGCGCAGGCTTGGCAGGATCGCCAAAAGTTTCATAATTCAATGCAACATTTTTTAATTGTGCAATTGGCATGGTCTTGTATCCTTTAAATATTAAACTGAAACAATATGATCGACATCCACACGCTCAATGATCAATGCAATACCTTGACCAACCCCAATACACATCGAACACAAACCATATTTCCCACCCGTCTGTTCCAGCTGGTTTAAGGCAGTAATGACCAGTCTGGCACCCGAAGCACCTAATGGATGACCTAATGCAATCGCACCGCCATTGGGATTGACCTTGTCACTATAATCCGCTAAACCTAAATCACGGGTCACTGCCAAGGCCTGTGCTGCAAAGGCTTCATTCAGCTCAATCACATCCATTTGTTCTAATGTTAAATTAGCCTGTTTTAGTAACTTTTTGATTGCAGGTGCAGGGGCAAATCCCATAATCCGTGGTTCTACACCCACTGTTGTTGCTGCAACAATGCGTGCTCTTGGTGTTAAGCCATAATGTTGTACTGCATGATCAGAAGCAATTAATACCGCTGCTGCACCATCATTAATCCCGGATGCATTGCCCGCAGTCACTGTACCGTCGGCTTTAACCACACCTTTGAGTTTGCTTAAACCTTCCAATGTCGTTGAAGCGCGTGGATGCTCATCAGTGTCAATCACGATGGCATCGCCTTTACGCTGTGCAATCGTGACCGGGATAATTTCTTGTTTAAAATAACCTTTGGCTTGTGCTGCTGCTGTGCGTTGTTGACTGTTTAAGGCAAACAAGTCCTGATCGGCACGATTAATCTGAAATTGCTCTGCTACATTCTCAGCAGTTTGTGGCATGGTATCTACACCATACAATTCTTTTAGCTTTGGATTGATAAAACGCCAACCCATGGTGGTGTCTTCAATCTTTTGGCTACGTCCATAAGCACTGTCTGATTTACCCATCACATAAGGCGCACGGCTCATGCTTTCAACACCACCAGCAATCATTAAATCTGCTTCACCTGCCTTGATGGTACGAGCAGCAATTGCAATAGCATCCAGTGATGACCCACATAAACGATTAATGGTGGTTGCCGGCACCTGATACGGTAAACCTGCCAATAAAGCTGACATGCGTCCAACATTACGATTGTCTTCACCGGCCTGATTGGCACAGCCATAAATGACATCATCCACCTGTTGCCAATCGACTTGTGGATTACGCGCAATCAATGCCTGAATTGGAATGGCACCCAGATCATCGGCACGTACTGGGGCAAGTCCACCGGCATAACGGCCAAATGGGGTACGAATGGCATCGATAATATAGGCATTTTTTAATGTAGACATGCTGTTTTCCTTAACCTTGTGTCGTATTAAGCTGTGTCGCATCAATCAGCGTCGCACCAGTCAATGACTGTAATTCGTCAAAGCTTAATCCTTCAACTTTTTCAATCACTTTTAAGCCATCACTTGTCACATCAATCACACACAAATCAGTATAGATACGATCCACGCATTTTAGACCTGTTGCAGGATAGCTGAGTTCCTTAACAATCTTGGCTTCACCTTTTTTGGTGACATGATCAGTGGTGATAAACACTTTTTTGGCACCCACGGCCAGATCCATGGCACCACCGACCGCAGGAATAGCGTCTTTGGCTCCAGTATGCCAATTAGCCAGATCACCATTTTCAGCAATCTGGAATGCACCTAATACTGCAATATCCAAGTGTCCACCGCGCATCATGGCAAAGGAATCACCATGATGGAAAAAACAACCACCTTGTAACATGGTGACATATTCTTTGCCGGCATTGATCAGTTCCGGATCTTCCTCACCTTTGGCTGGTGGTGGACCAAAAGCCAGCAACCCATTTTCGGAATGTAAAAACACATCTTTATCGGACGGTAAATAACTGGCAATTTTGGTGGGTAAACCAATACCGAGATTGACATAAGCACCGTCTGGAATATCTTGTGCCACACGCTCAGCAATTTGATCACGGGTCAGTTTGGTATAGCTCATTTTTATTCTCCTTGACCTTGTGATGTACCCACAGCCACCACATGTTGTACAAAAATACCCGGGGTAATGATATGTTCCGGATCAAGTGCCCCCAGTTCTACCACTTCTGAGACCTGAGCAATGGTAATATCAGCAGCCATCGCCATAATCGGACCAAAATTCCGTGCCGATTTACGGTAAACTAGATTGCCCCAGCGATCACCTTGTTGTGCCTTGATCAGGGCAAAGTCTGCTTTGATTGGATATTCCAGTACATAATCTTTGCCATCAATATGACGGGTTTCCTTACCTTCAGCCAATAATGTACCAAAGCCGGTTGGGGTAAATACTGCACCCAATCCCATACCAGCAGCTTGAATACGGCAGGCCAGATTGCCTTGCGGTACTAATTCAAGCTCGATCTTGCCGGCATGATAGAGTTCATCAAATACCCAAGAATCGGATTGACGTGGAAAAGAACAAATGATTTTACGGACTGCACCGGTTTTTAACAGTTTGGCCAGACCATAGTCGCCATTACCGGCATTATTATTAACGATCACCAGATCCTTGACACCCAATTCGATTAAACCATCGATCAATTCGGCGGGTTGTCCTGCTGTGCCAAAGCCACCTATCATGATGGTTGATCCATCTTTTATCTGGGACAATACTTCCGAAAGAGAAGCTTGGCTTTTATCAATCATGGCATCAACCTTTGGATCTTAATCAATATAGATAAGGTATTGATATAGAAATTTATATCAATGTTATACACTATGCAGTAAACACTTAACGATCATCTTCACGAATAGATGAGGGGTGGCGGTTTAATGCCATCACCTCAATTTTCATATAAGGATAGAGTGGCAAGCCTTGTAAAATATTATGCAATTCTTCATTGCTCTCAACATCAAAAATACTGATATTGGAATATTGCCCGGTAATACGCCAAATATGTCGCCATTTACCCTGACGTTGCAAATCCTGTGAGTAGGCTTTTTCGACCGCCTTAATCTGATTGCCCTGTTCGGCTGGTAGATCAACAGGTAAATGCACATCCATACGAACCTGAAATAACATCTCTTACTCCTTATCTATTAATGGCGACGCAACTGCTCAATTTTATCTTCGTCAATTTCAATTCCTAGCCCCGGTCCTTGTGGTACCACCAGTTCAAAGTTCTCATATTGCAAAGGGGTTTTGAGGATATCTTGGGTCAACAGTAACGGGCCAAACAATTCTGTACCAAATTCCAGCGTTTCAAAGGTACTAAAAGCATGTGCCGAGGCAATACTACCGACTGGTCCTTCCAGCATTGTGCCGCCATATAGGCTAATCCCCGCCATACGGGCAATTTTCGCCACGTCACAGGCCTCAATTAATCCGCCTGACTGCTCAACTTTCACAGCAAATACATCTGCGCCATGTTGCTTGGCGATACGATAGGCACTATCAGGGCCAGTCAATACTTCATCAGCCATGATGGCTACTGCAAAACGTGCAGTCAAGCGTGCCAGTGCGTCGGTATTTTCAATGGCACATGGCTGTTCGACCAGATCAATGCCACCATCTTGTAACTGTTGAATACCTTGGATACATTCCAATTCCGACCATGCACGATTGACATCAACCCGTATACTGATATCCACTCCCAAGGCTTTTTTAATCGCAATCACATGATCGACATCGTGCTGTAGCGTGTTAGAACCGATCTTGAGTTTAAAGATATTATGACGTTTTAATTCGATCATCTTTTTTGCTTCGGCGATATCTTTTTCGGTATCGCCTGATGCCAGTGTCCACAATACAGGCAGGCGGTCACGTAGACGCCCACCCAGCACTTCGCTTAATGGTATGCCCAGCCGTTTGGTCTGAATATCCAGTAATGCAGTTTGGATGGCACATTTGGCAAAACGATTACCATTGATACTTTTACGAATCAGTTTTAAAGTCTGTGCAACATTGAGAGGGGTTTTAATTGACAATAATAATGGGGCAAAATAAGTGTCGATATTGGTTTTGACACTTTCTGGGCTTTCCTCGCCATAATTCAAACCGCCGATGGTGGTTGCCTCACCCCAGCCGACCACACCATCTTCTGCCGTGACTTTAACCAACACCAGTGTTTGGGTTTGCATAGTGGTCACAGAAAGCTTGTGGGGGCGGATGGTTGGTATATCCACTAAAATAGTTTCCACCGTTTTATACATCGTTCCATCTTCTTTCAGTAAATGCTATTTACATACCTTAAATTAATGAGATAATGAAAACGATAAACTATTCGGTATTTTTACATACTAAAAAGGTATATAAGTGGAATTAAGACATTTACGCTATTTCGTTACTGTAGTAGAAGAACAAAGTATTTCCAAAGCTGCTGAAAAATTATGTATCGCACAACCGCCATTAAGCCGTCAAATACAAAAATTAGAAGAAGAACTGGATATCCAGTTGTTTGAACGTGGAACACGGCCGGTAAAAGTCACTGAAGCAGGATTATTTTTTTATGAACATGCCGTACAAATTTTAACCCATGCTGCACAAGCGTCATCTATGGCAAAACGCATTGCGACTGTGAGCCATACTGTACGCATTGGTTATGTCGGTTCATTATTATATGGACTGTTACCTGAAATTATCTATTTATTTCGACAAAAAAATCCAGAAATTCATATTGAGTTGATTGAATGTGGCACCAAAGATCAAATCGATGCATTAAAACAAGGTAAAATAGACCTAGGCTTTGGCCGTTTAAAAATCAGCGATCCCGCCATTCGTCGAATCGTACTGCGTAAAGAGCGCTTAAAACTAGCCATACACAAAAATCATCATCTTAATAAATTTATAGACTCTGGAATTTATCTGTCCCAAATCGTTGATGAGCCGATATTGCTTTATCCCCTTTCCCAAAAACCAAATTTCTCGACCTTTATTCAATCTATTTTTACCGATTTGGGTTTAATGCCCAGCAAGTTCTCCGAAACCCGTGAGATTCAATTGGCGATGGGATTGGTTGCTGCGGGTGAAGGGATTTGTATTGTGCCGGAATCGGCCCTTGATATTGGGATGAAAAATCTGATGTATCTTCCCATTCTCGATGCAGATGCGTATAGCCCAATCTCGCTGGCCATACGCAATATGGATCATAGCAATTATATTCCCAAGATACTGGGATGTATTCAGGAGGTTTTTGCCGCCCAGAATATAACCCCGTTAATGGATTAGAATATTCACGAAAAGTTTGTTTAGATATTTTATGTATGATAATTCACTGTTTTTGCCTTAAACTGGAAGCAATTTCATTTAAGGCTTTGCTATAGCGCAAGATCACATGCTTAAGCTGCTCAATATCCTTTTCAATGCTTTTCAAATGATGTTCACATTGATCAACTAATTCGGTTGTATAGTCTTTTATCGTTTCATTAATCTGACAAGAGAGTTCGGCATAAAGTCGATCATGTACGACCATGCCTGAAATAGTTTCATAGCCAATCTGTGCATGCGGTTTAAGCTGGATTTTATGACGCATCTCTACACGATAATCTGCCAAATGCTGCTGTACTTGTTGGGCACACGCCTCTTCCAGCCATTGAGTAATCGTTGCATATATCGTATTCACTGCCTGTGTTATAGCATGCTGCTCAAGCAGCTGCGGAAGTTCAGGCACGACCTTGCGCCAAATGCCTTCTGCAATATGACGGTGCTGTTGCTGCAATGCTGTTTGTGCATGATTAAGGGTTGCTTGTAATTGATCAGATAGAGGTACTATATCCTGTATAAATGTTTCAAGCACTTGTTCTTGTAGATGATGTAAAAATATCTCTGCCGGTTTACGCTGCTTATAATGCAAAGCAGGCTCAATCATCTGCAACAGTGCAGTGAATAAACACTCAAAACCTGCCTCAATCATGGTCTGCTCATCCATTCCGGTTTGACGTGCCATCTGCGTCGACACCGATACAGGTTGCTTTAACAGCTGCACATCAAGCGCCATTTCTCGCAGCTTATCTTGGGCACGGACATACACATCGGCTTCTTGAAGCGCGCGTTGTGATGGATGCTTATTACACAATACTGTGCAGATTTCACCATCGACCTCATCTTCTTCAATCTGATCGCTTCTGGTGATAATCGGAAACAAAGGTTTATGGCGTTTTAGCTCCCGTGCCAAAGTCTCTAATTCCTGTACTTGTCCCGGTGAAGTCGAGCTACTTAACCATAACACACCATCAGCACTATCAATAAAACGCTGTGTCAATGCTGCATTCTCGACTGTAGCAGAATGCAAACCCGGTGTATCCAACAGTACTAGTCGTTCTCCTAAGCATACGCCCTGCAATTGCGCTGTGGTTTCAGTTGCACCCTCACGTAATAGCATGTCTGTATAATGAATTTGCTCTGCCTGAATATAAAAATAACGTACCGTTTGCCCTTGTAAACGAAAACATTCCGCCAAGAGGTTGCATAGCGAACTTTTACCTGCATTAAATTTGCCAAATACCAATAACATGACTTTATCAGTGAAGGCATCGGCTAAAGACTGGGTGGCACTTAGCTCAGTCCATTTAATTTCCCAAAGCTGAATCTGCTCTGCAATCTGCCTTTTCAGCAAAGTAATCTGCTCTGCCAAAGCAAATGTAGTCTGTAAAGCTTCCACCTTAAATTCTATGCTGGTTAATGCGATGGCAAAGTCGTTACACCATTGCTGCATCTGGTCCAGAATAGATTTTAGATCGCCTTCTAATGCAGTGATCTGTTTAGTTCGTTCAATAAAATGCTGTAATTGTCGGCCATTGGTCATGCCACTTCCTCCAGCATTTTTAATGCAATTTGTGCCTGTACAATATTGGCAAGCTGCTCTGCTACCTGTTGCAATTGTTTGACCAACGCCTGACGTCCTGCCGATTTTTCAAAATAAAAAGCAA
This sequence comes from Acinetobacter populi, assembly GCF_002174125.1. GTDB lineage: Bacteria > Pseudomonadota > Gammaproteobacteria > Pseudomonadales > Moraxellaceae > Acinetobacter > Acinetobacter populi. Next base: position 69,442 of record NZ_NEXX01000005.1, read on the forward strand.
ATTCTCGTTGCAATCGTTCACGTTCGATATCGGTATAAAAGATGCTACGCAAATGATCACGGAATTTAACCGAGATGCCCAATACTGCAACGATGACAGTATCTAGACTTTTGACACTGGTTTGCTGATTTTCCGGTAATCCTACCACCCCATGACGGATCAAATGGCTATTGATATCAATACAGGCACGAGAATAGGCAATCTGTACTTTGGCGCGTTGCTGCTTGCCTGCCGTGACTTTATACATAGTGGCAAATGAATCAGGAACCAATGCTTCATCCAGACCGATAATATCCAGAATTGGTTGTAAATCCTCACGTATTTTATCCAGTACCTTTACTAGGCCTTGGTCAAAGTCTTGGCGTTGTTGTTGCTGTGTTTGTTGTAACTGTTGCTGTAAACTGTCTCGCTCGGTTTTCAATTGGCTTAACTGTTGCTGCATTTCTGCAAGTAATTGACTTTTTTCATGCTGCCGTGCCGCAGGTACCTGACTGATCGCATATTGCAGTGCCTGACTTAATGCCACAATACCGCTTTTTTCCACCAGTAACGGTTTTGAGTTTTCCACACCTTGCCGATGACGCGTTGCCGATACAGGCAATATATTTAAACCGGAAACTTGGCTGGCAATTGACTGTTTGATATGCTCCAGAGTCACCTGATCGGGCATTTGATCAATCTGGGTTAAAACCAATAAGGTCTGGCGTTGGCTATAGCGAAAATCACTGACTAACTGTTGTAACAATTGCTGTTCGGCGGCATCCAATTCACCTTCACGTACTGAATGTACAAAAAGACGGATATCTGCTTGTGTCCATACCGCATCAAAGGCATAGTCATCATCTACTGTAGCAACATCGGCATCCAGCCCTGGGGCATCCAACCAGCACACCTCATGATGGATATATTCTGCAAGGCTAATGGTTTCTCGCTTATCGGCAACAGAGAAAATATCATGCCCTATCAGCTCATTGAGTAATCGGCTTTTACCATGATTATATTTACCAATCACCGTGATGGTTGGATATGTGACAGACAATATTAACCTGCGCAATCTTGCCAAGTCAGTTACCCGATCAGGTAGCACGGCAATAATATCGTGAGCAACCTCATCAAATGTTTGAATATCCATCTTGCTTCTCTCTTCCCTGCACATAAAATCAGGCCAGCGATCCTACCAGCCTGAATTTTGACTTTTAAATGAATGTTCTGGTTTTAAACAGCAAGACGTGGACGATCTACAACCTGATTATCCACACCTTCTACCAAACGAGTCAGTTTCAAATCAAATATCATTTCAGCAAATGGACCTTCAACATCATTGGCTTTAATTGCTTCAGGATCAGTATGCTCTACCGCTTCAATCACCAAACCTTCACGTGTTGCGTAAGCAAAGTCATCATAGGTATAGGGATCACCCGCAACATTAATTTGCGTCGTCAATTTACGATGGCCATCCGCTGAAACGAAATAATGGATATGTGCAGGACGGTTACCATGACGACCTAATTGGTTAAGCAACTGCTGCGTCGGACCTTCAGGTGGACAACCATAGCCTGCCGGCAAAATTGTACGCACACGGTACTGACCATTTTCATCAGTGATAATACTGCGACGCATATTAAATGCTTTTTGCTCGCCTGTCGGATCAAAGTGCGAATAAAACCCTTTGGTATTGGCATGCCAGATTTCTACTTTTGCATTAGGCAATGGATTACCATCTGCATCATAAATTGTACCGTGTAGAATTAAAGTATGACCATTTGGATCGCTACCATCATCCATACGTGCATAACCCACCAATTCTGGTGCACCCGCAACATACAAAGGCCCTTCAATGGTACGGGGTGTACTATTTTCAATGCCGAGTGCTGCATCTTCGGCATCCATACGTAGATCTAGGTAGTGGTCAAAGCCCAATCCCGGTGAAAGCAATCCTGCTTCCTGATTTGTACCGAGTTGATTAAGATAGGCAACCCCTGCCCAATATTCGTCAGAAGTGATATTTAGATCTTCAATGGCTTTATATAAATCTGAAAGAAAACGATGAATAATCTGCTTAACACGTGGATTACCGCCTTCTTGTTCCAAACCACTGGCTAGACGTAGAAAATCTTGCACTTCCTGAGTATCGAATATTTTAATATCCATGGCTTTCTCCTTGAAATCGCCAAAATAAATAGATGACTGACATTCATTGTTAGCCATAATCACATGCCACTTCACAATTCAGCATTATCATTTTCACGGCTGGATACCTATCATTATTGGGTCGTCTTACCGTGCTCATGATAACAATGCAATATTTCTGTGATTCCTGCTTGTATACGTTCCATAGTTCTAAACTTTATCTGAAACGCTTTGTTTATCCAATTCTAAAAAGAGTATGTTTTCATACTTTTTAGGTATGTTAAATTATTATTATAATTGGGTGCCTGTAAAAATATAACTGAACCAAAATCCTATTTAACTTAAGCCAAAATAAAATAAAATTTATATAATTTTCAAATTCTTGAACATTAAAAATTTAACATTAAAAAATATCAAGTTAAAATCTATTGCTTATCTACTTAACAGCACGAACATAGCCATTGTTATCATAAAAGGAATATTTATGAGGTAAAATAGATAAATTTATGGATAAAAAACTTAGAAAACAAGAATAGATTTAGAATCTAAAACACATTTTTCAGATGTCTTACTGAAAGAATCAGGTTATTCCATTTCTTCATATATTTATTTAACAGACTAACTCTCGAGTTGTTTTTTTATTGATACAGTAAGTATCGGCTGACTAATTTATTACAACTTCAATTTATAATACTTACAATTTCTATTTAGTCTCTACTCATGATGAGGAACATGGATAGAGACAGAGACTAAATAAAATACAGTTTTTTTTTTATCTTATTAAAATGCCCAAACCAATTTTAGCCAGGCAGTATCCCCTTTGGGACGGTTTTCCACTTTGGTTTCAGCGAGATATTTGGCTTCCAGTGACCATCCTTTCTGCTGATAATGAATTGCCGGTCCTACGGCAACACTTTTGCCACGAAATCCGATATCGACATTATCCTGTTGGTCATCACTCATCTGCCTGAATACATAGCCCTGCACCGCGAAATTAATATCAGGCAATATCTGATATCCGACACTATAATCTGCCGAGAAATACTGCCCAGACTGATAGTTGGTATCGTCATTTTCGGCATTAAAGCTATAGGCCATCTTGGTTGAAACATCCCATCCGGCATGATTGTAACTATAAGCCACAATTGGTCGAAAGGTATAGTAATTTTTGCCAATATTCGCAATGCGGTCGGCGTCATATTCACCTGTCGGTAAGATGCTTTCCAAAGCTGCAATCCAGTGATGATTGCCTTGATGCCAGCCTAACATCGGTGCAACCATCATATCGCCAATACCAGTACGGTGATCGCGCTCACCTGCCATTTGCACACGCAGATTAACTAGTGGCAAAATTCCATAAAAACCCAGCTCACCCCCTAAAATTTTATGATCTGTCATCCATACCACACGTGGTACTACGGCATGCACATCCAGATCAAAATCGGGAATCAACGCTTTACCTTTTGCATCAAGAAATTCTGTCGCACGATACTGCTGATAATAGCCCAAAAAATATAAACCTGCCGGTGGCAAGGCCCCTGCCATTATGCCCTCTGCACCATGTGGAAATGAGTCAGCTCCGCTTTCAGTGGCAAAAGCCGAACCTGAACAGATACCTACCATAAGTGTACATATCAAGTAAAATTTATTTCTACGGATTAGTTGATTTAGCTGTTGTGTGTCGATTTTTTGCTTATTGACTTGCTGTTTTTTCAATTTTAGCCGCTTCATATCTTATGTCCTTAATAATGGATTAGACCTGAATAGAATTCCAATCCTCGGAATTCGACATATACTTAAACGCAGTAATCTGATGAAAATGCTTCATCAAAAAACTGGACGCTTAAAAGTTCAGGTCTAAATTTAATGTTTTTAAATCCAAACTGATCAAATGTGCCTAAACAATGCCGAACGCGATTGGCCTTTTGCACCATCGGCAGCGCTCAGAAAGCGTTCGGTGTGGATGTCCCGTTCAAACAAACGGCTTTGCATCAGTGTGGAAATTGCTGCATCAATCATGGGTGGCGGCCCACATAGATAAGCCTTATGCCCGGTACAGCGCTGCTCAAAATAATCGGCAACTGCCTCATGCACATAGCCGGTAAAACCTGTCCATTCATCATCCGCTTTTGGTGCATTCAAGGCAGGAATATAGCGAAAATTGGAATACTGCTTGACCAAATCCTCAAATAGCTCGCGATGATACAGTTCGGCAACATCCCTTGCTCCCTGGAACAGGTAAATGGTACGGGTATCGCCAGATTGCAGCAGATCCAGAATCATTGACTGCGGGCTGGACAGTCCTGAACCGCCTGCAATAAAAATCACATCCTGCATATCAGACTTACGTACAAAAAATTGTCCATACGGTCCTGAAAGTTGTAATTCATCTCCAACCGAAAGCTGTTCATGTACATAGCTGGTTGCCACACCGCCCTGTACATGACGGATATGCAATTCAATAATGCCAGTTTCATTCGGTGAATTTGCAATTGAAAAAGCCCGTGTGCCATCAATGTCAGGCAATTGCAGGTTGATATATTGCCCTGCCTGAAACTGCATCGGACGGTCGATCTGCAAACGAATGCCCTTGATGGTCGGAGAAAGATCACTAATCGACAGCACAGCGGCCTGATAATCCTCAATCAGATAGCCAAGAAAGTCTGGGTCTTCATCCACATCTGCTTCAATCACCATATCCGACTCAGGCTTGCAGCAACAGGCCAAGACCTTCTGCTCCTCCCGTTCGATGTCCATCAGCGCAAAAGGTGAAGCCTCGCCGACATCGTAAAATCCATCTGTCACCTGTACCTTGCAGGTTCCACATGTGCCATGACCACAAGCAAAGGGTAACCAAACTCCCTGACGCAATGCTGCATCAAGAATGGTTTGATCTTCGGCGACCTCAATGATGGTGCCGATCGGTTCAATCGTAACCTGATAGCTCATTTCATACCTCCTGATTAGACATAGGCATTGTTATAGCCATTTAAACCTGATGTCGAAAAGCGTAACAGTGACTTATGACCAAAGCCCAGTTCTGCCAAAGTGGCATCTGGCTGAAGTTTGAGTTCTTTTCGATCAAGTTGAAATTCTGCTTTCTGCCAGTTAATCACATTAAATTCAGGGTGCTGTGAGAAGCCTGCTGGCATTAATGTTTCCAAAAGATGTTGAAATGTGACCTGTGGTGAAATTAAAAAAGCTTTGGCAGAGCAAAATAAAGTGTGATGATCCCAACCAATGTAGATCAAAATATTGTCACCATAGTTGGCCTGTGTATCTCTGGGGCTAAAGTTGTAATTTTCAGTAATAGCACGTACTGGCATGTCTAATTCTCCTATTTTTGGATATTTGCATTGCTTTCTTCCCTGCAAATAGCCGAGATATCCTTGATGTCTCTAAGGACATATTTTTTCACAATTTCATCAATACAGACTCATCTCGTATTGATATATTTGCGTTATACAAGCTGGTTTAGGCGCTTTGACCTTTCCATTTTTTCCACAGTTGCTGGTCAGGTGAGCCTTCAATGTCCAGATTATCCTCACCTGCACGAATGTGGTAATACTCTTTCAGAATAGTTTCGAGGTCTGGACCACCACAGTTGCCTTGTAGAATCTGATTGACAGGCAGCCATGCCTGTACATATTTTTCAGGTTCACGGCAGAAAATATCGTGACAACCATCTGAACACATGTGATAACGTTCGCCGTTATAAATTGCATCCCGATAACTGAACATGGACTGATCGCCATCCATTTCGGTAAACGTCATCGGAATCTGACAAATTTGGCAAAGCTGTGGTAAACCATCCGAATAGAAACGTTTCCCTTCGGCTTCTAATTTACGTGCCAACTCCCAACGCGGACGGTAGTAACGATCAAAAGTATCTGGATATTTTTCCGATAACCAGTCCATTTCCTCATCAGTCGGGATCCATGTATGGAAGCCTGCTGCATGACCAAAGTTGTAGAAGATCCACCAAGCCTGATGCGAAACATGTTCTTTTTCCTTAAGAATAACGTCGCTATATTTCGGCATACGAATACCGTAGCGGCTTAAATCCTTAAATAATGCACCACCAGCTTCTTCAAAGTAGGTTTCCCAAGCTTCTTTCCATGACATCACTTTATTTGGTAACATATAGTCCATCATCATGCCAACAATTGATAGTAACCGGGTTCCACGCCAGAACCACTTATCAATCCATTCCTGTACAATTGGCACATTGTCCTCATGCTGCTCGAGCAGAAACTTGACGATTTCCAGCCCTAAAGTCATATGGCGTGCTTCATCCGATTGCGCACTAAAGCCAAACGTCACTGTGGCCATATCACCGTTATAGGCTGCACCCGACATAAATGGTACAAACAGTAAGTTTGTCAACACATACTCAAAGGCAAAGCTAATCGCCAACAAAAACTCGAATGGTCCTGCCGAACGTGCATCCTCAAAGAAAGACTTAGGTACAGACAAATACCAGACACGATCATGCATGTGTGCCCAATCATGGAAACCATTGAAAAACTTGTTGTAATGACTCATGGCATGAATCTGGGTCTGCACATGACGCAGTTCATCAATAGATTGCATCTGTGAAGCAATGCGAGCCCCAATTCCACCAAACTGACGACCCACGTGTGCATAACCCTGATAGGCTTGATATTCCAATGGGGTCACTGCCGTCAAAAACAGCTTGATGGCATTAAGATAGCGTTCATTGGTGACATTCAATTGTCCATTGTTCTGTGCAAAAGCATCAAAAATTGCATACAATTTTTTCTCTTTTTCCGACTGATATTTCCAGTACGCATCCATAGTCAGGCGAAATGGATCTTCCCACTTCGACCAATCCGTAATTTTGATGCCTTCGAATTCTTCATAAGGAAAGGCATCTTTACGATCTGCATACGAGAACTCCCAATCCAAATCGCGAGTCAGCATACGATAGCGATCTTTGGCATTGAGTTTTTTACTTGGTTTTTTAACTTGACTATTCATCCTGAAATCCTTGTTCATTATTTGTTATCTAGGTCTTTAATCCTAAAAATAGGATTGAGAAATAGGTTAATTCCATTTCAATCTGAAACTGTCATCATCTTCTTCTACGTTTCCGCCCAATGTGATCATGTTCAGTTGCAGGGATTGAATATCCCAGTCTTGTCCGAGTTTTTCTGCCACGGTTTCAGCATGAATCACCAGTTCGCCATCACTTTCAATCCGAATCATGGCAGGCAGATACTGAATTGTCGCTTCAGGGTTATCCTGTTCAATCGCCTCGACGATATAGCGTGAGGTGTCATTGTCCTGTAGTGCTAAATAAACTTTTGACATGTGTTGCTCTCCCTGAAATCCCTTAAACCAAATTGAGTATCAAACCTGCACGTTTACAGCGTTCAGCAATCAAGATCATTCCACTGTCAACATTGCTCTGTTCCAATCCCACATTAGCCCATGCTTCAAATGCAGATTTGACCTGTGGCAACAGTTCTCCTATCCATTCATGAATTAAGGCTTTATTGTGTTCCGACTCAACTACCGCTGTCTTGAGCACACTATCCGACCATTTGCGTAAGTCACTATTACACTCCTGCATAAACTCGGTCAGCATCGCCACATCACGTCCGTGATGCTGTACTAACCATTGATCCAGCTCACTATAAACTAGAGCCTGCAACATGCTATCGATCAATAAAGTTTGCAATAGATACAACTTAAACCAATCCTGTTCAGTCAGACTCACCTCACATAAGCGACGTAAAGGCTGCCACGCTGCATCATTCATCCAATGCTTTTTAGCCTGATCCAGAGCCTGGGCAGAATTGTTATCAATGATTAAACCGATACGAGACAAATACTGCGCCATACCCAAACGATCCATCGCCGCAAAGATACAGGCCTGTGTAATCACCGTACCGTAACCATAAGCACTGCCCGACATCATATGTAAATTGGCGGTTTGCTCGACATAGCGAAATGGCAGTAATGCCGTGATGATTTTCTGTTTAACTTCATCACTCAAGTTATCGACCAAACCGCGCTTTTCAAAAAAAGCATAATTATTTTCACTACTGTCCTGTAGACGTGCCCGATGTTGTACATATGCGCCATAATAAAACTGACGAGGATCTTTAAAGGCATACCAGTCCTGCATCACCAGTGCGGTATAGGTTTTATCGTTCAAAGTTTTATCTGGCTTCCATAATGGGCGATAATGAAAATTGGCTTCGCCCTGAATATCAAAACTGACCTCCTGATAACGTGTAGCAGGCTTATTGCCAAAACGACGCTCGATATAGGCGTAAGTCTGGCGAACGGGCTGAACGCTTGAGGTTTTAATTTCTAAAGTCATGCTTATCTCCGTATCGACTTAAGAGTGATCATCTTGATCAGAATGGTAGCGTGCCTGACGCACGAGAGTCGGCTCTATGCCATAACGCCATTTATCTTCCAAAGCATCATTAAGTTGCTGTTGTTGCTCAGTCATTTCGACCACCTGATTGATCTGGCAAAAATCCACAAATGCTTGTTGTGGCAAAACCAGCTCTACAAACAGTGTGGGATCGTTAATAGCGAAGTCGAATTCGACAAACTTGGCATGACGATCCCCTGTTACCCGAATGTATTTGGTAAAACCGGCATTCAAAGAAGTAAAGTCACTCATGTTGGCTGTCCCTGATTTTGATAAAATTGCTTTAAAGAAAAATCTTTACATTGCGATCCTGCATCATCAGATATAAATCAAAACTTATGCCAACAATTAAATATTTATAATTTTCAATTAATTAAATTATTCACAGTATTTTTAGAGAAGATCTTATCTACTCCGAGGGAGGTAAATTTCAGCAATTGATGAAATACCAGATGGTGTGATTTCAGCAATTGATGAATATGTCGGTAATCTCTGATGCAACGTTAAAACATCATATAGAGCCACATTTCAAGTATACCTTTTGAGTATATAATTATGCCTTTGATCTCCTGACTTTAGTGCCATAAATGCGCTACACTGCCCGTAGACAGTCATCACCTGGGATGGGAATTGACCATGCTACACGCCAAGGATACACGGCTATTTAAACCTCGTCTGGAACAACATAAAGATATTCAGGACTTGCTGGATCATATCCAGTTTGATGCCAAACATGGTCAAATCTGGTTTGAAGAAAACCGTATGCTGCTATTACATACCAGCATCATGGGTTATCTGCGTAAAGACCTCTATCAAATGCTCGGACACGAGCGTACCAAACATTTTTTTATTCGCTGCGGCTATCAGGCCGGTATGAAAGATGCCGAAATTACCAGCAAACTACGTCCTAACATGACCGCTGAAGAAGCCTTTATGGCTGGTCCGCAGATGCACGGCATTCGAGGTATGGTACAGGTGGAAGTCAACACCTTGAAGCTGTGTCATGAAACTGGCAGCTTTTATGCCGATTTTAACTGGCTGCATTCTTTTGAATCTGAAGTGCATTTAAATGAGTTTGGCACTTCTGATGAGCCTGCCTGCTGGATGCTACTCGGCTATGCCTGTGGTTATAGCAGCTTTGTCATGGGCCAGACCATCATCTATCAGGAAACCAAATGCACTGCCAAAGGTGATGAGCATTGCCAGATTATCGGCAAACCGTTGACCACCTGGGAGAATGCTGATGAGCTAATTCGCTTTATGTCGCCTGATCCTGTAGCTGACCAAATTATTGCTTTACAGGCAGAATTGAAAACCTTAAAGCAGAATATCTATACCTCTTCAGAATCTGACTACACCATGTTTAATTCTGTAGGTGAATCGACTGCTTACAGACAAGTATGTGAACTACTAAAAAAGTCGGCAGGCAGTAAGGTAGTAGTGCTGTTACAGGGTGAAACAGGCGTTGGTAAAGAAGCGTTTGCTCGTGGTATCCACCAGGCCAGTCAGCGCAAACATGCGGCATTTGTGGCAGTCAACTGCGCCAGCATTCCGCCCGATCTCATCGAAGCTGAACTGTTCGGGGTAGAAAAAGGTGCCTATACCGGTGCGACCCAATCACGTATGGGCAAATTTGAACGTGCGCATGGCGGTACCATTTTTCTGGATGAAGTGATTGAGCTATCACCTCGGGCGCAAGCTGCACTACTACGCATTTTGCAGGAAGGTGAGTTTGAACGTGTCGGTGATTATCAGACCCGCCGTATTGATGTACGGGTGGTGGCTGCTACTAATGAGGACTTATTTGATGCCGTACAACAGGGGCGTTTTCGTGCGGACTTATTCTACCGACTTAATATTTTTCCTGTGATGATTCCGCCGCTACGTGAACGCCGTGATGATATCCCACTATTGGTCAAACACTTTCTTAAACGCTTTGAAAGTATCTATGATAAGACCATTAAAGGACTGAGTGATAAGGCGTTGAGCTACCTGATGAGCCATGACTGGCCGGGCAATATTCGTGAACTGGAAAATCTTCTGGAACGTGCCACCTTGCTCACTGAGCATCAACAGGAAATCAAGCTAAGTAACCTCATACCGCAGTACCAACTGAATCAGGAACAAAACCTGGATGTCAATACCGTGACTGCCGCCAACCAACAACATATGATTGAGCAACTACTGGATCAAAACTTTTCTCTTGAGCAATTTGAACAAGATATGATTCAAACAGCTTTATCACGTAGCCAGAATAATGTATCCGAAGCCGCACGGCTACTTGGTATTAGTCGAGCCACGCTGGATTATCGTTTAAAGAAATATACCCTGATATGAGGATTCAAGTATGAACCTAAACTTATATAACCTAAACAAGCAATAGACTTAAAAAGGAAGAGGACTAGAGCCATGAGTTAAGTTACCACACCAAACTCATAACTCTAGTCCTTATGATTGATAGTACCCAATTATTCTGTGCCATTGATGAGTTTTTCAGAAATTTGAATCAACTTACTAAAAATTTCTTAAACAAAGACCTCAGCGCTTAAGAATCCGAAACACACAACTGTGCATTTCCGAAATTATATTCATTACGATTTGGTATAAATTTTCTCATTTCAATAATTCCAAGGCATTCTTTACAGCTTTAAAACACCATAACTATCCTCTATTTGAGCATCTTCCATGTTATCAGTGAATAGTTCATCTTATTCAATTACATCAACTCGCATTCAGACTATCTTCTGAATACTCGTGATTTATCAATATGCTAATTTAAGTAACAACCTAAAAAAGCCTGCAATCATCAGTAAACTAAATAAACCACCGGGCCACAACCAAGTAAAGCATTGTTTTTTGTTAAATTTTAATAGCTATATTCTTTTAGTGATAACCATCACCTGTTCTAAATTTATCCCGAAATACCCAATAGGACATGGCAGTATATGCAACCATTTCCATTCCAGTACGGCCAAAAAACTTGCTAGGCCAATCGAAATGGCTGGGAAAATGATATGGAATGAAACTGTGAAAGTAAACTGTATTCTTGCGAGTTCTAAAGCCGTCAGCCCTAAATTCATAAGACCTCCTTACTTAAACAAATAATGCGGAAAAAATTAAATAGACAGCAATAACCGTAACCGCTGTGGCAAATATTTTTTGTACCGTTTGTACTGGAATCAAGGTGATGATACAACGTCCGATTAACATGCCAATAACACACGCCAAGACAAAACTAAATGTGACTTCAAGAGGGTAGTGAAACCCGTCTAATACATGAATCGAGATACTTAAACCACCTATTAAAAAAATAATCATTAGTGATGTGGCAACAATACTGTACATGTCTAAATTGGTGATTTTGCGTAGTGCAGGCACAATTACAAAACCGCCACCAACACCCAGTAACCCTGTCAATAAACCTGCTATCACGCCCAGTCCACCCAGTATTGAGGCAGTTTTAATATTCCAGATAAAACGCCCTGTCGAGGGACTGACCTTACAAGGGGGATTTTCAAAATCATTGACTTTATTAAAGAAAATACGATAAGCCACAATCAGCATCACTACTGCGAAAACCAGTGTTAGCCAGATTGGTTCAACAATATGAGATAGGTGTACACCATAGCGTGCAGATGGAATACTAATTAAGGCAATCCAGATAGCAGCTCGATAACGGACTATCTTGTTAAATAAGCCCTGAACGGTACCAATCAGGGCTGCCAAAGTAATGGCAAATAACCCAACTGGTGCAGCCTGTGCCACTGTCCAGCCTTGACTTGCCATCAGTGCAGGAACGGCCAGAATCCCGCCACCAGCTCCTGTCAAGCCAAGCAAGCAACCAATCGCTAAACCCTCTATGACTAGTAAAAACATACCGTGAACCGCCTTTTATCTCATACCGAATCATTTTTTAAAGGCAAAAAAACCCCACAACCATCTTCCAGAAAAGATAGGTTATTGATGTATAAAATGATTTAGTCAGTCTTGAATTTAGGTTTAACCAACCATTCATGCCCTTTAAGCATACCGTCCCAGTAAATAGGCGGTAAAATTTGTTCCTTTAATAGCCATGCCATACGAGATGGTCTTTCTCCATCTAGAAACCATTTAGGGAAACTCGGTAACAGTTTGCCGCCATAGCCAAATTCAGCCAGTACAATTTTGCCTCGCTCTACGGTGAGTGGGCATGAACCATAACCGTCATAATGAGCAAATTGTTCGCTGCCTTTTAGATATTGCAGCACGTTAACCGCAACAATCGGTGCTTGTTTCCGTGCGGCTGCGGCAGTTTTGGCATTTGGGGCATTCATCACATCACCCAAAGCAAAAATATCAGGATATTTGGGGTTGCTATGCTGTAAGGTATCTTGATTGACATCCAACCAACCTGCGGCATCGACTAAAGAACTGGCACGAATAAAGTCAGGCGCTTGCTGTGGTGGTACAACATGCAACATATCAAATTCTGTTGCCATGATCGATTTGCTTTCACCTGTTGTGACCTGAAACCATGCCCGTTTTTGCTGACCATCAACCTTAATGAGTTGATGATTAAAATTGAGATTGATACCGTATTGTGCAACGTATTCCATCAATGCAGGCACATAGGCGGCCACGCCAAATAACACTGCACCTGTATTATAGAAATCAATCTGAATATCTTTCAGTACACTCTGTTTCTGCCAGTGATCTGCCGATAAATACATGGCTTTTTGTGGCGCACCGGCACATTTAATGGGCATGGGTGGCTGGGTAAATAAAGCTTTACCTTTATTCAGATTCTGTACAAGTTGCCATGTATAAGGAGCAAGGTCATAACGGTAATTTGATGTGACACCATTTTTCCCCAGTGTCTCCACCAATCCCTCTATACCATGCCAATTGAGTTTTAGTCCTGAACAAATCACCAGAGCATTATAACTTAGAGGTTTACACCCTTCTAAAATCACCTGTTTATTTTCAGGGTCAAAAGCAGCAACGGCATGCTGAATCCATTTGACTTTTTGTGGGATTAATTTACGCATCTGACGTGCAGTTTTTTCTGGTGAAAAAATACCACCGCCCACCATCGTCCAACCAGGTTGATAATAATGGATATCGGCAGGGTCAATGATGGCAATATCCAAATCAGCCTGACGTGATAATAGGCTTGCAGCAACGGAAATTCCTGCTGCTCCTGCACCAACAATCACCACCGTATATTTTCCAGTACTACTTTGTGGATTTGCCTGTTTTAACACACGGGGAACAATACCCTGTAAGTTATAACCCAACGTTTTTGCAGTGAGTAAAGTCTGTTCAAGATTCTGCTCACGTCCTTGCGATAATGCCCAGAGTGTAATTGAGCGTGTACCTGTGCGGCAAAATGCCAATAACGGTTTTTTGGCATTTTGATACATCATTCTAAATGCCTGTGCCTGCTCATCCGTTACCTGACCACTGGTGACAGGCAAATATTCAACGGTTATGCCCTGTTGTTCTGCTGCCTGTTGAATTTCGATAATATTGGGCTGATCTGCTCCCTCGCCATCAGGTCGATTACATATAATGGTTTTGACTCCTTGTACTGCAATCGCTCTCACATCCTGTGCGGTAATCTGTTCCGAAACTAGAAACTCAGCATTGAGCTGTTTAAGTTGCATGACATTATCTCCTTATTTGCCACAGGCTTTATTGGCAGGTAAAGCAATATCAATTTTCTTTGGATAAGGTAAATTTAGCTTCTGCATAATGTCGATAAATTCCTGTTTGCTTCGTCCATTGCCTAAACGTGCATTATGTAAACGTTCTTGTCCAACTGTTGAAGACAGTCCGCCGTTGTAATCATGGCCTGGGTAAACAATAGTTTCATCGGGCAAAGAAAAAATTTGTTGATGAATACTGTCATATAAGGTTGCAGCATTACCCTCCTGAAAATCAGTGCGACCACAGCCATCTATCAGTAAGGCATCACCTGTAAATACCATGCCCTCGACCACATAACTGGTACAGGCATTGGTATGCCCAGGGGTATAACGGGCTTCAACTAAAATATCGCCAATCCGAATTGCACTTTTATCAGTGATAAAAATATCACCACATGCTACCCCAGAATTGCGATGTAACACCGTTTTACAACCGAATTTTTCCCTTAACTGATTGGCAGCCGTCACATGGTCAGCATGAACATGGGTATCTAAGCTATATGCCAAAGTTAAGTTCTTTACTGCCAATAGCTGGGCATAATGTTCAATCTCGGAAACCACAGGGTCAATCAATACAGCTTCCCGTGTATCCTCACAGGCTAATAAATAGGTATATGTCGAACTTTCCTTTTCAAAAAATTGATGAAATATCATAGGTATTTTTCTCGAATCAAATCAGCTTATATTCTAATTTTGCAAATACAATGCCAATTTTATCTTTTAATTTTATATACAGTAAAATCAATTAAATATATTCGTTTTACTTATCCTGGTATTTCAATCAACTTATTTTTGTTTCATAATTTGTTTCAAATGTTGCAACAAATGAAATAATACATGAAACACCAGCCACAAAAAATCGAATGCAGCCCTATACAACTAGAATTAAGTCAAAAATTTCATAGTTGCTCCAAAGAAATGCGGCATATGTATTCAATTATTGAAAAAGTAGCGGTGACTGAATTTCCTGTCTTGGTTCGTGGAGAATCTGGTAGCGGTAAAGAGTTGGTTGCCCAAGCCATCCACCATTACAGTCAGCGTAAGAATGAGGTTTTTATTGCCATTAACTGTGCTGCACTCAATGCCAATATTCTGGAAAGTGAACTGTTTGGACATGTTAAAGGGGCATTTACAGGGGCAATTAGAGAACATAAAGGCGTATTTGAACGTGCGGCAGGTGGCACATTATTTTTAGATGAAATTGCCGAAATTCCACTGGAATTACAAGCCAAGTTATTGCGTATTCTGGAAACAGGTGAATTTACCCCAATGGGTGGGGAAAAATCTATTAAATCTGATGTGCGTATTATTACCGCAACCCATCGGGCACTAAGAGAAGAAGCTCGACTGGGGCATTTTCGACAGGATTTACTCTATCGCTTACGGGTGATTCCGATTTTTATCCCCCCTTTACGTGAGCGTAAACAGGATATTCCTCTCATTGCCGAGGCAATTTTAAAAGAACAGCAAGACAGTGTAAAAACCAGCCCTAGACTTACACAGCAGGCGATCAACGTATTGACAAATTATGACTGGCCTGGCAATGTACGAGAACTTAAAAATACGCTGCTCTATGCACTTACCATGGCAAATGGGCAATCCCATATTGACGTCACAGACTTACCAGATGAAATCAGTCATACCCAGTACCACAGTGACTATATCACCTCATTAAAGCAATCCCCACAAAGAGGAAAGTTAAAAAAAGACACCGTGCAAAAGATGTTATTCAAATATCAGTATGATTTCACCCTAACAGCTCAAGCACTGGGTATCAGCAGAACTACATTATGGCGCTATCGCAAGTTATTTAATTTATCCTGAAAATTGACCATTTATCATTATAAAAAATGGTCAATTTCATCTAAGATTATAATGTTATGCAGCGCGTTATTATTGTGAAGTATAAGAGCCATCAACAGTATATTGACTACCTGTCACAAAAGAAGCTTCATCAGATAACAGAAATGCCACTACTTGAGCAACTTCTTCTGGTTTACCCAAACGACCAATTGGATGAAGTTTCACTAATTCTGATTCCTCAAATTCTCCAATTAATGGGGTTTGTATATACCCAGGATGAACTGAATTAATACGTATACCTTGATCAGCATACTCCAATGACGCGGTCTTTGTCAGACCAGTCACACCATGCTTAGCTGCAACATATCCTGAAATATTTTTTGTCCCGACCAAACCTAAGATAGATGCGGTATTAACAATTGCACCACCGCCTAATTTAAGCATTGCTGGAATCTGATAATGTAGTCCATAGAAAACAGCATTCAAATTAATATCTATCACTCTGCGCCAAGCCTCTATACTCAGCTCAGCAATCGGATTGACTTCACCTAAAATACCCGCATTATTAAATGCAGAGCCCCAAAGCTTTCCACCGCAAACTCAACAGCTTATTTCATTTCCTTTGGATGAGATGTATCTGTTTTATTCGCAACAGCATGACCGCCAGCAGCCATAGTTTCAGCTGCGACTTTCTCAGCCGCATCAAAATTAATATCTGAAACAACAACTTTTGCCCCTTGCTCAGCAAGAAGCAGCACTGTGCTTCGCCCAATGCCCGAACCTGCACCTGTAACTAAAGCCACTTTATTATTAAAACGTGTTGACATCTTAAACCTCTCTTCTTTATAAAATGAGCATATTAGCCATACTCGCGCTTGAACCGTTTTATGTCCTACTTCTTCACTTGAATTGCAAATTGAATTACATGGTATTTTCCGTTATGTAACTTGCCTTCGTAACGTTCCTGCTCTCCCACATAAAAATGATAGAAATGATCATTTTTAAATACCGAAAAAATCAACATTGGGTCGTATAAATAATTGATATCTTTAGGACCACCAGTTTGATAATGGATTTGCTCTTTGAAATAAAACTCTCCAATAAACCAACCATTGTCTGTCAATGATTGACGAATCCCAGTGAGTACCTTAAATTGCGTATTTTCATCAAAATGCCCATACACACACATCACATTTTGATAACGTTCTCTTGGTCATTCGACATCACTGAGATCAATATTTCTAAGTGTAAAATCAAATCCAGCGTCTTGAGCTTTTGCAGACAAGTGTTGCAAAGCAACTTTTGAATAATCCCATATTTCTGCCGAAATTGAATCATTTTGCTGTCTTGCTTTATCCGCCAAATAAAGGATATTCCGCCCTTCACCCTCTGCGATAGCAAGAGTTTTTCCCACAATTGGAACCTGATCTGCTATCTGTTGAATAAAATGATTGGGCGAAATGCCATACAGATCCTGTGTTTGCGAATAAAGGCTATGCCAATGCTGATTCAGATCGCTTTCCAATGATCGAAAAAATTAGGCTGTGAATTCTTTAAATGCTTCCAATGCATTCGCTGCATACATCAATGAGGGACCGCCCCCCATATAAACTGCAACCCCAAGCACTTCTTCCAATTCTTGTAATGTCATCCCCATTTTGACTAGGGTTCTGACATGAAAACCTATGCATCCATCACATCGTGCTGCAACACCAATAGCTAAAGCAATCAATTCCTTAGTTTTAGGATCAATAACACCTTCACGCATTGCAACTTGTGACAATTGATTAAAACTTTTCATTAAATCAGGAGAATCCTGCGCTAATGTCTTTAAGTTTCCTGAAATATTTTGAGTTAATTCTTTGTACTTCATGATTTTCTCACTTGAATGTCCATAAACTTAGATTAGACTTAAAATAGAAATCTAGTTATTTCTCTACTGGATAACCCTGCTCTAGCCATGCTTGGAATCCACCCTGAACAGATTTCACCTGAGTAAAACCCATATTCTGTAAAGTATCTGTAGCCAGAGCTGATCGGCCACCCGTCCCACAAATCAAATAAATCGGCTGATCCTTCAAATGCTCAAGCGCTTGGGCAGTATCACAGTGATGACTGGCGAACGGGTGCTGATGAATACGCATTTCTAAAACCCCACGTGGATAGTTCACAGCGCGATCAATAGCCGCTGCTTGAAACTCTTCGGGCTCGCGCACATCGATGAGAATTGTTTTATGGTTTTTCATGGCTTCAAATAAGTCTGCGACAGTCACTTCTTGAATTCGGTTTTTTGCCATTGAAATTAATTGCTCTGCTGTTTTCATTACCCTTCACCTCTTCCGATCTATAAAAATCTGGTCTCTGATTAAATATTCATATCTTTAAAATACAGTTTTAAAATTTGGCCCTAAGCGACTAAAAAGCCTGCAATGATCATCATCAGAGGGCTTGCATTTAGTTCAATTTCTGGCTGAACAAATAATCTATAAATAAACGGTGTGATAATTAAACCAGATAAAAACCAAATTTCTGATGTTTTAAAAATTATTTGCGGGTTTAAAACTTGCCCAATAAGTCCGCTAATACCTGCGATACGACCATGTACGAAAAGGTAACCAACCACAGCAACACCAAGCAATAATCCACCTAAAAATGAAATGAGATAGTCATACATGGACATTAATATTATATAATAATGTATTTTATATTTTTATATAATATTAATGTCTATTCAAGCATTCGCTTTATTTCTTTGTATAGTTAGATCATGAAAAAATACATACAAGTTAAGGCTATGATGTTATTTTACCAGTCCTGCATCTTTTTTTAAAGTTTGAGTCTGTATGCAATCAACTTCTTTTCAAAAATTATCTCGTTCAACTTTATTATTTCCACTGGCATTAGTGGTCTTCGAATTTGCAGTCTATATTTGTAATGATTTAATTCAGCCTGCGATGTTGAGCATTACACAGGATTTTGGTGTAAGTTCGACATGGGCACCTTCCTCTATGTCTTTTTACTTATTGGGCGGTGCCTGTATTGCATGGTTACTCGGTCCTTTATCAGATCGTTTAGGGCGTAAACGTGTGTTACTGGCAGGGGTCATGTTTTTTACCATTTGCTGCCTGCTCATTTTACTTACGCAGAATATACAGCAGTTTCTGACTTTACGCTTATTGCAGGGAATGGGATTATCGGTAATTAGTGCTGTGGGCTATGCTGCCATTCAGGAAATTTTTACCGAACGTGATGCGATTAAAGTCATGGCATTGATGGCTAATATTTCTCTTTTAGCACCTTTGCTTGGTCCTATATTGGGTGCATTTTTAATTGATTATGTTTCTTGGCATTGGGGGTTTGTAGCGATTGCCAGTTTATCATTTTTAAGCTGGTTTGGTCTAAAAAGCAAAATGCCTGAACAGCAACAAAAACCGATAAAACAACCTTTTATCTATTTATTTAAGGATTTTAAAAAAATATATTTTGATCGGAATTTTTTGGGATTAACCCTTGCTTTACCAATCATTGCCGTGCCTTTAATGCTTTGGGTTGCTTTATCCCCAGTCATATTGGTTAAGGCATTGGGTTTTAGCAGTATGCAATATGGTTTGGCGCAGTTCCCGATCTTCTTTGCCCTTATTGCGGGTAATATTGTCTTGCTTAAGGTGATTGATCGCTTTCCTTTAGGAAAAACTGCGTTAATTGGTGTGCCGATCATGTTCTTGGGGGCATTGTTTCTGCTCTTTGGTGCGATCTCGAATATTTATTTGGTGCCTTGTTTATTGATCGGTATGACATTGATTAGTTTTGGAGAAGGCTTTAGTTTTTCGGTCATGTATCGTTTTGCCTTGATGTCTTCCAATATCAGTAAAGGTACGGTGGCCGCAGCAGTTTCCATGTTCTTAATGTTTAGCTTTTTTATTATCATCGAATTGGTACGGGTGTTATATATGCATTTTCATATCCCTGCTTTTGCATGGGCATGTTTTTGCTTGATCGGATTATGGTTTATTTGTCCTCAAGTGATGTTAAAACGTATCATGCAACAGCGTTTAAATGCGAAGCAATTTTAGTTTTGATTTTTAAATACTCATTATTAATGATAAAAAGAAGATCATAATTGATAGACAGGCATAGTGAAATATACGCAGCAACACGTTTCATCAAGAAATCATTCGAGCAGTTTGGCATGATGAACAAATAGCTGCTGGTTATCTCACGAGGTGGAGCAAGTACAAAAATTCATCTTGCAATTAAGGCGAATGGATATCTGATTAATTCTAAAGTCGCTGGCTAAAGTTCCCCCCAGTCAAACACAGACCAACCGATCCAACTAACTAGTTCATCATGCAAATTACTGGGTTGCTGATAAAGGCTATAATTCGGAGTGAATAAGGGAATGGGCTTGACAGCAGAAAATGATTCCCGTTACTTAGACAAATTAAGACATTTGGTTAAAAATGCATTTGCAAGCTTAAAACACTCTCGGATTATCGCCGCTTGATTAGACAAATGAGCTCGTAGTTATCTCTATACTACATATGAAATATATTTTATTTGGTGTAATGCTAAATGAGAATGCATCCTAAAATCTCATACGTTGAATCCGAATTGCATTCATAATTGCCAATAAAGATACACCCACATCCGCAAATACAGCTTCCCACATCGTTGCAACCCCACCTGCGCCCAAAATCAAGACAATGGCCTTGACTGCGAATGCCAAAGTAATATTTTGCCAGACAATTTTTTTGGTCTGTTTTCCAATATGAATTGCAACTGGAATTTTTGATGGTTTATCATCTTGAATGACGATATCCGCAGTTTCAATCGTTGCATCACTGCCCAATCCACCCATTGCGATGCCAACATCGCTCAACGCCACGACTGGTGCATCATTGACACCATCTCCCACAAATGCCACAGTTTCGTTTCTGGCTTTAATATCCTTGACCTTTGCCACTTTATCTTCTGGTAACAAGTCACCAAAAGCATGATCAATACCCAATTGTCTAGCCACATGCTGCACAACGGTATTTTTATCCCCACTTAACATGGTGGTTTGGACATGTAATGCTTTTAGTTGGTCAATTGTACTTTGGGCATCGGCTTTGATTTCATCGGCAATCGTAATATATCCGACAAACTGATTGTCATAGGCAACTGCAATCGTAGTATAGATGATGGAGGCAGGGTCAATATCATAATCAACATCAAACTTTTTCATGAGTTTAAAATTGCCGACCAATAATATTTTATCTTCGACGGTCGCTTTTAAACCATGCCCTGCAATTTCTTCGGCTTCTTTCAATACAAAATCTAAAGTCAGTTCACCAACATGTTGATGAATCGCTGTCGCCACAGGATGAGTACTGAGTTTTTCTAAAGCACTGACCATTTGCAACATATGTGTTTGATCAATATTTCTATTAAATACCACGTCCTGTACTTTAAATACACCTTCTGTCATGGTGCCTGTTTTATCCATCACTACATTCTGAATATTGGCCAAAGTGTCTAAAAAGCTACTGCCCTTGACCAAAATACCGTTACGACTTGCTGCACCAATCCCACCAAAATACCCTAGCGGAATCGAAATCACCAATGCACATGGACATGAAATTACGAGGAAAACCAGCGCACGATATAACCATTCACTAAATTGATAATTCTGGACAAAGAAATATGGCAGCAAACTAATTGCGATTGCCAAGAGCACCACGATCGGCGTATAAATTCGGGCAAATTTACGAATAAATAATTCCGTCGGTGCTTTTTGCGTAGTGGCATTTTGCACCATTTCTAGAATTTTACTGAGTTTACTATCGCTATAAGCCGTCGTGACTTCAATTTCTGTCACAGTATTTAGGTTTATCATACCGGCCAATACAGCATCACCTTGATATTTGGTATCAGGTTTACTTTCACCGGTTAAAGCAGCCGTGTTAAAAGCGCCATTTTTCGAACGTAAAATCCCATCCAGACCAACTTTTTCACCCACTTTAAGCTGTAAAAGATCACCAATTTGTGCCTGTGCTGCGGGAATTGTCTGCACCTTGCCATCTTGAATTCGATTAACCTGATCAGGACGTTGATCAAGTAAAGCCTTGATATTATTTTGCGCACGAGAAACTGCGATGGTTTGAAAGATTTCGCCTACCGCATAAAACAACATCACAGCAACAGCTTCAGGATATTCGCCAATTGCAAAGGCGCCAACAGTAGCAATACCCATCAATAAAAATTCTGAAAAAACATCACCGTTTTGGATACTCTCTACAGCTTCCTTAAGCACTGGCAATCCAACTGGCAAATACGCCACAATATAAAACATGCTACGGATCCAGCCACTAAACCAAGTAGGCTGCACAAAATGATCTAGAATTAATGAGGTGGCCAGTAAAATAAATGAAACTAACACAGGTAAAAATAATTTAAATACACCACCGTCTTGTTGTAATTCATGATGATGCCCATGTGCATCACCATCTTCGCAGTGTGGCGATGGTTTTTTGAAGTCGACTTCGGGTTCACAACAACAGTTCTGCTTCTTCTCGTGTTCGTGATGCTGGTGCATTTCTATACCTTATCCTTGAATCCATCCTACTGTCATATGTAGAACAATGGACTCATCTATATTTGTTCATTAAATAAATATAAAGCAAGTAGCGGAAATCCCGGCCAACCATAATGACTCAATCTGTTTCAATCCATACTCGTGACTAAAACAGATTGACTTCTGTCGTTTATGTTGCTTTTTTTGCTTTAGATTGATTCATCCAGCGATAGATCACAGGCAATAGAATCAATGTCAACAATGTTGACGATATAATCCCGCCAATCACCACCGTTGCAAGTGGACGTTGGACTTCTGAACCTGTCCCTGTTGCCAATGCCATCGGTACAAAACCAAACGAGGCCACACACGCAGTCATTAACACTGGACGTAAACGTAAAATTGCACCTTGCCAGGTTGCATAATGCAAATCATAACGTTCACGTAATTCTTTAATAAAGGTCAACATCACCAAACCATTTAATACCGCCACACCTGATAAGGCAATAAAGCCAACGCCTGCCGACATCGAAAGCGGAATATCACGTAGCCATAACGCCAGCAAACCACCTGACAGCGCAAACGGCACACCACTAAATACCAAGATACTGTCCTTAAAGCGATGAAATACCGCCATCAATAAGCTGAAAATCATGATCAACGCCAAAGGAATCACAATTTGCATGCGTGCTTTGGCCGATGCCAGATTTTCAAATTGACCGCCATATCCGAGCCAATAACCGCTTGGCAAACTTTGCTGTGCCAAAGTGTCCTGCATCTCGGCAACAAAAGAACCTAAATCACGATCACGTACATTTGCCGAAACAACGACACGACGTTTACCATCTTCACGACTGACCTGATTTAGACCCAAGATAGTGTCAACCGTGGCAATATCTTGTAGTTGAATTAAACCACCATTCGGCAATTGAACCGGTAACATCGCCAATTGTTGCGGATTACGCATGTCATCACTTAAACGAATGACAAAATCAAAACGGCGATCCCCTTGTAGGATTTGCCCAACACTTTGTCCACCGATACTTGCTGCAACCAGATCCTGAACGTCGCGTACCGATATGCCATATTGTGCTGCCAAGGCATGATTGACATCGACATTCAACAACGGTAAACCATCAGTTTGTTCGATTTTAACCTCGCTGGCACCGGGAATCGAACGTAATGTTTGCGCAATTTTTTCCGCTTCCTGATTGAGGACCTGTACATCATCACCAAAAATCTTGACGCCGACATCACTACGAATACCCGAAATTAATTCGTTGAAGCGCAGTTCAATCGGCTGAGAAAACTCGCTGTTATTGCCGGGAATGATATTGACGAATGCCAACATGCGACTGCGCAACTGGTCGATGGTTTCTTTTGGATTAGGCCACTCTGCCCGAGGTTTAAGCAAAACCACACCATCCGAAATATTCGGTGGCATCACATCGGTTGCCACTTCGGCCGTGCCTGTCCGGGCAAATACGGCTTTAATTTCCGGAAAAGCTTGAAGTAGCTGTTTTTCTACACTTTCCTGAATACGTAATGATTCCTCAATCCCTGTACTGGGTGCACGCATCAACTGTATGGCAAAATCCCCTTCACTTAAGGTCGGTGAAAATTCGCTGCCTATGCGGGTGCTGAGCAATCCTGTCAGAATCAAAATACCCAGAGCAATCGACACCACTAGATATTTAGAGGCATAGGCCCAGTCCAGCACATGTGCATAGCCAGTTTTGAGCTTTTGCATCCAGCGACTTTCTTTTTCCTTCACTTCTCCTGTGACAAATAATGCCACAGCCGCAGGTACAAACGTGACGGATAAAATGATTGCACCAAGCAATGCCAAAACCACTGCAATGGCCATCGGATGGAATAATTTTGCCTCGACACCGGATAACGCAAAAATCGGTAAATACACCACCATAATGATGATCTGACCAAAAATCAGTGGGCGACGTGCCTGTTTTGCTGCCAAAAACACTTCGCTAAAGCGTTCGGAGCGTGTCAGGATACGTCCTTTGTGTTGTTGTGCCTCCGCCAAGCGTCGAATACAGTTTTCAACAATCACCACTGCACCATCGATGATAATCCCGAAATCAAGTGCTCCTAGACTCATCAAATTTGCACTGACTTTTTGTTCTGCCATACCCGCCAGCGTAAACAGCATAGATAACGGAATAATGCATGCCGTAATCAAGGCAGCACGAAAGTTACCCAAAAACATAAACAGAATAATAATAACCAGAATCGCCCCTTCGATCAGATTTTTTGCCACGGTTTTGATGGCTTTATCGACCAGATCACTACGGTTATAAACCATTTCAATCTCTACGCCTTTGGGTAAAGTTTTCTGAATTTCTTTAACTTTCACATCAATGGCGTGTGCAACAGTTTTACTGTTTTCACCCATCATCATCATGGCGATCCCAAGGACTGTTTCTTCACCATTATAGGTTGCACCACCAGTACGCAAATCATGTCCTATCGACACCTGAGCCACATCTGCCACACGAATTGGCAGACCATTTTTGGTCGTGACATTAACATTTTCAATGTCTTGTATTGAATTTAACGTACCCGGTACACGCACGGTAAGCTGCTGACCATTTTCCTCGATAAAGCCTGCGCCACGGTTTTCATTATTATTGCTCAGAACCTCCTGCAAGCTTGACAATGGAATTTGTAATTGCTGCAAATGATTTAAATCAGGCGCAACCACAAAGGTTTTATTATAGCCACCAATACTATTGACTTCGGCCACACCTTTGACCCGCTGTAACTGCGGACGCACTATCCAATCCTGAATTTCACGTAAATCCATTGCAGTATAGGCTGTACCATCTGCTTTTTTGGCATTCGGCTGTGCTTTAATCACCCATTGGTAGATCTCACCCAAGCCTGTGGAAATAGGCGACATTTGTGGTTCAATCGCATCAGGCAATTCGCTTTTAGCCTCCTGCAAACGCTGACTAATCAGTTGTCTTGCCCAATATATATCTGTGCCATCTTTAAAAATAATGGTCACTTGCGACAAACCATAACGGGAAATTGAACGCGTTTGTTCTAAATTGGGCATACCCGACATGGCATTTTCAATCGGATAGGTAATGCGCTGTTCAACTTCCAAGGCAGTAAAGCCATTGGCCTGACTGTTAATTTGCACTTGAACATTGGTAATATCCGGCACTGCATCAATCGCCAGATTTTTATAAGCACAAATCCCGACACCAATCCAGGCCACCACAAACAACATCACCCAAATGGCATTCTGAATGGAGAACTGAATCAGTCGATCGAATAAGCCTTCGGCTGGAGGCAGATTGAGCTGTTCTTTAGTGTCCATGTTCAGCTTCCCCTTTTTCCATTTCAGACTTCATCAGGAAACTGCCTTGGCTGATATAACGCTGGTTTTCGGTCAATCCGGATTTAATTTCTACCCATTGCCCATCACTGGAATAATCACCTAAAACCACAGCGGTTGGCGTCACATGAATCTTGTCCTGTTCTTGCTGTGCCACAAAAACCACTGGTTTACCATCAATGTCCTGAATTGCCTGCTTATTGACACGCAATACCGATGCAGATGTGCCACGATTTAGCGCAACATTCACCATGAGGTTTGGACGTAATTCCTGTGCAGGTGTAATCACCTTGGCACGTACCACCAAACGACCCGTTAGCGCATCTGCTTCGGTCGTTAATGCCTGTACAACAGCTTTAAACTGATTGTTGCTTTGTAAGGATTTAAACTGAATTTCCTGATTTGGCATGACATTCATTTGAGCATCATTGGGTAAAGTAAATTCCAGCCAAAGTTGATCAAGCTGATCAATCACAAATAATTGTTTATCTGAACTGACTTGCTCACCGACCACAATGTCTTTACTACTGATCACACCGCCAAGTGGTGCAGTCAATACATATCGTCCATTGCTGCCACTTGATGCACCCAGTGCATTTAAACGACTTCTTGCTGCCTGTACCTGAATTTGTGCTTGACGATAAGCATTATAAGCACGTTGATAATCTTGACGTGCCGAAATTCCCTGCTCATACAATTGTTTTTCACGTTGATAATCTTGTTGTGCCAAAGTCAAACTTTCTTGGGCAATACTTAAATTGGCTTGCTGATCAACCAGATCGGGAATAAACAAAGTTGCTAAAGCCTGCCCTTGTTTTACCGTCTGTCCCAATGCTACAGATACGCGATCAACACGACCTGCAAACGTAGAGGTGACATGCGCTTGTTGATCGCTATTTGCAACCAGTCTGGCCGGAAATGAAGCTGTTTGTACAACTGTACCCCTCTCCGTTGTCGCAAGTTTCACCCCAAATTCAAGCAATTGTTTGGCAGAAAATTCAAATTCACTCTCTTCGCCATGTCCTTCCTCCGCATGCCCTTCTTCAGCGTGACTGTCCGCGCCTTCCATATGTCCAGCCTCGCCATGTTCATGTTCCGCAGATACGCCTTTGTCTTTGCTTGATACAATCCATGTGCCCAAAACTGCGACCACAACAATAACCAATGCCACCCAGAACCATTGCGATTTTTTTTGATGATCTGACATTATTCTGCTCCTAGCACGGTATTAAGTTGTTGCGTGGTTTGCCATAAATTTTGGTTGATTTGCATGATGGCATCAGGTGAGGTAATTACACTTGAGTCAATACCGAAAGCTAAGCTTTTAGCGTCGAATGATGTTTGCCATGCTCGTTTGAGTATCTGTATCTTATTTAAGCGTTGTTGCTGCAATTGCTGACTCGCTTGTTGCACATCAGTAATTGAATATTTCCCGACCTTAAAACCCAGTAAGGTTTTTTGATAAACCTCTTCTGATAAGGGAATTTGCTGATCATTGATCAAATCGTATTGCTGCTTTAGACCTGTCAATTCGGTGAGCAAGGTATCAAGTTGTGCCTGATTCTGTGTTTGATAAAAGCTTTTTTGCTTATCCAACAATGCCTGTTTTGCTGTAATAATGTGCTGTGAATATTGATTACGATTAAACATATTCATTGGAATTTCCACACCCAGTATCATTTGGTTTTCACGCTCACTGACACCAGCAGTTTGACTACGTGCCACACCTAAAGACACAGTCGGATTCGGACGATTGACAACTTTTAAATATTGCGCTTGGGCCTCTTGACGCTGTTGCTGCAATGCCAGATTTTGTTGATAAAAGTTATTAGCTTGGGCATCTTGTACAAATTGTAAAGTATCGTAGGGCCAACTTTTTTGCACAAAATTTACATCAAAATTGCTTTGCGTTGCGCCCCATAAATTTGCCAATTGTTTTTTAGCAATATTTAATGCCAGTTCAATTTGCTGGGTAGCCCGTTGATTTTCAATATGTGTCACGAGGACACGATCTTGGTCTAATTTTGAGATACTGCCTGCCTGATAACGTAATTTTGCCGCATCAAGTGTGGCTTGACTGGTTGCCAATTGGCTTTGACTCAGCTTCAACTCTTCTTGCTGCAATGCGATCTGTGACCATAGATATTCAACAGCAAGGGCAATTTCTGCTGCATATAAGGTCTTGGCAATCTTAATCTGTGACATTTCAACCTGTGCAAGTTGTTTTAAGGCACGGCGTTGTCCGAACACATCGAGTTGCTGACTCACACGCATCTCAAGTTCACGATCCTGATTGCCACCAAAACCTTGTTGTGTAACTGATACACTAGGATTTGCCCACAATTGACTTTGCTTAAGCCGAGCACTGGCAATCTCTTGTTGTGTCGCAAAACTATCAACTTGCTGTTGGTAGACAATCACCTTTTCCAGCGTTTGCTGAAAGTTTAAAGATGTATTTGCCCACAACCCTGAAGAAAAACCCAGCCCTGACATTGCAAGTATAATATTCGCTTGCAGCATGAGCGATAAACTGCGCGAACGATGCACAAAGGCATTCTTTTTAAACATTATATTCCCACCTTTTAAAAATTAGAAAGTGGCGGGATTTTTTTTGGCTACCCCACCAATAGCGGGGGGAATAAAGGAGGAGGATTTTGTCCTGTTAAATCAGGTGATTGATAAAGGTTTGACCATAGATAATTTTGTTTTCGTACCAAGCTAAATTGTTCTGCCCGCATCAACTCAGAATGATGCTCTAAAATCACAATATGGGCAAAAGAAGGCAAATGATCAGCATGATCTTCAAGATCAATTTGAGCATGCACCGAACGATTATCCTGTTTTGAAGCGTATTCAGGGTCTTGCTGACAAGAAGACAAAACTTGATGATGTCCAAAATGCTGGGTATGTACAACGTGTTCTGTATTTTCGTGCACACAAAAAGCCGCTGCAATATTCCATAAACTTTGGAACATTAACAAGCTTGCTAAAATTGTGATAAAAACAGAAATTCGTTTCAAATAAAGCTACAGCCAAAACCATAATAGTCTAACGTTATAATATCATTCATAGCGTTTGTAAAGTGCAGTGTAGGCACTATCCATCAATACTTTATATTAATCCTGATGCTACCAACAAACACTCACAACTATGACTCTCCATTTACTTATGACCATGGCCTAGGCCTAGCAAGGGAGGGAAAGCTTAGAAAAATAGTCATTGCTGTTTTTTTTCGGTAATTAAAGTCAATCGTGTACTCTCCGCCAACATTGAAGACTTGTATTATCTAAGGTGCTTTGCTAATATTTGTGGCAGACATTGCGCACATTCGAGCGCTTTGCGTAAGCGTTAACGTCAACCAACGCAGATCAGGGAGAAAAATCTCCCCATTTCTGTATGTGGTGTTATGACGATATCTACTTCTTCAGCCTCCAGCGCTAAATTTTCTGCTTCTTCTATTTTTCTCCTTGTTGGCATTCTGCTGATCGCGGCCAATCTGCGGGCGCCGATTACATCGCTGGGTCCAGTCCTGTCACTGTTACAGCAAGATTTCGGGTTTAATCTCACCCAGTCCGGTCTACTTAATGCGTTGCCTTTGCTATGTTTTGCAGTGCTATCTCCACTTGCACCCATGCTAAGTCGCAGTGTTGGACTCGAACGTGCCCTTTTCACAGCTTTGGCTGTCATTGCAATAGGCTGCTTCTTCCGTTCCGATGGTAGTGTTCCGGGTCTATGGCTGGGTACCACATGTATTGGTATTGGGATCGCTATTGCCAACGTTCTGGTGGTTCCGCTGGTAAAACGTGATTTCCCCCAACATACAGCGCTATGCATTGGGTTGTATGCAGCAACAATGGCACTCATGGCGGCTATTGCCAGTGGTATCGCCGCTCCCTTGGCAGATTTGACCGAATATGGCTGGCGTTTTTCCTTGGGAATCTGGTTTGTCCTTGCCCTTCTGGCACTGATGATCTGGTTACCACAGATAATACAACCTCGATCACAGATTCTGTCTCCAAACGCTACTGGGAAAACGCATAGCTATATTTGGCGAAGTGCAATTGCCTGGCAAGTTTCGATATTCATGGCTTTACATACGCTGGTTTTCTATTCAGTAATTGACTGGTTTCCTAGCATCGTCAAAGAAGCTGGTATTGGGGCAACTCAGGCGGGAACTTATCTCTTTGCTTATCAGGCCATTGCTGTTGTCGCCAATTTGATGACCTCAATAGCAATCAAGCGATTTAACGATCAGCGTTTTCTTGGTTTTATATGTTCCATTGCCATCGCAATTGGAATGCTGGGACTTTTACTGGTACCAACGCTTGCCTTTTGGTGGTTGCTGTGCGCAGGTATAGGTGCAGGTATGTCAATGGTCACCTGTCTGGCATTATTTGGATTACGCACACGAGATCATCATGAAGCCGGTGCACTATCTGGGATGGCACAATGTGTCGGATACGGATTAGGATCTATCGGTCCGTTTTTGACAGGTTGGTTACATGACATAAGTGGCAACTGGCAGGTTCCTTTATCGGTCTTATTAGTCGCCGCCTTGATACAAATTATCTTTGCTGTACTGGCAGGTCGTACTCGCTATGTCTAGCAAGATAGGATTAGGCAACATATGAATTTTTTATGCTTCTAAGTCAACCGAGCTACTTTCAGCAAAAAACCGTATTACATCTTAAAATATTTACAAACAAGTCCGCATGAGTAGTTGAAATTTTATAATACTAAAACAACTCATCAAGGAAAATGTGTTGTGGTCTTAATATCTCACAGTGATCTTAATTAATGTAAATAAATTTGGGCTGATAAGAATTTAGCCCAAATTTAAACTAATAATCATTTTACAAAATATGGAACGATCAGCTCGGGTTCTGGCTGGCATAGATTGAGTACAGTATGTCTAAAAATGAGATACTGTACTGATCATCAGGTATTAAAATAATTGTGTTTTAAGTCTAGTTAACCTTCTAACTAAACTGTTCGTCTATGACAACAATTGGCTTAATTGTGATACCTGTTTTCGAGTCTTCAAATGCCTGATTAATTGCATTGAAGTCATAGAATTTGACCAGTTTATCAAAAGGGAATTTCCCTTCCTTATAATATTGAATGATTTTCGGGATATGTATTTGAGGCGTAGAAT
The DNA here is from genome assembly GCF_002174125.1 of Acinetobacter populi. Lineage (GTDB taxonomy): Bacteria > Pseudomonadota > Gammaproteobacteria > Pseudomonadales > Moraxellaceae > Acinetobacter > Acinetobacter populi. Next base: position 100,549 of record NZ_NEXX01000005.1, read on the forward strand.
CTCCTTGTATGGTGCCGACAATCGTTTTACCTTCCATTAAAATATCATTGGTGAAATTTAAAGTAACGTCACCGCCCATACCAACAATGGAGATTTTCCCTGCAACTCTTAAGGCATCTATTGCATTTTTAATGACCACGGGAACACCTGTCGTCTCAATCGCATAATGAACACCGCCATCTGTAATTTTTTTGATTTCCTCGACTACATTTAGATTTTTACTATTTAAAGCATGCGTAGCGCCTAGCTCTTTGGCCAATTCAAGACGATTTTCATGGATATCTACCACGATAATATCTTTGAGTCCTAAAAGATTTGCGGCCATTACTGCACTTAGTCCTACGGCACCAGATCCATAGATTGCGATGGAAGTTCCTGGCTCAGGATGTAGGCTATTCATCACAGTCCCACTACCTGTTTGTATCCCACAACCTAAAGGCCCTAATAATTTTAAATCAACATTTCTATCAACTTTTACAACATTATGTTTATTGGCTACAGCATAGGTGGCAAAAGAAGATTGTCCAAAGAAAGTTGAGTAAGCTTGACCATCTTTATGCAGTCGATAAGTATGGTCCTGCATTTTCCCACCAAAATTAAGTTCAACCGTACGAACGCATAAATTGTGATGTCCAGTTAGACATTGAGAGCAAGCATTACAATAAGAATAGGATAAAACCACATGGTCTCCAACGCTTATATTGGTAACGGTAGAACCAACTTTCTCAACAATACCAGCACCTTCATGGCCTAATACTGCTGGGAACGGAGCGCCATTTCCTTTGATAGATTCCGCATCGGTGTGACAGATACCGGATGCGACGATTCTTATCAGTACTTCATCTTCTTTCGGTTCATCAATTTCGATGTCTTCAATAACCAAGGGAAGATTTTTTTCTTTCACAAGTGCAGCTTTGATTTTCATATATTTTTCCTTAAACGTCGTTATCATTTAGCATTTAGCCAAATAATATATTAATTCACTCAAATTTTATTTAATGTAACGAATTGAGTGCGGTTCCAGATAAGATTTCAATGTTTCATTAATATCCAGTTCCCGTCCAATACCACTTTGTTTAACGCCGCCAAATGGCATACCGAGTTGTAAGGAATCAAAACTATGACTATTAATGAAGGTACTACCCGCCTCTATTTTTTTTGCAATTTCATAGGCAAGTTCAATATTGTCCGACCAAACGGATGAACATAGACCTTGCTCATTATCATTGGCATATTCAATCGCTTGTTCTACAGTTTCATAGCCAATCAGTGGAATAATCGGTCCGAATTGTTCAAGTTGAACAATCTCTAATGAATTTTCCATGGTTTTAACTGCATGCGGTAAAATATAGTACCCTTGATCCCATTGTTCTGGATTGATTTTTTGTCCTAATTCTCGAACTTCACACTGATCAGATACTTTTGCATTTTCAATAAATTTTTGCACGATTGACCACTGTTTTTTATTATTGAGTGGGCCAAAACTTGCTTCTGCATCTAAACCATGCCCAATCTTGTATTTATCCACTTCCTCACATAAAAGATCGAAATAAAGGTCAAGCTTATCTCTCGGTACATAGATACGCTTCACTGCAAAGCAAATTTGTCCACTTCGGGTAAAAACACCCTTTAATAACTTAGGAAGAATAGCTTTAAAATCAATATTTTCTAGGATTATTGCGGCATCATTTCCGCCCAGCTCAAGCGTGACGTCCTTGATCGATTGGGCTGCACTTGCCATAACGGCTGCACCTGTTGCAGTTCCGCCAGTAAATGCAACTTTACGAACCAGTGGATGGCTGGTCATGAGGTTGCCAACATCTGCATCACCATGTACAACATTAATGACACCTTTTGGAAAAACTTCCGCTATTTTGGCCAATAACTGAGTCAATGCCAATGCGGCAAAAGGAGAAGGTTTTAATACGACTGTATTACCAGCCAATAATAGTGGCCCTAGTTTCATCATGGTTAATACAATCGGCATATTCCAAGGAACAATTGCAGAGATAACACCTTTAGGTCGTTTATGGATGCGGATCCATCCGGTGTCTTCCGCTATTTCTTTTGGAATCAAAATATCATGTGGTGCCTTAGCATACATACTCATCACACCAGAACCTAAATAAAAATCGGTTTCTGCTTCCCAAAGCATACCACCATGCTCTGACACCAATAATTCCTTTAACTTATCTTTTTGCTGAAAAATAAGCTCAGAAGCCTTTTTTAAAAGATCCTGTCTTTCTTGAATTGATGTATCTTTCCATTTTAAAAAAGCCTGATGAGCAGATTTGACGGCATTTTCCACATCATGTAGAGGGGTATTACTAATTGTGCCAATTTGATTGGTAGTATTTCCCGGATCATATACCGGTTGAAGCTGGTTGGACATAGGCAAAAATTCGCCATTGATAAAACCAGTAATATGAACTAGTGACATATGCAGTTCTCCTTGAAGGCACTCAAATCCATTCCGTAATGTATAGATAAATTTTAATATCTAAAAATTCAAAATTAAGCACTCTATATTTTGAATTAAGATAATAATAATCATATTAATGAAGATAAAGTAGGCTAAAATGAGAGCTTATGTTTCATAAGGTGAAAGTATGAGTACTTATGATAAAGTGAGTGATTTAGAGTTTTTTTTAAAAATTGTAGAAGCTGGCTCCTTAACGCGTGCTGCAATATTAATGGAAAGTTCTTTACCGTCTATGAGTCGCCGTTTGTCACAATTGGAGCAGCGACTAGGGGTGAAACTGATTGACCGCAATGCTCGACGTTTTAAACTGACTGAGAAAGGTCAATACTTTCTGGAACAAACTCAGCAAATTGTTTTGCTGATTGAGAATATGGAAAACACTTTACAAAGTGAACAAGATTTTCTCACCGGGAAATTACGCATTGGTTCACTGAATCAATTTGGAAAACAACACCTTGCAGGCTGGATTACAGAGTTTGCAGAACAATATCCTTATCTAAAAATAGAATTATTGTTGTCCGATTCCAGAGTAGACTTAATGGAGCAAGAACTTGATTTTTCCTTTCAAATTGAAGTGCCCTTAGAAGCAGATTATTTTTCGCTTCCCATCATTCGGGGTCAAAAGATCTATTGTGCTTCTCCTGAATATTTTCAAAAATTTGGAAAGCCAGAAAATCCGCATCATTTGACTGATCATCAATGCCTTTGCTTAATTAGAAATCGACATACATTTAATGACTGGCCGTTTATGGATTCTGGCAAAAATACCGTCATAAAAGTTACACCTCACTTAACCAGCAATAGCAGTGAAATCATACATAAATGGGCATTGGATGGAATGGGTATAGCATATAAATTGAATTGGGATATTCGGGAGGATCTAGCCTCGGGAACACTCATTGAATGTTTGGATAAATTTAATCCACTGCATAAGAATTTATATATGGTATATCTAAGGAATAATTATACGCAACCAAAATTTAGATATTTTATTGATTTTATAATGAAAAAAATTAAGATTAAAGATTAATTTTTATTAATCAATAAGCAAATTACTGGTTAAGAAAAAATTATTATAGACTTTCGATATCTTTATCAATCCGATGGATCTAAATATCTTTAGATTCTAATTATATACATATTTAATGATGATAAAGAGCAATAATATACGGTCTAAATTTTTACCGAAAAACATTTATGTTCATTTCATAGATTAAGTTACCTAATATCTTTGTGATATATTAAATTCAAATTACCACATAATTTATTTTAGATTTTTCTTATCATATCATCTTCACTTAGAAAACATAAAAAAATTTATATTCTCATAATAAACTTAATAGATCAAATACTGAAATACCGTTTTAAATAATTCAGACTAATATTACATTAAATTCATATATAAAAAAATAAAATTAAAAATCCGAGCAAACAGTTAAGATATTTTACAAATTAAAATATAAACAACTTTCTAATGAGCACTTCTTTCTATGAGATTATGACTAGATAAATCAGGAGTAATATATGCCTAAAATTTTGATAACTATTCAGTATGATTATATAGAAATATATAAATTTTTAGTAGTAAAAATTAAATATATTTTTTTAAAAAACAATTGTAATATATCTGGGATGCTTAAAAAATCTTAGGTAAGATAATGGACAAATTACAATGCATGGAAGCATTTGTACGAGTTGCTGAAAGTGGTAGTTTTATTAAAGCTGCCGAACAACTAGGAGTAACTCGTTCAGTGATTACCGCCAGAATTCAACAATTAGAAAAATTCGTGGATTCCCCTCTTTTCTTTAGAAGTACACGCTCTGTTCGTCTTTCAGACATTGGTCTAACCTATTACAAAGAATGTGCCGATCTGATCAACAAATTTGAATTTTTGGCTAATCAGATGTCAAATTCTAAATCAGCACTACATGGGAAATTAAGAATTCTAATGGCACCCGGTTTTGCAATTGACTATTTTGGAAAATATTTGACTGTATTTCTAGAAAGATTTCCTAATATCGATATGGATATAGAGGTATATGACAAAATTATAGACCCTATTTCATCAGGATTTGATGTGGTATTTCAAATGTTTCCACCACATAGCGAAAACCTAATCGATCGAAAAATTTTTTATGTCAATAGAGTAATTTGTGCAACACCACAGTTTATTGAGAAATTTGGTAAACCGAACCACCCTAATGAACTTCAAAATTTTTCTCTAGGATATTATTCAGGTTACCCTTCCCGAAATAAGCTGCAATTTTTAATAAATGACAAATTCGAAGATATTCATTTAAATGCCAAAGTTCAATCATCTTCTATTCATTTACTGCGTGATTTTACTTTAAATCATGGAGGAATTGGTTGTCTACCTACATTAGTTGCACAAGAAAGTATATTTAATGGAAAACTCATAACTCTTCTTAAAAATTTCCCCTTATCTAATTATAGTTTACGAGCCGTATTTCCATCAAACTCTAAAAATATATCCAAGATTAGGGGTTTAATTGATTTTTTAGTTGAACAATTAGATATAATCCCTGATTGGGATATCAGACTAATTGAAAAAAATCATATTTCGGAACAAATCAAATACTTTCAATAATAAATGAAAGCATTCAATTTTTTGGACTGAATAATTTTGTCATGCTCGACTTGATCAATGCGTGAGTAGTATTACTATGCAAGTGTTTCACAAGATTAACCATATGAAGTTTGTAAACAATGGAACTCACATCCGTTATTATGATGAAAAATCAATTTTTAACGCTGTCTAATAAACACGCTCGATAATCAGTGCAATACCCTGTCCAACCCCTATACACATTGAACATAAGGCATAACGTCCGTCACATTGTTCGAGTTGATTTAACGCTGTAGTGACCAGTCTTGCACCTGATGCACCGAGTGGATGCCCCAATGCTATCGCTCCACCGTTCGGATTTACCTTCTCACTGTTATCTGCCAAACCTAAATCCCGAGTAGTGGCTAAAGCCTGTGCAGCAAAAGCTTCATTCAACTCAATCACGTCCATCTGTGCTAAGGTCAAATCGACCTGTTTCAATACTTTTTTAATTGCCAGTGCTGGTGCAAAGCCCATAATTCTTGGTTCGATGCCTACTGCTATTGATGCAATAATCTTGGCACGAGGTTTTAGACTATATACTTGAATCGCTTCATTAGAGGCAATCAAAAGTGCTGCTGCACCATCGTTAATACCTGACGAATTACCTGCTGTTACTGTACCATTGACTTTGACCACAGGTTTAAGTTTACTTAAAGCTTCAAGTGTGGTTGAAGCACGTGGATGCTCATCGGTATCAATGATTACTGGATCTCCCTTAGATTGCGGAATTTCAACTGCCACGATTTCCTTGCTAAAAAAGCCTTTGACTTGTGCACTTGCAGTACGTTGTTGACTGGTCAAGGCAAACTGATCCTGATCAGCGCGGTTCACATTAAACTGTTCTGCTACATTCTCGGCAGTCTGTGGCATTGTATCCACACCGTACAATGCTTTGAGTTTAGGATTGATAAAACGCCATCCCATGGTGGTGTCTTCGATTTTCTGGCTACGACTATAGGCACTTTCCGCTTTCCCCATCACAATAGGTGCGCGGCTCATACTTTCTACGCCGCCAGCAATTATTAGGTGAGCCTCACCTGATTTAATGGCACGTGCAGCAATCGCAATTGCATCTAAAGATGAACCACATAAACGGTTAATGGTGGTAGCTGGTACTTGATATGGTAAACCTGCCAAAAGTGCAGACATGCGTGCGACATTGCGATTGTCTTCGCCCGCTTGATTGGCACAGCCATAGATCACATCATCAAGCTGTTGCCAGTTCACTGCCGGATTTCGTGCAATCAGGGCTTTAATCGGTATTGCACCTAAGTCATCGGCGCGTACTTGTGCAAGACTACCAGCATAACGGCCAAATGGTGTACGGATTGCATCAATAATATAAGCATTTTGCATAATTCATTTTATCCTTTTGTTTCATCTTTTAATGAGAAAAAATTCCTTTTAAAAAAAGCACGATTATAGTGATTCCGTTGCATCCACTAACATAGCACCTGTTAGTGTCTGTAACTCTTCAAAGCTTAAACCTTCCAGCTTTTCAATCACTTTTAATCCAGTAGCAGTCACATCAATGATACATAAGTCGGTATAAATACGGTCTACACAACATTTACCTGTTAGAGGATAAGTCAGTTCTTTAACGATTTTTGGTTCACCTTGTTTAGTGACATGATCGGTAGTAACAAATACTTTTTTGGCACCCACAGCTAAATCCATCGCCCCTCCGACTGCAGGAATGGCATCAGATGCACCAGTATGCCAATTAGCAAGATCACCATTTTCTGCAACTTGAAAAGCCCCAAGCACAGCAATATCAATATGTCCTCCTCGCATCATGGCAAATGAATCGCCATGATGGAAAAACACCCCACCTGGTAGCATAGTCACAAATTCTTTGCCAGCATTGATCAATTCGGGATCTTCTTCACCTTTGTTTGGTGGTGGACCAAATGCTAATACACCATTTTCAGAATGAAGAAAAACGTCTTTGTCAGAGGGTAAATAACTGGCGATTTTGGTGGGTAAACCAATGCCTAGATTAACATAGGCTCCATCTGGAATATCTTGTGCCACACGCTGGGCAATTTGATCACGGCTGAGTTTTTGGTAGCTCATGGTTTTTTTCCTCATTGTCTTATTGTGCGGGTTTTATTTGTACAACGTGTTGGACAAAGATACCCGGGGTAATAATGTGTTCAGGATCTAGTTCTCCTAACTCAACCACTTCAGAAACCTGTGCAATGGTAATTGTGGCAGCCATTGCCATAATTGGACCGAAATTGCGGGCAGATTTACGATAAACCAGATTGCCCCAACGATCACCCTTAGCAGCTTTGATCAAGGCAAAATCTGCTTTAATCGGATACTCCAGAATGTAATCTTTACCATCGATATGACGGCCTTCTTTACCTCCGGCAAGCAAAGTACCAAAGCCAGTTGGGGTAAATACTGCACCTAATCCCATTCCGGCAGCCTGAATACGACACGCCAAATTACCTTGTGGGACTAGTTCTAGTTCAACTTTTCCCGCACGATACAATGCATCAAACACATAAGAATCTGACTGACGAGGAAAAGAGCAGATGATTTTTTTAACCGAACCTGCCTTAAGAAGTTTAGCTAGCCCATAGTTACCATTTCCGGCATTATTATTAACAATAATCAGTTCCTTAATGCCCAGCTCAATCAGACCATCTATCAGTTCAGCAGGTTGTCCAGCGCTACCAAAGCCACCAATCATGATAGTGGAACCATCTTTAATCTGAGACAATACCTCTCTAAAAGAAGCATTCGTTTTATCGATCATAATTCATCCATTATTTATAAACTCCTTTAAGACTATTGTATTGTGTTCACTTATATAAATTAGCAGCTAAACCACAAAAACAATGTTCAGTAATTTAGAACAATCAATCACATTCAAACTGAGTATGATAAAAGGTGGAATTTAGTAAAAAGAGTCAAAGACATGGAAGCCCAAGTTCGTAAAATGGAAAAAAACCGATTTAATAGCTTAATTAATAAACAATATGATCATTTTGCTGCTATCTGTGATCAAAATTTACGTTACGTGCATACCAGCGGAGCAGTTGATGATTTGTCATCTTTTATGAACAAATTGCAGGCTGGTTATTATGATTATCAACAGATTGATTACGATATTGTTAATGTGATCGAAATGCAGGATTGCATCATTGTGGTTGCCAATTTTCATGCCAATTTACTGGTCGATCAAAAACCTCGTACTTTACAAAATCGGGCACTATCAATCTGGAAGAAAGAGCAGGAACAACTGAAGTTAATGATCTATCAAGCGACTCCCTTTTAACGCCTAGGACTGTCAAGTTTAATGTGATATATCGTGCTGCAAATGCAGGAATCTAGAGTATTCATGTCGATTTTTTCCTGCATATTCCCCATACAGGATACTCGCTTTACCAAACTGGATTTCTCAGAGTATGAAAAATCCAATTCTGGAGAATTTGACGACCCTGCTTAATGCCTGACATATGACAAAAAGTTAGCGTGTTCTATACGCTAACCTTTGAAAAAGACAACGCCTTCATTTATCTCGATCTGTATCGCAGTCAATGAATGTCCTTTACAAGGACCATCTACACATTCTCCGGTACGAATATCAAACATGGCGGAATGATGTGCACACATAATCAACTGGTTTTCATAAGTACTAAATATTCCAGGTTTGTAATCCAATTGAACTGAAAAATGCGGACAGACATTTTCATAGGCATAAAAGCCGTCCTGGCCTTTAATCACCACAATACTTTTTTTCTGATCTTCCGGATGTTCTACCCGAAGGCAGATATTTTGCTGGAAATCTTTCTGCTCACAGAGTTGGATCGGAGTCACCATCTTCAGCTCTCCGAAAGAACAAAATCATATTCTATTAAATAATAGTCCCGATCAAGACCATATAAGGTTTTACTTTGATCGTCAGGCTGTTTTAGTTGATGGCGAACAATCAAACGATCTTTTACACCAAATACCGCATCATTTTCCAAATATTTATCATTTTCTAGAAAGATATGCGTCACCAATGATTGATAACCTTCAGCAACAATCTTGAAATGAATATGGGCAGGTCGCCAGAATGTGCGTTTGGCATAGCTCAAAAGCTTCCCAACAGTACCATCTGACGGAATCTGATAACTAACAGGTAAAATAGACTTTATCGCATAAGCACCATTCCCTTGGCTGACAAATACGCCACGTAAATTATCGATTTGTTGTTCGGGATCTTGACCGGAATACATCCCATTATCTGCGGTTTGCCAGACATCAACATATGCATTGGCAATGGCTTCACCTCGTAAATTACTAATTTTTCCTTTAATTAATAAAGGAATAGATAGTTCTTCATCTTCCATCACAATACTATCGGCATACTGCCTTACAGGCATATTTTCAACAAAGAATGGGCCAAAAACGGTTGACGGCGTTTGTATTTCATTCTTTTGATGATTAATTTCATCGACTAACATGGAAATACCTAACACATCAGAGAGCAAAATATATTCCTGCCGCTGTTCATGACAAAGCTGACCTGTCTGGGTTAAAAACTGGATAGCCTGCAACCATTCAGTTTCTGTCAGTTGCACTTCCTGAACATAGTCGTGCAATTTTTGCACCAGTGTTGTGATTAAAGTGCGGTGACGTGCGTCAGAGATACATTGAAAGCTCTGAACTGCTTGTATTGTCACACTCATAATAAATTCCTTTTTCTGGTATGACTTAGCTATTCGTAGCAAATAAGGACTACGATAGGGTATGTCTTTTCTTCATCACGGGCTATTTATCCTCAACGGGCGGCAATCCTTGATAAGCTTTGGATAAAAGATCTAATAACTCTTCATAGTCATAATCACGAGGGTTGTAATAGGGATTGTCGCAAACAATGCGGGCAACTTCTGAAGGTCCTTGTTCTGGCAAACCAATATCTTTAAGTGCTAAAGGGATATTTAAAGACTGATTTAAATGGTAGATAGCCAAACCAACGTGTTCACGATTACTTACCCCCAAAGCGTCTCCTAGACGATCCATAGCTTCAATATCTGCATTACGGTTGTAATGTATTGAATATGCCAATGTAATCGCATGTGCCTGAGCATGTGGCAAGTCAAATGTACCGCCTAAGGTATGACAAATTTTATGGTGAATCGCCATACCAACTGAACCTAAGCAAATTCCGGCCAGCCAAGCCCCATATGTCGCCTGTTTACGGGCAGTTAAGTCATCAGGATTTTTAACAATCTGTGGTAATGCCTGACTTAAAGATTTAACTGCCTCTATTGCCAGCATGCTAATAATAGGATTCTTGTCTTTTGCATATAAAGCCTCTATTGCATGCGCCATAGCATTCATACCTGAACTTGCAGAAATAGTCGCAGGTAGCGTTAAACTCAATTCTGGATCATAAATGACAACTTTTGGTAAAACCTTTAAATCTTTGCCTGTTGTTTTTATTTTATTCTCTGTCAGTCCATATACGGTTGTCATCTCACTGCCCGCATATGTTGTCGGAATTGCAACAATAGGGAGATCCGTTTTAAGCGCAATCGCTTTGGCCAAACCAATAGTCGAACCACCGCCCAATGCCAAACAACAATCTGCTTTTTTTTCAATCGCTACCTCAATTGCTTTATTTGCCACCTCTACAGGTACATGCATTACTGCTTTAGGATAAACGTCACATACCAAAGAACCGAGTTGCTGTGCCAGTTTCACCCCGTCCTCCTCTTGTTCTGGGGTAGTAATTACCAGAACAGAAGTAAAACCTTTTTCCTGCAAAATGGTTTTAATCCTGTTTGACTCACCAACACCAAAATACACCTCAATCGGCAAAGCAAAATAATGAAAATCTTTTATCATGAGTCATCTCGTTTAAAATGCGGTGGAATTTGAGCATCAACATTTACCCATACCGATTTCACCTCGGTATAATCATGAATCGCTTCAAAGCCCATCTCACGGCCATACCCCGATTTACCCACACCACCAAAAGGACTTCCTGGACTGACACGCTTATAGCTATTAATCCAGCACATTCCAGCTTTAATTTTTTTGGCAAAACTATGCGCTCTTTGCAAATTATTGGTCCATAAACCACTTCCCAGACCATATTCTGTATTATTCGCAATTTGTAATGCTTCCTTGTCATCTTTAAAACGTAAAACCGTCACAAAAGGTCCGAAGACTTCTTCTTGAGCAACTCGATCATCAGATTTGGCTTCAACAATAGTAGGTAAAACGTAATAACCATGTTTCAGGCTATCGTCATTTGGTACAATACCGCCTGTTAGCACTTTACCGCCTTGTTCTAGCGCAATTTTGGCATAAGATAAAACTTTATCCCGATGGGCCTGTGATGTTAATGGGCCCATTTCAGTATCAGGATCCAATGGATCACCTAAACGTATACTTTTTGCTAAATCAATAAACTTTTCTAAAAACTGATCTGCAATACTTTCATGTAAAACTAGACGAGATCCTGCAATACAGGCCTGTCCTTGATTATGAAAAATTGCCCATGCAGCACCATTTACCGCAGCCTCGATGTTGGCATCTTCAAAAACGATATTAGCCCCCTTCCCGCCAAGCTCCAGTTGTACTCGCTTTAAATTACCCGAAGATGCATTAACAATATTTCGTCCAGTCTGTGTGGAGCCAGTAAATGAAATCTTACCAATATCAGGGTGATCAGCCATGCGCTGGCCTGCCGTATGTCCATATCCCGGAACAATATTTACTACACCATCAGGAAAGCCAGCCTGTTTAATCAACTCAGCTATTTTTAAGGTTGATAGTGGTGTAATTTCTGAAGGCTTCATCACCACAACATTCCCTGCTGCCAATGCGGGACCAAGTTTCCAGCTGGTAAACATTAACGGAAAGTTCCACGGTACAATTTGACCGACAATACCAATGGGTTCACGCAGAACATAGTTCAAAAAACCTTGTTCCACCGGGACCACACTACCTTCAATCTTATCTGCAATACCGCCAAAATAACGAAAACAGGCTGCTGTACGTGGCACATCCAGACGACGTGAATCGCGTATTGGATGTCCTGTATCCAATGATTCCAGATATGCTAATTCTTCTAGATTTTCTTCAATTAAATCAGCTAACTTAAGCAATAATCTCCCTCGTTCTGCTGCTGAAGTTTCTAGCCATTTGGGTAATGCATTTTGTGCTGCAATGACTGCCACATCTACATCTTCTGCTTCTGCTGCGGCAATTTTGGTAATAATTTGACCATTGGCAGGATTCAAAACATCTATCGTCCCACCATTAATTGCTGGAACAAATTTTCCATTGATAAATAACTGTGTGTTAATATTCATGCCTGCTATATTTTCAGCTGCAAGATTTTCTTTAAAATTTATGTGAGTATTCATTATTGAACCTTAATGTTTTTAAGACTGACCAAACGATCAGCCTCTATTGATATTTTAAAAATTTACTGGATAAGGTGGTAACTCACCTGAAGCATATTTCTCTGGTAAATCTGGCGTGGCATTTTCCCAAACCAAAAGTAAAGAACGCTTAGTTGAGTAGCCCTGATGACGAATATTTGCAGGCATTGCACATATATCACCTGGTTTCATAATAATTCTAGCTAATGGGCTACCATCATTCTTATCTGAAATATCCCAAGTAATTTCATCCGAGAACTGTAAAAACCATTCAACCCGGTCATTACCATGAATAATAGGTAAGATATATTCTTCAGTGGTCGGGCAAAATAAACTTTCTTTACAAACTGACGTCACCGAGGGATTCCAAGTTACATCGGATCGAGACATATATTTAAAAACATTAAATGCACTCAATTCTCCCTCAAATCCACGCTCACAATGCACAAGGGGTTCATCTTGAGGAACATCATGGAAATGGCGATTAACGGGCAAATCATCTCTTAAAGGGGAATCTCCATTCAAACCTGGCATACGCTTTGTAGAAATACGATAGCGATCAATAGCATCAACATTACTACCGTTTTTACGACCAAACGCACTACCAGTTTCTTCAGGTGCTGCAAAAGGATCAAAACCTTCATTCACCCAATCATGTAAAATGGCTTTGAACGTTGCCATAATTTTAGGTGTTTCAAAATTCTCAACATAATCGACACCCGCTGCACTCAGTACACCATTAAACGTTCCGGCGTACATGTCCACGCTACCATAATGATTTTGCGTACCAATTACATGATCAAAGTTAACCCAGCCATAGAAAAAACCCCATGCAACATCACGCATAATTGCACGTAAGAATGCATCTACGGACATTAAATGTGAGTGTTCTTGCCCTTTTGCAGTCCATGTGATTTTCGCAAAGTATTCATCGCGAGAAAAAAGGAAATTACCTAATTTAAAACCTTTGTAACCAGTTAAAGCATTTTCATCAAAAACTTCAACTAGTTCACTTGCAAAATTTTTATTCAAAGAGTTCATCCTTTATCTCCTATTATTTCAAGCAAATTTCGTCCCACTTTTCTAAAGAAAGTGGACCATGGATCGTTTGTAAAAGAAGTGTTGTGGGTTTCTGGCTATCAAATCTATATGCGGTTCCGGCTGGTAAAATAGCTTGATGTCCCTCTTTTAAAACCACATATCCCATAGGTTGTCCATTTGGCTCAGATCCAGCCAATTGAGTTCCTTCTATTTGTATATCGACACTTTCATTTAATTTTAAAAAGTCAACTCGTACTTCACCATCCATTGAAATAACAAATTCGTCATGTGAGCAAGTAAACCAACTTGATGTCCCTTCTGCTCTAATCGTCTCAATTACGAATTTTTGATTAATCCCTACAATCGTTTTATCATAGGGCTTTGCGTTTTTGGCAACTTCAAAAATATTAGAAAATACATAGTTTGAAGCTTTACCTTGTATAAGCTGGATATTTCCTTTTTCGTAGTTATCCAAACTTCCAAATTTGGTTGTATAAGTATTCATTACTTTTTTCCTGCGAGTCTCCATGACATGTTTAGAAATTAAGTCAAACCTAAAAACTTAGCAATGGTTATTTTAACGACAACAATGTTCGTTATTTGCGAACAATATTTTTTATTATAAAATTCACAATAATAAAATATTAAAAACCACCTAAAAATATATTTAACACCTTAAATTTAAAATATAAAAACAACAAGCTTTAAATATATAAGATACTAATAATTATTAAATTATTTTTTACCAACATTTAATATTTAATATTTATGAAATCAAAAAATATTTAACACCATAGATTAATAGCAATTATTAAGATATTATTTTTCTCATTTTTTACCTGCTTGACATGCTTATTTTATTCTTTAATTATGAATACTCGCATCATGATTGAAGCAGATATGCGAACAATATTAATAATTAGCTAATGGACAAGGTAGTCCAGTTGAGAACGATATGAAACATACTCTATTGACATTAGGTGTAATTGCAGCACCATTTTTACTTTATGGCGTCCCTTCGTATGCGGATGAAAATCTGGCCCAAGGTTGGCTTTTTCATTCTGATGCTACCAAAGGTGAAAATATCACGATTACAGGTTGGGCACAGGCAAGCGTTGCTGACAGTAATCATGGCAAACAATTGGCACCAGCCACGGTATTTAGACATTCAGATGGCTTTACTCTCGATCAAATGGGAATTATGGTCGAAAAAAAAATCAAGAGTAATTTAATTAGCCGTGTGGGCCCAATTCCAGTTGAAATGCCGAAAGATTTCGATTGGGGCTTTAATATTACAGCGATGTATGGTGCGGATAACTTTTTTTTTCGAACGTATGGTTTAGATGATGATTGGTCGATTAATAAATTAGGTAATTTTGACCGTACGGATTATTACACAACCTTAACACAAGCCTACTTAGACTTTTATCTGCCTTATTTCAATGGAAGTAATTTGACAATTGGTTTATTTCATTCACCGCTTGGTCATGAAATAGGTTTTGCACTACCTAGTCCTGCACCAGCTAACTTTTATACACATACCTATAGTTTTGTACATGGA
Source organism: Acinetobacter populi (assembly GCF_002174125.1). Taxonomy (GTDB): domain Bacteria; phylum Pseudomonadota; class Gammaproteobacteria; order Pseudomonadales; family Moraxellaceae; genus Acinetobacter; species Acinetobacter populi. Next base: position 115,660 of record NZ_NEXX01000005.1, read on the forward strand.
CCAGCAAAACATACAGGTGTGCTATGGAGTAGCCATCTCCTAAATAATCCCACTACGTCAAAACTTTCCTATGAACTGGGCTTGGTTCGTGGATATAACAATTGGCAGGACATCCATAACAATTGGAGTTTAATTGCCAACTTACGTTGGCGCAGTGCAGATTTTAAAACATGGGTAGATTTTGAGAATATTTATGGAAATAGTACAGATGATTCTGTTACCAGTTGTCTATGTGGATCACCAATCCCAACCAGTTCTGCACTTGCCAGTGATAGTTCCTTAAAACGTTTTCAATCTTATTTAACTATTTCACACGATATTGATGAGAAAAATAGTTTAGCCATGGAAGCGTCTTATGGCTACCAAGAGAAGTCGTTATTTGCAGATATACTCAATCAAATACCAAGTACTTCTCTCTCAAATGGAGGTGTAGATGCCTCATGGTCAGGCGTAAATTTAAGTTATAAGCATAAATTCAACACCCAACTTAGTACCTCTTTACGAGGAGAATATTTTGACACCGATGGCGTAAACGTAATGTTGCCTTATGCCGGCAAATACAAAGCCTTAACCAGCAATATTGCTTGGTCACCTGTTCCATATTTACGTTTACGTCCAGAAATTCGTTATGACTGGTATACAGGAAAAGCCAAACCATTTGGTGCGGATAAAGATACCCCACCTCCTTTAACTCAAGGCCAATATGACAATCAATTTAGTTATTCAGTTGATTTGACCTTCTTTTTTTAATCATGGATGAATCGGAAGAAATTAATATGAAACCACAGCAATGGGATACAAAATATGAATGGAAAGCGGTACTCCTCCTTTCATTAGGATTTGGTTTAGTCGGATTGGATCGATGGATTATTGCACCATTACTGCCATCAATTATGAGAGATCTTGACTTAAATTATACCGATATAGGTTTGATTTTTGGTGCATTAGGAATAACGTGGGGAATTTTTGCAATCCTAGCGGGAAATCTATCTGACCGTATTGGCCATCGAAAAATACTCATTCCATCTCTCATTATTTTTTCAATTGCATCTGGATTTTCCGGTACTGCGACTGGACTGATCAGCTTAATTTTTATAAGAGCCATTATGGGAGTATCTGAAGGTGCATTTTGTCCTACCAGTTTCGCCGCTACTGCAATAGCAGCAAAACCTTCACGTCGTGGGAGTCTGCAAGGCCTTCAGCAAAGTGGATTTGCCTTGTTGGGATTAGGCTTAGGTCCTATTATTGCGACACAATTACTTCTGGTTGTTCCATCATGGCGCGAAGTGTTTTGGGTGGTTGCCATTCCAGGATTAATTTTAGCAGCCTTTATGTACTTCATTATTAAAGAACCACAAGATACTCAAGGTGGGCAAGTTCTCTCAAATCATAATGAGATCAGTCATCAGAAAGAAAAGATACATTGGGGACAATTGCTTAGAACCAGAAACATATTGCTTAGCATGCTGGGTTTATTTTGTACCATGTCATGTGTTTTTGTAATTAGTGCCATGGTGCCACTTTATTTAGAAAACTATTTGAAATTAAATTCTCAAAGTATGGGAATCGTTGTATCAGCAATTGGTTTTGGTGGTTTTCTAGGTCAATTTTTACTCCCCACAATTTCTGATTGGATTGGTCGAAAAAAAGCTTCTTTTCTTGGCTTTCTAGGATCAACGATCTTTATTTATTTTTTCGCAAATTCAACTGCTGAAGTATCCACATTATTCATCTATTTATTCATTCTTTCATTCTTTAGCTTAGGATTAATAGCCTTACTGAGTGGTCCTATTGCCGCAGAATCCGCTCCGATTGGTCTAGTCGCCTCTTCTATTGGACTCGTTGTTGGAGCTGGAGAAATTTTTGGTGGAGGCGTAGCACCTTTCATATCAGGTTTAATTGCCGAAAATTACGGTATTCAAAATATTTTTTATTTAAGTCTGATTGGGACAATGACAGGGATGGTTATTAGTTTATTTATTAAAGAAACGGCGCCTCGACTAATACAAAAACATTTTTTAAACAATTCGGTACATAAAGTTAAAACTTCAGGAAGCAGCAAATGAACAGTCCAGTAACTATTCTCAAGCAAGGTCATTTTTGGACAGGTATTCAACGCCATAATACACCGCTTGGCACAATTGCATATGGTGCAATGTCTGTTCAATATCAAATACCTCAAGAATTAAAATTCCCGTATCCAATTGTCTTTATTCACGGAGGAGGCGGACAAGGCTGTGAATTTCTTTCTACGCCTGATGGACGCCCAGGATGGGCTCAATACTTTTTAAGACAAGGTTTTTCAACTTACATCATTGATCGGGCAGGTCATGGCAGATCACCATTTTCAGAAGCTCTGGGTGAACCTGTTTCTCTATTAACGTATGAATTGGTTCAAGATTTATTTACTCAACCCAAATCACATATTGGAGGTGAATGGGCAAAGCTTGCAAAAAATTGGCCTGATAATAAAGAAGCTATTGATCAATTTATGGCTGGGGCCGGTCCAGTCATTGGAGCCTTGGCCGAAACTGAAAAATTTGCTCGTTTAGGTGGTGCAGAATTGCTTGATCAAATTGGTCCTTGTATCTTAGTCACCCATTCCATGGGAGGACCATGTGGATGGGTAATTGCGGATGAACGCCCTGACTTGGTTAAAGCGATCATTAGTATCGAACCTTTAGGCCCACCATTTTCAGAACCCTTTCCTGGCTTAGGGGCACTTGAGTGGGGAATTACGGCAAGTCCTCTTCAATTTACCACATCAGCACCATCAGCTGACCAGATTTTAGACTCATTTCAAACAATTAATGCACTAGCAGAAATACCTATCGCAATTTTAACTGGGGAAGCATCTTTTATGAATGCCGCTGACCCACTTACGGTTGAATTCTTAAAACAACATGGTGCCTTAGTCGAACATGTCAAATTAGCTGAACATGGCATGTACGGAAATGGCCACTTTATGATCGGAGAAACAAACAGTGATGAAATAGCTCAATTTGTAATTGATTTAATCAAAAGCAAATTACCGAATGAATCGGAAAACTGATTTAGTTAATTTTAAAAAGGAATTTATTATGAATTATGATACAGACGTACTCGTTGTTGGTTGTGGCCCTGTTGGGATCTTATGTGCGCTTGCTCTTGCACAAGAAAATCTGAAAGTCACGATTATTGAAATGTCACCAGAAATCATACCTGCACCTCGAGCCCCAGTTTATTTTCCTTCTACTATTTATGCACTCGATAAATTAGGATTATTAACAGACTTAGAAAATATTGCATCAGTCGGCAAACAAATCTCTCAACACTTCCCGATTCTGAATAAAAAGGTAACAATAAACCTGAATATTTTAGAGGGGTTATCTTATCCTTATACCCTACATATTGGTCAAGATAAACTGGCTGAATTAGGTATCAAACATGCAAAAAAACTAGGCGTTGAAATTCAATTTGGTCAAAAATTTATTAATTTCGAGGATGTTGAAGATGGTGTAATTTCAACCGTCGAGAATGCAGAAGGTCGCTTTGATATCAGGTCTAAATGGCTTATCGGAACAGATGGTGCAAGTTCATCCGTGCGGGAAAAAATGAATATTCATTTTGATGGAATGACTTGGCCAATTCGATTTGTCGCAGCAAATATTCACGCAAAACTTTACGATCATGGTTATAGTGCAACAAATTTTATAGCACGCCCAGAACATAATGGTGTCGTCGTTATTATTGATGAAAAAACTGATTTGTGGCGTATAGCCTATTCAGAAAATGCAGATTTAGATCCAGAAAAAGTTGCAGAGCGCTTTGAAGAGAATTGTGCGCGTCCATTTATCCCCGAAGGTGCACAATATAAAATTTCTACCTTAAGACAATATAGATTACACCAACGAGCAGCTTCTACGTTTAGACAAGGTCATGTACTTTTAGCCGGTGATGCGGCGCATATTACCAGTCCAATTGGCGGCTTGGGCTTATCAGGGGGCATTTGGGATGCGATGATATTAGCAGATTTATTGGGTGCTATCTCTAGAAATGAGGAAAGTATTGATATATTAGATAAATATTCCGAAGAACGGCAACGTGTTTTTTGGGAAGTGGTTACCCCAGGAGCAAAGGAAAATTTGCGTGTAATTGGGGAAAAAAATATAGATCAACATCAACTGGATTGTGAGGCTGCTCAAGTTGCCGGAAATAATCCTGAAATAGGGGTTCGCGTATTACTTTTCTCTCATAAACTCATTGGGGATACTTTACGTAAAAATTCACGCTGGAAAGATGCTAGTAAAATCAAGGGTGTTGATATGAATAAAATTGATGCTCAAATGGGCGATATTAAAAATCGATTTGAGGAGGCAACATCTCAAATAAAATTAAAAGAAACGACCTCATAACTCCAGATATCTTTAAAAATCACTGCAATATGTCGATTGTTTAGACATATTGCGGTCCTATTAAAAATTAGATTAGGTGATGCTATCGAGTTTTTCATTCAATTTTTTCATGGCTTTTTCTGATGTAACAACCGTAAAATCGGTAAGTTTTTCTTTTAATGCAACATGATTTCCTTGTTTTAAAATATCATCGGCCTCGATATAGGTTGGACAATTGGCACCTTAAATGATTAATTTTGCCTTGATGTTTTGCGCTCTTTCAACAGTGACCCTCCCGTGCCGCAGGAATAAAAATATCCATGTCCGTGGGTCCAGAAATCATCATTACTGATGACCTGTACGCATTCAAGTCCTGCTACACCCGCAACTTGCTGTAAATAGTCCAGTAGTTTTGGAATATCAATACCTCAGGATAATCGATTTGTACCAGTATGGTCCTGAATACTCGTGATGATGGCACCGGCTTCCTGAAACAGTCGGGCAGCTTCACCGTCAACATTGCCCAAACCCTATACTGCTACTTTGGCGCCTAGAATGACAAATTGATTTGATTAAATAAATTACAGATAATGACATCTATATTTTGATATCTACCTGAATATCTCAAAATAGCCTAAATCCTGCTCAAGTTGATAATATTTTTAAAATCATCTACTTAAATGTAGTTTAGATTATAACCTAAGTTTAATTTTCAAATCCAATTCTATCTTTTTAAAGATACTGAAATATTTGCCAAACAGATTGAGCTAACCATTTTCTTGCGACAATATCATCACTGCGGTTAAACCAGTTTAGACTAACCTTAAAGGAATCCATCGTAAATGGAAGCTCAAACATTTGGACATTATTGCTATGCTTCAAATAATGCTGAGCCGCGCGTGATGGTAGTGTCACCAACATATCGGAACACTGTAAAACACCTTGCAATACACTAAAATGTGGCACCTCCAAACGGATATGACGTTTTAAGTTCATGGTTTTGAGTGTCTGCTCAACCTGTATATGACCAGTCGAAGATTTAATCGCAATATGATCTTCCTGTAGATATTGCTCTAGGCTTAGTTCTTTTTTTAATCTCGGATGATTGGCTCTGGAAATACAAACATATCGCTCCTCAAATACAGTTCGCGTTTCTATTTTTGACATCATGGTTTTACTGCTATTAAAAACCGCCAAATCCAGAAAGCCATCAATTAACCATTGTTCGACTTTAGCAGATTCAATCTCTTCAATTTCAATTTTGATATTTGGAGCTGCCTGCTGTAAAAAGGCAATTAAACTTGGTAAAAGACAAATTTCACCTACATCAGATAAACCAATTCGAAATGTTTTATGAGAAGTCTCTGGATGAAATGCCTGAACTTCAGCAATTGCCGACTCAATATTAAAAATAGCTTGATGAAATATAGGATAAAGCTCATGAGCCATTTTGGTTGGCTCAACACCACTACGTCTTCGAATAAACAGTACATCATTGAGCTGATCACGTAAACGATTCAAATTATAAGTGACCGATGGCTGGCTTAGATTTAACTTATCAGCTGCTTTACCAATATTACGAGACTCATAAATACAAACAAAAACCTTAATCAAACCTAAATCCATGGCACTGATCCTTTATATTCTCTAAACAAAGACTTCATTTTCTTTATTTAAAGTCTAGTCTGTTTTATATGAATAACAAAGGGTTATTCTATTATGTCACCTTTGAATCCAGTGCAATTCGCATAGATCGAATACAGATACTTATCGCTATCACACTCAACGTTGCAAGCAAACAAGGAATTGCAAGTGCAATAAAATTATATTCAATGGGTAGGTTCAGACTTAAAATCCAGCCACATAAAATCGGACCAAGTATTGCACCAATCCGCCCAACACCCAACGCCATACCAATGCCAGTGCTGCGGATCGGCGATGGATAAAACTGCGCCATATGCGCAAGTAATAAAATTTGTCCACCAATAGAAGCAGCCCCTGCAACGGCAACACAGAGATATAGAATTATCATCGGCAATGCATAGCTCAATAAGTAAAGTGATATTGCACCGGCCAGAAACAATACACAAATCACCTTACCCAACTGAAAGCGATCAGCGAAATAACCGCCTCCAATTGCACCAGCCATACCACCCAAATTCAGTGCCAGTAGAAATACCAAACTCGTGGATAAATCATAGCCTGCTTCAACCATAAGTTTAGGAATCCAGTTGCCTAATGCATATACCAGCAGTAATGCCATAAATACACTTAGCCAAAAAAAGATCGTCACTAACGCACGGTTTTCACTAAATAAAGCGAGCAAAGGACGAGAGGCAGCCTGTTGGTTCTCATGATTCAAGACAATTTCGGTATGGCGATCTATCGTTTGTGCAGGTGCCAGTTGTTGCAACACACGGTGAACATCTTCCCATTTCTGTTGACGCACCAGATAATCAATCGACTCAGGCAAGTATTTCCAAATAAATGGTAATGAAATAAGCGGAATACCTGCCAAAATAAACATGATTTGCCAGCCAAATTGAGGAACCAACCACATACCCAAAAGTGCTGATCCCATACCACCAATTGCATAACCGCTAAACATCAATGAAACCAAGGTGGATCTTAGTTTTTTCGGTGCATATTCTGTCATTAAGGCAATCACATTGGGCATCACACCGCCCAAGCCCAGCCCTGCAACAAAGCGATAGATCGCAAACTCTTTTGGACTATTAGCAAAACCACATAATACGGTAAAAGCACTAAAAATTAGAACGCATAACATAATCAGGCGTTTACGACTAAACCCATAAGGCTCTAATTTATCTACGAGATTGCCAAACAGCATAGCACCAAACATCATGCCAAATAATGCAACACTGCCGAGTAGGCCCGCAGTCATACTATCCAGCTGCCAATGCTGCATCAGTTGTGGTAAGGCAACACCGTAAATTACCAAGTCATATCCATCGAAAATAATAATCAGCGCACTCAACAAAATCACTCGCCAATGTAATGGCGTTAATCTTGCGTCATCAATCAGTTGATTCGCATTTAATTTTTCCATCATTGCTTTCCTTAGCAAATTGTGAATAAAACAAAAATCCTGTTAACTGTTAAATAGTCACTATCCCAAGTTGTTGTAATTGTTGTTGAGCATTGGCTAGATCTTGTTGCAGATCATGCTGCCATAACCAGTCAAAACGATGTTCAAGATGCTCACCGATTTGTGCAAAAGATGTATATTGTGATGAATAGCACTCGTAGATTTCACCAGACTCACGTGATGTTTTTTGTACAAGACAAGCCCGTTTTAAACGTGAATTTTGGTAAATTTCAGATACATCACCCAATTGGTCCACCTTTAAGTTTTTTTTAGCCAATAATCCTGCAAGAATTACTGCATCTTCCAAACCCTGCCCGGCTCCAGCCCCTTGATGAGGTAACATGGCATGTGCCGCATCTCCCATGAGAATGACACGTCCTGATACACTTTGATAAGTCGAAAGCTCTTCAATCTCATGTAAAGCCCAAATGGTTGGATGTTCAATCAAATCCAGTAACTTTTGGCAACTTTCGCTCCAATCAGAGAAATCAGCCAACATTTGTGCTTTATCAACAGGCCGTGTCCATGGGGTATCTGGCGGTAGTACGGTATCTTCTCGATTTGAGCAAAAAGCAACAATATTAATCTGTTCGCCTTTTCTGATCGGAAAAGTCAAAATATGTTTGTCTTTCCCAAGCAGCATCTGCGGAATATCAGCCAAATCAGTATCACCCTGCATTTTCTGCAAGGCATCTTTAAATGAATGATACGAAATGATTCCACGATATGCCCATGTACCTGAGAAAACTGGTTTTACTTCAGGCAAACCATGAGTCTTTAATACATATTGGCGAACAACTGAACGAATACCATCGGCACCAATCAGATAATCACATTCATGATTACTTCCATCACTAAAATGCAAAATGATATGATTGTCCCGCTCTTCAATAGATTCCAACCTTTTTGAAAAATGTACATTTTGTGCTGGCATGTGAGGAATAATCGCATCCAAGAAATCCGCACGGTGTACCGAAGACTGACCTATACCCTCAGCAATCGAGGCAGATAAATATTCGTCAGTATAGCCATTACGCCATTGAAACCAGACATCCTGAAAAGGCGCAGCAACCGTATCTGCAATGGTATGATATTCTTTTGCTAAACCCAACAACTCAATCGCTTTAACTGCATTTGCACCAAAAGAAATACCTGCTCCAATTTCCGAAAACTGAGCAGCAGCTTCAAACATTTGTATATCTAAATGGGCATGCTTACTTAAATTACTCGCAAAAGCAAGACCAGCAATACCACCACCAACCACGGCAATCCGAATACGTGTATTCATGTGTTTTATCCTTAAACATCACTGTTATTTTCACATATTCATTTTTTAGAAATTATTTATTAAAGTCCAATTAATATTTTTTCCATTAAGTTATTCAAAAATTAAATAACCCGAATTCCAATTAAAATAAAGCTTACAACAAGAGAAATTAAATAACATTCTCATTATTTAATATTCAAGACAAATTTTCTACAAAGATATCACTTATTTAAAAAAATAGTTGTCTTTTTTTATCTTTACCATACCTTTAAAATATAAAAATATACCCGTCAAGTCTTTGACTCCACCCGATAAAGAAAATAATTTAATAAAACAGTCCTTCACAAATTGGAAGTAAAGGATAAATAAGACGATGGAAGATTATTTTATGCCACATTTTAAAGTACAATATTTCGCTTTTCCCATATTATTCGTGCTGAGTAGCGCCACCAGTACCACACTCTTTGCCGCAAATGCTATAGCACCCATCGAAGATGAATGGAAATTCACCTTAAAAAATGCCTATATCAATCGTGATTATGATTATTCCAACCTCAAAGATACAGGAAGTTGGTCACAAGCTGCATCTTTATTTCATACCTCAAAAATGCATGATACTCCGCTACAAATTTTCGATAAACCAATGACCATCGGAGTGGATGCTTCGGTACAATATGCGATACGTTTAAGCTCGGATAAACATATTGCCGATACCGTTTTACCATTTGATTCTCAAACACAATCTCAAGCCTCTGACTTTTTAAAATACGGTGCAACAATAAAACTTGGCTATGATAAAACCTTGTTCAGTATCGGGGAACTGTGGCTAGATTTACCCGTCACCGCAGTTGATGCTAGTCGTCAGTTACTCACATCATATTGGGGAACCAATTTAAAGTCACAGCTTACAGATCAACTCTATGCTGAAATTGGTCGAATAGAAAAAGTTTCTCCACGAAACCAAGAAGATTTTTATAAATTTTCTTTTACCTCCAATGGAGTAACCCAATACTCCGATGGCTTAAATTATATTGATTTACGCTACCAACTTAGCCCATCACTTAAAGGTGAATATTACTTTGGCAACTTAGAAAATTTATACAACAAACATTATGTCGGGCTGGAACATGCATGGAAACAGCCCAAGTTTGTACTTAGCTCTAAATTTAAATATTTCAATGCCAAAGATGACGGCAATACCTTTGATATTAATGCTCAAAATATTGGTTTGCTGGAAACCCTAAAAATAAAAAATCACACTTTCGGTTTAGGTTACCAACAAATTATTGGAGAGTCAGCTTATCCTTTACCCGATGGTTTTTTGCCAGAGACTTATTTTATTAACTGGAATACGACCGGCTTCTTTAAAGAAGATGAAAAGTCCTACCATTTTATTTATGGGTATGATTTTAAAAACTATATATCTGGTTTAAATGCAATAGTGAAATATGTTTATGGCAATAGTTTTAAAACAGCTAGTGGAGAAAAAAACAAAGAAAGCGAGTCTAACCTAATCATTAACTATGCATTTCAACAACCCTATTTAAAAGGGCTTGCTTTGCAATATATTCGTATTGATTACAAAATAAAGCATGGCAATGATTTTGGTGAAGACCGTTTGTTTGTAAATTATACAAAGAAATTTTAATTCCTTTCTACCAATGAAATAAAGTACTATCACGAAAATATTATTCAACATGATATTCAAGTTCTTCTCTTGCTCGTGATAGTACGGTCAATATAAGAAAATGATTTTCCTAATGATAATTAAGAAAGTTATCTAAATCCATTTTTCTATAGTAAAACTGCTATAAATGGCATACTGTGACCAAATGATTTATTAAGAACATTTTAGAAAGAAAATATTGGCAAAGCTTGAGAAAGGATATTCCTTTCGGGCTGTCCCGACACAATTTAAAATTGACAAAAAATACGATTATTAAATGGGAAAAACGTATTTTTGTCAATCCCTTGACTCAAAGTTATCAAAAGCAGATCAACTATTTAAATGCGTGTTGATCAGATAAATCCATTAGCCTTTTGATGACATGACGTAGGCCCGGCAATAAAACAGAAGTGCGTGGCCATATAAGGCTCAATCGGGTTGGTTCGGGATTCAGTGCTGTTAAAATTAATTGTAGTTTTTTATTCGCAATATGTTCTTTTACCAGTGAATATGGAAATTGCATAATTCCAGCACCAAGTAAACAAGCATCGACCATGGCATCACCATCACTGATCTGATGAAATGGTTTTGGATAAAATCGAACATCATCTAAAGTTTCATTTTTGAGTAGCCATCCTAATGGTTTTGCACCACGCCAAACGACCAAACATTGATGCTGATGCAAATCTTCCAGTGTTTCAGGAATGCCATTTTTTTCTAAATATTCGGTTGATGCACATAATACCAGTTGCTGATCATTTAAATATTTTGCAACGATGTCTAAACTGTCTTTGACTTCACCAAATCTGATCGCCAAATCAAAACCAAAATCCTGGGGATCAATAACTTTATCGTTGAAGGTAATAATAAAATTTAGTTGAGGATATTCATCAGACATTTCCATTAGTATGGGAACCATCACCTTTCGTCCAAATGCAGAAGGCATATCAATCCTTACAATACCAGATGGATCTTTTAGATTGGCACGTAAAGTATTTTGTGCAGACTCCAAGGTATGTAATGCATCAAGACAACTTTTTAAATATTGCTCCCCTTCAGTGGTTAATGACATTTTTCGTGTGCTTCGATAAAAAAGTTGTACACCCAAATGCTGTTCCAATCGACTGATACTTTTTCCAACAGCTGATTTGGATATCCCAAGGTCTTCTGCGGCTTTCGTAAAACTATTGACTTCAGCAACCGTAACAAAATAAATCAAGCTTTGGAAAGAATCTAATGAAATAGTAGAAGACACCATTTTTGATTTGCGCCTCAATAAAAATTTAGCATATTAAAAATTTCCGTATGGAGCAGATTGCTAGCCTAAACTAAATCTTTATTTTAACTAACAATATTTTCTCAATTTTAATTTTCTTTTGCTTCGATAAAGTTACCAAGGTCTTTAGAAAATTTTATTGGATCTTTAAATGCGAGGAAATGATCCGCATGCTCATCATCATATATAAATAATTTTGAATGCTTAATCATGGAATTCATCCATTTTTGACTCTGCACATTGTTACTATATATACCAGTAAAAATAGCCGTTGGTACATTTATTTTATATTTAATCACATCTTCCCAGTTATTAGTTGCATGATCAAATAATACTGCCGACATTTTCTCTGGTGAATTCTGAATGACTGTTTGTGCAAATTCTTCAGAATTCTGGAAATAGAGAGAATCATTGACTTGGTATCGAACAAATACATTCATATCCACGACGAGTTGATTGGTTGGTTCATTTTTGGTAAACGCAGCAATCATGCGCTCTGGCGATGTTGTCATTGCACCGAGATTTAAACGTCGCTCCTCAGTCCAATCTGCATGAGCATATATAGACACCGGTTCATCAATAAATGCTAATTTATTGATCTTGTCCGTGCCGAAAAGATCAATATACCCCCAAATGATTGATGCGCCCATAGACCAGCCAATCAGATTTGCTTTTTCCAGTTTGTTATGATCCAGAAATTCTTTCAAATCCATACTCAATCTAGAGATTCTTGAGCCATAATCAACTTGGTCAGATAATCCCTGATTTCTAGGATCTATCACATACACATGATAATGTTTACTCAATAAATAGATAATATTAATAAATTCTGCGCCATTTGCAGACCATCCCGGTATAAAAACAAGTGGCGTACCTTTTCCTGCTTCCCAATAGGCTATATTCACCTGATCACTGGTCTTGAATTTTTTAATTTCTAATCCTTTAAAATCGGATAATTTCTCTGGAAAACCATTTATCTTATTTGGAAATGCATAATCCTGTGCCAATACATCAACAGCATTTCTGGCAAAAATAGCCGAGCTAGTGCTTGCCAAAAACATACTCAATAAAAGTATATGCACTTTATTCATCATTCCACCACTATCCAATCATTCACAGGGTAATATCATGAGTAAAAAAGTAGATGAGCTTTGCACCTACTCTTCGCAATGTTAACCTTGTTTCTTCAGGGTATCAGAGAATAATTCTCCGGATATTGCCCAATTATCTACCGAAACATCATTAAAAATCACATAAATATACTTTGGATCTATATTGGCATGTTTGGCAATCGAATCAGTCACTTCCTTGGCAATCGCAGATTTTGCTTCATCGCGACCATCAAACATTTGGATATTTACAACTGGCATAATCTTTCACCTTCTAAGTAAGTTGAAACTCAGTGTAATGAATTGTGCAGCATCAATAAATGCAGTCAAAGGCGTCAAATTGTAGAAAAAAAATCCACAATCCCAAAAATGAGGTCTGAAGGTAACCATTAAAAAAGATTTATGCAGGATTTAAACATGCTATACTCGTCCAAATCTAAAAAAGTCCTGCATTTTTTCAATAATTTGATTAACATCAAAGATTGAAGTAAATTCTCAGGCAAGTTAGTTTCAATGGTGGAATCATTTGTAAAATAAAAAACTGTTATCTGACCTATTTCATTTCATGAAAATAAAATTAAAGACTGACCATCGTTCGATCAATAGTTTTTGATTTTTTATCTTTTAGATTAATCAGAAATAGCCAATAACATAAGCCAGGAAATAAAGCCATAAGAATAGTCCATGTATTGGTATACATCTTCCACCATTCTCTCGAAATTTCGCCTGTATGGCTCCATCCAAAAAGCACAAAAAATGGTGTAGCAATAACTAGTGAGCTGATACAGATGCTTAGCAAGTTAAGAACACTATAACGATTTAAAAGAATTGAGAATATAAAACTGAAAGGTACAGTCAAAATACAATAAGCCAAGTAAACAAGACCATGCCCTACAAAAACCACGAAAATCGAATATAGGCTGTATTCACGATTTACAACGATAAAGAGTAATGCTATAAGAAACAGTAATGGTAAAGGCGCAAGTAGTAGGGCTTTTATTATATTTACTTTTGAGTATCTCATTAATTTAACTCTTTTCTTTACTCAATAAATATTAACACTGTTACGGATCCTCAGAAGATCTTTACTCCACTTGAGCCATACTATTTATTCTCCCCTACCCTTAACTCACCCGACAGCAAAAAATTTTAGTAAAAAATATTGACAATTAAAACGATACCGTTTAGTTTTGTTTTAACACAAATCAATCCAAAAAATAAACCTGAATGCAGATAGATTATTATCGATAAAAAAGCATTAGTGTTTTGATATTTATGGATTATATTTAATATTGGTAAGTATGATGGCTCGACAAAAAAGTGATGTTAAACGTGACCTTTTCCTTAAGGTGGCAAAGGAGGTTTTTCAGGAATTAAGTTTTGGTGGTGCATCAATGGATGAAATTGCCGCAAAAGCCGGTAGCTCAAAAGCAACCTTATATCGCTATTTTGAATCCAAAGATGCCCTGTATTCTGAGCTCATTTCAAAAATAGCAGCTGAACGTGAAAATCAGGTGATGACTTTCCTTTATAAAAGTATCGGTGTAAGCGTCACCAACGATTTACCCAAAGAAGTCATTGATGCAACGTTTATATTAGATCCAGATCAGGATGTTGAAATCACGCTGAGAAAATTTGGGAAATATGTTCTTAAATTTTTTCATACACCGAATCGTTTTGCTGCAACAAGAATGGTGATTGCTGCATCGGCAAATCCTGAAATCGGAAAAATGTTTTACGAACAGGGTCCTGTAAAGGCGTTAAAACTTGTAGAGCAATATTATGCCAGTGCAATTGAGGCAGGTCATTTTCGCAGGGCGAATCCCTCAATTATGGCTTTACATTTTCGAGGTTTGTTGGAATCGGAAGTACTGGAACTAGGTTTATTGAATATTAAACCTGATTTAAATGATGAGGAAATAGAGGGCATTGTTGATCGGGCAGTAGATGTGTTTTTAAGAGCATATAAAGCTCAATAGTTTTAATTATCGTAAATCATTTTACCGAGGTAATATATGAATCAAGTAAATCAAGATACCATGATTGCAAATCTCCCAATACGGGCAATCATGATCTGTAGCCTTTTCATTTTTGGCACGTCCAATGCGTACTCTGCCAGTGAAAGCTCAAATCCTGATAAAAAATCCACATTAGCTTTAGGTGTGGGTGGCGTTGTTGTACAAAAAGTATATCAGGATATGGATACCGATAATGTGTTTTTTCCAGTAGTAAATTATGACAACAAATGGATCAATGTCTCTGTACCAAAACTGGATGTCAAACTCTATACAAACGAGTCTCTTTCTCTTCGAGCACGGGCGCGCTACTCAGGAGATGGCTATGAGAGCAAGGATTCTCCATATTTGATGGGTATGGACGAACGTAAATCGAGTATATGGTTGGGTGGTGCACTTGAATGGAAAACTGATATTGCCAATGTATCAGCGGAATTATTATCAGACGCATCGGGTAATAGTAAAGGGTCTCGTGCTAAAGTTTTGGTGGATCGTCGTTTTGCCATGGGTCAGTTTGGTTTGACACCTCGATTAGGCGTTGAATTCTTTGACAAAAAATATGTTGATTATTACTACGGTGTAAAATCAACGGAAGTAACTGCAAATCGTGCAGCCTACAAAGGCGATAGTGGAAGTAGTGTAGAAGTTGGGATGCGGATGGATTATGTTATTTCGCCACATCACAGTGTTTTTCTCGATGCAGGCGCAACGCTATTTGACAAGTCAATCACAGATAGCCCCATTGTAGATGATGGGACTAGCCAATATGTCATTGGTCTGGGATATTTATATCGTTTCTAATTTTTTTAATATAAAGGACTTACGCACTATCATTTAGAAACTCTTTGAGGCAGAAGATGATCTTTATTGAAAATAAAATGATCAATAAAATTCTTAATGATAGGTCGAAATAAGTCTGAACCGTACTGGGTTTATCGGCGACAGTTTATTTAGAATGATGACAACATATAGTTTCGATCACATTTCTTGGTCAATCTGCCGATAAACCCAATTCTCGATGGATATAAGCTTAGTTATTCTTTTTCTAGGCAAGTAACCAACTAAAAAATCTAAGAAAATTTTATGTCTTGGTAAAAATAAGATTCATCAAATGCTAGATATAAATTTAAAGAAAATATCACTGTATTTGTTTAAACATTCTACTAATTTTCCTTGTTATAAATCCTCTTCAACGTCCCAACTCAGTTTAGACGCAATACAACTGTTTTATCTTCAGCCTAAACTGTTGTAATTATAATTTCCATAAAACCCATGGTCAGCAATAACCAATGCTAGATAATAGTTTTAATCTGGGGATGGGAGTTGAATAACTGCAAGTTGTATAGGTGTTGACCCTGCATTCCAGCTATTGTGTCCATTCCCATTTGTATCTGTTGTTAAAATGCAAGAACCTGCATCTAAGAAAAATTCTGTTCCATCTTCAGCTTGATAACCCATTTTACCAGAAAGACAGATAACCCATTGATTGTTAGGGCTCGGGTGCCAACCACCTTGCCAACCGACAGGCAGTTCAATAATAATAAAAGATTGAGTGTCTATTGTTTCTGACACTAGCATAGGTGGTGCTGGAGGAGCAAAATGTGTTGCATTCAATTCGTGAGTTGCGTGATGATTAACATGAGATATTCCCATTTCATCAACAAATAGGTGTAAGAATGTCCAATTTTTCATCATTTTCCTCAAATGATTAAACTATATTAGGTGAATTTATAAAATTAACCGTACTGACTTTAACTGAGACAGTTTATTTAAGTTAGGCTACCTGACCTAACGGATTTATCTTAATATAATACATCGATTCATACTGAAATGGCGACACATATCCAATCGCACTATGCAGTCGTTTTTTGTTAAACCAGTCTATATGATGGATTTCGTCATCGGAACCTTCTATCAAGAAAAGCAGAGTTAAACCGCCCAAAATATCGAATCCATTTTGCAGATGAAGAAATTAGTTGCTATAAACCAGTCCATAATGTGAATAAGTAGCCAGTTAAAGCCATTGTCATTATTAAAACTTAATGTTTTACCTAAGGTCTTTTATAACTGTAATACCTAAACACCTTAAAGCTTAGAAAATAGTCATTGCTACTTTTCGATCATTAAAATCCATCGTATATCGAGTAAATTAAAGTGATTGACATGATAAGCTTATTTGCATACCACTATAGACGACCGGTCTACTTTATTAATTATAAGGTGATAAAAGATGACAACGTTACAGGCAAAAAAAATCAGAAGAAAAAAGGCTGCATATACTCGATAGCAGTTTTGAATTGGTACTACACAAAGGTTTTGCCGGCGTGGGGTTACAGGAAATTTTGAAAAATTGTGGCGTCCCGAAAGGCTCTTTTTATCATTATTTTGAATCCAAAGAGGCTTTCGGCTGTGTATTGTTACAACATTATATTGCCAATTATCAACAGCGTTTAAATTTGCTTTGGGACAATACTGATTCAGCCCAACACAAAATTTTACGCTATTTCAACATGTGGATTGAAGATGAGGCGATTAAAGGCGGTTGGGCAGAACATTGCCTGATTGTCAAATTGGCCGCAGAAGTCGCTGATCTGTCTGAAGATATGCGCCTCATTATGGATGCGGGTGTAAAGCATTTAATTGAACAGATTGCGCTACTGATTCAGCATGGTGAACAAGATGGTTCGATTCATGTTGAGGCAGATGCCGCCGCTGTGGCACAAGTCTTATATCAAATGTGGCTTGGTGCTGCGCTGCTTTATAAATTACAAAAAGATAAAACGCCTTTGTATCAAGCGCTTCAAGCAACCGAATTTATGTTAAATCGCAAAACTGAAAACTGATTTTAAAACGCTAGGATATTGATGATGAAAATATTAATTGTACTAACCTCTCACGCTCAACTTGGTAATACAGGTTTAAAAACTGGATTTTGGCTCGAAGAATTTGCTGCGCCTTATTATGTGTTTAAAGATGCAGGCGCTGAAATTACGCTGGCTTCACCCAAAGGCGGTCAACCACCTTTAGACCCTAAAAGCAATGAACCCGACTTCCAGACTGACTCAACGCGTCGTTTTAGTCAAGATTCCGAAGCACAATATCTTTTAGCCAATACCAAACTTTTAACCCAAGTTCAAACAGATGATTTTGATGCAGTATTTTATCCTGGTGGTCACGGTCCACTATGGGATTTGGTAAATAATGAACAGTCCATTGAACTGATTCAACAATTTGACCACGAGCATAAACCGATTGCCTTGGTTTGCCATGCCCCCGCTGTACTCAAAAATGTCAAATCAGTTACTGGCGAAGCATTCGTGAAAGGTAAAAAGGTAACTGGCTTTGCTAACAGTGAAGAAGAAGCTGTACAACTCACACAGGTAGTACATTTTTTGATTGAAGATACGTTTAAAGCACAAGGTGCGGATTATGAAAAAGGCACAGACTGGCATTCTTTTGTGCTGGTTGATGGTCACCTGATTACTAATCAAAACCCTGCCAGCTCAGAGGAAGCCGCAAAACAATTATTAAAGTTACTTGAAGCTTAAGGAAACATGAACATGAATAAAACCGAATTAAACCATATTCTGCAAAGATTACGTCAGGCACAGATTGAGCAAGGTTCACCAAGCTTGACTACGTGCCACACCTAAAGACACGGTCGGATTAGGACGATTGGCAACTTTTAAATATTGCGCTTGGGCCTCTTGACGCTGTTGCTGCAATGCCAGACTTTGTTAATAAATGTTATTGGCTTGGGCATTTTGTACAAATTGTCCAGTATCCGATGGCCAACTTTTTTGTACAAAATCCAGATCAAAATTGCTTTGCGTTTCACCCCATAAATTTGCCAATTGTTTTTTAGCGATATTTAATGCCCGTTGATTTTCAATATGTATCACGAGGACACGGTCTTGGTCTAATTTTGAGATACTGCCTGCCTGATAACGTAATTTTGCCGCATCAAGTGTGGTTTGACTGGTTGTCAATTGGCTTTGACTCAGCTTCAACTCTTCTTGCTGCAATGCGACTTGTGACCATAGATATTCAACGGCAAGGGCAATTTCTGCTGCATATAAGGTCTTGGCAATCTCAATCTGAGACATTTCAACCTGTGCAAGTTGTTTTAACGCACGGCGTTGTCCAAACACATCGAGTTGCTGACTCACACGCATCTCAAGTTCACGATCCTGATTACCACCAAAACCTTGTTGTGTAACTGATACACTAGGATTTGCCCACAATTGACTTTGCTTAAGCCGAGCACTGGCAATCTCTTGTTGTGTCGCAAAACTATCAACTTGCTGTTGGTAGGCAATCACCTTTTCCAGCGTTTGTTGATAATTTAAAGATGTATTTGCCCATAACCCTGAAGAAAAGCCCAGCCCTGACATTGCAAGTATAATATTCGCTTGCAGCATGAGCGATAAACTGCGCGAACGATGCACAAAGGCATTCTTTTTAAACATTATATTCCCACCTTTTTAAAAATTAGAAAGTGGTGGGATTTTTTTGGCTACCCCACCAATAGCGGGGACAATAAAGGAGGTGGGTTTTGCCCTGTTAAATCAGGCGATTGATAAAAATTTTGCCAAAACATATTCGTTCGGCTCTGCTCTTCAAAAAAGTGCTGTATAACCAATGTTTGATCGGTTTGCATCAATAAAATATGCGTGTACGAGGGTAAATGATCGCGATGATCATTTGCGAAAAATGACTTCACATTTCCAGACATCGTATCATTGCTATTCACAGACGTTTTTTCCTGTGAACAATGTGTCATGACCTGATGGTGTCCAAAATGTTGCGTAGAGGCGATTTGAGCAGTATTTTCATGCACACAGAATGCCGCTGCAATATTCCATACACTTTGGAATAGCAGTAAGACTGTTAAAATTGTGATAAAGATAGGTTTTTTTTTCAAAAATACATCGTCAAACGTGATTCTATACTTCCATTTATAATATCATCAATATCTATTGTAAAGCCACATCATCAAAATCATTTTCATCTTTCTTATAAACTCATACGATGGCTATGATTCCTATTGCTAAGCGAAAGTGGTGGGAGTATATCAAATCTACCATTATTTCTTTTATCCAAGTTATCGAAGACAAAATTTTGACTACAATTTAATCTAAAAAATAGATTTAATTAATATGAATACGTTAATAATAGTAATTATCGTTTAATATTTAGAATTACATTTATACGCTGGGGCATTAAATTGAATCGATCTTATCATTGTCTGACTTTAGCAATTGCTGCAATTTCAATGCAAAATATATTTGCAGAAGAAACAAGCGTAAATATAACCAAAAATAATTCAACACATACTGTGGTTTTACCAACTATTGTTATTGAAGCAATGGATGATGGTGATCCAATCAAAACCTACGTAGATTATAAACAAGCAAATGTTACACGTAACGGTTTAGATAAAAAGGATATTCCTCAAACCATTGATACGATTGATGTATCAAAATATAAGATTTATGGTGCAAATGATTTAAGCGTAATGCTACAAGGTACACCCGGAATTGATACATCTTATGATACACGTGGTGATGGTATTTCAATCCGAGGGTTTAGTGCAGATACAGGTGATATTTACCGAGATGGTAACCGAGAAAGTGGACAAGTTCGCCGTAGTACTGCAAATGTTGAACGTATAGAGATTTTAAAAGGTCCAGCATCTGTATTGTATGGTCGCGGTGGAGGTGGAGGTGTAATTAATATGGTCACAAAATTTGCAAATTTTGATTCTAAAAGTTCTATTGGTGCTTATATAGGATCATATAATAACATTGGTGAAGTATTTGATTTCAATAATACAATTAATGATAATTGGGCAGTTCGCTTGACTGGAGAATATGGGGATACGAATAGTTTCCGTAAAGGAATTGGCACAAAAACTGAAATGATTTCCCCAAGTATTACGTATCGTAATGATGATCAAACCTTGACTTGGACAACACAATATACTTACGACAAAATTAATCGTGTACCCGATCGTGGCCCTTCTTTTGAAAATATGCCTGATGGTACTTCAATTAAAATGGGCTATGCACAAAAAGATGATTATATTTATGATCAATTACAAGTTTTTCGTACTGATTTAAAATATGATTTCAATGATAATTGGAAAATTCATTTTGCTGCAAGCGATCGTTCAGCATATCAAAATTTTGATCATTTTTATGGTGGAAGTTTATGTACGTCTACGGTTGAACCTAATCCTAATGGCACAACAACTGCAGCAAAGCAAGGTTGTTATGAAGGTTATATACGACAAACTTATTATTGGCAGCAAACAGAAAATAGTACTCGTGCAGGATCTTTAGAATTAGAAGGTAATTTCAATACTGGCTTTTTAAAACATCAGCTCATCACAGGTATAGATTATTCTTATGAGCAACGTGAGCCGTTATTATCGAATGTGAATGCTGATGGTTCAACTATTTATGGTTTTGTAAACCCATTAACTGGTGATCGTTTTAGTAATCGTGGTCAAGGACATGTCATCACAACACATAACTATAATGAAGCAACTTCTTATGGCATTTTTATGCAGGATTTGATCTCTATCGTGCCCGAAGTCAAAGTTATGCTCGGTGTGCGTTATGATGATATGGAGTATTCAACGACCAATAAATTATTAGATGCTTCAAATGCCAATTATAAGCGGACTGTCAAAGATGATCGTGTCAATCCGAACGCAGGTATTGTCTGGCAACCTGTTGAGGATCATAGTTTTTATGCCTCATTTAGCCGTAGTTTTGCACCATTTGGTGGAAACTCTGGTGTTAGTGTAGTCAGTGCAAGCCAAAATTTAGATATCATGAATACTGATCCGCAATATAATGATCAATATGAAATTGGGATGAAAAGTGACTGGTTTAATCAGCAATTTACTACATATTTATCATTATTTGATATTAGCAAACATAATATTCGCTATCGTCCTGATGCTGAAAATGATCCTTACAACTGGACAGTTGCAGGAAAACATCAATCTAAAGGTATAGAATTAAGCTTTACAGGTAAGGTCTTTGATGATTTTTACATTCGTGGTGGATACGGCTATAAAGATGCCAAAATTAAAGAAGATAAAGCTACGCCTGCAAATGAAGGTAAACAATTTAGTGGATCATCTAAGCATACAGGTAATCTATTCCTTCGTTATCTAGCCACAGATAAAATTTATGGTGAAATTGGTGCGACCTATGTTGGTTCTTATTATACAGATACTGCAAATACTACAAAGAGAGATGGTTGGACACGTTTAGATACCGCATTTGGTTATAAAGATGATAAGTGGGGAGCAACTTTTGCTATAAATAATTTAACGAATAAAGAATACTGGCGTTCGAGTTCTATGCCTGGCACACCTCGTAACTATTTATTCCGTGTGAATTATTATTTTTAAGTTGCCATTAAGTAAAGATTGAGATTATCTCAAAAGGTAGCCTTTTTATATAATTAAGGCTACTTTGAAAAATGAAAAAATTTGTGAAAACCCAAAAATTTATATAACATTGTAGAATCTTAATACGCACCATTGCATAAAATTCTAAATTAAAAAATAATGATTATTATTTATTTTTTAATAAGTATGACACATGTCAGAGTTGTTAACTTCATAAACAGATGATTTCTTATATTATTATGATGAACTTGTCGATCATATTTCTTCAAAACTGAAGAATCGACGTATCGCGATGGAAGTTGTACATAAAACTTATTTTCGAGTTTTACAAAAACCTGAACAATTCGGTCATTTGGTTTCACCGATTTCTTTTCTGCGTACAGTAAGTTTAAATATTGCATTAGATTAAATCAGAAAAAATGATATCTATCAAAAAATATTTTAAAGAAATTAAATTGGGATTTTGTGCTAATTCAACCATATTGGAAAGGTACTCTGAGCAAGAATTTAGAGTATTAAAAAACAATATGCTCAACTGATTCTTATCTTGGTTTGATGCTGTTCAGTCAAAAACATTTTCAGGTATTGTTGATCTAGTTGCAGAAGTTGTAGTGGATATGATCATTAATAATAAAAAATTACCTACTGCACTTTTTTCAGATAAAAAATGTATAGTGGTCGTTTTGCTGTTCGTGTTCCATCAATAATTCATCAAAAACTAGCATAGGAAGCCGCCGAACGTGGTGTAAGTATGAATCGTTTGGTATCGACGAAATTAGCTATGTGACTATTTTTGATGGTCTAAGGAATATGAATGTCTGGTTTGATACGAACAGTAATGGATAGTCATTTTACCCATTATTTTGCAATTATTGACCTTGGCAGATATTTTTTATATACCTTAAAGAAAAACTAAATTGACTAAAATCTTGAATAAAATTAATATTACCAAGCTGGCCTACATTGCCAGTCGGTTTTGACAGACCGTCGCGTATAGCGTACCAAATTCATACTTCCTCAGTGTGTATTGTGTGCGAAACCTTCTCGTCCCCCTTTGCGGTAGAACGGGAGGGGGACGCTTCGTGCGTGCTGGTTCCTATATGCCCAGTCTGTCAACCCCCTTTCGTTCTGCCACCATCATTTGACAGTGATTTGGTAGAACTTCTATTCGCATATAGGAGTTATGTTATGCACGCTATATTACGCCCAATAATTTTTCATCTCCGTTTCTTCAATATTAAATTTCTCAGCATTTTATAGATTCATAAGATTAGGAACTAATTTAGTTAATCTTTTTATATTAATTGTTGATATACCAAGTATTTGTTAGAACATACAAATAATCACTAAATCTATAAATTCAAACTACGGATAAATAGATATGTGATATATAAGGGTGAAAAATATGTCTGTAAAACTGATTGAATTAGAAATACCTAAAATAAAGACTTTTAAGTCGATGTATAAAAAAGCATTTATTGGGGTGGTGATTATTGCATTTATACTTGGAATACTTGATTCAGGGGGTAGCGGTTCGTTTTTTAAAAGTTTTTTCGCAACCCTATTTTTATTGGGAATTCCTGTTTTAGGCGCAGTCGCATTTTATCAAAAAATCTGTATCAAATTTGGGATCGGTTTTATCAAAAGTAACATGCAGCAATATGAGCAAGCACTCAAAAAACTAGGTTTTAACAATAATTATTCTGGGATTGGAATTGTAATCGATACTGAGCAAAAGAAAATTGCTTTTTTAGGTTCTACCAATTCTAAAGCACTGATTTGTGACTTTTCAGACGTTCGTTCTTGGCATCAATCTACCATGCAAGAAACTACGCAGTATAGAAATCAAGATAATAGCTATGCAGGTTCGAAAATACAAACTCTTTTTATTCATATCGTGGTTCATCTCGCTAGTCCTGAATACCCTGAAGCACGTTTTATTGTACGTGGAGATCGGGAAGCAAGTATATGGAGTGCACGATTAAATGCATTAATTAACGAATAATTAATTTGCATCACTTAGCTTTTTGAAAATTAAATTCTTTTTAAATCTAGAATTCATTCTATGGGGTAACGAATAAATGATGAATAAAATCCTTTTGCCTACAGTATTAAGTATGGTGATAAGTTCTTTAATGATAGGTTGTGGTGGTGGAGGTAGTTCTTCTACAAAAAACTCTGTTGAAACCACTCCTCTCCCAACCAATCCTACGACTCCAACCGAACCAACAACTCCAACTGAGCCAACGACTCCAACTGAAAAAGAACCTGCGGTGGTAGATAAAAATACCACTGTAAGTAAAGTTAAAATTGGTGTGATTGACAGTGGCGTTGCATCTGGTGCGGAAAACTTAACTGGAAAAGTGAGTGATGTAACAAAATTCACCTATGATGAGAAAACAGGTAAAGTGTCTGTTACCAGCCTAAATGGTCAGCCTGATAGCGTTCAAGATATTTCATCTGGCAAACATGGTACTTTTGTTGCCACAATTTTGGCAGGAAACACAACAAATGGGTCAACTGCTGGTGTAGCTAGTGATGTAGCTGACATCTATGCAGCTCAAACGACATATACTGCTGCTGGGGATAGTTATACAACCACTACTTTTGAAGCAATCAAATATTTTAACCAAAATTATGGCGTAAACTTATTTAACATTTCACAAGGTGGATACTGGGAACTTGGCAATTATGACGAAGTTTATACTTTAGCCAAAGATGTTGTGGCAAATGGCGGATTAATGGTGTTTTCGACTGGTAATTTGGTAAAATCACAACCATCTTCTGAATCGTTGATGCCTGCTATTGAAACAAGCCTAGAAAAAGGCTGGTTAGCTGTTGCGGGTTTAAATGAAGCACATACTGGTCTGTATAAAGATGCGTCTGACAGTAATGTTGGTTCTAATGCTTGTGGTAATGCTGCTCGTTGGTGCTTATCTGCCGATTATGTGAATTCTCCTTATGCCAATTCTGCTTATGATACAGGGCTATACTCATTCTATGGAACTTCTGGGGCTGCACCACAGGTAACTGGAACTGCTGCTTTAGTATGGGCCAACTATTCATGGATGACTGCTGATCAAGTTCGCCAAGCCATTTTAACCACTGCTGACTATATGGACGATGGCAGTCAAAATAATGGGCTTTACAATGAAACCTATGGTTGGGGCTATCTGAATACTGATAAGGCAGTAAATGGCGTAGGCAAATTTAGTACCGAATT
This sequence comes from Acinetobacter populi, assembly GCF_002174125.1. GTDB lineage: Bacteria > Pseudomonadota > Gammaproteobacteria > Pseudomonadales > Moraxellaceae > Acinetobacter > Acinetobacter populi. Next base: position 141,127 of record NZ_NEXX01000005.1, read on the forward strand.
TGGAAATACTTTTGATGCCAATGTTACAAGTGGTCTAGTTGGTGTGTTCTCTAATGATATTTCTGGGGATGCTGGACTGACTAAAAATGGTGATGGTCGTTTGGTTCTAACAGGTACAAATACTTATACAGGTGATACAAGTGTTAATGGTGGGGTCTTAAAAATCTCTGGCAGTACATCACAATCCAACTTTACAGTAAACAATGGTGGGACATTGCTAGGTGGTAATGGCACAGTTGGTTCTGTAACCAATAAGGGTAATGTCTCTACAGATGAAGGGACGTTGACTATTAAAGGGGATTATACGCAGTCAAGTGATGCCACTTTAACTTATAAGGTCGGCAATGGTGTTTCTGTTACAGGCAAGGCCAATATTGATGGTTCCCTAAATGTCACTGCAACTGCTGCCAAATATGTGGCAACAGGTGAGCATACGGTTTTAAATGCAGTACAAGGCTTAACAGGTACATTTGCCAATGTTTATACCAATAGTGCTTTTCTCAAAGTAAATGGTGTGAGTTATGATAGTGCCAATGTATATGCGAATGTTGACTTGGTTTCCTCTGCTACGGCTGGAACAATCCAGGGTGGTGTATCGGCTGCCTCCAGTTCCCTAACAGATCAATTGTTGGCAAAAGCAAATGAGCAATATTTATCTGGAAATACAGATTCCAGTTTGATCAACTATGCCGCATCTTTGCAAAGTATTAGTGCTGCGGATGATGTTCAAGCAGTATTGAATAGTAACTCAGGTTCAATTTTTGCGGAAACACCGTCTGTATTGTTGAAAAACCAAAGTATTTCAACAGGTGTGGTTGCTCGCCATGTTAATAATGTTTCAAGCACAGGTTCTGGTGTATGGGCCGAATATACCGCATTGAGTACAAAAAATGGGGCTGCTGGCTGGGATTCAGTTGATTCCGATGTGTATTCCGCAAGTGTTGGTGCTGACTTTGCCTTAACACCGAATACTGTAATGGGTGGGTATGTTTCCACACTTTCCGATGAGTCTAAGTACAGTTTAAACAGCAATAAAGCCACTACCGATCTTACTGGACTAGGCGTATATGCGAAATATAATCTCGGCGATTCATATTTGACGGGTCTTGCTTATTATGGTTTGGGTGATGTTGAGTTTGAGCGTAATATTTCAAATGGAGCATCTTTAACTCGCACGAATACTAAAGCGGATGCATCTGTATTTAGTTCTTATGCTGAATTCGGACATAATTTTTTAAGTGGCCGATTTGATTTAACTCCCTATGCTGCATTGTCTTATAACAAGGTAGATTTGGATTCCCTGAAAGAAAATACTGAAACTGGATTATCCGTCAGTGATTCTGATGCGGCAGAATTTAGTGCCCACGCTGGTCTACATGTATCTGGCCAAGTCTCTGACGGTCTAAACTTAGGTGGCTTCGTTGAATATTCCAAAGTCTTTGATCGTCATTTATCAAATGTAACCATTGCATCAAATCTTGATTCAACTGTTTCAGTTGCGTATGCACCGCCAAGTTTTGATAAAGATTACGTTACGTATGGTATCTCTGCCAACTATATCACTCCATCAAAAAAATGGACATTCTTTGGTAATGCTGCTGCTATTTCTGATCATGACAGCGGTTATCACGGTCAAGTAGGCGTTAAGTTTTCTTTTGATTAATGATGATTCCTCACATTTACTATATCGAATGTGAGGAATTTTATGGAGAAAATACAAGTCTATCCTAGTGCATGCATGGTTTTACAATAAACTATTCAACCAATAGGGCCTCCCTATTAATGCTATATGTAAACAAAATTTAAAAGCACCTAATGCCCGCTTATTGTTGTCTGAATAAAGTTCCAATCTAAAATTTTTCTCCATACCTTTCTCAATCGGTAGAACCTTAATAGTTTTTAAATATTTAAACTTTTCAAATTGTGCTGTCATATTTATCGCCCGAAGTCGCCAATATTTTTGTGGAAAAAAATGCATACATTGAGATAAAAATAATTCAGCTAAGGGTAGCTGTTTTTCCGAAAATATCAGACCAGTATGACTTGTATTGACACGCTCAATAAAAATTGAAAGCCATTTAAAGTCCGACAGAGGTTCATAATTTTCCGGGTTGACCTCATTTAACTTTTTAAAGAAATACTTTGCAATTTCAATATCCTCATCAGTATTAATTGGAAATGGTGCAAATAAATTCTTGGAATTATTTTGTATTAGCCGAGATCGACCTTTATTATTACAAATTGCAGCAATACTCATTGCATTTTTAATCCAGTACTTGAGTTGATCTTTCGGAATACAAAATTGCTTTGCCATTTCTTCCAATTGATCCGATTGTTCATAACAACACTCAGATTTTTTAAGTAATTTATGAAAACTTAAAAAAGGAATACCGGACGACGATGTCCCTGCAAAGAATCTCGAAGGATCAAGAGGTGGAGTATCAGACTGATTTTGTGTTTTCTCAATAAATACTGTTAAAGGATCTATATCTTCAACTGTAGCTTGAGGTGAAATTACACTGGTGAAAAATTGGCTCAGTTGCGAAAGTGAAATATGAGTTCTTTTTGTATAGTGGTTTAATGTTAAAATTCTACATTCACTTTCAGAATAACCAAGAATTTTAGCAATAACTTTTACTTCAAATTCAGGATCATATTGTAATAGTTGGTATCCTCCTAAAATATACCCAAAATGAAAATATGATTTAAATGTTTCATATGAATCTATATGTCCCATCAGATGCGAAATATATAACCAGATATCCTGACGTAAACCTGGAGGCAGCAACTGAGTACGTATTCGTTGTATGTGTTTTAAGTCATAATGTGTAAGTTTTAATACATCTGAATCTTCTGTACAATTTAAAATCAAACTTAAATTATTTACAGTACTATGCCGTAATGAATGAAACGAATAATTATGATGCGGTACAAGCATCGAAAGTACATCGAGAAATGGTCTGGTAACTTGATGATGTTTTAACTTTTTATGGGTATCTTGATCTTTAAATAAATAATTCTTTTCATCATATATTTCACGTTGTAACAGTACATATTTCTGGAAATTTTCTAGCTCATTATCATCCAACAAAATATGACATGGAATACAGCGTTCAGAACTATCTGTTTTAAGTTGATGATCTTCTTTCTTTTTAGATGAGTATGGTCTAATCCAAATTGAGCTAGCAGGATTTCCTTCAATATCTTTAATTCTTAATCCTAAAATTTCGTTGATTCGCATACCTGTACGATATGCAATCGTATATATCTGAAATAAAATATTAATTTCAACGCTTGCATAAGCATTTTCTTGTAAATAAATTTTCAAATAACGTAAAGTCAAGGCAAACAATTGGGCCGATAAATATTGTGGTCGTGGTCGAGCTGCACCTTTAATCGTTTCAACCCTAAATGGTGGCGCTTTAAAAAAAACTCGCTGAAACCAATGGAAACGCTTAAGAATTTTATATTTTTGATCTTCCGATTTTTTTGTATGATCAAGAAAAAGTTGATATACACTAAAAAGCCGGTCATTAAAATCCTGTTCTTCCTGATCTAATTCATCCGATTGAAAACTATCATATGCATGTACTAAAAATGGTTCAGCTACTTTACTATAATATGTATAAATAGAACTATGACGCAAAGTGTTTTGAGGACGAATAAATTCATCCCAACTTGATGGTTCAATATCAAATCTATTTAATAATTCCAACATTTCTCTTGCAGGTTTTTTATACAATGCAATCAACCACATCATCAGACGTATAATTGCAGTATGATATTCATTATGATTCTCTAAAAGATCAGCTATTAGCTTGTCTGGAACATCTTTTGTTTTTGTACGAATTAAATTTAATAAAAATTTATGTATATCCTTAAATTGATTATGAGATGATGAAATTACAGATGGATTACTGAATTTTTTTTCAGTAGATATATCTACCTTCTTCAGAAGTTTTTGTTCGATATCCGGATCAATTTGTGGTCGATAAAAATCATCAAAAGACTGCAATGACAAACCACAGCTGAGTATTTCTTCCTGTAATATCTGTACCATAGCAGCTGAAATTTTCACACCTTTTAATTGCTGCCAGTGGTAACTCGCTGCCCTTAATAACTGTGTATAGGTTAGAATTCCACTGTGCCTGCCATTTAACTTTATTAAGAATTTTTCAATATATTGCCAGGCTGTTTCATCCTCGTTAATATAACAAGTCATTTCCTGATTCTCTTGTTGATATAAATAAAATCTAACTAACCATAATTGTGTAATATAATCAGGCACAAAATTTCTAGATTTTTTTATATAAATTTCTTCCTTATTTTTTGTATCTATTTCTTTTTTTATATAAATATCACCATAGTGTGGAGAAACAACTTCTAAAAAAATAATATTTGTACCATCGAAAATACTTTTTGTAGGGCTTGGTTGCCTTAAATGATGGAGTAGAGCATCCAGACTATAACGTTGATTTAACCCAGAATATAAAACAGCACTGAGTAAAATGTTTGCTATGATGTCATCAAAAGTGAAAGAAGTTTCTGTTTTCCAATACTCTATTTGTAAATTGGCTAAATCACAAACTTTTTTCCCAAACTCAAACCAATCTGAATTATAAACTAAAGATGAACGTTTAATTTCAGATACGGAGCGACTCGGTAAAGGTAATTTTTTGTTATATTTTACATTAAATTGCTGAATCCTTTTAATAAAAGCTTTATACGCAATACGTAAAATTTTATTTGAGGTTGCAAGTTGATCTATTTTTTCATAAATATCTATATAAATTTGCTCCAGATCTTTATTAGACGCAATAGATTGAGCAAGAAATTCATCGCTTAAAATGTCATAAAGATATTCACGAATTAAACTGACATTTTTTTCAGTTTTTTTCTTTTGGATGTCTTGACGACGATGATAACCAAGCAATATAGATTTCTTTTTTGTATTAGGCATAAATTTTAATTCCTATAATTTCAAAATATTCCTTCATTTTTTCAAGGCTTGTCATTACGTCAGTTTTATAATCACACAGTGATAAACTAGAATACGGATGTGCGAATTCTTGCTGCGATAACTCATGTCCAAATAAAGCAAGTATCAATGTTTCATCTAATTTATTCGTCAGATAAGCACGTGTCGTATGTCTTAACCAGTTATCACCCAATTTTTTAAGAACTGGAACAAATTGATAGATATGTTTCGGACTTAGTGCTACAAATTCTTTTTCCGACCAGACTGTTAATAGTGTCATTTCATTATTCAATATTTTTTGTATATGTCGATGTAATTCGTGATTTCTCATGCCATATATTTTTTGAAAGTTTTTTAAAAAGACTAAATAATATTGAATCTGTTCTACAATAAATGGGCATAAAGGAATGATACGGCCATCACCTTGCCGACCAGCAATTTCTTTATCCGATATCCATAATAAATTATGATCTAAATCAAAATGTTTAAGAAAGCCTGGAAACTCACCGACTGGGCGTGCAGCAGTAAAAAGTAATAAAATATGCCATAGCCAAATACTATACAAATTAAAAATCTCAAGATAATCTTTATTTTCTTCACACGCTCGCATAACATCCTGTCGTAATATTGCAAAGACTTTAATAACCTGTTGTTGCACAGGTGCTTTTCTGCTTCCAAAATTCATATCCACTTCAGCTATATGTAAAATCTTGACTAATTTTGATGAAAGTGCTGATAAAGTTTCTAAGTATCGTTGATGAAGTAATGGCTTTGTATGGTGACAATAAGATAATGAAGAGGAATGATTGCTATCAATTCCCATTAAAATATCCGCAATTTGTTTATTACCTGTCTGTTGATACAACTGAAAATGTAAAAGTGATTTCAGACGTTGGAGTGATAAACGAGGGATTTTTAATTTTTTTCGATACTCAGATAATTTAGCGTATAAATCTGATTTATCAATCTGGGGTTCTTGCTCAAAAACGATGATGAAATCTTTTACCAGCGGCAAAAGAAAACGGTTTGTTTGATTGAGTAAACCCTGAGGATATTCAAAACTATCATTTTGAAAAATTTGAAATTCAGTACTTAACCAAAATCGATCCTGCTCATAAATTATTTTTTGGCGTTTATTTTTTAGTTGAATCGCACGCTTCATTCCAATTTTTGGGGTTTTACGTGCATATTGTAAATTTAACCATTCTTCTGGATCAACTTGAGTTAGCATACTCAATAATAATATCGCTACAGTTTTGCGCTGCTTTGAATCTGGTGCTGATGTACTGAAATCATTGTAGCATTCGTCAAATAAAGCTTTTAAACTGTGCTGATCGGGATATAAACGACTGCATTGATGTATATGCTGCAAACGTTGTATATGTTGAACTGCAACATTAGAAACATAATTTTGTACAGTAACAGATCCGGTTGAAAGAGCAGAAATTTTTTGACTATCAAAAGTAAAACTTTGATTTTTATTTTCATCATGAATCCGTTCGAGTTCTAGTTTTGGCTTTGCATTAGATTCATATTCTAGAACACACTGTACATCAGTTGCATAATCCAAATTATATTTTTCAAGACGATAAAGTTTTTGAGCAGTAGATCCCTTTAAAATTTTAGGCTTTAAATCTGTAAAATATTGATAACTAATGCGAATATCATCTAATAATTTTTTCTTACTAATCTCCAAATCTTCATTGTTTTGAACCTCTTTTAGCTGTTCTAAAAAAAATTCTAATGTAATATTTTCTTTGGATGTTATACTTTTGAGAGTGTTCCAAAACCATTTATAATCTTCATGGTTAGACATTTCTGGTGATTTTATCAGTTTTTGTGCAATCCTGAATCGGTTAAACAATGATTTAATTGTATTGCGATGTTCAATCAAATTTTTATCTGTTGTTTTACTTTCTTTTTTTCTAATTGAGATAAGCACTATTGCAATTTTAATATTAATAATTGCAAATATTAAAGCTAACTTAGAAATTTGATTATTATATTCTTTTTGATGAATCTGTACTACAGAATCTAAATAAGCTGTAACTGTTAGATCTGAAATTTTACAATTACTATGATTAAAATTTATGACTGGAACTTTTTGATAATTTTCTTTAATTTCATCAATATCATAGTCAATATTATTTAACTCTTGAAGATCAATATTAAAAATATCTGTCTGACTTATAAGATAATAAATGTAGTCAATATATTCTTGTCTATGTATTTCGTCTTCATTTAGAAAAAGATTTTTAACAAAATGACTTAATTTTACTTGATTATCGCTCATCATTTAACTCCAGAATTCTGTTTCAGTAATTTGAGAAAAATATTTTTCGAATAAAATATCTGATTGATTGTATTTTTTGTTAACTTGCTCTTTATTGTATTGTTTAATAAAATAATTCATCTGATTTCGTGTCAATCCGAAATCTTTAGAGAGTTGAGTAATTGTAAAAAAAGAGCTCCGGCTTCCATAATTTGAAATATTATTTTGACTTTCATTTAACAAATATAAAAGTCTTTTAAAATTAAGTTTATTAAAGTCGTACTTCCTGTAACAAATTAAATCATGTATTTCCTTTTGGCATTTTTTTATAAATTTACATTCATTATTTACATTATATTCAAATATTCTAATCTTTAACTCTCTCTTATTATGCAATACACTATTAATTATAAAAAAATCACCGCAAATATATACTGTATTTTTAAAATCTATTGATAAATCTAAATACAAACTAATTGTTTCAAAATTATTACACGTTATGTCAAATGGATTATAAACCATAGCATGTAATAATTCTTCAAAACATAAATAAAATAAATAATATGTTGGATGAACGTATATACTATACCCTTTAGGTGGATATGTACTTAAAAAGTTTTCAACTGGATGATAGTTACGCTTAGCTCGCATATTTACAATCATAGACTTATTTAATATTTATTAATATATAACAGAGCTTTTTAATATTTTCAAACTGCATTATAATTTACTCATAAAAAAAGTATAGTATATAATATATGTCTCTAAACCATATATCACATAGGCTTTTTGGGTTTTATTAAAATCTTTAAAAATTTATGATTAAAATTAAATTTACAAAAAAATACAAATAATCTATTAAATGGTTAAATTTTAATCTTTTTAAGAGGATTCCATTTCCACTTTTTGACTAGAATCATACGTCCTGTGTGGCTTACGTATAAATCAAGTGAAAAATTTCAATTAACGAAGAAAGGTGAGATTTTTAAGGGAATGGAAACATCTCAAGCAAGTCTCGGGCGTTTTATTGCTGATATTGTAGAGAACTCACTACTTCATATCTGGGAAAATCTGGGAATTAGTCAACCAGTAGCCTATCGGTTGATCAAACACCTGAATGGTTTTGGTCAATTAATGAATTCTGCTTATAACACTGTGTTGAGTTTGGGACTTTATAAGTAGAATATTCACCGCCTGTACCACTTTACATCGTCCACAATTTGGTAAGTTGCCAGAACAGGTACGCTTGGAACGAATCAAGAAATCTCCTCATTACGTTCATGAATAATTTACTTACCATGTCGCAACACCGATGCTATGTACTGGAGAAAGTACTCAAAAAATCTTTTGGGATAATTTCTGGGCAGAGAAAAAACAGGCTGTAACCACACAGGCTATTCCAACTATTAAGACAAATTTATTAGCTTTAAATCCAAAACAAGATGTGGTGACACGGGAGCTGTTTTTGGGGGGATCTTTAACTATAAAAGAACTCTAGAAATATAAAATATTTCATAAAAATATCTATATATAGTATTAAAACATTACTTTTATATTTGGAAGATAACAACATATAGATTACATTTTAAAATTAGTTATATTTTCACGAAAAAATGACAGCTAACGTTTGACATTCATCACATTTTCTTCTATCTTCTTCCTGAATCAGAAGATTTTTTGATTCATGGAGGATATATGAGTACTTTTAACCCTGACATGTTAAAAATCGCTCGTGACCTAAGAGGCATGAGTCAGACCGAACTCGTCCAAAATATGAAAAATATTACTCAAGCAGCTTTATCAAAGATTGAGAAAGGTGACTTAAAACCCTCCGAAGAAACTAAACAGCAACTTGCTAAAGCACTAAATTTTCCAGAACGTTTTTTTACTCTGCTTGATCACTTTAAAGTTTCTCCAATTAGCCTTCACGCATACAGAAAAAAAGCTACGACAACAGCTAAAGTTCTAAGCCAAATTAATGCTGAAATGACAATAAAAGCAGCTAACTTAGAAACACTAAATATTTTTTCTCAATTAGATGAAAAATTACCATTACCTAGTTATCAAATTCATATAAATGTTAGCACTGCGAGCGAAGCTGCTCAAAACTTACGTAAGAAATGGGGTCTGGGATTAAATCCTATAGAGAATTTAACAGAAATAATTGAGCAGTCTGGTGTTTATATCTTTTATTGTGACTTTGCAGAAGATCATATTGATGGTGTATCTCTACAAACTCAGAATTGCCCTCCATGTATTTTCTTAAATAAAAATCAGCCTAATGACCGAATTCGCTTCACATTAGCCCATGAATTGGGGCATCTAGTACTTCATAAATTTGCACCATCTATAGATATGGAAGATGAAGCAAATGAATTTGCAGCCGAATTCTTAGTTCCTACCGAAGCAATCAAGGGACAACTACGCACAACAAACTTAAAAACCTATGCGACAAATAAATTAGCTTGGAAAGTCTCTATGGCAGCTTTAATTGTTAAGGCTAAACATATAGGGGATATTAGTGATCGTCAGTCAGCAACACTTTGGCGTCAAATGAGTATGTATGGGTATAGAAAAGTGGAACCATATCCACTTGAACGAGAATGCCCAAATCGATTTGCTCAATTAATGTTTGAATTTTGCCAAAAAAACAAAGAACAAATTCTTAATGACTTACCATTAATGTTCAATCTATACCCTGAAGATTTTTGTCAGCTTTATAAAGCAGATATGGAAGCCTTGGAGAAAATAACGATGGTTTCTTAAATAATTTAGCCGACCCTAAGGTCGGCTACGAAAACGTGAGAAAGGCAGATTTGGGCATATGCCCCTGCAATTCTGGACCAAAGACTATAGCAAAGCTAAAGGTCTTTCACGTTAGAGTCTCAAGATGTGGTGTCTTGATTCTAACGCAAAAGCCCTCCAAATAGCAATGTTCTCTCTAGTCTACTCCTTTATTGCACTCACTTTACCGTGCCCAATAAAGGAGTAGATCTATGTCTACAAATACTTATGGTATTGAATACGCCTATACATGATTCATTATTCGAAATGGAAAACGTATTTATCATCCTAAAGGTGGTCTTTATAAATTTCCAAAACGTTTAGAAAAGACTGGTTCTTAGAATTCATGGGATTTCTCTAAAGCTCCCCTCCATTCAAGAGTCTTTTATAACGTATAAGTAATTGTTCTCTACCTAGTTTTTCAAGAAAGGCCAGGTATTTTATTGACATATTTTTTAGAGAACACATATGAGTCTTCAAAGCAAATTTAATACGTTTAATCAAAAAATCCAACTTACACGTCAAGACGATGCGTATAAGGAGGCACGAGAGAAAGATGACAGTATTACTAGTGTAATCAAAACAAAATTTAAGGAAAAAGGCTATCCTGTTATTGATGATTTTGTTCAAGGTTCATTAGCTACTTTCACCGCTATAAAGGAAAAATATAAAGATTTTGATATTGATCGTGCAATTGTCATTGATCATAATCAGGCACCCACAGATCCTGTAGAAGCAAAAAAGGTAGTTCTTGATATTCTAGAGAACCGAGGCTTCCGCAATGCAAAAATCAAAAAACCTTGTGTTACTGCGGATTACCAATCTCAAGATTTACATATCGACATCCCTATTTACAGAAAAACTTCTTGGGGAAGTTATCAATTAGCAGTGGGGAAAAAAGATTCAAATGCTGAAAATAAGGTGTGGTCTGACTCAGCTCCGAGAGAGTTAATCAATTGGGTAAATGATTCATCAGCTTTTGGAGAATATGCAACCCAAAAGCTATATCAATTCCGTAGATTGGTTAGATATCTAAAACGATGGAGAAATCTTAAGTTTAGCCACGATGTAAACCGAAAGATTTACTCAATCGGCTTGACCATCATGATTAAACAGCACTTTACACCTAGTATTGATTCAGAAGGTTGTCCAAATGACTTAATTGCCTTGAAAAATACTGTAAATTCCATTTTAAATTGGTCTGGATATTTTATTACTTATCCAGATGACCAATGGAAAGTTCAAGTTAGTCTTCCAGTTTCGCCATATCGGGACATCTTTCATGGGAGTAGTTTGAATACTGGTACAAGATTTAGAAATAGACTCTCTAATCTAAACTCATCACTTCAAACAGTTATTGATGAAACTGATGAATCTAAACAATGTTCGCTCCTTATTGGTCTATTCGGTGATGATTTCCCAGAGGGCACAAATAATGCTTCTGCTACACGTAAGGCAGTATTTGCAACTTCTGGAGCTGTAGGGACATCTCAAGGCGCATGAACTATCAACCTATTATTCAACACTTAACTACTTGCGGATACGCTGTATCCGCAATAGAGTTTTGTTTATTGCCAGCCATTAAAGTTGAATGTGAAATTTCAGGTTATGAAGTCTCCCTCATTCACATTAAAGTTGATGAACTCAAAGAAATACCGTCTTTTGTTCTCGAAAAGCCCGAAGCATTTCCACGATTGGCACATACCCTCTCATTCGATAAATGGGGGGTTGCTTCTATTTGTGTAAATGTTCCTGATTCTGTTTCTATCAATTACGAAGTACCTGAACTCGCATTTGAGGAATCATTAAACCGACATATAACACTATTAAATCAATGCCTATCTGATCAAGAGTGGAATGAAAAAGAATTATTACGTGAGTTTTTAGCAGGATGGTATCAAATTCGAGAGCAGGAATACGCCAATTTTCTTTGCCTATCCGATGCTGGTAATTTTGAGCTGATAGATGTCTTTCCACCTAAAAAGAAAAATGATAAATATGGCCTAGACTCTTATCATTTTGGAGTCCCAAAAGATTATAACCAGAATTCAAATTACTCTTTAATCAATAATCAAATCAAAGGGCGAGGTATTCCAACAGGTATAGGTTGTATAGTTCCTCTTCAAAGTTTGATTCCTGCCCCATGGAGAAAGAGTGATTTAAGTGATTGGTATATAAAAATATTAGATTTCATTGACCCATCAATACGTGACAAACTCACTCATACTTTTGGCCAATCTAGAGATCATTCTTTCTGGATTATTTTTAATGCTGTAACCGATTCAGGAAAAACATGGTTTGGTCTGCACTTCGTACTCAAAAAAGACATTAAAGGTAAAAAGAATTTTCCGCTAAATACCAAAAATTTAGAGTTTTGGGATATTAAAGCGATGGATATTCGCCTGTTTAATAAAGAACGAATTATTCCTCGTAGCGGTGCAGATATATCACTACAAAATAAGAAAGTTTTACTTGTAGGATGTGGTAGCGTTGGGAGCCAGATTGCAAATCAACTCGCTTCAACGGGTATTGGCCATTTAACGCTTGTTGATCCTGATTCACTCTCACTTGATAATTTATATCGACATAGTTTACCAACAAGCTATGTAAATTGGCCGAAAATCTTTGGCTTAATAATAGAATTACAAAATAAATATCCATGGCTTGATACAGATCAAAAATTCTGTGGATTATTAAATTTAAGAGATGAGAGTCTCCTCAATAGTTTTGATCTCGTCATTATTGCAGTTGGCTCACCTAGCCAAGAACGTATTTTTCATGATTTCTGCATCAAAAATGAAATTGAAACAGCAGTAATTAATACATGGGTTGAAGGATATGGTATCGGTGGACATGCAACCCTAGATATTCCTGACAGTTTAGGGTGTTTGAGATGTGCATATGTAAATTCTTTAGACTTTTCCAGAGGTCTGGTATCTAACCTTAACTTCTTAAAATCAGATCAAAGCTTAACAAAAAATATGGCTGGCTGTGGTAATGCTTTTCTACCCTATAGTAATCTAACAGCAATCCAAACTGCTCTAATTGCATCTGGCTTAGCCTCTAAGTTCTTATTAGGCGAAATCACCCAATCATCTAAAGTGAGTTGGAAAGGAAGCCCTACAGATGTTATCAACAATGGCTTCGAACTCACTGATCGTTATCAAGCATTCACAAAACCACTTGAAGTATTACCTCTTTTAAATTCAGGATGTGATATTTGTAATGGATGATGAATATTTTCACTTTTCTTTCAATGATTTAGATTTATCTATTTCGAAATCAGTCTATGATCTATGGCTCAAATTTCGTCAAATGAATCATAATGATAAGGAAGCTTGTGGAATACTAATTGGTACTAAAGATTTTGCTAGTAATCATTACTGCATTGAGAGTGTAACTGTACCAATGTCTAAGGACATTAGAACAAAATATAGCTTCACAATGAAAGATCCGAGACATCAACAAATAGTTGATAAAGCATATTTGGACTCCAATGGAACCTCAATTTATTTAGGAACTTGGCATAGCCATCCTCAAGCTATTCCAATTCCATCACATATAGATTATGAAGATTGGCAAAGATGTTTGAAACGTAATCCTGATAGAAATTTATTTTTTATCATCATTGGATTAGAGCAAATAAAAATTGCCATACACATGAATGATAAATTTATTGATCGTTCTCTGCTTATTGAAAATTAGGATATTTAATATGACCTCTGTAGATACAAAAATTTTTAATCAGGCAATGGATATACCATTTGAGGAATTAGAAAAAGTCCTATCATATATTTCTGATATTAAAAAGTTTATTACATGGAATAAAATTGGATTACTTAGCGATGAGAGCAGAAAAAATCTCATTATTCTCCTATTTAAAGATACTTTTCTTTGCGGAACGCTTCGCCTAAATCTAGATATAAAAGAATATGGGAAATGTATAGATACTATAAACGAAACTAATCAACCAATTGATTTACGTTTTTGGCAAGGTAATACTTTAAGCAAAGAAGATATCGAAAATATAGAAAGTTTAAAAACTATTTGGGATGCGTGTGATGCAATATCAACACATCTCAATAATAGTCAACAAGTGCTTGATTTCCTTACATCCTATTTTAGCCATACGAATAAGCTTGGTCGAGGGAAAGACTTTAACAAAGCTACGAAAGATAAAGTATGGAGTGATAGTCATGGTCGATGCATGTTTCTCGGTTGTGGTGAACCATTACAGTATGATTTCTTAACGGGAAACGGAGGAAATTTCTCTTATTTAGCACATAACGTTGCATCTGCTGAAGGTGGTGAACGAGGCATACCATATCTATCCGAAGCACTCTCCAATGAACCAAACAATGTTTTACTACTCTGCGATAAACACCATCGCCTGATTGACAAAGTTGCAGCAGCAGATTACCCAGCTACAACTCTGGCACTAATGAGAAAGGAATTCTGTGATCTAACAGAAAGCCTTCTGAATGGACTTTCTTTTGAAGCAGTTCCTGTATATACAATACTATGGCCTGTAAATGGACAGTTTGTTTCTAATCCACAATTAAAAGATATCGCATCCAGTCTATCGTTACTCAAAGCAAGAATTAAAGGTCAAGAGCGTTGTTTAACCGATAGCAACACACCCTATAGAAAAAAACCTGAAAAATTTAATGAAGATTTAATTGAACTCATCCAAGAGGAAGCTGATCAAATCCTTCAAGGAACTAAACGAGAAGGTCATAAAGCTGCACTCTTTGCATTCGGACCTATGCCAGCTCTAATAGGCTTAGGAAGTCTATTAGGCAATAAAAATGAGTTTACCCCTATGCTACGCTATCGAGATAGCAGTAGTTGGTTATGGCCACATGAAAATGTAATTGATTCATTTTATAAAATTGAAGGTCTTGGTTCTCTTACCCAAGGTGAAGATATAGTAATTTGTATCAACTTCACAGCAATAGCTGAACCAATCAAGAAACAGGCTGAGCAACTTAATAAAACTATAGGAGCTAGTATTATAGAAATAACAGCATTACCAGAATATTTAGGTAATGGAGCTATTCCTAATCCTGAAAGTGGAAAAAAATTCTGTGCCCGTTTACAACAATTATTACATGATTTAAAAGATAAGTACGGTGCTAAAAGAGTTCACTTATTAGTATGTGCTTCAAATGCAGCCTGTGTTTTCATAGGACAAGCTATAGATTTACATCATCCAGAAATCATTGCTTATGATTTTGCTAAAGAGACTATGGTGGCACGCTTGGTCATTAAGAATAATGGGAAAACCAACGTACTTGGACTCCCGTCTTAGCTTTCCTACAAATATTTTTACTCAATGAAATTAACTAATGCTCTACTAAGGTTATAAATTATGGGAATCACGGTACAATAAATTTTTGAGATGATTCAACGTAAGCATCCGCTGAATCCCACTTAAACTCAAGTAGGGTTCAGCAGATGCTTACTTTGCTGTAGGCGAACTCGGTGGTACTTTGAGATGATGTTCCTTCAGCCACTCATACAGTTGCTGCATGATCGGCTCACTGTCCTGTTGCCTTCGCTGTCGTCGTTGTTCTGCTGTACAGTCTGGAATTCCTCTTAATGGCGTTGTTTTTGAACTGTGCCTTATAACCACTGTAATCATCACAGACCAATTGACCTTGCCAGCCTTTAAGGAAATCTTGAGGATGTTGTCCTGTCTTGCGCTGCTTTAGTCGCAGCTCAGGTTGAAAGTCATACACAACTGCCTGAACCGAATTGTACTGTGTGGTGGCATATGCCCAGACATAACCTTTCTTGGGTTTCTTCTCACCAATTTGCATCACCGTCACTGGCGTTTCATCTGCATGAATGACATGTTGCTGTAATACAATCTGTTTCAGTGCTTGGGCTAAAGGTTCTAATTGCACACCACACTGACCAATCTGAGAAGCATCGCTTCGTAAGGGAGAGAGTTGAGCGAGCAAGATCAACCCCGACACGCTGATAGATTAGACGCTGACGGTATAATGGCAAATGATCCGCTATTTAGAAACCATTACATGACTTAGTAGCTCAGGGCTCGCAATGCCTTTATCAATGACATAAGCAGGCATCGGTTCCTGCTTGATGGTGTCACACTGATTACACACCCATTTGCCTCTCACATGTTGCTCTTTCATAAACTGTGCGGGTTTAAAGGTCAGTTTCTCACTGACATCTTCACCGATACGACGTAGTTGGCAACCACAAGTGCATACTATTGAGGTGGGTTCATGCTCTATACGAATGGTAGGTAGATGATCTGGCAGCGGTCGACGTTTTGGTTTATTGACTGTAGGCTTGTGTGTTGATGCATCGGATTTATCTGCATTTCGTTGCTCCAGTTCCAGATCAACTGCTGCAATATCTTCCTCAACCGCTTCATCTAATAAACTAATTTGTTTGGCAGTTAAATGCTCATTCTTCTGGGCGAATTTATGTCGCTTAAATAAATCAATCTCATGTTTATATTGTTGGTTTAAAGCATCGAGGTATTTATTTTCTTGTTCAAGTATCTGATTAGATGATTCAAGATGCCGTTTATCTTCTGTGAGTTGCTAATGCTGCATTGCCAATTGTCTGGTGAATTCCAGCAATTGTTCATGGGTCAGTTGGCTTAAATTAGGCAGTGTATTCATGACCACAGTATGCCTGAGATCAGGTTATAGATGGTATAGGCAGTTTGGAGGATGGTGGAATTCAGTTGCTTCGTTTAGAGGGTGTCGACCACCTGCTGTCGTCCGATCCGCTGCCAAGGTAAACCCTGAATCAGTGCTTGTAATTCTCCGAGCTGATGCCTATCGTATCACCCTGATGGATGTGCGCCCAGTGAAGTTTACCCTGTTCCAGCCGCCGGGCACATAGCCAGATACCCAATCTATCATGTACCAGTACTTTCATACGATGGCCACGTTTATTACAGAACAGATAAGCACAATGCGGTTTGATGTAACCAAAGGCTCTCAGCACCTGAGCCATGGTCGTATCCATACCTGCACGCATATCCATCGGCTGGGTAGCGAGCCAAATTTCATCGATACGGATCATATGGCAAGTGCCTTGAGTAATTTTGCAAGCGCAGACAATTCAGATGCTTACCATTATAGGCTGATTTCTGTATTCGAATGACCTAAACTAATTCCAATAGTGAGTTTGTCTGTAGACACAGGATCTAATGTTTCAGGATAAGGTAAGGCAATAAATGCAGGTTTGGACAATTTTAATGGCTGAACCGCTTGTTCAACCTCCATAAGGCGGATCCATTTAGATACGAGATTTGCGTTCAGGCCATACTGTAAAGCGACCGAAGCAATAGAGGTATCAGGTTATTGGCAGGCTTGAACGACACGATGTTTAAATTCAGCACTGTATATTCTTCTTTTTCTGGTGGCAGATATAGTGGATATCTGGTTATGAGTCGTCATAAATTTAGTCCCCACTTAAAAATAAGTGGGGACTAAATTAAGGCTTATAGGAGCGCTTGATAAGGTGTGTTTAGCGGATACTTACCGCTGTCTATAATTGTCTGTAAATCCATAAATAGGTGTCCACTTAGTTGTTAGTGGATACTATCGGGGCATTGAATCTTTAGCAATAGGGTAGTTCACTGGATGCTTACCGAAAAAGTATATCAAACTACAAATCTTAGAAAGCTACCATTGAAAAATAAATTTAATCCTATATTTGGTATTCTTTTGATTATAAAAATAACATTTTAGTTGATGAATAATATTAAATTCATATTTAATATTATTCACTTATCTATTTTATTAAACAAGGCTAAAATTTCATCTTGATGCATACTGTCGAAGTCTTGTGGAATATTGATTGGCATAAACCCAATACGTTGCGATGTTTTTTGGGAATAGGGTAAAACCTGTGCAACAGGCTTACCTTCTTTTATAATGATAAAAGGCTGGTTTTGATCAAGCAATTCAGACAAATGCACCGTTGCCTCATAAATATCTATTATTTTCATTTTATGCCTCAAAAACTAAAAAATAACATTTCAAATGGGGCTTGTCTGTAAAAATAAAAACTAACCATGGCTAAAATTCACATTTTAGCCATGTTATTTTTCAAATCAAATTAACTAAGTTCATAAATTGATAGCGAATAAATGCTTTCAAATCATCAATTACATATTCATGTTTATAGATATCAATCATCCTTTGACTCCATACTCTTAATACTTGATGATCATTCATAAAAGATGTGCTATCCAATAGAAATGCAAGATTATTTAAAGGGGCAATATAAAATTCAGATATAAGCTCTCTCGCCATCTGGTCAGCCAAACGACTCACAACGACATCACAATAAAAAGATTTTGCTAGAATAGAACTACTCATCACATCTCCTCCATTGTTTTTAATTTATCTAGCATTGCTTCAAAAGCACTGCCATCACGTCGAGTCATATTTGGTACATAACGACTATAAACACGAAATAACATTTCAGTTGTAGAATGACCTAATTGTCTCGCAATCCATTCAGGATTCTCTCCTGCTGATAACCATAAAGTGGCTGCTGTGTGGCGACTTTGATACGCTCTTCTAGATTCAAGTCCTAAATGTCGTAATAACGGATGCCAGACTCTACGATTAACCAGCCTATAATCTAATGCCTCACCAGTACGATTGCAGAAAACAAAATCTGAACGTTTATAAGTAAGTTGTTTCTGTGTAAGGAGAGCCTCGTAGACTTTTGGACTCATCTGAATTGTACGATTAGAACCATCGGTTTTTGTTGGTCCTAGAATCCCATTCACAAGAGCTTCTTTTATATAAATTTCACGACGTTCAAAATTCACATTTTTCCATTTTAGACCGTCTATTTCACTGGTACGCAATCCTGTAAAAAAGCGGACAGTGTAATAAGGTTTAAAATCCTCTCGAACTGTCATAAGAATTTTATGTACCTCCACTAAAGTAAATGGCATCACTTCTGCTTTAGGTTCTTTAAGGTTCTTAATATTTTTAAAGGGCGATTCAAAACTGTATCTTTCAGCAGCTTCATTGAGTATCATACGTAGTACTGTCATGATTTGATTGATCCTTGATGGTAATAGGCATTTTTGTTTTTTTCCGTGCTCAACTTTGGCGAGGGAAGCACGAAAAGCAAGAATGCTTTCTTTATTAATCTTCATTAATACAACATGACCAAATACTGGTTTCAGATATTTTGTCATAACAATATTTATTTTTTCCTTATAACTTGGACGCCATTCAACCTCTTTTTCAAGTAACCAAATTTGATAAAAGGTTTCAAAAGTAGGTGTTTTCGTTTCAACTACCAACTGCTGATTTTTTATCGACTGTATTTCTTTAAGCTGTTTACTCTTTGGAAAGTATTTTGCGTAATCAAATATGCCCAATAAAATTTCAGCTTCTATACGCTCCAAAATTTTTCCTAACTTTTTACGATTAGTTTGATTATCTTTTAAAGATGTCACCTCTCGACAACGTTTATTTAGATATCGAAAATCCACATAGAGATTGCCATATCTTGTAGTAATATTTCCCATAGCATTGCTCTCCTATTGCAAACATAAAGAACTAAGATTTGCTAACAGAGGCTTCGTCATATCTTCTTCAATACGCTCCCAAATATATAAAATTTTCCGCCCGCCAAAAGGGCGAATGTAATGCACACCTTCGATAAGAACGGAATCTTTTAACTGATTTCGAATAGTTCGCTCGTTATAATGGATTCGATCCGATAGTTCTTTGGTTGTAAGATATGTTAGACTCATAAAACTGCTTCCTTATAAAATTTATCACAATAAAGGTAAAAACTACCCTTAAGGTGATATTAGCATAATTTTATCTCAAAGCAAGTTATTTTTACCATAAAGGAGGTAATTTTGTGATTGTTTGTAATTTGCCGGTTCTTTTAGCAGAACGAAGAATGAA
Organism: Acinetobacter populi; assembly: GCF_002174125.1. GTDB lineage: Bacteria > Pseudomonadota > Gammaproteobacteria > Pseudomonadales > Moraxellaceae > Acinetobacter > Acinetobacter populi. The sequence goes on from NZ_NEXX01000005.1 coordinate 161,096, forward strand.
AGTATCGGATTTAGTCCGTGCCACGGGAATGAGTAAAACGACCTTACATAAACTTTATAATGGTCAATCAACAAGGATTGATTTTGAAACACTCGAAAAAATTTGTGCTTTATTAAAAGTCGATGTAGGTGATATTTTGATTTATAAAACAGAAACCGATTCTAATACAAAAGAATCAACAGAAAGTCCTAAATAGAATTCCTAAATAAAAAGTGCCTTGGCACTTTTAGTCTTTTTTTGGTCACTTTTGGTCACTTTTTTCCCATCAACTGGAAAGGGCTTGACTTTTCTGAAGTCTTTAAATGATTAAAACGGTTTATTTTTAACTCTTTAAGCAATTGAAAATATAATAAAAAAAGCCCCAATCATTTGATTGAGGCTTTTAAGAATTTGGAGCGGGAAACGAGACTCGAACTCGCGACCCCAACCTTGGCAAGGTTGTGCTCTACCAACTGAGCTATTCCCGCATGCCGCACATAATAACGTATTCCAAAATTAGGTCAAGAAATTTTTCTCAATTACTTGATTAATTGCCGAAATTATCAGCATATTTCAATTTTAAGCAAGATGGATATGCAATTTTTATACGGAAATTTATCTCCTAAACCCGTAGAATACATGACATCAACAATATTAAAATTTTTTAAAATGGAGTGACAATGAAATTTTTTACTGCCACGATTTTAGCTGCTGCTTTGGCATTTACAGCAGGGTGTTCCAGCACGACATTAACCAGTACAACAGGTGTGGATCGCAAACAGTTTTTGATTGTTTCAGATGCCGAAGTAAACAGCCTTTCGGCACAAAGTTATGCCCAACTTCTGACGCAAGCCAAATCGCAAGGTGCATTAAATACCAATAGCGCCCAATATGCACGGTTACAAACAATTGCCAACCGCCTGATTCCACAGGCCAAAGTTCTTCGTCCGGAAGCAGCCACATGGAAATGGGAAGTTAATTTAATTAAAAGTAATGAATTAAATGCCTTTTGTGCGCCTGGGGGCAAGATCATGTTCTATACGGGGATTATTGATCGTTTAAATTTAAGTGATGATGAAATCGCTGCAATCATGGGACATGAGATGGCACATGCATTACGTGAACATGGTCGTGAAAATGTTTCTCGTGCTTACGCTCAACAAGCAGGTTTAGGTATTCTGGCTGCGGCTACAGGAATGACGGAAGGACAGACGCAATTGGCAGGGCTGGTAAGTCAGGTTGGGGTAAGTCTACCCAACAGCAGAACTCAGGAAACCGAAGCCGATGTTTTGGGGCTAGAGCTGATGGCCCGTGCCGGCTATAACCCACAGGCAGCAGTGACTTTATGGCAAAAAATGATGGCAGCGAATCAATCCGGTTCCCCACAATTTTTAAGTACGCATCCTAATCCAGCCAATCGTATTCAGAACCTGCAATCACTGATTCCCAAAGTGATGCCGCTTTATCAGCAGGCCAAACGCTAGAAGGTTTACGAATATAAATAGTCATGTGTAGTTTGTATATCCGCAAAGTTTGACAATGCACTTAAATATGCAAGCTGCACCTGATGTGCTGCAACAGTTTGTCCATCAAACTGCAAAGTTCTGGTCGCTGTTGCATCGCTAATTAAAATAGGTTGATAACCCAATTCTTTCGCTGCCCGTGTGGTTGAATCAATACACATATGTGTCATCATGCCGACAATCACCAGTTGCTCAATCCCTTGTTCCAGAAGAATCTGTTGCAAGCGGGTTTGATAAAAACTATTTGGATATTTTTTTGCAACCAAAATGGCATCTGTTGTATATCTTAAATCCTGATGCAATTGTACACCGTTACTGTTTTCCCTAAAAAATGGCGCATCACTTGCTGCAATATGCTGGACATAAATAATCGGTAGACTTTGTTTTAAAAAATGATCTTCCAACTGGTTAATCTGCATTAAAGCCTGTTCCGGTTCTACCAATTCCATATCGCCTGCTTTAAAATAATCATTTTGTACATCAATAATTAATAATGCCTGTTTCATTGACTTATCCTACGGTTAAAATCTCGTCTATAAGGTAGACTTAAATTTCACCGCAACATACAATTTCATGAAAGCCTTGTTAAGAAATTTCTTTCACTGTGAAAATAAATGATCGTATTGACGATATTGATTTAAAAATTATCGAATTACTCCAACAGGATTGCCGACAATCCCATAAGGAAATTGGTGAAAAAGTTCATCGCACGGGTCAGGCAGTTGGCGTAAGGATCAATCATCTGATCGATCAAAATATTATTCAGAGCTACACTGTCAAAATTCAGTATCAACACAAACAATTTATACAATTATTTTTAAATGACCATTATTTTGCTGAAATAGAATCCATTGTTCAAAAATTTGATCAGATTGATGAGTTTTATAAGATTATGGGAGATGCATGCTATATGGTTGTCGCACATTTTGATCCCATGCAATTAGTAAAATTTATAGAAGGTATTTCGATATATTGTCGTTATTCAGTTAGTACTGTGCTTCGTGAGGTGAAAGCATAACTCTACTTTGCACTAGACCATAGGCTTTTGTCACTTTTTATTCCGCTATGCTACACTGCAATGAAAGCTATTTTTTAAGCAGGCCAGATGATGTCTTTACAAGCTCAACTCGAACAATTACTCCAGCCTTTATCTGCCGAATATCTGGAAATTTTAAATGAATCTTCCGGACATGGCGGATATTTCCCCGGTAAGGAAAGTCATTTTAAAGTGACTGTGGTCAGCCCAGTATTTGAAGGTTTAGGTTTGGTCAAACGCCATCAAAAAGTATATGCGCTGGTGGGCGATTTATTGGCCCCGGCAAAAATCCATGCGCTGGCAATTCATGCCTATACCCCACAAGAATGGACAGGTGAACGTCCAGACAGTCCGGCATGTGCCCATGCACCAAAAACTGAAAACTCTTAAATCTGGGATCAATGATGGATACAGACATTTTTAAATTTGTTCACATCATCGTAGCATATATGGCATTTACTCTTTTGCTGTTACGCACATTCCCGATTTTAATTCAAAGCCGCTGGCAAGAAAAACGTACTACGTCTAACAAGATTTTCGTCGCTTTACAACACTTGAGTTATAGTATTCTGGTGTTATCGGGTTTATGGTTATTATGGAAGATTAATTTTCAGGTTGAAGCATGGTTTTATGCCAAAATCATTTTGTTTATAGTGGTGTTATCCGCTTCAGCAAAAGCCTTTAAACGTCGTCCTGATATTTTATTGATACAAAGACAAGCTGGCCTAGTCATTGCCATTACTGCTTATTTTGCCATCTTTGGGCTCATTTTACTCAAGCCACAGTTTGGATAAACCCGATCATTATCACCCTATAGTCATTAAAACAAGGAGAAATCAATGATTACACGTGTGGTCTTTAATCAGAAAGGTGGTGTTGGTAAATCCAGCATCACTGTCAATCTTGCTGCCATCAGTGCAGTACAGGGTTATCGCACGCTGGTCATTGATCTGGATCCACAATCGAATTCCAGCCAGTATATTCTGGGTGGTTCAAATGAAAGTAGCCAAACCCTACCGACTTTTAATCCCAATATTTATAATTTTTTTGAAGAAGTCGTCGGTAATACACAGGCAAAAGGCCTGATTGGTTCGGCAATTGGTTCATTGCTTAGCAGTAAACCCAAAGGACTGGAAGCGGTCATTCATCAAAGTCCTTTTGCAAATCTTTCAGTCATTCCTGCCCATGCCGAATTGGGCGCATTAGAACATGTGCTGGAATCCAAACATAAAATTTATAAATTAAGAGATGCCATTAAAAAACTCGATGCTCATTTTGACCGGATTTATATTGATACCCCACCGGCATTTAACTTCTTTACATTGTCTGCGTTAATCGCTGCCGATCGGGTGTTAATTCCTTTTGACTGTGATGTATTTTCTCATCGTGCTTTACTCACTTTATTAGAAAATGTGGTAGAAACTCGTCAGGATCATAACGATCAGTTAAGTGTGGAAGGCGTTATCGTCAATCAATTTCAGTCTCAGGCAAAACTGCCACGCGAAATTGTTACGCAATTGCGTCAAGATCAACTGCCAGTTTTTGCGACCATGCTACCGCCATCGGTGATTATGAAAGAATCACATATTAAAAATTTACCCTTGATTCATTTGGCAGCAGATCACAAACTCAGCCAAACCTATCGTCAATTATTTAATGAAATTGAAGGCATCCAATGAAAACTTCTCTGATGTGTTTAATGCTTGCTACAGCAGTTGTAGCGACAGGCTGTGCAACCGGAAATATTAAACCTACTTATGTATCACCTACACAATATCAAGGCTTGGACTGCGCTCAATTACATGCTGAATATGCCAGAATCAATCAATATTTACAGCAAGGTGTAGAACCGGCAAAACGCACTGGTGTGGGCTTGGGTATTGGTTTAGGCGGTGGCTGGGGTCGTGGCGGATGGGGTTTTGGTCCAAGTGTATCGGTCAATATGGGACAATCCAGTGACAGCAAACGGACGGAAATCGGCAGATTATTCGGGCAACAGGATGCAATTGAACAAGCGGCAAACTTTAAGAATTGCCCGATTCAGCATCCTCGTCAGAAAACGTCGTAATGCAATTCAAATTAGAAAAGTTTAATTAACCTCAGTTCTGGATAAAAATCTTTGTTTTGTATACATAAAATTAATTTTAATGAAAGAATCACGACGGAGTCTTACAAAATTAGGCATATTTCAGGATCAACTCACTTCGTCTTGCACTGCGATTGAAATATATTTCAATCTTGTTCAGGTTCGACCTGAGAGGCATTGCCTCGCAAGGCTTTCGGGAAAAGTAGGCAAAACCATTTGTCCGCTGCAAACTCGGTCAAATACCACCAAAAAATAAATTAATTGGAAAAACATTATTTTGCAGATAATTTGCTGACCTCGAACAAGCAGCGGACGCTGTTACGAAACTAATTACTTCTACTCATCTTATTCCTAATTCACGTTAATTAAACAGCAATATTCATAGCAGTTCAATATTTGAGTCTAGGCTTTTTTCTTGAATAATCGTTCACGTACAAATGCAATCAAAGCCGGCAGCACACTAATCAAAATAATGGCAAAAATCACATAGGTAAAATTATCTTTAATGGCTGGAATATTGCCAAATAAATAACCAAGTAAAATAAAAGAACATACCCAGCATAGCGCGCCAATAATGTTATAGCTTAAAAAATAGCGATAATGCATATGGCTAACACCGGCAACAAAGGGTGCGAAAGTACGGGCAAAGGGAATAAAACGGGCAAAAATAATGGTCTTGCCGCCATGCTTTGCAAAGAAGGCTTGGGTTTTATACAAATATTCCTTATTGATCCAGCGTGACTCTATTTCAAATACGCGCGGTCCAACATATTTACCGATATGATAATTCAGCGTATCACCCAGTACAGCAGCCACAAACAGCAATAGAATCAATATCCAGGGATTCATTGCTCCCGTTGCTGCCAATGCACCTGCGGCAAACAAAAGGCTGTCCCCCGGTAAAAATGGCATCACCACCAGACCAGTTTCGACAAAGATCACCAGAAATAGAATGACATAAATCCAGGTGCCATAATTGGTCACAAATTCAACCAGATGTTGATCCACATGCAAAATGAAATCAATAAGATACATGATATTTATTAAATTAAAGAAAATATTGTCTCATGCTATCAGTAGTTGCCCTGAGATGCATTAAGCTTAATGCTTTTTATACAAATAATTTTCAAGCCTTCAATCCAGCAAGGTGAATTAAACTAGATTTAATGCAAAACTTCCGGAATGTCCTTCGTCGTATAATTACTTTGTTTTACTTGCTGCTTCATTCTTTGCAGCATTTGATAAGGCTGTTGCTGGACAAAATTATTGACAAAAGATAAAGGGATAGCACCAGCCGGATCAGCAAAACCCGAAGTCGTTACTTTGACCTGCTGTGCGCCTAGTTTTTGAAACACCCAATCCCCTTCATATTGTTGAATACGCACAATATTGGTGTGTATTGGCACACGCGAATCTGTAATGGATTTATTCTTAAAGACAATTTTTCCACCACTGAGTTTACTTAATTTACCCTCCACCACAAGATCACGATCACTCAATGGAAAAGGGAAATCCAGACGCATATAGACAATAAATTTTCCGGTTGTATCATTGCGTTCAATGACACTGAGATCACTGACATAAGGAATCCATTTTTTGCCCTTTTCGGTATCTAAGATTAAGCCCACTGCATTTTCCAGTGTGGTATTCACAATGGTTTCCGCCCGATATCGCATCACTGGATTATTCTCAACCTGATAGGTCCAGACCTTGATGCCGTTTTTATTGATTGATAATTTTTCCTGTGTTGCAGCATGTGCAACATTTCCCATCAACATTGTTGATGCCAACACTATCCATGTGATCTGTTTTAATCGTTTTAACATCAACATTTCCATTTGAATTGGGCAATAATACCCTGAGCGCTATCTATTACTATTTTTTCTTCAACTATAACGCACCAACGTTATAACCTGCTCTATTCTATACAATGTATTTCACAGGGTCTGTTGACAATTTATAAATACATAATGCAAATTCAACTGTCTTCAAACCCTTGTCGGCTAACACCGGATTATTTTAAATTCAACACATCCAGCATATCGTAACGACCTGATGCCTTGTCAGAAACCCATGCCGCTGCACGTACCGCACCACCAGCGAAATTCATACGACTGGTTGCAGTATGTTTAACTTCCAGACGTTCGCCTTCACCAATAAACATCACTGTATGTTCACCGACAATATCACCACCACGAATGGTTTCAAAACCAATGGTTTGACGATCACGCGGCCCTGTGATGCCTTCACGGCCATACACTGCAACTTCTTTTAAATCACGTCCCAAAGTATGTGCAACCGCCTCACCCATCATTAGCGCCGTGCCCGAAGGTGCATCGACTTTATGGCGATGATGCGCTTCTACAATTTCGATATCAACACTATCACCAAAAGCTTTTGCAGCAAGTTCGAGTAGCTTAATTGAAACATTTACGCCCACAGAATAATTGGCAGCGTAGACCACTGGAATTTCCGCGGCAGTATCTTGCAGTAATGCTTTTTGTGCATCGTTTAATCCGGTTGTGCCAATGACCATAGCAACTTTAGCCGCACAACATGCTTTTAAATGTGCTTCTGTGGCAATAGGGGCAGTAAAGTCAATCACCACATCACAGTGTGGCAAGGCTTCTTCAAGGGTGGCTACAACAGTTACCCCAAGCGTACCAATGCCTGCAAGTTCACCCGCATCTGCACCGACCAGACTACTTTCCGGACGTTCTACCGCCGCGGCCAAAGTGTATCCAGCTTGTTGAACAGCCTGAATTAAAGTGCGACCCATACGTCCGCCCGCACCCAAAATACCTATACGTGGTGAAGTTGTCATAATGACCTCAAAATAAGGTTAAATAAAATTTGCCATCTACTATAGCAAAACTCAGCGAATTCAGAAGATTTTATATAAAAAATGCCTGCATCAGGCAGGCATTCATTCAGATATAGGCTTAATCAAATAAGTCAGAGACTTTATCAAAAAAACCTTTTTTCTTTTTGGAATCACTATGTTGATTGCTTTCACCCAAAGTGGCTTGCAATTCTTTCAGCAATTCACGCTGACGCTCGGTCAGGTTGGTTGGGGTTTCCACCACAATACGACATAGTAAATCGCCCACCATGGTACTGCGCACCGGTTTTACTCCCTTACCACGTAAACGGAATAACTTACCAGTTTGAGTCCCTTCCGGAATTTTTAAACTAACTCGGCTGTCCAGTGTCGGAATTTCAATTTCCTTGCCCAGTGCAACATCGGCAATACTCACTGGCACATCCATATACAGATCAGCACCATCACGCTGGAAAATCGGATGTTCACGCACTACAACTTCGACATATAAATCGCCAGCCTGTCCGCCTGTAACAGCTTCACCTTTACCAGACAAGCGCACCCGATCGCCATTGTCCACACCTGCAGGAATAGTGACTTCCAGTGTTTGCTGACGATCTTTAATGCCGCTACCATGACAGCTATTACATGGATTCTTAATGGTTTTTCCTGTACCACGACAGGTACTACAGGTTTGCTGTACTGCAAAAAAGCCCTGTTGCATACGGATTTGACCCGTACCATGACAGGTTCTACAAGTTTCTACATCACTGGCATTTTTTGCGCCTTTACCGTCACAGACATCACAGGGTGCAGGTGCCGAAAAGGTAATGGTTTTTTTCACCCCTTTAATCGCTTCTTCCAGATCCAGTGTCATCACATAACGTAGGTCTGAACCACGACGCTGGCGTTGTCCGCCCCGACTTCCGCCACCAAAGGCACCGCCAAAAATATCGCCAAACTGACTGAAAATATCCTCTGCATTAAAGCCACCGCCACCAAAGCCGCCACCGCCGAAACCACCTTCAAAGGCGTTATGCCCCATACGGTCATACATGCTGCGTTTTTCGCTATCAGACAGGACTTCATAAGCTTCTGAAGCTTCTTTGAATTTTTCTTCTGCTTCGGCATTATCAGGGTTACGGTCTGGATGATATTTCATCGCCAATTTACGATAGGCTTTCTTAATCTCATCATCACTGGCAGTTTTAGAAACACCTAAAACCTCATAATAGTCACGCTTTGCCATGAGCAGCGGTACTCCTAACGCATATTGAATAGTAAAAAAATTTAGACTGCGGCTAATGTTGGGATGATTTTACAGATTACAAGCATAGATAACATTTATTTTAATCATTGCACAGGAATCTCCAACCATCATCGATAGCAGATATTTTTTAATACAATTAAATTGATGAAACAAATTCCTGCCAAATATCAGCTTAAAAAATATGTTTTAAATTTTTTCTAATATAATCTTGATGTTTTTATAAATGTATCCAATTAAATCCTATGTGCCTCAACTACAGCAACTCAAAGCTGAATAAAGCAGAATATTTAACCAGAACAGAAATATATTAATAAACAGGTTTATGTTTTAAATAACGGGAAATCCCTTTTAACCAAGCATTCAATAAATACAGCCAGGCAATGATGGCAAATACCACTCCTACAATCGTACATGCAGTTACCCAGATATATTGATCCCACATCAGAAAAGCCAATGGAATAAACCAAAGCGCAGCAAAAACGGCAATACAGATAAAGATAATCAGGCTACGTACAATCCAGAACGCATGTGAACTTAACCAGACTTCAAGATCGGGGATATGCGTGACACGGGCTGCAATCCAGTACGCAATAATGATCGGTATAATTGAAAAAACGGTTAACAGCATAAACAAGTAAGCCATCAAAATGCGCTTTTCCTGTTTTTTTTGTTGCTCTGACCCCATTTTAAACCCCAACCTTCATTTAATGATCGACCCGCAACTCATCAGTCACGGGTGTTCTTTATTCCACTCAGTCAAAATACTGCAATGAAACCATACAAAAATGTTGTTCTATTGTATACCGAATTTTGATAATTAGTTTACTTTTTTCACTTTGAACCAAGTTGCATAGATTGCTGGCAAGAAAAATAATGTCAGTAAGGTTGCAGCAATCAACCCTCCCATAATTGCCACTGCCATCGGGCCAAAGAAAATACTTCTCGACAAAGGAATCATCGCCAGAACTGCGGCCAAAGCAGTCAGGATAATTGGACGGAACCGCCTAATCGTTGCCTCAATCACAGCATTCCACGGATCAATGCCCGCCCGAATATCCTGTTCGATCTGATCAATCAAAATCAATGAATTACGCATAATCATGCCGGACAATGCAATGGTACCAAGCATGGCAACAAAACCAAATGGCTTACCAAATAATAATAAAAACCAAGTCACACCAATGATTCCCAGTGGCGCAGTCAGAAAGACAATGACTGCGCGTGAAAAACTTTTCAATTGCAGCATCAACAAGGTAAAGACTACGGCCAGAAATAACGGCATACCCGCATTGACAGAATCTTGTCCCTTGGCTGACTCCTCAACAGTACCGCCTACTTCCAGTAAATAACCGCTTGGCATTTGCTCTCGTAATTGCTGCATTTTCGCACTTAAATTATTTACAATCGTTGCCGGCAACTTATCACTATGTAAATCGGCACGAATAGTAATGGTTGGCAAGCGATTACGATGCCAGATCAATCCTTCTTCAAAACCGGATTCAATTTTTGCAATCTGTGATAAAGGTACACTGCTGCCAGAACTGGTGGGAACAGCCAGACTCGATAATGCACCGACATTGATACGTTCGATGGCATCGCCACGTAAACGAATTTCGATTAATTCACGTTTCTCGCGATATTGATTGATTACACTGCCTGAAATCGAACTGTTTAAAAAATTTGCCAATCCTTGACTGCTGATCCCCAGTTGACGGGCACGATCCTGATCAATATCCAGATAAATCATTTTACTGGGCTCACCCCAATCAAGATGAACGTTTGTTGCATCCGGACTTTCACTGACCACCGCTGCAACTTTTTGTGCCCATTCACGTACCAAGTTCAAATCTTCACCGGATACCCGATATTGTAATGGATAGCCAACTGGTGGCCCATTTTCCAGTAATGATACCCGTGTCCGTACCTGTGGTAACAATTGCTTTAATTGCTGATCCAGATTTTTTCGGATTTCATTACGTTCATCTAGCGAACTGGCCAATACCACAAATTGGGCAAAACTGGTTTGCGGCAATTGCTGGTCCAGTGGCAGATAAAACCGTGGTGACCCTGTCCCAACATAGGCGACATAATTATCAATGCCATGTTGGGTTTTCAAAAACTGTTCAACTTTTTTGACAGCCTGCTCAGTTGCTGTGAGGGAAGCACCTTCTTCAAGTTTAAGATCAATTAAAATTTCTGCCCGATTGGACGGTGGAAAGAATTGTTGTGGTACCAGCTTGAACATCAGCACCGACCCAACAAAAATTGCCACCGTTACCGCAATCACCGTTTTACGATAGCTTATACAGACATTCAGCAGCCTGCGAAAGGCCTGATAAAACCGGGTCTGATAAGGATCATGTTGTGTATCATGCGGCTTAGCTGTAGGCTGTGGCTGTTTACGCCATTTTGCCCAGAGTTTTTGATACCAAGGCACATGCTGTTTGAGCTTTTGATAATCGGGTAATAATTTTTCCCCCAAATAAGGCACAAACAAGACCGCAGCGACCCAGGACACCAAAAGTGCAATGGTTACCACCTGAAAAATCGAGCGAGTATATTCGCCTGTACCTGATTGTGCTGTAGCAATCGGCAAAAAACCTGCGGCCGTAATTAAGGTACCGGTCAACATGGGAAAAGCTGTACTGGTCCAAGCAAAACCTGCGGCTTTTAGCCGGCTATAGCCCTGCTCCATTTTTATTGCCATCATTTCTACTGCAATAATGGCATCATCGACCAGTAAACCCAGTGCCAGAATGAGTGCGCCAAGTGAAATTTTATGCAATCCAACATCAAAATAATGCATACCGGCAAAGGTCATGGCCAAGACCAGCGGAATAGAAAAAGCCACCACCAAACCAGTACGGAAACCCAAGGAGAAAAAACTCACCAGCAATACGATAATGACTGCTTCGGCAAGTACTTTCATAAACTCATTCACACTGCGTTTGACTGCAACAGGTTGATCCGATACTTTGTCCAGTTTCATACCCACAGGCAATGTTTTCTGTAAACGGGCAAATTCCGTTTCCAGATTTTTACCCAGTGCCAGAATATCGCCACCATTACGCATGGATACTGCAATCCCAATACCATTTTCGCCCATGAAACGCATGCGAGGTTGTGCAGGCTCACTAAAGCCACGATAAACCTCGGCAACATCTCCCAGCAAAATGGTACGATCACCAATCAGCAAAGGCATTTTTTTCAAATCTTCAACCGACTTTAAAGCCCCACTGACCCGTAATTGGATACGATCACTGGCGGTTTCAAAATAACCTGCTGGCGTAATACTATTTTGTTCTTGTAATGCCTGCTGTATGGCTGTCATCGGAATACCAAGATTAGCCACCTTGGTATTGGAAATTTCTATCCATATTTTTTCGTTTTGTAGTCCGATCAAATCGACCTTACCCACATCCTTGACCCGCTGTAACTGTAATTGCAGACGATCTGCATATTCTTTTAATACTGCATAATCAAAATCCTCACTGGTGAGCACATAGATATTGCCAAAGGTATCTCCAAATTCATCATTAAAAAAAGGCCCCTGTACGCCACTAGGCAATTCATGCTGGATATCAGCAACCTTTTTCCGTACCTGATACCAAACATCGGGGATCTCAGTAGACTGGATGGAATCCTTGGCCACAAAAGTTACCATCGACTCCCCGGGACGGGAATATGCCAGAATTTTTTCGTATTTCCCGGTTTCCATCAGTTCTTTTTCGATTTTATCGGTGACTTGTAAAGATACTTCTTTTGCCGTCGCTCCCGGCCAGTAGGTTTGTACTACCATGACTTTAAAGGTAAAAGGCGGATCTTCACTTTGCGATAGCTTGGAATAGGAAAAACAACCAATAATGGCAAGGAACACCATAAAATACAGCAATAAACCTTTATTTTTCAGTGCCCATTCAGAGAGATTAAACTGCATGATATTCTCCCTGAATCAAGACTGTGTTGCTGAATGCGTGGAATTGATCTTAATCAGCACAGGACGATTCTCTCGATCGACAGGCTTCACCTTTTGTCCTTCACGCAATAAATGCACACCACCCACTACAATCCATTGATCTGCCGTTAATCCAGACAGAATTGGTACGCCATCATGTTGATATTCACCCATTGTCACCGATACTTTGTGCAAGGTGTTATCTGGTTTCAGCACCCAGACATAAGGAGACTGATTAACTGCGGAAATACTGGCTAGCGGCAACTTCAGCAAATCTGGTTGTTCGCGATTAAAGAATACTCGTGCACTTTGCCCCAGTTGAATCGTTACATCGCTATTTTTGAATGCAACCTTGACCGCAAAGGTTCTGGTTTGGTCGGCAGCAGGCGAAATTTCCCGAATAAATCCGGCATGACGTTGATCCGGTGCAGACCAAAGGCTAATCCAGGCTGTCTGACCGACTTTCATCTGATGAATCACTTGTTCCGGTATGCCAATCACCACTTCTCGTTCGCCATCCATCGCGATTTGATAAGCGGTCTGACCTGCTGCCACGACTTGTCCGACTTCAATATTACGCGCAGTAATTACTCCATTTTTATTGGCCAGCAATTGATTGTAACGGGTCTGATTTTGTGCCACGGCATAATTTGCCTGTGCCTGTTTTAAGCTCGACAAAGCAGCTTTATATTGATTTTCAATGGCATCAAACTGTGAACGACTGACTGCATGATCCGGTAACAGCTGTTGAAAACGCTGATATTCGACCTGTGCATTTTTTTCCGCAGCCTGTGCCTGTTCCAGCTGTGCCCGAGCAGCGTTCAGTTGTAAGTCCGCATCCTTGACATCAAGTTTTGCCAAAACCTGACCAATTTTCACGCGATCACCCACATCTGCATCACGTTCGGTCACCTGCCCTCCGACCCGAAATGCCAGTGTCGTTTGCTGACGGGCAACCACTTCACCAGCATAGCTTTGTAGTTGTGTTTGCTGATTTATCGGTTGCGTCACCATAACAATTTTTTCTTGTTCTACTTCAGCTTGCGGCTTACTACATGCCTGTAAACATAGTGCCACCATACCCAGTATCAATATTTTTGCAAAATCAGACATACCCATCGCCATCTTCATCATTTCGTTGCTATCATGTCGCAGTACTGTATTGACCTTAATTATTATACCAATTAGTACAGTAATTAAGGTCAATGTATCATCAATCGATTTCATTTTCTATACTAGTAAGTATAATAAATGATTAAAATGTGAGCACAGCAAGTTTCTTCTGTCATTGAGGTCAATACACATGCAACCACGTGGTCTTGGTCGTCCCAAAGATTTAAAAAAACGTCAGGCAATTTTGGAAGCCGCAAAAAACCTTTTTTTAACATTGGGTTATGAAGGATCAAGCATGGATGCCATTGCCCAAAATGCAGGTGTATCCAAACTAACGGTCTATAATCATTTTCATGATAAAACCCAATTATTTAGCGCAGCCATTGAAATGGTTTGTGAACAAAGATTGCCTAAAAAGTATTATGAAATCGGACCGGACAGCGATATTGAAGATGTATTACATCGTTTAGGTTTTGCTTTTTTAAATATGCTGTATAGCAAAGAAGCCATGGAATTGATGCGACTGATGTCGAGTCTGGTCACCACCAATGTCGAACTGGTACATTTATTTTATCAATCCGGACCTGCCCGTACCCAACAAAATATGCAGAACTTTTTTGAACAGGTACGCATTCTACAACTACTGGAGATTGAAAATAGTCAGCAATGTGCCGAGTTATTTCTGACCTTATTAACTGATTGCAATTATGACCGCGCCATCTGGCAAATCATTGATCTACCTACCGCTGAACAACTTGAAATCACGCTACGACAACGTCTCCAGATCTTTTTAAAACTTTATCCCAAAATATAAACGTCCCTGAATGTGTTAAAAAGTCATTATTCTTTTGACTAATCTTTTGTTTTTCTCGTTTTTTTCGGTATAAACTGAATTGGTATCAACTGAAAACACCATAAACCAGGGAGAAAAAAGTAGAATGGCACTCATTGAAATTGACGCAGCCTTGCGTGAAGATGTTCGATTATTGGGTAACTTCCTTGGTGATACCTTAAAACAACAGGTCGGGCAGGAACTTTTCGACCAAGTTGAACAAATTCGTAAATATGCCAAAGGCGCACGTGATGGCGATGCACAGGCAGAACAACACCTTGCCGATATTTTACAAAAACTTCAGGATCAGGATACGTTACCACTGACCCGTGCATTTACCCATTTTCTCAATTTTGCCAATATTGCCGAGCAATATCATGGGGTAAGAATGCGGCGCCACAATCAGTTTCATCCGCAAAAGAAACTGAATCCGAGCAATTCACTCCAGCACTTATTCCAGCTATTTCAGGACAAACAGGTCGACGGTCAAACCCTCTATGATGCCGTGCGTGAACTGCATATTGAACTGGTATTAACTGCACATCCCACCGAAGTCAGCCGCCGTACTCTAATTCAAAAATATGATGACATCAGCCGCTGTCTGGCTGATCTGGATCAACGTAAACTCACACCCATTGAACATGCCAGCTTGATCGCACAATTAAAACAGGAAATCACTGCGGCATGGCAAACCGATGAAATCCGACAAAAACGCCCCACACCGATTGATGAAGCCAAATGGGGTTTTACTACCATTGAGCAAACCTTGTGGCAGGCTGTGCCACGGTTTTTACGGGAACTTGATGATCTAGTACAACAACAGTGTGGGCAGCGCTTGCCACTAAATTGTGCACCAATACGCTTTGCATCGTGGATGGGTGGCGACCGTGATGGTAACCCCAATGTCACCCATGACATTACGCAGGAAGTATTATTACTCTCGCGCTGGAAAGCCGCCGATTTATTTTTAAAAGACATTGCCAGCCTGCGTTGGGAATTGTCCATGCAACAATGTACCCCCGAACTTGCCGAGGCGGTAAATCATCATGCCGAACCCTATCGTGAACGGCTGCGTGACTTAAGAGATCGTTTACAATTGACCTTACGCTGGCTGGATAGCAAAATTCGTGGACAAAACAATCTTGATGCGACAGGTGTTATTCATTCGACACAGGAATTACTGGAACCGTTACTGGATTGTTATCACTCGCTTTCTGCCTGTAAATTACAGGACATTGCCGATGGTCACCTACTTGATGTGATTCGTCGTGCCACCTGTTTTGGCATCGAATTGGTAAAACTGGATATTCGTCAGGAATCGACCCGTCATCGTCAAGCGATCAGTGCCATTACTGCCTATCTGGGACTGGGTGAATTTTCAACCTGGAGTGAACAAAGTAAGCAAACCTGGTTGATTCAGGAACTAGCCAATAAACGTCCGTTATTGCCTTATCAGCCAGAGCTCACAGCACAAGATGCCTTATCCAATCCGGATGTGCAAGAAGTACTGGCGACCATGCGTATGATTGCAGCACAACCCAGTGACTCGCTCGGTGCTTATATCATTTCCATGGCCGAGTTTCCAAGTGATGTATTAGCTGTGATGTTATTGCAAAAAGAAGCTGGCGTTGCCAATCCGTTACGTGTAGTTCCCCTGTTTGAAACACTCGATGATCTGGATCGTGCTGCCGAAACCATTGATCAGTTACTCAATATGCCGTGGTATAAACAACACATCAATGGCAAGCATGAAGTGATGATCGGCTATTCGGATTCTGCCAAGGATGCCGGCTTTATGTCTGCCAACTGGGCACAATATCGGGCACAGGAACAACTCACTGAAGTCGCACAAAAACACCAGATCAAATTAACCCTGTTCCATGGTCGTGGCGGTTCAATCAGTCGTGGTGGTGCGCCAACTCATCAGGCTTTGTATGCTCAGCCACCCGGTTCGATTCAGGGCTCGATTCGTGTCACCGAACAGGGGGAAATGATTCGTTTTAAATTTGGCCTAGAAGATATTGCGATTCAAAATCTGGAAATTTATTGTGCTGCAACCTTACAGGCTACCCTGCTACCACCACCAAAGCCACAACAAACCTGGCGTGAGTTGATGGACAAAATGACAGCAGAATCAGTGCAGATTTATCGCCAGACGGTACGTGAGCATCCGGAATTTGTACGTTACTTACGTACTGTCACGCCGGAACTGGAATTACAGATGTTGCCCCTCGGTTCACGTCCAGCGAAACGTAAAGTCAGTGGCGGCATCGAATCTTTACGTGCCATTCCATGGGTCTTTGCCTGGACCCAAATTCGCTTGATGTTACCCGCATGGTTAGGTACCGGTGCCGCCTTGCAAAGTGCGCTTAATCATCAGCAAAAAGATACATTGATGCAAATGCTAGAGGAATGGCCTTATTTCCAAACCTTGATTGATATGTTGGAAATGGTGTTATCCAAAGCTGACCGCGGTATTGCACAATACTATGAAAGCCATTTAACCCAAGACCCTGCCCTGATTGAACTGGGAGAAAACCTACGACAACGGCTCAACAACGCCATCGAAACGCTGTTGCAACTGAAAACCCAATCGGAATTACTCAGTGAAAATGAAGTACTGGATCAATCCATGCGGGTACGTAAAACCTATCTACTGCCCTTACATCTGTTACAGGCAGAACTGATGCGTCGTCGTCGTCAATACATCGAACAGGGACAAACACAAACCCCAGTGGATCATGCCCTGATGGTAACCATTGCTGGGATTGCCGCAGGTTTGCGTAATACCGGTTAATCGCTATTCATCAATACTTGTTATCGGATTAAACGCCATTTCTTGATGAAGTGGCGTTTTTCTTGCTTGGTTGTCTGACAAATACTGCCATTGCGATGCAACAATCGCTATCATAGCCACCATCAACCGAAAGAGAAAATTTTATGTCTGCATGGTTCCCCAAATGGCGACCGTATCAGGGCAATATCGACGCACGCCCCGTTGCCACCAATGAATATTTACCCGCAGGACAAAGTATTGTGCTTGGGATTCAACATGCTTTTGCCATGTTTGGTGCCACTGTGCTCGCCCCGTTACTGATGGGATTTGATCCAAATCTGGCGATTTTACTCTCAGGGATTTGTACCATTTTATTCTTTTTGATGACGGGTGGACATGTGCCCAGTTATCTGGGTTCAAGTTTTGCCTTTATTGGTGTGGTGGCTGCGGCAACAGGTCATGTCACAGGTTCAGGTGCCAATCCGAATTTATCACTTGCCCTTGGCGGGATTGTCGCCTGTGGGGTACTGTATGCCATTATTGGCATCATTGTGATGCTGGTCGGGACACGCTGGATCGAGAAATTAATGCCGCCAGTGGTCACCGGTGCAGTGGTGATGATCATTGGCTTAAACCTTGCACCTGTGACGGTAAAAAGTGTTGCCGGCAATCCGTTTGATATGTGGATGGCCTTGCTCACGGTGTTGTGTATGGGCAGTATTGCCGTCTTTACCAAAGGTCTAATACAACGCCTGTTATTACTGGTCGGGTTAATCCTGTCCTATGTGCTGTACATCATCGTTGCCAATGGACTAGGCTTAGGCAAACCGATCGATTTTTCCGTAATTGCTCAAGCCAGTTGGTTTGGTTTACCCACCTTTCATGCGCCAACATTTGATTATAATGCCATGTTAATCATCGCCCCTGTGGCATTGATTCTGGTGGCGGAAAATCTCGGTCATATTAAAGCGGTAGGCGCCATGACTGGTGAAAACCTGACACCACAAATGGGCAAGGCTTTTTTTGCTGATGGTGTAGCAACCTCTCTATCAGGTGCAGTGGGTGGTCCGGGTATGACGACGTATGGTGAAAATATCGGGGTGATGGCGATCACCCGTGTTTATTCCACCATTATTTTTATTGTCGCTGGTGTATTTGCTATTTTTCTGGGCTTATCACCTAAATTCGGTGCCATTATCAGTACCATTCCGAGTGCCATTTTAACAGGCGCCTCAATTATTGTATTTGGTTTAATTACCATTGCCGGTGCGAAAATCTGGATTGAAAATCGGGTTGATTTTTCCAAAAATAAAAATCTGGTGGTTGCGGCAGTGACTATTATTCTTGGTGCAGGTAATTTCGAATTACTCATCGGAAGTTTTAATCTGGGCGGTATCGGTACAGCGACTTTTGCAGCAATTCTGCTGAACTGGTTGTTTAGCCTAAAAGATCCAAGCGAATCCTAAGCTCACACTACACCAACTTCGTCTTGTATTGGGTTTAAAGTGACATTCAAAACAATGCCTTGACCCGATTCAAGACGATTTTTTTATTTAGGAAACCTTATGTCTCCACGACAGCTTTATCTGGTCTTACTCGGTGGAAAGCATCCACAGGCAAATATCGAAGTGCATGACATTGTGCCTGTCATTACCGACCAACTCTGCAATGCATATACAACGCTCAAATCCAGATGGTTTGGACAACAAAAAGGTCTGCATATTGATGCATGGATGCAGATCCATGGTGTGATGTATCAGGGATTGCCTTATCAGGTCGTGATTCAGGATACCCCGCCAACACATCCAGCACTAAAACTTTATCTGATTAATCTGGGTGGCTACATTGCCACACAATTTGGTGAAGCCCATGACTATTTTGTTGTGGCAGGTAAAGATGCCGCTGATGCCAAACAACAAGGTAAATTACAACTCAACCGACATTGGCAAAAGCCGCATACCGATGCTGTAGTTGATATTGATGATTGCATCGAACTGCACCTGATTGATCAGCACTATATTCATTTGCAACAGGCAGATTATCCAGCCAATCACTTTAAAAATGATTATCTCATCATTGCCTAAAGGGCTTACATGCTATTTTAAATCGTTAATACATATAGGTGCCAAATTATAATGAATCTTGAAAATATTCTAGGTTTTTCATTTGTAGCACTCATGATGGTTTTAACGCCAAGTCCTAATATGATCTATTTAATTTCCAGATCTATATGTCAGGGTAAAAAAGCCGGTTTTATTTCGTTAATTGGTGTTGGGCTTGGGTTCTTATTCTATATGTTGCTTGCAGCACTCGGTATTACTGCAATATTATTTAATACACCTCATGTTTATGACTTGATTAGAATTCTCGGTGTATATATTTGCTTTGGTTAGCTTGGGGGGCTGTGAAACCTAGTGGTAACTCTCCATTTGAAGTCAAAAATTTACCTCATGATTCAAATTTAAAACTTTTCAGTATGGGTTTTCTAACAAATTTATTAAATCCTAAAATAGCCATAATGTACTTATCATTATTGCCGCAATTTATTGATACAACAGGCAGTATTTTTTATCAATCCATTATGTTGGGAAGTCTTCAAATTCTGATCAGTGTAATGATTAATGCGCTTATTGTTTTCTTTGCTGGCACCATTTCTATATTTTTAGCTAAAAATCAATTTTTCTCTAAAATGTAACGATATTTAATGGGAACAGTATTATTCTTATTAGCGCTTAAAATTATTCTCAATATATAAAGACAATAATTCGCCCTAAAAAAATTAATTACTAAAATCCTTGAGCTATTATTCTCTATCGAACAAAGATATTAGATCATCATTCAAAATCTTATGACTTGTACCCTAGCACTAAACTTGCTCTTTTTCGTTGACTTCAGGCTGAACAGTATTGGCGACAATATAGCGTGAACCACCATTATGCTTGGCCAGATACATGGCGGTATCGGCAAGGGCCAGTAATTCCTCAGGTGTTTCCACCCAATATTCCTGTCCTGTAGTGGCGATACCGATACTCATGGAAATATCATAATGCTGCTTTTTATCCCATGCCAAAATCCGCTTTGCCACATCTGTTGCCTGCTGACAATCCAACCCCGGCAATAGAATCACAAACTCATCACCGCCCATGCGGGCAACAGTATCATAACTGCGACACAACCCTGTCAATTCCTGCCCAAAATTACACAGCGCATCGTCTCCAGCCAAATGCCCCTGTGAATCATTGAGTTGTTTAAAACCATCAAGATCAATATATAATACACTTAAATGTAAAGATTGACGTTTGGAGCGGACAATTTCACAAAACAGTTCTTCAATAAAATGCCGACGATTCCAGAGTCCGGTCAATGCATCCTTACGTGCCAGTTCTTCGAGTTTCTGGGTACGATCAGCCACAATCGTTTCCAATTCTGCTTCATTTTTTTCGGCACGATCCCGAGCAACTTCAACTTCCAGCAACATACTCCGAAAATAGGCATCAAACACCAGTTGGGAGTCCAGCATTAATAATTTATCTAAAGATTTTTTAATACTTTCACATATTATTGTGTCCTTTACATTTTGTTCCAGCACACTAAAAATATTTTGTTTTAATGACAATAAAGCGGAAAGATAATATTTGGGTGATACGCCAATGCGCTTATGAATCAACCCAATCCGCAAGCGGCTATTGGTATATTCAAATTCATATTTACCACAAAATAATTCCCGTACATAACCCTGCATGGTATTTTTTAATCGCCCTAGCGTATCAGCATCGCCAATAATCAAGGCAACTTCATCAATTTCTATTTGTTTGTCATAAAATCTTTCGATAATTGTCTCAATATCTTCATCAATCCATGCCAATGACTTGGCCAATAAGCTTTCATCATCCGCATCAAAACCCAGCAATGCTTTACGCTGCCGTATTTCCAGATCATTAATATGTAATTGCTCACCTAATGTTTTGTACACAGAATTGATTTTCATGCTGGCTAATAACGTCGCTATTCAATTGGGAGAGAGAAGTTTGAAAATTGTAATTTCTTCATACGATGGATTACAACCCGAATTGTTGATAATTTCTGACATCATTGTAACAGCGGACCACTCTATATTTTTATTACCATGTTCAGCACAATCAACGCTGCATTGAACAAGCTCATATCGTTTTAGTGGTCATTTTCTAGGTATAGAACATAAGCACAGCATTGAGCAGCATGAGCATTTCGATCAGTTCAACACTGGCACCGATGGTATCTCCTGTCATGCCGCCAAGGCGCTGGCACATTTTATGTCGCAAATAGCATAAGGCCAGTAGAAATATCAGGATCAGCAAACCAGCGAGCGTTTGTCCAATCCAGATAAAAAACAGTAAGGAAACAATAAAAACCAGCAAACACAATTTCTTAGGCAAATATTGCATCATCTGTGTGCCTAGACCGTTATTGCGAACATAAGGCGTGGTCAAAAACAAAAATAGCGGACTTAATCGCCCTAGCATGGGTACAAAAATCAAGAACCAATACTGTTGCTGTTGTAATAGTACATACAGACTTGACCATTTCAGCATACAGAGCACAACAATACTGATCACCCCAATTGGACCACAAGCAGGGTCTTTCATGATCGCCAGTGTTCGCTCCCGATCACCAAAGCCACCTACCCAGGCATCGGCACTATCCGCCAGACCATCAAGATGTAAGCCACCAGTTAACCAGATCCATACCACCAGTATCAGACTACTCAGTAATACCAAAGGCAAATCTGAGAGATAAAACGCCATCGCATACAGAATCCCCCCGATCATGGTGCCAATCACAGGATAAAATAATATCGACCACGCATTTTGCTGTGCCGATGGTATAGTCGGTAATCGCACTGGAATCGTGGTTAAAAATTGCAGTGCGATTAGAAATGGCATAATGAGCATAGAATTTAATGACATGTCAGAACGAACTGTTGTGCTTGAAAATCTAGCCGAAAATGATGCAACGTACCTAATGATGCAGGAAGCGTTAAAATATCATCTAAACTGCGTTGTTGTGCAAGGCAATAACACAACTTAATCACCCCAGCATGGGTAATCACACACACCTTTTTATAATGATCCTGCTGGGCAAGACGATAAATATCTTGTAATGCCATCTGTATTCGCACGGCAAAATCTTGAATTTTTTCTGCATTCGGCGGGCTAAATTGGGTCGGTGTTTGCCAGAATCGGGCTAAATCATCAGGATAATACTGATATAAATCCGCAGTAGATTGCCCTTCCCAATCACCAAAATTCATCTCTTTTAAACCATCTAGTAGCAACACAGGCAAATCATGCTGCTCCGCCTGTGCCTCGGCAAATCGGGCGCAGCGTTGTAACGGAGATGAAACCAAAATTTGCCATTCTATGTTTAAAAACGCCTGATAAAAGGTCTGCTGCATATGCTGCCAGCCAGCATCAGTCAGTGCATCATCAAGCTGTCCACGTAATATCGAGGTCTGCCCTTTGCTGAGCTCAGTTTCACCATGACGCAGCAAATCCAGTTCAATCATGATTTATTGGCAACCGCAGCTTCAGCAAACGTTGCCATATTTTGATGTAATGCACATGCCAGTTGGATAATTCCAATCGCAGCACCAGCACCACTGCCCTCGCCTAAACGTAAATTCAGTTGTAACAAAGGTTTCGCCTGTAATTCCTGTAAGATGCGTTGATGCCCATATTCGGCTGACTGATGACTAAACAACATCCAGTCCTGTGCCTGTGGCAAAATCCGCACAGCACATAATGCCGCCACCGAAGAAATAAAACCATCAATTAGCATGGGTAAGCCAAGCTGTGCACAGCGAATATATGCACCGACCATCGCTGCAATTTCAAAGCCACCCACACAGCACAAAGCATGGACAGGTTGATGCTGTACTTGTGTCTGATATAAGCCTAGGGCCTCTTGAATGACCTGTTTTTTACGCTGCAAATTCGCATCATCAATGCCTGTACCGACACCTGTCAATTTTTCTGCACCTTCCTGTAACAATAAACAGGCCAGTGCTGAGGCAGAACAGGTATTGCCAATCCCCATTTCTCCTGCAATATAAAGATCTGACTGTTGGGCACGTGCTTGTTCTACGCTGTCCTTACCCAAATCCATCGCCAATTGACACTGTTCTAATGACATAGCCGGCTGTTTGAGAAAGTTTGCTGTGCCCTGAGCAATACCACGCTGTTCAACACCATTGACCTGATAGGCTGCACCCACAGTACCACAATCGATCACCTGTAAATGTGCCTGATACTGCCCGGCAATCACACTAATACATGCACCACCTGTAGCAAAATTATGCAGCATCTGCCGTGTAACCACTTGTGGATAGGCAGAAATACTCTCCTGCATAATGCCATGATCACCGGCAAAAATTGTGATCCATGGCCGATCAATCAGCGGACAAACCTTGCCTTGCATCGCAGCCAGATCAATCGCCACCTGCTCCAGTTGGCCTAAAGCTCCGGTTGGTTTAGTTAACTGTAACTGGCGTTGCTGTGCCTGATCTTTACTAGTTAGATCAAGTGTTTGTGCAGGGTCTAAATACCAAGCAGACGTCATTGTTTATCCTTTTAATGTCATGGGCAAACCTGCCACACAAAATGTCACCCGATCTGCCAGTTGTGCTAGCTTCTGATGTAATCGACCTGATTCATCAACAAATTTTCGGCTCAGTTCACCCATCGGCACCACACCCAGACCAGTTTCATTACTCACCAAAATCAGCTGTGCATCAAGTTTCGCCACCACATTTAAAAAATCATCGATTTGCTGCCGAAACAATGCCTCATTTTGTATCAATACATTACTCAACCATAGCGTCAAACAATCGACCAAAATCAGCCTTTGCGGCTGATCATGCTGTAACAAAACATCAGCCAGATCAATCGGTTCTTCAACCAGTTGCCATGTCGCAGGACGTGTCTGTTGATGGTGTCGGATACGCAACTGCATTTCAGCATCAAGTCCCTGCGCCGTTGCAACATAGAGCACAGGTAATGTACTATCTATGGCACGCTGCTCGGCAAGTTTACTTTTACCCGAACGTGCCCCGCCTAAAATCAATTCCATGCCCATCTTATTTCACCAAATCAAGCTGATACAGCGTGGATAACCGACCTTGTAATACCTGTGCATCATAAACACCAAAGCGCAATTGCTCAACACGTACAGTCTGCTGTTGCCAATCACATTGTTGCAGACGAGCCAAAACAGCTTGCCCCGAAAACGCCTGCCGATAAAATCCCAGTGTAATATGCGGACAATACGCCAGTGCCGCAATTTCTTGCTGTGTGGTCGCCAGCAATTTTCTAATCCGTGTAAGGCTATCATTTTTATCTTCGATCGCTAAAAACACACTACTGGAAAAACTGTTTATTGCACCAATGTCCAGTTCAAACGGCTGTAGATTTAATCGTTGTAATTGTTCAATCTGACTAAGCATCTGATTCAGGCTAAAATCGTCATCATCGTGTTTGAAAGGTGTTAAAAAACCATTGATAAACAGACTAATATGAAATTGACGCTGACTATCTGGCAACACAAAATCCAGCAATTGCGCCCGCATATCCTGACAATAGTCTATTAATTGTGGTACTTCAATTTCGATATACCATAAGGCAAAATACTGCCGTCCCCGATGCCATTCCGGATAATCTCTATTTTCCAGCGCCACTACGGGACGATTTGCCTGAATAAACACATGCGTACTCTTAAGGTTTTAACTAATCATGTTTTAACTAAAAATGCCAAGCAAAAATTTATGATGATATACCCATATAGACGATTTTTTACCAAAATGGCTCTGAAAACCGTGGAAATTGATGCTATGGTAAATCATAAATGATATTTAAAACTTTAGGGAAATCTATGCGTTATTCTACATTGTTGATCGCACTACCCATCTGCATTTCACAAGCACATGCGGAATTGGTCATTAATGGTCAACCCGCCAGCACTAGTACTGCTGTGACCACCTCCAATACCAGCAATCCTAGCAGCTATTCACCAAGCAATAATTTTAATCAATGTATTGCCAATCTGCGCTCAAATGCGATTGCAGCAGGGGTGTCCGCCAGCACCTATGATCGTTATACGCAAAATCTAACGCCAGATTATTCAGTTATCGAGAAACTGAACTATCAGCCTGAATTTAAAACTGATCTATGGGATTATCTATCTGGTCTGGTCGATGATGAACGGGTTCAGGAAGGACAACAAAAAATTACCCAATATCGTGATGTGCTGAACCGAGCATCAGCACAATATGGTGTTCCGGTAGAAACCATTGTTGCCGTATGGGGTGTAGAAAGTAATTTTGGTAATATTTCCGGTAAATATCCCTTATTACAGGCTTTGGGCACTTTAAGTTGTGAAGGGCGTCGTCAGTCGTATTTCCGTGGTGAATTTTTTGCCACCATGCGGATCTTGCAGCGCGGCGACCTCACAGAAGATCAATTGAAAGGTTCATGGGCAGGCGCCTTTGGTCATACCCAGTTTATGCCATCAACCTATGAGCGACTTGCGGTTGATTTTGATGGCGATGGACGTCGTGATCTGGTGTCCAGTGTATCCGATGCACTGGCTTCCACTGCCAACTTCCTAAAACGAGGAGGGTGGCAAACCGGTATGCCGTGGGGCTTTGAGGTACAAGCACCAAGTAATGTCATGGCTTCTGGTCGTACCAATAAAATTGCTTTGGGGACATGGGCGAGTCGTGGCGTTACCCGTATGGATGGATCGGCTGTGATTCAAGGTAATTTAAGCAGCAGCACACCGGCTGCATTACTTGCACCGGCGGGTGCCAATGGACCAAAATTCCTCGTATTTAAAAACTTTGATGCCATCTATGGCTACAACGCTGCCGAAAGCTATGCCTTGGCGATTGCCTTATTGTCTGATCGTTTACAAGGTAAGCCGGGGATTATTGCCAGTTGGCCAACCGATGATCCCGGAACGTCCCGTGCAGAACGCCGTGAATTACAAACGTTATTACTGCAACGTGGTCATGATATTGGCGATGTCGATGGTTTAATTGGTGATAAAAGCCGTGAAGCAATTCGGGTTGAACAGCAACGTCTCGGTTTTGCTCAAACAGGACGGGCAGGGCAACAAATTCTCAGGGCATTACGTGCCGAACAATTGATGAAATAAACTTTTTTGAACGAAAGACTTGTTCACAATTGGGCAAGTCTTTGTAATCACAGTAAAAACATTTTGTTTTTCCAAAAATGCAATTTCATAGCAGAAAAGCTGCTAGGTCTTTTTAATAAGTATTACAAATTTACTTATTTCCCATCTGCAATATCCAGCACTATAGTAGAAATACAGGAGATTGACAGGTGAGATATAAACATGACCTTCAAAAGTATTCGATATAACCGTGGTGATCTGGCATGTATGACCAGATCTACATTTGGCGGCGCATATAATAATAATTCGATGTAGTGCAATATTTATCGTGAATTAGTTTTTGATCTTCTCTGATTCACGATATTTTTTAAATATAAAAATGACTTATAACCAGAACAATACATCGCCACTTTAAAGAAAAAGACTATAACAGCTTAAAAAAATAAAACCAAAAATAACCACTGATAAGAACAACAATGCCCTGAATATTCAGGGCATTTTATTTTCTGGCATACATTACACCGAGAATGAAGAACCGCAACCACAAGTTGTTGTCGCATTTGGATTTTGTACCACAAAGCGGGAACCTTCCAGTCCTTCGAGATAATCAACGGTTGAACCCACTAGATATTGATAACTTAATGAATCTACAACCATTTTAACATCGCCATTTTCAAATTCAGCATCATCTTCATTGACACTTTCGGCAAAGTTAAAACCATAGGAAAATCCCGAACAACCGCCGCCAGTAACATAGACACGCAACATTAAATTTGGATTGCCTTCGCTGTCTCTGAGCTGACGTACTTTTTTTGCAGCATTGTCGGTCAAATTTAAGGCTTGGGCAGTCATAACGATTTCCACCAGTAAAGAATTAGACGAATAAGTGTAGCATACTCCATATGAGGTCGATATTCTAAATTACAAGTTGGCAATTACTTTTTTGAATATTGCTCATCAGGCAAAGTACATTCAAAATTCTGACGGTTTTCTGCACAGCGTGCCCGCCATAATAATTCCATCATTTTTTGATTATAAATACCTTCTTTGGTTAAATAAATGCGTGCTTCCCGCATCATTTTTTGATAGCCGACCTTATCGCCTTCGGGTACGTTCATCCAGTATTTGGCAGGGATATCCTGCTTCATTTTATCCAAAATCCCAAAGGCACGTGGCAATTGTCCCTTAATCCATGTTCTGGATTTTTGACCAAAGCCAGCAGGAAATTTGGCACTATGAATAATTAAGTTACCAGATACTTGCAAAATCGGATAATTTACAATTGCCCCCTTGCTACCCAGCCCCTTATATAATTCCAGCGGGCGAAATACCGCAGCAGGCGCACCAATAATATCGACCTGTCCATTATTAAATTTTGAGCCAAAATTGGTCACATCGGCAGATACTGCTTGCGCGCCAATCTGTTGAACCAGCTTTTTTTGCGCTGTATCATAATCCAAAATGGCAATTTTCTTTCCTGCCGCTTTCGCTACAGTATTAATATTACGATCGTTAACAAAGAGATAAGCATCACCAACTGGAACAATGCCCACAATTTCATAAGCGCCATTTTTCATGTCGCTCGCAAATCGTGGATCTGCCAATGTTTGCATCACTTTCACAGCCAGCTTTAAATCAGGCAAAGCACCAATCGCATCAATTGAACCGACAAACGAATTAAATTGTCGCCCCCGCATACCTGTGATACTGGCACCCTCACATTTTCCCGCTTTAAAATCTTCTGTTAAAACCCGTTCATCGGTATAGGCTTTCAGCTCAAGATCTGTTCCCCATTGTTTGGCGGCAAGTTGATAATCTTTCATCAGGGCATAGACATCACCCTGCGTCCCAACCAGATCAAATACACAAAATGTCTGCTTTGCCTGTACTGTGCTGCTCAATGCAGTTAATGCAAACACGGTACTGATTAACGTGTTAATTTTTTTCATTGTACTGCCTCATTATGATTATTGAAGGGCACTTATCCTTTGTGCCCAAACACCATGTATCGTGACAGTATAGAAAGAGGGAGCTCAATATAAATTGGTCATAATGACTAGTGTTATCAAAATATGACCAATCTATCTATGGCATCATTTTTTAAAATTTATTTTAATTTTTGCGCA
Organism: Acinetobacter populi; assembly: GCF_002174125.1. GTDB lineage: Bacteria > Pseudomonadota > Gammaproteobacteria > Pseudomonadales > Moraxellaceae > Acinetobacter > Acinetobacter populi. Next base: position 189,781 of record NZ_NEXX01000005.1, read on the forward strand.
AGCTCTACCAGTTGTGCAGCAATCGATACTAAAAGTTTTTGTTCAAACTCATTACCCACAAATTTTTGTGCTTTGGTACGGGCAAAAATATCACGAATTTCTAGGCTAAGATTGCTGTCAATTAAACCCAATTGCACCGTCACTGCACGTAAATGCTCAATCGAACGTGCACCATTGCTCGATCCATAACTTGCAAAAGCAACAGCTTTGTTTTTCCATTCTGTACCCAGATAATCCAGTGCATTTTTAAGGGCAGGTGAGTAACCATGATTATATTCCGGACTAATCAGAATATAGGCATCTGCTTCCAGAATTTTTTCTGACCATTTTTGCTGTAGGGGATCGGAATAATTTCTGTTTAACGCCAATGGCGATGCTCCGGTATAGATCGGCAAGTTCCATTGTTTTAAATCTACCAGTTCTATCTCTGCCTGATTAAAATCAGCCAAAGCCTGTTGCATCCATTCTGCCACCTGAATGGCAACCCGACCTTCACGCACGCTACCCACAATAATTTGTATTTTCATCATTGTTCCTAATTTACTATTTTAACCGTCTTTTACTATAAAGATTTACACTGCGTTATTAAGCAATTTCTTTGTAGCAAATATGTTTTTACCGCTAACTTTGATAATATTGTTCAAAGAATTACATCGAATACTGTGCATTACTTTAAAATATCTACACGATAAAATTTTAAGGTCCCATTGATATAAAATCGCCCTAACGACTAGGGAAACCATATTGATTAGAACTCAACGTAATACATCCAGCCAATATAATCAGACCAAATATTACCCATGGAAAAATATTGGCGCCTGATGTCAGCAACAATATCCCACCAATAATACCACCACCTGCAATTGCACTATTCCAAACAGTCACCAGTACCGACTGAGCAATATCGGCATGAGAATCCGCAGCATTCGCCAATGCAGTTTGTAATAAAGTTGCTGCTCCCCCAAAAGTTAAGCCCCACACTGCGATTGCAAGATATACAATGATCGGTTGCAACATTGCAACACCCAGAATAACAGCTGCCAAAGCAAAACCCATCAGACTCAGCAATACCAAATGACGGAGTCTTTGATCTATCCATACTCCCGTTATCAATATCCCTGCAAACGATGCAACACCAAAAATCAGGAGAATTAAATCGACCTGATCCACCAATCCAAGTGGCACCAAAAAAGGCATGATGTAAGTATATAAAATATTATGTGCAAGTACCCATAATCCAACCACCAGCAAGACTGGCATAATCCCCGGAATAGACATTACTCGTAGTATAGATATACGATTCTCAATCTTTTGTCCGGAAAAATCAGGAACTTTTATCCAGATCCAGATCAGCACCAACAATGCCATCAGTGAAATGATGACAAAGGTAACACGCCAGCCTAATACACCACTCAATAATGTACCTAATGGGACGCCTAATGATAATGCCAAGGGGGCTCCTATCCCAGCTATCGCTAGAGCACGACCTTTGAGTGAATCAACCACCAGACGTCTAGCATAACCGGCCAACATTCCCCAAATCAGACCTACAGCCATTCCTGCGAGAAAACGTGTAATCAAGGCGATGCTATAACTGGTGGTCAACGCCGTAATCATGTTAAAAACCAGCATCGCAGATAAAGCTGTCATTAACAATGGACGACGTCTCCAACCTTGTGTGGCAGCGGTCAATGGAATCGCTGCGACCAAAGAACCAATGGCATACAATGTCACAAACTGTCCAGCCAGAGTTTCTGATATGCCCATATCATCACTGATGTGTAACAACATACCTGCGGGTATAGTTTCAACCAGTAATGCCAAAAACCCTGTCATTGCTAAAGCAAGCAAAGCTGCGATTGGCAGCCGTTCAGCCGCTTGATCAGGACAAATCTGTGTTACAGCCATATTTTTTTCTCCTCTCATCGTATACAACACTGTCGCAAAATTAGCGGGTCGCTATAGTGTGATGAATAGAGAATCATTGAAAAATAGGCTATAGTTCTTAACATTCATGACTTTTTTGTCATCAATCAGGGCAAATATATGGATAATTTAGGCGCCTTACATGTATTTGTGAGTGCAGCAGAAAATCGTAGTTTTACTCTAGCAGGACAGCAACTTGGTATTTCATCATCTGCGGTGAGTAAGGCCATTGTACGGTTGGAAACCAGACTAAAAGTGCGACTCTTTCATCGTTCTACTCGCAGTATCAATCTAACGCCTGAAGGTTCAATTTTTTTAGCACGTTGTCGCCGTATTTTTTGTGAAATTGAAGCAGCGGAAATAGAGCTTTTACATATGCAAAGCTTACCTCAAGGAAAATTACGCATCAGTTTGCCTTCAATCGGTACATTATTTATGCCAAAGCTCGGAAATTTTAAGCGCTGTTATCCAGATATTGAATTAGATATTGATTATTCTGATCGCTTAGTTGATGTCATTGAAGAAGGATTCGATGTCGTGATTCGTACAGGTAAACCGCACGATTCACGATTGACGATGCGCCATCTTGGATCCTGCCGTAAGCTACTTGTCGGCGCTCCTGCGTATTTTGAACGAGTAGGCAAGCCCATTACACCACAAGACCTTAGGCAACATGCTTGTTTACTCTATCGTTTTCCTAGTACCGGCAAATTGGATGTTTGGTCATTTTTAAATATGCCAGATACAGCGCCTCTCGAACTTTCTGTAAGCATGGTCACCAATACCTTAGACCCTCAAGTTTGCTTTGCAGAACAGGGATTAGGTATTGCCTATGTACCAGAAATTGCTGTACAGCGACAATTACAAGAAGCTAAGCTTATCAGCATCCTTGATGACTACAACGATCAGTGTATTGATTTTCATGTGCTTTGGCCATCAAGTCGTCATTTATCACCAAAAATTCGCATATTTGTGGACTTTGTCAGTAAGCACTTATTGTCATGAGTCATCACGACCACCGCATTTTTCCACAAAGCAATACACTATGCATGATAAGGGACATACGGGTTATAACAATTTAATCCCTTGCTGACCTTTAGGCGTTACCTTAAAGATTTCCACCGCAAAGGTAATATTTTTGCCTGCCAAGGGATGATTAAAATCGATCTCGGTAATATCATCACCCACAGTTTTTACAACACCAAATAAGCTGGATTTGGCCTTGTCTTCAAACTCAATCATCTGCCCAAGCTGGGGACGTTGCTCAAATTTTACTGTATCAAACTTTTGTACATTTTCCGGATTCCACGGACCAAACGCATCTTCCGGTGGCAAATGTACAGTACGACGGTCACCTGCGCGTAAACCCATCAGAGCTTTTTCAAACCCTGGCAACAAATTACCATCACCAATCACCAGACTTACAGGTTGTTCACGACTCCGAGTATTATCAATTTCGACGCCATCTTCAATCGCAACAGAAAAATGCAGCTCAACTTTTGCGCCTTCTTCAATGCGGGTTTCGTCATTGGGATTAATGATGTCTAAGATATGTGTTTCAGTCATGCTTTGGCTCGGCTGTGATTTGGTGACGTTTCTTCTCAAGGAAAAACGTATCGATAAGCAGCAAAATCGTACCCAGCGTAATGGCACAATCCGCTAGATTAAATACAGGAAAATTCCAGGTCTGGTAATGTACATGCAGGAAATCAATGACCACACCATGTACAGGCTCACCACGATAGTTGACCAATTGTGTGGTTAAACGATCAATCAGATTGCCAACTGCACCGCCTAAAATCAACGCAATGGCCGCAGGCAACACTCTTAAACTTTTCGGCATACGCAATAGCCAAAAAATAAAAAGTAAGGACACCACACCGGCAAGTGAGGTAAAGAAATAGCGTTGCCAGCCACCCGCATCGGATAAGAAGCTAAACGCTGCACCCGGATTATAGGCCAGCGTCCAACTAAATACTGGCAATACATTGATGCTATTACCTTCAAATACCAGTTTTGCCAGTGCAATCTGTTTGGTAATTTGATCCAGCACAATGGTCAGGATTGCCAGTCCCAACCAGATAAAATTATGCGGATAAATGCGTAACCAGCCTGATGTTTGCTTAGGCATATTTTCTCACTTCACCTGTGCCAGATGGTAAGTTAATGATACAGCGTGAGCATAAACCGGGATGATCAGCATGTGTGTTGACATCTGGTAAGACATGCCAGCAACGGGCACATTTCTCACCAATCGATGCTGATACTTTGACATTTAGGCCAGCCAGATCTGTGGCTTCACCCTGTGCAGCATCAAATGCATAAACCTGAACCTGAGAAGTAATCAAAACAAAACGTAATTCATCTTCCAGACGATCCAGCAGTTGTTTCAATGCATCATCTGCCCAGATTTCAACTTTAGCCGACAAATTACTTCCCACCAGTTTGGCATTACGTGCTACTTCGATCTGCTTATTCACTGCCGATTTCACCGCAATCAGCGTTTGCCAGTCTGTTTCACTCAAGGCATTTGCTGTGGTTGCAGTCGGAATATCATACCATTCTGTGGTAAAAACATATTGCTCGCTTTGTTCCGGAATCAATGCCCATGCTTCTTGCGCAGTAAAACTTAAGATCGGACTCATCCAGCGGACAAAAGCTTGTACCAGATGATACAGTGCCGTTTGTGCCGAACGACGAGCCTGTGAATCTGCCTTGGTGGTGTATTGACGATCCTTAATAATATCCAGATAGAAACCGCCCAGATCATTAATACAGAACTGAGTGAGGGCATTCACGACCACGTGAAAACTCATGTCACTATAGGCTTGAGTAATGGTTTTTTGTACTTCTGCGGTACGCTGTAAAATATATTGATCCAGTGCAATCAATTCATTTACAGGCAGGCAATCGTGGCTCGGTTGAAAGCCATTCAGGTTTGCCAGCAGGAAGCGCAGGGTATTACGAATACGGCGATAGCTATCCGATACACGATTAAAGATTTCTTTAGATGCAGCAATTTCATAGCGATAATCGCTAGACGCGACATATAAACGCAAACCATCCGCACCCAGTTGTTTGATGATGTCATCCAGCGGAATATAGTTGCCTAAAGATTTGGATAACTTACGGCCATTTTCATCGACAGTAAAACCATGTGTCAATAAGGCTTTATATGGCGCAGCATCATTAATGGCAACACTTGCCAGTAATGAAGTCTGGAACCAGCCACGATGCTGGTCTGAACCCTCTAAATAAAGATCGGCAGGACGTTGCAATTCTTCACGCTGGTCCAGCACTGCATAATGTGTTGTTCCAGAGTCAAACCAAACATCGAGCGTATCACGGACACAATTATATTGTGCCGCTTCATCGGCTGGCAGAAAGTCTTTAGGCTCACGATTAAACCAGGCATCTATACCTTCCTGCTCAATCAGTTTGGCAACCTCTTCAATCAGTTCCTGTGTCCGTGGATGCAATTCATTGCTATCTTTATGCACAAAGAAAGTGATTGGCACGCCCCAGGTACGTTGACGGGAAATACACCAGTCCGGACGACCTTCGACCATAGATTGCATACGGTTTTTACCCCAGTCCGGGATAAATTCGATGTTGTTTTCAATTTCTTTAAGTGCAGTTTCACGTAGGCCTTTTTGTTCCATGCTGATAAACCATTGTGGCGTCGCACGGAAGATAATCGGGGTTTTATGACGCCAGCAATGCGGATAGCTATGCGTAATCTTTTTATGGGCCCATAAACGACCTGTATCACCCAATGTTGCAATGATTTTTGGATTGGCTTTATAAATATGCTCACCGGCAAATACTGGAGAAGTTGGCAGATAAACACCATTTCCGCCCACTGGATTATCGACTTTTAAACCATATTGCAAGCCGACTTTATAATCGTCCACACCATGGCCGGGTGCGGTATGCACTGCACCTGTACCACTGGTGGCAATCACATGCTCACCCAAAATAATAGGCACTTGACGCTCGGCAATTAACGGGTGTTGCAAACTTAATTTTTCGAGTTTATCACCAGTGAAATCTGCTAAAACCTGTGGATTTTCCAATTGATAACGTTCACAAGCCGAAGCCACCAGATCTTTGGCTAAAATCAGGTTTTGTAGGCCATGATCGGTATTGACCTGCACCAATTGATAGTCCAGTTCGGCATTCAACGCAACTGCCTGATTGGCAGGTAATGTCCATGGTGTCGTAGTCCAGATCACAATGTCCGTCGGCTGTGTAACTTCGACACCCAGACGTGCTGATAAATCCTTTAAATCCACCACTGCAAAACCGACATCAATCGCGTCCGATTGTTTATCTTCATATTCCACTTCGGCTTCAGCCAGCGCAGAACCACAATCCAGACACCAGTTCACAGGTTTTAATCCCGGCTGAATATGTCCATTTTTCTGGATTAAACCCAACGCACGGACAATATCGGCTTCCTGTTTAAAGTTCATGGTGAGATAAGGATTGTCCCAGTCACCAAACACGCCAAGACGTTTAAAATCTTTTTTCTGTAATTCAATCTGGGTTAATGCGTATTCACGACACGCTTTACGAAAGGTTGAAGCATCAACTTTTACCCCGACTTTGCCGACTTTTTCTTCAACTTTTAATTCAATCGGTAAACCATGACAATCCCAGCCCGGAACATAGGGTGCATCAAAACCGTCCAGTGTACGACTTTTGACAATAATGTCTTTGAGCACTTTATTCACTGCATGTCCCAAGTGAATTGAACCATTGGCATAGGGAGGGCCATCGTGCAGAATATATTTTTTCTTGCCAATTCGCGATGCACGAATCTGCTGATAAATGTTGTCGGCATACCAGTCGTCTAACCATTTTGCTTCACGTACAGCCAAATTTGCCTTCATGGCAAAGTCTGTATGGGGAAGGTTAAGCGTGGCTTTGTAATCCACTGCATTTTCAGAAGTTTGCTTATCGCTCATGCACGTTGTCTTCCAGTTAAATCAGCCTGTGCTGACGGTTGCTTTATCACTCAATGTAATCCCCGAATTCGGGGCGTTTCAAACATATCTTTAACATATGCTTGCCCAATCCATTTTTGAATCAGGCATCAATCTGGTTACAGACTTAAATTTCCAAAAGGAAATTCTACGGTATCCTGCCGATACTGGCGTAACTGTATCACATCATCCGCGATGCCTTGCTTTAAGGCTTGCAGAGAAGGGTAGTTTTTCTCGCCATGTACATACTGCAAAAAAGTCACCCGCATTAATAGGCCATACAGATTAGCAGAAACATCAGGAAAGTGTACTTCTAATCGCCATTCAGGATCATCCTGTTGAATAGCTGGTCGGGTACCGACATTGGCTGCACCAAACAAACTATAAGGTGTATAACCTGCAATGCCGGTTTGCTGCGGATTCTCTTCAGCCACTTTTCGGGATAATGGTAATTCCATACAGCGCACATCTACCGCATAAATGCCCCGTAAACAGGGTTTATGCCGATGCAGGGCCACATTAATGGTCGGAAAATCTAGTGTCCGACCAATTTTGTTCCCATGTAACACACGTCCAGTAATACTATAGGGCCTGCCCAGTAGTTTTGCAGCCAGTGTCAAATCGCCTTGCTGCAAGACTTCACGAATACGGGTTGAACTGACTCGTTGTTCATGTACGTGTATGGTATCCAAATTAAAAACATCAAAACCCTGTTGTCGCAAAAAGTCACTGTCACCACTGCGATTTTTGCCAAAATGAAAATCATCACCTAACACCAGACTTTTGGCATTGAGCTGTTTTTTTAATAATTCGGCAAAATCCAGCGCACTCATGCTGCGAAAGGCATCATCAAATTTGGCAATTGCCACATAGTCCACACCCATCTCGGCCAGAATTTCTATTTTCTCGCGCATAGAGGTAATGCGGGGCGGGGCATCATAACCCTTAAAAAACTCTAAAGGCTGTGGTTCAAAAATCATCACCAGACTTTTTAAATTTTCTGCCTGAGCAACATTTTTTAATTGTGCAATCATCGCCTGATGGCCAACATGAATACCATCAAAATTACCAATCGTCACCGCTGTCGGCGGGATCTGATGGTGTGGAGTGCGTGCGTGCAGACGTAGCAGCTTCATAGCCTAAAATAAAATCGTAAATCTAAAGTGGGATATTGTGCCATAAAATCACAAATTGTTCTTGTTGTTGTGTTTTTAAACAGCAATTAAAATTTGCTTCCTGCAACAATTTTATTTCTAATAGATTTTATTTCACCCTATTTTTCATATGAATCATTCTCTCGCCATTGTTATGGCCATTTCCGACGAATCCCATGGTCTATTTGAACATGCTGGTATTGAGGTGCATTACAGCGGTATTGGCAAAGTCAATGCTGCCTTTAAAACCTTTGAAGTGATTCAAAAAACAGGCTGTCATACTGTATTAAATCTGGGTTCCGCAGGAAGCAGCGTATTCGATGCCCATACTCTGGTAGAAGTCAATCAATTTGTACAACGTGATATGGATGTCTCACCTTTGGGCTTTGCCGTCGGCGTGACACCATTAGATAAAGAGATTCCTGCCGAGATTCAACTTGAGCCTTATTTTAAGCATTTACCGCAAGGCATTTGTGGCACGGGTGATAGTTTTGAAACAGGTCAACCTAAGGTTGCCTGTGATCTGGTCGATATGGAAGGCTATGCCATAGCAAAGGTCTGTAAAAAATTGGGGGTACGCTTGATTTCGGTAAAATACATTACCGATGGTGCCAATGACACAGCGCATCTGGATTGGCAGGATAATTTATTATTGGGCGCACAAAAATTATTGGCACTTTATCAAAGCATGTCTCATCAATAAAAAAGAGGCTGTATCATTACATAATGACACAGCTTCTTGGTTAATCAATTTCAATGATTTTACCGGTTTCATCATAATGAACCACAGTAATTTTTTGCTGACGACAGTGCTGTAAATGTTGTGTATCTAACGCAAAGTGCTGAGCATAATCCTGTGTATTTTTAGCAGCAACACGTTTAAAGGGTTTAAACGGTACAAAGTTATTCCAGAGCAGCAATAACAGGGCACAGACCACCAGCATGATCACACCTTTTTCCATTGCGGTCAAAAACAACATCAACAGATGGTGCACGATATGATGATTCTGTACCCCAATAATCCCCAGTAAAATCATCATGGGACGCCATAATAATAACCAGCTTGCCCATAAGAGTGCAGTGGTAGTATTCGACATATAACGCCGATGCCAGGGCAACTGGCGCCTGATATCGATGATTAAAGAATGATTTTTCATTGTATGATCTCTTTTTTTTGGGTAGATGGTCAATTTTCAGGATGAATACGCACACCACGATCCGGGCTAACCCAGCGTGCACGTTGACCATTGCCTCGGAGGAGAACCTTAGGAAAAGCAATGATACTGGCGGATACAGTAATGAGCCAGAAGATAAATGGATACCAGATCATCCAGTAATAGTTCCGGCCTAATGCAGGTTCATAACGACTATCCATCCATTTACTGATCACGAACTGGAATAAACAGGTCAGACCTAGAAAAATACCCGTTCCATATGGCAAAAATGGTGAATTTACAGAAGGTAGTCCCAAAGCCGGTAAAATCAGATGGATTATCCAAATAATCGCCAGAGTAAGCATCAAATATGACCAGATCAGTGTCAAAATCAGTTCCAGCATTAAAGGCCACAAATAATTCAGTCGGGGTTTAATCAAGACATCAATATTTTTGATGAGTACTTGTGCACCGCCCATGGCCCAGCGTAAACGCTGTTTCCATAGTCCGCTTAAACTTTCCGGCATTAAAATCCAGACCAGTGCATTCGGCTCAAAATCAATATCCCAGCCAGCACGTTGTAATTTCCATGTAATATCAATATCTTCAGTCAACATATTCGGAGACCAATAGCCGACCTCATGCACAGCAGACTTACGAAATGCGGTAATGACACCGGATACGGTAAATATACGTCCAAATGACTTTTGAGCACGTTTAATCATGCCGACAATAGAAGAAAACTCTCCAACCTGTACCCGCCCCAATAAAGTTGAACGGTTACGAATACGTGGATTACCTGTCACCGCTGCCACTGAAGGATTCGCAATAAAATGCCGAATCATCCACATCGCCGCATTTGGATCCAGCAGAGCATCACCATCAATACCGATCAGATACTCAGCATCGGTCAGTAAACTGCCTGCTTGCAGTGCCATGGCTTTACCCTGATTCTGGGCTAAATGTACAACACGCAGTTTTTCATACTGTTGTGACAAACGGTTTAAAACTTCGGCAGTATTGTCAGAACTCCCATCATTAATCGCAATCACTTCAAAATTGGGATAATTTAAAGCCAAAGCATGACTGATGGTTTCTTCTGCATTGTCCCCTTCATTAAAACATGGGACCAATACCGCAACTTTGGGGTAATCCGGCAAGGGTGCTGGATGTTGATAAGGTGGTTCCTGACGTTCTTTCCAGTAAAAGATCATTGCGCCCATCATCCATAAATAGGACATGAACAGGGGATAATAGAACAAAAAGTTCAGCGCAGATTGCCAAAAATGATGTAGGGTCGTCATAGTTAATTCCTTTAAGGAACAAGACGGTTAGGCTTAACTGCAAATGCGTCACGCATAATATCCGTATCTGGGTGATCCTTAATCGGATCATCCGGATAATATGCAATATGCATTGCACCTTGCTGGTACAATGATTTAATCGTATTGGAAATTTCTTCCGAAGGGACAGGCTGTTGAGTACGCCAGTTTTGTGCCTGCAACTCAAATACAGTTTTCATGATGCCGTTGGGATAAGACTTTACCCGTTTCAGAATATTATTATAAAACTGATTCGGATCTTTTGCCTGTTCCATATAAGGCATTGCCATAATGGCTGTAAAATCATAACGATTTAAAGATTGTTCCAGTGATTGTGAATACCAGTTTTCTGCATAGGGAGATAAAGCCACCTGTGCATAAAGATTACGCGCAGTCAGTAAAAAAGGCTGATAGTAACGTACCTGTTGTGCCAGCTGCATGGCAAAATCATCAATAGTCCGGGTTTTTAACGCTGTCCATTTTGATAATAATGCATCATTCTGCCGAATTTGCTCCAGATCTGTAGGCAAGCCCGCTTTGGCATATGCATTTAAAGCATCCGGACTGGCATCTTCATAATCGGAAAGCGTCGTATCATCGTGGAATAAAATCCCATCAAATGACGCTGATTTCGCCAGATCATTATAGATGCCTTCTATGGTTTTACGCGCCAAAGGAGAGTATGGACTTAGTCTTTTATAACCCATATTTAAATGGTCACTTGCCTTGGGTTGCTGAGTCACCACGAGTGCTTTGGCGGCCGGATTCTTAGCCGGCAAATCCCATGCCAATAACGGCATCCAGGCATAGACACGCTGCACCGTAGTACGGGTCTGAATTTGCCACGATACACGGTTAAATAGATCTGCCCGCATCGGCAAATAATGATTTGGGAAGTACACCATGTCCGCCGAACCATCTGCATCAGGATCAGCAAAAGCCTGTAAATAGACAGTCTTTACCCCCATCGCATTAATACGATCAAGTAAATGGCTTAAATTGCGTTCCTGCTGGGCGGGATCTTTGTCATAGATATAATCCAGATCGACATGCATGACTTTTTGAGGACGATTATTATCCGTCAAATTCATCAAACGATTTTGAATATCCTGAGCCAATGCATCAGTGGACTCATTTCGTTCCACCAAAATACGGTTTAAATGCCCCAGAGATTTACCGACATGATCAGGACCATCATCCAAGGTAATGGTAATCGGCATACCTAGCTGCTTGGCAATTTTTACCGTTTCAAGATTATAACGCCCATAAGGCCAGACCATTACACGTGGAGATTTGAGCCCATGTGCCTTTAAGACTTCATTATTCTTTTTTAAATCCTGATAAATACGGGCTGCATATTCCTGATCTGTTTCATATTTTTTGGTTTTAGCATTATAAATCCGAGTAATTGCCGCAGGTTCAGAGTTACCTTGCGGATTACCCATCACGCCATGATGTAAATTATAACTATGACTACCGATTTCAACATAGCCACTATTTTGCATTTCCTTAAGTTCTGCCCAAGACAACAATTTACTGCGATCCAGTTGATCATCACCAAACTGCACCATTCCGGACTTTGGCTCCAGCCATGAACCCACGACTGAAAGCACGACTGGAATTTTGCGGGCTTTAAAAATCGGATAAGCATATTGATAAAAAGACTGATAGCCATCATCGACTGTCAGTAAAACAGGCTTGGCAGGAAGTTTGATTTTTCCTTCGTTGGCTTTAATAAGCTGATCTACGCTAATAAAATGATAGCCATTGTGCTCCAGCCAATCCAAATGCAGCGTTAAATCCTGAGGCGTAATGGCATAACCAGGAATAATTGCATTTTTATTGGGTATAATTTCGTGATAACCAATAATTGTTAAAGCTGACACATCTATTTTGGGTTGTTCCTCTACATTCTGGACCGAACTTATATCCGGTGTAGAAGTAGCATTATTGACCGTAATCTCTTCAGCAAATCCCTTGTGGGCAGTACTGCTTAAGATTATAGATAAACATACAGATAATACATGTAGCGAACGGGCTGTGTTCATGAATGTTCAATCTCATTCATCCTTACTATCGTCCAATAAAAAAAACACATCATTTCCTCAAAAAGAAATGACATGTTTTCTACTGATAACAACAATAAATCAATATTGTGAATAGGTAATGTGTTTAAAATATCTGCCGCATCACTAATCGCAGAAATTTTGTGAATATTAACCGATTCGTCATCAAAAAATTGCTATTAATTTGCTTAATTTATTTGCTGAAAATGAAGTTTTGATTACAAAAGCCTAATTTTGGATACATTTGACTACAATTCCTGATTTTCAGCCCGATTCTCTCATGATAATGATTAAAAATTTCACGATATTTTAAACTACCCTGTCGTCTGGCATGCACTATTTTGCCTAGCTTGCCAATTGACACACTTACAGCCATGTCCTGATTATCTGGTTTCAAACACCTATAAAACAGCACTCAAAAACGCCGTAAAATTAACCATGCCATCATTTCAACACTACAATGTAACAATAACACCCAGTTTTACCTAATAAACAGCGATCAGCTTTATATATTTAACAGTGAATTTAAGCGACTGAAGATTTTACTGTTTTACTATGCAAACGTGATTCGGCAGCATCCAAACTCGGTACAGCAGCAGAAGGTAATACATCATCCTGCTCAATCTGTTTATTAATCCCCAGTTGCTGATTGGCTTGCTGGGTTTTTTCCTTCACCAATTGTGCCCGACGACCTTTGGCTGGCGCCCATTCCAGAATCGGTAGTGCACGTGCAACTGCCAGTGTAATTCGATCTTTTAATTGTTCACTCTTGATGGTATATTCCGGCGTAAAGTCTTTGTCTGTGGCATACACGCCAATCGGCAAAGTTTGCGCCTGAAAAAAGCTAAATAATGGACGTAATTGATGCTCCAGCACTAAAGCATGGCGATCACTACCACCAGAAGCAGCCAATAACACTGGTACGTCAACCAATGCCGTTTGTTCTACAAAATCAAATAAATGCTTAAACAAACCAGTAAATGATGCGCGATAAACAGGTGTGCCAACAATTAGCGCATCCGCAGCTTCAATGGCAGCCAGATCATCCTGAACTCGTTGTGGTAACTGATTGCGATAAATAGCACCACCTAGTAATGGACCTATTTCACTAAGCTTAATAAAGTGCACATTGATTGTCGTAGCCGCCGCTAATTCATCTAAAATATTTTGTACCAGACTTTCTGTTTTTGATGGGGTATTTAATCCGCCTGAAACTGCAACAATATTCAGTGGAGGAGTTTGTGTATGAGACATTGTATCAGCCTAAAAATATCAACAATACTCAACATACTAGTTTATACAAAAAAAATGTAAAATCATAAATTAAAGATTACTTATACGTTTTGAATATAATCAATGACCGCTAATATTGCATGCTTAAACTGACAGATTAATCATCTATTTTTTTATACTGAAGATCAATATGACGATCTATCCAGCAATTACCACCCTGTTTCTTTGCCTGCTGCATTAAATTCTGTAATCTCACCAGAAAAAAATCAATATCAAAATGTGCTCCAGATTGATATTTTTCAATAGCCAGCGATACTGTTAAGCGATTATCTACTCCTGAACTAAAATAGATATTTAAATTATGAATTTCAACTTTTAACTGTTCTGCAAAGGTATATAAATTCCAGTCTTGCATATTAAGTAAAATAAAAATAAATTCATCACGGCCTAAATGAAAAAGTAACTGTTCAACCGAATCACTAAACCGATCCAGACATGTGCTAATTTTTTTAATCGCAATATCCCCACAATCAAAACCAGTTTCCTGATTAAACTGTTTAAAACCATCAATATCTACCAATATCATCCCTATACTTTGTGGAAGTTGATGCTGTTGAATTTCCTGAATTTTATGTTCAAATGCCGTAAAATTATTTAATCCAGTCATGCGATCCAACAAGCGGATTTGTTGGAGTTGTTGGTTATTTTTTTCAAGAACCAGTTCAATCCGTTTATAAGATGTGATATCTACTAGTGTAACAACAAGAATCTGTTGATGATTTTTATATTTTTCCTGAATTTTATACAAATAATATGAACCATGTGCATACATTTCCTGTGTGGCAACATGCTGCTCACGCTCAAGTTGTGTTAAAAATGTATTAAAATGATGGGCTGTATAATGACAAATGTCATGGATTCTTTTTTCATATATGTTTTGTGCAGACACCTGATAAATTGATGCAAATTTTTCATTGGCATAAATTATTTTACCATTAGCAAAAAATAAACAAACTCCGATATGAGGATTATCCAATATCGCAACTGGATTTTCATCATAATATGATTTTAATGACATTACATTTTTATCAACCGCTATATTTTTCATATCATTACTCTTGCTTTTTTTCAATTATGTATAGATTCCGGGTTTTCAAAATATATTGTGCAATGATTACGACCATGTTTTTTATTTAACCGCAACTGGTCACTTAATCTATTAATAAATTGATTGATGGTCGGTAATTGTGAAATCGGCAAACTATATATAATAATGGAGATGGTTAAATGATGATGAATACCTGCTTCATGTCTTAAATCAAGTTGATAAATACTGTTTCTGAATCTTTCTGCAATGGTTAAAGCGGTAAAATGACTCACCGCAGGAAATAATGCAATAAATCGATCACTATTTAATTTTGCCAAAAAATCTTTTTCATCTCTTAATTCCTGTTTTAAAGTCTGTGCAATATTATGCAAAGTTGCATTCGATTTAATAAAACCATGTTCTTTATTAAATTCAGAAAATCGATCAATATCAATTAGTAATATTGCAACTTCCGAATATATCACTTGTTTTTTAAGCGTTGAAAAATATTCCTGCAAGGCATAATCATTTGCAAGTCCTGTCAATTGATCAAGTTGTAATTGTGCTTTATAGCGTTTGTTATTTTGATTAAACATTTGCTGTAATCGTTTGGTTCTGGAAATATTCCACTGTAAGAAAAATAGTGCTTCCAGTTGATTGTTTTTATTATAAATCGGGAAAATTAAAATCTGAAAGTAAATACCATAGACATATACTTCCTGTGAAGTCAATTGTTCGCCATTTTGGTATGCAGCAAAATACGCCTTTACAGCTTGTCCCGCACTTTCGGAAAAACTTGACAAATGCCGTCCCTGCATCTGTTCTATGGTACTGCCATGTAAATCGGCAAAGCGTTTATTGGCATATAAAATAGTATGACAATGATGAATCATCACAGCAGGAATCGGAAACAGATCTATCATGTCTTGTGGGGTTTGATAGAATGTCTCTATACGCTGTTTTGGCATAACTTTTCCCCTTTTAGCAGCATGTATATCGCTGTTTTTATTTTTATTTGAGAAAAGTTTAGCCTAATTCCTATACACTTGAAATGTTTTTTTTAAAATTTCCCTTATATCACAAGATATTAAAACTCAGGTTGCTAAAACTGCATTCAATACCTGCTGTTCCAGTTCGGCAAATTTCACCCCTTTTTGTCGTGGCCGTGGTAAATCGACATTAAAACTTTGTGCAATATGGCCACGATCCAGCAAAATAATACGGTCAGCCAACTGTACAGCTTCCGATACATCATGCGTCACCAAAATTGTGGTAAAGCCATGTTCCAACCATAGTTTCTCAATCAGGTTCTGCATATCCAGACGGGTAAGCGCATCCAGCGCACCAAGCGGTTCATCCAGCAATAAAATTCTAGGCTGATGAGAAAGTGCCCGTGCCAATGCTACCCGTTGTCGTTGACCACCGGAAAGTTGGGTCGGCCACTGTTTGGATTTTTCCGATAAACCCACTTTTTCAAGCAATTCTGTTGCTTTTGATTTTTGCGTCTCCGGTAAACCTAATTGTGCATTTTGCAATACACTGCGCCATGGCAGAAGGCGAGGGTCCTGAAACATCACTCGGACATCATCGGTTGTAACACCTTCACGTACACCACGTTTAGACTGAAACTGAATTACACCCTGACTGGCTTGTTCAAGCCCGGCAATCAAACGCAATAATGTCGATTTACCGCAACCACTACGTCCGACAATCGCCAGAAATTCACCAGAATGGATATGTAGATTAAGATTATCCAATACGGTGACATCACCATATAATTTGGACAATGCTTCAATCAGGATTTCTGCACCTTGTTGTTTACGCTCGGTTTCTTGCAAGGTATCCAGATTTTCCTTAAAGGTATTTTCGGCATACACATTCGCATTTAAATTACTCATTTAATGTCTCCTTATGCCTGATAACCAGCGTGCCAACGTAATAGATATCGCTCCAGTGCTTGTGCCAGCACATCTGCCAGCTTACCTAACAGGGCATAGAGCAAGATTCCCACCAGAACAATATCAGTTTGTAAAAACTCACGTGCATTCATGGTCATATAACCGATACCAGACTGTGCCGATATGGTTTCTGCAACGATCAATAATACCCAGACCAGACCCAGCGCAAAACGCAATCCAACCAGAATAGAGGGCATAGCACCCGGTAAAATGATTTCCTTGTATAGTTGCCAACGGGTTAAACCATAACTTTTACCCATTTCAATCAACTGTGGATCAACCGAACGAATACCATGATAGGTATTAATATAAATCGGGAAAAATACACCTATAGCTACCAGAAACAATTTTGCCGACTCATCGATACCGAACCATAAAATCACCAGTGGAATCAGGGCAAGGGCAGGGATGTTACGAATCATCTGTAAGGTGGTATCCAGTAACGTTGATGCTGTTCTGGAAGAACCATTTAATAAACCCAATATCAGTCCTAATCCACCACCAATCAACAAACCTGATAGCGCACGACCTGCACTGACTTTAACATGTTGCCAAAGTTCACCACTGATCAACAAATGCCAGAAAGCCACTACTACAGCAGAGGGTGCAGGTAAAATTCTGCTCTCTAGCCAACCGGTTTGTGAAGCAATTTGCCAAAACGCAATCAGTGCAATTGGCACCAACCACGGCAACAGGCTTTTACCCACTTGCCGTGTTCCACGTGAAACATAATTATTTGCCATTATGTATTCTCCACAGTTTTCGCTTTGTGATCGCCTTGCTGCTGTACCTTACTTTGTTCTGGAACATAGTGATTGGCAATGATTTCACCAAACGGACCTGTTAAATTTGGCTGTACCAATTTATTACGTGTTTCCAACGGTAATAATGGGAAAACCAGTTCTGCAAAACGAATGGATTCTTCCAAATGCGGATAGCCCGAGAAAATAAAGGTATCGATACCAAGATCAGCATATTCCTGAATCCGCGCAGCAACAGTTTCTGCATCGCCCACCAGTGCTGTTCCTGCACCGCCACGAACCAAACCAATCCCGGCCCATAAATTTGGTGAAACTTCCAGCTTGTCACGATTGCCACCATGCAGCGCTGCCATACGTTTTTGACCAATAGAATCCATTTGTGCAAACTTTTTCTGTGCTGCGGCAATGGTTGCTTCATCAAGATATTGAATCAGCTCATTGGCTGCTGCCCATGCTTCTTCATTGGTTTCACGCACGATGACATGCAGTCGAATACCATAATTTAATGTTCTACCTTTTGCCGCTGCTTTGGCTTTCATATTGTCAATTTTTTCTTTTACTGCTGCTGGCGGTTCACCCCAGGTCAAATAGGTATCCACTTGTTCTGCGGCTAGTTCTTGTGCTGCATCAGAAGATCCACCAAACCATAACGGCGGATAAGGCTGTTGAATCGGTGGATAAAGCAATTTTGCATCATCGACACTTAAATGTTGACCATGAAAAGTGAAGGCCTCGCCGCTATGAGAACGACTTAAGATTTCACGCCAGATGGTAGTATATTCAGTCGCAGTCTGATAACGGGTTGCATGATCTTCATATAATCCATCACCTCTTAATTCTTCTTCATCACCACCTGTCACCAAATTTAAAAGCACACGTCCATTGGATAAACGGTCAAACGTAGCCGCCATACGTGCTGCAAGAGAAGGGGTGGTCACACCAGGACGTAATGCCACCAAAAACTTCAAATTGCGCGTCGCATCAATCAAACTTGCTGCTGTAATCCATGGATCTTCACAAGAGCGACCTGTCGGAATCAATACACCTTCATACCCCAGATTATCCGCTGCAACTGCAATTTGCTTCATATAGGCATGA
The DNA here is from genome assembly GCF_002174125.1 of Acinetobacter populi. GTDB lineage: Bacteria > Pseudomonadota > Gammaproteobacteria > Pseudomonadales > Moraxellaceae > Acinetobacter > Acinetobacter populi. Next base: position 208,528 of record NZ_NEXX01000005.1, read on the forward strand.
TCGACTTGTCGGGCACCTTTGCTTGTACCTAAATAGCGACTATCACCATGAGTAGGAATAAACCAGAAAATTTTCATATCAATAACCTATATCATCAAATCATTAATTTTTATTCCAAACCGCCTCGGCAATGCTGATGCGTTTTGGAATAATATTCAGTTGAGAGAAGCGATCTGCAAGCAATTGCTGTTCTTTAATCACTTTTGCATTAAGCGGTGAAGCACCGGATGGTTTTGGACGTCGATCCACAAAAACCCGACTTACCTCAGGTCTTAAGCCAGTATTTTTGGCAATTAAATCTGCGGTTTGCTGTGGATTTTTTTGTACCCATTTATCTGCCTGATTAATTTGTCCAATTAAACCGGTCACTGCTTTTGGATGGGACTGCACAAATTTTGGGGCTGCCAGATAAAATGTATAATTTGGACTTAAGCCCTTACCTGTGGTGAGAACTTTTGCCCCATCTTCTAATTGTGCTGAAGCATAATAAGGATCCCAGATTGCCCAGGCATCTACTGCACCTTTCTGGAAAGCAGCGCGGGCATCAGCAGGTGTCAACCAGATCGGTTGAACATCAGACCATGTCAGACCCGCTTTTTGTACGGCCTGTACCAGTAAAAAATGTGAACTTGAACCTTTCTGTAATGCGATCCGTTTACCTTTTAAATCTTTCAATTGCTTTATGGAAGAATTTTTAGGTATCAAAATTGCCGAAGCCAACGGTTTTGCCGCTTCATAAGCCACATAATATAAAGGCTTGCCTGCGGCTTGTGCATAAACAGGAGGCGTATCACCTGTCACACCCACATCGATTGATCCTACTGCCAAGGCTTCCAGAATTTGAGGACCAGCCGGAAACTCATTCCATGAAATTTTGGCATTGGGAAATTCCTGTTCCAGATATTTATTTTGTTTGGCAACCGCAAAGTTAATCGCACTTTTTTGATAGCCAATGCGTAACTCCTTCACACTTGTATCCACTGCCCATACCGAAAATGACATCGCACAACCAGCAGACATGAGCAGTACAGATGCTAAGGTTGTTTTCAACCACGTTTGTGAATTTTTTTTGTCTATCTCTATAATAGTAGTATCGTGCATCGTATTTTCCTTATACATATCAACCAATATGTGTCAGGCAAAAAACTTAAAAAAAGTCATGCCTGATGATATTAATGTGTATTGTCTAAAATCGCGTCTTGAACCTTGATCGGATGAGGAATGAGCTTTTGCTGATAAAATGCATCTGCAACCTGTTGCTGTTCGATAATCACTTTTTGGCTAATTGGCGTTACGCCCAATCCCATGCGTTTAATGGAAGTTTCCAAAATCGGAATACTTAAGCCCGTAGGTTTTTCCAGAAGCTGAGCAGCTTCTGTCGGATGCTGAGAAGCCCATTGTGTGGATTTATCCAATTCATTAATAATTGTTTGCAGAACTTTGGGCTGAGTTTGTGCAAATTGACGATCTGCCAGATAAAACTGATAGTTATTAACCGTATCTTCACCATCAGCAATCACTTTGGCACCAATTTGCTGTTCTGCCGCTGCAAAGAACGGATCCCAAATCACCCAGGCATCTACCGAACCTTTTTCAAACGCAGCGCGGGCATCGGCAGGTGGTAAATAAATAGGCTGGATATCACTGAGTTTTAGACCATTTTTTTCCAGCGCTTTTAATAATAGATAATGCACATTTGAGCCTTTATTTAAGGCCACACGTTTACCTTTTAATTCAGCTACAGTTTTAATGGTTGAATCTTTAGGCACAATAATCGCTTCTGCCTTGGGTGCTGCTGGTTGATTGGCAACATAGACCAGCTTGGCATCGGCTGCTTGTGCAAAAATAGGGGGTGCTTCACCAGTTTCGCCAAACACCACACTGCCAACATTTAAGCCTTCAAGCAATTGTGGGCCTGCCGGAAACTCGACCCAACGTACATTAACCCCTTCACTTTTTAATGCCTGTTCCAATGTGCCACGTGCTTTAAGCACAGGCAGCGTGCCATATTTCTGAAAACCGATATTTAAAGTCGTTGCTGGTTTTGTTGTGGTTTGGTCTTGTTGTGTTGTTGTTGCTTGGTCGGATTTTGAACATGCGCTCATTGCCATCACAACACCCAATAAACTGGCCGTTAAAGTGATTTTCTTGGATGAGAAAGTGCTCAGGCTACTCATTTTTATTTTTCCTATGACAAAATATGTTCAAACTGAAGGTCATAGCCTAGGCAAATTTTTTTATGAAAAAAAATAACAAATATGCACATCTATTTGAAAAAAAATGCTTAGATTAAAAAATGCTGAGTAATTCTTTTTTTGTGCAAGACATTTAAGATTCGTTATTTTTATATTATTGTTTTTACTAAATTAATTATATTTATAATTTTTATAAAAATTCTATTTCCTCCTTAATAGCATTAATCCTAAAGTATTTAGCATAAATTTAGCTAAATAAAATTTATACACGACGTTGCACGCCGCGTTATTTTATTCTTCCTATTATCCTAAGATAGAAAAGTCGCTGCACCAATGCTTGTTGAGATTCAGTCTTTGCATACATTAAACATGTGATGAATGCTCAACATGCGCTAACACCTTAAATCATTTTTTGATAAACATGCGAATTGCGCTGAAAGTTATAAAAAGCCTGACGTGCCGCGGGCAATTGTTCAATACCCACTTTGCTAAAGCCCTGTTCCATAAACCAGTGCCCTGTATGTGTGGTTAATAGATACAAGACCTTGATATTTTGTCGCTGGGCCCGTTGCTGTAAAAAAGCCAAGACTTGTGCGCCCCGATTGGATTTGCGATATTCAGGGTGAACGGCTACACAGGCAATTTCGGCAGATTTTAATTCATTGCCTGACGTGGGGATCGGATAAAGTGCCGCACAGGCGAGAATTGTGCCATCTCGTTCAATTACGGCAAAATGCTCAATTTCATTTTCCAGACGCTCACGGGAACGATATACCAAAATGCCTTGTTCTTCTAAAGGACGCAATAAACGCAGCAAACCGCCGACATCATGAATATTGGCCTGACGAACCTCTTCAAACCGCAAATCACTGACCAGTGTGCCCGTACCATCACGGGTAAATAACTCACCAAGCAAGGCACCATCAAGATGATAAGAAATTAAATGGCAACGACTAACCCCATTTTGACATGCCTGCACTGCACCTGACAGATGTAAATAATTTTCGCTGCTTTGATCAACCATATGTTGTAAAAATTGCTGAGCATCTTTTGCCATCAATTCGCGAATAAAATGCCCCTGATGATCAATCACACCTTTTTGCTCACCCAGAAAAATCAGTTTGTCTGCATGTAAATCACTGGCAACTCGGGTTGCAACTTCTTCGGCACGTAAATTAAAAACTTCACCTGTGGTGGAATATCCGGTTGGCCCCAGCACAATAATATTTTCATTGGCCAAATTGCGCTGCATTGCTTCTACATCTATCGAACGCACTTCGCCAGTTAACTGAAAATCCACACCATCACGAATACCATATGGTTTGGCTGTGACAAAATTCCCTGAAACCACATCAATACGCGCCCCAAACATCGGAGAATTGGCAACGCCCATAGACAATAAAGCTTCAATCTGTAAGCGAATTGAACCTACAGCATTCAATACCGCTGGTAAAGCCTGCCGTGTGGTAATGCGACGATGCTGTAAAAAAGGCGTCTCAATCTGGAGTTGTTGTAGATTTTCATTAATTTGTGGACGGGCGCCATGTACCAAGACCAGTCGAATCCCCAGTGCATGTAGCAAGGCAATATCATGAATAATATGCTGAAAATTTTCTGTTAATAAGGCTTCCCCGCCAAACATCAGCACAAAGGTCTTACCACGATGCAGATTAATATAGGGCGCAGCCTGTCGAAACCAACGCACATAATCCGGGGTAGTCTGTGGTTGGGAAGAGATCGGGGCATCAGAAGGCTGCTGTGTCACAAAACACCTAAAAAATTCGTGAATTTGTTCAAGCATAACAAAAACTGTTTAGAATGAAATCCTTTCGTTATAGATAATTTGCACATGAATGTTTTAATTTTGGGCTGTGGGCAAACCGGACAAGCATTGGCACAACAGTTAAACCAGCAAGGACATGCGGTAACCTGTGTTAGTCGACATGATAAAACGTTTGCAGCAATTACGCATATCACTCAAGATATTCATCATTTAACACTCGATTCAGCACCACTATTTGACTGGGTCTATGTGATTTTATCGCCCAGTCAACGGAATGTTGAACATTATCAACACACCTTTATCGATACTGCACAACCTGTTTTTCAAGCATTGCAATCGCATCCCATACAACGGGTGATTTTTATTTCTTCAACCCGCGTCTATGGAGAAAATTCTGGGCAATGGATTGATGATGACACTAGACCTTATACCCATGATCCGATTGGACAATGTTTAATTGCCGCAGAACAATTGTGGTCAGCCTACTGGCAAGAAAAACTGACCATCATTCGACCCAGTGGCTTATATCAAGCCAATAGTACTTATCTACATCGTCTTGCCCATGACACCCAACAAATCACGGTACGGCACTGGACAAATCGTATTCATCGACAGGATCTGGTCGGCTTTTTAACCTTTTTAAGCACATTAAAACAGCCCAAAACAAGTTACTTACTGTCCGATCAACAGCCCATGTTGCAATCTCAAATCATTAATATACTGCGCGAACAAGACAATCTAACTCCATTCATCATTGCAGCAGATTTGCCGGAAACTGGAAAGCGTATTAATGCCATACATCTTTTGCAGTCAGGCTATAGCCTAAAATATCCCTGTTTTATGGATACATATAAAAAAGCCTAGAGGGTGGACTCTAGGCTCTTTTGTAAAAGTTTTGTGATTGGTGCGAACTTCCTTTCGCTTTGTGCTTCTCAGCAATCCATTTAGTAGAAACTTCCTGTTTCCACTTAAGCTTTATGTTGGTGTGAAATCCTTTCACTTTTATGCTTCTCAGCAAGCTTTTTTTATCAGGGATTTCCATGTCCCTTGATGTAAGTACTATAGCTTTCACTGCAAATATATAAAATAGGTCATTTCCATCAAACTATGTACGTTTTTGCTTACATAAACAATGCGATCAACTCCTTCGAAATGATTGTTTTATCAAATACATCTTCTGAACCCGATCATGCTTCGCTAAAATTGACACAGATTTTTAGATAATTCGCTTAAAAATCATTAGGCCTAAACTATTCCGCTATCTCCCAATATTTTGATAAGTAAATATTATTCCTGCTATTCGAGGGTCATGTGTCAAAGCATTTGCTGTTTTCCGTTTTAGGCCCTTTACTTGGCTTATTTATTATCAGTCTGGGTAATGGTTTTATTTCTTCCATCACCTCACTCAAATTAGATGCTGAGGGTACGTCAGATGTAATGATCGGATTTGTTTCTTCCTGTTATTTCATCGGTCTTGCACTTGGTGCAATCTTTAGTGATCGTCTTATTCTTCGGATAGGTCATATTCGGGCGTATAGTGGTTTTGCCTCACTCACTGCGATTACTTTTTTATTGCAAGGATTGTATTTCGATCCATGGTTCTGGGCATGTTTACGTCTGGTCAATGGATGGGCAATTATTGGTATTTTTCTGATTGTAGAAAGTTGGTTATTGCTATCTAGTGATCAGAAAATGCGTGGACGACTGTTGGCAATTTACATGATTGCATTTTATGGTTCCGGTATGTTTGGGCAGATCAGTCTTGGGATCATGAGTGAATGGGATGAAATGATTCCTTTTGTACTGGCCGGAATTTTGGGTTCACTGTCGGTATTACCAATGGTGATTCTTCCTAGAATATCACCTGAAATCAAAGAAGTACGACCATTGGGTATTAAGGCATTATTTGATATGTCACCCACTGGGGTAATGGCCTGTTTTGTTTCAGGTATTACCATTGCTGCTGTCTATGCACTTTTTCCCATTTACTTTCAACGTATGGGCTTGAATATTCATCAAGTCGGTCAACTGATGGCATGTGTTATTTTAGGTGCAATGGTTTTACAGTATCCAATTGGTCGCTGGTCAGACCATCAGGATAGACAAGTGGTACTGATCAGCTTAAGTATTTTTTGTGCAGTACTGACACTGGGTATTCTTTTTTTTCCTGCCACACATCTTTTATTAATGGTCCTATTCTTTTTGATTGGTGGGGGAATTTTTGCAGTCTATCCTGTTGCTGTAAGTCATGCCACCGATCGTGCGACGATAGAACAACTTATTCCGTCCATACAGGGATTATTACTGATTAATTCCATTGGTTCGGTATTTAGTCCTTTTGCCATCTCCGCATTAATGTCAGTGATGGGAAATAAAGGGCTATTCTGGGTATTTTTTGTCATCAATATTGCACTTGCGATCTTCCTCATGAATCGACGTCAAATTCGCCCAGCACCCGAACCTGTTGCGCCGTTTGTAACGGCAACTCAAATGTCGCCTATTGGTGCAGAAATCAGGATTACTGAACAATTAGAACAGGCAACCATTCAACAAAGGGAAGCCAATACGGATGAATCGAATACAAAATCATAAAGTCAACATATAAAAGACCTCTTTCGAATATATCTTAGCCCCCTTAATTTTCTCCCTTCACAGTGGGAATCTAAGGACTTTTGCAAGAACGCTAAAGATAAGCTTAGATCCTTTGCTTTATGAGAGATGTTATTTAGGGATACACTATATTTAATATATTTTGGATAAATGATATGAAACCTGTCGATTTTTCAAGTCTATCACCACAACCGGTCTGGCAACATTTTCATACGCTATGCAATATTCCCCGTCCATCAAAACATGAACAGCAACTACGTGAACATCTAAAACATTGGGCAGAACAACGTGGTCTGGACACTTATATTGATAAGATTGGTAATCTGATTATCCGTAAACCAGCCAGTAGAGGGATGGAACAGGTAACAGGTGTGATCTTACAAGGTCATCTGGATATGGTGACACAAGCCAATAGTGGCACGGTGCATGATTTTAGCAAAGATCCAATTCAGCCGGTGATTGAAGAAGGCTGGCTGATTGCAAAGGATACGACCTTGGGTGCCGATAACGGTATTGGCGTGGCATTAGCCTTGGCTGTGCTTGAATCTAAAGATCTGGATCATGGTCCAATTGAAGCGTTATTCACCATTGATGAAGAAGCAGGCATGAGTGGCGCACGTCACTTAGAAGCTGGTATTTTACAAGGACAATGGTTATTTAATATTGATACCGAAGAATGGGGGGAACTGTATCTGGGCTGTGCAGGCAGTCTGGATGTCGAGGTTTCAGAGCCCATTGATTATATTGCTGCGCCAGAAAATTTATCTGCATTTGAAATTAACTTGTCAGGCTTAAAAGGCGGGCATTCCGGTGTACAAATCCATCTGGGGCGGGGGAATGCCAATGTTATTCTGGCGCAATTCCTGCAACAACATTTATCGGATCTCGATGGATATTTAGTAGAGTTTCATGGTGGCACTGCGCGTAATGCCATCCCGCGTGAAGCCTTTGCCACGATTGCTATTGCAGCGGATCAAATTGAAGCGTTACAGCAACGCCTGAATCAATATTTACAGCATTGTCAAAGCCAGCTTAAAGGCATTGATGACGGTTTAAATATCAATATTAATGCCTCTACTGCACCGATCGAACAGGTGATGGAGCCTCGCCAGCAACAGCTTTGGCTTGATGCACTGGCCAGTTGTCCATATGGAGTGGCCAGTATGAGTCAGGTATTGGACAATGTGGTGGAAATTTCTAACAATATCGGAGTGGTACGTATAGGTCCTGAAGGTGGTCAAATCCTGATCATGGTTCGTGCCATGGATAATCATGAAGTTCAGGATTTTTCCCAAAAGATTCAACAACATTTTGCCCAATACGGGTTACAGGCAAAACTTGCCCATCTGGTATCGGGCTGGACCCCGGATCCGGAATCGGCAGCCCTAAAATGTCTGCAACAAGCGTATCAACAGGCATTCCATATTGAACCACAATTGAAAGTGATTCATGCCGGTCTGGAATGCGGCATCATTGCCCGGCATTATCCGCATTTACAAATGGTGTCTTTTGGACCGGATATTCAGGGCGCACATGCCCCGGGTGAACGGGTGAATATCAAGAGTGTCGAAAATTGCTGGACATTGTTAACCGCAGCACTGGCTCTGGTGAAATAAACCTTATCCGACAAATTCAAGATGTAATAATGGGTAAGGTCTGCCTTGCCCATCCTGTTCCGAACGTCCGGCAATCTGGAAACCATGTGCCAGATAAAATCCAACTGCTTGCGGATTCTGTTCATTAACATCAACGGCTGTGATGGTCAATTGTTGTATGGCATAGTCCAGCAATTGTGTACCGAATCCTTGTCCTCGTGCATGAGCATCAATAAATAACATTTCCAGTTTCTGCTGATCCACACCGATAAAACCACAGATTTTGTCATGTAATATAATGCTATAAACCTGTAAATGAGGCAGATACTGTTGCAGAATTAAAGGTCTTAACTGATCAATATCCTGTTCTTGCAAAAAATGATGGGTTGCGCGAACCGAACGTTCCCAAATTTCAACAAGACGAGGAAAATCTGCTGCTTGAGCAATGTGTATTTCGCCAATTTCTTGCATGATTAAAAAAACCTTGAATTCTTTGATTGATAAAAATTAGACATCAAATGTTTTACGCAAGCTTTCAAATGTTTGCATATGAGTAAATTGACCCGCTTGTCTTTGGTAGGGCGCTATTTGAGGCACCAGTCGCTGAAAATGTTCCGATTGAACATGGGCATCTAAGGCAGCACGATCAATCCATTCTTCTACAAAAATAAAATGACCTGTATCACGCACATCATGATAAAGATCGTAAGCAAGACATCCCGTTTCCAATCGGGTTTTATCAATCAATTCCTGATACAAAGGTAACACCTGTGCAATTTTATCAACCTGAATAAAATCTTCAGCAATGAGTTTTAAGATCATTTTAAGTTCTATTAAATCATGTAAGTAATTAAATCATATCAAAAATAGAAAGATATCACGATTATTTTCAAGTAAATACATATCCATTCTATGATGACATTTATTTTTATAGGGATAAAAATACCCAAAATAAAAAACAGCCTGCTTTGAATGGGCAAAGCAGGCTGTTTAAACTGATCTGGTGAGGTATCGCAATAAATCTATAGCAAATAAATTTAGACCGATAAATCAACGCAGAGATATTTCATTTCCAGATATTCATCAATGCCGAATTTAGAACCTTCACGTCCTAAACCAGATTGTTTGACCCCACCGAATGGCGCAACTTCATTGGAAATGGCACCGGTGTTAATGCCGACCATACCGTATTCCAGTGCTTCACCGACACGCCATTGCCGTGCTGTATTCTGGGTAAACAGATAAGCAGCCAGACCAAATTCGGTATCGTTCGCCATAGCCACCACCTGATCTTCATCTTCAAAACGAAATAATGGCGCCAGTGGACCAAAGGTTTCTTCTTTGGAGACTTTCATCTCTTGAGTGACGTCAGTTAATATTGTTGGCTCGAAGAATGTTGCGTCAATATCTGCTCGCTTACCACCAATTTTGACTGTGGCACCTTTGCTGATGGCATCTGCAATATGTGATTGCACTTTGGCAACTGCATCTTCATCAATTAGAGGCCCTTGCGTTGATGCTGCATCACGCCCATCACCAACCTGTAATTTCGCCACAGCTTCCACCAGTTTTTCAACCAGCGTGTCATAGATCCCGTTTTGTACATAAATACGGTTGGCACAGACACAGGTTTGTCCACTGTTACGAAATTTACTGGCCATGATGCCTTGTACCGCTTGATCAAGATTGGCATCATCAAACACGATAACAGGCGCATTACCCCCTAATTCCAGTGATAATTTCTTAATGCTTGGTGCACATTGCTGCATTAAGATACGACCTACCTGCGTTGAACCAGTAAAGCTGAGTTTACGTACAGTATCGCTTTCACACAGGGTTTTACCCACTTCAATGGCATCACCACTGATATTCAGGTAAAGATCAACTGGCAAGCCTGCTTGTAAAGCCAGTACTTCCAATGCATAGGCTGTAAGTGGGGTTTGTTCGGCAGGTTTAACCAGCATCGAACAGCCCGCTGCCAGCGCAGGCGCAGCTTTACGGGTAATCATCGCCGCAGGAAAGTTCCACGGGGTAATCGCTGCGGTGACGCCAATGGCTTGCTTGATCACCAGCAAGCGTTGATTGGCAAGTGTTGGACTGAGCACTTCACCATCAACACGACGGGCTTGTTCGGCAAACCAGCGTACAAAAGAAGCAGCATAACCAATTTCCCCACGTGCTTCGGCAAGTGGCTTGCCTTGTTCCGCAGTTAAAATCTGGGCCAAATTTTCCTTGTTCTCAAGGATTAAATTGAACCATGTCCATAACACATCGGCACGTGTCAAAGCAGTTTGTTTTTTCCATGCTGCCTGTGCAATCGCAGAACGTGCAATTGCAGATTCAACCGCAGCACGGTCATGGCTTTTCACCCATGCCAGTGCTTCACCAGTTGCCGCATCATTTACCTGAATATAGTCACCTGAAGCAGGTGCTTCAAATGCAATATCAGCATGCTGTAATAAATATTTCAAATGATCCTGAATCATGCTGATGCTCCAAAATTAAGGTAGTTTGGCAAAACCCTGTTTTAAAATATCCAGACCTTCACGGAATTGTTCTACCGGAATGGTCAATGGATACAAGAAACGAATCACATTGCCATATTTACCACAGGTAAGAATCAACAAACCATTTTGCATGGCATAGTTTTGTACTGCTTTGGCTTGTTCTGCGGTGTTAAATTCTACAGCAACCATTGAACCCAGCGCACGAATATCAGTGATTACATTGACAGTTTTTTGTTGAATATGTTCCAAAACTGAAACCAGTTCGGCGCCCAATATATTGGCACGGTCACACAGCTTTTCACCTTCGATCACATCAATCACTGCATGTGCAGCCGCCACTGCAACCGGATTACCTGCATAGGTACCCCCCAAACCACCCGGATTTGGCGCATCCATCACTTCGGCACGACCAACCACCCCAGAAATCGGGAAACCACCACCTAGGCTTTTTGCCATGGTAATCAGGTCAGCTTTGGTTTCATAATAATTCATGGCAAATAATTGACCAGTACGGGCAAAACCGGATTGCACTTCATCAGCAACGATTAAAATACCATGTTGATCACACAGTTCACGCAGACGTTTTAAAAATTCTGCTGGCACCACATTAAAACCACCTTCACCCTGAACAGGTTCTAGTACAATCGCTGCCACATCATGTGCCGCCACATCTTCTGCAAAAATATTTTCGATACTTTCAATTGCATCATCAACACTGATGCCTTTTGATGGGACTGGATAACGGGCATGGAACACGCCTGCCGGCATCACACCAAAATCACGTTTGTAAGGTGCTGTTTTACCTGTCATTGCCATGGTCATAAATGAACGACCGTGGAATCCATTACCAAAAGTAATAATACCGTGACGACCTGTATAAGCACGGGCAATTTTTACTGCATTTTCGACAGCTTCTGCACCGGTAGAGAAGAATGTAGTTTTGGCTGGACCTGCAATCGGCGCACGTTCATTAATACGTTCTGCCAATGCAACATAGCTTTCATACGGTACAACCTGATAGGCAGTGTGAGTAAATTTGGTTAATTGCTCAGTCACCGCAGCAATGATTTTTGGATGGCGGTGCCCTGTATTTAATACGGCAATTCCCCCTGCAAAATCGATAAATTTATTGCCTTCAGCATCCCAGATTGTCGCATTTTCAGCTTTCTCTGCATACCATTGGCACATCACGCCAACGCCTTTTGGAGTTGCTTGTTGTTTACGTGCATTAAGTGCAGAGTGTTTACTGTCCATTTTATGTCCTCATTCTTGATTAAAGCGTACAGCTTTGATGGGTGTAACCAGCATGTTTTTTTGACTGCTTACAGGGCTGTTTATGTTTTTTATTTTGCGCTTTTTGCCATGACTGACGAGAGCCACTTTGACATAGAAGGAGAGAGCCAATTCAAAGTAAATCGCTCACCGTAATTTCACTGCACAAAAAAGGCATATCCGAAGATATGCCCCTTAAAATATACAAAATCATTTTAGAAGTTATACATCAACAAAAGATTGAGTAAACGGCTATGACCATTGCCATCACCATTCACCAGCGAATTTTCATTGCCGCCAATAAATACATCATTTTTACCAATAATATATTCCGCTGCAAATGACAGTTGTTTTACATCCAGCTGTGCACCCCAGATTTGACGACGTGAGGTAGCAAAACCACTTTTGTCCTTGTCATAAATAGCATAAGTTACATAAGGTGTCAGATGATAACCATCAATAATATTTTTAAATTGGTAATTTAGATCAGCCACATAAAAATTACCTTTATTGGCTACATTATATACCGAATCAAAAGAACCCACGGTTGAATAATCAGGTGTAATTAAAGATTTGTTATCAACATTATTCTGTCCAATGCTAAAGGTTGCATTTGCATTCTGATAACCTAACTGTCCAAAAACCGTCCAAGCCTTACGATGCCCAGTTTCGCCATTATCTTTATTGTCCAGATCAGAATACCAATACGACCCGCCAACACCCAGTTTTAAATCGGGAACAGCAGTAACTGCAATATCCTGTTTAATACGGGCAAGCCACATATTTTTTTCTTTTAAAGTGGGTGCATCGGTCTCATCCGTGCGGACAAAATTGGCAGAATAACGTGCGCTATCACCGCCACTGCCTGCATAGTGACCACCATCACGAACAAAATAGGCCAAATCTATATGGGTGTTATCAAACAATTGATGCTGATAATTGATCCCCAGATTATGCACATCTTCTAGACCTGCATTATCCAGCGAACTACCATACCAACTGCTGCCCCAGCTACGACCTACACCAAACGGCATATTTTGTAAGCCAACAGTTACACGATCATGTGCATTGATTTTATATCCCAGATTTGCATTGACCAATGTCGATAAATCACACAAGGTATCAGATTGATAACAGCGATATTCAAGTTCACCAAACAGATGCTTTGCATCATATTTGATGGTGAGTTTTGCCGCGTCAAATTTCAGTTGTTGATCACTATCAGAATAATCCTTATCTTGATATTTGGCTCGTAACCAGCCAGACAATTCAATCTGTCCAAGATTAGATGTTGCGTCACCCAAACTTAAATCACTGGCAAATACAGCAGGGGAAAGCCCCGTGCATAGTCCGATTGCCAGACCTACCACCATATTCCGATACACATATTTCGACATATTCAAACCCCAAAAAATAATAAATCCATATTGAAACGCTGCTGTCCGATCAGACTCCATAAACCAACCGGACCAAGACGACTTAGATCAAAATTAACTGGACCGAAACTAACCTGGATAGGTCCCGCGTTCCTTACGAGCAATCAGAATACGTTCACAGGCCAGAATATAGGCCGCAGTACGTAATGAACAATTGACATGAATGGCCTTGTACCAGACGTCATACACTGCCTTTTTCATGATATTGTCCATACGTTGATTGATTTCTTCTTCCGTCCAGAAATAACTGGCTATATCCTGTACCCATTCAAAATAGCTGACCGTTACACCACCGGCATTACAAATCACATCCGGCACGACAGTAATCTGACGCTGGCTTAAAATTTCATCTGCACCGCTTAAGGTAGGGCCATTGGCACCTTCCAGAATCAATCTAGTTTGAATGGTTTGTGCGATATGCTCATCAATTACCCCTTCAAGCGCAGCAGGAATAAAAATATCAGCAGGAATTTTCCAGAATTGATCGGCATCAATTTCATTTTCCGGCGCATAACCCTGAATTTTGTGATGACGTTTCTGATACTCCATCAGTTGGACAATATCAATGCCATCGGCCTGAAAAAGCGTGGCAGAATGATCCTGAATACAAATCACTTTGGCAGCATGTTCATGGAATAATAATGCCGCTTCACTACCCACATTACCAAAGCCCTGCACACAAACCCGTGCCTCTGGAATATTCAATCCGATCTGACCAGCAACTTCACGCCCAGTGACAAAAACTCCGCGACCTGTGGCTTTAACCCGTCCCAGTGATCCCCCCAAATGGATTGGTTTACCTGTGACTACGCCTGTAACCGTTGAGCCGGCATTCATGGAATAGGTATCCATCATCCACGCCATAATTTGCTGGTTGGTGCCAACATCAGGTGCAGGGATATCTTTTTGTGGTCCGATAATCAGATTAATTTCCGAGGTATAACGACGTGTTAAACGTTCCAATTCACGTTTGGACAACTGAGTAGGGTCAACACGTACACCACCTTTGGCACCGCCAAAAGGTAAATTTAATGCAGCGCATTTGATGGTCATCCAGGCAGAAAGTGCCATAACTTCATTTAAATTGACCTCTGGATGAAAACGTACACCACCTTTTCCGGGTCCCCGGGTTAAATTATGCTGAACCCGATACCCTTCAAAATGCTGAATGCTGCCATCATCCATTTCTACCGGAATATCCACAATTAAACTACGTTTTGGACGACGTAAAATATCCAATCGATCTTTTAATTCACCCAGGAATGGTGCAACTTTATCCAGCTGATTAAGATAGTTACTCCATGCGGTGGTGTGCTGATCTGCATAGGTCAGGCTTTTAATCATCATATTCATGGCATTGGTCTACATTGATGTATTGATATGGAAAATACGTTCATAGCGTTGAGACATACATATCGTCATGATGATGAGTTACAGCACATGCCGTTATCGATGCGCTGGTTAAGGCTCACGTAGGAATTATGGAAACCTGCTTGTTGTTTAACAAAATTAGGTGCAGAATATTCTTGCCTGATGTTCTGCATTTAACTGCGACAACGCCCAAACCACACTTCCTCTTCTCAACATCAAAATACTTTATAATCACGCTATATCGACTTAATTTTGCACCTCTCGGTCCATATCTCACGAGAGCCACTTTTATATTGTAGGAGAGAGCCAATTGCGTAGTTTACTTGGAGATTATTTGTTGCAGCGTTTACAACAAGATATCGAGGGGACACTACATCAACGCCTTTTTCGATGCTTGCGCTATGCCATTGTAGAAGGGGTACTGGCACCTAAAACCCGATTACCAGCTTCACGGGATCTGGCCAAAGAAATTGGTGTTTCCCGTAATACCGTTCTAAGTACCTACGAACAATTACAAGCCGAAGGTTATGTAGAAGCACGTACCGGACATGGCACCTGGGTCGTTGAAAAACTACCCGAATCTTTTTTAACGACATTAGCAAATCGGGGCAAGCATCAAGAGACTCAAAGCTTATCCAAAAATTATGTACTGTCACAACGTGGCTCAAGCATCGTTGGCTATGCTGCGGCATCACCAAATCAATGGGGTGCCTTTGTTCCAGGTGCGCCTGACGTTACCGAATTTCCGCATCATGTTTTTAGTCGTATTCAGGCAAAACTAAGCCGTGAACCTGATGTTAATCGTCTGATTTATAGCAATGCAGGAGGCTGTGTCGAATTACGACATGCCTTGGCAGACTATTTAAAAATCGCCCGTTCGGTACAATGTGATGCCGATCAAATTATTATTACCGAAGGTACCCATCAGGCTATTGATCTAGTGTCCCGTGCCTTGAGTGATATTGGCGATCAGGTCTGGATTGAAGATCCCGCCTATTGGGGTATGCGTAATATTCTGCGTATCAATGGCGTCAATATTCGTGCTCTGGCAATTGATGAAGAAGGTATCATTCCCGAATTACATCCCAAAACGCCGCCCAAATTAATCTTTGTTACCCCTTCTCATCAATATCCTTTAGGTTCACATTTAAGCCCGGCACGTCGCAAACAATTACTACAAATTGCCCGACAACATGGGAGCTGGATCATTGAAGATGATTATGACAGTGAGTTTAGATTTTCTGGACAACCATATCCTTCTCTACAGGGTCTGGAACCTGATGCACCAGTCATTTACATGGGCACCTTTAGTAAAACCATCTATCCAGCCTTACGACTAGGCTATCTGGTAGTACCGAAACAATTATTCTCGCCACTGCGTATTGTGGCAGCAGAGCTATATCGGGGTGGACATTTATTAGTTCAAAAAGCACTGGCTGAATTTATTCGCGAAGGACATTACGAAGCACATATCCGTCGTATGCGATTGCTCTATGCAAAACGCTATCACTTCCTGATGCAATTGATTCAGCGTTATCTGGGACCCGATTTTATTCACGAATACAACAGTGCAGCCGGACTACATCTAATTTTAAAATTACCCACCCACTGCGATGATGTTGCCATCGCTACCAATGCATTACAACGAGGTGTCACTGTCAGAGCACTTTCACAATATTATATGCATTCTCATGCCCGTGCCCAACGTGGACTGTTGCTGGGCTTTGCCTGTGTTGATGAAAAAGACATGATGATGGCTTTTGGCGTGTTATTACAATGTCTAAGAGAAGCAGGGGTACTCACACTGTAGACTTGATATTCACAATCACAAGTCATTATTATTCGATCAATACTCATTCAATGAACTAAAAAATAAGGCTGACATTCGAGCCAACCTTATTTTAAATTTAGTGACCAAGGTTATTGAAAATTACCAGCCTCTGTCTTGACCACGCCCGCCACCTTGACCACGATCATCATCGTAACCACGATTATTGCGATCGCCACCTGGGCCGCGATCACCGCCTTGATTATCATAACCACCACGATCGCCGCCTTGACCACCATGACCACCACCATGCGCAGGGTCTATCCACAGACATCCAGAAAAACTAAGGATAGATAAAATTGCTACGCCTGCTAGACATAATTTCACTTTGGTCATCTCTATTCTCCTTACTGTAAAACGGATAATACTAAAGAAATGGTAAGGTTTAATGATGAGAATTATGCAGATTTTTGTTAAATTATATACTCAACTTAGACTGTTTCTGAGCTTTGCCTGTGTTGATGAAAAAGTCATGATAATGGCATTTGGCGTACTATTATAATGCTTCAGACAAGCGGAAATCAGCACATTACCTGTGTAATGGCTTAAACAATTTTTTAATCCACAAAAAACAAGAACCTCACAAAGAGGTTCCTGTCTCAACAATTTGAATCCTGACTTTAAATAATCTTAACTTTGCTTTTCCGGCAAAATTTGACTTGTTGTTTCTTTTTTACCCCAGTCAAATTTCTGTGCACAGATTCCCAGAATAACAATGAAAATTGCCAAAATGGAGGTATAAGTCACTTCCTTAAAATAAGTGCCTTCAATCAACATAGTAATGATTGAGCCAATAATCATGATAATCACGGCATAAGTTAACCATGGGAATAACCACATTTTAAAATCAATTTTTTTGCCTTCAGCTTCGAGTTTTTTACGCATACGCAACTGGGAAAATGCAATCGCCAGATAAACATATAAAGCCACTGTTCCAGTTGCCAACATCAATACATCATAGACATTCATACTTTCGGTGGCAGTCAAATAAACAGCAACTAGAGAGAAAACACTGGATACCAGTACCCCAACCCATGGACTACTGTTACGGTTCATAAATGCAAAACTTTTCGGCGCATCACCACGATTCGACAATGAATACATCATACGTGAGCAAGTATATAACGCCGAGTTAAAACAGCTACATACCGAAGTTAACACCACAAAATTAACGATATGACGTGCTTCCGGGATACCCAGCATGCTTAAGGTAACGCTATAAGTTCCCCAAGTTGGATCTTTTAATAAAGGATTGTTATGTGGAATCAAACACACAGTAATAAACATTGAACCAACATAAAACAGGATAATACGCCAGACAATCGAATTAGATGCTTTACGAATTTCCTTAGCCGGATTTTTAGATTCAGCCGCTGCCACCGTCACAATCTCGGCCCCCATATAGGCAAACATCACCCCAAGCAACGCCGTCACCACTGATGAGAAGCCATTGGGCATAAACCCCTGTGCAGTCAGATTAGCAACACCACCTACCATATCCGGATCACCCCATGGCCATAAGTGCATAATTGCTAAACTACCCACCACCAGAAACAGGACAATGGCAATTACTTTAATCAGGGCAAACCAGAACTCAAATTCACCATAATTTTTCACATCCTGTAGGTTGACCCAGACTAGTCCGATAATCACCAACAGCATATAACCCCAGATCGGGATAAAGGGAAACCAGTTATGTAAAATTTTCCCTGCGACATAGGCTTCCCACCCCATTAAAAGTGTCCAGAAACACCAATATAACCATCCAATTGAAAAACCGGCCCAACGACCAATCGCACGATCTGCATAAGTGGAAAATGAACCGCTATCCGGATTAAGTACTGCCATTTCTCCAAGCATACGCATAATCAGCAAGACCAAAAGGCCACCTATTGCGTAAGCCAAAATAGCAGCAGGACCGGTTGCATAAATCACACTACCTGAACCAACAAATAAAGCCCCTCCAATCACTCCGGCAATGGAGATCATGGTCAAATGGCGTGATTTCAATCCATGCTTTAAACCCTGAGAGGACTCGGATGCACTTTGATGAGCTGCCATATCATTTCCCTTAATCAATCAAGGAGAGAAGCTACCCAGGACACATGTCTGGCACCTCTATACTCCTCTTAAACTTGAACTGACTTGCCCATTGTTTCATCAAACCAGAAGCAATGGACAAATCGGATATTTCTGTATGCATACTTCTGAATGAATCTAATGTGTCGTTTTGGCAGCAAAGAAACGAGAGCCATTTTTTGAATAAAAGAAAGAGCCAATTACAGGAATAAAACCAAATTCTTCTCCTCATGTCATCTCAATGACGTAATTCATTGTTCAGCTTGGATAAATGTAAATACAGTATCGCAAGTTCTCCGGCCTATGTTGTATGATGAACAGACAATATTTAAAATCATTAAATGTGCGAGCTAAACATTGAAAATCATCTCAAATAAAATCGCCTTGTCGCTGCTATTTACTTTCTGTGTTTTAGCATTGGGATGCCAAAGTTTACCCACCACACTGGTGGCAAAAATGATGGATAATCAGCAAACACAAGAAACCGTTGCTTATCTCAATCAATATGCACAAAACCATGTTCAGCAAAAACTCCAAGTAGAGGGAAATCTTGCCTATGGCAGCATGTCACGACAAGATCTGGATATCATCTATCCGCAAAAATTGTCTACATCCAAATTACCAGTGGTCTTTATGGTGCATGGCGGTGCGTGGGTAGCTGGCAATAAAGAAGGCACCTTGCCTTATGCCAAATTAATTGCCGATCAAGGTTTCGTGGTCGTTAATGTGGAATACACACTGGTACCACAAGCAGCCTATCCACAGCAAATTCTTGAACTGAATCAAGCTGTGCAGTTTGTTTTACAACAGCAAAAACAATATCCAATTGATCCTGATAAAATATTTTTTAGTGGTGATTCAGCAGGAGCCAATATTGTCAGTACTTATGTGGCTGCCTTAAATTCAGAATCATTACGACAAAAGATCCAGTTTAACCCTGCGCTACAAGCGGAACAGGTCAGGGGATTAATCCTGCATAGTGGCGTTTATGATATTAAAAGCTTGTATCATCATAGTGGGAAGGCTGGCAGAATTATAAGCTGGGGTACACAAAGTGTACTCGCCCAATACAGTGGAGAAAAACAGCCCAGCGACGCGCGTTTAGATGAGATGTCTGCTTATCCATGGCTCAATCAAAATTATCCGCCTGTTTATCTGAGTGCTACAAAAGTTGATCTGCTTACCATCAGCCAATCCTTACCCTTTATTGCGAAATTAAAGGCATTACATGTGCCCGTGGTCAGTCAAATCTATGACAAAAATTATAGTGAACAGATCAATCATGATTTTAATTTTGATATGCGCTTTAATGCGAGTAAGACAGTGCTGGATCAGTCCATCGAGTTTTTAAAAACTTACTCAAAATAAGACCGGTTCATCCAGTAAATTTAAAATTGTAGTGGGAGAAAAATCTATCTTTAAAATCCACTGCGCCATGTTAAACTGCAACGAAATAAACAAATATGAATCATGGTCACTGTCATTTTTTTTAAACAGCATTTCATAATTTTTATTTCATCTTCGTGCAATTGATTTACATCAGAAAGTTGTGTTTTTGATGCTGTAGAAATGGGCGTATGAGCATGCTAAAAGGAATCCTGTTTTCTGTCATTGCTTCTGCAACATTTGGCTTGTTGTATTTTTATACCCAGTTTCTTGCGGTATTTAACAGTGAACAAACTTTTGGCTGGCGTATTGTGGCAACCCTGCCTTTTGTCACGCTCTTGATGTACCTGCTGGGTGATCTAGTCCAGATTAAACAGATTTATCAGCGAATAGTGCAAAAACCCAGTTTTTTACTGATGTTAATACTGTGTGCTGCCTTATGTGGCTTTCAACTCTGGCTATTCTTGTGGGGACCTATTCATGGCCGCGGCTTACAGGTTTCTTTAGGCTATTTTTTATTGCCATTGATTCTAGTACTGTGCGGTTGGCTACTTTACGGTGAGAAATTATCAAAATTTCAAATTGGGGCTATTTTTTTAGCCATTATCGGTATTAGCCATGAAATCTGGCGAGTCGGTTCAATTGCATGGGAAACCTTGTGTGTTGCTATCGGTTATTCGGTTTATTTTGTTCTGAGAAAAAAATTACAGACCGATCATCTGGGCGGCTTTTGGTGGGAATTACTGCTGATGAGTCCTGTTGCACTGTATTTTATACTCAATAGCAAAACGCTAACGATCATGGCTTTGCAACCAAGTTTATGGCTGGTCGTCATGGGTCTAGGTGTATTAAGTGCGATTGGTCTAGGCAGTTATCTACTTGCCAGCCGTCTTTTGCCACTGGTGCTGTTCGGTTTGTTAAGTTATCTGGAACCGGTACTTTTGGCTTTGGTCTCTCTTTTTCTTGGAGAGAGCATTCAGCCGGATGAATGGCTCAGTTATGTGCCGATCTGGTGTGCAGTTGGATTACTGGTCATTGAAGGCAGTATGTATTTGTACCGACAAAAACAAAAACGGATATCTCTGCAACGCAAGACTGCCACATTAGAAAGTTTAAAACAGCAGCATGGAGCAGATGAAAATCATGGATAAATTTCAATTGCTAAAATACGCACTTGGTTAAAATGTTATATTGTCATTTCGATTTAGGACAATGTTTCACTTATTTTTTTTATTTATAAGCTATAAAACAACCAAACTTCAGAAAAAAACAAGAAAAACTTTTAAAAATCTAATTATTTTTATTACATTGTGATTACACAATTTTATGAATTTTGTGTGTTTAAATCGCAGACTTTCTCGCATTCAATCAGCATGTCATAAATTTAATCTGAATTTTGCTTGAGTCTCATAAGGAATTGCCAATACGATGAATCATTTTAATCCAACTTCCATCACGTTTATCTTGTATATCGTGCTCATGGTTTGTATAGGGATATACGCATACCGAGCAACCAAAAATTTTTCGGATTATATTCTTGGGGGAAGAAGTTTAGGTAGTGTGGTCACTGCTTTATCGGCAGGGGCTTCCGATATGAGCGGCTGGTTATTGATGGGATTGCCCGGCGCAATCTATTTATCAGGTTTATCAGAAGCCTGGATTGCCATCGGATTAATCATTGGTGCATGGCTGAACTGGTATTATGTTGCCGGTCGTTTACGCATCCACACCGAAGTTCAGCATAACGCGCTGACTTTGCCCGACTTCTTTACCAACCGCTTTGATGACCGCAAACGTATTTTACGGGTGACATCAGCACTAATTATTTTGATTTTTTTCTCAATTTATTGTGCTTCAGGCATGGTTGCAGGCGCACGTTTATTTGAAACGATTTTTGCCATGGATTACAGCACGGCATTGTGGATCAGTGCAATTGCGACCATCAGTTATGTATGTATTGGGGGATTCCTTGCCATTAGCTGGACGGATACGTTTCAGGCTGCAATGATGCTTTTTGCCTTATTACTAACGCCAATATTTACCTATCTGGCACTGGGCGATAGTCAGGTGCAATTTACCCAGCTGGTTGAAACTGCACGGCCACATGCCTTTGATATGTTTTCCAATTTAAGCATTATTGCGATTTTATCTTCAATGGCGTGGGGATTGGGTTATTTTGGTCAACCGCATATATTGATACGCTTTATGGCTGCCGATTCGGTCAAGTCTATTCCTTCGGCACGTCGCATTGGTATGGCCTGGATGATTCTATGTTTAATTGGTGCAGTATCGGCAGGTTTCTTTGGTATTGCCTATTTCCAGCAATATCCAGAACTGGCTGGTGGCGTTAATCAAAACTCCGAGTTGGTCTTTACCGAACTGACCAATATTCTTTTCAATCCATGGATTGCAGGGATTATTATGGCGGGGATTTTAGCTGCCATTATGAGTACCTTGAGTTGTCAGCTTTTGGTCTGTTCAAGTACCTTAACCGAAGATCTATATAAAGCTTTTTTACGCAAATCCGCTTCACAGCAGGAATTGGTCTGGGTTGGACGTATTATGGTCATCGCCATTTCCATCTTTGCAATCTGGCTGGCCAGCAATCCAGACAGTAAAGTGCTGGGTCTGGTATCTTATGCTTGGGCAGGTTTTGGAGCAGCCTTTGGACCATTAATCCTGTTGTCATTATTCTGGAAACGGATCACCTTAAATGGCGCAGTGCTCGGTATGATTGTCGGTGCAGTAACCGTGATTTTATGGAAGAACTTGCTCACATCTACAGGTATATATGAAATCATCCCTGGTTTTATTCTAGCAACAGCGGTCATGATCGTCGTCAGTTTACTCAGCAAAGCACCAAATGCACAGGTGGTGCAACGGTTTGAAGAGGCTGAACGTATTTATCAACAAAGTAAATAAATGCTTTGATTCATCAAAGAGGCTTCTGCCTCTTTTTTTATTTTTTCAAATTTAATTTCAACTGGCTGTGGCAAATCACAAAGGACCAATTATTGGCATCACGCATCTGGCAAAGCATGATTAAAATATTCCCATTGAAGAATTAGTAATTGAACGTGCCATCAATATCAATACAGCAGCAGGTGGCAATACCAGTTTAATGACAATGAGTGATAATTTATCAAGACTGTATTACAATCAAAGTATTACAGCCTTTTTATTTCAATTACTTACCAATACAAAACGATCCAAAAATCTTCCCTAACAAATCATCCGCACTAAAATCGCCTGTAATCTCACCCAGCGCATTTTGTGCCAGACGCAGTGACTCTGCTACCAACTCCCCTGCATGATAGTCTACCAACTGAATACGGGCCTCTGAGAGATAGTTTTGAGTACGCTGCATGGCATCCAGATGTCGGGTACGGGCAATAAAGGTGTCTTCTTCTGGCTGGAAGCCTGCATATTGCGTCACCACCTCCACCAGTTGCTCAATGCCCTGATTTTGTTTTGCAGATAATACGACACGCTGATAGTCCTGCAGACGATCAATATGAGCTACTGTTGCTGTCAAATCACATTTATTGGCAATTAAAATCAGCCGTTTTGGGTCCATATATTCAGCAAAAAACTGTTCCGCCAGTTGCAATGGCTGTTGTTCCTGACTCAGATCATAAACAAATAACAGTAAATCTGCCTGTTCAATGGCTTTATAAGCACGGCGGATGCCTTCTTGTTCCACGACATCACCGGTATCCCTTAAACCGGCAGTATCAGTTAAGGTAATCGGCAAACCGTTTAGACTGATTTTTTCATGTAATACATCACGAGTGGTACCTGCAATATCCGTTACAATGGCACGATCTACTCCAGCAAGGGCATTGAGTAAACTGGATTTTCCCGCATTTGGTTTACCTGCAATCACGACCTGCAAGCCTTCACGTAATAACTGTCCCTGACGTGCTGATTGCTGTACATTTCTAACCGCCATTTGCACATCTTCCAGTAGGGCCAAAATTTTTCCATCAGCCAAGAAATCAATTTCTTCTTCGGGGAAATCAATGGCAGCTTCGACATGTAAACGCAAATGAATCAGTTTTTCCAGTACTGCATTGACGCGTTCGGAAAAGGCACCTTGTAAAGAGCGTACCGCAGACCGTGCTGCTGCTTGCGATGTGGCATCAATCAAATCAGCAATTGCTTCGGCTTGAACCAGATCCATCTTGCCATTTTCAAAAGCACGCATGGAAAATTCGCCGGCTTTGGCAGCTGTTGCACCCAATTGTAAAACACGGGCGAGCAGGGTATTTTGAATCACAGGTCCACCATGCCCCTGAAGTTCCACCACATCTTCTCCGGTAAATGAATGTGGATTCGGAAAACACAATACCAAGCCTTCATCTAGCACATCACCAGATTCATCTAGAAACTGGCGAAAACCCGCCATTCTGGCTTTGGGTAAAGTCTTAGCAGTTAAAGCTTCGGCAATGATGAATGCTTTAGGTCCTGAAAGACGAATTACACCGACGCCACCACGACCGGGCGGAGTTGCAATCGCAGCAATGGTAGAAGTGGTGGTAAGCATCAGCATCGTCCTGTATTAACATCAAGGCAATAAAAAATCCGCCTAAGATTATCATCTTAAGCGGATTTATTCAGCTAGTTTAGCTTAATTTGAAACTTTCGCTGCACGCTCTTTTTCTGCACTTTTATTGATAAACCATTGTTGTAAAATGGTAATACTGTTGTTGACAATCCAGTATAAAACCAGACCGGCAGGGAAGAACAGCATAAAGACAGTAAAAATAATCGGCATTAAACGAAATACCTTGGCCTGCATCGGATCGGCGGGCTGTGGATTCAGCATCTGCTGAATAAACATGGTCGCACCCATCAATAGCGGCAGAATGAACCATGGATCCATGGCTGATAAATCCTGAATCCATAGAATCCATGGGGCATGACGCAATTCTACACTTTCCATCAGTACCCAGTACAATGCCAAGAAAATCGGCATTTGTAGTAATAATGGCAGACAACCAGACAAAGGATTAACCTGTTCACGTTTGTAAAGCGCCATCATTTCCTGAGAGAAACGCATACGATCTTCGCCAAATTCTTCTTTCATGCGTTGCATTTCTGGTGCAATAACACGCATTTTTGCCATCGAACGATAACTTTTTGCAGAAAGTGGCCATAAAATCAATTTGACTAGAATCGTCAATAGAATGATTGACCAGCCCCAGTTACCTACAATATTGTGGAAGAATTGCAGACCTGCAAACAATAATTTGGCAATTGGCCATAACCAGCCATAATCCACAGTTTGATTTAAACCAGCTGCCAGATCTTTTAGTTCTGATTGAATTTTAGGACCCGAATATAAGGTTGCACCAATATCGTATTGTTTACCCGCAGGCACATTCACCAATGGTGAACGGAAACCAATGATATGGTAATCGCCAGTATTACGGGATTCTAAATGTGCGGTATAACTAGCATCGGGTACCCATGCAGATACAAAATAATGTTGCACAATAGCAACCCAACCACCCTTGGTTTGTTGATTGAGTTTGTCTTCATTAAAGTTGGTAAATTTCAGCTTGTTATAATGCTCATCCTGTGTACCCCAGGCACCGCCAAGATAAGTTCCAAGGGTAAAAATTCCCTGATCCGACTTACCGGGATCTTCAGCACTATCACGCTTTAACTGACCAAACATTTGACCTTGCCAGTTGGCATTACTGCGGTTCACAATACGATAGTTCACTGCAATTGGAAAATCACCTTGGGTAAAGCTAAAGGTTTTAATGATTTCCACGCCATCAGCAGTCTTATAGACCATCGGTACTTCAAGCACTTGCTGTGCTTTACCGTCTTTGTTATTTACAGATTTTGCATCAGCCAAATCATATGCAGTTTTTGCCACTTCATAAAGTGGTCTGCCTTGAGGGCTTTGGTCAGGTCCATTGGTACCAATCAGACCAGATTGTGCAATATAGACATGTTTGTCATTTTGCAGCATGACAAAGGGTTGATCACTATCTTTACTTTTGTCATGTGTCAGTAATTCTAGACGAACAATATCGCCACCTTTGGGATCAATCCACACATTGTATTTATCTGTTTTGACAGAAATAAGTTGATGTGTCACAGATGGCGCTGTGTTTGCTGCCGCAGCTGGTGTCACATTCGACTGTGGAATATCTGTTGCAGCAGTATTTGTTTGTTGCGTTGGAAGATCCGCCGAGTTATTACCAGCTTGTGCTACCACCGCAGGCGGTGTTTCAACATTTGCTTTATGGCCATAATCCTGTTGCCAGGCCAAAATCAGCAAATATGCAGTCACAAACATGGCACCGAGAATCGCAAACCTGGCCCATTGTTGCATAGTGTTTACCCTAAATTTTAAATAGAGGTTGAATTGTGTTGACGTTCACGCAAGGGTACATAAACGTAAGAGATTTGAGAATCATAAAGTTGAAACGAAATACATCGTAAAGGTTTTGGCGGCACCGGGTCATAACCATGACCACCCCAAGGATGACAACGACACAACCGTCTTGTACTCAAATAAACTCCCTTTACCGTACCATGAATATGTAACGCTTCAATAGCATATTGAGAACAGGTTGGAATATAACGACAACGTGGTCCAAGTAACGGACTAATCACAATTTGATAAAAGCGGATACACCAATGTAATATTTTTTGCATTGGTTTACTCTACTATGAGGTAGATAAAGCTTTATTTTGTTGGAGTTTATTTTTGGCGAGTAGACGTTTTAACTTGTTCCACGCCATATTTAATTGTTGCTGCAATTCTGCATTAGATATTTGCTCAATCCCGACTTTTGGCATCACAACAATATCCAAACCCAACAATTGATGCTGGTTTAAGCGAAAACTTTCACGACTAATACGTTTCACACGATTGCGCTCATGCGCACGTCGCACTTTTTTCTTAGCCACCACCAAGCCAATACGACGTGAATCTGTATCAGGTGATAAACTGGCTAAAATCAAAAAGCTAGGTTGGTGCACTTTAAATAAAGTGTGATTAAATACACCTGCATAATCTTTAGCGCAACGTAAACGAACGTCTTTACCAAAAGAATAAAGTGCCATACAACCTTGTCAACGCAGTATTAACAGTATAATAAATTATACTGTTAAACTGTGACGACCTTTTGCACGACGGCGTGCAAGCACTTGACGACCAGCTTTAGTCGCCATACGAGCGCGGAAACCGTGAACGCGTTTGCGTTTTAATTCACTCGGTTGGAATGTACGTTTCATGGTGAAACTCCAAATCAATCATCTCTATAAAGGTGCGCAATTTTAGTCGTCTGTACCAGATGTGTCAATGCAAAACCCAATAAACTTCCCAAGTTTCGATTAAAAAATACAAGAAAGTTTGAATTTAAATTCAAAAACACGATTTTAAATTCAAAACCGACTTACTAATCACTTGTTTTTTTGAATTCAAACTTATCATGGCTCACTTTAAAGTTATCAACACGTCTAAATTCAAAAACAACAATCTGATGAGCCATTAAGGCTATATAATATAAGTAATAAAGGCTGTTCTATGCTTCATTTATAACACCAAAAGATGTAAAAGTAATAAATAGAATGTAAATACAATCCAATATTTTGAATTCAAATTTAAACTTTCGAACTTTTCCACAATTTGATGAGCACTTATAATTAAATTTATAAATTTAAAATTTAAAATTATTATTATTAGCAGCCAAAATAACTGTGGAAAGTGGTATTTTTTTTAAATTTATTATAAGAATAGCATGTGGATAAGTTTGTTTGTTTTAAAAGATTAAATTGTGGATAAGTTTGTGTTATATTTTATCCACAAGTTGTGATTAAAGTTATCCACACCTAGTTTTAAATTTAAATTTAATGTTGCCTGTGGATATTTTGCACATCCGTTGCGTATAACTTGTGACAGTTGTTGATAACTTCGCTAGAATGGCGACCCTCTTGCATGGTGCAAGTCGTTTTTTGAATTTAAAAAGAATAGGGGACAAACTATGCTTTGGGCAGAATGCTTAGTACGTTTACGACAAGAGTTGTCTGATAACGTCTTTGCGATGTGGATACGTCCTCTGCATGCAGAACAGTCTGGTGAAACATTAAAATTGTTTGCACCGAATCCCTATTGGACAAATTATATTCAAAAGAACCATTTGGAATTAATTTCTATTTTGGTGGAACAAATTTCACAGGGACAAATTCGACATGTGGAGGTGCTGGTAGATTCCCGTCCTGGCGCTATTGTAAATGTTGAGTCAACACCTGCTACAACAACAGCTGCTTTATCTTCCAATGTACCCGTAACCAAAGTCACTGCACATCAGGAAGCACCGGCAAAAAATGCAAAAAAACGACAGCTGAATCCTTTATTTACCTTTTCTTTGTTTGTGGAAGGTCGTTCTAACCAGATGGCGGCTGAGACTTGTCGTAAAGTATTAACCCAATTGGGTGCACCGCAGCATAATCCTTTATTTTTGTATGGACCCACTGGTTTGGGTAAAACTCACTTGATGCAGGCTGTGGGGAATGCGTTATTACAGGTGCGTCCCAATGCCCGTGTTATGTATATGACCGCAGAAAGTTTTGTACAGGATTTTGTCAGTTCCTTGCAGCGCGGTAAAGTTGAAGAGTTTAAGAAAAATTGTCGTTCTCTGGATTTGATGCTTGTCGATGATATTCATTTACTGGCTGGTAAAGAAGCCAGTTTAGTTGAGTTTTTTTATACCTTTAATGCTTTGCTGGATGAGTCGAAACAGATTATTTTAACCTCCGATCGCTATCCAAAAGAAATGAAAGGTTTACTGGATGATCGTCTGGTTTCACGTTTTTCCTGGGGGTTATCGGTAGGCATTGAGCCACCTGATATTGAAACTCGCATCGAAATTTTATTAAAAAAAGCCGAAAGCAATCATGTTGATTTACCGCGTAATTGCGCTTTGTTTATTGCGCAACAGGTGGTTGCCAATGTACGCGAGCTGGAAGGTGCATTAAATAAAGTCGTAGCGATCGCTCGTTTTAAAGGGACGCCGATTGATCTTGATGTGGTGCGAGAATCGTTAAAAGATGTGTTGGCGATTCGTGCCAGAACCATCAGTGTGGAAAATATCCAGCGGGTGGTGAGTGAATATTTTCGTATTCCCTTAAAAGAATTAACTGGACCTAAACGCACCCGGATTTATGCTCGTCCCCGCCAATTGGCGATGGGGCTGGCACGTGAGCTGACTGGGGATAGTTTTCCGGAAATTGGTATGGCATTTGGTGGGCGTGATCATAGTACTGTGATGCATGCTTGTGAAAAAGTACAAAGCCTGCGCGATGAAGATCCAACATTTAATGAAGATTATAAAAACCTGATGCGTTTGTTGCAGAGTTAGTTGTATAACAATCAACACTTGTGATTTTTAAGATCGCAATTATTCTTATGTTCTCGCTAAAACTCGGTTAGAATAGCCCTAGTTTTGTATTTGCCTTGAGGATTGAGACGTGCGATTAAAAATAGCCAAAGAAACCTTATTAAATGTGCTTGCTCATGTGATGGGTGCGGTTGAACGTCGTCATACTTTAAATATTCTCTCCAATGTCAAAGTGCAGGTGTCTGAAACCCAACTGACCATTACCGGTTCGGATTTAGAGGTTGAACTGGTGGCCAGTGCTGCTCTGGAAGCTGGTGCATGTTTACAGGCAGGCGAAAGTACAGTACCTGCACGTAAACTGATGGATATCTGCAAATCTTTGCCAAATGCTGCATTGATTGATTTGCAAGTGACCGAAGATCAGCGTTGTATCATTATGTCCGGGCAAAGCCGTTTTGTGTTGGGTACACTGGCAGCCGAAGATTATCCTCTTTTAAGCACAGAACAGATTCAGGGAATGCAAGTTCATGTTTCACAACGCGAATTAAAGCGTTTGTTTGAAAAAACTGCATTTGCCATGGCGGTACAGGATGTACGTTTTTATTTAACTGGCACATTGCTGGAAATTGAGCAAAATAAACTACGTGCAGTGACCACAGATGGTCATCGTTTGGCACTTTGTGAAACCGAAGCACAATCTACTGCACAAAATGCCATTCAAGCCATTGTGCCACGTAAGGCAGTAGGTGAATTGCAGCGCCTGTTAACGGTGGAAGATTTACCTTTAACTGTCCTGATTGGTCGTGAGTTATTAAATGTAAGTATTGAATTGCCGGCACGGGAAAAAGAATCTGCGATTGTGGTTCGATTTACCACCAAACTGATTGATGGTAAATTCCCGGATTATCGTCGTGTTGTACCTCGTGGCGGTGATAAAATTGCTACATTGGCACATGATGCGTTTAAACAATCCTTACAACGTGTGGCAATTTTAAGTAATGAAAAATTACGGGGCGTTTTCCTGAATTTTAATCACGACAGCTTACAACTACGTGCCAATAACCCGGAACAAGATGAAGCGGTTGAAGATTTTGCCATGCAATATCAAGGTGAAAGCCTAGAGATGTCCTTTAATGCACAATATATCCTTGATGTATTGAATGCACTAGATGGCGATGATGTGCAAATGCAAATGTCTGAAGCCAATCAATCTGTTTTAATGCAGGATCCAAGTCAGCCGACACAAACCTATGTTGTGATGCCAATGCGTGTCTAAATATGCTATTGCATAAGCTGCGTATCGAGCGATTAAGAAATTTACAAGCGGTTGCACTGGATCAGTTGCAGCCGTTTAATGTCTTTTATGGTGCCAATGGTTCGGGTAAAACCTCTATTCTCGAAGCGATTCATTTGCTTGCCACAGGGCGCTCATTTCGCACATATACGCCAAAACATTATATCCAATATCATCAAAACGACACGGTAGTGTTTGCCCAATCCAGTGAATATCGCATTGGTTTGCAAAAAATGAATAGTGGCGAACAGATTATGCGGGTCAATGGTGACACGGTAGCAACACAGGGACAACTCGCCAAGATATTGCCTGTACAGGTGATAGAGCCGCAGAGTACCGATATTATTGATCAAGGTGCAAAACCTAGACGCCAAATGCTGGACTGGTTAATGTTCCACGTGGAACCGGATTTTTATCCGATTTGGCAAAATTATTCCCGTGCCTTAAAACAGCGTAACTCATTACTCAAAAGTTATCCTGTACCGCGAGAACAGGTCAAAATCTGGGATCAGGTACTGGCACAAGAAGGCGAGCGGATTCATATGCTGCGCGAAATTATTGTGGATCGCTGGCAGGTGGACGTGCAACAGGAATTAAAATATTTATTACCTGATATACAGATTGATCTGGAATATTATGCCGGATTCTCTACGGAACTTGGCTTGGCACAGCAGCTTGATCAGGAGTTACAAAAAGATATTGATCGACGTCTGACACAGCATGGTGCACATCGGGCCGATTTACGATTAAAAACAGCAATTGGCTATGCGGATGATGTATTATCACGCGGGCAAAAAAAGTTATTAATCATTGCATTAAAACTGGCTCAAATTAGCATGTTGAATAGGTCAAACAAGGAAACTGTGGTATTATTGGATGATCTAACAGCAGAACTAGATTCGCAGGCACAACAACGATTAATTAGCCGTTTGCATCAGTTGGGTAGTCAGGTTTTCCTTACCACTTTAGATCAACATGCAGTGCAAATATGTTTGGATCAACAACATATGCGCTATCAATTGTTTTGTGTGGAGTCTGGACAAGTCAGTCCAATTTAAGTTTATTTTGAAATTCTTTTCCAAATTTTAGGAGTAATCATGAGTTCAGAACAACAATCTGCCTCTAACAACGAACAAGCGACTGAAAAAGCTTATGATTCCTCTAGTATCAAGGTATTACGTGGTTTAGATGCAGTGC
The DNA here is from genome assembly GCF_002174125.1 of Acinetobacter populi. Taxonomy (GTDB): domain Bacteria; phylum Pseudomonadota; class Gammaproteobacteria; order Pseudomonadales; family Moraxellaceae; genus Acinetobacter; species Acinetobacter populi. The sequence goes on from NZ_NEXX01000005.1 coordinate 240,446, forward strand.
GTAAACGGCCGGGCATGTACATTGGTGATACTGACGATGGTACGGGTCTGCATCATATGGTGTTTGAAGTCGTGGATAATGCTATCGACGAGGCTTTGGCTGGTCACTGTGATGAAATTACCGTTACTATTCATGATGATGAATCTGTCAGTGTATCGGATAATGGCCGTGGTATTCCAACCGATATTCATCCGGAAGAAGGTATTTCTGCGGCAGAAGTGATCTTAACCATTCTACATGCCGGTGGTAAATTTGATGACAATAGTTATAAAGTTTCCGGTGGTTTACACGGTGTTGGTGTTTCAGTTGTAAATGCATTGTCTAGTCAGTTATTCTTAAAAATTAAGCGTAATGGCAAAATTTATGAGCAAGAATATCGCCATGGCGATTCGCAGTATCCATTAAGAGAAATTGGTGAAACCACCGAAACTGGGACGACTGTCCGTTTTTTGCCGAGTCATGAAACATTCACTCAAACCATTTTTAATGTTGATATTCTGGCACGTCGTTTACGTGAATTATCTTTCTTAAATGCTGGTGTGCGTATTGTATTGCGTGATGAGCGTGTTAATTCAGAGCAAGTATTTGATTATGCTGGCGGGTTATCCGAGTTTGTTAAATATATTAATCAGGGTAAAACTCACCTCAATGAAATTTTCCATTTTACCGTAGATGCCGACAATGGTATTGGTGTTGAAGTTGCCTTGCAATGGAATGAGTCTTATCAGGAAAATGTATTGTGTTTTACCAATAATATTCCTCAAAAAGATGGTGGAACGCATCTAGCTGGTTTCCGAGCTGCCTTAACCCGTGGGTTAAATAACTATCTGGATAATGAAAATATCCTGAAGAAAGAAAAAGTTGCTGTAACCGGGGATGATGCCCGTGAAGGTTTAACAGCAATTATTTCGGTTAAAGTACCCGATCCAAAATTCTCTTCACAAACCAAGGAAAAACTAGTTTCCAGTGAAGTAAAACCTGCGGTCGAACAGGCCATGAACAAGGAATTTTCTGCCTATCTGCTGGAAAATCCACAAGCGGCAAAATCCATTGCTGGTAAAATTATTGATGCAGCGCGTGCCCGTGATGCAGCGCGTAAAGCCCGTGAGATGACCCGTCGTAAAAGCGCGCTGGATATTGCTGGGTTACCAGGCAAACTGGCGGATTGTCAGGAAAAAGATCCGGCTTTATCTGAATTATATTTGGTCGAAGGTGACTCTGCTGGCGGTTCTGCCAAGCAGGGACGAAATCGTAAAATGCAGGCCATTTTACCGCTTAAAGGTAAAATTCTGAATGTAGAACGTGCTCGTTTTGACAAAATGATTTCCAGTCAGGAAGTGGGTACCTTAATCACTGCATTGGGCTGCGGGATTGGCCGTGAAGAATATAATCCGGAAAAATTACGCTACCATAAAATCATTATCATGACCGATGCGGATGTCGATGGTTCACATATTCGTACTTTGCTACTGACGTTCTTCTTCCGTCAAATGCCGGAACTGGTAGAACGTGGCTATATTTATATTGCCCAGCCGCCATTATATAAACTGAAAAAAGGCAAGCAAGAACAGTATATGAAAGATGATGAGGCATTGGAAACCTATTTGATTTCCAATGCCATTGATGAGCTGGCTTTACATATCAGTGCAGAAGCACCTGCCATGACAGGTGCTGCACTAGAGCAGTTAATCAAGGATTATCAGGGTTCACAAAAAAGTATTAGTCGTTTGACCCAGCGTTATCCGGCAACTTTACTGGATGCATTACTGGAAATTGAACCATTTCAAGCCGACCAGAAATTTGATCAAACATATGTTCAAACATGGGCTGAACAATTAAATCGTGTGATTGCCAGAATCCAGCCAAGTTTACGTCCAGAACTAACACTTGAACAATTTATATTACAGGTTGATGGTCAGGACAAGGTGATGTATTACCCACGCATTACCGTGTATGTGCATAATTTGCCACATCATTATTTACTTGATGCGACATTGCTGCAATCTGCCGAATATGCCCGTTTGCTTAAGAGTTCAAAAAGCTGGTTTAACTTGCTTGAGCAGGGTGCTTATTTACAAAAAGGCGAACGTAAAATTCTGGTGCAGAATTTTCATCAAGTTTGGCAACAGATTATTCAGGATTCCCGCCGTGGCATGATGATTCAACGTTATAAAGGTCTGGGTGAAATGAATGCTGAGCAACTCTGGGAAACTACGATGGATCCTGAAAATCGTAATATGTTGCAAGTGACCATTGATGATGCAATTGAAGCAGATCGCATGTTTTCATGCCTTATGGGTGATGATGTGGAACCACGTCGAGCCTTTATTGAGGCAAATGCCTTAAATGCGGATATTGATGCCTAAATTATCCTGTAAAATCAGGCATTAAAAGTACTAATATTTAATAAAAAGCAGGCGATTCTTAACGAATCGCCTGCTTTATTTCTGATTTAAAATGTATTATATAAAGTTATTGTGCCTGAGTTTGCCAGCGTTGTTGTGCTTCACTTGCAGAGATATTTAAAATCACTTTATCATTTTGAATATCCTGAATCCAAGAAGTCGGAATATAATGATGCTGACCATCGGCATCTTCGTCATTTTTGATCAGTTTGACTTGATCCTGACCTTCTAAATGATCGACGCGTCCGACATGTTCATGGTCAGAACCGAGTACTTCTGCATGTTCTTGAATTGAATTTGGATCTAAAGTCGCCATGGTATTCTCCATATTTATGTCTTTTGATTAAAGGTGGAACCAAATTTAAATATTTTATTCAGTTCCCGTACTCACTAAGCTAATATGAATTAACGTTAAGAAATAGACCAGAAAGATCACGTTATGTAAGATTGATAGCAGATTCTATTAAAGCAATGATTATTTAAAGAAAATATTATATTTCAATAGCTTAATTAAGAAATAAAAAATTATATTCAACATAATCAAGTGTTTGTATTTGTAATAAAACATATCACTTGACTGCTCATGTAACGACGGTGAGATCTTGTATAACGTGCATATTTGATTTCTTACACGTCATCGGTTGTTCATATCATTTTGGTCTACGGTATAAAAATATATTCTTCTATAATTAATGATATTGAGTTATCCACAGCGTAAAGATTAAATTTATTTTGGAGAATGAAAGTATCGATGCTTTATTTTTAAATTCAAAGCATGGAATTGGTTGATAAATTTTTGTGGATAACTTGATTTTAAATTTAAAAATATCGACCTAAAAAGTTATCCTGTTGTTTTGCACAAGTTTATCCACAGTTTAAGTTTTTTAAATTTAAAATAAAAAATATTTCTTTGTGCTTTAGTTATCCACATTGATTTAAATTTAAAATAGCATCCTAATAACAATGGTTTTGAATTTAAAATGACTGCGAGGATAGGCGTTACTTTGGTTTAAAAATAAAACACGCTATAATATTTGATCATTTTCTTGCCTAATTTTAGGTTTTCTTTTTACTGTCGTCACTTAGCGGAAATATGCCAATGAATGCGGTCAATACTGCCGATGCTCAACCTTTAGTTGGAATTATCATGGGGTCTCAGTCGGATTGGGCAACTCTGGAACATACAGCAAACATGCTCAAACAACTCGATGTCCCTTTTGAAGCAGAAGTGGTGTCAGCCCATCGCACACCTGATCGTTTATTTGAATATGCCGAAACAGCGCGGCAACGTGGTATTCAGGTCATTATTGCTGGGGCTGGTGGTGCAGCACATTTACCGGGCATGTGTGCAGCCAAGACGGATTTGCCAGTACTCGGTGTGCCGGTGAAATCTTCAATTTTAAATGGGGTGGATTCGTTATTGTCGATAGTACAAATGCCAGCGGGGATTGCTGTCGGTACTCTGGCAATTGGTCCTGCTGGTGCAACAAATGCAGCGATTATGGCGGCTCAGATTATTGGCTTGAATCATCCTGCAATTGCACAGAATATTGCAAACTTCCGAGCTGCACAAACTGCAAAAGTGACAAACAATAATATTCCTGGTCAAGCATAAGGACGATTCAACATGACAACAACCACAATCGGTATTTTTGGTGGTGGTCAATTGGGTCGAATGATGGCTCAAGCTGCCTTACCATTAAATATTAAATGTACTTTTTTTGAAGCAAAAACAGATTGCCCTGCGGCAGCTTTAGGTCCTGTGATTTCAACCGAAGCAAATAATGGTTTACAGGATTTTATTGCCAGTGCCGATGTATTTAGTCTGGAATTTGAAAATACACCGCTTGCGGACGTGGATGTGTTAATTCAGAACAAAAGTCTGTTTCCACCTCGTCAGGCATTGGCAACTGCACAAAATCGTCTTTTAGAAAAAGCATTGTTTGATGAATTAAATATCCCAGTTGCTGCTTATCGTGCTGTTGATAGTTTAGCCAGTTTAAAGCAGGCTGTTGTCGATTTAGGCTTGCCGATTGTACTTAAAACTGCGACGGGTGGTTATGATGGCAAAGGGCAGTTTGTTTTACGTGAGGCAGATCAAATTGAACAAGCTTGGGCAGAGTTGGGTCCTGCAAAAAGCCTAATTGCCGAAAGTTTTGTTCAGTTTTCCCGTGAAGTATCCATTATTGCAGTACGGGGTCAGGACGGTGAAGTTCGTACATGGGATCTGGCAGAAAATCATCATCATCATGGTATTTTGTCTCATTCCATTGTACCTGCACCAGATAGTCAAGACTTGCAGCCTGTGGCACAGGATTATATTACTCGTTTGCTGCATCACCTCAATTATGTGGGCGTGTTGACACTGGAATTATTTGTCACAGAACAGGGCTTATATGCCAACGAAATGGCACCTCGTGTACATAATTCGGGGCATTGGTCGATTGAAGGGGCGGTCTGTTCTCAATTTGAAAATCATATTCGGGCTGTAGCCGGCTTACCTTTAGGTTCAACTCAGACCATCCGTCCCACGGTTATGGTCAATATCATTGGTCAATATCCCAAAAAAGAAGATGTGTTGGCTTTGTCTTGTGCTCATCTACATCTTTATGATAAATCTGAACGTGCTGGGCGAAAAATTGGACATATTACTTTGATGCCATTGGACAGTAATGAGCTGACTTCTTTGTGCATTCAACTGGCCAGAATTTTACCGGAGCCGCTGGCTTTAACTGAAGAAATGCAAATAAATGTTTGATGTGTTGAAAAATTAAGCAATTATTGTGACTTAGTTAACACAAATTGCTTTTATTTCTTGCAAATCCTGACTAATTCGCTATACTTTACAGTATTAGAACTGCTTTTTAGTTTACACGGTAACACACCCCTGTTACCGTTTTTTTTGTCTGTGATTTTATCTTTTAATTTATTTCTTCTATTTCGTAAGTAAAATCTGCTGTTGTGCCTGTATAAGACTATTTTCTGTATTGAACTTTTAAATTAAACCTTAATAAATTTTATGTATTTATGCACTTATTACTTTTTTAATAAGTATTTTTTATTCATTTTTAATCATTTTGGCAGAAAAATTGCTTTACAAATGATTGTCTTATAAATATTTTTTGGCTGATACAAAAACATAGATGATGTTTTGTGTTATAACGCCCTAGAATGTTTTGAGCACAATTAAATCATCATCTTTAAGGTTTAGCATCATGAAGTCTAATGTCGCCATTCGCGGTCAATTTCTGGATATACAACAATTGGTTGAACAAGCAGAACATATTGCAGAGCAGGTACGTTATCTGAAAGATGGTCTATTATTGATTCAAGATGGGAAAATTAGCTGGTTTGGAGAGTGGCAGGACGGGCAACAATATGTGACGGATTCGTTCCACGTGGAACATTATCCTGATCAGTTAATTATTCCAGGGTTTTTGGATACGCATATTCATTATCCGCAAACGGAAATGATTGGTGCCTATGGCGAGCAATTGCTGGAATGGCTGGATACTTATACTTTTCCAACAGAAATTCAGTTTCAGGATCGGGATCATGCCGATAAAATTGCCAAAATTTTTATTCAGGAATTATTAAAGAACGGTACTACAACTGCGCTGGTATTTTGTACCGTGCAATTGCAATCAGTAGATGCTTTATTTGAAGAAGCAGAAAAATATAATATGCGTATTATTGCTGGTAAGGTGATGATGGATCGTTTTGCACCTGAAGCATTGCTGGATACCGCAGAATCTAGTTATCATGATTCCAAGGCACTTATTGAAAAATGGCATAAAAACGGACGTGCTTTATATGCAATTACACCACGATTTGCACCAACCTCAACAGCGGGTCAATTGGAAAAAGCAGGACAATTAAAACAGGAATTTCCTGATGTGTATGTGCATACTCATTTGAGTGAAAATAAAAACGAAATTGCTTGGGTTAAAGAATTATACCCAGAACAAAAAGGTTATTTGGATGTTTATCATCATTATGGTTTAACCGGTAAAAAATCGGTGTTTGCCCATTGTGTACATCTGGAAGAACAGGAATGGGATTGTATGCATGCAACCAATTCCGCCATTGCATTTTGTCCAACCTCAAATTTATTTTTAGGCAGTGGTTTATTCCCTCTAAAAACTGCATGGCAAAAACAAGTGAAGTTGGGATTGGGTACTGATATTGGTGCAGGTACATCCTTTAGCTTATTACAAACTGCAAATGAGGCTTATAAGGTTCAGCAACTACAAGGCTATAGTCTTTCTGCATTTGAGGCGTTTTATCATGCAACATTAGGCAGTGCCAAAGCGCTGGATCTGGATGATAAATTGGGTAACTTTAATGTCGGTAAAGAAGCAGATTTTGTGGTTCTGGATTTAAATGCGACCGTACTACAGCAGTTACGTCAAAGCACCACAAAAAATATTGAAGAAAAACTATTTGCTTTATTCACCTTGGGCGATGATCGTAATGTATTTGCAACCTATGTATATGGGCAAAAGGTTTATCAACGTGAATGATAAAACACAAAGTACAAAATCAAATTCGATGAAGAGAATTGCCGGATTGGTGGGTGTGGTGTGTCTTTTGCTTTTACTTAAACAGGATCAATCGCAAAAAAATCCACCAACTAAGGCGGATTAGTCATGAATATTGTACATGATTGCATTAAAATATGCTCGTACCCCATCCATAGACAACGAAAGGTAAAAGGTAAGCCATGGCTGCACAAATGGAAGTAATGATTTCTCAAAAAGAAATTATACAACGAATAGAAGACATGGCTGAGCAAATTAATCAGTTCTATCTCAATAGTGATAAGGAACTGGTATTGATTGGTTTACTGCGTGGATCTTTTATTTTTATGGCAGATTTATGCCGTTATCTTGATAAGCCACATGAATTGGATTTTATGACGGTGTCAAGTTACGGTACCAAAACCAAATCGACCCGTGATGTCAGAATCTTAAAAGATCTGGATGGTGAAATTCGTGGTAAAGATGTTCTGGTTGTAGAAGATATCATCGATTCTGGGAATACTTTAAGTAAAGTCATTGAAATTTTAAAAACCAGAGAACCAAACAGTATTGAATTGTGTACTTTGATTTCCAAACCTTCACGTCGCGAAATTAATATTCCGGTGAGATTTATAGGGTTTGAAGTTGAAGACAAGTTCATTGTTGGTTATGGACTGGATTATGCACAGAAATACCGTCATTTACCTTTTATTGCGCATGTTCTGGAAATAGAATAATTTTTATGCACAATAATGCTACATAAAAGTGCAAATTTTCCCTATATTTTTAAGTGTGTTTCTAGAATACTTCTAGAAGTACACAAAATATAAAGGGAGAAACAAAAAATGCTGTCTTTAATTTGGGCGATTATTATTGGTTTTATAGCAGGTCTGATTGCAAGAGCCATCCATCCTGGAGAGGATAAAGCAGGTTTCATTGTCACCACTTTACTCGGGATCATTGGTTCTTTGGTTGCAACTTATGGCGGCCGAGCACTGGGTTGGTATGCAGAAAATGAAGCAGCTGGCTTTATTGCTTCAGTTGTCGGCGCAATTGTTGTTTTGTTTATTTATAATTTGATTAGTAAAAAAGCTTAGCTTTTTAAGTTTATTAGGGCTTGATAAAATTTTCTATAGTTTTGTAGACAGTTGAATCAGCCCTAATTTATTTGCTCAATACTCTGGTTAATATGCTGCATCAGTGAAGTCAATTGCTGACGAGAAATTCGTGTTTCAAATAGTGTGGTTAACCAGTTGCCTTGATATTTTTTGATCTCTTGTATATTTTTCGCATTCTCAATTGCAACAATTAAATTTTTTGCCATTAAACCGGCATATTGTTTTAAGGTTTGTTGCATTAAAATTTTGATTTCCTCAAAGCTTAATACGGGTAACTCACTGGCAATCTCTGCAACAGGTTGTTCAATTTTTTCAACCATTACAGGTTGTTCAACCACAAACTGCTTAACAGGATTTTCAGCTATATTTATCGTTTCATTAAATGCTGGATTATTTTGTGCAATAAATGTCTCAGATTTTGAGATATGCGTATCATGTTGCGTCGTTGAAGTTTGATCTGAATTTGCTGTTTTAACAGCATAGATTAGTCCCAATTCCAGTAAAATTTGATAATTTTCAATGCTGGCAATCTTACTGTAAGCTTCTGAATTGTGTTGTTTAAGGTCATCTGACTCTAACAGTAATAATAAAGTTCGGGCACGTGCAGATAATCGCAAACGTCTTTGCTGAAGTTCTTCTGTACCTAAAATAGTACGTTTGTAGTGATACATAAAAATACTTCACAAAAATTTTTGTTTAAAACTAACAAGATAAAATGACAAATTGGTGACTTAAGTTTCTATTTTTTAAGTAAAAATTTGATGGATTTATCAATTTTGATCAAATTGATGAAAATTTTAACCAAAATATATTTTTAAACATTGTATAGTTTTACAACAGTGTATTTTGATAGATATTCGCTATGCAGAAATTGTATTTGGAAGATTTAAAAACCGGTGATCGTTTTGTTAGCCGGGAATATGAATTAACGGAAGAGAAAATAAAAAGTTTTGCAAAGGAATATGATCCGCAACCTTTTCATTTGGATGCAGATGCCGCAGAAAAACATCCAATATTTCAGGGACTGGCAGGAAGTGGTTGGCAAACAGCAGCAATTACCATGCGTCTTTGGACAGAATGTATGCCACTTGCAGGTGGTTTGGTCGGCTTTGGTGGCGATATACAATGGAAACTGCCAACACGTGCCAATGATCGTTTGCATATTGAGGTCGAAATTACCGATATTCGACGCTCGAAATCCAAACCGCTACAGGGTGTAGTGACCTATTTGACTTTAACAAAAAATCAGCATGATCAGGTTGTACAACAATCAACCACAAATGTGCTGGTTTGGAGCAAGGAAGCTACCAATTTACCTGAATATTGAACTAATTCGAATACATGAGATTGGATATAAAAAAAGCTTAGTCAAATTGAACTAAGCTTTTTTAGGATTAAATTTAGTCATTATTCACCAGCAAGTGAACATTCAAAATTTGAAGGTTCTGCACTACAACGCGCACGTTTTAAAACAGACATCATGGCAGGATCGTAAATGCCTTGTTTGGTCAGGGCAATACGAGAATCACGCATCAGTTTTTGATAGCCTTCTTTATCTCCAGCAGGAATATCCATTTTATATTTGGCTGGAATTGCGGCTTCAAGTTTGGCAATCGTGCTAAAGGATTTTGGTAATTGTTTTACAAACCAGTCACGGGATTTTTGACCAAAATCTGTCGGGAACTTCGCTGGATTAATGATGACATTGCCGGTAACTTGTAGGATTGGGAAGTTGACCATGGCACCTTTGGAGCCTAAACCTTTATATAATTCCAGTGGTTTAAATGCATAGGCGGGTGCACCAATAATATCGACCTGACCGTTATTAAATTTGGAGCCAAAGTTTGTGACATCCGAAGAAACTGGCTGGGCACCGATTTGTTGAACCATTTTTTTCTGGGCCTGATCATAATCAAGCACAGCAATTTTTTTACCAGCAGCTTTTGCAACGGTATTGATGCTACGATCATTGACGAATAAGTATGCTGCGCCCATTGGTGCGATACCAACAACTTCATAACGCTTATTTGCACTGACCATTTTGGCAGCATTACGGCTATTCAAGGCAAAGCTGATAGCGCTTTGTGCAACTTTATTGTTCGGTACACCGCCAATAGAATCAATAGAACCGACAAATTTATTGTATTCACGACCACGCATTGCGGTTAGGCTGACACCGTCACATTTACCGGCTTTAAAATCTTCATTGGCAACACGTTCATCTGTATAAGGCTTTAATGAGACATCTGCGCCCCAAGCTTTGGCTTGTAATGCCCATTCTTTCATTTGTAGATATGATTCACCTTGCGCACCCAATAAATCGAAAACACACATGGTGGCTGCCTGAGTATTGCTGACTGCGCCAAAAGCTGAGGTTGCCATTATCGCAAGAGCCAATTTTTTCATCGTTCAATCATCCTAATCAGATTTTTTATTTTGGGAGGAAAAGTTCCTTTCCGTCACAATAAAATGATATATCGCAAATGATGAAATGAATAGAGTAATTACTCCAAAATAGTCATGTTTTTGTATGATTTCGTTTAAATGTTGAACTAATTCACAGTTATTGTGTTTTTTATTTAAGCAAAATTTTCATTTTAGACCTCATTTATGAAAGCGTTTCGATGTGAAGATAAATTTCTATCCCCTTAAGAAATTGATTACAATGCCCAAGTCTTGATAAATATTTTAATCGTAATGATACAACTGCAAAATTTAGCGATTCGACGAGGTTCTCGTGCACTTTTTCAACATGCTAGCATGCAAATTCATCCCGGCTGGAAAGTGGGTTTAACCGGAGTAAATGGTGCAGGGAAATCATCCTTATTTGCAGCTTTATTGGGGCAGCTCAGTGCCGATGAGGGCGAGCTTATTCGTCCGCAGACATGGACTGTGGCGCATATGGCCCAGGAAATTGAAGCACTTGATGTTACGGCATTGGATTTTGTGCTGGCAGGTGATGATGAATATTGGTCCATCTGGCAACAATTACAGCACAGCGATCATTTAACCACCGATCAACTGGCACACTTACATGGCCGTTTTGATGAGATTCATGGCTATGCTGCACCTGCACGAGCAGCCCAATTATTAGCAGGTCTGGGTTTTTTAGAACAGCAACTGAGCCATACGGTCAAAAGTTTTTCCGGTGGTTGGCGGATGCGCTTAAATCTGGCACGTACTTTGATGAGTCGTTCCGATTTATTATTACTTGATGAACCAACCAACCACTTGGATCTTGATGCGATCTTATGGCTGGAAGACTGGCTTAAGGCCTATTCGGGTACATTGGTACTAATTTCGCATGACCGAGATTTTCTTGATGCAGTCACTGATCATATTTTACATATTGAGAATAGTGAGCTAACGCTTTATACCGGTAATTATTCTACGTTTGAAACCACGCGTAGCGAGCGTCTGGCACAGCATCAACAGGCATTTGAAAAACAGCAAGAAACGCGGGCACATCTACAAAAATTTATTGACCGTTTTAAAGCCAAAGCGACCAAGGCACGGCAGGCGCAAAGCCGTATTAAGCAATTGGAACGGATGCAAACACTTGCGCCTGCGCATGTAGATACGCCTTTTACCTTTAGTTTCCGTGAACCTTCCAAAATGAGTTCACCGTTATTAATGTTGCATGATGCAAGTATAGGTTATGCAGGTAAATTGATTGCTGAAAAAATCAATCTGCAAATTACCCCAAGTACGCGTTTGGGTTTGCTTGGGATGAATGGGGCAGGGAAATCAACATTAATTAAATCATTAGTTGGTGATTTACCGCTTCTGGCGGGCGAGCGTCAGGCATCGGAATTACTCAATATCGGTTATTTTGCCCAGCATCAAATGGATGCACTGGATGATCAGGCCAGCCCGATGTTACAACTTGCCCGAATTGCCGATAAAAGTATTTCTGAAGCTGCTTTACGCTCATTCTTGGGTAGTTTCGGTTTTAGTGGTGAGCGAATGGATACGCCTTGTCAAAGCTTTTCGGGTGGAGAACGGGCCCGTTTGGCATTGTCCTTGATTGTCTGGCAGCGTCCCAATGTGCTGATTTTGGATGAACCGACCAACCATCTGGATCTGGATATGCGTCATGCTTTAACCATGGCATTACAAGACTTTGATGGGGCTGTGGTATTGGTTTCACATGAACGTCAATTAATTGCTTCGGTTTGTGATGATTTGCTGTTGGTACATGGCGGGAAATGTAGCGCATTTGAAGGGGATTTACAGGATTATGCCAAATGGCTGCGAGAAGCACGCCAACAACATATCAATGCCCAAAATGCCTTACAACAAAGTCAATCGCCTGAAATTAAAGTGCAGAAAGTGGATAAAGAAGCACAGCGAAAGGAAGCTGCCCGACGCCGTGAATTGACACGTCCGATTCGTAAGAATATTGAAAAAATTGAAAGTCAGATTGAAAAAATTCAGCCACGGTTATTACAGATTGATGAGCAATTGGCAGATACAGCATTGTATGAAGCGCAGCGTAAAGATGATCTACTTAAGTTGATGAATGAACAGTCCGAATTAAAAACTCAGCTGGGGCAACTTGAAGAACAAATGCTGGAGTTGATGATGGAACTGGAAACGCTGGAAGAAGGTTTTCAGGAATAATTTTGCATGTAAAATTTGACAGGGAAGAGGTCATCATTGATGAAGCAGATTATCTTGGCACAAACACAACATATTGAATCGATTGTTGCATTGGTCAATCAGGCGTATCGACCAGAAGATGCTGCTTTAAGCTGGACCAATGAAGCAAATTGGGTAGATGGGGATAGAACAAGCTTTCAACAGGTTCAGTCCCTATTTAAAGTAGATTCTTTTATTTTATTGATGTTTGATCAAAAGATATTAATCGCCTGTGTGCATATCGAACAGCATCAGGATCATGCTTATATTGGTATGTTGAGTACGCATATTGATTATCAGAATCAGGGCGTTGGCAAGATCATGTTGGCAGCGGCCGAGCAATTTATCCGGGAAAATCTGTCAGTTCAATATATTGAAATGTCGGTACTTTCGACGCGTCAGGAATTAATCGCATTCTATCAAAGACGTGGTTATCAACTTGATGGACAAGTTCAGGCTTATCCAACTGACGCAGGTGTTGGGATACCCCGAGTCGATAATCTACAGGTATTAACGATGTGCAAAAATCTGGTGTCTTAGATAAAGTCGATTATTCTGGTAATCTGAAATAAGAATAACTGACATTTTTATCTTTATAAACATCATGGCTTCTTTGTTTAAAGTCAGATACCCAGCTTTGTCCACTAAACCCAGCGATATGACCGTATTTATGTTGTTGTGTGCTGTGAATAATATAAATATCGCCTTCTTTGGGATGATCAAAGGAAGGTTTGATTTGACGATATCCTAACGATAATAAAGTATTTCCCCAGTCTGAGGCAGCCACCGGATGCGACTGAATTTTTGCACCGGCTGATTGCAGCGCAATCCGAATACTTTTTGCACATTGGCTGGTGCTGGTTTGGCGTGTGATGTTTTTTAATTTATTGGTGAATGCATCCAGATTAAAATATTTAGACGCTAAACCACGCATACCTGTAAACGGTCCGGAATTAGGCGTTGAAGACTCAACGATGACTTGTGCTGGTGGTGTGGTATTTAAATAATAAGCATCAGAAATAGAGGAATCGTAAATCATAACAACATCATGAAATCTAAGACGGCAGTATAAATAACATAAATCTCTTCAAAAAGGCACAAATGTAATATTTTGAAATATTATTACATTACTTTTTTATCAGTTTTACTTTGTAACCTTATTAGCGTCTGTTGACAGTTCATAAATGGATTGCGTTGTCACAACCATAGATGAAATGTCAACAGCTCCTAAATATGCGTCATTGCACCTAACACACGAAAACCTTTTGCACCGGTTACTGCTGGTAAATTACCGGATAAACCTTCATAGAAACGCATGGCCAACCAAGCAAAGGCAGTAGCTTCAACCCATGTCGGTGCCAATCCCAGCACTTCAGTGGTTTGTACACTCCATTCGTGTTTGCGCAAACGCCAGCGTAATTGTTCTAGCAAATGACTATTAAATGCACCCCCACCACAGACATAGACTTCACCTGTTGGCATAAGTTCCTTGCTGCGATAAATTGCTTTTTTGATTGCCCTTGTGGTGAGTTTCATCAAGGTTGCCTGAATATTTTCAGGGGTATCTTCCAGTTCGTCATATTCGAGGTCATTGCGCCAATCGGCTAGCTGATCATCGAGCCATTCCAGATTAAAATCTTCCCGTCCGGTACTCTTGGGTGGTTCCTTGGCAAAAAATTCATGTGCTTGTAAGCGATCCAGTAATGAGCGGATAGGGTGTCCATAGGCTGCCCAGTCACCATTTTCATCATATGGTTGACCAGTATAACGCTCACACCAAGCATCCATGAGGATATTGGCAGGTCCAGTGTCAAAGCCATAGACAGCATCGGGTTGCCCCGCAGGCAGCATGGTAATATTGGCAATTCCGCCCAGATTAAGAATCACGCGATGGATGGAATCATGCTGGAATAGGGTTTGATGGAATGCAGGCACCAAGGGTGCGCCCTGACCACCTGCGGCCAGATCACGACTGCGAAAATCGTAAATGACTGGAATATTGGTTAATTCTGTAATCAAATGCGGATCACCAATTTGCAGGCTAAATCCGCTAGCCGGACGATGGCGAATGGTCTGTCCATGCGATCCGATGGCACGAATTTTTGAGCGGTCCAGTTGATTTTCATCAATCAGGCGATTAATGCCTTCCCCGATCATACGACCCAATGCCACATGCACGATGCCCATGCGGTCAATTTCATTATCATCTGGCAAGGTCAGTGCCATTAGTTGATCACGTAAATCTTCTTCGAATTGTAATGTTAACGTGGCGTGTAACTTGATTTTATAGGATGCTAAAGGATCAAAAGATGCAGCAACGAGATCAAGTCCATCCATGCTCGTGCCTGTCATTACGCCAATATATAATGAAGTCATGCTGTCGATGCCTGCATTTGCTGAAAAAAATGTTAGTATATCGCACAAATTGAAAGTTATAACTATTGGATTTTGTGATGAGTACTTTTCTACCCGCCGAAGAACAACTTGCCCTGATTCAACGTGGCACACACGAGATTGTTTCTGAAGAAGATTTATTGAAAAAATTGAAACAAAACCGTCCGTTACGAATTAAGGCTGGTTTTGATCCGACAGCACCAGATTTGCATCTGGGACATACAGTTTTAATTAATAAACTTAAAGTCTTTCAGGACCTCGGTCATGAAGTATTATTCCTGATTGGTGACTATACCGCCATGATTGGCGATCCGACAGGCAAAAGTGCGACGCGTCCACCATTGTCGCGTGAACAGGTAGAAGAAAACGCAAAAACTTATCAGGAACAAGTATTTAAAATTCTTGATCCCGCAAAAACCAAAGTGGTGTTTAACTCGGAATGGTTTAGCCAAAAATCTGCGGCAGATCTGATTCAACTGGCAAGCCAGCAAACAGTGGCCCGTATGCTGGAACGAAATGATTTTTCCCAGCGTTATCAAAGTGAACAACCGATTGCCATTCATGAGTTTTTATATCCATTGGTACAAGGCTATGATTCTGTTGCATTACAGGCCGATGTTGAGCTTGGCGGCACTGATCAAACATTTAACCTGTTGATGGGACGTACCTTACAAGGCCGTTTTGACCAAGAACCGCAAGTCTGTATTACTGTACCCATTCTTGAAGGTTTGGATGGCGTGAAAAAAATGTCTAAATCTTTGGGGAATTATATCGGGGTATTTGATACGCCGGGTGCAATGTACCAAAAAATATTGTCGATGCCGGATAGTCTGATTGAGCGCTATTTTGAATTACTCAGTTTTAAAACCATGGATGAGATTGAGGCTTTACTTAAAGAAATGGCAGAAGGGCGTAATCCGCAGGAGATCAAACGTATTCTGGCATTGGAATTGGTAGAACGCTTCCATGATGCTGATGCAGCTACCAATGCACATAAGAGTGCTGGCAACCGGATTGTGGATGGTGAAATTCCAGAGGATATTCCGGAAGTGAGTATTTCATTAAGTGAAAATGGCACAGAAATCTTTATTCCTTCCATCTTACGTCTGGCAAATCTCACCAAAAATGCTGCACAAGCCAAAGATGCTGTTGCGCGTGGTGCAGTAAAAGTCGATGGTGACGTGGTTGATGCGTCATACTCGGTAAAAGCGCCAAAAACAGTGGTGATTCAAGCTGGTAAAAAAGCCATTGCACGCGTTTCTTTTGTTGATTGATGAGTATTAATTACCTATTCATCAATTGTTAAATTTGCAAAAGGTCGCCTCAAAACGATAAAACTATCCCTCCCTTGAGTGGTGATTCTTCTCAAGGATTGGGGTAGATAAATTTAAAGCATGAGTATGCGATTAAATTTCATCACCTTATTCTTTAATTTAAAATAAATTTCCATATAAATCAAAATATTATGATAAATTTAAAAAATAATTGTAAATAAAATGATACTTTTTCCAATCTCAATTGTTATATAAGTAAGACCATTCAAGATTCTTGTCTTAAATCAGTTTATTTGGCTTTTACGGTCACAATATAATCACTGTAACTATTGAGCTGCACGGGCAAAATCTGTGTCATTTGTTCAAGAATTTGTTGGGTGTTGTCCAGAGAGTAGGTGCCTGATACTTTAAGTGTTTGTAAGGTCTGATCACAGTGAATATAACCACGATGATATTCGGAAACTTGTTTAAGAAAATCACATAATGGGATTTGTTCAACCACCAGTTTATTTCTAATCCATGCCAGTTGTAATGAATCCGCCGGACTTGGATTGATTTGCGGCTGATCCGGATTGAACTGTACTTGCCAGCCGGATTTCAAAATGATCGCTGGATTGATTTGATCAGAACTGATTTTGACAGCGCCCTCATATACCGCTATAGCCAAATCTTTTTTAGACTGTTTGACTGTAAATTGTGTGCCGAGTGGCTGAATCACAGTATTGTTGCTATGCACTTGTAATGCAGGGAGATGCGGATATTTATGACCTGTTTCGACAAAGATCTGGCCCTTTAATACATCAATTTTACGGGTATTTGCATCAAAATCTACGGCGCTATTGCTGGCTAAAACAAGCTGGGTGCCATCTGAAAGCTGGATATGCCTGATTTCACCCACTTTAGTGCTGTAATCTGCTGTCCAGATCGCCAGATAATGTTGTTGATAGATCACAAAACCGATTCCCAGAATTGCGCATAAGGCGCTGCCTTTTTTGATCCATTCAGTTAGGCTAGGAGAATCTTGACCTAATAAAATCTTTTGCTGTTGTTTGGGGACTTGTTCAAATTGTTGGTTAAAGCCATTTAATAATTGCCATGCTTGCTCGTGATCGGGATGCGCCTGTCGCCAATTCAGACAAGCGTGTTGATCGTCTTCACTGGCATCTTCTGCCCATAAGCGTGCTTGCCATTGACTGGCCTGTAATAAAATTTCTTCGGGAATGATGTGCTGTTGTCGCTTAGCATCAAATTTACTATTCATTCTGAATGGCCAAAATACAGCTTAATAATGCACGAGCAATATATTTCTCTACAGAAGATACAGAAATATTTAACATTTCTGCAATTTGTTTATAAGTTTTGCCTTCGAGTCGATGTAGTAAGAAGGCTTGTTTCACTGCCACGGGTAATTTTGACAATGCCAGATCTAATTGTAGCAGGGTTTCAATAATAAGGTATTGCTGTTCTGCGGAAGGCGCTTCCAGCGCAGGATAATCCTGTAATGTTTGTAGATAGGCTTGCTCTACACAAAAACGCCGATAGCGATCAATGATTAATCCCTTAGCAATTTTAACCAGATACTGACGTGATATTTCATCCGGGGGGAGGTTCTCCATGAGAAATAATCTCAGCCAGGTATCGTGTGCGATATCCGCAGCATGATCTGACCCACCCAGTTTCTTTTGCAGCCAATGATATAACCATGTCTGATGATGATGGTAAAGTTGGGAAAGTTTTAACTGCTTGGAAGATGTTATTGTAAACATAACATTTGTCATGTATTGTAAATAATAATTATTATCTTTTATAGCATTAAAATTTATATTAGGCAATTACTATTTCTACCAAGTTAACATAACAGTTGTAAAAATTTATATCTTATTTTCTCAGGGTAATTGATCTTTAGTCTGTTGTTTTTATTAATAAAAATATTTTATGGTAGTCTTTTTCAAGAAATTTTGAATCAGTATAAATATAAATGATAAATATTTAAAAAAATATTGAGGTTTTTTCATTCTCATACGGAATAGTAAATGAAAGGTAAATTTTTTTAGCAATTTTTTATACGTTGTGAGATTGAAATGAAAAAAACTGTAATTGGTGGGGTTAAGCAAGGTTTTCGGGTATCTGCGCTGGCATTGGCAGTACACAGTAGTTTCTTGATGGTCGGTACGTTTTGTGCCCAGCAGGCATTTGCCAGCGAACAGCAAGTTACAACCTATAACATTGCCGCGGGTAGTCTGGATAGCGTACTCAATCATTTTGCCAGTCAGGCAAAAATTGATCTGAGCATTGATGGGCGGTTGACTGCGGGCAAAAGCAGTGATGGTTTAAGTGGACAATATAATATCGAGCAGGGACTTGCCACAATACTTCAAAAAACAAATTTGCAAGTGCAAAAGAATAATAAAGGTTATGTTCTATCAGAAAAAACATCAGCGCAAATACAACAACAATCTCGAGCAAACCCAACAAACCACCTGACAACATCAAATGAAGGTCACGTTACTGCTTTACCTGTAATTGTGGTGAAAGCCATAGGTGATGACCCAAGAGAAGACTCAAAAAATAATTATGGGGTCAATCGTTCCAGCAGTGCGACTAAACTGGATCTGGCACTCAAAGATACACCGCAAAGCATCACCATTATTACCCAGAAACAGATCGAGGAACAGGCACTGACGGATGTCAATAAAATATTGGAAGCCACGCCGGGCGTAACTGTACAAAACTATGGCGTACCGGGTGCGGGACGTGCGACATTCTATTCCCGAGGTTATGAAATAAATAATGTGATGGTGGATGGTGCGCCGACATTGATTAGTGGTTCTCGTGGAATGGAAATATTAGCAGGTATGGATACGGTGATTTATGACCGTGTTGAAGTAACTCGAGGTTCTACCGGCTTAAGTACCGGAACCGGAGACCCCTCTGCCAGCATTAACTTTGTACGTAAACGTCCGGGATTTGAAGCAGAGCGCAGTGGCAAGATTAGTTGGGGGACATGGGGAAAGAAGCGTGTTGAGCTGGATGTTTCGCAGCCTTTCACCAGCGATGGCAGTATCCGTGGACGTTTTGTGGGTGCTTATGCACAGGGCGGAAGCTATATTGATCGTATCCAGGAAGAAAGCAAAATCCTTTATGGGATTATAGAAGCGGATATAACTGATAAAACTACTGTAGCCTTAGGTGGGACATGGTTTGACAAAGATATTGATGATGCCAGCCCACATATGACAGCTATTTATTCAACGATTTATAATACATATAAATCGGGTCTATTTGATTCAGGAAGTCGAAAATGGAATGCTGCAACAGATTGGTCTTATGCACATACAAGAATGTGGAATGGTTTCTTAACGCTTGATCATGCTTTTAATGATCATTGGAAACTTTCTACCAATTACCAATATACGCGGAGTATGCCGGATCGTGTTTGGGGGATTTTAGGGTCGGAATGGTATAATGCGACTGATAATACAGCCAGTATTAGTATAGGTCGCGAAAATGATGATTCCAAAATTCATAATCTGGATATTAGCTTATTGGGAAAGTTTGAACTATTTGGGCGAGAAGCACAGATTGCTCTAGGGGCTAATGGTTTTAACCAAAAAACTTTTTCTCCAAATTATTACACATCAAGTTGGAGTAATTCTCCATCATGTAGTACATCAATACATGCAATTTGTACTACTCTGGAAGATTGGAATGGTCATATAGCTTATCCTGAAAATTCAGGGCGTACTGCTCTTAAATATGGTCAATATCCATTGGATAAAATGATTAGCCACAATGATATTCATGAAAAACAATATGGTTA
The DNA here is from genome assembly GCF_002174125.1 of Acinetobacter populi. GTDB lineage: Bacteria > Pseudomonadota > Gammaproteobacteria > Pseudomonadales > Moraxellaceae > Acinetobacter > Acinetobacter populi. The sequence goes on from NZ_NEXX01000005.1 coordinate 260,618, forward strand.
TTTTTTTAGTACCAAATTTGAACCTATAGATAAGCTTAAAGTTATTTTAGGTACACGTTTTAATCATTATGAAATTAAGAACAATTTTTATAATGTATCAGAAATAAAAGAGGAACTTAATTCTTATGAGTATTCACCAAAAGATAAATGGATACCTTATGCTGGTTTAATTTATGATTTAACACCTAATACGACTGCCTATGCCAGTTATACAGGGATTTATAAAACTCAATTAGAAAAAGATAAAAATGATAATTTCCTTCCATTTATTGAAGGGAACTCCTATGAAATTGGAGTTAAAGGTGCATTAATGGATAATAAATTAAATCTGGCAACGGCCATATTTAGAATGCAAGAAGAAAACATTGCTTATTTAGATTCGAGTCCAACTTCTGGTACATTTATCTGTACCCCAGTAACAGGGACGAGTTGTGAAATTATGTACGCTAGTGATGGACCTACTATCAGCGGCTTTGAAATCAGTGCTCAAGGACAATTAACCCCCAAATGGCTGATTAATGCTGGTTATACCTTCTTACATGTAAAATCGCAAAATGGCTATGAACGTATCTCAGGATCTTCCATGACCACAGGGGATTATAGTTATGAACGTCCCAAACATGCCATTAACTTGTCTACTTCATATTTAGCCACAGATAAATTAACTGTAGGAGGTTCAATTCGCTGGAAATATAAAACCACTCAAGGAATTTCTTACTGTACAGATACAGGGTATTGTTCCGATACAACGACGAGTGCTAATCAAATTGCCCGTTCACAGGGTAGTTTTGCTGTGGTGGATTTAATGGCACGCTATCAGATTAATGAATATATAAATCTGGGTTTAAATATTACTAATCTATTTGATAAAGAATATAGATCTAATGATCTGGGTAGTGTATATGGCATACCAAGATCAGGTACCATTTCTTTAGGATTTAAATTTTAATTTTTATGAATGGAGGTATATATGCATTGGCCTTAAAATATATTTAATTTTAATCGCTACAATAATATTTTATAAAAAGAGAAACTGGATAATTTAAAATATTAAGTAGTGAAAACTAGTAATATCTACTCATAAAAGTATGAGTATAAATAAAGATTTAATCTAAAAAGGTGAAACATGAATACACTAACATTAAAAGCAGGTTTAATTGCATTATCAGTACTAACAACTTCCATCGCATCAGCTGAGGTAGTATTTTCGACAGATCGATCATCTTATGATTTTGATGCTGCCAATACTGCGGGTGCAGAATTTGTTGGTTATTTTACTTATAATGGTACCAATTATGGGGTTGGTGCAAACGATTTTAATTTTGCGACTGCACCAACCGGCTTTACTCGCATTGCAACAGCTCAAACAGTGGATGGAGCTACTAAAAATGTGGTCTATCGTTTTTATAACCAAGCTTACTCAACAGTGATTGGCAATATTGTACAAGGCGATGGCAGTTTTGAAGGACGTCAATTTGTCAAAGGTGTAACTGGAGACGTAACATCATCTAGTGCTTTAACAGCTTCAACGAATTATAACTATGAGGGTGTAGTGTTTAATCATATCGCTGGCACAGAAGGTGATTTGGATTATACGGTAAGTGTTGCTAGTGATGGTACTGTAACAGGTTCAGGTTCAATTTCTGGTGTGACTGGTAATCGTCCAAATGTTGGTGCATTTACTTTAGATGGTACACTCGATACTGTTACATTTACGGCATCAAATGGTCAATTAAATGCTGCGACAGGTAATGCTACTTTAACATTAACTGATAGTTTGGGCGATCTTGCCTTGGTTGATACCAAATATGATATTGGTGTCTATGGACCAAATGCAAATGAAGTTGCTGGTGCTATTTATACTGATCCAAATAGTACAGCTTCTACAGATGAGCAACTGCAAAGTTTAGTTAGCGGTTATGGTATCGCAGGTACTTTAACCAGTACTACATCAAATTAATTAACAATCTACCATGGTAAAAATGAGTTGGATGTTGTTTAGTGCGCAATAAATAAACCCTGACTTTTTATTTAACCAGAATAGGTAAATGATTATTGTTTGCCTATTCTTGGTACTATTAATTCTTATTTTATTTATTTTGTTATAAAAAATCGCTGCAATTATGGATTCTCCAGCAATGAAACAAACTCGTTTAATTTCCTCCCAAACAAAAAATAAGCTGGGTTATCATGCTGTTTCGCTTTTAGTGAGTCCATTGTTTATATTTGGATTATTATCGACATTTTCTTCAACACCTGTTTATGCAGAAATGCCTATACCGACTATGAATATGGCACCAAGTATGGACCGGGCGCCGGATTTACCCGAACCTGTGGCAGTTGAAATCCAGCCATTGGACAATCTGGATAAACTTTCTCCGGATCTGTCCAATTCGGATCGTTATCGTGCACCAGATGAACAACATAAAAAAGCCTTAGAAGATCACAAGCAGCAAAAACAACAAAAACCTGTCAATATTACCGATGAAGACGTAAAAAATAATCCGCAAATCGCTGAAATTATTATTAGTACGTCAATCCAGAAAAGGGACTGGAAAACGCTTGAAAAAGTCTTACCACTTTATTTACAGTCTGTAAAACATGATCCAATGCTGGTGCTCTATGCTCAAGGTGCTTTATTTCGTCACCAAGGCAAACATAAGCAGGCGATCCAGCAATACCAAAAAATGTTGGAGAATGATGCAACACTGGATTATGTTCGATTTGATCTAGGCGCAATGCTATTTGAAAATCGTCAATATCGTGAAGCAGAAAAAATCTTTATCCAGACACGGGATGATCAGCACATACAGCCAAATTTTAAAAAGTTAGCACAACAGTTTTTAACCCAAATCCAGCAACGCGAACGGATTAACACAAAAGTTCGTTTTCGAGTCATTTATAATGATAATGTTAATCAATCCACCGCAGATCGGTATTTAACGATTGGTAACTGGTTATTAAGGAAAGATGATGAAAATATGCCACGTTCTTCTATGGGAAATAATTACACTTTAAGCTTCGATCAGGATTGGAATTTAGAAGGAAACCATTTTTTAAGTTGGAACACATCTTTTGATGGTTTGAATTATGCCAGCGCACATGATTTTGATGAACATGGCATTAATCTTGGGTTAAATTATAAATGGCAGGATATTAAATCATGGTTTTATACTGGTCCAACGCTGGATTGGCGATGGTTGGATCAAGAGCATTATCAAGATAGTTTTGGAGTCTTGGCAGGATATGGACGATGGCTTAGTTCTCGCTGGCAAGCAAATGTGAATACACGCTGGTTTGAAAAAAAATATAAAAATTCTGATTATTCTGCATTTAATGGTGATACTTTTGTTCTCTCCTCAACTTTAGTACGATTGTTTTCTGTAGATTCGGCAATGTTTGGGGGAATTTCATGGCAGCATGATGATTTAGATAAATCTTCTGAAAGTTTTAATCAATATGCGATCAATATAGGTATGAGTAAACAATGGAAAAATGGTTTTAATGCAACTGCCAACACTCAACTCGCATGGCGGAAATATTTAACAAATCATCCGACTTTTACGGCATTGGAACGCAAAGATCGACGTTTAAATGCCATGATTAACGTTGGACATAAAAAGCTTAATTTCTGGAAGGTTGAACCAAAACTTGGTTTTCAATACGATGATGTCGATTCCAATATTGATGTGTTTTATACTCGAACCATCCGTCAATGGATGTTAACGTTTGAACGAAAATTCTGAATTATGTTTGATTATGCCTAACATTTTTACCAAGAAAGATAACTTATTGCTGAGGATGTATTTTTTGCAACTTTAGTGGCAAGGAGAAAATTAAACATAAAAATATGATAATATTTTAAACACCTACTTTTTATCAGGGATAGAGAGGAGATTGGCAAATTTGTATCAAAGAAGAAATTTATTCTTTTTGAAAATACATACAAATTGCCACTTTGTTTGTGCCGGAATCGGTCTATATTAATGATGAAAGCATATTAAAGAGAACGTAATTTTTTTTAATTCTAAAAAGGGAGTAATACAATGGCATATCAACATATTTTAGTTCCGGTTGATGGTTCTGATACATCATTGGTTGCAGTAAAACAAGCTGCTGATCTTGCAAAAGCATTTGGAAGTAAGGTGACGGCAATTTGCGTGTTGACTTTAGATCCGTTTATTGGTGTGGAATTTATTAATACACGTGACATGCAGGATGATTATCTTAAACAGGCAAGAGCAGGGATTCAGCAAATTCTGGATCAGGCAAAACAACAATTTGCACAACAAGGGATTGAGGTAGATACCAAAATTGTTGAAGGACAAATTATTCATAAAGAAATTGTCAATGCTGTAGAGCAATTACATGCGGATTTACTGGTGATCGGTTCACATGGTCGCAAAGGCATTAAGAAAATGGTTCTAGGAAGTGTGGCGCAAAGCGTTTTAGGCGAAATCAATATACCAGTGCTGGTTGTACGCGGCTAATCGTTTTAATGCGCAATATCTTAGGCATCCATCAGGGTGCCTTTTTATATTGTATTGGTTTTATATTGCATGGATCACTGAGAGAAGAATTCTCAAAGGATCGCTTGAATTAAAGATCGTCAACACAAATAACTGCATAAAATCATACCATAACACTCATATGCCTGATCCTGAAATGTATTAAATTATCCTTTTGTCTTAGCCAATACGATAAATAATGGAGACATCTTGATGATGCTAAAAAAAATCGTTAAAAAAGCAGTGATAGTCGGCAGTATTGGCTTAACCAGCCTTGCATGTATGTCATTGGCAAATGCGGAAAATGATCGCCGAATTATTAATTTACAGGCCGAAGCCGTGCGTGAAGTGGCGAATGATGAAATGCAGGCCGTACTATACACCGAATTAAACGAAAAAGATGCCACAATACTGGCCAATAAAATAAATACGGTGATTAATCAGACCCTTGCAACGGCAAAGCAATATCCGAAGGTACAAATTAAAACTGGCAATCAGAATACGTATCCTGTTTATAATGATAAACGTCAATTGGTTAACTGGCGTGGACGTGCCGAAGTGGTATTAAATAGTCAGGATTTTAAACAAACCAGTGAATTGATTGCCAAATTACAAACTCAGCTTCAGCTGCAAGGCATTAGTTTTGATATTTCGGATGCACAGCGTAAAAAAGTTGAAGATGAGTTATATGTGGAAGCATCCAGAGCCTTTCAGCAACGCGCACAATTGCTGATTACGCCATGGAATGCCAGCAAATATGAATTAGTCAACTTACAACTCAATACCAGTGGCGGCTATCGACCTATGCCAATGTATGCCAAAGCTGCATCAATCTCATTGCAATCTGCCGATATTGAAAGTCAAAATATTGAGGCTGGCAATAGTGAGATTAAAGTGGTTGCCAATGGCAGTATCCAATTACAATAAATTGTTTGCAAGGCTGTCTGAAGTGATCAGGCAGCTTAAAAGCTGTTTAGATTAATCTTCTAAAAGATCAAGTACCACTTGTGTGACATCCTGACACAAATCCCGATCATTAAAAATTTCAAAGGCAGTGATGGTAACATCGGTATTGGAAGGCAATTCTTTTTGTTCTTGTTCAATCAGTTGTTGAATCGGCAAGATCGTTTGCTTGATGGCAAATAAATCGATTTCTTCATAGTCAATTAAATCACCATCAATATTTAATTCCGCTTTGAGAATATAAGGGCGAATAATGGTTGGAATAATGGACTGAATATCGGTAATGTCGAACAGCGAAATTTCACGTTCTTCATCATTTTTACCCAAGTTCTCTCGCGCTTCAATGACGACGTGATAATAAGCCATTTTTCTATCCTCAAAGTCTAATTTGTATTCAAATTTACTATGCGCAAATCTCAAAACTTAAGCAAGTGATTTTTGTTATTAATCTTGCTTAATATAGGCAAGCCCTAGCAGTCTGTAAAAATTATGCGTACAAGCGCTTTAATTCTGGCTACGAAACACGAAATAGACGCCTCCCATCAAACAGACTCCCGCCCATAAATAATCCAGTTTAAACGGCTGTTTAAATAAAAAAATCATAAAGGGTACAAATACTAAAAGTGTAATCACTTCTTGGGAAATTTTCATCTCACCCAATGACCAGCCCTGTTCTGCCAATAAACGTGTCGCAGGAATCATAAAACTATATTCAAATAGTGCGATGGCCCAACCGAATAAAATAGCTTGCCACAATGGGGCATCATGTAAATATTTTAAATGTCCATACCAGGCCAGTGTCATGAAACAATTGGAGATAATCAATAAGATAAAGGGTAGGCTCATGGCAGCACCAAAAAGATGTTTAACAGCCGATTTTAACTGAATTAAGCTTTATTGACCTTTAAATTTTGGCGTCCGTTTTTGTTGCATAGCTAGCACACCTTCTATTGCATCCTGAGACTGTAATAATGGCGTCAGATGCTGAGGCAAACGTGTCAATGCTTGTGGGATGCCCAGATCAAATGCTTCATGGGCAGCGGCCAGACTGGCTTGTACAGCCAGCGGTGCAGCATGGCTAATGGATTGTGCCAAGGCAATAGCACGTGTGAACAATTGTTCTGCTGGGCAGATTTCTGTGATTAGATTCATTTTTAATGCAGTTGGGGCATCAAAACTATCGCCTGTTAAAATATAGCGCATGGCATTTGACCAGCCTGCGGCCTGTACAAAACGCACCGTAGCACCGCCAAAAGGTAAAATACCGCGCTGGACTTCCATTTGTGCAAAAAGGCTATTGTCTGCGGCAATTGCGATATCTGCATTCAGCATTAACTCTATGCCTGCGGTAAAGCAGGTTCCCTGTACAGCAACAATCACAGGCTTGGTGCGATGTTTACCGCTGGTGCCCCATGGATTGATTTTATCTTGAGGAAATAAAGATTGGCCGGATTGTAAAAAGGGCTGTAACTGGAATAAATCTAGACCTGCGGTAAAATGTTCGCCGTGGGCAAAAATCACTGCACAGCGTAATTGCGGATTATTTTCATAGTCGGTCAAGGCTTGTGCTAACGCTTCGATCATAAAACTATCAAAGGCATTACGTTTTTCTGCTCGATCCAGACCAATCAAAAAAATATGCTGTTTTTGTTCTGTGCTTACTTTGCCTTGTTTGGTATCCATTTTATTATCACTTTTTTGCTTGAATATTCATTACTACATCACAATCTCGGGCAGTCGTCAGCTAGCAAGTTGTAAATGTTTCTATTGATTCATTAAAAGTCTTTGCAATAAGTGATATAAAAAATTTATAGAACAACTATCTTTTCTGGATTAGCCTTGTTATCGTTTTATATTGGATCTATTGACATTTCATAAATAGATTGCGTTATAGGCTAAAATTTCTTCAGACTAGGTACAAAGCGAAGTCAATGGTTATTCCCTTGTCGAGCTTTGTAACGATGTATGGGGGAATTTTAGCCATAACCCTTCGGGACAGGGCCGTTTTTTGACGCTACGTCGTTATGAATAGTTTATTTAGAATGACTAAACTTCACTATTCATGCCTAGTATCGCCTAAAAAACGGCCACTGGCGCAAACATAGATGAAGTATCAATAGACCCTAATTTTTTGCAAGATAAATCACGCCAAATACGTGAATGAGAGAAGTGAGAAAGAAAGATGCATCTGCATATCCTGGGTATTTGTGGCACATTTATGGGTTCGTTGGCATTGCTGGCAAGAGCACTTGGACATACTGTGACAGGCAGCGACCAAAATGTTTATCCACCCATGTCGACCCAACTGGAGAATGCAGGCATTGCTTTGATGCAAGGCTATGATCGTAGCCATTTACAACCACATCCAGATTTGGTTGTTGTTGGAAATGCGATGAAACGTGGTATCGATGCTGTCGAATATATGCTTGATGCTGGTTTGCCTTATACGTCCGGACCGCAATTTCTGGCAGATCATGTATTGCAGGGCAAACATGTTTTAGGTGTGGCAGGTACTCATGGTAAAACCACGACCACAACCATGCTAGCCTGGGTGCTGGATCAGGCGGGTTTAAATCCCGGATTTCTGATTGGTGGTGTACCGCTTGGTTTTAGTCAAAGTGCCCGTTTGGGTGGTGATTATTTCGTGGTTGAAGCGGATGAATATGATTCGGCATTTTTTGATAAGCGTTCAAAGTTTGTACACTATCATCCACGTACAGCGATTTTAAATAATCTTGAATTTGATCATGCCGATATTTTTGATGATTTGGCTGCGATTCAAAAGCAGTTCCATCATCTGGTGCGTACGATTCCGAGCACTGGACGAATCATTGCACCAATTAGCGAAACCAATATCGATGAAGTATTGCAAATGGGCTGCTGGACGCCTGTTGTACGGACCAGTTTACAGGCAAATGATCATGCCGAGGTTTATGCCGAATTACTTTCTGAGGATGGTAGCCACTTTAAAGTGTTGCAACATGGTCAAGTGAAAGGTGAAGTCAAATGGAGTATGACAGGGCAGCATAGTGTGGCCAATGCATTGGCAACCATTGCTGCGGCTGAACATGTCGGTGTTGAAATTGCCCAAGCCTGTGATGCCTTATCCAATTTTGGTGGTGTCAAGCGCAGAATGGAATTACTGGGTACCATTCATGGCATTGAAGTTTATGATGATTTTGCTCATCATCCGACAGCAATTGAAACCACACTCGATGGTGCGAGAAAACGCTTGGGTGAACGCCGATTGTGGGCGATCATTGAGCCACGTTCGAATACTATGCGTATGGGCAGTCATAAAGATGGCTTGGCACATTCGGCACGTCTTGCTGATGAAGTGATCTGGTATCAGCCTGCGGGTCTGGACTGGGATTTACAACCTATTGTTGATGCTGCTCCAAATCATGCTCAGGTCAGTCAGTCACTGGATGATATTATTGCCCGTATTAAAAACGAAGCGAAAGCAGGCGATGCCGTTGTGATCATGTCGAATGGTGGTTTTGGTGGATTACATCAAAAATTGATTGCGGCATTGCAAACACCTTAAATCAACGACATAGGGGTAATATGATTCGATGTTGTTAAACTCGGCAGCCAATGATTTCGTATTACTTGTCCCTATATGCTTGATTTTTATTGGTGTTTTTTCGACCATATTATGGTTGCAACACCGTCATATACATTCATTATTCTGGTTAGCGATCGGTGCAGTTAGTGCCGGTGCAGGCTTGCTTGGACAAAGTCTTGTTCCTGCTGAGGCTTTGTTTAAATGGGCCTTCTGGTTGGCATTTATTTATCTGGCGACATTTATTGCCTTAGCACAAGCCATTGCTTTACGCTTTCATACACAGATTTCATGGTTTTTTTGCCTTGTAATACTGGTTTTAAATCAGATTGGCATATTTTATTTTTCATTTATCGATGAGCAGATTAGCGTAAGGTATGCGATTAATGGCCTGAGTATTTTTCTGATTTTTAGCCATATTTTACCTGCGCTTTATCATGCTAAAACGCGACATCAATTTGATCAATGGTTGAAAAGGTGTGCCGTTTTGATGATGGCATGTCTGTTATTCCGAGAAATTCTGCTCATTTATTTAGTGTTTAATGTCAGCCCGACCTTTAATTATAGCCAATCCTATATCGGGTTTTTAACCCAATTTATCGGCCTGTTTTTTCAGTTGCTTTTTGCAGCTTTATTGATTGGAACAGGTATTCAGGATACCTTAATTGCCCTAGATAAAGAACGAAATTTTGATGATCTAACTGGGATTTTAAACCGCCGTTCATTCTTTGAAAAAGCCAGTCATTATCTACCGGGTGATTCAAAGCATAGCAATGTACTTTTCATGTGTGATATTGATTATTTTAAACAAGTGAATGATCAGTATGGTCATGCTGCGGGGGATCAGGTATTAAAATTTTTTGCAGATCAACTTTCTTCTTTACTGGGTTCTAATGATTTATTTGCCAGAATAGGTGGGGAGGAGTTTGTCTGTATCTTATATGATGTCTCCCTGCCAGAGGCATTGGAGACCATTGAAAATATACGTCATATTTTAAGTACAGAAGTCGTTTCTCCAGAAATACCGGTTCTGGTTACGGCAAGTTTTGGTGTTGTCCAGTTGAATCAATGCAATGTATTAGAAGATGCTTTGAAACATGCAGATCAGCTCATGTATCAGGCCAAACTTGCCGGACGTGATAATATTCAACATCGGTTAATAAAATAGATATGGTTTTTTTGTTTCACGTGGAACAATTATTCAGCATGATATAGAACATCATTAAAGCTTGAGTCGCGTCTAAACATCGCATCAGCATAAGCGCAAATCGGAATAATAGTGACATTTCTTTCCCGTGCAAAGGCAATGGCAGCATCGAATAATAACCGTGCGACACCTTGTCCACGTAATGAATCATCGACCCAAGTATGATCAATACTAAAATGACTTGGAGTATTCCAGAAATAGGTTAATTCGGCAATTTTTTGATGATCTGGGCCATCAATAAAAAAGCTGCCATTTTGTGTGTTGTCCTGATGCTGAATGTTCATTTAAAACCTATATAACAATAAAAAGTGGTTTAAACTGAAAAAATTATGGTCTCTATATTAAAAATGAGTATAAGCTGAAATTGAATTGGTGATAAGAAAAATCTGTTTAGGCTAATTATGAAAATCGTATGATTCCTTGTTTAAGTTAAAGCAAAAGTTGATGTATAAAATTTAATTTTAAGGCATCAACTTTTTGATTTATAAAATTTAATGTTTCAATATAAGAAAATGATCAATAAAGAAAATTAGAAATTTTATTGGCGGTTTCTATTACTTCCATAGCAATTTTATTCTTAAAAGTATCTTCATCATAGGTACTAACTGGGCAACTGACGGATAAGACAGCCACCATTTCCTGTGAAAGCTGGCGATAAATGGGTGCAGCACATGCAGCAATATCGTGATTATAGTGTCCCCAACTGGTCATAGATTTTTGTGTCCGTACATAGTCTAGGCGTTTGAGTAACTCTTTTAGGTTCTTAGGGGTTAAATCTGAAAAGGTATCCCAGTCCTGAAACTTTTTATAACGTTTGCGCACTTCTGCTTCGGAAAGATTCGACAGTAATAGTTGACCAATAACAGTTGCATGTGCAGGCCAGCGGGTACCGACATGAATATTACTGGTGAAATGTCCTACAGACTGTACATTATTAATAAAGACAATATGGGTGCCTTCTAGAATCGATAAATGAATGGCAATTTTAATGTGATCACGCAGATCTTTCATGATCGGTGTTGAGATATCGGTAAGCGAAAGTTTGGATAAATGGTTAAAACCAAGCTCCATAACTTTAGAATCTAATGAATATGTTTTCTGTGAAGTTTTTTTCAAATAACCACAGGCTTCCAGCGTATAAATCAGACGGAATGCACTAGAACGGTTCACATCAATTAATTCTGCAATTTCTGAAATCGTCATTTCACTGGCGTGATCGTTAAAGGCTTCTAATATTGCCAGACCACGCATAAGTCCCGGAACCAAATAGCGTTCTTCGTTTTTATCGGTATCAGAATGATTAAATTCTTCAAATTGGGAGACCATGGATAAAAATTTCCTTAATGGTTGATTGATTTGATTTGGTGCATGAGGCACCTTTTTTTAACATTAAAAACAGTATCTATAATTTTATATATAAAACTTTTTTTAGCTTGCAAAATATGTAACATAATATTTCATTTTCTATATATGTTTGAATTATATGTATATCTATTTATTGACATAAAAATAATATGGGGTTTATGCTCTAGTTATGTTTTACGGATTAAATAGTGTTTTGTATATAAAACATTTTGAGGGTTAAAGTATGAGCTGGATTTCTGTCTGCAATGTTGATGATGTGAATGAAGATCAACCAAAAGCAATAGAAATTAATGACAAAAAAATTGGTGTTTTTTTGCTCGAAGATAATTTCTATGCGATAGAAAATGTTTGTCCTCATGCTTATGCACTTTTGACAGAAGGTTTTATTGAAGACCAGAGCGTTGAATGTCCGTTGCATGAAGCAATCTTTGATATCCCATCAGGCGAGCTGAAAAGTGGACCGGGATGCCGAAATCTATGTACTTACCCTGTTCGCGTTGAAGGACAGGATGTCCAAATTCAGTTGAATTAAGAAGGAGTGGATTTAATGAAAGCATTTAATCAAAAACTGGCAATGTGGATGAATCCGACGCCTTCAAAAGAAGCCGGGATTAATAATATTCAAATTCCGGGACAAGTCGAACATTTGATTTGGCAAACCCGATACAAAGAACCTTCTTCTTACGAACAAGATATGGTCCAACAACTGATTCAGGCTTTTAGCACAGGGGTGACTGAACTTGATCAACTGGTGAATCAACTGAATCAACAGGGTTTTCGTCAGGAATCGGGTGAATCATGGACCGTCGAACAGTTTAGTGAAGAAATGCAGCGTTTGGGTTATTAAGGGGTAAGGATAATGAATATGCAAGCCAATATCGAAACTGATGTAGCAAGCTATCTGGATCTGGGTTTAAGAGATCAATGGCATCCGGTACTTTCAAGTTGGGAAGTGGGGGCAAATCCTGTTGGGATTACCCGTCTGGGTGAGAATATTGTGGTGTGGCGTGATACCGATGGAAAAATCCATGCACTTGAAGATCGCTGTCCGCATCGTGGTGCCCGTTTGTCTTTGGGCTGGAATCTTGGCGATCGCATCGCTTGCTGGTACCACGGTGTTGAAGTCAATGCCGAAGGTACAGTAGCCGATGTGCCGGCCGTACATGCGTGCCCGTTGAAAGGCAGCCAGTGTGTAAAAAGTTATCCTGTTATTGAAAAACATGATGCAATTTTTATCTGGTTTGGTATTGATCCCAATGAAGCACCCCAAGATTTACATTTCCCCGAACAATTGGCAAGTGAGGAATGGAGTGCTTTCCTGTGTCAGGCAGACTGGAAAGTTAATCATCAATATGCCATCGATAATGTAATGGATCCTATGCACGGTACTTATTTGCATTGTACCTCGCATTCTATGGCAGAAGGTGAACGTACCGCAGAAATGAAACATCGCACCACCAAAGATGGTTTTATTTTTGAGAAGGAAGGTCAGACTGGCGTCAATTTTGACTGGGTGGAATATGGTAATACCGGTGCTAGCTGGCTCAGACTTTCTATTCCTTACCGTAAAGAGTTTGGTCCGGGTGGTGTGTTCTGGATTGTCGGCTTTGCAACCCCAATTGATGCCAATAATACCCGTGTTTTCTTTTGGAGATGTCGTCAGGTTACTGGCTGGCAACGTCATGTATGGCGGTTTATGTATCGCAACCATCTGGAAAAATTACATTGGGATGTGCTGGAACAAGACCGCATTATTCTGGAAAACCTTGCACCGAATGCACGTCAGCATGAGTTTTTATATCAGCATGATGTGGGCTTGTCACGGTTACGTCGCTTAATGAAAAAAGAAGCTGAAAAGCAATTGAAAAAAATTGCTGCCTTAGAGACAGCTTCTGCTGAGCTGATCCCGATGCAGGACGCTGCTCATGTCTGATTATACACAATTGTTGCAAGGCAAAAAAATTATTGTCACCGGCGCAGCACGTGGTCTGGGACATAGTTTTGCAGAAGCGATTGCACAGGCGGGTGCTGAGGTTGTAATGGCAGATATTTTAACCGATGTCTTGCAATCTGAAGTAGAGCTTTTGCAGGAAAAAGGTTTGCCTGTGTCTGGCACCAGTTTGGATTTGGCCAATCAGGATTCTATTTGTGCTGCGGTTGATTTTGCACAGGAAAAAATGTCCGGTATTGACGGACTAATCAATTGTGCAGCCCTTGCAACAGGTGTTGGTGGTAAGGACATGATGGATTATGACAGTGATTTATGGGATCGAGTCATGACCGTAAATGTCAAAGGTACCTGGTTGATGACTCAGGCTTGCGTTCCTTATTTAAAGCAAAGCAAGGCTGGAAAAATTGTCAATATTGCCTCTGATACGGCACTTTGGGGTGCACCTAAGCTCATGGCATATGTTGCCAGTAAGGGTGCAATTTTGTCTATGACACGCTCCATGGCAAGAGAATTGGGTGAATTTAATATTTGTGTGAATACCATTTCTCCGGGATTAACGCTGGTTGAAGCCACTGAATATGTGCCGGAACAACGGCATCAGCAGTATGTCACCGGGCGGGCAATTCAGCGTCCTCAGCATCCTGATGATTTGAACGGCACAGCTTTATATTTGTTATCAGATTTAGCATCGTTTGTTACTGGACAGAATATTCCGGTGAATGGTGGTTTCGTCTTTAATTAAGGAGATTACCGATGATTACGGGAATCGAAATTTTAAAATTTGGTGTAGAAGATCGCACACTAGCACAAAAATTTTTAACGGATTTTGGTTTAAAAGCAGCGTCCTCTGATCTTGATGGTGCAGATTTATTCCAGACGCAAAATGGTAGCAAACTTTATCTGTTTGATATTGACGATGCACGCTTACCTGCGGCAATTGAGGCAGGTTCAACCTTACGTGAAGTCGTATGGGGCGTAGAGTCTGCCGAAGATCTCACAGATTTGGCAAAAAATCTTCAGGCTGTGCAGGGCTTTCAACACACAGACAACATGGTGCAATGTCTAGATCCCAATGGCATGACCATTACTTTTCAGCCCTCTATTGTCAAAGCAGTACCGGAACTTAAAGCAGAAGGGATTAATCAGTACGGCAGAATTGAGCGCATTAATGCAGCCAGTCCAGTCTATGAACAAGGTGATCCTATTTCGATTGGCCATGTGGTGTTTTTTACTCCGGATTTAGCCAAAACAGAGAACTTTTATAAAGAAAAGTTAGGTTTCTTTCTTTCAGATGCCTACAAAGATCGTGGTGCTTTTTTACGTTGTCGTGGCACAGGTTATCACCATGATTTGTTTTTATTATCAGTTCCCAATAAACCCGCCGGTTTAAATCATGTGGCTTTTGTGGTGCGGGATATTCACGAAGTGATTGGTGGTGGTTTGAATATGAATCGTGCCAAATGGTCAACCTTTATTGGCCCGGGTCGTCATCCGATTTCTTCTGCATATTTCTGGTATGTGCATTCACCTTTAGGTGGTGCTTTTGAATATTACACCAATGATGATTATCTGACAGAAGAATGGCAGCCCCGTGTCGAGGAACATCGTCTGGAATTGTTTACAGAGTGGGCAATTGAAGGTGGTCTGGACCACGATACACGTCGTCAGATCAAAGTGGGTTAATGCACAGATGAGTCAGGAGGGGGAAGCTATGGAAAGAGTAGTTGTCATTGGTGCCGGACAGGCAGCAGGCTGGGCAGTATATACGCTTAGACAACAAGGGTTCGATGGAGAAATTCATGTCGTTTCTAATGAAGACATGGCATTTTATGAACGCCCACCCTTATCGAAACAAGTGCTGGCAAAAGAAGCAAGTTACGACAGTTTAAATTTATTCTCACCTGAACAGGTACAGGCCTTTTCAATTGAATGGCATAAACCTGATGTAGCCATTGAAATTGACCGTAACAGTAAGCAGGTCGTGCTACAAAGTGGCAAGGTTTTGCCTTATGACAAGTTATTAATTGCCACAGGCAGTCGGGCGCGTATTCCAGTTCAGACCTGGCAATTTATGCCGAATGTGGTGACTTTGCGTAACGTACAAGATTGTGAGCGCTTGGCAGCGATTTTTGAAAAATCGGACAACATTGCCATTATTGGTGGTGGCTGGATTGGACTGGAAATTGCGGCAACCGGAAGGAAACAGGGCAAAAATGTGCATTTGTTTGAATATGGCGAACGTTTATGTGCACGCAGTGTTAGTCCGGAAGTTTCAGCATTTTTAAAACAGATACATGAAGCACAAGGCATACATATTCATTTGAATTGCCAAAAACTGCATCTGATTGAAACCTCACAACAGAAAATCGAAATTTCAGAAAGTGATTTACAGGCCCAGACATTTGATTGTGTGGTGGTGGGTGCTGGTGCAGAGATTGCCAAGGAATTAGCCAGTAATGCTGGTTTGGATGTGAAAGATGGCATTGTGGTGAACCACTTTGGGCAAACCTCGGATCAGGATATTTATGCCGCTGGTGATGTCGCAATTCATCCGACCTTGGGATTTTGTATTCAATCTTGGGCAAATGCACAAAATCAAGCCATTGCCGCAGCCAAATCTATGCTGGGTATGGCAACTGAATATAGCGATATTCCGTGGTTATGGTCGGATCAATACCATTTCAACATACAGATTTTAGGTACATATCAGCCAGAGAAAGTACAAACACTGGTGATACGTAAAACAGATGATTCGCAAATAAGTTATTTGTATCTTGATGAAAATCAAAAACTTATAAACTTGATCGCGGTGAATGATTCTAAACTTGTCAAGCTTGCGAAACGCTGGATGCAAGCTGGAACACATTTAGATCCCGAGCAATTAGAAAATCCAGAATTTAATGTCATGAAATTAAAACCATAAGCATCAAATTCTGAATTTTTGAGCCAGGTTGAAGGATAGATAGATATGGGTAGTGAAGATGAAACAAAAACAGGATTAAAGCATTGGATTCCTGCTTTTGTCTTGATGGTGTGTGTGGTACTCGCGTTTTTCGACAAAATCAGTATAGCAGTGTTGTTTTCTGATCCACATTTCCAAAGCTCTATGGGAATTGGAGAAGATAAAGCCAAGCTTGGATGGTTGATGACCAGCTTTTTGCTGGCTTATGGATTTTCCTCCATTTTCCTAAGTTTTTTAGGTGATATTTTTAATCCTAAAAAATTGTTGTTCTGGAGTGTTACATCTTGGGGTTTACTCATGCTGTGCATGGGCTTTACCGAACATTATGGTGGCATGCTGTTGTTGCGTATTTTGCTTGGCTTGGCAGAAGGTCCTTTATTTGCACTGGCATATACCATTGTTAAACAAACCTATACCGATCGTCAGCAGGCCCGTGCCTCCACGATGTTTCTCCTTGGAACACCAATAGGTGCATTTTTAGGTTTTCCGATCACGGCATATGTATTGGCCAACTATGACTGGCATACCACATTCTTTGTGATGGCTGTGCTGACCTTAATCGCATTGATCGCCATTGTTGTGGGTTTGCGTAATCTTGAACTGAAAAAGACGCGCGATTTACAACGTAGTGGTGAGATTAAACAGATTGATTTTCAGGATCATCTCAAGAACACCAAAGTATTGCTGAGTAATCATGCGTTCTGGTTGATCTGTATCTTTAACATTGCTCTGATGACTTATCTCTGGGGGCTTAATAGCTGGGTACCTTCTTATTTAATGCAGGATAAAGGCTTTAACCTGAAAGAATTCGGTATTTATTCCAGCTTTCCTTTCATGGCCATGCTCATTGGTGAAGTGGTGGGCGCAGTATTTTCGGACAAAATGGGTCGCCGTGCGATACAGGTTTCGGGTGGGTTATTGATTGCCGGTATTTTCATGTATGTCATGGTGCTGATGACCGATCCTGTTCTAATTATTTTATCCATGTCGTTTAGTGCTATGGCATGGGGCTTTGGTGTAGCAGCAGTATTTGCTCTACTTTCACGAGTGACCACGGCTGATGTCGGTGCAACCGCAGGTGGAATTTTCAACGGGCTGGGTAACTTTGCCAGTGCAATTGCGCCAGTATTGATTGGTTATATTGTCATGCAAACCTCGAATTTTAATCTGGGTATTACCTTCCTGGCTGCTGTTGCTGTCGTGGGGTCATTCTTCCTCATTCCTTTATTGAAACGTTATTAATCTGATTTAAGCAGGAGTAAATCGTATGACTACGAAAACCGAAACTTTTGAATCATGGGTACAACCAGAAGATCAAAACTTGGAACAATGGATCAGTTCCAGAATTGCCAGATTTGAAACACGTAAATATGACTTTGATGCACTGAAATTTCAGGCAGATTACGATCCAAAATACCGTCGGGCACAAATGCGTTATATGGGTACAGGCGCAACTGGTGTTGCCAAGGACAATAATACTGTACCGGCAGAAAACTTTACCTTCTCAACCATGGTGTTGCCACCACAATGTGAAGGGCCATTGCACATTCACCATGATGTCGAAGAAGTATTTTTTATGCTGCGTGGCGAGATTGATCTATTTATTGAGCATAACGGCGAAAAATTCTCTACACGATTAAAAGAACGTGATCTGATTTCGATCCCACCGGGTATTTATCGTGGTCTTTATAACCCGAACCAACATGAAGAAGCCTTGATGTGTGTGATGTTGGGCACAGGTAAACCAACCATTCCAAATTATCCACCTGAGCATCCACTTTCCAAAATCAAACGTACTTAATGGTTTTATCTTTGGGAGAAAAGATGATGACGCTAATTGAAAAATTAATCCACTATCCACTAAAGACTGTGAGTCTTGATGGTGTTCAGCAAGGCTACCGGGAAGCTGGTAATGGTCAGTATCTGGTTTTGTTGCACGGGATTAGCTCGGGTTCGGGTTCATGGATTAATCAGCTTGAGCAATTGAGTCATCATTATCATGTGGTTGCTTGGGATGCACCGGGTTATGGTTTGTCCGATTGTCTGGATAATCCACAACCCAGTGCAAAAGATTATGCAGAACGCTTAAAAGGCTTGCTGGATGTTCTTGGTGCAGATCAGATCATTCTGGTTGGGCATTCACTGGGTGCTATGCAGGCCAGTGCTTTTGCCCATGTTTATCCTGAGCGGGTCAAGCAGTTGGTAATTGCCAATGTGGCACAAGGTTACCAGCGTCATTCTGAGGAAGAAAAAGCGGCGGTATTTGCCAAACGACCACAATTGCTGGCAAAGCTTGGTGCTTTTGGTCTAGCAAAAGCGCGCGGTCCGCATATGTTGTATCAACACGAACCTCAGGCATTGGCCCTCATTACCAACGTCATGGAAAAATTACGTCTGGAAGGATTTACTCAGGCCTCTTATTTACTGGCCTATGATGAAATTCGCAATTATTTAAAGGATTTAAAAGTTCCGTGTGTGGTAATTGCTGCAAAACAAGACGAGATCACGCCGCCTGAAAATATTCGACGTTTGGTACAGGAAATGGCAACGCAGCAGTTTCTCCAAATCAAGCAGGCTGGTCATTTGAGTTATCTCGATCAACCTGAACAATTTAATCAAATTATTTTATCTGCACAATCAGCAACCTTGTAAGAAGGATATAAATATGAGCTTCCAAGTTGAAGGAAAAATCGCAGTGGTCACAGGCGGCTCGTCTGGTATAGGCCTAGCTGTGGTAGAAATTCTGGTTGCAGAAGGTGCAAGGGTTGCATGGTGCGGACGTAATCCAGAGCGTCTGGCACAGTCCAAAGACTATATTCTGGAAAAATTTCCACAGGCAGATATCTTTGTGCAACCTTGTAATGTGCTGGACAAAGAGGATGTAGAAAGATTCGCACAGCAGGTCAATGCTGCTTTTGGCGGCATTGATTTACTGATTAACAATGCAGGACAAGGACGGGTTTCCAATTTTGAAAATACGCAAGATGAAGATTGGATCAAGGAAATTGAGCTGAAATATTTCAGCGTGTTATATCCGGTGAAAGCCTTTTTACCGCAACTGAAATGTTCTCAACATGCCTCAATTACCAATGTGAATTCCTTGCTGGCCTTACAACCCGAACCACATATGATCGCTACGTCTTCAGCCCGGGCAGCGTTATTGAATTTAACCCATTCGCTGGCGCATGAGTTCTCTCAATTTCATATCCGTGTCAATTCAATTTTATTGGGTATGGTGGAGTCTGCACAGTGGAAAAGACGCTATCAGGAACGTACCGATCGGGACATAAGTTGGGAAGACTGGACAGCAAACATTGCCAAAAAACGTGGTATTCCGATGCGGCGTCTGGGTAAACCGGAAGAACCTGCGCATGCACTGGTTTTTCTGGCTTCACCATTGGCATCTTATACTACGGGCGCAACGATTGATGTCTCTGGCGGCTTTAACAAGCATTTATAAATCAGGCATATAAGGTAGGTAGCAATGAAGCAACTGATGATGATTGGGTTTGGTGCAATGGCATCAGAAGTGTATGCCCATTTGCCAGATGATTTAAAACTGAAATGGATTGTTGTGCCTGCCAGCAGTAAGGCAGCAGTACAGGCAAAAGTAAGTCAGGAAATTCAGGTCATTTCCAGCATAGAGGAATGTCTGGGTGAACCGGATTATGTGGTTGAAGTGGCAGGTCAGGCCGCAGTCCATGAACATGCCAAAAAGATTCTGCAACGTGGATGGTCACTAGGACTGATTTCTGTCGGGACATTAGCCAACCTGGATTTATTTACCGATTTAAAGGCCACTGCCGAAAAAAATGGGGCGCATTTGCATGTATTGGCAGGTGCCATTGCCGGGATTGATGGAATTTCTGCCGCCAAAGAAGGGGGGTTGGAACGCGTCATCTACAAAGGATGTAAAAGCCCCAAAAGCTGGCGTGGCAGTTATGCAGAACAATTGATTGATCTGGATCAAGTACGTGAAGCACAGGTGTTTTATCGTGGTACTGCACGTGATGCTGCCCTGAAATTTCCGGCCAATGCCAATGTGGCGGCCACCATTGCATTGGCCGGTGTAGGTATGGATGACACGATTGTAGAACTGACCGTAGATCCCGCCATCAATAAAAACAAACATACCATTGAGGTCGAAGGTCGCTTTGGAAAAATGCAGATTGAACTGGTGGGCGTACCACTGGAAACCAATCCCAAGACCTCAACACTTGCTGCATTAAGTGTGATTCGGGCATGTCGCCATAGTGTTGATGCGGTACAAATTTAAGGATGGAACAAGACATGATCAAAGAAATTTATGTTGCAGGTGAATGGCGTGTGGGCAAAGGCAACATGATTGAGAGTATTTTCCCCGCCGATCATCGTATTGTGAATGCGCAATTGTCGACTGCCAGTCTGGACGATGTAGAAGACGCCATCCAAAAAGCCGAACAGTCATGGCGTGAACCAAGCTGGCGGAGCAGTTTGCCGTTTCAGCGTGCCAAAATTTTATATAAAGTCGCGGATTTGATAGAAGCACGTGCCGATGAGTTGAGTCGTTTGCAAACCCGGGACAATGGTAAACCTTTAGCAGAAACTAAAGGTCTGGTATTGAGTGCCGCAGCAACTGCACGCTATGTAGCGGCTGCCTGTGAAAGCATGGACGAAGAACTGACTTCGCAACGTGCCAATGATGTACTCACCATGAGTATTCATGAGCCGGTTGGTGTCGTAGCAGCGATTACGCCATGGAATTCGCCGATTGCCAGTGAGGTGCAAAAGTTAGCACCAGCCTTGGCGGCAGGAAATGCAGTAATTTTAAAACCAGCTGAAGCAACTTCCCTGATTGCGCTTGAACTGGCAAAGATCTTTGAAGAGGCGGGATTACCAAAAGGTTTGCTCAGTGTGTTGGTAGGTAAAGGTTCGGTGGTTGGCGAAGCGATTGTTAAACATCCATTGGTGAAAAAAATCTCCTTTACTGGCGGCACCAATACAGGACGTCATCTGGCACATATTGCTGCGGAAAAATTGATCACTACTTCTTTGGAACTGGGTGGCAAATCCCCCACTATTATTTTACCGGATGCCGATATCGAACTGGCGTGTAAAGGCATTGCCTATGGCATTTTTAGCTCTGCCGGACAAGCATGTATTGCGGGTTCCCGATTATTTATCCACCGCAGTATTTATAAACAATGTTTAGAACGCCTGATTGATATTACCCAAAATCTGACCATTGGACATCCGGAACAAGCTGGCACGCATGTTGGCCCTCTGATTAGTCAGGCACATTTAGCGTCGGTGGATCGTTATGTGCAACTGGCAATCCAAGAAGGTGGTAAGGTCGAAATTGGTGGGCAGATTCTTAGTGACGGTGATTTTTCTAACGGCAGTTTTTATACCCCAACCATTATTACTGGACTGAGTAATCAGGCACAGACTTGTCAGGAAGAGATTTTTGGCCCTGTTCTGGTGGTATTGCCCTATGACAATGAACAGGATCTGCTCGTTCAGGCCAACGACAGTTGTTATGGTTTGGCCGCAGGGATCTGGACTGAAAATTACCGTAAAGCATGGCAACTGGCCAAGGCACTGGAAGTTGGGACCGTATGGATCAATACCTATAAGAAATTTTCAATTTCTGCCCCTTTTGGTGGTTATAAGGAAAGTGGTATTGGTCGTGAAAAAGGTCGTCAGGGCTTGCTGGCCTATACCCAGCAAAAAAGTATTTACATCGGCTTAAATGAACAACCAAACAATTGGTCTGATCCATTCAATCGGGTTTAACATATTAATTAAAGGAATCAAGGTATGACTGAGCGTGTCAATGTAGGCGAAGCCATTGCTCGAGTGTTGGAACAACATCAGGTCGAGAGTATTTATGGTGTCATTTCTATTCATAATTTACCGATTGCCGATGCTGTAGGGCGTCGTGAAAAAATCCGTTTTGTCGCAGCACGTGGCGAAGCCGGCAGTGTCACCATGGCCGATGCACATGCCCGTTTTAAAGGTTTAGGTGTGGCATTAACCAGTACTGGTGCTGGGGCAGGTAATGCCATTGGTGCATTGATTGAATCGATGAATGCGGCAAGTCCGGTATTACATCTTACCGGTCAAGTCGAACGGGAATATCTGGATCGTGATGCCAGTTTTATCCATGAAACCAAAGATCAGCTGACTTTTTTAAAAGCCTCAAGCAAAGCTGCATTTCGCATCACCAGCCCGGATCAGGCGGTAGGGATTATCCGTGAGGCAATTCGGGTGGCAACCACTGTGCCTATGGGTCCGGTGAGTGTTGAGATTCCAATTGATGTACAAGCCGCAGAAATTGATTTACCGCAAAATCTGGGACCTGTACACGCATTGCAGCTACCCCCTGTTGCAGCATCTGAAATCAATTTGCTGAGTGAAGAAATTAAAAAAGCACAACGTCCAATTTTCTGGATTGGTGGCGGTGCATTGCATTGTGTGGATGAAATTCGTGCCATTGCGGATTTGGGAATTCCGGTGGTGTCATCGACCCATGGTCGTGGCATTCTTGCCGATGAGCATCCACGTACTTTAGGTGCATTTCATAATTCTGCGGCAGTTGAACAACTGTTGGCTGATGCGGATTTAATGGTGGTGGTCGGTTCTCGTTTACGCAGTAATGAAACCAAAACTTATTCACTCAAATTTCCGGATAATCTGATTCAGATTGATGCCAATCCTGTGGCGCAACAACGTAATTATAAAGTGCGTCAGTTTATTGCAGGCGATGCCAAGGTGGTTTTACAGTCTACGTTGATGCAATTACAAGGCATCAATAAAATTGATCCAACTTATGATGCCGCTATCACGGCAGCCAGACAAGCTGCGATCGAAGCATTATCCACACAACTGGATCAATATAGCCTGATTTGTCAGCATTTAAGAGCTGCTTTACCGCAAGATGGCATTCTGGTACGTGATATCACCATGTCTGGCAGTACTTGGGGTAGTCGTTTATTTCCGGTACAACAACCCAATCAAAATATCCATTCCCTTGCTGGGGCAATCGGTCTGGGACTGGCAATGGCCATTGGTACTTCTATCGCCAATCCGGATAAAAAAGTGGTCGGTCTGGTCGGTGATGGTGGTCTTGCACTGGGTATTGGTGAAATTGCCACCATGGTTCAGGAAGGTACCAATCTGGTGTTAATGATCATGAATGATGGCGGTTATGGCGTTATGCGTGGTATCCAGAATAATTATTTTGGTGGTCGCCAGTATTTCAATGAATTGCATGCACCTGATTTTAAAATGCTGGGTGAAGCAATGGGCGCAAAAAGCTGGCGTGTATCCAGTGCTGACGAATTCAAAATAGTGATTCAGGAAGCCGTAGCATGGCAAGGTCCGAGTGTGATTGAACTGGATATGAATGCCATTGGCCCGCTGAAATTTGCCGGACCACCCCAGAAAAAACTGTATTAATTCACTGTGCAGTGAATGTCTAAACCTCTCTGATTCTTTCGGTTAGAGAGGACTTACTCTCCTCATTTAAGGCGGCTTTAAGCAACGCAGGGGAGAGTTCTATCCAAAATTTGTGTGATATCCCTTTAGTGTGATTAAGGGGCTTTTTGATTAGGTAGCTTCATGATGTAAAGGTGAACAGATGAGCAGTCGGCGAGAACATGATTTACTTGGTGAACGAGAAATTCCAGCGGATGCCTATTATGGCATTCATACACAACGTGCTTTAGATAATTTTCAGATTTCCCAGCAACAGATTGGCCAGAATCATTTATTGATTAAAGCATTGGCTCAGGTGAAACAGGCATCTGCCCTGACCAATTATGATTATCATAAAATCAGTAAATTCCAATGTGATGCCATTTTATATGCCTGCAAGAAAATAATTGATCAACCACAACAGTGGCAACATGTTTTTCCACTGGATATTTATCAGGGTGGTGCTGGTACGTCGATTAATATGAACTGTAATGAGGTGATTGCCAATATTGCCTTGAAGCATCTGGGATATGAGAAAGGCCGTTACGATATTATCCATCCCAATGATGTGGTAAATAAATCACAATCAACCAATGATGTTTACCCCACTGCTTTAAGATTATCGCTGTATTATCAAATTGATGAACTGATTATCAGCTTAAATCATATTATTAAAAGCATTGATAAAAAATCCAGAGAATTTAAATCGGTCATTAAAATGGGCCGTACCCAGTTGCAGGATGCGGTCCCCATGACACTGGGACAGGAATTTAAAGCCTATGCCACTTTACTTAGAGAAGATCGAACACTTATTCAAAAATTAAGACCGTTATTGCTTGAAGTGAATCTGGGTGCAACCGCGATTGGCACAGGCGTCAATACAGGTACTGGTTATGCAGGACAGGCTGTACAACATCTGAAAAA
The DNA here is from genome assembly GCF_002174125.1 of Acinetobacter populi. Lineage (GTDB taxonomy): Bacteria > Pseudomonadota > Gammaproteobacteria > Pseudomonadales > Moraxellaceae > Acinetobacter > Acinetobacter populi. The sequence goes on from NZ_NEXX01000005.1 coordinate 285,521, forward strand.
AATTACTGGATTAGAATTAAAAGGGGCCTCGGATTATATCGAAGCAACCAGTGATTGCGGGGTATTTATCCTGATTTCAAGTTGTTTAAAACGACTGGCTTGCAAACTTTCCAAAATCTGTAATGACTTGCGTTTGCTGTCTTCCGGTCCGCGAACTGGCTTAAATGAAATTAACTTGCCCCAGTTACAAGCCGGATCATCGATTATGCCGGCTAAAGTGAATCCAGTGATTCCAGAGGTGGTGAATCAAATCGCCTTTAAAGTGATTGGGAATGATATGACCGTGACTATGGCCGCAGAAGCAGGGCAATTACAGCTGAATGTTATGGAGCCAGTCATTGCAGCATGTATGAATGAATCACTGTCGTTACTATGTAAAGCCATTGAAAGTCTGGATCAAAAATGCATTCAGGGCATTAGCGCAAATGCCAAACAATGCCATGCTGCCGTATTAAACAGTATTGGCATCATTACCTTACTTGATCCCATTCTGGGGCATGAGTGTTGTGATCTGATTGGTAAACAATGTATTGCCGAAAATAAAACTGTGCCTGAAGTCGTACTTGAGAAAAAATTGCTGACACAGCAGCAACTTAACGAGATTTTTTCTGTTCAGAATTTGGTATCCGATGATGCATATTGTCGTGTACTAAAACCCATCGCCATCTAAATTTTTTTAACCGAAATTTTGTGAAAACAAAGTTTCATATATAAAACAAGTCAAAGCCTTGGGGTATGAAAGGGTGAGTAGCGAGGAGTGTTGCAATGAAAAAATTGAGCAGACCATTCATGGTTTTTAGTGCATTAATGAGTACCATTTCATTCAATGCGGTAGCAGCAGATTCTTTTCTGGAGTGGAAAAATGAGGATGAAAGTCAATCATTGAAATTAGGTGGTGTCGTGCGTTTTAATCATCGTTATGAAAGTTGGGGCGGTGAAAATGATGGCGCGGGTAAAACCAATTTTGATATTCTTCGGGTAGATCTCAAAGGTAAATATGATGATTTTTATCTTAATTCCAGCTATATCTTGCAGGATCAAGAATACACTTCAATTGAAAAAGCCTATGTCGGATATAACTTTAATAAAAATAATAGTATAGAAGCAGGATTTGTCTATAAACCATTTGCCATTTATCCTTATCCACAAAATGGCTGGACTTACCATATTCCTTTTTTCTTGGGCTATGGCAACAATATTGCACCGGGATTGAACTGGAATTATGTGGATCAGGACTGGGATATTCGTCTGGGATATTATCCGCGAATGTTAGATACCAGTCTGCGTTATTCACCGGAAAGTGCAACGTATGATGATTTAACAGAAAATGCTTTTGCCTTTCAACAAGGTTATCAGAATGAAAAACAAAATCAGGTCAACGCACGTCTTGTGAAAAAATTTGATACAGAGGTGGGTAAACAAGAAGTTGGTTTATCTGGTGCAGTTTCTCAACTGCATAATAAAACCACCGATAAAAATGGTAAATATTATGCACTGGGTGCACATGCCAATACCAATATTGATCGCTGGAACCTACAGGGTTCGGTCATTCATTATAAATATGATGCCAAAAATCCTGATGGGGTAGATAGCGACATGACTTTAATGGGCGTCAATGGATTAACACCTGCATACTTTATTGCTTCGGAAGGTACAATCTCTAGTTTAAACGTTGCCTATACTTTACCTGTACAAGATTTTGGTAAGTTAAAAGCAATTAAATTCTATAATGATTACAGTTATCTGGACAAAAAGCGTCACGACTGGTCTGCTTCCCAGATGAATACGACGGGTATGATGTTTATTGCCAATCCATTCTTGGTATGGGCAGATTACACGTGGGGCAAAAATGCCAATATTATTGGCGGAGCGACCAATAGTACCGGTTTTACCAGTACCAGTTCGGTTAATAGTGATAAATGGCTATATCGAATTAATTTAAATTTTGGTTTTACTTGGTAATAGCGGCATATGAGCAGACAATTTTTATGCTTGTCTACTTTGATTTTAAAATTTTTGTTGGTTATCAATTATTTGTTTAAGATAACCAACAGAATCTACAAAAAGTGGCTGTAGAATTTTTATTACTGACTTATTAAAAAGTGACATTGTATGTAAAATCACAATTGATTATAATTCTCATTCAAATTTATATGAATTGTATCCTTATCAAATGAAAAACAATCCATTGATTGAGGCACTGGTCACGTATCATGACGATCTGGTTGATTATATTAGCTATCGTTTTGGTGATCGTCAATTTGCTCAGGAAGTGGTACAGGAGACCTGTATTCGGGTCTTACAAACAACAATACAATCTGATGAAATTCAAAGTCCAATGGCTTTTTTACGCACCATTTGTTTGCGTGTTGCCATTGATTTTTACCGCAAAGAAAAGCATGTGCACGAATGGATGGATTTTTGTCAGGAGCCACAAGATTATGTGGAATTACATCAAAAAACACTCACCTCACCAGAACTACAATTTGCCAAACAGCAACGAGAGCAAATTCTGCTGCAAACCATTCAGCAATTACCTGAGAATTGTCGAGATATTTTTATTTTGACCCAACTTTATCATTATTCGCAACATGAAGTGGCAGAACATCTGAATTTATCCAGAGGCATGGTGGCACGTTATTTGGCAAAAGCCTTTAAAATCATGTTACCTATTTTGTTGGTGCATGATGAATAATCAACAACCTGAGCATGAACAACAACAGGATTTGGAACGGGTCAAAAAGCAAAGACTGATACAACAAGCTTTGGAACCTTTTGAAGATGCACTGATTGCACAACTCCCTAAACCTGAAGAAATTATTCAGGCTGCTTTAGAGCGACAGAAAAAACAGCGGCAGCATCAGAAAAAGATTTTATCACTGCTTGTTTTGGCAACATTGGGTGGAATATGCTGGTGGAATCCCGTGTATGAACAGCATCTATTAAGTACAGAAGTTGGTGAACAGAAAGATTATATTCTATCGGATGGCAGTCGGGTTCAACTCAATACCGCTACACAATTACAGGTTGCCTATCGCTTATTTTCCAGAACAATTCAGTTACAGCAAGGTGAAGCAACCTTCCACGTGCGACATGCGGCATGGCATCAGTGGTTGTCGTGGGCAGAGCGTGGTTTTGAAGTTCAGGCAGGTGATATTCTTATTGAAGATATTGGCACCATTTTTAATGTGCGTACACTGGCACAACATGATGCACAAATCGCAGTGGTGCAGGGACAAGTCCGGGTCTGGTCGGCGGATCAACAACACTCGACAATTTTAACGACGGGGCAGAGTATTTCGACTGTACAAGGACAATTTGCATCTTCAAACCAGTTACAGGATGTGCAACAGTTAATCGCCTGGCAAAAACGATATTACTATTTTAATAATCAGACGCTGGCGGATGTGCTGGCCGAATTAAAACGTTATGGTGATTTACCAGTGAGTATTTCATCTGATGAACTGGCGCAGTTACGAATTTCCGGTCAGGCAGATTTAACCCAGCGCATGCAATTAATACGGGCATTACCAAGTTTTGCACTAGTCAAGCTCGTTGAACAGGAGGATGGCTCCATGGTGATTGTGAAAAAATAGAGATAAATTTACAATAAATTACATTTTTGCTTGAGCTTTTTTAGCGTTTCAAACGTCATATAGCGTGAGAAAGAAAAAATTAAAAATATTTTAAAAAATGGTGTACAACTTTTATTTCCGAAACGACATACAGGATACAGGCACAAAAAATTGTGTAAAAAGTCTAATTTCGGGGAAAAATTAATGATTAAACATAAATCGAATTTGCGTTTAAAGCGTATAACTTTAATATTGACGACTGCATTGTATGCAGGCGCAGTCTTTGCGGATACAACCTATGCTTTACAGATTCCTGCACAACGTCTGGATTTGGCATTACAAAGTCTGGCACAGCAAAGTGGTGCACAGATTTTATTTGTGACAAAAGCTGTAAATAATTATCAGTCAGAAACATTAAATCAAGAACTCACTGTTGAACAAGCACTACAACAACTCTTAAAAGGCAAAAACTTACAGATTAAAAAAATTGCAGACAATAAATTTTCACTTGTTGAAGGCCAACCACAAGCCCGTGATATGGGGCAGCTAAAACCGATTGATGTGAATCCATCAGGAACAGCAAGCCGTGATGCAAATGCAGTGCAGTTGCCTGTGATTGTGGTGGAGGCGGAAAATGAAGGTTATGCAGCAAAGAAATCTACAGTAGGGGGAAAAACTGAACGGGATTTTAAGGAAATCCAACAATCTGTGACAGTAATTACCTCCCAAAGAATAAAAGATCAAAATTTACTGAATGTAAGAGATGCTTTAACTCAGACCACGGGGATTAATATTACGGGAGGGAGTAATGCAACCATCTATTCTCGTGGATTTGTTCTTAGTAATTTTCAATACGATGGTGGTGCACCAAGTTTATATTATGCCAATTATGATCGTGGTAGTTTACCAGATTTATCTGTTTTTGATCAGGTAGAAGTATTACGGGGTGCAGATGGCCTATTCTCAGGTGCAGGTGAATCCAGTGGAACAGTTAATTTAGTACGAAAACGGCCTTTAAGTTATCAACAAGCTTTAATAAATTTATCGGCAGGAAGCTGGGATCATTACCGACAACAAGTGGATATTTCTAGTCCTTTAAATAGTACAGGTAGCATTCGTGGACGTATGGTTGCTATACATGAACAACAGGACTATTTTTATGATACGGCAGATAGTAATCGTAATTTAGTCTACGGTATTATTGAAGCAGATTTAAATAATAAAACTACTTTAGCAGCAGGGATTACTTATGATGATCTCGATAGTTCTGAAAATTATTGGGGATTACCACGTTATGCTGATGGTCGAGATATTGGCTATTCTCGTAAAACTAATTTGCAAACTGATTGGACAAATCAAAATACTAAACGTACCCAAATTTTTGCAGAATTAAATCATCAGCTTAATGAGGATTGGCAGTTAAAGCTTAATTCCTCATGGCAAGAAACTCAAAATAATAACAAAATAGGCTATAGTTTTGCAGCGATTAATCCATTAACTGGACAATCAAATTATTTTGAAATGTCGAAAAGCAAAACCAAGCCTACAGAAATTCTGGTTGATGCATCTATAAATGGTAAGTTTGATCTTTTTGGACATCAACAAGAGTTATTAGTTGGTGGAAATTGGCAACGCTATAACCTTGATAAAGGCTATTATAGTGGAACTAGTACTACCATTGATGCCTTAAACTTTAATCCTTCTAGTATTGCAGAACCTGATTGGAAGACAATAGATTATTTGATAACGGACTATAAAGTCTCGCAATACGGTATTTTTGCTAGTCTACGCTCTGATTTAACACAGAAACTACATTCGGTGATTGGAGTACGTTATAGTAAATATAATTACGATTATCTATACCAAAAATTTGATAAAGATGGAAATTACTTAAAAACAAATTCTGATCAGAATTATTCAACTCCGTCACAAGTAACGCCATATTTTGGCTTAACCTATGATTTTTTACCTAATACCGCACTTTATGCCAGTTATTCTCAAATATTTAAACCTCAAGGAACGAATGTTGATAAAACTGGTAACATGCTTAAACCGATTGAAGGTAATAGTTTAGAGCTTGGTGTTAAGCAAACATGGTTAAATAACCAATTACAAGGCAGTTTAGCAGTTTATCAAACTACACGAGAAAATGAAGCTGTTAGCCTTGGGTATTCGTCTGCTTTCCCGGGATTTAGTTGCTGTTATGTAGCCAGTGGAAAAATACAGGTTCGTGGCATAGATACTGAATTAAATGGGAAATTAACACCAAATTGGGATATTTCAATTGGCTATACTTATAATGATGCCAAAAAGAAATCAGGATATAGTACTGGAAATGGTACAGCTTATTCGACCAATGGAACACCAAAAAATCAGTTAAAAATCTGGACGATGTATCGTTTACCAAATCAACTGGAAAAATGGCGTATTGGTGGCGGTGTCAGAATGCAAAGTGAAACTTATAGTGAAGGTACAGCTAATATTTATGATCCAAGTGGTAATGGTATAGTTATTGGTTCACAAACTTTTAAATTTACTACAGGTTTTTACGCAGTTACAGGTTTGAGAGTTGACTACCAAATGAATCAGAACTGGTCATTAGGTATTAATGTTGATAATTTATTTGACCGTACTTATTGGCGACAAGCAACAAATACCTCTCGGAATAATTATTATGGTGATCCACGCAACTTTATGTTAACGATTAGTGGTAAATATTAAGTTTGAAAATTTGCACAAAACTTAAAGCTGTGGCATGCTGTGCTTACTTATGGATTGCGATCCAAAACGAAATGAAACGACAAGGGGAGTAGCCTCCTCAAACATAGTCATAAACCCACTATGTGTCAGATATCGTCAATACACTTTTTGATAAAAAGTCGGTATCTGAGCATCATCTTCCAGATGGTGTAGGCAAGACCTTGATCATGTTGAAAACAGATGAAATTCGTCTGGCAACTGGTCGAGGTTTTTTTATGCCCAATTGCTGGATATGGAGGATGAAATATGGTTTCAGTCGGTAACATTTGGCTGTATTTGGTGTTCTTTGGCATTGTCTTTGTCATGCTATTGATCGACTTTTTAGGCTTTAAACAAAAACAGAATCAACCTGTTCCCCTAAAGCAAGCAGCTTGGTGGAGTATCGCTTGGGTTTCGGTTGCCATGCTTTTTGCCGGTGGTTTGTGGTTGTATCTACAACAGACATTTGATGTCGGCATTGCCAACCAAAAAACCTTGGAATATATCACCGGTTATTTACTAGAAAAATCTTTGGCAATTGATAACGTCTTTGTCTGGTTGATGATTTTCTCGGCTTTTGCTATTCCTCCTGCGTTGCAGCGTCAGGTGTTGTTATATGGCGTAATTGGGGCAATTGTTTTAAGAACTATTTTTATTTTTATCGGCGCATGGCTGGTACAGGAATTTTCTTGGATATTATATATCTTCGGGGCATTTTTGGTTTATACCGGCTTTAAGTTCTTAAAAGGACAGGAAGAAGATCCAAATATCGAAGATATGAAATTGCTAAAATGGTTACGTAATCATTTACCAATTACCAATACACTGCAAGGCAATAAATTTTTTGTGCGGGAGCAGGGCAAGCTTTGGGTCACACCGTTGTTTATTGTGCTAATTCTAGTTGAATTTTCTGATGTGATTTTTGCAGTTGATTCAATCCCGGCGATTTTTGCGGTCACTACCGATCCCTTTATTGTATTAAGTGCCAATTTGATGGCAATTCTGGGCTTACGTGCGATGTTCTTTTTACTGTCTGGTGCCGCAGCTAAAATGCATTATTTACCCTATGGTTTAGGGGTGATTTTATTGTTTATCGGTGCCAAGATGTTATTGCTGGATGTATTCCATATGCCGATCTGGATATCTTTAGGCTTTATTGCAATTGTTCTTGCCATCACTGCTTATCTATCAATTCGTTATAACAAGCAACAAAATAATCTTTCTTAAGTTTTGCTCCACGAAAAGACCCTGTGACGCTGTCTAATCACTAGGGAATACAGGGTCTTTAGGCGCAAAATATTTAAAGGCGATTGGCATAAATGCCTTCAATGGTATCGACCAGTGTTCGTGTCGTATGGTCAATTTCAAAATTGACAAAATCGCCCTGTTTTAGAAATTTTAGATTGGTCAGACGCAAGGTTTCGGGAATCAGATCGACAGAGATCAAATGCTGCGCCTTATCCACATTGTTGACGGTTAAGCTGCAACCATGTAGTCCGATAAAACCTTTATGAAAGAAATACTTCATTTTTTCGGCAGGAATGGCAATATCCAGATGCAGGGTTGCGCCATGGTGCTGTAATTGCTTGATCTGTGCCATGCCTTCAATATGCCCATACAGACTGTGCCCACCATTTTCCATACCGACTTTAAATGAGCGCTCTACATTTACGGGACTGTCTTTTTGTAGGAATTGTAAGGTGGTTAAGGCATTGCTAACATCCGAAATATCAAAGGCGATCGATTGCAGATCCTCCGATATCTGGGTGACGGTCAGACATACGCCATCAATTGCTACACTGGCACCGATAAAAACATCATCAAATAATCCTTGCGTATTGCTGACAAAGATTGTGCGGTAGCCATCTGCAAGTTGTATGTTCCGGATGTGTTCCACACCCATGACGATGCCAGTGTACATTATCTTTTCCTTTTAATTAATTTTGGGAGCCAGTATCCAGTAGAAATCAATTCATCATGATGCTTTTCATGCTGTTAGTGTCATCCGGATTTGAAGGGTGATCACATATATGATACTGAATAGACACAATATCAATTATTCACAATAAAAGCATTATTGCATTATATAATCAGTCTGGATTTTATGAGGAAGAATATAATGAAATTATGGCACGGTGTCCTATTGGCAACGTCTACATTGACGTTAAGTAATTTTGCCCAAGCCGATCTGATTGGTATTTATGGCAGTGTAGATTATTGGAATTTAGGCGGGGATTATAATGAAGGACAATCTGGAAGTCGTTTAGAGGGTGCCAATGCACTGGATCTGGATGATAAAGGCCAAGCACAATTTGCATTATCGTTTGAACATCCCATTCCTTTGATTCCCAATGCCCGTATTCGTCATGTCAGTATTGATGCCGAAACAGAGCAGTCGTTGGCTGGCAATCCGACGTTTGATATTCAGTTAAACAATACTGATTTTATTCTTTATTATGAGCTTCTGGATAATATTGTCAGTGCCGATGTTGGTATTGCAGCAAAACGTCTGGATGGGGATGTGACCTATCATGGCTTAAGCGGTAAAGATAAGTTAAATATCAGCGAAACAGCACCCATGCTCTATGGTGCTTTAGGTGCAAAACTTCCCTTTACTGGTTTAAGTGCCAAAGCAGAAGCGTTGTTGACCAGTTATAGCGATACCAAAATCAGTGATGTATCTGCCGAAGTGAAGTATGATTTTGTTGATAATTTATTGGTTGATGTAGGTGCCAAAGCGGGCTATCGTATTTTAAATATCGATCTGGATGATCAAGATGATATTGATACCAAGTTCCGTTTTAAAGGGCCTTATATCGGTTTGGAAGCACATTTTTAATTATCACATCTTTTTTAAATGATTGTGATGCAGCCTGCAATAGGATAAGCAATTCATGTTTGCAGGACTGCAAAGCATATCGGGTTAATTCATCGTTTCACGTGGAACATTTTATTTTAATTTATCCCAAAATTTTCGAAAATCTCTGGCTGTATTGATCCAGTGCTGTTTGGCAGCTTTATGAATAGGGGTGAAATTGATAAAGCCATGTGTCATATCCTGAGCTTCCTGATATTTTATCGCAATGCCCGCCTGTTTTAGTTTTTGTGCGTAAATTTCACCTTCATCATGCAATAGATCGTAGCCAGCGGTGACGATGTAGGCAGGCGCTACTTTGTTTAAGTCACCGTAGAGAGGAGAAACTAATGGATCATCAAGAGCGACATTTTGCTGGATAACATATAATTCGGTCACGCTATCGATATCATTGTCATTTAAAATCAGGCCTTCGCGAAATTTATAATAAGACGCATAACGACTTTTAAAATCTACCGCAGGATAAATCAATAGTTGCGCTGAGGGTGTATAGATGGTGTTTTTTGTTTTTTGACAAACGACTGCACTTAAATTACCTCCGGCACTATCACCTGCAACCGCAATCTTTTTCCCTGCAATATCTAGTTGTTTGTAATGCTGATATGTCCATTCCAGTGCTTCCACACAACAGCCAACGATGTATTCTGGTGAATGTTCCGGTGCAAGGGGATAGTCGATACTTAACACTTGTACATTGGCAGCTTTGGCCAGCAAACGACAAGCTTCATCATGTGTATTAAGGTCACCGACAATAAATCCACCGCCATGATAAAAAATGATCAGGGGCAGTTTTTTCCCGGGTTTGGGATGATAACGTCTTGCACGTAAGGTTTGATGTTTTAACGGTAAATCCAGATCTTCAACCAATTGTATCGGTGTCGGCGTTGCCACAATAGAACGCATTTGTCGCTGGAATTGAACACGACTTTTTGCATAATCTTCGGTAACTAAGTTAATTTTCCCTTGTCGCTGTTGTATTGCCAGCAAACATTTTAAAAAGGGGTGAAGGGTTTTAAAATCATGCTGATAGCCCAGTATTTTGGCAAGACGGTGTTGTATGACTTTGGGTGCTTTATCCAAAGTACGGGCACTTGAGCCTTGTGATTTTTCCAAAAATTGTTCTATATCAAAAAAATTACCCATATTGAACTTCCTATTACGATTGACTTGATTGCTTTTCCAAAAGCATCTACATGTTTTATTCACATTCACTTGGTTGTTTTATGTATTCGCTGTATAAGCACAATGCTTTTAATACATAATTCCTATAGTGATCGAGTAAGCTTTTTTTATGTTGATAAACTACCTTAACTTGAAAATGCAAATTGTCAATAATTTTTATCAGCAGTTGAAGAGGTTGAAAGGAGGCGGATATGTATAAACTTATACCGACAGGCATCGTCATTACAATGACAATGATTGGTTGCACAGTCTTACCGGAAGATAGCGGACGTTATCGTCAAGGTGGTTATTATGGGTATCAGAGCGATGCTTTATATCATCAGCACCGTTATGAACAACAGCGTCAACTGGAAAGACAGCGGGCTTATCAACAGGAACGAGAACGTCAGCTATGGTTAAGGTCACAGCAGCAAAAGCAGGCGCAATTGGCTCGAGCACGTCAAATAGAGCAGCAACGACAACGTGAGCTGGAACGTCGACGCATGGAACAAAAACGTGCACAAGAGCAACAACATCGAAATCAACAGCAGCAGAATAGGCGTGAACAAGCGCTTAAACAGCAACAAAGACAAAAAGCCGAACAAATTCGTCGTGAGCGTTTAGAGCGAAACAGCCGCAATTAAAAAATAGATAATTTCTTCATTTAAAAAATAAAAATGAAAACTTATGAAGAAATGATGCGTCATAAGGACATTGGTAAACGAATTTTTTATGCCGATTTCACCTGATTTGGGCTCAGATATTGCACATTAAAAATAAAAAAATTCGCAGGAATATGCTAATCTGCGCCGTTTTTTACAGTATTCTTAGGTATTCCATGAAAGAAAAGGGGAGCATATGACCCAACAAAGAGAAAACTGGTCTGCTCGATCTGGATTTATTATTGCAGCAATTGGTTCTGCGGTTGGCTTGGGTAATATCTGGCGATTTCCCTATGTCGCTTATGAAAATGGGGGCGGTGCCTTTTTAATCCCCTACTTAATTGCCTTGTTTACCGCTGGATTGCCATTATTGTTTTTGGATTATGCGGTTGGGCATAAATATCACGGGGCACCACCGACAGCTTATAAGCGTTTATTCAAGCCAATGGAGTCACTTGGTTGGTGGCAGGTGATGGTCACACTGGTCATCGGGATGTATTACGCGAGTGTGTTGTCTTGGGCAGGTAGTTATATTTATTATTCGATTGGACAAAAATGGGGCGAGAATACCGAGCAATTCTTCTTCCAGAATTATTTGCAAAATGCCGATCAATTGACCTTTGGCTTTGTTCCGCATCTGTTCTGGGGATTAGTGCTGGTTTGGCTTGTGACCATTGTGATTTTATTTGGTGGCGTGAAAAAAGGCGTTGAGCTATCCAATAAAATTTTTATGCCGTTATTGGTAATATTATTTTCTATTCTGGTGATTCAGGCATTACGTTTACCGGGTGCGGTAGATGGTTTAAATGCTTTTTTTACCCCAAACTGGACGGCGATGAAGGACTATAAGGTCTGGCTAGCAGCTTATGGTCATATTTTCTTCTCTTTATCGGTTGGCTTCGGCATTATGCTGACGTATGCATCCTATCTTAAACCAAAAACCGATTTAACCGGTTCGGGGCTGGTCGTTGCCCTTGCCAATTCATCGTTTGAAATTCTGGCCGGGATTGGTGTTTTTGCTGCACTGGGCTTTATGGCATATAGCTCTGGTTTGCCTGTGCAGGAAGTGGTGAGTGGCGGTATTGGGCTGGCATTCATTGCCTTTCCAAAATTGATTTCCAGTCTTGGTGCTGGTGGTGATTTATTTGGCTTGCTATTTTTTACCTCTTTAATGGTCGCCGGGATTACCTCGATGGTCAGTATTCTGGAAGTGCCGATTTGTGCATTTCAGGACAAGCTGGGCTGGTCACGTAAAAAATCGGTGACGATTGTTGCAGGTGGTTCGGCCATTGTTTCCACGTTATTATTTTCAACCCACAGCGCAGTGACTTTTGTCGATATTATTGACCATTTTGCCAATAATATTGGTATTGTCGCAGGTGCATTTTTCTCCATTATTCTGGTGAGTTGGTTTAAACGTCCTTTGCTAAAACAACTGGAACAACATATTAATGCCACCTCCAGTATTTCTTTGGGTAAAGGTTGGGAGTTCATGTTGACCATTGTGACGCCTTTATCTTTATTGGTTGCATTGGGATTAACACTGACTGCATTAATTACCAAGGGCTATGGTGATTATCCTGTATTTGTACAGGTGATTTTTGGCTGGGGTTATATTGCACTGTTTGCATTGGGTGCATTTTTCTTTAGTCGTTTGAAAGATCATGGTCATTCGGGAGATTAAGCATGAATACATCTGCGCTAATTATGATGATTATTTCGATTGTTTTATTATGGGGAGGATTAGTTCTCGCCATGATTCATTTAAGTAAACACCCCGAAAGTGATGATTAAAGGGGTATCAAGCATTAACAAAATAGAATGATAATTATTTCCATTGGAGATTATTTTTCATATAAAATAAAGGCATCAATTTTGGTGCCTTTATTCTTATGGACTTTTTTAGTCATCAGGTGTTAATAGCCTTTTTAGTCACTATTCTAGCGAGTTTGGCCACTGTTGTTGGCGGGGCATCGGTACTTTTTTTTAAGCAGCCGAGTCCTCGTTTACTGTCTTTTGGTTTGGCCTTTGCCGGTGGGGCAATGGTCTATGTGTCCTTGACAGAAATTCTCAATAAGTCAATTGATTCTTTTAGTGCAGGATATAATGCCCAAATTGGTTTTGCCTTGGGTACTTTTTCTTTTTTGCTGGGCATACTCTTGGTGATCGCTCTGGATCGTCTGGTGCCGAATCCACATGAGTCAATTGATTCGGGACAGGTTGAGCAACATAGTCAGAAATCTTTGTATCGCACAGGTTTATTGACCCTGTTTGCGATTACTGCGCATAATTTTCCCGAAGGTTTAGCCACTTTTTTTGCCACGCTGGAAAGTTCGACATTAGGTGTACCTTTGGCGGTTGCTATTGCTATTCATAATATCCCAGAAGGAATAGCGATAGCCTTACCGGTATATATGGCAACACAAAATAAAGCACTGGCCTTAGGTGCGAGTTTTATTTCCGGCTTGGCAGAACCTATTGGTGCGTTAATTGGTTATAGTATTCTTGCGCCGTTTATGAGCCCTGTTGTATATGGTTGTGTGTTTGGTTTGATTGGTGGAGTGATGGTATTTTTGGCACTTGATGAATTGCTTCCTGCTGCCAAGCGTTATGCCAAAGGACATGAAACCGTCTATGGGTTGGTAACTGGTATGTCAACATTAGCCCTTAGTCTGGTCATGTTCCAGTTTTTCCAGTGACAGCAGGAAAATTCTGAAGCGGTGATTACCGCTTCAGGTTTAAATTTTCTGAATAAGACAATAATAGAAACCATCACCCTGTCCCTGTTGGGGTAAAAGCTGTCGACCGTGCGCTTGAGCAATGCCCCAATCAATATGCAGAGGAATTTCTCTAGCATCTTGGTGTGTTGCAAAAAAATCTAGCATCTGTTGTTCATTTTCGACTTTTAAAATTGAACAGGTGATATAGAGCAGTGATCCACCTTGTTTAAGTTGTTGCCACATATGATTGAGAATGGTTTTTTGCAATTGTACGGTTTGGGCAATATCACTGGACTGACGCAACAAACGAATATCCGGATGACGACGTAATACACCAATCGCAGAGCATGGCGCATCAAGTACAATACAGTCTGCCTGTTGTGGTGCTTGCCATGTCGTGGCATCAGCACTGATGATCTCTACTTGTTCGGTGAGTAGTTTTAAGCGGCTTAGATTTTCTTCCACACGCAGTAAACGCTTGGGATCTGCATCTAATGCAATCAGTTTGGCTGGGCGATATTTTTCCAGTAAATGTGCCGTTTTCCCACCCGGTGCAGCACAGGCATCGATCACAAATTTTTCGTTTAAATCCGGCAATAGCATTGCACATAGCTGTGCATGTTCATCCTGTACCGAAAACCAGCCTTGTTCATAACCCGGTAATGCAGGAATATGCACAGTCTGATCAAGGATGATCCCTGCATCGGAATGAGAACAAGCATGCGCTTGAATATCATGTTGCAGCAGTTTATTTAAATACGCATCTCGTCCAATCAGGCGTTGATTAACCCTTAATGTCAGGGGGGCGGTAGATTTAAGTTGCTGACATAAATCGTCACTTTGGCTTTTCCAGTCTTTTTTAAGACGTTTATACAGCCAGCTTGGTAAACCATGCGCTGCTTCAAGTTGAGCTTGTAACTGCGTGCGCTCTCGTAGAGCGCGTCTTAAAATCGCATTGACCAAACCACTCGCCGATTCAAAACCAAGTTGTTTCACCGCATTGACAGTTTCTGAAATTGCCGCATGGTCGGCAATTCGCGTACATAGGAGCTGGTATAAACCTACATATAGCGCAGTTTCGACAGGTAAATCGGTAATCGGCTTTTGCAATAGAGGTAAAGTCACCTGTTTTAGACAAAACCATTGTCTGAGACAACCCAGACTAAGCTCATGGAATAACGCTTTGTCTTGATCATTGATCGCATTTAAATATTTGTTCTGGAGTTGTGCCAGAGATTGCCCTTGCTGGACTGCGATCAATAATTTGATCAACTGGGCACGTAAATTTATGGAGGATACAGGTTGTGTCTGGCTCATCATAGGATTTGTCCAACCTGTAATTTTTGTGTCTGAAAGATCTGTACAGCATTTAATGCCTTGCCGCCTGCCCATTGTAGGCTGGTCAAACGTAAAGTTGTGCCTGCACCACAGGCAACCAGTACACCTTGTTTATCAACTGCCAGAATTTCACCATATTTTGAGGTATGTGTTTCTTTGGCTGGTTCGGCAGACCAGATACGTAAGGGAGAACCATCGGCAACAAGACAAAAAGCAACAGGTACAGGATTAAAGGCGCGAATATGCAAATCCAGATATTGTGCAGGTTGTGCCCAATCAATTTTTGCTTCAGCCTTCACAATTTTATGGGCGTAATTGCTTAAGGCTTCATCCTGTACTACACGATTGGCCTGATATTGTTGTAAACACTGCTCATTTTCCAGTACTTCACAAATGGCTTCTGCACCCAATTGACTCAATTTGTCATGCAATGTCGATGCAGTGTCTGTTGCAGTAATATCACAACTCACCTTGTATAACATATCCCCAGTATCCAGACCTTTTGCCATTTGCATAATGGTCACGCCACTTTGCTGATCACCTGCCTGAATTGCCCGTTGAATTGGCGCAGCGCCACGCCAGCGTGGTAATAAGGACGCGTGAATATTGAGACAGCCATATTTTGGCGTATCTAGCACGACTTGCGGTAAAATTAGACCATAAGCAGCAACCACCATGACATCAGCTTGAAAATCTGCCAATTGTTGTTGTGCGCTTAAACCTTCTTCACTATTGCTTTTAAAGTTTTCAGGTTGCATCACCGTTAAGCCATGTTGCAAAGCCAATTGTTTCACAGGAGATGCTGACACTTTTTGTCCACGTCCTGATGGACGATCAGGTTGTGTATACACGGCAACAATGTCATGTTTTGTTACAATTAATTTATTTAATGCTTCAGCAGAAAAGTCCGGTGTACCGGCAAAAATGATCTTCATATTGGTTAAAAAATAGTGAATCGTTGGATAAATTATAGCTTACTTTGTGCGTTGATTATCAAAAATGTAAGTAGTGAATTGTCATAAAGTACATAAAAAACGAGAAAATTAATCCGATCAATACGCTTGGTTTTATAAAAAAAATATGCTATGGTCAATGCGATATTTTATAAAAAAAGGGTTTATTATGAAAAACATACAAATTTTTGATAAAGCGAGTCACAATGTAACAACACAAGATTTTGGGACAAATGTGCTGTTAAAACAACCAGCTGTAGTCAAAATTACGATCCAGAAAGAAGATGTTTTAAAAGTTGAAAGGGAAGGAAATAACGCAGTTATTTACCTAACAAATGGTGAACAAATTATTATCGAAAATTTCTTTCTCGCCGATAATAGTTTGGTGTTAGATACGGGAAATGGACAATTATTTTGGGTTCAATTTACCAATGATTCTGGTGCGATACTGGATGAGGTTATTTACAATCCGTTAAATAATATAGAACCATTATTATATGATGAGGGACATAGCCCATTATGGGCGATTACGCCATTAGCAGCAGTCGCCGCATTAAAGTTATTAGATGATGATAATGATCATAAAACTAACGATACCAAAGATACCACGGCACCAACTGCCCCAACAGAAGTCGCGGTGAGTGAAGACGGCACAACAGTAAGCGGTAAAGGCGAACCTGGTACAACGGTTACAGTCAAAGATTCAGATGGCAATACCATTGGTACAGGAACAGTTAATCCAGATGGAACATTTGAAGTTGAACTGGATGAGCCATTAACCAATGGTGAAGAAGTTACAGTTGACCTTGAAGATGGTGCTGGAAATAAATCACCGGAAGTTACAGTAAATGCGCCGGATACCACAGCACCAACTGCCCCAACAGAAGTGGCTGTGAGTGAAGACGGCACAACAGTAAGCGGTAAAGGCGAAGCTGGCACCACAGTTACAGTCAAAGATTCAGATGGCAATACCATTGGTACAGGAACAGTGAATCCAGATGGAACATTTGAAGTTGCACTGGATGAGCCATTAACCAATGGTGAAGAAGTTACAGTTGGCCTTGAAGATGGTGCTGGAAATAAATCACCGGAAGTAACAGTAAATGCGCCGGATACCACCGCACCAACTGTCCCAACAGAAGTTGCAGTAAGTGAAGACGGCACAACAGTAAGCGGTAAAGGTGAACCTGGCACCACAGTTACAGTCAAAGATTCTGAAGGCAATACCATTGGTACAGGAACAGTGAATCCGGATGGAACATTTGAGGTTGAACTGGAAGAGCCCTTAACCAATGGTGAAGAAGTTACAGTTGGCCTTGAAGATGGTGCTGGAAATAAATCACCGGAAGTTACAGTAATAGCTCCAGGCGGAACTGGAGAGACCGGTGGCACAGGAGAGACCGGTGGCACAGGAGAAACTGGTGGCACAGGAGAAACCGGCGGAACTGGGGAAACTGGTGGCACAGGAGAGACCGGTGGTACTGGGGAAACAGGCGGAACTGGAGAGACTGGTGGCACTGGGGAAACGGGCGGAACTGGAGAGACTGGTGGCACAGGAGAAACTGGTGGCACAGGAGAAAC
>NZ_NEXX01000006.1 GCF_002174125.1 Acinetobacter populi
AACTAGTAATTTCGATTGTTTCTAAACTTATTCCTTCAAACCAAATATTAATAAAAACCCTTAAGTTCCAACTAACACCCTGTTTTTCAACAAGTTTTAATCTGCATCACCGCCGATGGATGTGCATTCTACAGCATTCCAGAACGGTTGCAAGTGCTTTTTATCAGAGATTAATTCGATTGATTATTTTGTGTTCGAAATTATAGTTTTATTGGTGGCTTTCTTGTTTCTTTAATCTTTTATATTTGTACTATTTATAAAGCTTGATATTATCAATCCATTGATTTCATCAAATCTCAGAGAATTTTATAATGATCTATCCATCTATAAAGCTATTATTGATTGCTTCGATCAGCAGTATTTCTTATCTGGCTTACGCAGAAGATACCGTTTCCACCGTAAATGAAGATAATAGTAGTGTGTTGAATGAACAAGATGACATTTATAGTTTGGCAGCTTTAAAAAAAATCCAGCTTAACCAATTAAAAATTAATGCATTGGCGAGTCAACCTGCATCGATCAAGGATCCATTACAACCGCTTAATCGCAAAATTTTTACGTTTAATGATACGCTTGATCAGTATGTGTTAAGACCTGTTGCTGTTCAATATCAAGCAAAAGTGCCTGAAGATGCTCGTGGTGGGTACACCAATTTTCGCAATAATCTTCGTGAACCATGGAATGCTATCAATCAGATTTTACAAGGCAAACCAAAGACAGCTGCAAAATCTCTTGGTCGTTTTACCATTAATACATTAACTAGTCTGGGTATCGCTGATACTGCAAAACGATTAAAGTTGGATAATGAGAAAGATGACTTGGGGATTACACTCGGGGTTTGGGGGGTTTCGTCCGGTCCTTATATTATGTTACCTTTTCTTGGACCTAGTACATTTCGGGATGGAGCAGCGACGATTGCAGATCGATATGCCAATGTACAACAATATATTTTTGAAGATGACCGGTCTTACTGGACCAATAATGCCATAGATGCAGTCAATACCAGAGCACAACTTTTATCCGTTGAAAGTATGCTTCATGGTGATAAATATTCTGCTATTCGCGATGCGTATTTACAACAGCGTGCTTATGTTATTGCAACTAAACGTGGGGAAGATCTTGAGACCACAATGTTTTCGGATGATCCTTTTGAATCTACCGATGAAGAACTAGATGATCTTCCAGATGATACTCAACCAACAGGAGAGTAATCTAAGTCTTTTTGATTTAGATTAACTTTGAATTTATGTATTTTGTTTATCCATCCAGAGTTTTGCGACAATTAGATCGTGCATTGGCATTATTTGCAGAATTAGAGTGGATTAAATTATCTCAAGTTCAGCAATGTGATCCAAACCGTATCTATATTGCTGATGTTAATGATTTTTTAAATCAGGACTGGAATTGTCCAACAGTGGTCATTGCACGCGCAGAAGAAGGACTAGAGTTAAGTCAGGCTTGGCAAAAAGGTGCGCTTGCGGGCTGGATCTGGGAGGATTTACCTGCACAACCTTTTGATGCTTTACAATTAATTGAAGCACAATACAAACGCAATCAGGATAGCCGAGATTTACCCACGGCAGCAGATTTACAAAGACGTTTATTACCGAATCCTATTCAAGTCAATCATTATTCTTTTGATACTTTATTTCAGCCTTCTGCCTATTTATCAGGTGACTGGTATGATTATTGGCGTGTAGATAATGAGCATATTTTATTTTATCTTGCCGATGTTTCTGGTCATGGTGTAACCAGCAGTTTATTAACTTCCTGGATGGCGGCTTTTCATAAACGTGCAAATTCACCACAGCAGTTAATTCAAAAACTCAATGATATGCTACTGAAGGAAAATATTGAAAAGCATATCACCATGGTTGCAGGCTTGCTAAATCTAACCACTGATACCATTACCTGTTGTAATGCTGGACATTTTCCACCTGCAATCCATTTAATCCCTGGTTCAGAACCAAGGATTTTAAATGCAAGTAGTTTTCCACTTGGTTTAACTGATGAGTTAACGATTGATGAGGTCACCTTATATATGCCACCTCAAAGTCGTTTGATTCTATGTTCTGATGGTGCGCTGGAACCATTTAAGGGTGGCCTAAATGATCAATTTCAACAACTGATTGATCAGTTAGCACAATACCAGTTTACCCCACCTGAACAGGTCAATGATGATATTGCAATATTAAGTTTAACACGCGTTCAGAATTGATTTTTTAGAAACTCTTAACTACTTTATTACACTGATCTTTATCAAATTTAAAGCTAAAGATTGTAATAAAAATTCGATAACATCGGACTTTAGTTTAATAATTTTGTTACTTTGTCCGCCTTGCGGACGCCCGAGAGCTATGTGATAATGACCAAATGTATTCTAAAAATGGCATTTCCATGTCAATAGGTCGTATCGAATATGCTAGCTTAAATGGCACGCACATCTTCAAGATTATTGGTGAAGTACGGGCACAAGCTTGCATTAGTTTAGATAATTTACTTAACAAAATAGATCAAAATTCCCAGATTGTTGGCGCAATTGTTGATCTTACCGAAACTACGTTTATCGACAGTACCGTTTTGGGTATTTTGGCAAAGTTAGGTATCAAACTTAAGCAGAATCATGGCATACAGGCTGTGATGTTGTCGACAAACCCTGATATTACTACACTTGCTAATAGTATGGGCCTGAATCAGGTATTTGTAATTCTCAACTATTGTGGCAATCCAAATGTGTGTACAAAAGCACTGGTTGAAGACAATATATCTCATGCCGCTATGTTAAAAACTGTACTAGAAGCCCATCGTACCCTTATGCAATTGAATGAAAATAATCAAAATATGTTTGAGCCTTTGGTCAAACAGTTGCAAAAAGAGCAAGCAAACATTCATTCTAATGATGAACAAAGCCAAAAAGTATAATGTCTTTTAATATTCATAGAGGATCGCCGTATGACCAAACTTGCTGTCACTCAGCTTAATTCTCAAAATGATATTGATCAGAATTTTATTGAGGTTGAACAACTACTTAAACAAGCAAAGATACAACAGGCAGAACTTTTTGTGCTGCCTGAGAATTTTGCCTGTTTTGCTGCGGGTAAACAGGCAATTACAGCGCAGCGCTTTGATGAATTAAAACAACGCATAGAACAACTAACATTTCAGTATCAAATCTGGATTGTTGCAGGGACATTACCCTGCCCTTATCGCCCAAATGGTGAGATTGTACCTGATGGTCGGGTACGTACCGTCAGTCTGTGTGTCAGCCCCGAAGGTAAAACTGTTGCGCGTTACGACAAAATCCATTTATTCGATGTTCAGGTAGCCGATGGTATCGGAGGTTATCAGGAATCTGCTGTGTTCGAACCGGGTGATGCACTCGTGATTGCCAAAACCCCTTTTGGCAATATCGGTCTAATGATCTGTTATGACCTACGCTTTCCAGAGTTATCATTAATGTTGCGAGCTAAAGGTGCCAATATTCTCACGGCACCTGCGGCATTTACGTATACAACCGGACAAATGCACTGGAAATTACTTTTACAGGCTAGGGCAATGGATAGTCAATGTCAGGTTCTGGGTTCAGCTCAACAAGGTTGGCATAGCAATGGTAAACGTCAGACTTGGGGACATACACTTGCTACTCAATCTCAAGGGAAAGTTCTGGCTGAAGTCAGTGAAGAAGGTAGTCAATTAATTGTGGTCCCTTTTGATCTTGAAGAGCAAAATAAAATCCGGGAAGCTATGCCATTGATACAGCATCGCAGACTAATTAATTTATAAATGTAGACGGTGAATTGAGATTAACCAGCCATCAGGTTTTCATGAAATTATCGAACAGGCAATGAAGAAACAAGTCCTTACTACATGTATATCCCACCTTGTGTATCTACTTTTCGCCTGAACTCCCTGCTCTTACTTTATTCAATCAGGCAGTGTGTCTTTTATTATCATCTGCCGATGTATTAAGCAATCTATTTTAAACCTTCACAGATCAATTCAATTATTTGCTATTCTTTCAGCCTGTTTGTTTTTGATTCTTGATCAAGAAACACATCATCATTTAAACTCAAAACTTTATGTTTTTTAGTGTGATAGAAAAACATAAAGTTTAAATTTCATTCCACTTTAATGGATAGTCTATCTATGAATAAATGCTTAAATATGCTTAAAACAAAGGATTTAAATAGAATGAGTACGAATAATAACAAGCCAGACTTATCCTCCCACCCCTATGATGCGAAAGTATTTTTATATTGATTTTTAAACATTTTTCCAAGCTTTTTATAAAAACCTATACTATAACCTACACTTTTTCATCTATTAGAAATTTTTGCTAATTCATTATTACTCACCTGCCCCCTCTATTTCAGAAACAATCACATGAAACAAAGTTCTATATCTCTAAAACTTCATCTCTAAATTTTTAAAAGTAGATACGAATTAAATATATATTTGACTCATTAAATGAGCCGAATATATACTCTAAACAGCTCATGATTTTTCATTGAGGGAAAACATTATGTACAACTGGATATGGCAACAACCTGACTGGACAGCTTTTACATGGCAGGATGAAATCATCTTACCATTAACCCGTCATATCCATCAAAAGATCGGGATACTGCTCGGTCAAAGCCAACATGATCCGGAAAAAGATCATTTGACTTTAGATAATCTCATTGCCAATTTGGTTTCATCTTCTGCGATTGAAAACGAATCATTAAATGTTTATTCGCTACGTTCATCTTTGGCAAAGCGATTAGGCGTGTCGTTGGATCAACCTTATCCGAGCTCTGATCGCTCAGAGGGGCTAGCCAATATCATGCTGGATGCCTTAAACAACTTTGAGCAGGATTTATCCATAGAACGTTTATTGCAATGGCATCAATGGCTATTCAATGAACCTGACTGGACGATGCAACGTATTCGTATTGGGCAATTACGTGGTCATGAGCCAATGCAGGTTGTATCTGGACGGATTGATCGACCAACTGTGCATTTTGAAGCACCACCACGGGAAGGGCTAGACCAGAAATTAAATGAATTTATTCAGTGGTTTAATATCAGTAGAACCAATGCCCTGCTTGATCCTTTGATTCGAGCCGGTATTGTGCATCTATGGTTTGTCACGTTACATCCTTTTGATGATGGTAATGGGCGTATTACTCGGACTTTAACCGACTTGGCATTGGCACAAATGGATCAACAAAGTATCCGACTATATGCCATGTCACCTGTCATTTTAAATAAGCGTAAAAGTTACTACGATATATTGGAACATAGCCAAAAAGGTGATGCTGATATTACTGCATGGTTAAGCTGGTTTTTACAGGCATTAGATGAAAGCCTTGAACAGACTTTGAATCGTATAGAAAGGACACTGGTCAAAAGTGCATTTTGGCAGAAGTTTTCTGAAGTGGATTTACATGAAGGACAGCGCAAAGTCTTAAATCGGCTGCTAGATGGCGGGGAAAATGGTTTTGAACATGGTATCAGTGCATCACAATACCAAAAAGTGGCAAAAGTCAGTAAAGCGACTGCAACTCGTCATTTGACTGATTTACTGGAAAAAGGCTGTATTGTGAAGATGGAAGGTGGCGGAAGAAATACGCGGTATCAGATTGGATTTCATTAATAATATCATCAATCAAAATAGTGATTGTTTTAAGTTTGAGTTATGATAAATACTTGTTTTTTCAATCTGAGTATGAACATGTTTGAAGATATTGATCAGTTAAAACAGCAGTTGGATCAACATCGTCCACTTGCTCCGAATATTGTTAAAAACTTACAAGAAGACCTGATTTTACGCTGGACATATCATTCTAATGCCATTGAAGGCAATACGCTCACTTTGATGGAAACCAAGGTTGTACTTGAAGGCATTACAGTTGGTGGTAAATCACTTAGGGAACATTTTGAAGCGATTAACCACCGCAATGCAATTTATTACGTTGAAGACATTATTAAAAAACAAGAGCCTTTCTCTGAATGGCAAATTCGTAATATCCATCAATTGATTTTAAAAAACATCGATGATGATCATGCTGGCCGTTATAGGCAACAAAATGTCATTATTTCTGGAGCATCTGCAAATCCACCTGACCATACACTTATAACCGATAAAATAGCTCAGTTTATCGATTGGTACAATAACGAAGCCGCCAGAGTACACCCAATAGAACGAGCTGCAAAAGTTCATGCAGATTTTGTAGGAATCCATCCGTTTATCGATGGAAATGGACGTACATCGAGATTACTGATGAATCTGGAGTTAATGAAAGCTGGCTATCCACCTTGTGTCATCACAGTAGAAAATCGTCTTGCCTATTATGAGGTTCTGGATCAATGGATGGCTCAAGGTATTACTGAGCCATTTATCCATTTTGTTCATGATGCAGTTTTTGAGGGATTTCAACCTTATCGAGTAGTTTTGGGTATTTGATGAAATGATCCAGCGTGATACTACCATCTAGCATCCCTGTGGTTTGATCTCGGGTGATTTCCTGTATATCGTTAATATCCCAATTAATCAAATACCAAATTTAAACTCAATGATCCATTAAAAACCCTAAAAATTAGGGTCAAAAATAATCAACAACGACTTGCGGACACATAGTTGAGACAATGTTCAGGTGAAAAAGATCACAAATCATACTTCTTAAAAATACGATTTATTTCATCTTTACGATGAGGCTGTTCTTTTAGCACATTTTCCAAGCCTTTTCGAATATGATACTTGACAGTTATCTCATCATAACATCCTTCATTAGGTTCTAGTCCCATCATTTCATCCACCCATGCATAATAAATAGTTTCTCCATTCTGTTCTTCTGGAATGAGATTCCAACCTGGATCCCCCCCTACAGGCTCCATTGGATTCTTACCTATAATACCTCGTAAATAATATTCTAAATCCTGTCCACCTAATACTCCAAACCCTAAACACCAAAGTAGAGGCATTAACTTTATAGAACATCCTTCCTCATTAATATATCCTATCATTACTTGCCTCCTGTAGAAGCAGGATTTACAGGAAATGCTGATGGAACATATCGATCCCTTTTATAATTTGCGATAATGGTGAAATCAAATAAAAATACATGCACCATTAATTCTTGTCTAACCATTTTTTAAATAAATTAGCAACAAAATCATAAGCAATTTCTTCACTGAAAGAACTAAACAGAAGATCAGGTTTATCTCTTTCAGTGTAATAAACTCTCCATTCACTATTATCTTCTAACACACTAACACACTCAGAGTTTTTAATAATATCAAATGAATATGAACTTTCATGAACTCCTAACAACTTTAAAAAGTTAATTAACTCGTTTCTACTCATTAAGGCTTCTCCTTTAAATATGGATTTTTAGAATCCAATAATTCTGACACACTTTTTGGTAGTTTATATTGAGTTCCCTGACCTGGTTGTCCAAACCATGGAAGTATTTTGGATTCAGAAACAGGGTTTATTGGTTGAATTACTTCATATTGAGAATAGGGTTTATTCAAACTACTAGAAGGCAACGCTCTCTGCTCAAAAGGGGTGCCTACTGGTGAAACATAGCTCCCTCCTGGATACCCATAACGATCAACAATTGTACCTGGTTGCAAAGTTTCTGCTGGTTTAGTTGCATATCCTCCGCTATTTGGCGGCCAAATCCCTAATTCTTCTTGTAACTTACCTTCTTTGGTACTAAATTTCTGAAAGTTTGATGCTTCCCTAACAGCTTGACTAACTTCTATATTATTTTTAATTGTTTCCGCTAGTTTATCATCTCCCCTCCCAAACCACCCCTTAACAGTATCTGTAACTTTATTCCAAATACCAGATTCTTTTGCAATAACAGCTATAGGTTCCAACTTTTTAATAGCTATTTCTGGAACAATGGCACTAGCGGCCATCTCTATTGATCCAAATGCTAATCCTTGAACATACTCATTACCTTGATCTGATAATCCTGAACGACGATTGAAGTCCTCAATTAACTTTTGCGTATCTTCATCACTTAAACCATTTTCTTGAGCATATCTAGCTATACTCTCATAGCCTTGTCCTAACTTTGGATCTAATGGAAATGGCAAGCTCATTTCATTATTCTCCACCGCATTCTGCGCAACTTGCCCTGCCTGTACCGTACTGGCTACATCTCCTGTACTGGCACCAACTGCACTTCCTGCCAAACCTACAATGGCACTAATCGTACTTTTCTCATCTGCCGTCAGGTCTTGTGCATCTTTTCCATACAGATACTGTGCAAGTTTTGGTGCTGCTGCTTCACTTCCACCTGCAACCAATCCTGCCGTCAAGGCATCATTGCCGCCTGCTGCTGCGACTGCTGCACCCAATACCGTATGTGCCAATATATGCGCTGCACTACCTTCGGCATCATTGCCTTTAAAGTATTGTCCGATTTCATAGCTCACCGATGGGCTTAATGTCGCTGCTGCAATACCCAAGCCACTTGCTGTTGGGGCGGATAAGCCTACCGATACAGTAAAATCCCTAAAAATCCCCATCATCAAATACCAATGTCAAATTTAAAAAACCATTTTCAACCCTAAAAATTAGGGTTAAAAATGATCGGGCATGGCTTGCAGACACGTGGATGGGACAACATTGCAGACAATATTATTCTAAATTATAAATAGTTTTTAATTCTTTCACTGTATCAACTATATATTCCTCTGAATTAGTATTTAAAATTCGGGTAAATAAATTTAATCTAGTCTCCAATTCTTTTGGTCTCTGTGTAGTATCAGAATGTCGTTGTAGTGCTAGTAAAATTTGTAATAGTTCATATAACTCATTAGATTTTAAATCATGGTCTATAATCTGTATTATATGAGAGGTCTCATCAAAAGCATCCTCTTTTGATAATACATTTATATTTTTATCAATAAAATCTGATAAATACCATTCATCGAAATCTACTCCTGATTTTAGATATTGCATAAAATCAGATAATGCATTAATAAACATATATTAATCCTTAAATTTAAAATCTATTGTTTGACCAGTTTTAGTATTTTCAACATAGTGAATTTCAACACCATTAACATTCTGAGCTCTTTTAACCCATCCATCTTCTGCATATAAGTTATTCTTTGAATCACTCATCTTTGGCATCCTTGGTGGAGTTTTTCCTTGCGGATTATTTTTGACTTGCTCCATTGCTAACTTCTCATTCAAATTTCTAGGTTCTGTTCGTCCAGTACTAATTTTTGAAGAATCAATAGAATGATTTAATTCCAGTTTTGAACTTGATTCTTTTCCCCCTACACCAATTTTTACAGCAACAGCAGCCCCTGCAACATTTAATCCTGCATTAGCTGCATAAAGCGTACGCTCCGTTGTAGTCAGTTGCCTTTTCGTAATCGGATCAACACCATAATACTCCATCGCCGCCGAACAAATTGTAGAGCTTATTCCAACTGATGAACATCCATTATTAAATGCACTACTTGCTAATTCTATTAACTTCTTGTCATTGGCTATACTTTTTTGAATATATTCCATTTGTTGAGTTGAAGTTGCTGCGACTAAAACATATTCACCATTAACTACTTTATTGGTAATTTGACAGATACTTGGTCCGCTTGCTGTAAGACAACCAACAACATCTCCAGGCTTATGTTCTATTGTACGATCCTCACCCCAAAATCCATCACCACCATCAATAACTTCTTCTTTCTCAATAGTTTTCCCTCTATTTATAATAGCTTGAATCTCATTATTTGTTTGTGCACAATGCTTAGCAGTTTTTCCTCCTTCACAATCCCGCTTATATTTTGCCACTAATATTGCATAATTAGCTGCATCATTGGGTTGTAAACGATTATTCTCCACCGCATTCTGACTGACTTGCCCTGCTTGTACCGTACTGGCTACATCTCCTGTACTGGCACCAACTGCACTTCCTGCCAAACCTACAATTGCACTAATCGTACTCTTCTCATCTGCCGTCAAGTCTTGTGCATCTTTTCCATACAGATACTGTGCAAGTTTTGGTGCTGCTGCTTCACTTCCACCTGCAACCAATCCTGCCGTTAAGGCATCATTGCCACCTGCTGCTGCGACTGCTGCACCCAATACCGTATGTGCCAATATATGCGCTGCACTGCCTTCGGCATCATTCCCTTTAAAGTATTGTCCGATTTCATAGCTCACCGATGGGCTTAATGTCGCTGCTGCAATACCCAAGCCACTTGCTGTTGGGGCGGATAAGCCTGCCGATACAGCAAAATCCCTGAAAATTCCCATAGCTTAATACCAAATTTCAAATGATCATCCAAGGCTTGTGGGCACGTGGACGAAATAGCATTACATATTTTCATTTTCACCAACTGGCGGTGCTAACTTTTCTACAGGATAATTCTTTAATCCTTCTATTACCAAAGGTAAATCATGCTTGATAGCTTCATATTCTTCCTGCGGTAAATGGTAGGCTTGGTGATATCTTTCTAAATCAAACCATTCTAAAACAGCTAATGCCCATGGCTGAAAATCTGATGGAAGATAATCCCACTTCAACATTGATTTTGACCATACTAACCAAGATATTGGCATCGTACATGTAGAGGAGGTTAACCAATCATGGACATGATGAGCTGGATTATAAAACCAAAATCGACTTAGATATTGATGAGTATTTTCAGAATACCTTTGTTTGAATAAATTACTATTAACATACATTTCGATGCTTTCTAAATATCCTGTATATATACCACCTGATTCTTCATCTATCACACTAATATCTATAGTACAATCTGAATAAACAGTATTAGAAAGTAAATCCTCTAATTTGATAGGATTAAACATTATTTATCTCCAGAATTAAAAGTAGGAGCTGTTGGGAAACCACCTGGATTACGTGGAGTTCCCATCGGAGTAGAAATTATTTTACCACCCTGATAAATCGAATAACTTCCATTATCATGATAAACGCGTACCTGTACATTTGGATACTTAATACTAAATTGTTGCTCAATTACATTAGTACAACTTTTACAAGGTGCTCTTTCTGTAAATAAATCAATCGAACCCTGAATGTTAGGTGTATCTTTATATGTTTGAGCAAAATTCTCTAAAATTTTATACTCTGTATCAGTCATACGATTGACTGGACTATTAGGATTATCTAAGGCTTTAAGAATAGGTTCATTATTACTAGATAAACTTACAAAGTTATCTACCTGATTTGCTTCATTATCTCCATAGCGAGAAAATGATTTTACTTCTTGTACATTTTGTCCTTCCACCCGAATTGTTGCTGTAGCTATATTACCTACAGGTTTACCGTCTTCAAACATATCAGTATTTGTACTGCGTACTTCAGCAGCTTTATTTTTTAGATCAATCTGGGTTTGAGCAAAATAGCTGTCTCCTTCACTATAGAAATTATTCTCAACAATCCTCTCCTGTTTTGCAACTTCTGCTATTTTTGCAGCATTACTTGCTTGTACCGCATCAATCGTAGCATCTACACCTTTTTTAATCGCTATACCTGCTGCTCCACCACCAAGTAGTTGACCAGCTATACTAGCTTTGTATTCTTCTGCTGCGCCTTCGTCTTGCTGCATTCGATACAAATCTAGTGTCGTTTCATAACTCTCTGCACTTGCATTTACTGCATTAATTGCTTTTTCTGCCGTTACTACAGGATGAGATACCACATCTACCGCAGATTTTACTGCCTCTACTGTGTTATCTATCGGGTCTTTTAAAAATTCTACTGTACCCGTGACTGCTCCGGCTACATTACTTGCTACCCCTTTAGCCAAGCCTGTTGCTGTTCCCACATTTGCATCTAGTTTCGAACCTATAATCTGTTATAGCTATTTCAGGTAAATGCGTTGCTAGTTAATTACAATTTCAATATCAAATGGTAATTTAAGATCTTTATGTTTTCCATTAATACACTCCTGAACAAAATTAGAGACTTCATTTTCATTTAAAATATTTGAGGTATAAATAGCTAAATCATTTGGCACTTTAAAATAAACCCAATATTCCGACATTCTATTAAAAGTTGGTTCTAAAAAACCAACATAATATTTTTTTTCCTCATCAACTAAAACTAAATATTGATTGATTTTTGAAGAAAATATTTCATTTAATATAAATTTCATAATTTTACCTTATTGGGTTCACGATTATTTGACTCGGTTTAATTTTATTTGCATCAATAATGGCTTCATAATTACCATTAGGTAATTTACCTCCAGGTATCCATTGAGAATTTGCCCCAGCTTCATTTCCAGATGGTAATCGCAAACCACTATTTTTCGGATTTAAGATGTCAATCTTTACTAAAGAGTCATTATTAAGTTGATTCCTTGGAATACCTAAGGCATCAGCCAATTTAACTGGGTCACCTCCCGTTTGTTTCATTAAAATATCAGCTTGGTCTTTTGGTAAAATAAAAGAGGTTCCATCTGTTTGACCAATCCCAAATCTATTGTAGTTACTGCTTAACATGAACTTCGTTGCTCCATCATCAAATTTAGACAAATGATTATCTATATAGCTTTGAGATAAATAAGTTGATGGATCAGGTCTTTCACCTATTGGTTTTTGAATCACATCTCTGAATACTTGATCAACGGAAATACCTTGCTTAAGCTCAACATCACCTCTTCTCATAATGGACTCTAAAACTTGAGCATTACCAATCTGAGAGGGTTGCCATCTAAAATCGGCACGATTCAAATCAGGGGAAAGTAGATCATTATCTGCATTAACATTATTCTCAACAATCCTCTCCTGTTTTGCAACTTCTGCTATCTTTGCAGCATTACTTGCTTGTACCGCATCAATCGTAGCATCTACACCTTTCTTAATCGCTACACCTGCTGCTCCACCACCAAGTAGTTGACCAGCTATACTGGCTTTGTATTCTTCTGCTGCGCCTTCATCTTGCTGCATTCGATACAAATCTAGTGTCGTTTCATAACTCTCTGCACTTGCATTTACCGCATTAATTGCTTTTTCCGCCGTTACTACAGGATGAGATACCGCATCTACCGCAGATTTTACCGCATCTACTGTGTTATCTATCGGGTCTTTTAAAAATTCTACTGTACCCGTGACTGTATTCAATCTAGTAAAATCGTTGAAAATCCCCATAACTTAATACCAATTTAAAAAACCGTTTTAAACATTAAAACAAGGTAAAAACGGTTAGAGGAAATAATAACTTAGTCATCTTTAAACTCGTCCATACAAGACTGAATATCATAAATAAACTGGGTCTTTGCTTCGCCTTTTTCATTGAGCGTTAAAACAAATTTACGCCAATCTCCACCCGTATGGGCTTGCATTTCATTATGCAGTTCTTTACACAGCTCTTGGGCTTCATTGCTAATCTTGTCAAAATTATTAGGACTATAATTTTGATGATTCTTTTCATACCAAGCTGAAAATGAATACCACTGCTCATCCGGATTAAACTTATAAACCAAATGTGCTGAATTATAAGCAATTTCTGTAGAAAAATGTAAAATACGACTTAACTCATTTAATATCCGTAACTGCTCTTCCATTCTATTTCCCTCCACCTTTAGTATTTACAAATGTTTCTTTAGTTGGTTTTCCATCAATAATAAACGTAACCTCCAATCTATCAGGTCTAACAGAACTTGGATCATTACGTGTAAATTTAACCGTAACATTATCTATTGTTTTACATTTGTCTGATTACGCTTTATAGATGTATAACCTCTAATTCTTACTCATAAATAAACTTTGTATGAGCTTTACCATTTTCATCTAAAGTCAAAGTAAACTCTTTCCAATTTCCACCTGTATGATTTTCCATTACTGTATGTAATTCTTTTACTAATTCAGGAACTGCTTTATTTTTGTATATAAGAAATTCTGATTTTAATTCATCATCTTTTTTATAAAAAAATTTTTCTCCAATCGAGACAGAATTGTCATCCTCTGCTCTATAATAATCAAATGTACATTGTAAAGACTGATATTCACCATTTACACTACTATCCATTATTTGTAACAAGCTGTTCAAAATTTCTGTTTGCTTTTCAACTAAATTATTCATATGCCACCTCATTTAGAACTTTCATTATCAAAAGTTTTTCTTAAATTTACACCATTAATATTATACTCTACTACTAATGAGTCAGGTCTAATATTTGCTGGATTTGATCTATCAAAACTCACTTTAACTTCTCCAACCTTGTCACCATTTTGTAATGCTGAACGAATTTCATTTTCCCACCTCTTATATGCTGAACTATTAAAGTTTGCATTTTGTGGAAATAGATTATAGCTGTCACATGTTCCACCTAATGAACACGCCTGTATATGTCCTCCCACATCACCATCATTACCTAGTTTGCCCACTGCCGTTTGTCGGCTATCTCTTTCAACTTTTTCCAATTTTGGTATAAATAAAATTTCTTCCACATAACCGTGTTCATTTGTGGTAAATTTTGTACCATTCGACAACTCATAATTCGTACTAGGTTTCAAATCATTAACAAGCTGATTTTCTGATGTTCCCTTATTCTTAGATTGCTCATAATCAACAGTGATAGTTTCTTTTCCATCACTACCCGCAGCAATCGTACCGCCTGTAACTTCCGTTGCACCAATATCAGTATCGAGTTTACCTGTCATCGTCGTCGCTCCACCACCTATGTCCGGTGTCCCTGCAACTGTTGCCGGTTTTGGGCTAAGCGTATCCTCTAAATTATCTAATCCTTCCTTAATGACTTTTCCTGTTTCTTTTGCAGCCGTTTTGCCAACAGAACCTATTCCTCCACCGCCAATAACTTGACCTGCTAGATTTGCCTTATATTCTGCTTCTGCACCTTCATCTTGCTGCATTCGGTAAAGATCTATTGTGGTATCATATTGCTCTTTTGCCAATAATGCCGCATCTTTCGCAGCCGTTGATAATTCCGGCAAATGTGTGGCAATTTCTACCGCTGTATCTGCTGCCTTTTTACTATTTTCTATTGGATGCTCCAGAAAATCTATTGCACCCTCTATTAATTCTATTCCTGTTTTTACTGTATCTACTGCACCTGTTACTACACCCGTTACTGCACCTGCTACTGTGTTAACTTCCTTATCAACAGATGATCCTGCCCTCTCCCAAAAACCCACTTCTTCCGGTTTAATTGCAGCATATTGTTCTATATAGGCTTTCTTGTCATTATAAACGTCACTACCTTCAACTGTAGAACCTGCCAAGGTATTTAATAAAAATACATCTTTGTTTTTAAAGTCCTCTGCTGTTGCTGTAAATCCCTGTCCTGCTGTATTCACATAGTTCTCTGCCTTTGTTTGCTCTGCTTCTGTCAAGCTGCCTGCATAGGTTTCTGCCGATACACCCAATACATTCATTTGATAAAGTGTGCTGCCATCTGCATCAGTTTTAAATGACTGTGAATAGCCTCCTGATAATTGTGTATCCAGTTCACTCACACTCATATCTTTGCTTTGTGACAATAAATATTGATATGCTTCATTGTATTGCGCTATATCTGCATTACTTAAGTTATAATTCATATTCTCCTGCCAGCCTTCATCTATGTTATATAAGGCTCCTCGGGTCAATAAAGTATTCGCTTCATCTTCGCTGATTCCTTTCTCTTCTGCATACTGTTTCGCAAGTTTTTTGATCAGATCAATTTCATCACGATGCAACTGTCTATTGTTCGAATCAACATTTATTGCCGTCGCAGTACTACCTGTATCAAGCCCTGTGGCGATCCCTGCACCGGCTACTGTCAAACTAGTCACACCATTGGCGATGATATTCGCTGCTTCTGCATTCATGCCTTTTTCAGCCAATGCCTGACTGATGTTTTTCTCAAACTGGTTAATCGTGGGTGCTGCGATTGCAACACTACCCGTAGTTAATGCCCCTTCTACTGTACCTGTAGATAAAGCACCTATCGCTGTATGCATCGCAACTCGATAGATACCGCCTTCTTTCCATTTTTCGGCTTCTTCAAAGTTGCCTGCCGCTTGAAGTTCAAGTACCTGTTGCTGTGCATAGTCAGCGACTGCTTTAGGTGCATTTTCCCCAAATTTCTTGGTAACCGCCACCTGTACATCTATTTCACTTTGTACTTTATCTTTATCAAAGTTATTGGCAATCGCTCCACTATTCGCTTTGGCTGTTTCTGTGCTAATCGTAGTCAAGATACCGGCTTTGCTTTCTTCTATACTTTGTCCGGTTAAGGCTTGCTGTCCAGCAACGTCCGTGATCGTGATATTACTGGTATTGATGCCACTTCGGGTAACGCTACTGTCCTCACCACTATCCAAACCAAAACCAACGGATTTGCTGACATTATTTACAGGCTTATTGTCTTTATCCAGACCACTACCATCCCAGCCACCTTTGGTATTGATACTAGCACTCACACCAAGCCCTTTGGCATCATATTCACTCACATTCTGAATATCACTATAGGTCAGTGTACCTGTGCTTAGGCTGTTTTTCTGGCTTTGTTCTGCCAAGGCACTTGAGGTAATCAAAGCACCTTTTAGATCGGTATTCCCCTGTACATTGATCTGATAGCCATCATCACCTGCAAATATGCCTGCCTGATCCTGTACCGAAGCATAGTTGGCATTGATATTGGATTTACTCGCACTACCTGAAACTGATGCACCACCACCCAGACCAATCGTTGCTTGTCCTTCTATATTCTGCTGCTTACTTTGATAGCTTGCCGTATCCTGTAAACTTTTGATATTCAATGCTTTGGCATTAACCTGTACGCCTTTACCCTGTACCACACTACCAATGATATTGCTGGCATTGCCACTCTGGATCGTCGTCTGGCTCTCGCTACTGCCAACTGTACTGGCAACATAACTGGTTTCTGTGCCATCTCCATGACCTTTGCCTGCATTACCACCCGCAGTAATACCAATTGCACCACCACCTTTACCATAGCTTGCTGCAACACCGGCATTCCAGCCTTCATTTTTATTGCTGCTCTGTTCTGTACTGCTTTGTTCTGCTGCACGAATATTGACATCATTATCGGCAATCAGGGTCGTACCTTGTTGACCAATAACGTCTGAACCAATAATATTAATATTGGATTGCTCGCCTGCGCCTGTTGCAACCAGATTCACCTGTCCGCCGGCATTCACGCTACTTTTTGCTGCGCTCGTGCTTTGGCTTAGGTTTTCATAACTATTCTTTTGTTCACCATAGGTAATACTTACACTCACATTGGCAGCTTTGGCTGCGTCGCTTGCATTTTTCGCTGCACCAACCGCATCTTTAAGTCCTGATAAAGACTGTGCTGTTTTATAACTGTCAAAGGCTGCATTGGCACTGGCCATGGCATTCACACGATCACTACCACTTTGACCCACCTGTTTGACACTTTGCACTGCACCCTGTACCAGATTCACCACCGGTACATTCACTGCTACAGTCAGACCTTTCTGTTCCATTTCATAGCGATAGCGGTTGCTATTGCGGTCTTCTTCTGCACGAATATCGATCTGTGCTGCTTGTATATTGACATCACCCTCGACTGCACTTACCGCACTGCCTTTTTGGCTATATTGATTGCCTGCAATAATGTTGGTATTACCACTTAGACTACCCACAGTCGAACCACTGTGAATAATATCCTCATTGTCCTGTTCGGTGCTTTCTTTCTTGCTACCCACACTAAAGCCGATACCACCGCTAGACATTAAGCCCGATTTTTTCACACTATGTTCGGATTCATTGACATAACGCTCTTCGGCTGATTCTAGGCGAACATCCCGACCTGCAACCATCGCCAAATCCTGATCGGCAATAATACTGCTGCCTTGTACAACTATATCCTGTCCTGCCTGCGCCACAACCGTTTTGCCACCAAGATTGCTGGCAATACTTTGTTGCTCTTCGATATGTATCTTGTCGGTTTCAACAACTTTATTGCCACCACCACTACGTCCAGTATGTTTAGAAGCATCATCTATGACAAGATTACTTTGCCCAGTTGTTAACTGAATATCACGTCCTGCACCAACACTGAGTTGTCCCGAAGCACTGCTGATCTCTGCGGCTTTGGCAGTCAAATCCTGACCAGCAATTAAGCTCAGATTACCCTCACTTTCAATCCGGCTACCTTGATCCTGTTGATAGCCCCGAATAATGTAATTATTGGCATCCTGAATATTTTCCTGATAACGTGAGCTACTCACTGTCCCCAAATTGATATTCTGTCCGGCTTTAACCAATGTTTGTCCCTGTTCAGACTGGTTACTGATGATACTGCCGGTTAAATTAACATCACGTCCTGCCTCGGCAATTAATATCCCATCGGTTTGACCTGTGACATAAACACCGGCGATACGGTTTAATGCAGTAACTTCACCTTGCGCATTGCTGTTATGACTACTCGTGGTAACACTATTAATATCACGTCCTGCATTCAATACCAGTTGCTGTTCGGCATCAATACGACCACCAACATTATTGATATCCTGTAGCGCATTGACCGCAACTTTTGCCGCACTTAATCGACCATTAATATTATTCACATTCTCTGCATTGATTTGTAATGCTTGCCGTCCCGCAATTGTTCCACTATTTTCCAGATTCTGGGTCACATTCAGCGCAGTGATATTACCCGACAGTAATGCACCGCTACCATCAATATCACCCTGACGAACTTTGACATAGACCTGTGGCACCAGCACAGTCTGAATACTGCCATCTGCCAATGTCACATTCTGACTCACCAGCCATACAATATCACTGGTCAATCGTGCAATCTGCTCGGCACTTAAAGCAACACCGGGCACAAGATTCATCGCTTTTGCCGCACTAATACCGCTATCCATCAATGCTTTGTATTGTTCCTCATCATTACTATAGCCCTCAAGATAACGCTGCCCAGTGAGTTTTGAAATCTGTTCATTAATTAGCCGTTGCTCGTAAAAGCCATCGCCCATGCGTTTCTGTTGCAGTGCCGGATCAAGACTTAAAGCGGTTAGCATATAGTCGCTACTCAGCCACTTACGGTAATCTGTAAATTTTGCATCGGTTTCGATTAATGGTTGTCCAGCTTCTGCATTGATGGCAAATAGACTACTTCCGGGAATTTGAGTACTTGGTGTTAAAGTACGAATTTCAACTGCACTGCTACTATCGGTCGTTGATCCTTCTGCATGTTGCAGTGTAGTACCTTCCTGCTCAAGACTATCCTGTGTTTGCACCTGTGCAATATCACCGGATTGCTGTGTTTCTTTTTCTTGATTGGCCAGTTGCTCCGCATCAACCTGTTTTAAATCTGTCGTGCCAACTGCATCGGCACGCTGACTTTGCTCTGCTTGATCAATATCAGTTGTGACCTGTATGCCTTGTCTCGCATCAACCTGTGTGCTATCCCCATCAACTGTACTGTATTGCAGATACTGCATTGTTCCGAGTGATAAACCTTCCGTGATTTGTGCAGCAGGGGCATAAGTACTCTGACTATGTCCGGTGGTATCTGTTCCTTTATGTTTATCTCGCCAGTAATTATGTAATGTGCCCTCATCCGTGATAATGCGCACACCAAGCGTTTCCTCATTATGTAAATTATCTGCTTTAATATTTGCTGTTAATTGTCCACCAGCAATAATCTGACTATCCTTATTCCATAAGCCGTCAGCCGTGATGGTCATATTCCCACCAGCAATGATCTGCCCAGGTGCAGTCTCTACAACACGACTTTCTTCTGTGGTACGAGTATAGTCGTATTTATGCCATTGTTCATGATTTTTACCATCAGGCGTTTGCAGATGTTCACTTTCATCATCAAAGGTTTTCCAACCCAAAGATTCTTGCGTACCTTCCAGCAAGCGCTCATCACGACCATTGGCCTCATATTCCACAATATGCTCTGTTGCAATCTGTTGAATTTGTATGTCTAGATGTGCATTAAGATTATATAATGCAACGCTATCAAGCTGCATATCACCGAGTGATTCTATTCTGGCACTGCTGTTATAAATGCTTTGTGCTCGTCCTATGGCCTGATGATCATCATCCAATAAACCACCGATAAATAAATCACCGGCACTAAAAATTAAGCCCTGTTCACGGTTGATAAGATCCGTAACCCCAATATCCAGACGTTCTCTGGCTGCAATGGTTGCTGCGCCGTTCTCATCAACATCATTATTTAATTGATTTGCCTGAATGGCCAGATAGTTACCATATAGCTTGGCTTGACCACCTACATTATTCAGCTGATCTGCCTTAAGATAGGTGGTATAACCATCGATTAGACCATAGTTGTTTAATACACCGTCAACTTCAATATTGGTTTCATCTGCATTGATACTTGCCTCTGCGGCATTGTTTAAATGCTG
This sequence comes from Acinetobacter populi, assembly GCF_002174125.1. GTDB lineage: Bacteria > Pseudomonadota > Gammaproteobacteria > Pseudomonadales > Moraxellaceae > Acinetobacter > Acinetobacter populi. Next base: position 20,366 of record NZ_NEXX01000006.1, read on the forward strand.
GCTGGAAATATTAAGTTTGCCACCTGCCTGCAATTGATCGGTATTATTTAAGGTTCCTACAACCTGTATCGTTGCATCACCAGCGGCTTGCAGTTGGCCCTGTGCAGTCTGGAAATCCGACCCAATCACAACATCAAGTTGTCCCTGTGACTTGATTTGTCCCAAAGTATTGTCCAGACCTGTTGTCTTGATATTCAACAATGTAGATGCCAGTAACTGCCCATTTTGATTGGATAAATATTGACTGGCATGCTGCGCATCCAGACCTGTAATGCTGAGTCGATCTACTGCACTGATTTTACCCTGCTGATTATCTATGTTACCAGCCACAAGAAGATCGGCATTCGCACTGGCAATGACCTGACCCTGAGTATTATACAGATTCTGACTTTCTATCCGGATCTGCTGCGCCTGTATGCCTTGTGTTGCATCATTGCCAGTAGATGAGTTATCAATATCTTGCGCCTGCAATAGAATATCCTGACCTGCAATCAACTGTCCTGATTGATTATTGATCTTGGCTGCCGCATTTACAGTTAAATCGCCAACACTCTGGATACTACCGGACTGGTTCTGCAATGTATCTACTGTAGAACTAAGCTGCTGACCTAGAATATTACCCAGTTGGTTGTTTAGTTCTCCTGCCGTTATTATTAATATTCCCTGCGATACAATGCCCTGCATGGTATCTTGCGTATTTTGGTTATCCAGCTTTTGTTGATGTGTATTAATATTTAAATCAGCATTACTTTGAATAATACCCTGTTGATTATTTAATGCCCCACTTTCAATCACAGTATTATTCAGACCAATAATGTAGCCTTGTCGATTATCCAATTCATTTTTTTGGCTATTAATCTCAAGCTGTCCATTACTATAAATTATACCCGTCTGATTATTTAATCCCACGCTATCAATCAATAAACTATTTCCAGTAATCTGACCCTGTTGATTGTTTAATCCGGCTGTTGTTGCTGTAACGGTAACAATATCTGCACTGATTCCACCACTACGGTTGTCAATACTTTGCCCTCGTAACTGCAAATCATCGGCTGCGGTAATCGTACCAGTCTGATTACTAATGTTCCCCGATGCATTGATTTTCACCTCTGCCGCAGACGAACTGATTTCACCAGCATTATTGTTCAAATCCCCAGTTACAATATTCAATCCCTGATTAGCACTGATCTGTCCTTGATCTTGATTATCCAGTGCTTGTTTAACCTGAGCTGTTAATGTCCCCGAGCTTATCAAGCGACCTTGCTGATTTTGCATATTCTGTGCAACAAGCTGTAGATTTTCTCCTGCCAGCAATTGCCCGCTACGATTATCTATCCCTTGACTTGCAGTTAAATCCAGATTTTGCACACCAACCCATTGTCCTTGCTGATTATTGATATCATCGGCAGAAACTCGACTTTGTTCACTGTTGATCTGACCATTCTGATTATTTACGACCTGAGCATTTGACCAATGCAGATTTTTAACAACAATTTCACCTTGTGTATTATTTAAATCGGCTTGTCCTTGTAAGTAACTCTCACCATTACCAATAATCTGCCCATTCTGATTATTTACCACACCACTGATATTGAAATGTCCGGAAATTTCAGTTGTCACTGTATCTCCCACATAACCGGTATCTATAGTTTCTGTCGTATTAATTGTCGTATTGTTATCAACCACAGTATTATTGGTATCTATAGTGGTTTGATCAATACTCGCAGGATCGACTATCGGCTCTGCGCCTGCCAATTTTGCACCAATCACCCCCTGTGTATTATCCAATCCACCTGAGATATTAATATTTAAATCTGTGCTACCATTTTGTAGAACCTGTCCTTGTACGTTACTGAAAGCATCACTATCAAATGCAATGACATTAGCCTGAATTTGACCCTGATCATTATTCCAGTTTTTGCTTTGGGACGTTAAACGATCTTTTGCCTGAATACTGCCATGATTGTTTACTTGAGCCGCATTTAAGATTAAAGAACCCTGTGTAGCCAACGTACCTGTTTGTTGTAAATTATCTTCAACATCTATTGTCATATTGCCATTACTGAGAATCTGACCACTATTACTCAAGGCTTTTGCTTGTACATCAAGTTCTGTGCCTGACTGAATCACACCTTCATCGTTATCAATGTCCAATGTATAGCCAGATGTAGACTGAATGATTAAATCCGATGCCGTTGCAATCAATCCCTGCTGGTTATTCAAATAATGATCAATCGTGAGAGGCAAAGCTTGATTCGCAATAATTTGTCCTTGACGATTATCCAGATCTTTTGCCTGTATGCGCAGTTGATCTGCCTGTATACCTTGATCACTGGATCGAGTATTTTGATTCTCTAATGTAGTCGCAGTAATATTGGCAATTTTAGCATTCATCAAACCCTGATTATTCACCACAGTCTGACCACTTAATTCTAGTTGATTGCCAGCCCCAATTTGACCAGACTGATTATTGATATTCTGGGCAACAATCTGTAATACTTCATTTGCTAAAATTTTTCCATTTACATTGGATAAATTAGCACTTTCAATAGAAGCCTGATGACTATTAATCAATCCCTGATTGTTATTTAAATCACCACTCTGAATATTTAGAACATCCGCTGATATTCCACCACTGTTTTGTGTATTCTCATTATTTAAACCTTGCCCTGCGGTATCAATATTCAGATTGCTATTTGCGACAATCTGTCCTTGCTGATTCAGTAAAATACCACTTTGCACATCCATATTTTCAGCAGCGGCAAGTATTCCCTGCTGATTATTCAATTGCTGCTGTTGTGTATTGATCGTCACATTGCGACTGGCAACAATTTGCCCTTCAACATTTTCCAATGATCCACTTTTAATATTGATATCAGTCTGGCTCTGAATATCGCCCAGACGATTATTAATTACTGCTGATCCGGCATCAATCTGAATTTGATCTGCATGAATGATACCTTCTTGGTTGTTTAGGTCTCCAGTCTGAATATTTATATCTTGTGTTGCCAGAATTTTCCCTGATTGATTGAGGAATTGGGCGTAATTATTTTGCAGGTTCACGCTTTCCTGTACAGATACAATTTGTCCATCACTGTTATCTAATCCATTACTGCCAATATTCACTGCCTGATTGGCTTTAATCCGACCTGCCTGATTATCTAACTGCCCCTGACTATTTAATGTAATCGTACTACTAGAACTCATTTCACCTTGTTGATTGCTGGCAGTCGCGGTTTCAATACTGATTGCACCAACACTTTGTATTTCACCTTGTACATTATTAAATGTCTTGGTTGTAATCTGTGTCGTATCTTGTACCTGTAACTTACCTTGTTCATTACTAAAGTCATCAGTATCACTAATGAGACGATCAACACTTAAATTCCCTTGACTATTATCTAGTAGCGAACCTGTAACATTTAAATTTCCTAATGTCATTGTACCGTGGTTACTTAAACCATTTTCTGTATCCAGATCAATACCACCATTGGCAGTGATTTGACCGCCATTATTATTCAGGTCATGATGGCTGACAATTTGACCATCTGGCAGACTGGTTAATGTATTATCAATCGTTGTCGTTGTTGTAGAGCCGCCACCTATAGAGGTACTTGGGGCAGTTTCGGTATTTTCATTATTCTGTCCATCATTTGAACCTGAGCCACCGGAACCACTCGATGTCTCAACAATACCTATTACACCACCCTGATCATTACTTAAGTGACCGGCAACAGTTAAAGCAAGATGTTGTAAGCCTGTTTGAACAATTTCACCCTTTTGATTCTGGATTGTGCCTGATTCAATATCCAGCCGACCAGCTTTAATTGTTCCACTATTCTCTAAACTATCTTGATGATACAACTTTAATTCAAGATTACTGTTGATTAAACCACTATTTGATAAGTGATCACTTTGAATCGACGTATTACCTTGACCGGAAACTGTGCCACTATTACTTATATCAGTTGCCTGAATAGTAACCGCAGCAATATCCACATCATTTTGATTATTGTCACTCGCAACAATACTACCACTATTGCTTAAATAACCATTGGCATCGATTTGAACTCCCCCTGCACCCGCAAAGATTTGTCCTGCATTATTGACCCCAATACCTTTGTCACTGCTCACTAAGTGAATCTTGCCTGCATACATCCCCCCTAGATTAGAGGTATCAATTGCAACAGTGGGCTGCAAAGCAGAATCTGAAGAATGATTTGAAGAGGTAACTGCCGTATGTTGCCCCTGAGTATCTATATCGTTCTGACCAGTAATAACCGTTAATTCTTTCGCCCATATCCCTGCATTAATCTGAGCTGCTTGTGTTAATAGATAAGTATAATCCGTAGTGCTACCATCTAAGCCCTTACCTTCCACAGCAATTTGTCCAGTACGAATTTGATAGCTGTCTAGACCACCATTTTTGATAATGGGGTTGCCTGTAGTTAACGTAATACCCCCAGCATTAATAAAACCAGCACCATTAATCTGTAATCCGGCTGGATTTGCAATAACAACATCTGCTTTACGCCCAGCAACCTCTATATAGCCATTCAATTTACTTGGATCACGGCTATTAATCTGATTCACAATAACCTTTGCTTCACCAGTCGCCAACCATGGATTCCCCTGAATCCAGCCGCCTAATTCTGTCTGTATATTCTTACGGCTATTATTGAGAATTGCACCATTACTATTCACATCCATTTGTTGGTATTGGTTCATCGAAACTCCGGCAGCACTGGGAGTTTGAATATTAATTTGGGGAATACCATTTGCTGTTTGCAATATCGTTGCTTGTTGATTGCCTGGTGCTGATGGGTCAGCTTTGATATCTGCTGCCATTGCTTGCTCATTATTTACAAGCAACACACTTCCTAAAGTGAGCAAGATAGAAAAAGAGAGTAATCTAAAACCTGAATTAAATAATCGTTGTGAAATATCGGTAGAGGTCGCTGTTATATTTGCATCTGAACAGCTTGTATCCCCAGCGGATTTACCTTTTCGGACAACATTTTCGGCAACAACCACCATTTGTCCACGATTCTTATTAAAGATAACCTTATATAAATTCTTGTTCATCTCTTCTATCTCTTAATTTCTAACTGGTGCTATAAAAAGGGGGGAATGTTACAAATTCAGATATGTAATCGGATGCTGTATCATCCATTCAGTCTGTTCTTTATAACTGATTGCTTTTCCTCTAAAAGTTTTAATTCTCAAACCAGTTTGATCTCCCTTATGGTATAAAGAACGAAAACAGGCATTAGGGAATAAATATGTTTCTAATATCTGTTTAATCAGAAAGCTATGACCTAGCGGTGCAAACCAGTCAATAATCCACATGCGGTTACCACTATCCCAGTTTAAATTTGACAAAAGCTGTAGATTTGAGGCGATATAACGTGTTTCATCTTCAGGACTAAAATATGCCCATGTCACATACGCCAGTGGTTGAGTGCCTTGACTAAATAAAGCAAATTGCCGATTCTTTATCACTGGCAATACATGGGCTGACATGCGCTCTATAGGTGCTAATTTATGTTGATCTGATTTCAGCCATAACCATGTTATTGCACCAAATACTTCTGCCTCATTCCACATCTCGGTTGGATATAAAGTCGGTGCAATCACATCAATATTTTTAAACTTCATAGGATTTGTCCAAATTATTCAGTATTACGATTTAAAATGAATAAAATAAATTAAATCCAATATTCATATCGTCAGTTCGAAAATATCTTGGTTTATATACAGGTGTACCCATATACAAATCATATGACCAACGACCACCAGCCTGAAATTGCCCTTTAAAACCAGCAACAGTTCCAGCTAAAGTTTGTCCCACTAAATATTCAGCAGAAGCCCCCGAAACATGACCTGCGTCAAGACCAACATAAAATTGTTGTGCTGGCTGATACTGCCAAGCAAAATCATTACGAACATACCATCCACGTTCTGCCATTAAAGTATTTTTTTCATCAAAACCTCTGACTGTATAGCGGCTACCTATAGAAAATTGATCATTACTCACCAATGGTGTTTGATTCCATTGTGAACGAATGCCTAAGGTATAAATAAAAAGTTGCTCATTAACTTTAAATGGATAACTCAGTCCTAAATCAGCATTTAAAATTTGCATCAAATGTGTACCTTCCCCAAACTGTTCTTCCGGAGCAGTTAATGCATTCCATGCACCTGTACCACGTTTATAATTTATACTGGCATTCATCATCGCCGCGCCAATATATTCAGAATGTTCCAAACCTATTTGCCAACCAGCAGTACGTCGTCTTTGTATCTCTATTTCTGTATCATCAATATAATTTCTGGAAGATCTTAACCACATTCCTGCATTCACTGTTGTTTTTCGATGTGCATCTCGATAGACCAATCGCGATAAGGTCGCATTACTTGTTTTACTTTCCCCACTGTAAGTATAAACTTGCGAGTCTCCAGCTACAGCCTGATGATATTTATTTTTACCGCTATCTATGGAGAAAAGCCAATTTTTATAAGGGGCTGAATAGTAAACTGTATAGCCATTTGTTCCACTACCAGCATGATTACCTTCTATGTCTGTATATTCTTGTCGATCTGCCAAATCACGACTATAAGTAACATAAAATAAATCACTAAGATGTAAAGGATGATCTATAGATAAAGTGGCACTCCCTTGAAATCGTCCTGTGCTATCACTGCCAGAATTATCTGCGGATAAACTCATTCGAAATGGATAAGTCCTTTGTTGCCATTTGATAATAATGTCACTTTCATTAGGCAGATCAGCTGGCACAATTTCAATATCCGCCTCAACTGTTGGGAGACGTTTTAAATTTTCTAATCCCTGTTCAATTTGCCTAAGATTTAATATATCTCCTGCACTAAATGGCATTACATTGTGAGAATCTTTAATGCGATTTACATGTGTTTGTTCAATATTGTTTTCATCAAACTTTATCGTCCTTATTCGCCCAGGTATCACTGTTAGTCTTAGTTTGCCGGAGGTTAAATTCTGCGGAGCAGCTAAAATTCGTGTAGTTGTGTAACCTGCATCAATAATTTTGTTTTGGGCTACCGTCATAATTTGATTGATTGACCCAGCACCCAAACACATTCCAGATTTGAATTTAAGCTCTTTTAATGCAGAATATAAATAAAATCTGAATGTTTGGGCATCATCACCCGTTAAAACCATATTTTTGATATTAAAACATGGTGTTTCCTGTTGAGGAAATTGAAGGGAAATATCCTGTTTTTGAAGTTTTTGTTCTTGTAAACTTACATGGACATCAGGTTGCATCTGTTTTTCAAGTGCTGCATCACGTTGTTGTTGTCTGATCAATGCATCTGTTGCAGGATCTGCGGCATATGCCAAATGAGTCAGAATACATACCGTCAAAACGGTAACTTTGCCTGTAGAAGCAATTATTTTATTTAACATTTTAAAAGATAAATGATAAGTAGTTATCATTAAAATAACATAAATTTACCAAAATACAAACCTTGTTACATAATGAATTTCCCTATATTCTTGCTTCTATGTTAATTATCCCACCATTATGGATTGAAGTTTTTTACTTAAATTTTGACTCTAGCTTATTCAATTTCAATGCAAATGTATTAAAGCAAAAAAATAAGAGAGCCGTAGCTCCCAATGACTCAGCCTCGCTGAGCAATCTTATTATCATATTCTTGATTATCATCTGCCGATGTATTAAGCAATCTATTTTAAATCTTCACAGATCAATTCAATTATTTGCTATTCTTTCAGCCTGTTTGTTTTTGATTCTTGATCTAAAAACACACCATCATTTAAACTCAAAACTTTATGTTTTTTTAGTGTGATAGAAAAACATAAGATTTTAATTTTCGTTCCACTTTAATGAATAGTCTATCTATGAATAAATGCTTGAATATGCCTGAAAATAAAGGATTTAAATAGAATGAATACGAATAATAACAAGCCAGACTTATCCTCCCATACCCCTATGATGCGGCAATATCTTGAAGTAAAAGCTGAATATCCACATGCTTTGTTATTTTACCGTATGGGTGATTTTTACGAATTATTTTTTGAAGATGCACATTGTGCAGTTAAGATTTTGGGCATCACGCTGACCCATCGCGGTAAATCTGATGGTAAACCTATCCCCATGGCGGGCGTACCTTATCACTCTGCCGAGGGCTATCTGGCACGTCTGGTTAAGGCTGGACAAACCGTTGCGATTTGTGAGCAAGTGGGTGAAGTTACCGGTAAAGGTCCTGTTGAGCGCAAAGTGGTGCGTATTTTAACTCCTGGAACTTTAACCGATGATGCTTTATTAAGCAGCACCCAAAACATCAATCTGGTTGCATTATCGATTAAACAAAATCAGATGGGAATTGCCATTCTGGATTTGAGTGCAGGTCTATTCCGTGTACAACAGCAGGATTTTAAACCTGATCAAATCGGACTGGAAATGGCGCGTATTGCGCCGAATGAACTGATTATTGATGAAGATCTGGTTGATAAAAATATTATTGATTTTATTAAACAAAGCATTGATTGCCCGATTACCACCCGTCCAAATGTAGATTTTAATCTTAAAAATGCCTATAAAACCTTATGTGATCAATTTGCGGTAAAGTCTTTGGCCGGCTTTGGATTAGATGGTCTTGAGCTAGCACAAGCATCTGCGGCAGCACTTATTCACTATGCCAAAGAAACTCAAAAATCAGCTTTACCTCATCTGACCAGTATTAAAGTCGAACAGCCAGAACAATTTATTGCACTGGATCCCACCACCCGACGTAATCTGGAAATTATTGAACCATTATTCGAGCATGGTACATCCCTCTTCCATTTGGTGAATGATTGTAAAACTGCTATGGGCGCACGGCTTTTGGCACGTCATTTGACCCAGCCAATCCGAGATACAGCACAACTGGAATTACGTCTAAACGCGGTACACACCTTATTAAGAGGATTTCATGAAGAACCATTACGTTTGGTATTAAAGGAAATTGGTGATATTGAACGTGTACTGTCTCGGGTTGCTTTAGGTACCGCACGTCCTCGTGATCTGGTTCAATTACGTCAATCCTGTGGTCAGCTGCCATTTGTTCATCATGCGTTAAAACCAGCTTTGCAACATGATCAAGCATTGCAACGTATTGCACAAGAATTAGGACAATTCGACCATATTTATGAACGTCTGGCTGCTGCTATCGTCGAAATGCCACCCGTACTACTACGAGAAGGCGGTGTGATTGCTGAAGGTTTTGATCATGAACTTGATGAACTTCGTAAAATTCGTGACCATGCCGGACAATATCTGGTCGACCTAGAAACGCGGGAACGTGAAACGACAGGTATTAATACGTTAAAAATTGGCTACAATCGTGTCAGTGGTTACTATATTGAATTAACACGTGCCCAAGCAGCTCAAGCACCTGCACATTTTATTCGCCGTCAAACCCTTAAAAATGCAGAACGTTATATCACACCCGAATTAAAAGAATTTGAGGATAAAGTTTTATCCAGTGAATCCCGCGCTTTAAACCGTGAAAAAGCGTTGTATGAATTACTTTTACAGGAGTTACGCGAAGAAATTCTGGCGCTACAAATCATGAGTCGAGCGATTGCCGAGTTGGATGTGTATGCAAACTGGGCAGCACAAGCAAGATTACGACATTGGAATCGACCAGAATTTCAACTTGAGCCGGGCATTCATATTCAGGCTGGAAGACATCCGGTAGTAGAAGCATTAATTAAGACACCCTATGCGCAAAATGATACGCAACTGGATGCACAGCACCGCTTAGCGATTATTACCGGTCCTAACATGGGCGGTAAATCAACCTATATGCGCCAAACTGCATTAATTGTATTACTGGCACATTGTGGTAGTTTTGTGCCCGCCCAAGTCACTAAGATGAGTAGCATAGACCGAATCTTTACCCGAATCGGTTCGGCTGATGACTTGTCTTCCGGAAAATCCACCTTTATGGTTGAAATGACGGAAACTGCACAAATCCTGCATCATGCCACCAATCAATCTTTGGTGCTGATGGATGAAGTCGGTCGAGGCACCAGCACCTATGATGGCTTGTCTTTGGCATGGGCATGTGTACTGGATTTGGCCAAACGCATTAAATGTTTATGTATGTTTGCAACGCATTATTTTGAACTTACCGAACTTGGTTCGGAAAGTGGCATCGATAATTATCATGTTGTTGCAAAAGAAATTAATGGACAATTGATTCTTTTACATAAAGTGCAAAAAGGTCCAGCCAGCCAAAGTCATGGTTTGCAAGTCGCCAAACTCGCTGGTATTCCACAGAATGTCATTAAGACAGCGCAAAAGAAATTATCACAATTGGAACATCAACAGCAATTGTTACCCCAACATCCACAAGCAGATTTGTTCAGCCAAATTGCCGATGATGTGGTGAATGAACCAATTGTAGAATATGTTGAAATTGCTGCAACATCAAAAGTAGAAGAAGAGTTAAAAGGTCTGGATATCGACAATCTAACACCTCGGCAAGCACTTGATGCATTATATCAACTGAAACAGCAGCTTAATTAAGCTGCTGTTTCAAATAAAGAGAAGAAATAACTTCTCTTTATCTAAAATCATCACGTATTATTTTATTTATGAATAACCTTAATAAACCTTATATTATTTTGAGTTATTTTGCATAGTGATTTTACAGTTCTCAGTTACAGCGGTAATTGTAGCATTCTGACTGGTAATCATTCTGTCATAGCAGCCCGCAGTATTATCATGAATCTGCAAGTGGGCCTGTGTGGTACTAGAGTGTTCCCGATTAAAGACGCCTTTTTCATCTGGAACAATCACTGTATTTGCGCTCACAGAAAATCGTGTTTGCCGATTTAATTTTTGCTGTCCACTCATATTTTCATCACGAATCAGTCCTTGTTTTACATCATAATCATACTGGCGGGCTTCGCCCTCACCTGATTCTCCACGTTGTACAAATAATGGAAATTGCTCGGTTATCTCATGACGCCGACTTCCGGTAGGGCTTTTTTCCAAAAATTGACTGGTCGACATCACGGTTTGATCAATTTTGATTCCTTTAGGCGCTTGCGTAAAAGTGTTGCTAAACGACATGGTTTGATTAATCTGTGTCGTTATACGACCACGAGATGTATCCACATAGCCAGTCAACTTAAGCGTCTGGTTTGCTTTAGTCACCGCCTCACCTAAACCCTTGCTATCCAATGGCACAGGTCGCTCAATATTCACCTCAAGTGGATTGATGGATTGTTGTGTCAATTTACCCGGTACAACTTTTCGTGCAGCATCACGCCAAACCAGTAAAGTACCTGTAGTTACCATGGAACCTCGCGCGCCGATTGACGCCAATTCAATACGATGAGGTTTCCCATCATTTAAATGTCCGGCAAAAGGTGTAAGGTCAACACGATAGGGAGAAAGGTCGAGTGTTTCAATGCCAGGAATCTGTTTCCATAAGGCAGGATATAATCCTCCTGTATAAATCCATGGAAATACTGGTGCAATTCCTGCAAGCATTCCATCGATATAGACTTCTGTTTGTCTAAATGGAAATCCACAGGTACGATCCTCTACAGTGACATCAGCAATATTATCCCGTCTGGGCATACACATATACCAAAACTCATCGCGCTGCTGTGGCATAGCCAGAATATCCAGCATCAAACGTGTCATATTACGAGGTAGATGAACCGTCTCTTTAAGAGATGGGGAAGCAGGATTTAATAATACAGGTGCTTTACTCAGTGAAAATACCAGATCTGCCGGGTTTGGTGCAGGATTATTCTTATCTACCGAATAAAAAACCAGACGGGCTGACCATCGAATACGCCCATTAAGCGTTTCAGTCACCTGATTAATCAGCTCGGCCTCTCCCTGAACTGGATTTTGCAGTAATGCACTGTAGTCGGTTAAATCTCTTTCGATGTGCCAGTGAGGTGTATGTGTTGGCGTGGGTTCGGCAGTTGTTCCGGTAAAAATATTTACGCCGCCCAGTATAATTCTGCCGGTACGGTCATATTGCTGTCCAGTACTAACATTTAAATCTGCTTCCAGAACCACTTTTGCCCATGGACCAGCACAGCCCTTAGGTGGGTTATATGTAATGGCATGTTTTTTCTCGCCCTCAAATTCACGTTCTGCAAATAATTCAACTGTACATGATTTGGTTTTGGGTCTAACAATGGGAAGATCAACCGTCGTGACATCTTTGCTGCCAATCTGTGGTAATGGCGCAGCGACTATAGGCGTTCCTGGCAAAGCAGCATAAAGCGATTGATTCAATACACAGCTAACAAATAGCAGCATGGTTGACTGACAGACTAATGTTTTAGCCTGTCCTACCGAGTAAGGTTTGCAATTTGTACGCTGACCAATTGCAATCTGACCAAGTACTGAATATAGGTGAGCGAATTGTTTTTTTAACACTGTTAAGGCCTCATACCGTTTTTACAGTCTGGATAAATGATGAAATTGGGTAATCTCCTGATGCCCGTATTCCCGTTTAAGCAGAAAAAAATTCAAATTTCTTCAATGATTTTGTTTCGGTAATCGCAGCAAGTAAGCGATCAATATCCTGTTCTGAGGTATATGCACCAAAACTAAAACGGATTGCATTTTCCGACAGTTCTAGCGGAATCTGCATTGCAGATAACACATGCGAAGGTGCTGACTGATGGGAGTTGCAAGCCGAACCACTAGACACTGCGGCTACGGATTTGATGGTATTCATCACCGCCATAGCATTTTTCCCCTTAAAACTTATATTCAGATAATTAGCAACACTGGAAACTAAAGCACCATTCACCTGAACATCTGCATAATCTTGTAAGCCCTGCAAGAGTTTCTGTTTTAACTGCCCCAGACGCTGTTGCTCTACATGTAATTTAGGTTGAGCCAAGGCAAAAGCCATGCCCATTCCGACGATTTGATGTGTTGCCAGCGTGCCGGAACGCATGCCTTGCTCATGTCCTCCGCCATGCATTTGGGCTTTTAATTGCACTGCGGGGTGACGACGCACATATAAGGCACCAATTCCTTTGGGTCCATAAATTTTATGGCCGGAAAAACTCATCAAATCCACCTTGAGTTTTTGCAGATCAATCTCAACTTTTCCGGCAGCTTGCGCAGCATCGACATGAAAGAAACTATGATTGGCCTTTACCAGTTCACCGATTGTGGCAATATCGGTACGTGTACCAATTTCATTATTGACCATCATTAATGACACCAGTAACGTCTCTGGACGTAATGCCTGAGCAACCATCTCAGGTGTAATCAAACCCGTTTTGGCTTCGGGCTGTAGATAGGTAATTTCAAATCCCTGTTGCTCAAGCTCATGACAGGTATCTAGAATCGCTTTATGCTCGATCTGGCTGGTAATAATATGTTTGCCCTGATCTGCATAATATTGAGCGATACCTTTTAAGGCCAGATTATTAGACTCGGTTGCACCGGAAGTCCATATAATTTCACGCGGATCAGCATGGATTAAAGCAGCCACCTGTGCCCTTGCCTGTTCGACTGCTTGTCCAGCTTTTATTCCATAGTCATGTGAACGTGATGCAGGATTACCAAAATTGCCTTCAAAATTCAGGCATTGCACCATTTTCTCAGTCACTAATGGATCTACCGGTGTAGTGGCTGCATAATCCAGATAAATTTGTTGATGCATCTTTAGAACCCTTAAATCACTTTGGAAACAGCAAAACCCAGACTTTCAAGCTGCGCTTCCTTGGCAAAAGGTGCAATCACAGCCTTTTGTGCAAATTCGGGACGCAAATACTGCTTCGCTACTCGTTTTAAATCGTCCTGTGTCACAGCCAAAATATTTTGACGCAATTGTTGTCTGAATTCCGGTGTTCTACCGTGTAAAGCTGCATGACATGCCGAAATCGCTTCACTGGCAGGAGAAGACGGTTTATCCATACCAGAAATTGTGCCTAAAATTGCTGATTCCAGTTGTTGCGGCTGTTCATCTTGTTGTAAAAGCCAGTCAATACTTGCTGCAAAATCTGTAAAAGTTTCTGCTAGGCGAGGATCACGGAAACTAAAGAAACGGAAGGCACAGGCATTGGCATCGTAATTTGCTCCGCCACCATAAGCACCGCCTTGTTCACGAATGGCATGATGCAAGAATCCATTGCGTAAATAACCACCTAATACCATAAAGACTGCTGCATCTGCATGATGAATCGCTACCGCAGGGTAAGCTGTGGCACAAAATTGCACGTTACTCTGGATCAACCATGCCTGATCACTCGTCACATCCGGATAGTCAAAAGACGTTAAAGAAAGTTGTGTTGTCGGCACAGCTAAATCTGACCAGACTTCTGCCAGTTTATGTTTTAAACCAGTAATGTACTGTGACTCACAAACCAATAAAAATTGCTTGTCAGCTTGCAATAATTTTCCGTGAATCAGTTTTAACTGCGTTATAAAATCAGCATAAGCATTTTCATTGTTACTTATTTCATCCAGTGTCGTGGTTAACCAGTTCAATGCTGCCAGACCATAATGCTGTTCATCATGTAGAGCCAAAGCACTCATATGTCGTGAAGCATTTTGCATGGCATAGGTTTGGCCAGAATTTGCCAGACCAGATTGCCACTGTATTTTCTTCTTCTGCAACAGTTCGAGAATACGTGGCTTCTCATCAAAACGTAGTTGTTCAAATGCCAGTTTTAATAATGCAATGGCTTCTTGTTTTTGGCTCAAGGATTTTGTACTTAATACCAGCCAGGCACTGATCTGATTACGATCATCAATATCAGTGCGTAGCGAGCTTGTCATCCATAGACCACCACTTTCTGCGGTTTTAAGTTGTTGAAACTGTAGATAATCATAGTGTGCTGCACCAACTTGCCCCACCAATGAGCTAAAGATTGAAAAATAGGGTGATTGCAACACCTCTTTTGGAATCTGCAATAAAACCTGCTGATAATACAAACCATTAGTTCCAGTCGGATACACATGTAAAGGATAAGCCTGCTGGCCGATCTGTAATTGCTGTAACTCACCGTTGGCAATATTTAATTCTGCTGGAATATCTGCCAGCGTCACTTTTGGCAAAATTTCGTGATCTTCAACACTTTGCTGACGTTTTTTTAATGCGTCTGCCTGATTGAGCAATTGTTCACGATCCTGTTCTGTCAGATGTTTGGCAATATTATCCAAAAGGTCCTGCTCAGCCTGCCGAATCTGTATGGATTTTTGTGGATCCGGAACAAATGTCAGTTGTATACGATGTGGATTGTCAATCAAATACTGCTGAATCAAACTGGAAATCCACATTGGATCCTGTTGCAAAGTATTTTTGACGTCTTGCAATGCCAAATCAATGTCCCACATTTGTACAGGGTCCTGATGATAAATTGCAGCACTTAAACCTCTAAAAAACAGGTTTAAACCATAGGGCATATTACCGCCGGCAATTTCACGCTGTTGTAATTCAATCTGATGTAATAATGCTTCAATCAACTGAGATGAAATAGGCTTGGATGCGACTTCCTGTAAAATCTCCAGAACATCCTGTTTAAACTGCGCTGCATATTCAGGATTCGATCCCTGTACACCACAATAAAAACTCATTTCAAAATTCTTGTCATTCAATCCAAGAATTGGACCAACAGATTTTGCATAACCACAGGTTTCCAGATAATGCATTAATGGAGAAGATGAATCCTGGAGTAATACCCCGGCAACCAAACGCAAGCCAAACCACAATTGAATATCATCGGATTGCGGTAATAACCAGGCCAGTACATGAAAGGTTTTATCCTTTAGATCATCGCCTTCAATTGCATAATGCTCTACTACAGTTTTCGGTGCAGACAAGCGTTGTTCCGGTTTGGAATACAGCGTTTCACCTTTTTGGAATTTGTGTAATGCCAAACTTTCAAACTGCGCCTGAAGTTCTTCCGGCCGCTGATTACCAAAGGTCATAAAAATGGCATTACTCGGATGATAATGTTTTTTATAAAACGCCAGCAGTTCCTCATAGCTCAACTGTGTAATATCCGCAGGTTCACCGCCCGGATTGTAATGATAGGTTGTTTCTGGATATAAGTTTTCGGCAATCCGATGATAAAGCTGTCGTGATGGTGGACTAAGTGCACCCTTCATTTCATTAAAAACCACCCCTTTAAATACAGGCTGATCATTTTCCAGCTCCACTCGGATTCCTTCCTGAGCAAAATCCAGCGGATTAATATTCGGCGCAAATACCGCATCCAGATAAATTGACAAAAGATTCTGAAAATCTTTTTTGTTTTGTGTGGCAAAAGGATACGCTGTCCAGTCGGAATTGGTCATCGCATTCATAAAGGTATTGAGTGATCGTCGCATCATGGCAAAAAAAGGATCACGCACAGGAAATTTCTCTGAGCCACACAATACAGTATGTTCCAGAATATGCGCTTCTCCCTTGGAGTCCATGGGCTGAGTTCGAAATGCCACCAGAAATACATTTTCATCATGGTTTGTCGCCAAATGATAATGCATTGCACCGGTCACCTTATGCTGATATTGATATACAGTGATATCTCGAGATGCAATCGTGTGCTTACGAATAAATGCAAAAGCAGCATGAACAGCGGTTTCACCACGCATAAAATACCTTCTATTACTTTGATTCTATTTTAAAAATATAAAATTATGTTCATATCGGAAATACGAACATGGCAGGCCACCGACTATCGCTAAACAGGAATAATCAGGCAAAGCCATATGCCTATACTTTTGACAATAATGTTTGTAAATGTTGTGCAGACAATCGCCAAAAACCTGCTGGTTGTTCGCGCTGCAATTTCATGTGATTCTTTAACCTTGTCGCATCTTCAGGATATTGAACTTCCAGTAATGAAAATACATCGATCGCTTCTTTTGTTTCTTGCTCTGCTTTGGCAGCCGCATAGATTTTATCCAGCAGAGCCTTGATATCGATATCATCCTGAGCAGACCAGTGTTGTGAAATGACGACATGGGATTGGGCGTTATTCCATGTTCGTACACTATCTGAAACTACTGTACGAGAATTGATTGGATCCCATGCAGCTGCTTCCAGACAAGCCCCCATACGCTGCTCTATTTGTCCATCAGTAAACTGATTGGTGATGGCAACTAACTGTTTTCTTAACGCACGCCATTCCGATGCAGCCACCGTTTCACCTTGTACAGATTTTTGGTGAACAGCCACCAGCAGATCTAATGCTTTTAAGAGTTCGGTATTACTACTAAGTTGCTGTAACCCATACTCTTTATGACTAAGTAATTCCACAAGATAGGTACTACCCAAAGTCTGTAGATTCTGACCAACCGGAATTGCCTCTACCAAGCCAATGCCTGTTTTTATACCCTCTTCCAGTGAAGGAGAGGTAATTAGAAAATAATCCAGTGTAATTGCTAGCCATTTAGGCAATCCCAGATTTTCCCAATCCTGCAAATCTTCACTTTGCAAAATATGTCCAATAAGACTGCCTTCCTGACCATTCCATGAAACAGACTGTCGTTTCCACTTGTCGGTTTGACCAGCCAATTGTTTTAAATTGTCAATAACACCTTGTTTAACTGCGATATCCTGATTAAAACTGAGCATGGGCTTAACCTTCCAAATGTTGATCGAGAACTTGGCAAATTCGGGTTTTTGACGTTAATCCCAAAATGCGCTCTTTTTCTTCACCATTTACCATGACCAACAACGTAGGCAGACCACGTACCTTTAACTTCTCGGTAATATCCTGATTCTGGTCAGCATTTACCTTATAGACCTTTACTTCATCAAGATATAGTTCTGCAACTTCATCCAATATGGGAGACAGCTGCTTACATGGTCCACACCATTCTGCCCAAATATCCAAGAGTACGATGTTGGAATCTTTAGAAACATATTGATCAAAGCTATCAGTCGAGAGATTTAAAATTTGAGAAGACATAATCATTCCTTATTAAATAATGGAGAATAAGCGATATGGGTTACCGCATTATTTTTCCCGAATGAATTCAGGAAAATGCGGATTTGTTGTTCATGTTGAGTAGACTGGCAATCGTTAAAAGTCGTGATATGGCCTTTTTGACAATTGCTACTTTTCAATTCAACTGTTGTAGGAAATGTATCCTGTAGAAATTTCAGACTAGATGGAATTTCAAATGCATCATCATCCCAGGCAAAAACCAGCGCATAAATAGGTTGCTGGGAGATCATGGTGTGTTGTTGAGCTTCACGTACTGTTTTCCAACGGCTAAATTGCTGTTGAACCTGTCGAGTCCCGGCAAAAGCCGGAGCAAAAGCAATGACACCGGCAATATTGTCCGGACCTAGTTCGGCAGCAGTCATCAGCGCCGCCCATCCACCAGCAGAATGTCCGGATAAATAAATATTCTGTGCAGGTACGCCTGCTGCCTTTAACGCATTGACAATTTCGGTAAATTCTTTTACCCGACCAAAGATATATTCACCTGAATAACGCTCTTCTGCATTGCGATCTACTGCGTTGGAACAAATATAAAACAGCAGTGTTTGGTGATCTATCAGCGGTTTTAATGCCTGTGGTAGTGCAGGATTCTCTACATCATCACAACTTGATTGTGTCGTTGGACTTTTCATGCCATGCATATAAACGATTACTTTTTTATCCGCAGCATCATTAATCACAACGTTTTCACGTAATCCTTTGCTGACAGTACGGACTGGATAGGCATTTTGTGTATCCTGCAAAAAACCCGTTCTACTGTCTGTCAAATTAATTGCATGATCAGATATTGCCATCGCTGTAGTTGCTACCTGCGCCAGATCATGGTTAATAGCAGATACACTGCTACCCCATGATAAGGCTGTACAACTCATGACCAGGCATAAACTACCTATTTTCAAGCTGTGTGATAACAACGCCATTTTCAGTCCTGTACTACATTGATGATTCACAGATTAATTTTCCTGTTCGGCATCCAACTCAAAAATATGACCATGGAATTTTTCCAGAGACTCCCGATGTGCCACACTAATCAAGGCACTATCTGGTAATTGCTCAAGCAACGTGGTGTATAATACTTGCTCAGTTTTTGGATCAATGGCACTTGTCGCCTCATCCAGAAATAGGAAATCCGGTTTTTGTAATAGTGCACGGGCAAAAGCCAGACGTTGTTGCTCACCACCGGACAATTTTTGTTGCCAGCGATCTTCCTGCGATAATTGGGAAGTTAAATGTTCTAGTCTGACTTGACTCAGTACATCAATACACGCTTGATCGGTAAAACTACTTCTGTCATTTGGATAACATAACGCTGCTTTTAAGGTACCGTTTGGAATATAACTACGCTGTGGTAAAAACATCAGCTCTTGATGTTGAGGAATAGAAATCTCCCCCTGACCATATGGCCAAATCCCTGCAATTGCACGAATCAGCGTACTTTTACCAGCCCCCGATGGACCACGAATCAGCCATTTTTCGCCTGCCTGAATACGAATTGCTGTGGTGGTATTGATATGTTGACCATTCGGACGTGTTAAGGTCAGACCCGAAGAGTAAATTTCAGGCTTTTCAGTTGAAATGGTGGCAATATTTGCTGCATCTGCATGTTCATCTGTTGCCTTATTGATTGCTGCCAGTAAATTTCTTAATCGATCACTTACCGCTTTCCATTCAGCAAAACTTACATACGCTTGCGGGAAAAAAGCCAAGGATTGTTTTACTCGATCAAACGCTCCGGCAATCCGGGTCACATCACCTAGAGAAATAGCACCTGACAAATAACGAGGCAACGCCGCCAATGTTGGTAAATACGTACTCGGTAAATCATACACATTACGGGCAAACATCATTTTAGCTGTCGTTGCAATCCTGCTACGCCAGTTGCCTTTAATGCCTTCGAAATACGACAGTAAACGTTGCTGCTCTCTATCACCACCATGATAAAATGCAATCTGTTCCGCATTTTCTCGAAGTTGCATGCCCAAATAACGAAAATTGGCTTCAACTGTTTGTCTCTTATTAAACAACTGAATCAATGGCCGTCCAGTGTAGTGGGTGATTAATAGATCACCAATACAATAAGCATAGACGATATATACAATATACCCGGGAATAGCGAAGTCATACCCGCCCATACTGAATTCCAAAGTACCAGATAAGCTCCATAAAACCATGGTAAATGAAACTGCCATGACTGTGACTCGTATTGGTCCAATGACTAAAGTCAGTGTGGATTCAATAAATTTTTCAATATCTTCTGAGATTCGCTGATCTGCATTATCGACGCTACCATCACGTTCAATACTGTAATAGGCATGAAAACGTGTCCATTTTTCAATAAAGTAATGGGTCAACCAACTACGCCATTGATAACGCAAACTTTCACCGACCAGAAAACTGCTCACCAAAAATAAAATAGACGATAGCAAACCCGCCAGCATTGCCATAAGAATGACTTGCCATAAACCGTCCCATTTACGTTCGACCATGGCATCAACAACAGCACCATCCAGTTTATTTGCCCAGACAGCAACATAAGTGATGGTAAACATTAGAATTAGTTGAAGCGTAAGTAATATCCATCCTTTCCAACTTTGCTTGGAGGTCCAATATGGTTTGATTAACTGCCATATACTAGGTCGATATTCACTTTTTAATTTAGAGCTCATGATTTTTCATCTATCACTGAATTTCAGGCTTTACTGTACTGGCCCAGCAAAACCTGAAAATTCTATTAGTTACATAAGATTAGAAACTATATTTCCATGTTAAGGTTGCTGTACGACCATCATAGACAGGCACATACAACGTAGAGCTTGAATAACCATACAAGGTGCGGTCAAATACATTTTTGATACCCAAACGCAGTGACCAGTCTTTGTTATGTTGGTAAGAAGCGCCGACATCTACACGTGCGCCACCCGGAATCGCGGTTGCAGCAGCAGTTGTACCTAAACGCGAATCCGAAAATGCATTTACACCCAGTGACAAACCATACCCTTTTAGACGTTCAGACTGAAAATCATAGGTCGTAAACACATTTAACTGATGTTTAGGTTGTGCCGCATAATACGTAGTTGACACTTCAACATCTTTAGCTTCCGCAAAAGTATAATTAAACAGTACATTCCAACCTGGTAAAATACGGCCTGATGTTTCTAATTCCACACCATTTATACGTTTGGCTTTACGCGTGTCATAACACCGCTCAGCAGCGTTATATTGCAATACATTGGTTTGATCCAATTGATAAGCTGCCAATCCCCATGATAAACCACCTGTTGGTGATTCACCTTTCACACCAACTTCTTTGTTCTCAGTTTCCATTGGTGGGAAATCTGTACCACCACTACAATATGTTGCTATCGGTGATTGCGGTAAGAATCCACCTGAATAATTGGCATAGACAGAAGTATTTGGCGTAACGTTATAAACCAACCCAGCATTAAAGGTGGTTTTATCTGTTTCCTTCTTGGTCGTTGTAGTGGTATTTTGCGATGTATAATAATACGTCGAACTTGGTTCACTAATATAATTGGTATGACGCACACCAAGAGAAGCATGCCAATCGCCCAGACTGATCAGATCCTGTAAGAAAAAAGCATACTGTTTAGAATTACTTTTATAGTCTGAATATAAAGTATCGGACCCGCGAAGATTTGGGAAATTATATTGCTCGTCCTGATAGACAGGGACCTGTGCTGCACTTAAACTTGAAGAATAATAACTTAATGTATTTATCTTAGTTTGTGAGTGGTTAATCCCGGCAGATAATTTATGTCCCACCAATCCTGTATCAAAATCAAAACGTAAATAGTGATCGCCACTCAACGTTTTGTAATTCATGATACTATTGGAATTGACCATATTCATGATCATATTCGCGGTACTAATCGGAAATTGTGTACCCCATACATTCATATCTTGTTCGGTTTTTGAATATTGCAAACGGCTAACCGCCGTAACCCACGGTGCAAAGCTATGTTCAAGATTATAAAAGTAGCGTTCGCTTTCGATCTTCATACCATCATGCGCATTACCAAGACGCATGGCCGGAATCTCTTGCACACCACCGGTAAGTGCAAAAGTATAATAATTCTGTGGAATATAGGAATCATCATAAGAAGCACCTACTGTCACATCAGTTGCATCATCTTTCCAGCGTAATTCGCCCAATGCATAATTCGCTTCACGACCATCAAACCCGGCCTCTGAATGATCCTGCCGTGTCATAGAACCTACCACACGATAACTTAGTTTTTTATCTTGGGTAATCGCATCACCAATATCCAAACTACCAGTTTTGTCATCATGTGTACCATACGATAAGGTAACATCGCGGATACGTTCTGCTGTTGGTTTCTTACCAACAATATTGACACCACCACCTAAAGTATTGGCACCTGACAAAATTGCTTGTGGTCCCTTCAGCACTTCAACCCGATCAATCCCGGCGACATTACTGCTGCTAGCATAAGGATCGTCAATACCATTTGACAGTGTACTGGTCTGAGTAAATCCACGAATTGAATAACTTGGTGTACCTTGTGCACTAGAACGGGTGATTACACCGGCGACATTTTGTAATACATCCTGTACAGATTGGGCCTGTGTATCTTCAATAGCTTTAGCCGTTATAACAGTAATTGCCTGAGGAACATCCTTAAGGTCTGCACCACTACGTGTTGCAGTTTCAGAACGAGAGGCTTTATATCCCTGTTCGGCTTCACTACGTGTTGCTGTGACAGTAATTGCACCAAGCATATGTACGTGGACTTGAATTGTTCCATTTGCTAATGTAGACATCGTCAAACCACTGTCCGATATCGCACGTTGCACCGCTTCAATAGTTGCTAAGCTGCCATTAATTTCTGGTGCTTTAACATCCTGAACATCCGCAGTTTCAAAACGAATTGTCTGACCACTGACACGAGAAATTTCTCTTAACGTGTTTGCTAGTGGTCCAGCTGGAATTGCATATGATTTTACCGCTACAGAACTTGTCGTCGTAGCTGCTGTTTCTGCATATGCAGGCAACCCCATTGCCATTGCTAATGCACCCCACACGAGTGAGTGTTTCCATGTTGGCTTTATGTAAGCACATTTTTTGGATTCTGTATGGAACACTTTTCATTTCTTCTCAAAGAAAGATGGTTAAATTCCTTCTACAAAACTTTCAACTAACCGCTATAGTATCAAATTTTGTAAATGATGATTCAGTTAATTTGCAACAAAACCATAACACTTAGCAGAACAATTAACATAACAATTTTTATATATCTATATTCATTTTTTTGCAAACAATTTTATATATAGTGAGCTGTTAACTTATAGGAGAACGGGGCAAAATAACAAAATTAAATTGTAAAATAATACAGTTTTCTATATAGTAGTTTCCCACAATGAAAACCGTATTAAGACTATAAATAAGCAAAGTTTTTATGTTCTTTTTGAGGTCATTTTTTGCTTACTCACAGTGCAGCTGCACCAATACAGTTTTTTATTGAATATTTTATCCCTATTATTTATACCAATACACTTGAGAATAATCCGATGTATCTTTCAGACACCTTAATTGATCAAATTGCTCAGTCAGTTATGGAAAAAATCAATAAAGGCGAATTAAGCATCGGTATGCGCTTACCTTCAGTTCGAAAATATGCAAAAACACTGAATGTCAGCAATGAAACCATATTACGTGCTTATGACAAACTGGTGGTTCTAGGCTATCTTGAAGCCCGTCGAGGTTCTGGATTTTATGTCCAGAAAACACAAAGTAATGAACCGCAACAATCCCCTGTCAAACCCTGGATGCAGCGTGGAAGCAATGTTTCTGCTTGGCAAAATATTCTCTATGAGAATGATATTTCCGAGCAGTCTTCTCCTCTCAAACCATCCCTATATAAGCAACAAGGCATTGATTTATTACAACATGCGCTCAAACAATTAGATAGCAACACCCTATTACGTTTGAGTCAATATGCCAATCCACAAGGTTTCTTGCCCTTACGCCAACAATTACAACAAAAACTTGTACAACAAGGTATTCAAGTCACAGCAGATCAAATTATTACCACCAATGGCGCAACCGATGCCTTACATCTGATTCTCTGGTCGCATTTTTTCCCTGACCAAGTAATTTTTATTGAAGATCCGACTTCAGTTATACATCAACAAAGAGCACTGGCAAGTGGATTAAATATTCATCGCATCCCTAGATTAGAAGATGGTCCCGATTTAGAAGTGTTACAAACACTTTGTGAGAAATACAAACCCAAAGCATTTCTCATGAGTTCTATCCTGCAAAATCCGACATCCAGTTGTTTGTCGGTATATAAAGCCCATCAATTGCTTAAATTGGCAGAAATGTATAATTTCTTTATTATTGATGATGATAGTTTTGGGGACTTATTGCCTGAATCCCAGATGATTAATATCACCCGATTGGCAAATCTTGATCAATTAAGCAGAGTCATTCAAATCGGTAGTTTTTCCAAAACCATCGCGCCAGGATTACGTTCGGGCTATATTGCGGCACAACAAAAAACCATTGAACATATTTTATTGTATAAATCAGTTGGTGAAATTCAAAACTCATTACTCACCGATGCTCTAGTCGCACAGATACTGGCGAGTGGTGACTATCCTGCACATTGTTTAAAACTGGCCACACAATTTACCCCTTTCAGACAGAAAATTAAAAAACAGTTGGTCGACATTGGCTGGAATATTCCAGAAACAGGTGCTGGAATCTATCTATGGGGCTCACTTGATGAAAAAGCCCATCCTGAAGCACTGGAAGCCACAAATAGTCTGGCCATCCAGCATATACCGGGAAAAATCTTTTCGATTGACAAGGAATTTGGGGCTTTCAAGCGCTTTAATATTGATTCAATTTTAAAGTAAAAATTAAACAAGTCTTCTTGGTACAGATAAAAAAGGATACAGCATGCTGTATCCTTTTTTGCATATCACTTACCCTATTGCTTATATCTAAATAGGGCTTTTTATCAACATCTTTACACTTTGACGCGATTTTTTAACAATTGCATGAGTAAAGGAACGGGACGACCTGTGGCGCCTTTATTCGGACCGGATAACCATGCTGTGCCCGCGATATCAAGATGTGCCCAGCGATATTCACGGGTAAAGCGTTGCAAGAAACATGCAGCAGTAATTGAACCACCATGCGGTCCACCAATATTGGCAATATCAGCAAATGGAGAATCCAGCAATTCCTGATAATCTTCCATGACCGGCATTCGCCAGACCCGATCCATACTTTGCTGCCCCGCATCCATAATTTCCTGCGCCAGCACCTCATCTGAAGAAAATAATCCACTCAAGACTTTACCTAAAGCCACCACGCATGCCCCGGTAAGTGTTGCAATATCAATCACAAGTTCCGGGTTAAAACGTTGGATATACGTCAGCGTATCGCAAAGCACCAGACGCCCTTCTGCATCTGTATTCAGAATTTCAACAGTCTGACCACTCATGGTCGTGACAATATCTCCAGGACGAGTCGCCTTGCCGGATGGCATATTTTCCACACTGGCAATCGCTCCCACGACATGTATCGGTAATTTTGCTTCACATAATGCACGAATGGTTCCCAGTACAGATGCTGCGCCACACATGTCATATTTCATTTCATCCATTGCCGCAGCCGGTTTAAGTGAAATACCACCCGAATCAAAGGTCACCCCTTTACCGACCAGAACCACAGGAGCCTGTTGTAGATCTGAACAATATTCCAAGGTAATGATACGACCCGGACGGGCAGAACCTTGTGCGACAGCAAGAAATGCATTCATGCCTAACTCGGCAATCTGCGGCTCTTCCAATACAGTGACTTTTAACAAATCCGGATACTGTTTTGCCAATTCAAGTGCTTGATCTGCCAGATATTCAGGTGCACAAATATTAGGTGGACAATTGCCCAAATCCCGTGCGAAATTTTGTCCGGAAATAACCGCATTTAAAAAAGCTAGCTGATCAGCATCCAAAGTGGAATTGCTGGCAATCAGCTGAACCTGTGACAATAATGCCTCTTTTTTCTCTGACTTAAAGGCATGATATTGATAAGCTGCCTGTGCCAGATAGAGTCCAAAGGAGTAATGAAATTGCTCTGGTAAGGCGCTGATATCGACATCAATATTTTGATATTTTTTTTGAGTCACGCTTACAATAGTTTGTGCAATTTTTGCCAGTTTCTGGGGAGTAAGTTCATCAATTTTTCCCAAACCCAATAAATTACACAAGCCCTGTTCAGAATAAAGTTGCAGACCATCATTAAAATCTGCCTTAAATACTGCCTGTCTGACAATACGTTCCAGACCGGGAATCTGATCACTCAGTGAGGCCGGTACTGGTTGGGCAACATCAACCAAAACAAATAAACTGATGCCCGAATCGGGGCTACTTTGCAGTGAAATTTTCATATCAACCTTTTCTATCCTACTTTTTCCTGATTAAAAATCATGCCCAATCATGTGGTTAGTCCTATTTTTAATCAGAATATCAATCTTAAAAATTTATTACAGCTGCATCACAATCCTGCGCGATCATTCAAATCTGATCTTCTAGCAAATCTAGATATTTTTCGGCATCTAATGCTGCCATACAGCCTGATGCTGCCGAAGTGATTGCCTGACGATAAATACTGTCTGCTACATCACCGGCAGCAAATACACCTTCAACCGATGTGGCCGTAACATTTCCGGCAATACCACTTTTTGCTCTAATATAGCCGTCACACAAATCCAGTTGCCCTTCGAATATTGCTGTATTGGGTTTATGTCCAATGGCAATAAACACACCTTGCAACATGATTTCCTGTGTACCGTCGTGCTGTGTAGACTTTAAGCGCACACCTGTGACACCCGTATTATCCCCCAACACTTCATCGACCTGATGATTCCAGATGATGGAGATTTTTCCTTGCTGCTGCTTTTCCAATAAATGATCCTGTAAGATTTTTTCCGCACGCAGACTGTCACGTCGATGTACCAACGTGACATGTTTGGCAATGTTAGATAAATACAGCGCTTCTTCTACCGCTGTATTACCACCGCCAACCACCATGACATGTTGATTGCGATAAAAGAACCCATCACAGGTTGCACAGGCACTGACACCCTGTCCCATAAATTTTTGTTCGGAATCCAGACCCAGATATTGTGCCGTTGCACCTGTCGCAATAATCAAGGCATCACAACTATACTGACCGGCATCACCTGTCAGGATAAAAGGAGGTCCACTAAGATCTACTGCATGAATATGATCATAAACAAATGTTGTTCCAAAGCGTTCTGCATGCGCCTTCATTTGCTCCATCAATAACGGCCCAGTTAAGCCAGCGATACCGCCAGGCCAATTGTCCACTTCGGTGGTGGTGGTTAATTGTCCGCCTAATTGCAATCCAGTAATTAAGGTCGGGCTTAAATTGGCACGGGCAGCATAAACTGCCGCACTGTAACCAGCGGGGCCGGAACCCAAAATAATCAATTTACTATGCTGCATTTGCATTGCTGCCTCTAATCCAAGACTCGTCATTAATTTTCACTCACAAAGGCAATATCACTTAAGCCTGCCGCACTGGCACGGGACATGACCTGTGCAACCATGTCATAACGTGAGTCTTTATCTGCCCGCAATTGTACCGTCGGTTTTTCGGCAGCCTGAGCTTCCTGTTCAAATCGCTGTTCAAGTTCGCCCAGACCAATAATTTGATCATTCCATGCCACCTCACCCTCTGCATTAATACTAATCGTAATGGGTTTGGGCGGTGGTGTTTGTATTTCCGCCATGGTCTTGGGCAATGTCAACGGAATTGAAGGATTCGCAACTGTCGCCGTCACCAGAAAGATAATCATCAGGACCAGCATAATATCGATGAGCGGAATCAGGTTCATTTCATTCATTCCACCATCATGCTCTTCACCAAGTTGAAATCCCATGTGTATTCTCCAAGCAAATATTGTTCAGCTGTTAAACCGTATAAACATCAGTTTTCGGTTCACTTATGCAACATCGTATCGATCAATAACACATGCGCCTGATCCTGTAAGGTATGCGATAAACGTCGATTGGCACGTACACAGATGTTATAGGCCAACACAGCAGGGATCGCGACTGCCAGTCCCAGACCTGTCATAATCAGTGCCTCACCCACTGGCGTAGCGACTTGTGCCAAACCAGCCTGACCACTTTGACCAATCGACACCAACGCATGGAAAATTCCCCATACTGTCCCGAACAAACCAACAAAAGGTGCCAAAGAAGCAATCGTACCCAACACCGAAATGCCTTTATCTGCTGCTGTTTTTTCTTCGGCAATCTGACGCAGTAAAATTTGCTCTACAACAGATTTACGTTGTTCAATCGTTAAAGCAGATAATTTAGGCTTGATTGATTCAATGGCTTGCTCAAGTTGCGATGAGACTTTTTTCTGAAGTGTGCGCGTGTTTTTTAAGCGTAGAATAAAAATACTCCAGCATATCAACGACATCATAAATAAAATAAAATACAAACTTTTGCTAATCACATCAGAATGTTGCCAATATATTGAAAAATCCATGCCTTACTCCAAAATTTGCCAGTTTCGATCAGATAAGTTGAAATGGCTGCTGAGCCCTTACTGGATAAGTGACACCACCCTCCACATAAGGTTTAAGTTTCGCTTTACGTACTGCCCGCATAACGATTTGATCTAAATTCTCTACACCACTGCTTTGCATCACCCGAACATTGGTAATCTCACCTTTTTCATTGGCTTCGATCTGTAAAACAACGATACGGTTTTGACCTTTTAAAGCATCGGGTTCATAAGAAATCTTTGGTTGACGACTCCATTGCACCCCTTGCGTCCCACCGATTTCGACAGTTTTAAATACAGGCAATGACGCAGATGGTTTACTTACTTCTACAGCAGGTTGATTGACTGGGGTTGGAGACGTCACTTTTTCAACCACGGGTTCTTTAGGTTGAACCTGTGTGTTTGTTACTACCGGTGTCGCATCAATCGTCTGCATCACTGGATGCTGTTCTGTTACCGGCTGCTGCTGTACCACTTTTTTCGGTTGGACCATCTCTTTGACAGATTGAACTTTTTCAACCTTTTTAGGTGGTGTTTCTATCTTTGGTTCAGTTTTAACTTCTTTAGGCTTTACTTCAGGTTTAGGTATTTGCTGAGGTTCAGGTTTAAGTTCCTGTATCGGCGGAGCTGGTAATGGTGCAGATGGCGTAGACGGTGCAGGAATTTTGACAAAATGCACTTGAATTGGTTCTTTTTTATGAATGACCAATTCAGGTGCACGAAAATTACTCAACAACCAGATACCGCCCAAATGTCCAACCAGAACAAGTGCAACCGTTGAAATGACACTTTTCTTCACCATCGGAGTGCTATAGGAACGCTGTTGATCTAAATAATACATAAGCCTGTTAAACCTCCGAAAGCTGTTGTTTTCAAATTAAATCTTTTTTGTATGGAACACTTACAAGTCAATAAAAAATGACCGTATTCCATTCCAGATCCACAGAATTAATATTTAAATCATTATTTAAAAAGATAAATAACAATAAACTCATATTCTTTAACCAGTCTGTATCCGCTTAAAAGATCTACTTTAAACAAACAATTTTCATGCCAATTTGCAAGAACACTAAAAACAATTAGCATAACAGTTAAAACAATTTTATATCGCGTTGGCAGCCTGATCCAATGCCTGATATAAATCGGCCTTCAAATCTTCAACGTGCTCCAGTCCGGCATGGATACGAATCAGATAACCATCGCTCGGTAAAGTCGAAGTACTACGATAAGGTTTGCCTACAGGTAACACTAAACTTTCGTAGCCACCCCAAGATAAGCCGATATGAAAAAACTCTAGACGATCAAAGAAACTTTCAACAAATGCTGGATCCTGTGTTTTCAGATAAAATGAAAACAGCCCTGAAGCCCCTGCAAAATCACGCTGCCAGAGAGCATGATCAGGACTATTCGGCAATGCAGGATGACATACCACATCAACCGCAGGATGAGCCGCTAGACATTGTGCTAGAGCGATACCATTGTCATGATGCTGTTTTAAACGTACTGCCAAACTACGTAGCCCACGCAAAGCCAAAAATAAATCGTCCGGACTGGTGGTTTCGCCAAAAAAATGTACGCTTTGATTTAACTGATCCAAACTTTCAGCATTTGCGGTAGCAGTGCCCATCAAAAGGTCAGAATGCCCACCGATATATTTGGTCACAGCCTGAATGGAAACATCCGCACCATGTTCAAGCGGTTTAAAAAATAAAGGTGTTGCCCATGAATTATCAACCAAAACCTTCGCTGCATATTGGTGACTAATGTCCGAAATGGCAGCCACATCACTAAATTCAAAAGTGATCGATCCGGGTGATTCGATAAATACCACACTGGTTTTTGCATTGATCTTTTGTTGTAATTCGGCTAAACAGGTTGAATCAAAATATTCAACCGTAATGCCCAGACGCGTTAAAACATGATCTGCAAAATTACGTGTCGGACCATAAATATTGTCGGCAATCAATACATGATCACCTGTTTTCACAAATGCCATTAATGCATGCGTGCAGGCAGATAAACCAGAAGGAAATACCATACAACCGGCACCACCTTCCAAATCATTAATTGCTTTTTCAAAAGACTTGGTCGTTGCCGTACCAAAACGCCCATAATTTCGATATAAATCGCCGTTTTGTTTGGTCTGTTCCCATTCTTTAAAACTATTGGCCAGAATTGTAGATCCACGGAATACAGGGGTATTGACCAATCCATCAAAACGTTGCGGCGTTCTGCCCACATTAATGGCTTGCGTATGTATATGACTCATAAAAGTACCAAAAAATTTATTTCAGATTGATTTCAATTTGAGAATAGAACAATTTAAAAAAATTGATTTTTAATTTTTTTACTTTATAAGGATAAAATTAGAATAATTTTTTAAAAAGTTATAATTTAATAGATAAATTATCCATAAATGGCTTGTTATAGTAAATAAATATATTTACACCCATATGGCATAGATTTTGCTAATTTTATTGGTTTTACTTGTGTAATCACATGGATTGATCAATATTGAGGCTTAATCATTCTTTTCTGTTTAGTTTTAGAAAAATTGTTCGAGAATTCCATGTATCTGCCCTCACCTACTGTTCTGGTCACTGGTTTTGAAGCCTTTGATACCTATCAGCACAATCCTTCTTGGACCATTGCACAGGCCTTGGATCAATGGCAAATCCATCACCATGTCGTACATGCACGACAATTACCCTGCGAATTTCATCGGGCATCACAAACACTTTTACAGGCTTTACAAACATTGCAGCCCACACTCGTCATCTGTTTGGAACTTGCTGCAAATCGTGCAGCTATTTCTCTGGAACGAATTGCAATCAATATTGATGATGCCAATATCCCCGACAATGCAGGTCAACAGCCCATTGATAAAAAGATTCAGTTGACTGGTCCTGCGGCATATTTCAGTAATTTGCCCATTAAAGCCATGCTACACGCCATTCGGGAACAGCAGATTGCCTGTGAAATTTCCAATACAGCCGGGACATTTGTCTGTAACCATGTATTTTATAATGTCATGCATTATTTACAGCAGCATGCACCACAAGTGCGCGCAGGCTTTATTCATGTTCCGGCATTTTCCGGTTCAGGTATCGTATCACCAGCAACCATGGATTTAGCCCAGCACATTCAGGCCATTCAAATTGCAATTTCAACTGCCCTATTGACCTCACAGGATCTCTCTATACCAGCTGGACATATTGCTTAAGCGCAGTCATGCATTGCATTGATTTCTTATCATTTTAAAAGAAATTTAATGGTAATTCTGTCGAATATTTAATTTGCTCCATGGCAAAACTGGAACTGACATCGGCCAGACCGGAAATCTGGATTAATTTTTTATAGACTTTGTCGTATTCTGCCACATCGGAAACAGCGACCTTAAGCAGGTAATCCGTTTCACCTGCCATGCGATAAACCTCAATCACTTCATCTATGCTGTTGATATGATCATGAAAATTCTTAATCCATTCAACACTATGCTGTGCTGTCTTGATAAAAACGATTACGATTACATTAATATTTAATTTTTTACGATCGAGTAATGCCACTTTGGCACGAATAATTCCATCTTCTTCCATTTTATGGATTCGACGCCAACATGCCGTATTACTTAAACCAACACGATCAGCAATATCCCCAATGGAACGGGTACAGTCTTTTTGTAAAATATCCAAAATAATACGATCATATTTATCGAGCTGGAATTTCATTGGCGCCATATTTCCTGTTAGAAAGATGAAAAAGCAAGAAAGCATGTGCTGATGCTCAAATCGCATTCTCTATCTCATACTATATTAGAATATTAATTCTACATATAGCTCTTTTTAAGAAATATTGATCCATTTTTCTTAATTTTTTTAGAAAATTAAAATAATATTTCCCTAAACACGATTATTATAGATTTTATCCACTTATTTCCATCAGCACGTAGATTTTTTTGATCTGCTTGACTTATGGCTAATCTCCCCCAAACTGGCAAATCGTGTTAATTACGGAGTTTTTATGTCACAGCACATCTGTACGTCTATTCCTACTTTACAGGACATCGAAACTGCTGCTGTACGCCTGAATAATACAGTGGTCAGAACCCCTTTTTTATTTTCAGAAACACTATCCAAACAGTTAAATACCACGCTTTATCTCAAATTTGAAAATCTGCAATTTACTGCGTCATTTAAAGAACGCGGTGCATTAAACAAATTGCTTAGCCTGTCTACAGAAGAAAAAGAAAAAGGTGTCATTACAGCCTCGGCAGGTAATCATGCACAAGGACTGGCCTATCATGCACAAAAAACCCAAAGTAATGCCACAATTATCATGCCGGAAAATACACCCAATATTAAGGTTCAACGGGTAAAAGAATTTGGTGCAAATGTGATTCTACATGGTAAAAACTTCAATGAAGCCGCACTGGAAATGCAGCGTCTTGCAATCGAAAAAAAGATGACCATTGTGCACCCATTTGATGATCCGGATATTATTGCAGGTCAAGGTACCATCGCACTGGAAATTTTAAATGACAGACCGGATATAGATACCCTTATTGTGCCAGTAGGCGGTGGTGGGCTTATTTCCGGTATTGCCATTGCTGCCAAAGCAATACGCCCCGACATCAAAATTGTAGGCGTACAAACAGCAGCTTATTCCGAAATTGCACGTTGTTTTGGCAAGCAAAATATTCCTGTAGGCGCAACATCTACAGTCGCCGAGGGCATTGCCGTCAGTCAACCGGGGCAACTGACCCAGCAAATTATTAATCAGTATGTAGATGATATTTTGATTGTTGATGAAGACACACTCGAAGAAGCCATTGCCCTCTTATTGAATGTGGAAAAAACCGTGTGTGAAGGTGCTGGTGCTATCGGTATTGGTGCATTAATGGCTTATCCACAGTATTTTACAGGACGTCAGGTTGGCGTCATTTTATCTGGCGGGAATATAGATACGCGGGTGATGATCGCAGTGCTACAACGCCATTTAACCCGAACCGGAAGAATTGTACGAATCCGGGTGGAATTACCGGATAACCCCGGCGCACTGGCGCGTTTAACCGCCATCATTGCCGAATATAATGGCAATATCTATGAACTCAGACATGAGCGTTTTGCTGCTGCCAGTCGGGCCAAAGAAAGTGCTGTCAGCGTAGATATCGAATTAAAAAGTGCATCTGATCTGGATATTCTGCTCAATGCTTTGACGCAAGAAAAATATGTGGTCAAAAAAGAATATTTATAAGATCAGTACCTGTTCTTCTCAGTATCCATGCCGGTTAACCGGTATGGGTAAAAATAGTTTTTTATCGAATTAAGTTATCAAGTATGAATCCTCCATCCTCACAACACCCTGTTTCAGATCCAGCTACTCGCATTAAAAGTGAAAATCGGCCTGTGGTTATGCCGCATTCCACCCTTGAAGATATTTTGGCGTTATTAACAGGGACCTTTATTTTGTCTTTTGCCCTCAATCTTATTCAACAAACTGGTCTGATGATGGGTGGAACTATGGGATTGGCACTGCTATTACACTACATCTCACACATTCAATTTGGTCTTCTATTTTTTCTGGTGAATAGTGTGTTCTTTTATTTGGCCTATAAAAAAATGGGGCTTAATTTTGTCATCAAAACCATTGCTGCGATTGGATTAGTTTATCTATTTACTGAAATTACTCCGCACTTTATCCATATCCAAATGATTCATCCGTTCTATACAGCAATCATTGCCAATCTTTTAATCGGAATTGCACTGTTAATTTTATTTAGACATAAATCCAGTCTAGGTGGAATCAATATACTGGCTTTATATATGCAACAACACTACAAAATTTCTGCCGGTAAATTCCAAATGATCATGGATTTATCAATTCTCTTTATTTCATCATTTTTTATGGACATTCATTTATTATTGATCTCACTTATCGGTGCCGTGATTTTAAATCTGGTGATCACCATGAATCATAAAGATCAGCGTTATATTGTTTGAAGTATAGATGATATGCACTCGTTTTTATTCTTAATCAGATTATTGTGCATAGAAAAGGAAGGCATTCGGAAAACAATGGAATTAGGCAGCTACTACTCTATAAATTTCATTTGATTTACAAGACTTAGAATACAATATCGAATGAGGTAAAATAAAGAAGTGGTGCGCTCAGCGGGACTCGAACCCACGCCACAGGCTTCGGAGACCTGTACTCTATCCAGTTGAGCTATGAGCGCATTGTTGTGGTTGCACATCATAGGCAAAAATCATGGCAAGGTAAAGTAAAGTTCATCTTCCACATGATAATTGCCTAACTTTCACTCGATAAATAATGATCTAACTAAAAACCTGCTCAACTTTACCCTGTAATTGCGTACCCAATAATGGTGTATTTTTACCATTCGATAAAATCGTATGTTTATCCAATACCCATTGTTGTTCTGGATTTACCAAGACCCAGCCCGACTGTTGCTGCCAAACTTCGGTCAGATCAAAGATTTTTGCAGCTTGTGTGGTGACTTTCTCCACCCATTGCAAAGGACTTAATAGATCATCTTTGACCAGTTGTACGCCTAAAGCAACAAAGCTATCAAAAGCACTAAAACCAGACTCAGTTTCAGCAAAAGGTGCCATTTTTGCAGAAGCACTCAAAGGTTCATGATGGGTACAAATTGCATCAATAACGCCTGATTTGACGCCTTCACGCAGTTTAATCTTGTCTTGTTCGGATCGTAATGGAGGACGAACATGCGCCAATGAATTAAAACCATCAATAATGATATCGGTTAAATGCAGTTGATGCATTGCTACATCGGCTGTGACAGGCAAACCTTTAGCTTTTGCCTGTGCGATAAGCTCAACCGAAGCACCGCAGGATAACAAACCAAAATGCGCACTGACACCCGTTGCTTCAATCATTTGCAAATATTTGGCAATTGCCACTGTTTCTGCCATTGGCGGAATCATCGGTAGTCCCTGACGTGACGCAATAAAGCCTTCATGTACACAGCCATCTTTGGCGATTTCAGGTTCTTCTGCATAAAAGACAACTTTAAGTC
Source organism: Acinetobacter populi (assembly GCF_002174125.1). Lineage (GTDB taxonomy): Bacteria > Pseudomonadota > Gammaproteobacteria > Pseudomonadales > Moraxellaceae > Acinetobacter > Acinetobacter populi. Next base: position 56,021 of record NZ_NEXX01000006.1, read on the forward strand.
CCAGACCTGCTGCATATTCCAATGTGCGAATAACCACATCATCATCGGCAAAGGCTGCATTGGCATTGGAAACCGCAATGCAGCCACCCTTTTGAAGCCCAGCCATATTAGCCGGTTGCTGTCCTTTAAGACCTTGCGTTTGTGCCCCGATAATGTGTAAATAAATGTCACCATCTTTTAAGGCTTTTTCTTTTAGACCTTGAATTAATGCACCATTATCCTGCACGATTGGTTTGCTATCTGGTGGCGTAATGACATGTAAGATACCATTCTGACGAGCAGCATGACCTTCCGATTTTAGAGTACCATGTTGTTGTTGGCCTGGTTCTCGTAACCGGGCACACAGATCCAGCATGGTCGGCATTAGCCATTTACCTGTACCATCTACACGCGTTATTTGCGCTTGATCAATATCAGTTTCAGCAACAATTTTGCCTTCGTTCAGATAAACTGTTTGTACCTGATCAGTCTGCGTTACCGGGTTTAAAACACGTACATTTTCAATTTTTACAATATTGCTCATGTCATCTTATCCTTTAAACCGTCTAAATCGCCAACGCGTCAATTAAACCTTGTGCTTGCAATTGCCCTTGCATGGATAAAGCAAGCACAGCCATACGTACTGCAATACCATTGGTGACCTGTTTTAGAATCACCGATTGCGTACCATCAGCAATACTGGAGGCAATTTCAACACCACGATTCATCGGACCAGGATGCATGACAATCGCATCCGGTTTGGCCAATGCCAAACGCCGTTCATCCAAACCGAATAATTTATAAAATTCCTGCTGGGAAGATAATGCCGGAGAATCAATCCGTTCGTTCTGAATACGTAGTGCAATGATCACATCACAGTCTTTTACACCTTCATCCATATTGGTAAATAGCTGAACATCAGGGGCATATTCTTCAAAACCCACTGGTAATAAAGTACGCGGACCAATCACACGAATATCTTTACAACCTAATGTCTGCAAGGCAGCAACATCAGAACGGGCAACACGGGAATGCTTAATATCACCAATAATTGCTACGCTGATATCGGAAAAAGGTTTATGGCTTTCCCTCTGAATGGTCAGCATATCCAGCATGGCCTGCGTTGGATGGGCATGTCGCCCATCACCAGCATTAATAATGGCAATCTCCGGACAAACTGTCTGTGCAATAAAATGTGCTGCACCAGAAGCAGAATGACGTACCACAAAAATATCCGCAGCCATCGCCTGAAGATTCCACAAGGTATCTCTTAAGGTTTCACCTTTAGAGGTACTGGAACGAGCAATATCAATATTCAAAACATTAGCAGACAGTCGTTTTGCTGCGGCTTCGAATGTAGTGCGGGTACGGGTGGAATTTTCAAAAAAGAGATTCATTACAGTTCGCCCTTCGAGTAACGGCGACGTAATTAAATTATTATTATCATCAAAAAAACTTTGTGCGGTATCTAAAATCTTGTGGAGCGTGTCTTTACTCAGACCTTCAATGGTTAAGAAATGTTTTAAATTTCCCTGATCATTCAATTGTATCTGACTTGGCTGATGTTGGGCAGCAATATGCATGATGGATTCCTATGGTCGAATCACGAAAACGCCCATAGTTTAGCTGAAAATGAGAATATTTAGCAGCCCAAGTTTTAATCGTTCTTACAAAGTTTATCCATTTAAACCGATTCATTCGTTAAAAACTGCCAATTATGACTGGCAGTGTTTTCAATAGTATTCATTTGGATATGATCTGTTTTAACCAATCCGGCGTTTTAAACCAGTCATTTGTAAAATACGGGTAGAAATTTCTTCAATCGACATTTCAGATACGTTTAAAAATGGAATCCCTTCAGAAATATAAATCCCTTCTACAGCACGCAGTTCCATTTGACACTGGCTAAAGCTGGCATAGCGACTATTGGCTTTACGCTCGGTACGGATAGCAACCAGACGTTCTGCATCAATCATCAAACCGAACAGCTTGTGTTTATGAGCCTTTAAAACTGCAGGTAACCGATTGTCATCCAGATCTTCTTCCGTTAATGGATAATTTGCCACCCGAATACCAAATTGTAATGACAAATAAATAGAGGTCGGTGTTTTACCAGAACGAGAGACACCGATCAAAATAATATCTGCCTGATCATAATGTCGGGTACGTGCCCCATCATCATTATCCAAGGCAAAATGCACCGCATCGATACGGGCTTTATAATATTCAGAATCAATCACCGCATGGGTCTGTCCGACTAAAGTTGTAGCCTTAATATCTAGCTCGGTTTCAATCTTACTGATCAGCCCCTCAAACACATCCAGATTCACTGCATTGGCGGTATTAATAATCTCCCGAACCACAGGATTAACCAAGGTATCAAAGACCAGTGGCAAATTGCCCTCTTTGGCTGCGGTGCTATTAATTTCAAGCACAACATTTAAGGCACTTTCTTCCGAATCCACATACGGTTTGATATGAATATCAAACTTAACATTTGGAAATTGCGCCAATAAAGAATGACCTAAGGTTTCAGCTGTAATGGCTGTTCCATCGGAAATAAAAAATACACTGCGGCGAATCAAGTTACTTTCTGACATGTTTTTTTTCACCTTAAACATTTGTCTTAATGGCACATAATCTTTATAGTAAACACATGTTGAAAATCTGTCGCCTACTATCGGCTAAAATATAGGCACATAAAGCTCGTTTTGGCAATTTATTCATGAATAGTATTGATATAATGTCTACACGTTCTTTTTAAACTTTTTTAAATTTTTTACTTACATCACAGTGGAGTAACGATCTTGGAAGCACGCGTTATTGGTCTGGAAAAATTAGGCAAACATGATGTTGAACGGGTGGGTGGAAAAAATGCCTCTTTAGGTGAAATGATTAGCCATCTTTCCAATGCTGGAGTATCAGTGCCTGGTGGTTTTGCGACTACTGCCGACGCTTACCGTGAGTTCCTTGAAAAAAGTGGTTTAAAAGCCAAAATTCAAGCAGAGCTTGCAAGCTTAAATGTTGATGATATTGCAACACTCACAGAAACTGGCGCCAAAATCCGTAAATGGATCGTCGATTCACCACTGACTCCAGAACTCGAACAAGAAGTTCGTGATGCATTTACTGCAATGTCAAATGGTAATCCCAATATTTCTGTTGCAGTACGTTCATCAGCAACAGCAGAAGATTTACCCGATGCATCTTTTGCTGGACAACAAGAAACTTTCCTGAACATTCGTGGTATTGAGAATGTTCTGATTGCAATTAAAGAAGTATTTGCATCTCTATATAATGACCGCGCCATTGCCTACCGTGTCCATCAAGGTTTTGACCATGACATCGTGGCACTTTCTGCCGGCGTACAACGTATGGTCCGTTCAGAAACAGGTGCTGCGGGTGTAATGTTTACCCTCGATACCGAATCAGGCTTCCGTGATGTCGTATTTATCACCGCCTCTTATGGTCTGGGTGAAATGGTAGTTCAGGGTGCAGTCAACCCGGATGAATTCTATCTTTCAAAACCATTGTTGAATGCAGGAAAACATTCGGTATTACGTCGTAATCTTGGTTCTAAACATAAGAAAATGGTTTACACCACAGATGGCGCTGCGGGTCGTTCCGTTGAAATCGTTGATGTTGAAAAACAAGATCGCCAACAATTTGCTTTGAATGATCATGAATTACAAGAACTTGCCAAACAAGCACTGATCATTGAACAACATTATGGCGCACCGATGGACATCGAATGGGCCAAAGATGGTGATGATCAACAAATTTACATCGTACAAGCGCGTCCAGAAACTGTAAAAAGCCGTCAATCTGCTGGCACAATGGAACGTTATCTGCTTAAACAAAAAGGTAATGTACTGTGTGAAGGCCGTTCAATCGGTCAGCGTATCGGTTCTGGTAAAGTCCGTATCGTGACGAGCATCAAAGAAATGGATAAAGTACAACCTGGTGATGTACTGGTATCTGACATGACAGATCCAGACTGGGAACCCGTCATGAAACGTGCTGCTGCCATCATTACCAATCGTGGTGGTCGTACCTGTCATGCAGCAATTATTGCCCGTGAACTTGGCGTACCAGCAATTGTTGGTTGTGGGAATGCAACTGAAGTATTAAAAGATGATCAGGAAGTAACAGTTTCATGTGCCGAAGGTGATACCGGCTTTATTTATGAAGGTGCGCTGGATTTTGAGGTGCAACGAAACTCTATCGAATCCATGCCTTCACTTGCATTTAAGATCATGATGAATGTCGGTAATCCGGATCGTGCTTTTGATTTTGCACAAATTCCAAATGCTGGTATTGGTCTGGCACGTCTGGAATTCATCATCAACCGTATGATTGGTGTGCATCCAAAAGCATTAATCAATATCGATAGCTTGCCACGTGAAACTCGTGCTGCCGTTGCTGCACGTACTGCCGGTTATTCTTCTCCGGTTGAATTCTATGTTGAAAAACTGGTTGAAGGTATCGCTACACTGGCTGCTGCATTTGCCGACAAACCTGTCATTGTGCGTATGTCTGATTTTAAATCCAATGAATATGCAAACCTGATTGGCGGTAAATTATACGAACCAGAAGAAGAAAACCCAATGCTGGGCTTCCGTGGTGCAAGTCGTTATGTTTCTGATAACTTCCGTGACTGTTTTGAACTAGAATGCCGCGCCTTGAAAAAAGCCCGTGACGAAATGGGCCTAACCAATATTCAAATCATGATTCCTTTCGTGCGTACAGTTGCCGAAGCAAAACGCGTGATTGAACTGTTGGCATTAAATGGTTTAAAACGTGGTGAAAATGGTCTGAAAGTCATCATGATGTGCGAATTGCCAACCAATGCATTATTGGCTGAACAATTCCTTGAACATTTCGATGGTTTCTCTATTGGTTCAAACGATTTGACACAATTAACACTGGGTCTGGATCGTGACTCCGGTATCGTATCACATTTATTTGATGAACGTGATCCAGCCGTAAAAGCATTATTGTCTATGGCGATTCATGCATGTCGTAAAGCCGGTAAATACGTTGGTATCTGTGGACAAGGTCCTTCAGACCATCCAGATCTGGCAAAATGGCTCATGGAACAAGGTATCGAATCCGTGTCATTAAACCCAGATTCTGTGTTAGATACATGGTTCTTCCTCGCAGAAGAAAAAGCCAATAACCAATAAGACTTGTTATTTTCCCAAAAGACCCTATATTACATAGGGTCTTTTTTTATTTTTTATCTGTTTTTGAGATTTAATGATGCAAATTTATTTGGCGAGAAATAACCAGCAAGCAGGTCCTTACACTGTCGAGCAACTCAATCAAATGCTCGCGAGCCAACAAGTTCTTCTCACAGATTTAATTTGGCATATCGGCATGACCGAATGGAAAACAGTGGGCGAAGTCACACAAGGACAATCATACTATTATCCAGAAGCACCCCAAACTGCCGAAGCAGCACCTGCATCTACCCCATTCAATCCAGTACCTGAACAAAATACCACAACAGCAAAAATAGCCATCGAAAAAAAACCTGCTGCCCTAGCGCCACTCTCAAAACGTGCATTTGCAAAATTTATCGATCTTTGCCTATGGATTCCGGCAGGTTTATTTAGTACCGCATTTATGAGTGCTGAACAAAAAGCTCAGGTGGCAAAACTTCAGGGTGAAATCTTCACCTTAATTGGTCAGGATAAAGTAGATCAGGCCAATCAGTTATCTTATGAGGTATTGGCGTTAGTACCACAAAGTGTCTGGCTTGCCATGGCAGGTTATATTCTTGCCATGCTGGTGTTACAGGCAATTTTGCTACATAAGACTGGTCAGAGTATAGGTAAAAAAGTGCTAGGGATTCAAATTGTTGATGCCACGACCAAAGTACCTGTCAATATTACCCGCAGCTTCTTGCTACGTAGCATCTGCTTTATTATCCTGAATTATTTTATTACCCCTATCTTTTCCTTGATTGACTGGGTATTTGCCTTTGGCAAAAAACGTCAGGCGCTGCATGACCGTCTAGCAAGAACAGTGGTAATAGACAAAAAATAACCAATCAAGCAATTTTACAAAAAAACCCTATCAAATTTAGGGTTTTTTATTTTAACTTAAATCCAATGTATATTTATCAAAACATAATTTCAACCATTGATAGCACCTAATCATTTGATTTCAAATACTTTATAATAAAATATAAGTAAAAAATGTGACACACGCCACAGCCTATAAAATGATGATAAAACCTGCTTGCTTCTATTAAAATATTATTTTATATAATATTTTTAAATATAATATAACCATATATAAAATATTTTACCAATACAAATAATATATTGATTTATAATAACTATTTACAATTTTTTAAATATCAATCATTATACTTTAAAGTATAATGTTGGATAATCGTCTGATTTAGCTCTCTCTTTTTGCCGGATTTTCGTAAGTTTTGTTATAGCTTAGTTGCTTGTAATCAGGCATAATGCCCTACAACGTAGCGGTGCCACATAGGCTTAAGGATTTTCCTTATTCACACGTGCAGCACTCAAATCGCTATCCCATAATTTATTTAAATGGGTCTCTTCACCGAGGTTGTATCATGAGACAAACGACATTAGCTGTATTGTCTTTATTAACAGCTGCTACAGTCTTAACCGGCTGTGGTGGTGATATTGTACTTCTCAATCCTGAGGGATCAGTTGCAGAAGGTCTTTCTGGTTTAATGATGACAGCAATCTATACGATGCTGCTTGTTGTTATTCCATCGATCATCATGGCAATCTGGTTCGGTTGGAAGTATCGTAAAGCTAATAAAGATGCAGACTATCAGCCAAATTGGGCTCACTCTACTGCAATTGAAATTGTAGTATGGGGTATTCCTATTATAATTATTGCATTCTTGGCTTATCTTGCCTGGAAGGGTTCGCACGAATACGATCCGTATAAATCTCGTGCGCAGGATCCATCGCAAGATTTAACAATTCAAGTTATTGCTGAGCAATTTAAATGGATATTCATTTATCCAGAACAAAATATTGCAACGATCAATGAAGTTCGCTTCCCAGAAAAGCAGCCGATTGGATTCCGTGTAACATCTAACTTTACAATGAACTCATTCTTCATTCCAAAGTTGGCGGGTCAAATCTATGCCATGGCAGGTATGCAAACTCAATTACACTTAATTGCCGATAATACTGGTGTATATCGCGGTTTCTCTGCGAACTATAGCGGTTATGGCTTCTCTCAAATGCACTTTAAAGCACATAGTGTGACACAAGCTGAATTTGAACAATGGGTACAAACCATTAAAGAAGGCAAAGGCAATACAGTTGTTGTTGATGATAAAGGTACAACTGCAATTCAAAAAGGTCTGTTAGACCAAGCTGAATTGGCGACCCTTAAAGATGGCGACCGTTCTAAGCATCAAATCGAAGCACTGGTTAAAGAAGCGACACGTAAAGGTGATGCTGAAGCATTAGCTAAGGCAGAAGCGATGACGCCATATCCAAGCAAACCTACGCCTGTGACGTACTACTCTTCTGTGCAGCCTGATCTATTTAAAACTGTGATCAATACTTATATGAGTAATTATCATGGTGATAATGCACATGGGCAAGCACATGTAGAATCTCACGAGCAAGTGGCTCATGAAGCAACACCTTCAGTTGAAGCGACTGCAAGCGAAGATACAGCTACTGCAACTGCTGTAGCGGGAGAATAAAATATGTCTTTTTTATTCGGTAAATTAGGTCCCGAAGCAATTCCTCAAGAACCGATTGTACTTGTGACGATGGTCATTATGATCCTCGGCGCAATTCTGGTTCTTGGTGCGGTTACTTATTTCAAGCTTTGGGGCTATCTGTGGAAAGAATGGTTTACAACAGTTGACCATAAACGCATTGGTATCATGTATTTCATTGTATCGGTCATCATGCTGGTACGTGGTTTTGCAGATGCCCTGATGATGCGTTTACAGCTTTTCCTCGCAGGTCCTGGTGGTGAAGGCTATCTACATCCAGACCATTACGATCAGATCTTTACTGCGCACGGCGTCATTATGATCTTCTTCGTTGCCATGGGTCTGGTTGTGGGTATGTGGAACATTACAGTGCCATTACAAATTGGTGCACGTGACGTTGCATTCCCACTGCTAAACTCTTTGAGTTTCTGGCTATTTGTGGGTGGTGCTGGCTTAGTCATGGCATCATTGGTACTGGGTGAATTTGCTGCTACAGGTTGGTTGGCTTACCCGCCGCTGTCTGGTGTTCAATATAGTCCGGGCGTTGGTGTAGATTATTATATCTGGGCATTACAGCTATCTGGTCTAGGTTCATTGCTATCTGGTGTTAACTTCTTTGTGACCATCATTAAAATGCGTGCGCCTGGCATGAAGCTTATGGATATGCCAGTATCTACATGGACTACCCTGTGTGCGTCTGTGTTGATTATTGCGACATTCCCTGTGCTTACAGCAACGCTTGCAATGTTGTCACTTGATCGTTACTTCGGTTTCCATTTCTTCACCAATGAGCTTGGCGGTAGTCCAATGCTGTATGTGAACCTGATCTGGACATGGGGTCACCCAGAAGTATATATCCTGGTATTGCCTGCTTTCGGTTTATATTCTGAAATTGTTTCTACGTTTAGTCGTAAACCTCTGTTCGGTTATAAATCAATGGTCTATGCAACTATTGCAATTACCATTCTATCGCTGGTTGTATGGGTTCACCACTTCTTTACTATGGGTGCCGGTGCGAATGTCAACGCATTCTTCGGTATCATGACCATGATTATCGCCATTCCAACTGGTGTGAAAATGTTCTCTTGGTTATTCACGATGTATCGTGGCCAGATTACTTTTGCATCACCAATGTATTGGACTATGGGCTTCTTGGTTACCTTCGGTATCGGTGGTTTGACTGGCGTATTGATGGCGGTTCCACCTGCTGACTTCCTTGTTCATAACTCATTATTCCTGATCGCTCACTTCCATAACGTGATTATTGGTGGTGTGGTATTTGGTTTCTTTGCTGGTCTCACCTTCTACTGGCCAAAAATGTTTGGCTGGAAATTGGATGAGTTCTGGAACAAAGTTGCGTTCTGGTTCTGGTTCTTTGGTTTCTATTTTGCATTCATGCCACTGTATGTCCTTGGTTTCATGGGTATGACACGTCGTTTGAATACTTATGACAACCCAGACTGGACACCATTTCTGGACATCGCAATGATTGGTGCTGTATTGGTGGCAATCGGTGTTGTGTGCTTATTACTCACCTTTGGTGTTGGTTTCTTGAAACGTAAACAAACCATCGACTACACAGGTGATTCATGGGGTGATGGCCGTACATTTGAATGGTCTACTTCATCTCCTGCGCCATTTTATAACTTTGCAACCGAGCTTGAAGGCGAAGGTATTGATCGCTTCTGGTCAGACAAAGAAAATGGTGTTGCATACAAACGTCCTGCAAAATATACCGATATTCACATGCCAACCAACCGTTATGCTGGCTTTATCATCGCAATGATCCTGACTGTATTAGGTTTTGCATTGATCTGGCATATCTGGTGGTTAGTGGTTGTTAGCTTTGTTGCTGCTATCATTTCATTCATTCGTAGCTCATTTACCAAAGAAGTAGATTACTATGTACCTGCTGCTGAAGTAGAGCGTATCGAGAATGAGCGTTTTGCATTACTCGAAAAACATTTGAAGAAGGACTAAGACGATGGCTGAAGTACTTCATCACGACGACCACGGACATGATGATCATCATCACCATGATGATACGCCTATTACCGTCTTTGGTTTTTGGACATACTTGATGAGTGACCTTGTACTTTTTGGTACACTCTTCATCGCTTTCGCTGTACTGAGTGGCCATGTGCCACCAGGCACACCGACTGCAAAAGAATTGTTCGGTGATTCATTAGGTTTTGTTTTAACAGAAACAATGGCACTTTTGATCTCATCTGTAACATTTGGTTTTGCTGTGCTTGCGCGCTACAAAAACGATGTAAGTGGTGTACTGAAATGGTTAATCATTACTTTTGTTTTTGGTGCAGCGTTCATCGGGATGGAACTCTATGAATTCCATCACCTGGTACATTCTGGTCATGGACCAAGCACAAGTGCTTTCTTATCTGCATTCTTTACTCTGGTTGGTACACACGGTATTCACGTGACATCAGGCTTGGTTTGGATGCTGGTATTAATGTATCAAATCAAGACACAAGGTTTAACCTTACCAAACACTCGTCGTTTGGCGTGTTTAAGTTTGTTCTGGCATTTCCTTGATATCGTCTGGATTTGTGTATTTAGCTTAGTTTACTTAAAAGGAGTTCTTGCATGAGTCATGATGTAAATAACCCTGGTGCAGCGCACGGTAGCTCTAAGCAATACACAATCGGTTTCATTCTGTCTATTATTCTCACCATCATCCCGTTTGGGATGGTGATGTCAGGTATGACTGGAACTGCTGTGTTGGCAACAATTGCGATTACTGCAATTGCACAAGTCCTAGTACAGTTAATTTACTTCTTGCACCTGAACGGTTCTGAAGAACAACGCTGGGATACTATTGCATTTATTTATACAGTCCTTACAATTGCCATTCTTTTTGTCGGTTCTATCTGGATCATGAATTATCTACACGCTAACATGATGCTCTAAACGATTGTCATGTTAAAGCAATACCTATTCCTGACTAAGCCAGGGATTCTCTTTGGTAACTTCGTTACCACCTTGGGCGGCTTCTTCTTAGCCGCACAAGGCCAAGTTGATCTCCCCCTCCTTATCATTACCATCATTGGCACTACACTTGTGGTGGCATCCGGTTGCGTCTTTAATAATATTATCGACCAAGATATTGACCAAAAAATGCAACGTACGCGTACGCGGGCGTTGGTGAAAAAAACCATTTCTGTACCAGTCGCATTCATCTTTGCAAATGTACTTGGTCTTGCAGGTTTTGCCATCTTGTTTTTTATGGTGAATATCTATTCTTTTCTATTCGCTGCCCTCGGTTTCTTTGTTTATGTGGTGCTATATAGTCTATGGACAAAACGCACAACCATTCATCAAACCATTGTAGGCAGTATTTCAGGGGCCTGCCCTCCTGTCATCGGTTATTGTGCCGTCGCAAATCAATTTGATTATGCTGCCCTGATTCTGTTGATTGGCTATGCTTTCTGGCAAATGCCACATTCATGGGGCATTGCGATTTATCGTTTTGATGATTATCGCAATGCACATATTCCGATTTTACCTGTAGCACGCTCTATCAAGCGCACTAAAATAGAATCAACGATTTATGTCATTTTATTTATGGCATGTATGAATCTGCTGTATTATTTTGGTTATGCAAATATCTGGTATGCCGCAATCCTGAATGTCTTATGCGTCTATTGGATTTATTTAAGTTTAATGGGCTTTAAAGCAGAAAATGACCAAGTCTGGGCACGCACCTATTTCCTCTTCTCAGTCAAATTGATCACAATTATTAGTTTAGGATTTTACTTTACGGCTAGTGCACCCACTCAAGCACTGATCATTCCTTTACCATTTTTATAATGATCGTCATTTATCCCTCTTGTTGAATAACCAAATCTAGAAACAGATAGCCTCTCCCCTGTAAAAAACAGGGTGAGTACTATTTGTCACCGGAAAAACAGATGGGCTTACATCAAAGAAAGATTTTAAGACAGCCTTTTCCCATCAAAATTTAATTTCATCAATATTGCAAAAAAAATTTACCACCAATGTTCAACCTGAACACCAAAATTTGAACCATGATCAGCCCCTAAAAAGGCATTATCTAGGTTCAGATCCCTTAATGCTTGCTCATGCTTATTCCATTTTGCATAAGTATAATACAGGCGTACCTCTGGTCTATCGTAATAACCTGTACCTTTCAATGACCAAGTCGGTGCAAGGGTAAATTTACTTAAATTGCGTTGTTGATCCTGCTTAATTTGATCATAGCCAATTTCACCAGAAATTTTAAAATGATCACTGATGATATAAGCCGTCCGAACGCCAGCAGAAAACCATTTACTATCTAGTTGATCGGTGAAGTTATTTTTTTGATATAACACCTGTGCCTGACCATTCATGCGGTATTGTGGGCTTTCCCAATCGACAATGTCCATCACCCGCATTGCCGTATTACTACGACTTAAACTGGTATCTCCTGTATATCCAAGTCCCATACCAGCACCTTCGCCATACTGTACAATAAAATGATTTTTACCATTAAAGACATGCGATTGAATATTTTGTGCCGTCAAAGACCAACCATCTCTGGCATCATGATCATGCAAATACGATACGCCAAATTGCAGCTCATTATCAGAGGTCAGTTGGATGCCCTTCAGGGTTAGATTATGTCGATCAATATCTTTTTTCTGATCCTGATTATCACGTTTGGACCATGAATAACTTAGGTTATAGTCACCAATTTTATATTGATCGATGCCGATACCTGTACCACTTTCATTCCAGTAATAGAAGTCCGACATATGGCTATCATTACGATTATAATAACGTCGACCACCCCACAGGCTTGCACCATTCAAGGCTGCTATATCCTTCCATTCTAGATAAATCTGACTTAAACGCGTATATCCATACTCCCCATCAAATTTCAGGCTATGACCATATTGATTATAAAACTGTAGCATGCCATTGATGCTTAGTGTGGAACCATCATCAAACTGAGCAATCGATTGCTGACCTGACAGCTCTAAATATTGCTCACATTCATTACCCAGCCGATATTTTGATAACGCACCGGTCAAGGCAAAACATTGCTGACCCTTCCCCTCATCTGTCGACCCCACACCCGAACGGATATAACCATGAAAATCAAACGCAAATACGGGAAAAGAAAGACTACCTGCCAATACAGATAAAAATATTTTTTTCATCATTCAGATTTCCTTCAAGGAATTAATCTGTAATGTAGCATCTACATAAAACCCTGTTCAAATAAAAAAAGAACACCTAATCGTGTTCTTTAATCGCAGAATAAGGGAAGTATAACCACAGAACAGCAATAACATTATAAACAGGCTTATTCTGTGGCTCACTCACTCCAATAGATAGACAATAAGATTATGCACTGGTTAAACGAACTGTAAAAATAACCAATATAAACCACCGGATAAAATAATCGTAGTCGGTAAAGTTAAAATCCATGCTGATAAGATGGTTTTCACCGTTGACATCTGTAACCCAGATTTATTGGCCACCATGGTCCCCGCGACCGCACTATTTAATACATGCGTGGTGGATACCGGCATACCAAAACCATCTGCGGCAGCAATAGTACTCATTGCCACAAGCTCGGCAGACATCCCTTGTCCATACGTCATATGATGTTTACCAATGCGTTCACCCACTGTCACCACAATTCGTTTCCAGCCGACCATTGTTCCCATCCCCAGTGCCAATGCAACTGCCACTTTCACCCAGGTTGGAATGTATTGTAAAAAGCTATCTAGATGCTTCCGATAGGATTTTACTACTTCCTGATTTTCCATTGTCATTGCAGGCAGTTGCTCTGCTTTTTCCAGACGTTTAAATGCAGTAGTGCTTAAATACATATCGTTACGGAATGCGCTGACTTCTTTTTCAGGAATATTATTCAGATCCGGATATTTTGCCAAACGCTCGCCCAGATGATGGGTCAGACTTGCCAGCGCAGGAATCACTTGTTCATTGGTTTCTTTGGTTTGTATATACGATGTAATGATTGTTCGTGCCTGTTCATCACTGATATTTTCATGTCCAGGATAAATTGCCACAGCTGCCTGATTGGATAACTGTTCAAATGACTGCAAATGGGTTTGATCCAAATTCTTATTGAGTGAATAAGCCAATGGCACTAGACCAATAAGAATCAGCATGATTAATCCCATACCCTTTTGACCATCATTAGAACCATGGGCAAAACTCACACCGGTACAAGTAAAGATAAGAATTGCACGAATCACAGGTGGTGGTGGTGTATTACCAACTGGTGGCTTAAACAAATCCATTTGTTTTTTAAATATAATTTTCACCAAGAAAAATAATACTGCGGCAAAGGCAAAACCAATCAAGGGAGAAAACAGCAACGCCTTACCCACCTTGATGATCTGATCCACATCAACCCCACTCGTCCCACCTGTGCTGGAATGGATCAATTGATTCATCAATCCCACACCAACAATCGAACCAATGAGGGTATGCGAACTTGAAGCCGGAATACCAAAAAACCATGTTCCCAGATTCCAGATAATCGCTGCCAGCAATAAAGCAAACACCATTGCAAAGCCGGCACCACTGCTGACATTCATAATCAGCTCTACAGGCAATAATGCAATAATGCCGTATGCCACTGCACCACTGGCAACCATTACCCCAAGAAAATTACAAAAGCCGGCCCACATAACCGCCACAGGTGCTGATAATGCATTGGTATAAATGACTGTCGCCACCGCATTAGCAGTATCATGAAATCCGTTAACAAACTCAAAGGCCAAAGCAATAAAAAGTGCAACGCCTAATAAAATAACGGAATAAAGATGTAATGCTGGCACATGGGAAAGATCATTGGAAACCTGAACACCGATATAAATCAAAGTGCCCAGAATAATGGCAAGAAATACCGGAAGAAAAAACTTCGGTGGTTTTACATGAACATTGGTAGACTTTTGTTGAGTCGATTCTTGATTTGAAGGTGTCATTTGTGCAGTCATAAAAGTGCAACAATTGTAAAATTAAGCGTAGTGTTATCTTATTTTATGACATTTATATGACAAATAGCGTCAAAACTTCGCCAATTAAGCAAAAATAGCGCATCAAAAACAACTATACCATTGATATTAAAGAATTTTAAAATTATAAATTTTTTTAATAATTTATGATACTAGCGTTTTAATATTTCAGTTTGATGAAATATATTGAAACTGTTGCTGTTGTTTACCTGTGAACTGTTCGACATTTTCATCAGCTATATGAAATTTACGATATTCGATTAAATTCTTGATACGATCAATGTGATCTAAAGTGGACTTTTCACCAGCTTCAATGGTTTCCTTGCGTGATTTGGTCGAAAAAACATGCTGTTTTTCCCGCACATCGGGCTGTATTAAAATATCTGCCTGTTCAGCTTCATAATAGGCCAACCGATTCTGCATCACATTAATATTCTGATTAAATAATCCCCACATATTGCTGGTTTCGGTATATTCAGGTTTTGCCAGAATATTGACGGCAATAATAATATCTGCACCCAATCTTTTGGCGACATCAACCGGAACAGGACTGACCAATCCTCCGTCGACATATTCCTCATTACCAATTTTCGTTGGCACAAACATACTGGGAATACTGGTAGAAGCACGAACTGCCTTGCCAGTGTTACCTTCATGAAAAACGATTTCCTTGCCAGTCTTAAGCTCTGTCGCCACCACATAAAGCGGTATTTTCAGATTTTCCAAAGACTGCACATTCACCTGTTTATTAATATAGTCCTCAATTTTCTGTCCATCAAAAAAACCTTGCTTACTCAAGGTAAAATCGCGAACATCAGAAACTTTTAATGCCAGCGCAATGTCTTCAAGCTGTTTTGAAGTTTTACCACTGGCATATAATGCCCCGACAATACTGCCCGCACTGGTCCCAACAATAAAATCCGGGGTGATGCCATTTTCTTCCAGCACCTTAATCACACCAATATGAGCATAACCTCTTGCCCCGCCACTGCCCAACACCAGTGCAATTTTCGGTCGATGATTTTCAGCCGGTGCAACCTCAGATATCGTTGTACTGATATGAATATTTTGAGTTTGATTCAGCACAAGTGAATCATTAACGCGATGTGAAGCAGCCTGTACCGATGCGACAGCAAAAATACTCAAACTCGCCATCAATATACGGCGAACTAAAAACAATTTGCTTGGACTTGAATAATGTCGCATAACCACTCCTCATCATGATGAATGTATCTTAATGCAAACTATGTATCGAGTGCGCAGCATTATGTTTATGATCTTGTAGTCTACTTTATCTTGTCCTTTCTCATTATCCAGAGCATTAGATGATATTGGACTGCAACAATACTGGTTAATTCAACTTTCTCGCCAGATAGGTGAATTATCACAACTAGGCTTAAAACTTTTTGCTGATTTGCGTAATAAATACACGACTAAATAGATCTTTTTGCGCTAAGATATTGTTCGTTTTTCTAAAATACATTTTTAATCCCTACATAGAAGGAATGCTGCCGTGGACGTACGTCTATCAGATCGTGTCAATGCCATCAAACCATCCCCTACGCTTGCAGTGACCAATAAAGCTGCGGAATTAAAAGCAGCGGGTAAAAACGTCATTGGTTTAGGCGCAGGTGAACCTGATTTTGATACCCCTCAACATATTAAAGATGCAGCAATTAAAGCCATTAACGATGGCTTTACCAAATATACTGCGGTAGATGGTACGCCTGGTCTAAAAAAAGCCATCATTGCAAAATTCAAACGTGATAATAATCTTGATTACCAAGCCAACCAAATTCTGGTGTCTTGTGGTGGGAAACAATCTTTCTTTAATTTAGCATTGGCTTTATTAAACAAAGGCGATGAAGTGATTATTCCTGCACCTTACTGGGTAAGCTATCCGGATATGGTGATCATCGCTGAAGGTACACCTGTTATTGTAAAATGCGGTGAAGAACAACGCTTCAAAATCACCCCAGAACAACTGGAAGCGGCAATTACCCCAAATACCCGTTTACTGGTATTAAATAGCCCTTCCAACCCTACTGGTATGATCTATAGCAAAGCAGAACTTGAAGCGTTGGCAGAAGTATTACGTCGTCATCCGCAAGTTTTTGTTGCATCTGATGACATGTATGAACCAATCCGTTGGGAAGATGAGTTCTATAACATCGTAACAGTTGCACCAGACTTATATGACCGTACGTTCGTATTAAACGGTGTGTCCAAAGCCTATGCGATGACCGGATGGCGTATTGGTTATGCGGCTGGTCCTGCAAAAGTGATCGGTGCGATGAAAAAAATCCAGTCACAATCGACTTCTAACCCGACTTCAATTTCGCAAGTTGCTGCGGAAGCTGCTTTGAATGGTCCACAAGATGTATTACAACCAATGATTGAAGCGTTTAAACGTCGTCATGATCTGGTCGTAAAAGGCTTAAATGACATTAAAGGTATCACTTGTCTACCTGCTGATGGTGCATTCTATGCCTACGCCAATATCCGTCCACTGATTCGTGCTAAAGGTTTAAAATCTTGCACAGAATTTTCTGCATGGTTACTGGAAGAAACTGGTGTGGCTGTGGTACCAGGTGATGCATTTGGCCTTGGCGGTTATATGCGTATTTCCTACGCGACTGCGGATGAAGTTCTAGTGGATGCGCTTGCGCGTATCAAAAAAGCTGCCGAATCCATTGAAGGTGTAGACGAAGCAATTGCTTCAATCGAAGCAGAGAAAAAAGCGTAACCTGTCATAGTACCCTACGCTTTTTATCAAGCCCATGATACATAACACTGTGTCATGGGTTTTTTAATCATTTCTTGTTTTGATTTATATGTACTTTTTCCAACTTTGAATCTGGCTTACAAAGCAACAAACTATTTTTATCTAATCACAACATGTCTGGCACTATAAATGCTTATTATAAATTGAACAATAAACATGCAATGGAGTTTGACATGAATATTCAGCAAAACCTACACTGTTTAGGCAACTTAAAACAAATCAAGTTGTTACATGAAGCTGGCATCGACCATGCGGTGATTGCCCATTTCTTTCAATCAGAAAATATTCCATTACAAACCCATCATATCAAAAGCATTCTCGAATCGATTGATGTGCTGAATAAGCAGCAAATTTCTGGAACTAAACTCACTGCATTAATGAATGCAAAAGCCGATTTGGCAGAATCGGAACAAATCCCTTGTCCAGTTTAAACAGAACCTCGACCTTCACCTCCTTACTTTACGTTCCCCAAGTGGCATTAAAGCCACTTTTTAATGTTCATTAAACAAACACTTAGTTTCAAAATCACATATTTATCCTGCGAAATGCTTGACCCTTATCAAAATCTCTCTATAATCGCTCTCACATTCTCCCATAGCTCAGTCGGTAGAGCGACGGACTGTTAATCCGCAGGTCCCTGGTTCGAGCCCAGGTGGGAGAGCCAAAATTCTAAAAGCCCGCTTTTCATTAGCGGGCTTTTTTATGTGCCTTTATTCCTTGCGCATCATCGAATAAACATGCCAAGTTGATCAATCCAAAGTCGAAGACTTATCTTTAGAATTTACCGCGATTACTCGACTGCGTATATATTTCAGTTTTACCCTTCTACGCGAATATCAAGCTTCACTCTCACAGTGAAGCCTATCATCATTGATGCCGCCAATAAAACTTTATCCCAAACCTTATTCTAGCAAACTGATACGTCAATGAAGTATCAAGAGCGATGATAAAAAATACAATTAATTCTTTTTTAAGAGATTTGACTTGACCCTCAATAAAATTTCTCTATAATTCTTCACACATTCTCCCATAGCTCAGTCGGTAGAGCGACGGACTGTTAATCCGCAGGTCCCTGGTTCGAGCCCAGGTGGGAGAGCCAAAATTCTAAAAGCTCACTGTTTAACAGTGGGCTTTTTTTATGCTTCATTCTTTTTTTATAAAAACAAAGATAATCTATGCGTTCTATGTACACTGGTCTTACCGATCTAAAAGGTAGTATTTCAAAAGTTATAGATTGAATTGTCTAATGTTTATTTTTAATACATTCAAACTTTTTTCATTCTATTTTCATCATAATATGCTTGACCTTCTCCTGATTCGACCCTAAAATTCCCCACACATTCTCCCATAGCTCAGTCGGTAGAGCGACGGACTGTTAATCCGCAGGTCCCTGGTTCGAGCCCAGGTGGGAGAGCCAAAATTCTAAAAAAGCTCACTGTTTATCAGTGGGCTTTTTTTATTAAGAAGTGATTTTATTTTGCGCATCATGTGGTTTCTACTCCCCTGCCTACTTTTTCTAGGCATTATTCTTTTCTACAAACTAAAATATAAACAGCAATACTTTTCTCGAAGATTAATGACACCCTTTGAACAAAAAATGTTTACCCAGCTTAAACGAGCTTTTCCGGAAAATGATGTGTTATGTCAGGTGGCATTTAGTGCGTTAATCACCAATGATCATTATAAGATTCGTAGTCGCTTTAATCGTAAAGTCACCGATTTTGTATTAATCAACTCAGAGTGTGATGTCATCGCAATTATTGAACTTGATGATCCCTCTCATTTAAATAAAGTCGCAGAAGATCAGTTTCGGGATAAAATGCTCAATGAAGCTGGTTATACAGTCTATAGATTTTGTAGCATCCCATCGGTTCAGGAATTACGCAAATCAATACCGAATAAGAAAAGTTATAAATGGGTGAGTTAAAATCAAGCCATAAAAAAACCAGAAATCTCTCGATTTCTGGCCAGTTATGTCACTGTATCCCCATATCACTATGAATTTGGCAAGATGTCCTGAATAAACGCTACAATCTCGTCATTACGCTGCACAATGGCCTGAGTATGGCCTGCACCTTCCACCAATTCAAATTTCACCTGTGGAGAAGTCCCTAAAGCATTTAAATTGTTCACCAAAGCTTGAGTTACCTGATATGGGACAGCCATATCCAGTTTACCCTGTACCACAAATACAGGCTTATTCAGTTTTTGGGTTCCGGGTTGCGAATCCTGTAAAAATTTTGCGACTGTGGTATTGCTAAGAAAATCTGCTTTTAATGCAGGGTAATCCGTCACGTTTTGTTCCGGATTCTCAATCAGATAAGCCAGAATATCCTGCTGATATTTTGTCATCATATCGCCCAGACACAAGCCATTATCACCTGTTGTCCCTTCTGCATTAGCGGCAATCAATCCTGAACGGTTTTCAAATAAGGTCTGATAATCAAAAGTTGGGGTATAGGCCTTGATCCCTACTGTGGTATAAGCCGCATAAGCTAACAGTTCGGAATAGACTGCAATTGCTACTTCTCGTTTTCCATTTGTCTCCAAATCTGCAATTGCTTGTGGTACAACCTGACTGATAATATAACCCAGACTAGAAGCTGGCGCAGTGGCTACTGCACCACGATAATCAACATCATCATTAGCAAATTGTGCAATGCCAAGTGACGCATGGCCTCCTTGTGACTGACCAATAGACATCCACGTACCTTTTAATTGGGAACCATATTTCTCTTTGACTGCTTTAACTGCATAAATGGCCGATTGTGCTTCACTTTCAAGATTAAGATATGGATGAATACCTGCTTCACCCAATCCTTCGTAATCCGGTGCTACAATCACATAACCCAGTTTTAACAAACTATTGGCCAGTATTGAAAAATTATCTCCAATTGGATTTTTGCTTGGTGCACAAGCATCTCCCACACCAGTCGTCCCATGTGCCCAGACCACCACTCGCCAGCCATCTTTGGGACGCTCTGTTTTGGGAAACATTATCATGGCTGTGGCTTTTTCGGTTTTCCCCGTCACATATGGCATGCGATAGGTCATGACATCGACTTTGCTTGCTTCTGTCGGGATTGTCCCTGCACTATAGGCAACTTCGGAAGAATAATATTGATAACCCGAATATTGGTCATCATCATCGGAATTACAACCGGCCAATCCTATGACAGTAGATAATAACGTCGCAACAGCAAAAACTTTTATTCCATTAAAATGCTTATTTAACATCGCTGTACTCCTTACATCACGATTTATTCCATGTTAAGCATCTTTATTAAGCCATAAAAAAAGTGCTTTGTAATGAGCACTTTGTAATTAATATCAAGGAGGTAAGTCGAGATCCACTATCCCATTGACCAATATGCACTGGCAATACCAAGCCAGATCACCAATCCCACCCAACGATTATGCCGAAATGCCCAGAAACAAATCTGTGGATCACGATGTCGGGTTTGCCAGGCCTGATAGATAAAATCCAGTGCAACCACACCTAAGGCGATCAATACATAGGGAAATAAGCCTTCGCGCCATCCTGCATAGCTAATCAGGAGCAAGCTAGAAATTTGTAATGCAGCAATAATATGTAGATCATAACGACCAAATAAAATTGCGGTAGATTTCACGCCAATTTTTAAATCATCTGCCCGATCCGCAATCGCATATTGTGTATCATAAGCGACTGTCCACGCCAGATTGCCAAAATACAGTAGCCAACAGCTTAAATCGGGAGTTTGCCCAACGGCAGCATATGCCATGGGAATTGACCATGAAAATGCAGCACCCAAAAACACTTGTGGCAAATGAGTATATCGCTTCATAAAAGGATATATAAAAGCCAATGCCAATGCACCAAATGACCAATAAAAAGCTTCAATGGGCAAAAAGAACAGCAGACAGGCACTGGCACCCACCAACACCAGAAAAACCCAAATGGCTTCAATCGGTTGAATAATCCCTGCCGCAAGTGGTCTCTGTTTGGTGCGTGCCACATGACCATCAACTTTACGATCAGCAAAATCATTGATGGCACAACCTGCTGCACGCATAAAAATTACGCCTAAAATCATCAGCACTAAAACCTTAAGATCAGGCATACCCTTTGCGGCAATCCATAATGCCCACATGGTCGGCCAAAAAACCAATTCGGTTCCGATCGGTTTATCAAAACGACAAAGATAATAATAAGCCTGTAAACGCTCACGCCAGGTGGTTGCGACTTGAGTGGTCATAGAGTTGTCCGAATGAGTTTAATCAACTGCTTTTAAAACTATTTTCAATAAAGGCGACAAACTGTGCCAGAAAGGTTTCTTGTACTATAAATTTACAGCCATGCCAAGTATAACAGCTCTGTCGGGTCCAGCCTTCGTCAAGATAAATCACTCTACGCTGACATTTCGGTGTAGTGCGCTGAAATAGAAAATGTCCGATCGGCTGTCGTCCAATATGCTTAAAAATTCTCGCCTTTGCCTGCAAACTCAATATGGGAAAAATACTTTTGGCTTTGACCCATGGCTGTGCCTGTGAACCATATAAATAAGTTTCCCGCACCCAAGCAAGATGCTGATGCGGCATACCCAACCAGCGGGCATCAACCATACTTAATTTTTGATAATGCTCGACAATGGGCTCAACATGAAATTGCCCTTTTGCTAGATGAGTCAATTGCTGGGTAAGAGAGCCTTCCGCCAATAACCATTGTCTTAATCCAGTTGGCAGGTTTTGATGAGGATCATTGCTGGTCTGGAAATGGTGCATATCTTCTTACCGGAAAAAACATGCTTTAGTTTAACCGAAAAATCACATCTTCGAATTATTTTTCAAGTGATGTATTCCCTTTACTTTTCCATCTTAAACAACATTTAAAATCTATTAATCTTTAAAATGGATAAAGATAAATAATTAATCAAATCATCAAGAAATTTTAGACATTAAAAAAGCCCGCACGAATGCGGGCTTCCTTTACACGTTGGCTTCCATTTACACACTATAATACATATCAAATTCAACTGGATGAGTTGTCGTATTCAGACGACGTACATCTTCAGTTTTTAATTCGATGTAAGCATCTAACATTTCTTTAGTGAATACGCCACCTTTTAACAGGAACTCGTGATCCGCTTCCAAAGCTTCCAAAGCCATTTCTAGGCTATGTGCCACAGTTGGGATTTTCGCTTCTTCTTCAGGAGGCAAGTCATATAAGTTCTTGTCTGCTGCTTCACCTGGGTGGATTTTGCTTTGAATACCATCAAGACCAGCCATCAACAAGGCAGCAAATGCCAAGTATGGGTTACATGCTGGATCAGGGAAACGTGCTTCGATACGTTTGCCTTTCGGGCTAGATACGTATGGAATACGGATAGAAGCAGAACGGTTACGTGCTGAGTAAGCCAGCATGATTGGTGCTTCAAAGTGAGGAACCAAACGTTTGTATGAGTTAGTTGACGGGTTAGTAATCGCATTCAACGCACGCGCATGCTTGATCACACCACCAATGAAGTAAAGTGCAAGTTCAGAAAGACCCGCATATTCATCACCAGCAAACAGGTTTTTGCCATCTTTAGCGATTGACATATGTACATGCATACCAGAACCGTTATCACCAACCAATGGTTTTGGCATGAAAGTCGCAGTTTTTGCAAATTGGTGTGCAACATTGTGAACAACATATTTAAATTGTTGTACTTCATCGGCCTTACGAACCATAGTGTTAAAGCTTACACCGATTTCCATCTGACAAGATGCAACTTCGTGGTGATGTACTTCTACACGGCCTTCACCCATGATCTCTTCGATTTTGCTACACATTTCTGCACGCATATCTTGACCAGAATCAACTGGTGGAACTGGGAAATAACCGCCTTTAACACGTGGACGGTGACCAGAGTTACCTGCATCATATTCTTTGCCAGTTGACCATGCAGCTTCTTCTGCATTGATTGTCAAACGCGCACCAGACATGTCAATGTCCCATTTCACATCATCAAATACAAAGAATTCTGGTTCTGGACCAAAGAATGCAGTATCACCAATGCCTGTAGATTTTAAATATTCTTCTGCGCGACGAGCAATAGAACGTGGATCACGTTCATAACCCTGACCAGTTGAAGGTTCGATTACATCACAAGTCACAACAACTGTTGGCTCAGCAAAGAACGGATCGATAAAGCCAGTTTCTGCATCTGGACGCAGAATCATGTCAGAAGCTTCAATACCTTTCCAGCCTGCAATAGATGAACCATCGAACATTTTACCATCTTCAAAGGTATCTTCGTCGATGGTATCGGCAGGATATGTCACATGCTGCTCTTTACCTTTGGTATCCGTAAAACGGAAATCTACCCACTTTGCTCCACTTTCTTGGATTAATTTAAGAACCTTATTTGACATGTGCAATATGCTCCAGTGTAATTTATATGCACTTAGTGAGTGCGCTTTTCAGTTGCTAGTAATATAGCAAAACCCATACCAACTTTTGATTCCTTATCTAAAACATTGAAATCCTTATAAGAAATTATATTTTAGATAGACTGAATGATTGCTATTATACTGCCCACACAATAAAATGCACCATATATAAACACAAGGATAATAAATTAAAATTCATCGCATATTTATGCACTTTTTTGTTGCAAATTAACTTTTTTTACCAATATTTGCACCAAAATATTACAGTAAATAAAAAATTATCTAAACTTATCCTTTAATTCAAACACAGATAAAATTATTGCTTAAGTCATGCATATTTTTTGTTATGATTACAAGCTGTTGACGCCTCTCAATTTGTATTGAGGTCAACTCAATTCTCTTTCGTTTAAAGTTTTTAGATGCATCTATCTAATGCCACTTTAATAGTTTTTCATAAAAACAGGTTCAATATCATGCTTTTGATGATCGACAATTATGACTCTTTTACCTATAACATCGTGCAATATTTTGGCGAGTTGGATCAAGATGTAAAAGTTGTTCGCAATGATCAAGTCACATTAGATGATATTGAACGATGGCAACCGCAATACCTAGTGATTGGACCAGGTCCTTGTTCACCCAGTGAAGCCGGCATTTCGATTCCTGCAATTAAGCATTTTGCCGGTAAAATTCCATTATTGGGCGTGTGTCTGGGACACCAATCTATTGGTCAGGCTTTTGGTGGCAATATTGTCCGTGCCAAAACCGTGATGCACGGCCGTCTGTCCGATATGTATCATTTGGATAAAGGGATTTTTAGCGACTTGCCCGATCCATTTTCGGCGACACGTTATCATTCGCTGGTGATTGATCAGGCGACCCTGCCCGATTGTCTGGAAGTCACCTGCTGGACACAGGAAAAAGATGGTTCAATGGAAGAAATCATGGGTGTAAAACATAAGACATTACCTGTCGAAGGTGTGCAGTTCCATCCCGAATCGATTCTAAGCCAACATGGCCATCAGATTTTTAAGAATTTTTTAGAGATTTATGCATAAATGAACATTCAACAAGCACTTCATAACATTACCAAGAATATCCATTTGACCCAGCCACAAATGGAAGATGTCATGCGTACCATCATGAATGGTGAAGCCAGCGATGCACAAATTGGTGCATTAATGATGGGCCTGCGTATGAAAGGCGAAAGTATTGACGAAATTACCGCAGCGGCACGTGTGATGCGGGAATTTGCCATTAAAATTGATGTCAGTGAAATTCCACATTTAATTGATATCGTTGGTACAGGTGGCGATGGGCAAAACTTATTTAACGTTTCCACTGCTTCGAGTTTTGTAATTGCTGCCGCAGGCGCCACCATTGCCAAACATGGTAATCGTGGTGTATCCAGTAAATCTGGATCTTCGGATTTACTGGAACAGGCTGGCATACGTCTGGATCTGGATATGCAACAAACCGAACGCTGTATTCGTGAGATGGGCGTTGGTTTCCTGTTTGCACCTAATCATCATAAAGCCATGAAATATGCGGTTGCACCTCGTCGTGAACTCGGTATTCGTAGTTTCTTTAATTTACTCGGACCTTTGACCAATCCGGCTGGTGTCAAACGCTATGTTATCGGTGTTTTTTCTGATGAATTATGTCGTCCAATGGCAGAAGTGCTGCAACAATTAGGGGCAGAACATGTCATGGTCGTACACTCCAAAGATGGACTGGACGAAATCAGTCTAGCTGCCCCAACCAGTGTAGCCGAGCTAAAAAATGGCGAAATCACTGAATGGAACATCGTGCCCGAAGATGTAGGCATTACTTCGCAAACACTGACCGGATTATCAGTTGAAGATGCCACAGCCAGTCTAAAACTGATCAAGGATGCACTAGGTCGGAAAAAATCCGAACTCGGTGATAAAGCTGCCAATATGATCGCACTAAATGCAGGTGCTGGCATTTATGTGTCAGGTCTGGCCAACAGCTATAAACAAGGCGTGGCATTGGCACATGACATTATTTATGGTGGACAAGCACTGGAAAAAATGAGCGTGGTGGGTGAGTTTACCCGTACCTTAAAAGAACTGGAACAATCGAACTAAACAGGAATTGATAATGCACATTGATATTCAAAATACCATTTTAGGTAAGATTGTTGAGCGTAAATTTGTAGAAATCTCGGCAAAACAAAAACAGTTTAGCCTAAGCAATTTGGAAGAACTGGCAAAACAGGCAACGCCTACCCGTGGTTTTGCCAAAGCTTTACAGCATAAATCTCCTGCGATTATTGCCGAAATCAAAAAAGCCTCCCCGTCCAAAGGTATTATTCGGGAAAACTTTAATCCTGCTGAAATTGCCAAAGAATATGAGCAAGCAGGTGCAGCCTGTTTATCAGTGTTGACTGATGTCGATTTTTTTCAGGGCCATCATGATAATCTGCGTATCGCACGGGAAGCCTGTGCCTTACCAGCGTTACGTAAAGACTTTATGGTCGATCCCTACCACATTGTTGAAAGTCGTGCACTGCACGCCGATTGCATTTTATTGATTGTGGCTTGCCTTTCCGATGCACAATTAAAGGAACTGGCCAGTGTGGCTTTTGCATACGGCATGGACGTACTGGTTGAAGTCCATAATGAACAGGAAATGGAGCGTGCACTACAATTACCTCAACAATGCTTGTTAGGGGTAAATAATCGTAATTTAAAAACCTTTGAAGTCGATTTAAATACCACAGTACGCTTAAAAGATATGGCAGGTTCAGCGCGTCAGATCATTACCGAAAGTGGTATTAGCACCCCTGAACAGGTGCAGTTTATGCAGGATCACGGTATTGACCGTTTTCTGGTGGGTGAAGGTTTTATGAAACAACCCCATGCAGGGCAAGCATTGAATCGGTTATTTGGTGTACCGAAGGTCATTTAAATTGACTTAAATAAACAATAGCAAGTTGAACATTTGCTATTGTTTTCCATCTCAGTTAAATATAATTTCTTGACTAATTAGCAATAATTCTTAAATTTTTTGATTGACTTAAGCTCTTATTTTTAAAACGATTATATAACTCCAAACAAACATGTTGGTGTGAAGCACTGCAACAAGTATAAATAAAAATACAATAGTTTAAGAATGTACCTGTATTTACTAGATTTCCACCAACTGCACATTTCGTACTATACTAGACTTAAATAAACCTGTTTTATATTTCCCACATTATGAGCAAAGATACTTCCCTCTCCAAAGCACAGCTTGATTTGTTAAAGCAGTTTAAAAAGCAAGTTGGTGCTGATCAAGCCGCCACTCAAACACAAAAAACTAGCAAGCAACCTGAGAAACTTAGTTCCGCAAAACAAGCTCAAGCTGAACAGCAAGATGATCACCAACTTTTTGCCAATGCTATGCAGGGCGTAAAAAAAATAGATTCCAATGATCTTGCTCCCATTACAAGCATAGCAAAGACAAAAAAAATTGATGCACAAACACTGGCAAAGCGTATTGCTGCCGAAGGCACCACTGAAACTGATGATACTGTGTTATCAGATACACAGGCTTTATTAAATCCGGTTGCCAGTCAGGCATTTTTAAGCTATCGCATTGCCACCTTGCAAAATCGTGTCTTTGAAGATTTAAAAGCCGGTAAATTACGCTGGTTTGAAGCAGTGGATTTACATGGCTGTACTATGGAACAGGCGCGGACTGCGGTTTTACAACTGATCCAACTGGCTAAAGACGATAATCAAAATGTGATTAAGATTGTTCATGGTAAAGGTCCAGAAGGAATTTTAAAAACCTGCGTCAATGGCTGGTTGCGTCAGCATCGTGATGTATTGGCATTTGTTAGTGCACCAGAGAATCAAGGTGGCACTGGTGCTGTTCTGGTTTTATTAAAGCGTGCCGAGAAAAATCCGAAATATCAGGAAGGAAAATAAGCACTAAAAGACGGCAAATGCTGTATTTTCTGCTACAATGCGCAACTTGTTATTAGTAGCCAAGTACAATTTTACAATGAGTATGCAGCAATCTTATTCAGATATTTTAACCGCCATTGGTGAAGACCTTGATCGCCCTGGTTTAAAGGACACGCCAATTCGTGCTGCAAAAGCATTTGCTTTCCTTACCTCCGGCTACCAGAAAGATTTAAAAGAAGTCACCAATGATGCCGTATTTCCCTCAGAAAATCGGGAAATGGTTTTGGTGAAAAATATCGAATTTTACTCTTTGTGTGAACATCATCTACTGCCATTTTATGGACGGGTACATATTGGCTATTTACCGGAAGGACGAGTTTTAGGCTTATCCAAATTTGCCCGTATTACAGAAATGTTTGCGCGTCGTTTACAAATTCAGGAAAATTTAACCCAGCAAATTGCCGAGGCAATTGTAGAAGTGACCGGTGCACGTGGTGTAGCCGTAGTGATTGATTCTGCTCATATGTGTATGATGATGCGTGGTGTAGGAAAACAACAATCAACTACGCGTACCGTATGTTTCTTAGGTGAATTGAAAAGCAACGAACAGGCGCGCCGTGAATTTTTAAATGCTGTCCCTGAAAGCTACTAAACCCTATTTCTGATCTAAAAATGCCAAGTCCGTCGACTTGGCATTTTTTTAATGAAAATTTTCACTTATTATGAATACTTAATAATCCAGAAAAGTGACTTCACCCGTTTCCAGTGAATATTCTGCACCAACCACGACTAATTTACCCTGCTCAATTAATTTTTCCAACACTGCCGAACCATGTCGTAACTGATTCACCGATGCAAATACATTGGCCCGTACCGCATGTTTAGACAACTTCTCAATATCATTTTTGAGTTCGGTATGAAATAAGATTTCGACCGATGGACGAACCCGATTCACAATCGACATTAAGTTCTGTGAAGGCAATTTATCTGGATTCTGTAAAGTTTCAATGGTCGCCTGAACTGCGCCACAATGGCTATGTCCCAATACAACCACAACAGGACATTGATAACGTTCTGCGGCAAACTCTACACTTCCCACCTGTGATGGCGCGACAATATTGCCCGCTACACGGATCACAAACAAATCACCCAATCCCTGATCAAATACCATTTCTGCTGGTACCCGGGAATCTGAACACCCCAGAATAATGGCAAAAGGATTCTGGTCTTCTGCTAATTCTGCCCGTTCCTGATGAGAAAGATGCTTATAACCGACTTTACCTTGAATAAAGTTTTGATTGCCTGCTTTAAGACGTTGTAAGGCTTCTTGAGCACTTAACATGAAAATTCCCGTAACTTGCAAAGGTTTGATCATTTTAAGAGTGTTACTGGTAATTGTCATTAGACAAAAACTACCTTTTCAACAAAATATGTTTAGTGCTTATCCAGATTTATTCTTTTGATAGAAACATTACATATCCTTTTTTCTCCTTTTTATATCTTTTCTAAAATTAAAAATATTAAAGCGATATATACAGCCCCATATAACCTTTTTATATTTTGCTGTTAAATGAAGAAGTTGTAATTTATGATTGATACACTTATTGATTCCGAATCTACCGCTTTTAATTCAGGTTTATTTTTATGCATAGCAAAGCTCAAGCACTACTCGAAGCGCATCTCGCCTTTATTAAAAATCAATTACAGCAAGGTGAGATCGTAACTCAGGAAGTATTGGGCTTTTTTGACTGGTTTAAAACCCAGAAAATCACTGACCTCTGGTGTTCACAGCACATCACTGCCCTACTGCAACAACAAATTTTATTAACACCTGCCACCGATCATCTTATTCAGCAAATCCAGCAGCATATTACACTTGCCCTGCAACATCCGCATAATGAACATACAACCATTGAAGAAGTCTTACCTGTAGAAACCATTGACCAGATTGCGCAATATATTGCTTCCAAATCCGAACATCGTCAAAAATTAGTCAAACAACTGGTTCATAATCCTGTTTATATTGAGCTGATCAGTAATCTAGTACAGCAGAGCCTGCAAGACTATGTAGATCAATCCGTGGTGGCTAAAAAAATCCCAGGTGTCGGCTCTTTTATGAAAATGGGAAAATCTGTCATTGAACGCGCAACTGACCGCACCTTCGATGATGCACTGCGACTTTATTTACATAAAAATTTCAACAAATTAAGCCAGTTAAGTGAAAAACTCATTAACCAGCACCTTGATGATGACAAACTCTACCAGCTACAAGCAAAACTTTGGCACAAAATTAAAAAAGCCCCTTTATCTACGTTGCAACACTATATTGTGATTGAAGATCTTCCCCAAACCGTGGCAATGGGCGAACAAGTCTGGAATCATATTCGTCAGACAGATTATCTTCAGGCACAAATCGCCTCAGGAGTAAATGCTTGGGTAGAACATCATGCACAAGATACTTTTGCACAGGCCTTACAAGATATTAATATCGATGAAAACTTATTAAGAACAGAACTTTATCAACTCATTATGCCCATTTTAAATCAAGTCATTGATCAGGGTTATTTATTGGATCGAGCCAGATTTTATTTGGAACAGTTTTATGGATCTGATGAGGTGAATGTTATATTGGAGCAATAAAAAAGCGACCTGAATAATCAGATCACTTTTTATTTGCTTTGGAATAAACTTAGAAAGAATATTTTAAAGATGCATAGTAAGCACGACCTGGTTCATTATAACTTTGATTTACAGTAGTATCTCGCAATTTCTGCTCATCAAAGACATTACTTATACCTAAACGTCCACTAAAATTATTAGTAAATTTATAACCTGCATTTATACCAAAAATACCATAACTTTTAATCTCTTGCTGACTTAAACCATTATTATTTTCAATCACAGTTTCTGCATATTGACGCGGCTTTTGACGGCCATATTGTGTATAAACAAAATTCACATCCGCCTTATCGGTAACTTTATAATTGAAAATTGAGTTGATAGTATAGTTTGGTACGATTGAAAGAGGATTACCCGTTTGTTTATTCACAGAGTCCTTCATCCAAGTAAAGTTGTTAGTCCAACTGATATCTCCCCAATCTAGACCAATACTTCCTTCTAGACCTTGAATCAATGCTTTAGGGATGTTTTCCCAAAGTAAGACATTATATGTTGTTGAACCAATAATGACTTGCTGTGTAACAGTTTCACCGGAAGTAATTTTGTTTTTATAATCGTTACGGAACCATGCTAGACTTGCACTCAGAATATCTTTTTGAAACTGAACCCCAATTTCTTTGTTAATAGAAGTTTCCGGTTTTAAATCGCCATTTCCTTGTAATACGCATTGAGAAAGTCCTATTGGACAACCATTCCCTCGCGTCCCTAATAAATAACCTTCTGCACTTTGATACATATTCGGTGCTTTATAGGCACGAGCAATACCACCTTTTAAAGTAAAATAATCGTTTAAATGGTGAGTAATATTTAAACTTGGACTCCAGTTGTCTCCAGATTTACTATGATCATCAAAACGCAAAGCAAGTACAACATCCGTGTTATCTGTGAATTTAACATTATTTTCAAGATAAGCAGAAGCAATATGGGAATCCATTTTACTACGGTCACCACTAGTCAATACTTCACCATAGCTATCTGTACCCTGTGTTGTATTTGCTGTATCTGTAAAATCATCTTCTACCCATTCAGCTCCCACCGTTAAATTTTGTGGTCTCCAAACTTCAAATGGAATACTGGCTTCTGCATTAAATCGAAATGTTTTAAGTGTTGATGTTTCTTTACAGGATTCATCAATACAGTTAATCCGTCCTTCTCCTGAACCAGCTGTACCTTCTGGTAAACGCTTATTTTTAGTTTGATCATACGATGCCAAAACTTTTGTATCGCCCCATGCCCATTTTCCTTCATGTGTTAATGCATAACTATCACGATACATGGTATTAGTTTCGGTACCAAGAAGTGCTGATTGAATCTCATCGGTTATAAAATCGTTATTACTATTTTGTGAGTCTCCAGCATAGATATTACCTTGACGACTCGAACCAGCGTCTAACAATAATGTTTGATTATCTGTGAATTGCCATGCAACACGTCCATTAATATCCTTATTGCGTACACCTTCTCTACCCGCAGCCCGAGTTCCTGATGAACTTAAAGGATTTAAGTCAGCAGCATCACTTTTTGTCTTATTATAATTTCCATACAAGCGATAAGATAATACATCCTTAATAATCGGACCACTTAAATTAAATCCAACACGATAAGATGAACCCTCTTTAGAATTTTCTGGTTGATTAGTAAAAGTTTCAAGGGAACCATGAGTTTCATTGGTCACTTTTTTGGTAATGATATTAACCACACCTCCCATTGCACCGTTACCATAACGTGCAGCAGCCGGACCACGTAATACTTCAATTGATTCAATTGATTCAGCTGGAACCCAGTTAGAATCGCCACGAGTATCGCGCTCTCCACGCCAACCATAACGTACCGAATTACGAGAAGTTACAGGCTTTCCATCAATTAAAATTAGGGTATTTTCCGGCCCCATACCACGAATATCAATTTGACGATTATTTCCACGCTGCCCTGTTGCACTATTTCCAGTCAAGTTTACACCCGGCATACGACGCACAATTTCAGAAATATCATTCACTACAGGTGTTTGTTCTAAATCTTCTGCTGTAATGGTTGAGGCACCTAATGATTGCTTAACTTGTTCTTCTGCGGTAATAACAATAGTTTGTAATTTGACAACTTCTTCATCTTTTTTTTGCTCTTCTTCAGCAAAAACTGGATTAGTAACCAAAATAGATGCCAAAATTGACAATGAAAGTGTGCTTTTTACAAGACTTCTAGCCATTACAAAACCCTATATTTAATTAACAAACCGTAATATTGCGCACATACTATCAAAATATTCTTATTATTAAAAGTTAATGAGAAAGCTTTTTATTAACTTTTATCTTATTTTATTAATACGCATAAAAAAGCATCCTTGATAGAATGCTTTTTTATAGCACAACAATTTATTTCATATAAGCATCGGCATTTTGAGTGTGATCAGTTTTGTCTATCACACGACCAAGCTCGGGGATATGTGCCTGTAAAGTGGTTTCGACACCCTGCTTCAATGTAATATCAATGGCCGAACAACCCTGACAACCACCACCGAACTGTAAAACAGCAGTTAGACCATGTTCTGGATCTTCAAATACTTCTACCAGACTACAGTTCCCACCATGCCCTGCTAGTCCCGGATTAATTTCTGCCTGTAATACATAAGCGATACGCTCTTCAATGGACGCATCCGGCCCGACACGCGGTACTTTGGAGTTGGGTGCCTTAAAGGTTAACTGACCACCAAAACGGTCTTTGTTGTAATCAATCACTGCATCTTTTAAATACGGGATAGATGGTGTATCAATAAAAACTGGAAAATCTGGATAATCCTGTTTGTAATCGGTCGGCACTACATCTTCTGGCGCACTATAGGCCATACAGCATTCTGCACGCGCAGTTCCCGGACTTTCCACAAAAATACGTACACCAATATCAGGAGTATTTTGCTTCGCCAATAAGTCTTTCAAATACTCCTGTGCCGATGGTGTAATCATCAAATTTGGTATTTCTTCAGCCACAGTTGAATTTGCAACGATTTCTGACATCAATCTTACTCCTCAAATATCTATGACTATCATACATCATCTTTAAATAAATTTTGAGTAAAACAGTCGGATTAATTTTATTCTCATGAGATGTAAAAAAGGACGCTTAAACGCCCTTTTCTGCAACTGTATTATACAGGTTTGTATTCAATCACAAAATGTCGCCAATGATCACGCAGTTGCGGTGTAAGTTCTAGAGATTGTTCATCAAATACCATACCATCGGTATCTCTTGCCATTAAACCCGCAAGGCTCACCATCATATCAAAGCCTGTGACTGCATGCGGATTCGGCAACGCCAGAAAGAATGCCAGCCCTTTTACTTCTTCAGAAGGTAAGCTTTCCAGATCAAATCCGGATGGTGCACCATCTTCATTAATCCGCAGTACACTAAACATCAAGGGACTAGGTTTATCGGCATCTTCATAACGATGGAAACATGACATTTCACCATAGCGCAAGCCATATTTTAGCAGCATTTTTAAGGTTCGTTCACCCGATAATGCCCGTCCCGGATTGGGATACATATACAATGCGATCAGTTGTTGTGCTTTAGCCAGTGCACTTTCTTCATCCTGACGATTTTGTTCATTTAAATGTGCATCAATGACATCAGCTTCATTTTCCCATTCCACACGTTCAATTTCGTCAACTGAAATTTTTTCAGCATCGTCTTTTTCTTCAATCTCAATATCTTCAACAATCGCATCTTGTGGGTTATTATCTTGTGTTTTTTCAACCTCAAGCGTATTAATAATCTCTATTTCAGATGCTGAATCCTGATCCGCAATGACCTGCTTGGCATCATCTACCAGCTCGGCTTCATCTTTTAACTGCTCAATTAACTCATCCAGTTCATCAGGTTGTTCAGTTTTAGTAGAAGCCTGTGAGGTTATCACTGTCTGATCAGAATATTGGTCTGCCACATCCTGTTGGGTTGGTTGTTCTGCACTTGATGGCGGCTGTGCATCTTGTGTTGCCACAGCGGAAGCTACTGGCGTGTCAACGTCTACAGCCGTTGAGGAAACCTTCACTGCATCGGGTCGCAAATGACGAGGAACAATAGGTTGCTGACTTTGTGCATCAACAATTAATTCCGTTTGTTCGATGGGCTGCGATGTTTGTGGTTTTTTTAATAATAAACGCAAACCAATGATGACCATCAGAACAGCAATAACGATTCCAATGATTTCCCACGCTTGATCCATAATCTACTCCATCGTCATACCATAGGCTTCGGCTTGTTCCAGGCTCACTGCAACCAGTTTGGAACTGCCTGCTTCCGGCATTGTAACCCCTAATAAGTCGGTTGCCATTGTCATTGCCAGTTTATTATGTGTAATGTAAATGAATTGTACCTGTTGCGATAGCTCTTTTACCAAATTACAAAATCGATTTACATTTGCATCGTCTAGTGGCGCATCTACTTCATCCAAAACACAAAATGGTGCCGGATTTAATCTAAAAATTGCAAACACCAAAGCCAAAGCCGTTAAGGTCTTTTCTCCACCGGACAATAACGCCAATGTACTGTTGCGTTTACCCGGTGGCCGAGCCATTAGACGCACGCCCGATTGCCAACCATCTTCCAGACTTAAGCTGGCTTCCCCACCGGTAAATACTTTGGGGAATAATTCCTGTAACTCACGATTGACCAGATCAAAGGTTTTCATAAATAACTGTTTGGTTTCTTGATCAATCGCCTTCATTGCTTCTTGTAATTGTTCGATGGTTTGTTGCAAATCCTGAATTTGATGGTCCAATTCATCATAACGACCTTGCAGCAATTGTAATTCTTCAAATGCAGCCAGATTAATGGCACCAATTTTGGCAAATTGCTGCTCTGCTTTTTCCAGTGCCCGGCTGACCTGAACAGTATCGATCTGTTGTTCAATTGGTTTTGGCTGTCCAAGTTGTTGTAGCTGCTCCAATACATGATGTTGTTCGGCTTTATGCTGCTGCCAATCTAGACGCGTCTGTTCCAATTGATCACGTAAGGCATTTTCCTGTTGCTGCAAAGTGATACGCTGTGCATTAAAGCCTTGCTGTTGCTGTTGTAACTGCTCGATTTGCTGTTGCCAGTCCAGCCATAATTGCTGTTGCTGATCGGCTTTGGTTTTAGCCAATTGCTCTTTCTCGGTTGCTTCCTGCATCCGATCAGTCAGACGTTGTAATTGCTGCCTGCAATCCAGTAGTTGTTCCGAGATATGTTCGATTTTCTGTTCCCGAAACTGATCTTCCTGTTGTAATAGCGCATGCCTAGATTGTTGTTGCTGCAATTGTGAATGTAATTGATAGACTTGTTGCTGATCTTGCTGTGCCTGTTGTTTCAATTCATTCAGGCGTATTTTATTCTGTTCAAACTGTTCCTGTTTCGCCATGACTTGTGGCTGAATCTGATCAATTTTCAGCTGTAGGCTAACGATATCGTATTGCAGTTGTTCCTGTTCCTGCCCATCTTCTGCAATCTGACTTTGTAATTGCTGTGCTTGCTGTTTTAGTTGCAATAAATTCTGTTCATGTTGCGCTAAAATCGCCTGAAGTCTAACTTGTTCGGTCAGTAATTTTTGTTGTTGCTGTTGTTGTTGCTTGAGGTGTTGCTGCATTTGCTGCAAGGCATCCTTACTTTGCTGATATTGTGACTGTAGTGCTGCAAGTTGCTGCTGGGCTGGCTGTTTCTGGCTTACAACTTGTTCCAGTTGCTGTTGTAATGCTTTTAAATGGGTATGGTAATGTAACTGTCCCTGCGCCTGACCTGTCTGATTCTTTGCATCATCACCAGATACCTGATCATCCAGATTTAAATTAATCCACCAATCTGTTGCCAGCCAATATCCATCTTCTGTGACAATACTGCTGATTGCATCAAGTTGTCCCAAATACTGTTTTGCCTGCTCCAGATCCTGTGCAATATAAATAGATTGCCATAAACGGTGTAGTGGTGCTTTAATCCATGTTTCAATTGTCGGCAAATCTATTAAAGCCACATTGCCTGACTGATCTTCCTGCATCTGAACATTGTCACATTGCAGCTGTCTTGCCCCTTGATAGGTCCAGTCGATTTGATCGCTGGTTTCTGCAAATAACCATTTTGCCAAAATTCGTTCAATTAAATGACTGTATTGCTGTCCCTGATAAGTCAGTTGCAATTGTTGTAATAAGGGCTGTTTTGCAACCACGCCTTGTCCTTGCTGTAAATGCCCCAGTAATTTTTCGGTTTGTTCAATTTCCCGTTGTAAATTTTTTTCTGTCATTGCCAATTCTTGGCATTGCTGCTGAAGCTCATCTTTTTGGACTTGATGATGTTGCAGTTGCTGACTCAATTGCTGTTCTGACTGCTGGCTTTGCTCAAGTTTAATCTGAATATTGGCCAGTTCGATATTTAAATCATCCAGTTGCATGGCCGTATCATCATTTTGATGACGTTGTTGCTGCGCTTGTAATTGCTGTAGTAATTGCTCGGAACGCAAACCAGTTTTTTGCATCTGTTCCAATTGATAATGTAATTGCTTTTGTTGTTGCTGTAATTGATTCAGATACTGCTGTTCTTTGTTAAACTCCTGTTCCTGTTGAGTAAAACGGCTATTTAAAGCACTCAAATCCTGTTCACTTTCTTTTTGAATTTGCTCTACATCTTGGAGTTGTTGTTGACTGGCAATCATCTGTGCCGACAATTGTCCCAGTTCCTGCGCAATCTTGACATGTTCATCCTGCAACACTTGATGTTGCTGTTCAAAACCCTGAATATTCTGGCTAATTTGCGCTTGCTGAGCCTGATCCTGTTGCAATTGCCAAAGCACCTGTTGATGCTGTTGCTGTGCCTGTTGCCAATTCTGCTGCAATACTTCAGCCTGTGGTAACTGCTGCTGAATTTTTTGCTGGAGTAAATGTCCTTCTATTTCAATTTGCTCCAGTGCCTTATGCTGTTGCTGATACTGTTCGGTCAGTTCTGTGAGTTGCTTGGTCAACCGTTCGACCTGACTTAAGGCCTGAATATACTGCTGTGATAACAACTGGATTTTATAACTAACAATTTCCTGTTTTAATTTCTGATATTTTTCTGCCTGTTCTGCCTGACGTTTTAGGGTCTTAATCTGACTATTTAATTCCAGTGCAATATCATTTAAACGGGATAAATTACTTTGTGTATGTTCAAGATGTTGCAATGTTTCCCGACGACGCGCCTGATAACGGGAAATCCCAGCTGCTTCCTCAATAAATACACGCATTTCTTCGGGTTTGGCATCCACCAATCGGTTGATCATCCCTTGTTCAATGACGGCATAAGAACGTGGCCCCAATCCGGTACCAAGGAAAATATCGGTAATATCCTTACGACGACAACGGGTACCATTCAGGAAATATTCGGATTTTCCTTCACGATTGACCTGACGTTTTACACTGAGTTCGGAATAGGCATTATAGGCACCACCCAGCTTGCCATAAGTGTTTTCAAAACGTAGTTCTACACTGGCCACACCTACAGGCTTACGCTGTGATGTTCCGGCAAAAATCACATCCTGCATATTGCCACCACGCAATTGCTTAGCACTCGACTCACCCATGACCCATCGAATGGCATCAATCACATTGGACTTGCCACAGCCATTCGGCCCCACAATGGCTGAGCGGTTATCCTTAAAATGTAAGGTGGTGCTTTCGGCAAATGACTTAAAGCCAACCAGTTTTAAACTACTTAAACGCATATCATCTCAATTAGCGGCGAGAGCGACGAGCCCATGCCAATTCAATCTGTTTCATCCGTGCCAGCGAGTCCAGCACGAGGTTGCGTAAGTGTCGGCAAAAATCTTCCATAAATAAAGCGGCTTGTTGTGGTTTTCTGATCAATATAGCATCAATCACTAGCCTAAACAGCTCAAATGCCTCCTGCAACTCTCGCCGCGAGGTATTTAGCGTTAAAAAGTAACTACGCCGGATCGATGGCAAAAGTGTCTGATAGATACTCGATAAATACGGATTATCAATACGTTCACTTTGTACGCTTAAAAAATCAAAGATTGCATCATAGAATCGTTCTATATCCCCTAAACGAACAATCTCGGCAAGTTCATCGCACAATTGCTGCATTTGATCTGCATCCTGTTGACGCCAGATTTCACTACTCCGTTGCACCAAATGTCCCAGAATTACAATGCTGGTATCGAACAACATTTTAATCTGATGTGCCGACATTTCCGATACAATTGCCCCTCGTCTGGGGAAAATATCAATTAAATAAGTACGTTGTAATAGCAACAAGGCTTCTCGAACCGATCCACGACTCACATCGAGTTCTTTGGCAATGCGCAATTCCTGAATACGCTCGCCCTCAACCAGTTCCCCAGTAATAATTTGTTCGGCAATCTGTCTGGCAATCTGTTCCGATAAGCCTTCCGAAGAATGATCCAGTTTCATAACACCTCTTATTTTTAATATATGCAAGTGTGCATGATTCACATCATGATGTTTTACTTTTATCGCATAATATAAAGCAACGACTATAGCTTTGTCTGACAATTTTTAGTGATTTCGTGCCATTTTTCAAAAAATATTCAAAATATCCTGCTCAAATAGACTTTTTATACAGTAATAAACACTTTATAGGCTTTAACTCTCCCAGTCTTAAAACACGTACCATAATATTGCTTCGTAAAGAAAAAACACACCGATACAACTTAACAAAGCAGCAAAATAGCGTTTTAACATCATCGGGGACAAGCGATGCGCCACTTTTGCACCAATTTTGGCAGTAAAAAAACTCATGACGCTAATCCCGATGAACGCATAGATATGTACATAGCCAATTGCGCCTTTGATCGGTTGGGAATTGGCTGCACCAAATACCATAAAGCCAATCGCACCGGCAATTGCAATTGGTAAACCACATGCCGCAGATGTAGCAACAGCCTTTTGCATTACTACGCCATAACGGTTTAAATAAGGAACCGTTAAACTACCACCACCAATACCAAAAATTGCAGATGCAATGCCAATACCGCCACCTGCCAGTAATTGCATATTTTTTGCTGGTAACTGGCGATTGGTATCAACCACAACCTGCGCACCTGCGAACATACGATAAGCCACCCAGATCGCAAAAATTCCAATTATCAACTGCAAGGCATGGCTCGGTAGTAGATCGGCAATCGCTGCGCCCAAAAATGAACCCACCATCAGACCGGGTGCCAGATTTTTTACTACTTGCCAGAGCACCGCACCTTTTTTATGATGTGCTGATACCGAACTGATTGAGGTAATGATAATGGTCGCCAATGACGTACCCAGTGCCATATGCATAATATACTCGGGATTATAACCCTGCTGGGTAAAAGCCCAATACAAAATAGGCACAATGATGAGACCACCCCCTACACCAAACAGTCCTGCGGCAAATCCTGCACAAGCACCAATTGCCAAATAGATGAGTATTTCCATGACCATTCCCTTATCTCCTATTGCACCCGAGCTTGAACAGCAACGACTGACTTTTCAACTACAAGCTGCACATGCTACTCCACAAATCATTCAATGCAAATCACAAACTGTCTCCACCAATGACGATATACTAGAGCTTTATCAAGCTGGCTATCATTCAGCATTAGTCATCAGCCAAATACAGCATCAGGGTCGGGGTCAACATCAACGACAATGGATTTCCAGTCCAGGCAATATTTTTCTGAGTGCATTAATTGAATTACAACGTCCGGTTGATGGCCGCTTTGCCCTTGAATGCGGCTTAAATTTGATTCATAGTCCAACTCTCAATAGCCTGCCCGACTTACAAATCAAGTGGGCCAATGACCTTTACAGCCCACAAGGCAAATGGGGTGGGATTCTGGTTGAACCCATCAATGCACATCAGGTGATTGTCGGCATTGGCATTAATATTTTCCCGCTTGAACAAGCACAGATCGGTCAGCCAACCACCAGCCTGATAGAATTGGGCCTACAGCATTATGATCGTATCCAGTTTCTAGCAGAAATCTATCTAGCTCTGCTTCAGGCCACACAA
Source organism: Acinetobacter populi (assembly GCF_002174125.1). Lineage (GTDB taxonomy): Bacteria > Pseudomonadota > Gammaproteobacteria > Pseudomonadales > Moraxellaceae > Acinetobacter > Acinetobacter populi. Next base: position 96,566 of record NZ_NEXX01000006.1, read on the forward strand.
TGGTTTAATTACAATAGCCAGAATTTGGCACAGCGCTTTAATCATATTACTGCGTTCAAAGACCAATGGGTCACGATCCAGCGTAATCATCAAGCTGACCTGCATGGATTTTTTCGGGGGATTCAGGATGATGGAGCAATTTTAATTCAGCAATCTCCTGATCAAGCTGCAACAGTTTGTTATGATGGACGATTGCACCTTTCAACCTCAAGTGATGCAGAGCAATTATGAATCATCTTTGGCTAGATCTGGGAAATACACGGTTAAAATACTGGGTCAGTAATCCCGAACAACAAATCATTGAGCAAGGCGCAGAATTACACTTACAGTCGCCTATTGATTTATTACTGGGTTTAAGCCAACATTTTAAATCACTCAATATTAGCTCGATTGGCATTTCCTCAGTCTTGGACAACAGCACCAATCAACGCTTGAAAAAAATCCTTAACCGGCTAAATGCACCCATTTATTTTGCCGAAGTACAGGCGCAATATGCAGGACTGATTACCGGCTATGATCAACCCAAGCAACTGGGGATTGATCGCTGGTTACAGGTATTGGCAATGACCAGATCACCTGATAAATATTGCATTATTGGTTGTGGTACTGCATTGACGATTGATCTATTAGACCATTACCAGCACCAAGGCGGATATATTTTACCCAGCCTCTATCTGCAACATGATGCACTGACACAGGGCACCAAAGGCATTAAAATCCCTGAACAAGCATTTGAAAATCTCGTTGCCGGGCGTAATACCAGTGATGCAGTTCATCATGGCATTTTATTAGGTCTACTGGGTGCGATTCGTTATACGTTAACACTGCATCCCGATTATCAGCTGATTTTTACCGGTGGAGATGCACCCTTATTTATGCAATTTTTGCAGGAATATCAACCAAGGCAAGAAGCAGATTTACTGCTAACAGGGTTGCAGTATTATGTACAACAACAGCAAGGCAAAATGGAAGATTCGATCATTCCCAATCGACATTAAATAGCCCATGATGATCACAGCAATCAAATAAAAGGAAAATTCATGCACAATAAAACTTTTACTTTCCTGCCCCTCACCCTCTTACTTGCTGCGGTCACACCAATATATGCAGCACCTACAGCGGTGAGTAATCAACAAAATATTGCTGGTACAAAAATTGCCACGACCCAGCCCGTAGTTGCGTATTTTAATACATCTGAACAGGACTTTAACTATAGTAATACGCCAGTAAAAGGCGGCTTTTATCGTGTGCTGTTAGGTCGTGATGACAATGGTCATTTTTTGATTCAGGATTTATTTACCGATTCGGGTAACAAACATACAGATCCTTACTGGATCATTGATCCAGAAGGTTTAAATTATTTTGATCTAGACTTTGTCAATGGTCCGATCCAAGGTTATTACGCCACTGGTAAAATTGCATTTAAAGGCACATTCAAAAACGGCAGCTATATCAGTTCATTTGATAGTTTTTATCCAAGTGGAGAACTGGCAAATCGCTACGCTCCCGCAGAAAAAGGCCGCTTCCATGAAGAATATTTTTATAAAAATGGTCAAAAAGCAGCTGTCATAGACTATGAGAATTATGACATTTCAAAACAGGAAGTATGGGATAACCAAGGTAAAAAAGTCAGTGATGAAAATACCCAGCAAACCATTCTTGATGAGATTAATAACCAGCTCGCACTTGACCAATAATCATTTTTCTAAATAGAAATGGGGCGTGATGCCCCATTATGCTATATGTAACAATACATGATGCGATAACTATTTCTTCTGGTCATTACCACCAAATAGCGGTCCAACACCACCGCCATTACCGCCACCCATTTTATTTTGCATGCCCTGAATACCGCGTAGCATCTTACTAATTCCGGATGGATTAGAGAATTTTTTCATCATCTTCGCCATCTGAGCATGTTGTTTCAGCAAGCGATTCACATCCTGAATCTCCATGCCACACCCTGCGGCGATACGCTTTTTACGACTTGGATTGATAATGTCCGGATTACGGCGTTCCTTAATGGTCATCGACTGGATAATCGCTTCCATTTTTTTCACTTGATTTTCCGGCTGTGCCTTCTCCAGTGCTTCTTGGATACCAGAACCACTCATACCGGGTAATTTATCCAGAAAGCCTGCCATACCACCCATTTTTTTCATCTGCTCAAATTGGGTCAACATATCTTCCAGATTGAATGTCCCGCCTTTTTGCAGCTTTTTCGCCATTTTTTCGGCTTTGTCACGGTCGATCTTACGTTCAACTTCTTCAACCAGAGACAGTACATCACCCATACCGAGAATACGCTGTGCCACACGTTCCGGGTGGAAAGGTTCAAGGGCATCAAGTTTTTCACCCATACCCAGAAACTTGATTGGCTTACCAGTAATGGCACGTACCGATAAGGCAGCCCCACCCCGTGCATCACCATCAGTTTTGGTCAAAATCACACCGGTCAAAGGCAAAGCATCATTAAAAGCTTTGGCAGTATTGGCCGCATCCTGACCTGTCATGGCATCCACCACAAACAGGGTTTCGGTTGGATGGATCGCCGCATGTAATGCTTTAATTTCATCCATCATGTCATCATCGACATGCAAACGACCAGCTGTATCGACAATCAGGACATCAGCAAATTTAATTTTTGCCTGCCCAATGGCACGATTAACAATATCTATCGGCTGCTCACTGGCATCAGAAGGGATAAACTCTGCACCCACCTCACCAGAAACAGTTTGTAATTGCTTGATCGCTGCCGGACGATAGACATCGGCAGAAACCGTCATGACTTTTTTCTTCTGACGTTCTTTTAAATAACGCGCCAACTTTGCTGCGGTTGTGGTTTTACCTGCCCCTTGCAAACCAGCCAATAAAATCACCACTGGTGGCTTGGCTGCCAAATCCAGCGACTCATTCGCCTCACCCATCATTTTGGTCAATTCGTCATATACGATTTTGACAAATGCCTGACCTGGTGAAAGTTGTTGCAGGACTTCCTGACCTAAAGCTTGCTCTTTGACTTTGGCAATGAATTCACGGGTTACGGGCAATGCAACATCAGCTTCAAGAAGTGCCATACGCACTTCACGTAACGTGTCCTTGATGTTGTCTTCCGTCAACTGACCAGTGCCAGTGACATTTCTTAAACTCTGCGTGAGTCGATCGGTTAATGTATCAAACATTGCAAATTCCGCTTAAAATGGCTAGTTGCAAAAAAATCTTTCCAACAATAGATAAATTATGCATAAGATGCTATAGGATACTTGAGTTCGGAAAGAAATTATACTTAGTTTATGAATATTCTCGCACGTATTATAGGTTTGGCATGTTGAATCTGCCCGTCATTTTTACCGTATTGGCATTAATTGCTTATTTAACTGGTTTTTTATACCTGTTAAAACAGTTCCTTGATAAAACTACCACCAATCCATTTCTGGTCTGGTCATCGTTGCTGACAGGTTTAATCCTGCATGGTCTGATCCTGAGTATCGACATGGTGACACCGATGGGAATTGATTATGATGTTTTTAATCTAATTTCCTTTACCTCAGGATTAATGCTTTTACTGAGCATTATTTTTAGTATGTATCGCCCGGTGATTATTCTAAACTTAATTGCTACGCCTGTTGCCATGTTAGGTATGGTGATCGGTGCATCACTTAGCACCCCTAATCACGTCATTCGTGAACAAGGTGTAGGTATTGATATTCATATCATCTTGTCACTGGCAGCCTATGCAGTCTTATTTATGGCAACAATTCATGCCATTTTAATCTGGTTTCAAAATCGTGAGCTTAAGAAGAAACAAAAGAAACGCATCTGGGTGAATCTGCTGCCTTCCCTGCAAACCATGGAATCCTTACTGTTTGATTTGATCTTTGTCGGCTTCCTATTGCTAACGGTTGCTTTAGGTTTTGGTTTCTTTACCATTGATGACTTTTTCGGTCAGCATCTCGCTCATAAAACAGTATTTAGTGTCATTTCATGGTTTATTTATGGTGGTTTATTACTGGGGCATTGGAAACTGGGATGGCGTGGCAAAAAAGCTATTCAATTTACCTTGCTGGGGTTCTTCCTACTGGCGTTAGGCTTTATTGGCAGTAAGTTTGTACTGGAAATCATTTTAATGAAAACTTAATGTGACTGATCAAAAGCAGCGGCATCTTATTCCAGAGACACGCTGCTATATCTGATCAAAGCAATCACATTACGGCTTAAATCCATCACATCAATGACCAATGCAGATAAATCCAGATCATTCTCTCTTATTGAAATTGCAGGGGTAATACCAGTTTTGCAATCACTGGCTGCCCATTTATTTTGGGTACTTCAAATTGCCAACGCTTAATCGCTGTTAACGCCAGCCACGCCTGTTCTTCATTGTCATAAGACAATAAAGTCGGTAATTGTACCAGCCCATCTTTATCCAGATAAAACTCAATTTGGACATAATTTTTGCCACCATTATTAGACTTTGCCGGCATGGGGGCATAGAGTGGCTTCGGAATTTGATCCAAGTCATTTATATTACTAAAATCTTTTTTATTTTTCTTGATATCTTCGAGAATCTGGCTAGCTGATGCAGATAACCGACTATCTCGATTAAAGAGATTAAAATCATATTCTTTGGTAATAATTGACCAGCTATTTTTTTGATCTTTCTTGGCAGGATAGAACTCCCAAGATTGTAAAGATGCTTTTGCGGCAAGACCAAATTCTGGTGAAGATGCCGATAAGATTTCTGATTTTAATACTTTTCCGGTTGGATCAATCAATACATAGACTTTTGCTTTACCCTTTTCATTTTTCTGTAATAAATTTAATGGATAAACCAACGGTGCAGCGACTTTAATGACGGGTGGTTCATCATATTGCAGATGTTCTGGTAATTTTTTAGATGCCTTTGGCATTTTAAATGGATCCACTGCATTTGGACCGATTGACCCGATACTTTTTTGTATTCCAAATCCAACTTTTTGTATTGCACAACGTGTTTCTGTATCGTTGGAAGGTGGAAGTTGGGCCTTTAACATGCCTTGTACAGCAGCCTGTTCTAAATCCGGATGGATAGATTCTAAAACCTTAATTCGTTCAATGTGCCCCATTTTATCAATTAACACACCTAAATCGACCTCCCCTTTATTACCAAATTCATTAATATTCTTGGGATAAATAATTTTAGGTTTAACCACATAAGAGGGGACTGGACGGTCAGGAGAAGGAGGACTTAAAGACAAACGATTCTGTTGCTCTAAGCAAGTTAAAAAATCTTCATTAGGCATAACATCTGCCCAAGACTGACTGTACATCAAACCCGTGATCACCATGAAATAAATAACTTTCATTTTTTAGTCGCCTATTTTCATATCAATTTTATTATGGCTAATCTGGTGATTTGGCTGTTGTCATCTTAGATAAATAGTTACACTATTGCAACATGCATCATAATGAAAAATATAAAAAAAAGAGTGAATACTCACTCTTTTTTATCACATAGCAAATTAGGCAGGAATACGTAATACCTGACCAGGAAAAATTTCATCTGGATCTTTGAGTAAAGGTTTGTTTGCTTCAAAGATTTTGTTGTATTTATTGGCATCACCATAAAATTCTTTGGCAATTTTAGATAGATTATCGCCAGATTTTACTGTATAGAACTTGCTTTCAGGCTCTGGTGCAGCAACAGTAAGTTGATCATCGACCTGTGCAACATGGTCAACGTTACCTACCGCCAATACCGCTTTTTCACGATCAGCCTGAGATTGAGCTTCACCTCGAATGGTTGCCTGATCGGTTGTTGAATTGTAGCTAATGGAAAGGCCTTTGATGCCCAAATTTAAACCTTGCACTAAACCCAGCAATTTATTGGCAACTTCTTGTGCTGATGGTTCTGTGGTGGTTTGTGGTGTAGCAGGTTGTTCTACAGGTTGTGCAGTGTTCTTTTTACCAATACCTTTCACAAAGTCAAAAAGACCCATTATATTTCTCCTATTACCTATTATATGTTTATCTGAACATTAAAAATAAATGTCTTTATTGTTTTAACCTTTGATACTGGCAAAAACAAGAAACAAATCACAATAAATTGTTATTTTATGTAGGGCTTAAATAGAAAACTTTTTTCAGGACGGGACACCTTAACCAATAAAAAAGGCCGCAAGTGCGACCTTTTCGATAATCGATTCACAATCGAACAAATTATCCTAACTTTGCAGTCACGTAATCAATCGCAGATTGTACAGTTGTGATCGCGTTTGAATCTTCATCCGGAATGGTGATGTCAAAGTCATTTTCAAAAGACATAACCAGTTCAACTAGGTCTAATGAATCTGCACCTAAATCATCCATAAAAGATGCTTCGTTTTTAATATCTTCGGCACGTATACCAAGTTGTTCTGCAACTGCTTGCTTGATACGTTGTTCGATATCGCTCACAGGAATTCTCCTCATTGCTTGTGGCGGTTTATACTAACGCCATTTTAGATTAAAAAATAATATTGTCAAAGCTAATCATAAGAATTAGCTCATATACATACCACCATTTACATGTAGTACTGTTCCTGTAACATAGCTTGCACGATCACTTGCCAAAAAGCTTACAGCATCCGCGATATCCTGCGCTTGCCCTAAACGATTGAGCGGAACCTGTGCAATCATCTTATCTTTGATTGCTACATCAAGTTGTTCGGTCATATCTGTTTCAATAAATCCCGGTGCAACAGCATTTACCGTAATTTGTCGACTACCCATTTCTTTTGCAAGACTACGACCAAATGCCTCGATTCCTGCTTTGGCAGCGGAATAATTGGTTTGGCCAGCATTGGCAAAATGTGCAACCACCGAACTGATATTGATAATTCGTCCGAATCTGGCTTTGGTCATGCCTTTTAATACCCGCTTGGAAAGACGATAAACGGCTTTTAGATGGGTATTCATGACATCATTCCAATCGTCTTCGCTCAAACGCAAAAGCAGATTGTCCTTGGTAATACCCGCATTATTCACCAAAACCAGAATTGCGCCATATTGCTGTTCAATCTGGCTTACAACATGTTCGATGGACTCTGCATCACGCACATCTAGCACCAGACCAGTACCATTGTCACCCAATGTCTGAGCAATCTTGGCTGCACCAGATTCAGTTGTCGCCGTTCCCACAACAAATAATCCGTCCTGCGCCAATTGCTGTGCGATTGCTGCGCCAATTCCACGGCTAGCACCTGTCACTAAAGCAATACGCTTTGGCTGAGTCATGCAATTTTTCCTTCAGCTGTTAAAATGGTATGCAAAGCATCCTCAAAACGACTTACCGTATCGATCGGTAAAGCTTTATTTACAAATGGCAAGCGTTTTGCCAAATTACTCAAAACATTACCAGCACCACACTCAACCAGATAATGCACATCATTCTGCTCAAGATAGGTTAATGTTCTAGTCCATTGCACAGGTTGGTAAAGCTGATGTACCAGCGCCTGTTTCAAACTGTCTAAATCATTTGCCACATTTGCACTGACATTGTTAATCACTGCAATTTTGGGTAACTGTAAATCCACTTTTGCCAGCGCCTCGGCAAACTGTTCTGAAGCCGCTTTCATTAGGCTACAGTGTGACGGAACTGATACCGGTAGGACAATGGCTTTTCCGCTCAATTCTTTTGCTTTAGAAATCGCCACTTCAACCGCTTCGGTATCCCCTGCAATCACCACCTGCCCTTGTGCATTAAAGTTTGCAGCCTCTACCTTGCCTGCACCGACTTCAGATGCAGATTGGCACAATACAATCACCTGATCATCGGATAAGCCCAAAATTGCTGCCATTGCCCCTTGTCCTTGCGGCACAGCCTTTTGCATTAATTGACCACGTAAATGGACCAATTTTACTGCATCGGCTAAGGACAACGCCTCTGCTGCAACAAGCGCACTATATTCACCAAGCGAATGTCCAGCCATATATGTAGGTAATAAGCCACCGCCCTCTAACCAGACACGCCACAATGCAGTACTGGCGGTCAATAGCACCGGTTGAGTAAATTCTGTCTGATCCAGTTTGTCACCTGTCTGTGCAATCTGCCACAGGTCAAAACCCAAAGCATCCGATGCTTCTTTAAATGTTTCTAAAATTGATGGAAAACGTTCTGCCAATTCGGACAACATACCGATTTTTTGAGAGCCTTGCCCAGGAAAAACAAAAGCCGTTTGGGTGGCTTTGGCAATCTGGGAGAATGGTAATGTAGACATAAAACTTCCCGTTTCGGACGTTAATGTGGATATTGCAATTGTAAATGCGCTAGCTTAACAAGCAAATTTTACTTGTTCTAGCACAAAATATACCTTTATTAAAAAGTTAGACCAACATATGCGCAGATCATCAAACAACAAGAATAGTGTTCCAATGCCTTCTATCAATTGCTTTTTTTATCTTCACTTTGGAAATAGTACAAAATTGCTAATATTGCAAATAAAGCCAACACACCCAAAATAATACACATTCCTAAATCTAATGGCATATTTTTCGCTTGCAAATCTGAATAAATATAACGACCAGTACCGATCAAAAAAGTTCCCATAAAAGCTGTTTTATATATCCAATCTTTTTTCATTTTATTTCAACCAAAATTGTAAAAATCAATATATAAAAATCTTAAATTTAAAAAAAATTATTCAATAAAAAAGGGAAGCTTTCACTTCCCCATTTTTTGTTTTTACGCAAATGCGTGACAAACAAGCGTCAGATCATCGTTATAAACGATTATTCCGCATCAGTTGCTTGAGCAAACAATTGACGACCACGGTAAAAACCATCTTTGGTTACGTGGTGACGACGGTGAGTTTCACCAGTAGCCTGGTCTACAGTTAAAGTGCTCGCAGTTAAAGCGTCATGAGAGCGGCGCATATCACGGCGAGAGCGACTTTTACGGTTTTGCTGAACAGCCATGAGAGGCTCCTTACAAAGATCGAAAAAAAATGGATCGAACATCAATATCTTGGTCTAGTATAACACATTATGAACCAAGTTTGCCCTTCAAACCTGCTAAAACTTCAAACGGATTATCCCGTTTTTCATCTAACACAGCTTGAACTGCTGGTCGATGCTTATGTTCACAAGCATCATGCTTGGGTGAATTTGGCATCGACAATAGCAATTCATCTTCCAGAATGTAAATCAGGTCCACAGTTGCAGGCGTTTTAAAATCGCCTTTTTGTGTCCCCAGATCTTCACCCAAGATGATGAAATCAGCATCCTCATCCAAATGATCTATCTCAGACTCATCATCCAACATGGCCACATGGACATCTGATTGCAAAGGTATTTCTACAGCTTCCAGACAACGCTGGCATTGCAGATTTACAGTGGTTTTCAAATGTGCCTTGAGCCATACGATACGATGATAAGCATCCATAGATAGCTTACAGTCGACCTGAACCCATTGATTATCAATCGATCCAACAGCTTCGTGAGCAATACGAGTAAAACTTGACAGTGGTAGTTGACCTGACCACGAAAAGCCCTGCTCTGCCCATTTAAACGGCTCAATCTGTGCCGGAAAGGTATTTGCTGACATAATTAAGGCGGCAATTCTACAAATTCATCAAACTAATGTCAAAGATTAAGATACAATTTCGCAGCTTAATTTTGTATTGTTTGAGAGAAATCAGTTTTTATGAGTCCGTTGCAAGCACAAAATCGTCTTCAAACAACGTCTTCACCTCGAAGTGTATCCCTACAAACTGCATGGTCAACATGTATTGACGAACATGCACAGGTAGATTGGCTAATTTTACACTTTAATCGATGGTTTTCCCACTACAATGTGATTTTAGTACGAGGTGAGCACGAACCCGAATATTTTCCGGCTACTGATACACAACCTGCCAGAATTCAGTTTGCTCATGGTTTTTTTAATAGTGCATTGCATGAAATCAGTCACTGGTGCATTGCCGGCGCACAACGCCGTACCTTACCCGATCTGGGCTATTGGTATGCACCCGATGGTAGAACCGCAGAGCAACAACGTCTTTTTGAACAGGTAGAAGTTAAACCACAAGCACTGGAATGGTTATTTGCACAGGCATGTTTACGCCCTTTTCGTGTGTCTTTGGATAATTTAACTGGTGCAGCGGGCAATGGCACACTGTTTAAAGATCACGTTTTTGCACAAGTCCAGCGATATCTAGCCGAACCAACAAGCATTCCCAAAGATGGTCTAACCCTGATCCAACATCTTTGTGACGAAATAAGAGCAGGAAAAATGCTACACAATAATGAGTTTTCACGGCAAACACTTGATTAAAAACAAGACAGTAAAAAAATGTTATAATGTAGAGAGCTAGACTTACAGGACCAGCCTTATGTTACATTTACGAATTCATCCAGATAATCCTCAACCCCGTCTGATAAGTCAGGCTGTGGAGAGAATTCAGGCAGGTGATGTGGTCGTGTATCCAACAGATGCTGCTTATGCGATTGGCTGTCAAATTGGAAATAAAGCAGCAATGGAGCGAATTGCACAAATTCGTCAACTCGACAATAAACATCAATACGCCATTCTTTGTCAGGATTTGTCTGATATTGCAACGTATGCCAAAGTCGACAATGCTATGTATCGTCTATTAAAAGCCAATACCCCTAGCTTAACTACCTTTATTCTGCCAGCCACCAGTGAAGTACCTCGTCGTTTAATGCATCCAAAACGAAAAACGATTGGTATTCGTATTCCAAGCAATCCAGTTTGTCAGGCATTACTTAAAGAACTGGGTGAACCCCTCATTACCAGTACATTGATTTTGCCGGGTCAGGAAGATCCACTTGACGATCCTTATGAAATTGAAATGCAACTGGAAAAACGTATCGATGTCTTTATCGATAGTGGTATTGGCATGCTGGCAACCACCAGTATTATTGATTTGTCACAGGATCATCCGATTATTGTAAGACGCGGTTTAGGTGACGTAAGTGCCTTTGAATAAGGCATTTTAACTTCTATAAAGCACCCATCTGCTGCCAGCTTTCACCTGTCTCAAATTGCTGATAATGTTGTTTTAATTCGATCAAATAATGATGCTGTATCAACAGAATATAAAATAAAGCCAATATAAACAACACAGCAATAATAATAGGCTTTGGATTAATCTTGTTCAATATAAGCAATGCAAGTAGACCTGTACTGCATAACAAAATCAAGGCATGGCTTAACGTATGCGTCAGTAAAGCATAGATCATCACGATAATACCGAATAACACTGCAATAACTTGATAACCTTTGTGCTGTTTGATCGATGCCCAGACTTGCATCAACAATGTAAGTATCACCAGAAAAAAGATGGCCTTGCCACCGATAATCGGAATATACATCGATTGTAAAAGTGCATAACTTCCCAAAGAAAATATTAAAAGATAAACCAGATAGCGGCCTATTTTGAGATATAGATCAGTAAGCATATGTCTATCCCAACCTTTCAAATGATTGCATATCTTGTTGATTTAACATATTAACAATAGAACCATTACCCTAGTCAGTTACAAATCTAAAATGATTTCTGAGTATATTGCTAAAAAATAGGCCGTCGAAACAGCCTATTTGTTACCCAGTATGTTTAGCATACTTTTTTATGCATCTACAGCAAGAAGCTTATTGCGCTTCCGCAACAGCTGTATGATCAGCTGATGTGGTTGTTACTGTTCTTGGTGCATAATTGAGACCAAGCGTTTTACTGGTATCCTGACGGATTTGATCCAGCAATACTGCATTTTTGCTTAAATCTTGCTGATAAGACTGGATAATATCATGCAGTTTTGCATTCCACTCCCCACTGGTTTTTTCAGGGAAAGCTTTTTCAAGCAGGTTGAGCATGATATATGGTGATGTTGATGCACCTGGTGAAGCACCCATTAACGCAGTTAAACCACGATCATTGGATACAAACACTTCTGTACCAAATTCAAGTTTTGCTGGTTTACCCGGTTCTTTTTTAATGATCTGAACACGTTGACCACCCTGACTTGGACGCCAGTCTTTTGCCTGTGCTTCAGGATAATATTTACGTAATTCATTCAGACGATCTTCATCTGACATAGCAACCTGACTAATCAGATATTTCACCAAATCCAGATTTTCAATCCCTACAGCTGTCATTGGCAACACATTGTTTCTATTAGTAGATGCCAATAAATCAAACTGTGAACCATTTTTCAGGAACTTATTGGAATAGGTGGCAAATGGTCCAAATAACACATATTTTTTACCATCAATATAACGCGTATCAATATGTGGGACAGACATAGGCGGTGCACCTAATTCGGCACGACCATACACTTTGGCTGTATGTTGTGCAGTAATGACTGGATTATCCGTAATCAGAAATTCGCCACCCACTGGGAACCCAGCATATTGTTTTGCTTCTTCTAGTCCTGTCATCTGTAATAACTTCACAGATGCACCACCGGCACCAATAAAGACAAAACGGGTTTTGATATGACCAGCTTTTCCTGTTTTTAAATCCTTGAATTGCACAGTCCAGGTTTTATCCTCATTTGGACTAATCCCAGTCACTTCTGTTGATACATTTAATTTAAAATTGGATTGTTTTTGCAAATGATCAACTAATTGCGTGGTAATCGCACCATAATTTACATCGGAACCAACATCCATACGTGTTGCAGCAACCTTTTCCGAAGCCTTGCGACCATTCATCACCAAAGGTGCCCATTGCTTAATCACGTTTGGATCTTCTGTGATTTCCATGCCCTGGAATAATGGACTTTTGATCATCGCAGCATGACGTTTTTCCAGAAAATCTACATTATCACCCCACACAAATGCAATGTGGTCGACAGGGTTGATAAATGTTTTTGGCGCTGCAAGTACGCCATTTTTCACCTGATAAGACCAGAACTGTTTTGCCACCTCGAATTGGGAAGCCACATTCTCAGCTTTAGAGATGTCCATTTTACCGTCTTTTTCAGCAGTATAATTCATCTCCATAAAGCCTGAATGTCCAGTCCCGGCATTATTAAAACCATTTGAACTTTCTTGTCCGACCTGATCCAGACGTTCATACATCTGAATCTTCCAGTCTGGTTCAAGCTCGTTGAAATATGTACCCAGTGTGGCACTCATGATACCACCACCGATCAATACCACATCTACCACAGGTTCAGTACTAGAGGTTTTTACCTGTTTGGAAGCAATCGGTCTAAATAAAAAAATTAGTCCGATGATTAACAATAGCAGCAATAAAATTGCTAAATATTTTAGGAATTTTTTCATCATCATTACCTTAAAATGATTTTTGATCTGACACTGGACAATTGGATTCACACCAATTGCACTATCCAATGGTCAAATCCCAAAAACTAAATTAATGCGTCTAACATTTCTGGTAAAATATTCAAAATTTACAAATATTTGAATAAAAAAACACGATAGAATTACGTGCATAAAACAGCGCAGTCATTAAAAATTTATTGCAAATCACACAAAACCAATCCATGCCAAAATCAAATATGCCATATATATAGCAACACATTGCAATAAGCATCTGCTACAAATGCCGACATCAAGGTGCTAGGAGATAAAATATTGCATGGATCAATGTTTCATGCTGTCAAGCTTTGATAAAAAGCAGTTACAATACGACTTTGGTCTGTATAAGTCGGCCATTATGCCAAAATTCCGAGTGAAATACTTGGATTTATTTCTGTTAATTCTATAAATAAAACGCATTAGATTTAAATCTAATGATTTATTTACTGTATTAAATCGGCTACAATTTGCCGAATCTCCTGATATGCTTGTCTATTAGGTCAATACTAAAACATGCTTTTGAAAATTCGCGTGGCTAAATAATCGAAATGAGCACAGAGCTTTATCCCAATATAGAAGAACAGCTGTCTATCCGTGTCTTGGACGAATATTATCAGGATATTCCTGAGGATCTGTATATTCCGCCGGAAGCCTTTGCAATCCTACTGGAGCAATTTGAAGGTCCACTGGATTTTTTGCTATATCTGGTGCAAAAGAACGGATTCGACCTCAAACATCTGGATATTGCGCCCATTGCACAGCAATATATTTCTTATATGGACAGAATGAAATCGGATAATATTGAATTAACCGCGGATTATATGGTGATGGCTGCCCTACTTGCCGATCTGAAATCACGGTTACTATTACCCAAACCGGAAAGTGCACCAAACTTTGAAGATGATCCGAAAAAACAACTGATTGATCGTCTGGAACAATATTTAAGAATCAAACAGGCTGCCGAGCGTCTTAGCCAGTTGAATATTCTCGAACGTGATGTATTTGATGCAAAAGTCAGTCTGGGTGAACGTGGTATCATCTATGAAGGCTATGATGCACAAAGCCTTAGCGATGCCCTGCTGTGTGTTTTCCAACGTCCCGAGCCCTATATTCATAATATTGAACAAGAACCTGTTTTGCTGGAAGAACGTATTCAGTACATTTGTGAACGGGTTGCCAAAGGTGGTGTTTTAACCTTTGACGAATTACTTAAGCCTGCGCAAGGCCGTATGGGAATGGTGGTGACCTTTATGGCCATTCTTGAATTGGTAAAGCAGCAATTTGTACATATTGTTGAAGATGGGCATATCCGCCCATTAAGTATTCAAGGAAAGCATTATGCCCAATCAAACTTTTCCTGAAAATACAGCCTCTCTGGATGATCTGCATCATGAAGCGTTGATGCAGATTGAGGCGATTATTTTTGCCAGTGATGCCCCAGTTTCAACCGCAAGACTCAAACAGGCACTTGGCGGACAATTTTCCACGCAGCAAATTCGTCAACTTTTACAGCAATTGTCGATTTTACAACATGGCCGTTCGGTTGAACTGATTGAAACCGTACAGGGCTTTAAATTTCAGGTACGTGCCAAATATCGCCATGTAATTCATGAAGCCTGGCCGGAACGTCCGATCAAATTATCACCAAGTTTACTGGAAGTGCTTGCAGTTATTGCTTATCACCAACCGGTCACCCGTGCCGATATCGAGCAAATTCGCGGCGTGAGTAATAACAGTCTGGTATTAAGAACACTATTCGAATGGAATTGGATTAAAGAGTCGGGTTTTCGGGATGTACCCGGACGTCCGGCTTTATTGGTCACTACACCAATTTTTTTAAATGCCTTTGGTTTGGCATCATTAAATGATCTCCCAGTTATCCAAGATCAACAGGACGCTTTGACACAGCTAGAAAGTTTTTCGCGATGTTCTTAAGCAAATGATTTTGTATATTTTATTTTAAGGTTGTGCAGTTATGAGTGAAAAATTACAGAAGGTACTGGCTAGAGTGGGTCTAGGCTCTAGACGTTATATGGAAGAGGTTATTGCTGCTGGTCGAGTCAGTATCAATGGTCGTATTGCACAAGTCGGCGAACGTATCGAACCAGGGGATGAACTACGTATCGATGGCCGAAAAATCAGTTATCAAATCGAAGATGAAATCCGTCGCCGTGTGTTGATCTACTATAAACCCGAAGGTGAAATCTGTTCTCGTAACGATCCGGAAAACCGTCCGACAGTATTTGAACATTTACCCCAGATTGCCAATGATCGCTGGGTCATGGTTGGTCGTCTGGACATTAATAGTACCGGATTATTGTTATTCACCAATGACGGTGAACTGGCAAACCGTCTGATGCACCCGTCCAATGAAATTGAACGCGAATATGCTGTGCGTGTTATGGGTGATGTAACCCCACAAATTCGCCAGACGTTATTAAATGGTGTAGAACTGGATGATGGTCCAGCCAAATTTGAATCTTTTACCGACCTTGGTGGTGATGGGATTAACCGCTGGTATCAAGTGGTAGTAAAAGAAGGTCGCAACCGTGAAGTTCGTCGTTTGTTTGAATCACAAGGTTTAAAAGTGAGCCGTCTGTTACGTACCCGTTATGGTTCGGTGATTTTACCACGTGAATTACGCACTGGTCGCTGGATAGAACTGGATAAACACGATATTGATAACCTGACCAAACTGGTAGAACTGAAACCACGTCAAGGTACAGGTCTTTACGGTATGGCAAAACGCCGTAATGAAAAAATGATCGAAAAACCAATGCCTGCACGCCGTGGCGGATACTTACGCCAGCAACGTCGGGACAGTGAAAATGAAGCCGAGCAAAATACTAAACCTGCACGTAAACCACCTTTTCATGCAGCAAAAAAACCCGTGGATTATAACAACAAGGGTTTTAAGAAATTTAATGACCAATAATGATTAATAATGCGCTGAATATGGACAAGATTTTCATATTCAGCGCATTACAGCAATCTTTTTTAAATCTTTACGCACGGCACACTGTTGAATATTGATCATCTATCCGTCTGCAAATCAATATTCATCCTGTCCATAATTCCCCCATTGCTTTAGATCATTCCCAGAACCCTTTAAGCTGGCTGAATTTAAGTAGATTTTTTTCTACTTTCACCAGCACATTTTTCTGTTCAACATCTACCCACGTCAATGCAAAATTAAACTCGGGATTTTGATGAACTTGCTGGCTAAAATACTGCGCCGCAATGACCAAATCATTATATGTGCCCAAATGATTTTGCACTTTTTGCAAATATTTTAGATATTTCTCGACCTGTTTGGGCGAATAAATCGTGGCAACAAATTCAATAATGTATCTTAATTTTTTTACCCGTTTGCGCGTGCGGTGACGTGCCTCTGCATCCATATCCGCAAAGTGCTTTGCATCATGACGTAATTGATGATGTAAATGATCTAATCTTTTACTCACCACGTGTTTTAACGACACATTTTTTTGTTTACTTTGTCTAGGTTGACGATAAGAAAATTCCAGTAATTTTAATAATAATTTTGTGGTCGATGGCTGGCGAAATACAACACTAGAATCTTCGACTACCTGTGTCTCTGAATCAATGTGTAATACAGGCGCGTCAGTCTGTTGCTGGATTCTGGGCAAAATTTCCAGTGTGATGACATCCAGATCACGGGTTGTACCCAACTGTCGGAATAATGCGGCAAGTTCAACTTCCCATTCAGGATTGACATGTGCAGACCATTTACCAAAATTTTTCAAAAGACTACGTAAACGACGCAAGGCGACACGTGCCTGATGAATATGTTCAGGTTCGGCAACGTCACCGGCAATCGCAGCAAGATTAGGCAACAAGTGATTAAGACAATTAATCACCATCTTTTGTAATGCAATTTCTGGTGAGAGCTGCTTATCCAGTACAAAAGATTTTGCATGTGTGGCAGGAGAAACCGTTTTACCTGCTGCCAAAAGGCTTCCCCGCTCTGCCTTACTTCTGACATCAAGCCATAGCTGGTATTGCTCTACCCAACTTTGACTAAAGTCAATCAGTGTCCCTGCATCACCACTTTTGAGTTCAAATTCAACTTCACAAATTTTCTGATGCGTTTGTGAACTACGAATTTCACCATCATCAAGACATGCTTCAATCAGGCTACCGTGCAGCTCAAAAACATGAAAAGTCCGCTGTACAATGGTTTCAAACTGGAGTGCAAGTTGATCCTTCTGATCACCTAGAATCTCGGTCAATAAAGTTTGTACGCTTCGATTATGCTGATATAAATCCAGATTTAAATCTGGTGGCTGTTCACATTTACCCAAAAATATTTCTTCTTCTATGCGGTGTAAATGACTTTCTCCCGCAGCTTTTAGCGTCTGTATCCAGTTTTCACCTTCCAGACGCAAACGTATTGCGACGCCATGTTGGGACAATATGCGATCCGACGTATCATAATATTTTGCATGCAGTTGAATCTGCCGTGCCTTTACTTTTTTAAATGCCCGTTCAACAGCTTTTTTTTGCTTTTCAGGAAGTTGAAATTTTAGTTCGATTTCTACCATGGTCATATTCCTGATATATTAAAATCGTCGGTCAAGCTATCAATATAACGTGTAATCAAAGACAAGGTAAGCACATTTTGTGTGCAATAGCGTAAACTGGATTTCTTGCGCTTATCATGCCAAAAGTATCTTCTATCATTTCTCTAAAATGACTTTTATTTTGTTGACATGGTCCTTCATTTTCAACCTTATCTCAACACAATCGGAATAAGTTTTGATTGAATTTTATAATCCTGTGGACGTGATGCACAGGCATTTCCAGTAATTTCTGTCTTAAGTACCATGCTCTGTTGTTCCAGCACATTCAGTATGCCGGTATCATTGGCACCGGTTTTACAATCACTATCTCCTTGCTTGACATCAAACTGTCCTGGTGAATAGTAAGATTCGGCCTCGGCAATCGTTACTGGTTGCCAGTTTTTAAAATACGTCAAGGTTCGACTTTGTTCGATTGTGCCCTGTCCGGAGCCTGCACTCTCAAACTCGACCAAATTAACGGGTTTGCCGTTTACAATCACCTGATGCACTACAAAAGTATTGGACTGTCCACCAAATTCCAGAAGATGAGACTGTTTTAAATTAGGACGCGTCAGAATATAGCCAGCCCAGAAATTACGTCCAGCATTGGCAAATTCAATGCCGGAGATATAGGCTTTTTCACCTGACATCAAGACAATTTCTTCTGTCCGGTCAATAGAAATGGCGTTGGCAGGATTTGCATAGGATTTTTCCGGATTGTTGAGCCAGCCAATAATTTCCGTTGTGCTAGGCACCTTAGCCATTGTGGTTAATGTCAGTGTGCTAAACAGTAAACCTGATAACACCTGAATAAAATATTTCTGCCGCATCTGATGATTCCTTCGCCTTATGCTGATCATTTACATCTTCTTAGCTTAATTTTTTTCAACCTTGCGTTAAGATGGCAAATAAATGTTGATTGCTTGATTTTTCATGAATTTATACTGGTTTCGCAATGATTTACGCCTAAATGACAATACTGCCTTATTTCATGCCACACAGCAAGATTTGACCATCGCAGTTTTTATCATCACCCCGACACAATGGCAGCAACATGATGATGCTAGCTGTAAAGTCGATTTCTGGCTTAGACAATTACAACAGCTATCGCTGCAATTAAAGCAGCTCAACATTCCTTTATTAATCGGTCACACTGAACTTTGGCAAGAGATTCCAGATCTTCTATTGCAATTGTGTCAACAGCATCAGATTAAAAACATCTATTGGAATCAGGAATATGGCATCAATGAAATGCAGCGCGACCTTGCAGTAAAACAGCAATTACAGCACCAGCAGATCAATGTGCATGAATATTCCGACCGCACTCTATTTCCAGTCGGTTCGATTAAAAATAAAAATGGCGAATATTATAAAGTTTTTAGTGCATTCAAACAGGTATGTTATGAACGTCTGGATCAAGCGCACATTCTGCACACTTATGATCAACCTGCGCCCCAACAGCCGCTTGATATTGCCAGTGACGACATACCACAGTCGATTGCGGGTTTTGATTCAATATCGGAAAAGCGATGCCAACACTGGCCAGTCGGTGAGGATATTGCTTTATCAAAACTTGCTCACTTTGTCGAAGATCAGATCACGCATTATCAAGCTGAACGGGATTTCCCCGCCATACAGGGCACCAGTCAACTTTCGCCTTATCTTAATGCCGGCATACTCTCTATTCGGCAATGTGTACAATATATTCAACAGCATCATCAAAATCAGCTTTTTAGCTCGAATAACGGCATCAATACATGGCTGAACGAATTATTATGGCGGGAATTTTACCAACATATTTTATACGGTTTTCCGCAGGTCAGCCGACATCAGCCCTTTAAAGCTGAAACCGGTAAAATTCACTGGCGTAATGCACCGGAGGATTTACACGCCTGGCAACATGGCAAAACCGGTTTTCCTTTGATTGATGCTGCCATGCGCCAACTGCTAAACACAGGCTGGATGCATAATCGCTTACGCATGATTGTAGCGATGTTTCTCAGTAAAAATTTGTTGATTGACTGGCGACTGGGCGAACAATGGTTTATGCAGCACCTGATTGATGGCGATCTGGCTGCCAATAACGGGGGCTGGCAATGGTCTGCCTCAACAGGCACAGACAGTGTGCCCTATTTTCGTATTTTTAACCCGATTAGCCAGTCACAGAAATTTGATCCCAATGGCGATTTTATCCGGCAATGGCTGCCTGAACTGGCGCATCTGGATAGCAAAACGCTTCATGAGCCCTATCGCTATGTTAAAGCAGGTGAAGGATTAAATTATCCACAACCGATTGTCGATTTAAAACAAAGCCGACAACGTGCGCTTGATGCTTTTAAGGGGATTAAACATTAAATCCTTTGGCTGAAAAACCAAAGGATTTTACCGTCATCAAAATATTAAATACGGGCAATCTCCTGCCACAATGCATCGGGAAAATGTTTCGCCAAATAGTTTTTCAGATATTGTCGGGTATCCTCGGCAATCACGCGATCTTTGGCATCATGAAAGGCATTAAACGCCAATGCATAGAGGGAAATGCCATATTGCTTTAAAGCTGCCAGACTTAATAAGGTATGATTGATACTGCCCAAGCGTCCAGAAGTGACTAAAACCACTGGATAATGTTGTTGCGCGATATAATCAATGGTGAGGAAATCCTCGGTTAACGGCACCATTAATCCGCCTGCACCTTCCAGCAATACCACATCATAACGGGCAGCCAGTTGTTGCGTAGCCTGCTCAATGGCTTTTAAATCCAGTTGTTTTTGTTCAAGTCGAGTCGCCAAATGGGGTGATGCCGGATAGGCAAAAATTTGAGGTGCAGTTAAACCCTGCTGATCTTCCGGAAATGTATCAATCTGCATGATCTGGCGATGGCGGGCAATATCTTCGGAAAAACCCTGATTACCGGTTTGAATCAATTTCTGGGTAATCACATTGACACCCTGATCCAACAATTGCTTGGCCAGAATCCCTGTACTTATGGTTTTACCAATATCGGTATCAATGCCACTGATAAAATACACAGCATTTTCCATCACACATCTCTCTCTTTAGGATTTTGGCTCATATATTGACAAACTATCACCTATATAGGATTGATAATGCTTAAAATCCTGATCTAATGTAAAAACCTCTAATCGCTGCCGTACAGCAATAGCACAGATTAGAAAATCAATATGTGACCCTTGAATACCATGTCTACGGCATTGATTATAGAATTGTGCTGCACATTCATAATCTTGGGTAATCACGTCTATATCTTTAAAAATACTTAATTTATTTTTTAATTTTTGAAATTGTAACTCATCACGAATACCACTTAATATTTCCTGTCGTATAGCACCAATCACAACCACCTTGCCATTTAAAATAAGTTCTGATAACTCAGTAATAATATGCATGTCCGTATTTGTTTTTTGCTTTTTTCGAAAAGCCAGTGACCAAATTGAGGTATCAACTAAAATCATGAGGTCGCTGTCTCATCATTTTATAATCATAATCTTCATCTATATCTATCGTATTAAATAATTCAATAACTTCCTGTGCTTGTCTTCTCTGTACAAATTCTCTTAAAGCAAGATCAATCACTTCTTGCGCATTTGACAAATGTCCAAGCTTTATTGCTTCTGCCAGTAAATTCTGGTCTAAATCAAGATTGATACTCATGACCTTCGTTTCCTCGAAACAAATATATACGGATACAGAATAGCACATTTGGCAGATATTTTGACAAATGCAGATATCGCCCCAACTTATAAATGTGCAATAAGCGGTTCAAGTTGTGACCACGATAAATTTGCATCGAGGGAAATACGCACCCGTGCAGTCCCTTCGGCAACAGTTGGCGGACGAATTGGTAAAACATAAAATCCGGCTCGCTGCATTTGCAGGGCTTTATCCACGGCAATCTGATTTTCACCATAAATCACCGGGATAATATGACTATCAGTTGGACAAGCCAATCCTCTGTCCAACACCGCCTGTTTTAATTTCTGGCTAATTTGCAAAAGATGCTGCCGTTTATCCTGCATCTGCTGCATATAATGAAATATAAAATTTGTCCACGCCATATTCAGTGGTGGCTGGGCGGTAGAAAAAATCAGTGAGCGCATTTTATTAATTAAAAACTCACGAATAATTTCGTCACAAATCAGATAACCACCGACAGAGGCCAAGGCCTTACCAAAAGTTCCGACCAGAAAATCAATGTCGGCGATACAATTTTGCTGTTCGGCACATCCAAGACCTTTGTCACCATAAACACCAATGGCATGTGCCTCATCAACATAGAGCATGACTTTTGCGTATTTCTGTTTTAAAGCCACCAATGCGTTTAAATTGGTAATATCACCGTCCATGCTATAGACACTTTCGGTTACCACCATGATTTTTTCGATTTCGTCACGATTGGCGGCTTGAATTAAAAGCTGTTCCAGTTGCGCCAAGTCTTGATGCGCATAACGTTGTTTCTGCGCCTTACTTAATCGAATGCCATCGATAATACTGGCATGAATTAACTCATCGGAAATGATCAGAGTCTTGCTATCAGTCAAGGCGGGCAAAATACCGATATTCATATGATAGCCACTGTTCAATAACAGACTGGCCCGACCAAATGCCTGACTTAAACTGGCTTCCAGTTGTTCATATTCGGGAAAGTTTCCGGTCAATAACCGGGAAGAAGAACTGGTTAAATGACGGGTTTCAACCGGGTAGAGATCAAAAAACTGTTGCTTTAACGCTTCATTTTGCGCCAAACCCAGATAATCATTGGAACTTAGATTCAACATGGTACTGCCATTTAATATGGCATATTGCCCGTGATGCTGAATTTCCTTAAAAAAACGGAAGTTATCCTTATGCTTTAACTGTTCTAAAGTATCGGCATAGGATTGATATAAAGGATTCATTGATACTCACATCAGTCAGATTGAACGTCGGCCGTTCAGGTCAGGGCTGAAATGCTACCATAAAAAAACACCCGGCAAATTGATCATACTGCTCAAGTTATAGGGTGTTTAAATTTTTTCTCTGAAAAACAATCTAAAAAATGAGTTTCATGGTTTGGATCATTAATATCAATATTCTTCAATAAATGAATGCATTGTCAAACTCACAAAAGCAAGCATTCAGGATAAATCCTTGTAGCATCTTCTCCTCTCAATGCTTAAAACTTTTCCAAATAAAACGTCCATAACGAATTTTTAATTGTCTTGATAAACAAGGTGATACTTATGTTCGCTCAATGAAATTTGGGCAAATCCCTGTTTTTCTATATGCATTCCTGCTATCAATTGCTTATTTTGCACGACTTCTTGCAAAATCTTTTTCCGTGTACTCGCTGCCTGTTCTGGATCACAATCAAAAGAAATCGTAATAGAAGGATCTGCTAACTGAATATTTGGAAAATGAATAATATCGCCCCAAATTAAAAGACTTTTATCATCTGATTCGACATAAAATCCAGTATGGCCTGGCGTATGCCCCGCAAGCAATCTTGGACGAATCCCTTCAATGATTGGCCTGTGATCAAAAAATTTTATGGATTTTGCATAAGCGTGTAAAGTACGCCTTACCAGAGAAAAGTTGCGTTGACCTCGTTCATTTTGGTGCTTGAGTTTTTCATCATCCAACCAATAATCCATTTCTAAAGGATGCAGATAAAGATTGGCATTTTTATACCTCACTTGCCCTTCATGATCTAAAAGTCCCCCGATATGATCAGGGTGAGCATGCGTTATAAGAATAGTATCTATATCATTAGGATTAACCCCGAGTGTCATAAGATTTTCTAAAAGTAATCCTCCAGCACCATTTAAACCGCCAGTACCAGAATCAACCAGAATAATCCGTCCAGCACCACGAATAAGATAAGCATTAACGTTAATAATAACTGTTTTGACCATTCCTGCCTTATATTGAATTTTCTTTGCCTCAATCGCATTAATACCTGACAATAAGTCCAAACTTACTGTCATATCACCATCGTTTAAGACATTCACTAAGAAATGACCAATTTGAAGTGCTGAAAAAGCTTGATTACTCATCTCACAATATCCTTTCATTAATTATAAGCATGGAGCTGTGTAGAATTAAAACCAAAACAACGAATACGTGTAACCAGCCCAGTTTTTTGTAAAATGGTTTCATTAAGCTTTTGCATAAAATTTTCCATTATTTCCACCGAACGATGATTGGATAAACGATAAATTAATTCGGCATAAACTGGATACCCACAGCCTGCTTTAACAGGGATATAGTGAATATGTACCTTGTTTAGCTCTGCACCAAGGATATCAATACATAAAGTACAGCAGTTTTGTGTTATATCATTTAGATCAATAAACTGATTAAACTGATCTTCAGCAATATAGAAAGTAAGATTTGGCACTAATTTTCTCCTGTTCAATTGTTATCATTTGAACTTTGAAGCTGCTTCGTCATCGCTTCATAAAGAATGACACCTTCTTTATTTACATGAAGTTCTGCTTCTTGATGCGGTAAAATATAAGCAACTCGGTATGCAGGAAACTGATCAAGCCCAACAGCATACATCTCCATTGGCTTATAGTTTTGCTGGGTATGATTAAATTCGATGAGTCCAGTACTGAGTAAAAGTATTTCTTTTTCCATTACAGCTGGAGCAGCACCTGTAAACGCATATAAATTACGATGCCAATCCGTAATATAGGGTTGCCAAGATGAAAAATTACCCCCGCCTTTTTGCTTGTATTCTTCACTGACAATTATTTTTTCATCTTCAATCGTATGAATTGCAAGATAGGCGTGACCTCCCGATGAAATTGCTTTAAACCGCTGGGACGTAAGAAATCCCGTAACAGAAATTAAAGCCGATAGTTTTTGCCTGCTATAAAAATCATTCCATTCTTCTTCAGTATTTGGATCAGTATAAGTACATTCTACGGTATATAACATTTTAGCCTCGATCAATAACGTTAAAAGAAAATAGCTTTTTATTGAGCTTTAATCATGATAATTCTAATTTTTAGGCCTATAAATCGATAATATTTCACTATATAGTGATATTTACTCACTAATATTAAGTTTCATATATTCTGTAAAGGTAATAATTATGCGCAAGCACATTCCGAGTAGTAGCTCACTCAAAGTGTTTGAAGCTGCTGCAAGACATGGCAATTTTGCGAGGGCAGCGGAAGAACTCTCATTAACTGAAGGTGCTGTAAGTCGACAAATTGCACGACTTGAATCTTTTCTCAATCGAAAATTATTTGATCGAATTGGCAGTCGAGTAAAACTCAATCCTGTTGGTGAACACTATGCACAAAATATTCGTGAGACACTTGATCGTCTTGATAGAGAAACTCAATTTATTAAAGGTCTACCCGAAGGAAGTAAAAGTTTGAATATATCTTCTCTGCCCACATTTTCAAGTCGCTGGCTTATCCCACGTTTGGGGAGATTTAGAGATAAACATCCTGATATTACTGTAAATATCTCAGTAAAAACTGATCCTTACATTCTTGCAGAAAGTGGTTTTGATGCTGCTATTCACTTTGAACATCCAGCATGGATTGGTACACATAGACAATTTCTTTTTCAGGAAAATTTAATCCCTGTATGTAATCCCCTGATTTTGGGAAAATCAAAAGCACCTAATCAACTGACTAATATTCCATTAATCCACCGGCAACAAAATCCAGAAGCATGGGATAACTATGCTAAAGAAAATGGCATAATATTAAATTATCCTTTTCAGGGTGCACGATACGAATTGCATGAAATGGCGATTTCAGCAGCAATAGCTGGTCTGGGAGTTGCACTAGTACCCTCAATATATGTGGAAAAAGAGCTTAATGAAGGCTCACTTATTGCCCCTTGGCCAGAATCAAAAATACTCAGTAAAAAATTTTGTTTAATAAAATCAGTAGAAACGAGCAGACATGAAAGCACTTTATCCGCTTTTGAAGATTGGTTAGATACTGAAATTCATAAGTTTAATATCACCAAACACTCCACTTAAAAATTTCCTCATTTTTGATCAAGCGATGAGAGCTGAATCAAAAATGGGAAATCTTTTTATTTGACTGTGTTGTGATTTCATTGGGCAATCATAAAAAATTGCTTATACATTTCTTATAGAGCAATCCTGCTATCGCAACTTTGCCAACCATTCCCCCAGCATTTGTACTAATTGCACCAGAATCAGTAACACCACTACAGTTAGAATCACCACACTACTATCAAAACGCTGATAACCATAGGATACCGCCAGATCACCAATACCACCCGCACCGACAACACCAGCCATAGCCGTTGCACCGATCAAACTAATCGTGGCTGTAGTCAGGTTTAAAATCAGCGAACTCCGTGCTTCCGGTAAAATAAACCTGAATACGATTTGTGCTGGTGTTGCTCCCATTGCCTGTGCCGATTCAATAATTCCCTCATTAACTTCAAGCAAAGAAGTTTCAATCAAGCGTCCCATATATGGCCCGATATAAATCGTCAGCGGCACAATTGCCGCCCAAGTGCCAATCGAAGAACCAACTAAAAACTTGGTTAAGGGAATCACTGCAATCAGCAAAATAATAAACGGTAATGAACGCAGTGCATTAATCAGCGGATTTAAACCATGATAAATCACACGATTGGGTAAAATACCTTTGGGACGGGTCAATACCATGGTAATGCCCTGAATAAAGCCCCAAATACCACCAAAAATCATTGCAAAAAATACCATTTGAAAGGTTTCTTGCAAAGCCGTTACAAACTGATCCATGCTCAGTGAACTTTGCCAGAACTGTGCTGTCACTGCTGTTAACCACTGTACGATTAAATCTCTCATACTGGTTCTCCTGACTGAATCACCCGAACTTCATATGCCTGTAAAAATTCAATCGCCTGCTGAATCAATACTTCTTCCCCCAGCAATTGCACAAACATCTGACCAATCACAATGCCGTTAATTTCGGTCATATTGGCAAACAGAATATTCAGGCTGATATCAAATTGCTTGATCAATGCCTGTACCACTGGTTGCTGGGCAGACTTGCCAATAAATTGCAGACAATAAATACTGTGATGATGCTGATGTTCCAACTGAGCAAAAATATTTTGGGGTAATTGTTGCTGTAATACGGTCTGGATAAAGTTCTTTGTGGTTGGATGCTGTGGTTGGCTAAAAATCTCTACCGTCGTGCCAGTTTCAATGACTTTTCCGGCTTCCATGACTGCCACACGATCACAAATCGTTTCGATCACGTCCATTTCATGTGTAACCATTACAATGGTAATATTCTGCTCACGATTAATTTTCTTTAATAATGCCAGTACCGACTTGGTGGTTTGTGGATCGAGCGCCGAAGTCGCTTCATCACATAATAGAATTTTTGGATGATTGGCCAGCGCACGGGCGATACCGACACGTTGCTTCTGCCCACCGGATAATTCATCTGGAAATGCATCACGTTTGTGTTTTAAGTCGATAAAATCCAACAATTCTTCCAGTCGTTTTTCACGTTCAGCTTTAGGGATTCCTAGCAACTTTAACGGCATTTCAATATTTGCCGCCACAGTCTTGCTTTGTAACAGATTAAAATGCTGAAAAATCATCCCAATATTGGCACGTTCATGGCGCAGTGCAGCAGCATCAAGTTGTGTCAGATCCTGACCATTGATGATTACCTGCCCGGCTGTCGGTCTTTCCAGTAGATTGATCAACCGAACCAAGGTACTTTTCCCGGCACCGCTATAACCAATAATGCCAAAAATACAGCCTTCTGGAATGTCCAAATTCACCTGATCCAGTGCATGTAAGGTCTGGCCTTTCAGCTGATAATCTTTAGATATATTTTTAAATTGAATCATATCGCTTGAACTGTTGAAAAAAGAAGAAACAGCTAAAGCTTCCCTCTAGCTGTTTCAGTTATAGAATTATAGAACTAGTTGGTGCCTGTAAGATAGCTTACTGGTTCATTTACATCGACCTTGGTACCGCCAAAATGTTCATCAACATATTTTTTCACAGCATCGGTATGATATAAACCACCCAGTTTTTGTAATGTCGGATCATTCTGACGCGATTCGGCAGCCGCCAGTACATTGACATTCAATTTGGTACTTTGATCAATCGGCTCATAATATACTGCATCTTTGAGGACGTTCAAACCGCCTTCCATTGCCAATGTATTACCCAGCACAATCGCATCAACATCATCTTTAACACGAACTGCGGTAGCCATCTGAATCGGCTTAATCACCAATTTTTTGGCATTGGCAGTAATATCGGCAGGTGTGCCTTTTACAGGGTCAAAACCGTCTTTTAGGCTAAGTAAACCAGCACTTTGTAGTAACAACAAGGCGCGGGATTCATTCGCACCATCATTGGGAATGGCAATGGTTGCCCCTTGTGGAAACTGATCAATGGCTTTGTATTTGCTGGAATAAATCCCCATTGGTTCAAGATAAGTGGTAGACACAGGTGCTATTTTGTCTTTATTGGCAGCGTTATATGCAACCAGATATGCATACGACTGGAATGCATTGGCATCAACTTCTTTATTGGCTGCCGCAGTATTCATGGCAACATAATCGGTAAAGTTTTTCACTTCCAGCTTGATGCCAGCTTCTTTGGTTTCTGGCAAAGTTGCAATATAACGCCAGATATCGGCATCCGAACCAGTAGATGCCAGTACCACAGTTTGTAGTCCATCTGTGGTTGCCTTGTCTTGTGTCGCTGTTTCCGGTTGTTTGCCACATGCTGTCAGCAATACCGATGCACTTAAGAAAAGACCAATTAGTTTTTTCATAGGATTACCTTAAAATGGAATTCTTGTTTAATTGTTTGACACACTAAACATGAGAAAGAAAATGGTTTATAAAAATGGGCTTAGCACCACAATTTTCAAATCAAAACGAAAATATGAGGTCCTAAAAATGTCGCCATCATAGCAATAAATATAAATCTGTTATAGTGGAGAATCTTTTCCGACAATTTTGTCACAAGTGTTTTTGTGGCCTTATGTATATAAATCACCCAAAACAGCTGATCTTGCAGAGAAAATCAGTGTTTTAGATATTATTTTGATGATTTTTAGCGCCATCTTTATCAATTTTTCTGCGATTAACAGCAGGATTTATTATAAATTCTCAATGCCGCTAAGTGCCTTATTTAATCGGTCAGTGCAATAGAACGTACAATTTTTTTCACTGCCGATAATAAAATGTCTAATTCCTGTGCATCAATAATATAGGGAGGCATGATATACACCAGTTTCCCAAACGGACGAATCCAGATACCCAGTGTCAGACACTGCTGCTGAATCTCTGCCATATCCACGGACTGACGCATTTCGACCACACCGATCGCACCCAGTACCCGCACATCCGCCACCTGTGGCAAAGCAGCAAGTTCACTTAAGGAAGATTGAATCTGCGCCTGAATCTGCATGATTTTGCCTTGCCAGTCCTGTGCCCGTAAGACCTGAATCGACTTTAACGCCACTGCACATGCCAGTGGATTGGCCATAAAGGTCGGACCATGCATAAATGCGCCAGGTACACCCTGACTAATGGTTTCAGCTACATGATCAGTGGTTAGTGTGGCAGATAATGTCATATAACCACCAGTTAAGGCTTTACCGATGCACATGATATCTGCTTCGATACCGGCATGTTCACAGGCAAACATTTTACCGGTACGACCAAAACCGGTCGCGATTTCATCCAGAATAAGTAAAACCTGATACCGTTTGCACAGCGCAGCCACTTGCCGTAAATATTCGGGATGATACATACGCATACCACCAGCACCCTGTACAATCGGCTCAACAATAAACGCAGCAATAGACTGATGATGCTGTTTAAGAATCTGTTCTACGGGTTCAATATCCTGTGGCAGCCATTCACCATCAAAACGCGATTGCGGCGCTGGGACAAAAAAGCGTTGTGGCAAGCTACTCCCAAAAATATGATGCATGCCTGTGACAGGATCGCACACCGACATCGCATTCCATGTATCGCCATGATAGCCAGAGCGTGTGGTAATAAAATTGGTTTTCTTATTTTTGTCTGGTGTAAATCCATTGTTTGTTGAACTGTTCTTTGCTGACCCTGATTTTGATGACCAAAACTGCACTGCCATTTTTAAGGCCACTTCAACAGCAACCGATCCTGAATCGGCATAAAAAATCTTGCTCAGATGTTGCGGCACAATCTCCAATAATTGCTTGCCTAAATCAATTGCAGGTTGATGCGTCAGACCACCAAACATGACATGCGCCATAGATTTTAATTGATGCTCAATTGCCTGATTTAACTGCGGATGATTATAGCCATGAATCACACACCACCACGACGACATCCCATCTATCAGGCGTTCACCGCTATCTAGTTCAAGATATACACCCTGTGCAGACTTGACTTTAAACGTCGGTAAAGGGTCAATCATGGAAGTATAAGGATGCCAAAGATGCTGATGGTCAAAAGGGTCGTGCATAATAAATCGATCAAAAACAGAATCGCGATAGTTTTACATATTTAAGCCCGCAGTCCTATGGCAAAATGACCTGTTGTATCTCAACGAATAATTTTTATAATTTGAGAAATTATTTCTGCTATGATGAGAATAATTCCGATTTAAACCTATGGTTCCAACAATGATAAAAAATATATGTTGTGCAATTTCAATCGCCGTGCTGTCAATAACGACCAGTTCCAGTTTCGCCGAAAACTCCCTTCTTAAACCCAGTCAGGAAGGGCAGAAACAATGGGTGGGACAACTCGCGCCGGCCTTCAAATTACAGGATCAAAACCAGAAATGGCATGAACTAAAAGACTATAAAGGCAAATGGGTGGTTTTATACTTTTATCCTAAGGATAATTCGCCAGGTTGTACCCAAGAAGCCAAACAATTTAAAGAACTTTATCCGCAATTTTTAAAATCCAATGCAGTGGTATTAGGCGCAAGTTTGGATGATGTCAAATCTCATCAGGTATTTTCTGAAAAATTGGGTCTACCCTTTCCCATTCTTGCAGATTCAGATCACCAGCTCGCAGAAAAACTCGGTATCGTCCGAAATCTGGGGATTGCCAAAGTTGCCAAACGTGAAAGTTTCTTAATCGATCCGCAAGGTGTGGTGGTTTATCATTATAGTAGTGTTAATACCCAGACTCATGCTGATGAAGTACTGAAAGATATTCAAAAATTACAGAAAAAGTAAAAATACACAGCAAAGAAAAAGGTCGGCAATTGCCGACCTTTTCATCTCATCACGATTACATTTGTGACTGAATATAGTTTTGTAAACCAACTTTCTCAATCAAGCCTAACTGTTTTTCCAGCCAGTACGTATGATCTTCTTCGGTATCAGACAATTGCTGACGCAGCATATCACGGCTAATAAAATCGCCATTTTCTTCACACAATTTAATGCCTTTTGCCAGTTTTTCACGCACGTGATATTCAAGGGCAAGGTCTGCTTTTAAACAGGACACGACATCTGTACCGACATTAATGTCTTCACGATTCATATTCGGTGTACCTTCAAGAAATAATACACGACGAATAATCGCATCGGCATGTGCAGCTTCTTCCTGCATTTCATGATCAATACGTTCGTAAATTTTTGGTAAACCCCAGTCTTCATACATACGGGAATGGATCAAATATTGATCGCGAGCAGCCAGTTCGCCACCGATCAACATATTAAGATAGTCTATGACTGCTGGATTGCCTTTCATAATATTGCTCCTCAATTTTCAAGTATTATGCACTATTCGATGATAATTTAAAAGCCAAAAATGTATTTAAATGTTTGATTTATAATAATTAAAAATGAGAAACAAACGCATTTACACTTTATCTCCATGTTGTATTTAAATAC
This sequence comes from Acinetobacter populi, assembly GCF_002174125.1. Lineage (GTDB taxonomy): Bacteria > Pseudomonadota > Gammaproteobacteria > Pseudomonadales > Moraxellaceae > Acinetobacter > Acinetobacter populi. The sequence goes on from NZ_NEXX01000006.1 coordinate 128,323, forward strand.
TATCTTTTCGTTAAGCTGTTGAATTTATATTCAATAATATGCGTTCTGAAGAGCGAATTTTTTCAATCCTTTCCTCGGCTTTAGCACTATTTACAAATATTAGCATCTCAAATTCAATATTCCTTGTCAGACGACAGTTTCCTACGCACAATAGAAACCATGATCAATATTTTAGTTTGTATTATTTCTTGTTGCTTTCTCGATTAAAAAGGAAATTCAAATATGACAATTGTGGATCAATCCAAGCCTATTCTGGTCACAGGTGCAACAGGCTATGTCGCAGGATGGATCATTGCCAATCTGTTAAATCAGGGCTATACCATCCATGCCACAGTGCGTAATCCCGAAAATAGAAAAAGTATTGAACACTTAATTGATATTGCTGCGCGATCTTCAGGTGCTATTCATTTTTTTAAGGCCAATTTACTACAGCCACAAGATTTTGATGCAGCCATGCACGGCTGTGAAATTGTCATTCATACTGCTTCGCCTTTTGTGGTGAGCAATTATAAAGATGCGGTAAAAGATATTATTGAGCCGGCAATTCAGGGGACCAAAAATGTTCTGGAATCGGCAAACCGGACAGAAAGCGTCAAGCGAGTTGTATTAACCTCAAGTATTGCGGCAACTTATGGTGATGCCATCGAAATTTTAGGCAAAACCAATCATTGTTTTGATGAAAATGACTGGAATAACACGAGCAATAAAGACCACCAGCCTTATCCTTATTCCAAAGTTGCAGCTGAACGTGAAGCCTGGAAAATGCAATCAGAACAAAGTCGATGGAATCTGGTTTGTATTAACCCTGCACTGGTGATGGGACCCTCTTTAACTGCCAATACACAATCAGGTAGTGTTGAGGTTTTACAGCAGTTTGGTGATGGCACGACACTGGCAGGTGTACCGCCAATGTGGAATGGTATTGTTGATGTTCGAGATGTGGCCGATGCCCATATTGCCGCCGCATTTACACCGGATGCCCGTGGCCGTTATATCATCAGCGGTGGTACATTAAGCCTGTTAGAAATGGGGAAAATCTTAAAATCTCATTTTGGTGGTCGCTATCCGTTTCCACGTTTTGAAGTACCTAAAGCATTATTTACCTTGGTTGCGCCTTTGTTTGGATTAACTCGGCAATTTGTCAAACTGAATATGGGCTATCCTATTTATTTTAATAACAAACGTAGTATCGATGAGTTAGGGATTCAGTATCGTGATATTCATCAAAGTGTGATTGAGCATTTTCAGCAATTAATTGATGATGGTATTGTGAAAAAACGCTAATTCTTTTTCCCTTTCCAATACAAATACAGCGATGCCTTGGCGCTCGCTGTATCGTTTCAACATTTATTTTAAACTTTATTCTATCGATAAAAATCCTCAAACAAATAATGGTCAAACGGATAACCTGCACATTCTCTTCATCATTCAAGGAATTTAACAATACTTTGCCTACATTTTTATTTTGTAAGTTAAATTATGATTAACAAAACTTGATCTATTCTTTTAACGTTTTTATCGGGGCATAGAATGACGCACGCAAAAAAATCCCTCTTGATGCTCAGTTTACTGGGTAGCGGTTTATTCACTGGCTGTAATACCACTTCACTCCAGCAAAGTTCTAATCTATCTTCCTCTACTGTAAGCAAATACTCTCTTGATTTTAATCCACAAAATTATAGTGTCCAGTCTGTTGAAGTTGATGGAAAAAAGATTGCTGTCCGTGCTTATGAAAATATTGTGTATGTTGCAAACCCTGTAGATACCGATTATCAAATCATGAACATTTATATTCCCGAAGATTATTTTCATGATAAAAGTATCGGGGCATATAATGCGGCAACTGCACCGATCTTTTTTCCTAATCAGGTCGGTGGCTATATGCCTGGCAAACCTGCAACACTCAATGGCCGTGGTGGAATGGGCGGTGGCATGCCACCAATGTCCTCTCGCGACAACACAGCAGGCCAGACCAATACACAAACAAATAGATCAGGTTCACAGACAAATAGTGTTGCAACCGCATTATCACGAGGTTATATCGTCGCTTCGGCAGGCGCTCGTGGACGTACTACACAAAATGCTCAGGGCATCTATACAGGTAAGGCGCCCGCTGCCATTGTAGATCTTAAGGCAGCGGTCAGTTATTTACATTTTAATGATGCCCGTATGCCGGGCGATGCCAATAAAATCATTTCAAATGGAACCAGTGCAGGTGGTGCATTATCTGCGTTACTGGGTGCTACCGGAGATCATCCGGAATATCGTCCATATCTCACAGCATTGGGTGCAGCACCTGCATCAAATGCCATTTTTGCAGTATCGGCCTATTGTCCAATCAGTAATCTGGATCATGCCGACAGTGCCTATGAATGGCAATTTAAAGGAATCAATACCTATAAAAATATTAAAATGTCCATGCTGGACTATAATGTCCAACGTCAAACAAGCGATGGCACACTTACTTCCGACCAGATTCAATATTCACAGCTCTTGGCACAGACTTTTCCTGCTTATCTCAATGGTCTAAAACTACATGATACACATCAGCAATTATTACAACTAGATACACAGGGTGAAGGTAGCTTCAAAAATTACGTCAAACAATTTGTAATTAATTCTGCCCAAAAAGCACTGGCTCAAGGTACCGATCTATCCGTTTTTAGCTGGTTAACAGTTAAGGATGGTAAAGTCGTTGATCTTGATTTCGATCAATATCTGCATTATCTGGGACGTATGAAAACACCGGGTGCATTTGATGGTAGAGATTTAAGTACAGGTGAAAATCAGTTGTTTGGTACAGAAAAAATTGATAAACAGCATTTTACTGATTTTGCACAAACACATAATAATGCTGCCAATGCGACCCAGGCAGATGCCCAAATAGTAAAACTAATGAATCCTAATCCTTATATTGGTCTGGCACAATCCAATACAGCCAGTCATTGGCGTATCCGTCATGGCAGTAAAGACAGTGATACATCACTTGCTATACCGGTAATTTTGGCGACGCTACTGGAAAATAAAGGTTATGACGTAGATTTTGCTCTGGCATGGGATAAACCACACAGTGGAGATTACGACTTAACCGAATTATTTAGCTGGATGGATCAGATTAGCCAACAAACTTCTAAAAAATAATAATGATTGATCATCAGAGGATAAAATATTTGTCCTCTGATCATTTATAACGTGACAATACATTAACGAAAACTATTTTTCAGTGCTTCCAGCTGAACTTGTGCCTGTTTCAATTCATCATAGTATCTTTCCAGCTCACGAGATTTGGAAATACGATCCTGCATCAGTTTTTCTTTTTTGGCTTTATCGTCTTCTTTAATCAATTGATCATCCAGACGATCAATATCCTGTTTGGTATATTTGATACTTTGCTGGGTTTGATAATAATTGGAAGCCACCTGATGATAGGGTTTTACCTTGGTATAATTCGGCTCAGGACAGGCACTAATACTGCCACTACCCGTTAAAGATAAATTAAAAATATTTTCTGGCTGACAATATTGTTGAATACTTTGGGCATATGCTTGCTGATATTGCTGAATTTTTGTAGCAGAAATATTCACCCCTTGTTTGCTACAACTGTCTTGACGTGATTCAGCACGACTCGTATATCCTTTTAAGGCATCCTGTGAACCCAACGCTGCCCAATTGGCTGTTTGACACTCACTGGCCGTCATGGTCTGACAGGCCGATAAAAGCAATGGACTGATCAAAAGCAATATAGTTTTTTTCATATATGTTCCCCTATTGATATTGTGCGATAAATTGTAAAAATTGATCTTCATTCATTACGGTTATACCCAGTTTTTCTGCTTTGTCGAGTTTACTACCTGCTTTTTCTCCAGCCACCACACATTTGGTTTTGGAAGACACACTACCGCTGACACGAGCCCCTAAAGCCTGTAAACGTTGCGTCGCTTCATCACGCCCCATACTTGCCAGTGTACCGGTTACCACCCAGCTTTCACCATTTAACGGTTGACGGGTCGGTGCCTGCGGTGCTTCCCAGTGAATCCCAGCTTCCCTCAAGCGTTGGATGACTTCCAGATTATGTTCGGCGTGAAAAAAGTCATAAATCCATTCGGCAGTAATGTCACCGACATCTGGTGTTTTCTTTAATTGTTCCAGATCGGCAGCCATTAATGCGTCTAGTGATTGAAATGTATTGGCCAGCATTTTTGCTGTGGTTTCACCTACCCCGCGAATCCCCAAAGCATAAATAAAACGGTGTAATTGGGTTTCCTTACTCTGCTCAATGGCATTAAGTAAATTCTGCACCGATTTTTCACCCATTTTTTCAATGGTCAAAAGCTGTGCCTGATGCTGATGTAACTGGTAAATATCAGCCACATTTCCCAATAAATTCAGATGTAATAATGATTCTACCCAGCGATCACCCAGACCTTCAATATCCATTGCCTTACGTGCAACAAAATGCCGAATCGCCTCAATACGTTGTGCCGAACAATATAAGCCACCGGAACAACGCGCCAACGCTTCCCCTTCCGGCATAACCACAGGCGAATCACAGACCGGACAGGTTGCAGGTAATTGCACCATTGCACTGTGTTCGGGACGAAATTCCGGCCAGACTTTTTCAACTTTTGGAATGACGTCACCAGTACGATAAACACTGACAGTATCCCCAATACGCACGTCCAGACGATGAATTTCACCGATATTATGCAAAGTTACATTGGACACCGTTACCCCACCGACAAATACCGGTTTTAAACGTGCTACAGGCGTAACAATACCGGTACGCCCCACTTGCCATTCAATATTTTCCACAATGGTTAAGGCAGCCTGTGCAGGGAATTTATAGGCAGTTGCCCAGCGTGGTTCGCGACTTAAAAAACCCAGTTGTTTTTGTTGTTGTAAACTATCAACCTTGATCACCATACCATCAATTTCAACCGATAAACTGGCACGTTCTTGCATGATGTCCTGATAACATTGCTCCACTTCTTCAATGCTATCCACTAGCCATTGTCGTTCGGCAATTTCAAAACCAAGGCGAGTCAACCAATGCAAACTTTCTGACATGGAATTTAAACCATGATGTGGCTGACATTGGGCAATGCCATAGGCATAGAATGCCAGTGGTCGACTGGCTGCAATTTTCGGATCAAGCTGACGTAGACTACCTGCTGCGGCATTTCTTGGATTAGCAAAAGTTTTTTCACCTTTTTCCTCGGCAAGTCGGTTGAGTTTTTCAAAACCTGATTTGGGCATTAATACTTCGCCACGTACTTCCAGTAATTCCGGTACTGCCACACCTGCACCAAATAAATGTAAAGGCAGGTTACGAATGGTTTTGACATTCTGGGTAATATCTTCACCCGTTTCACCATCACCACGAGTCACGCCTCGCACCAAAACCCCATGTTCATACAGTAAAGAAATCGCCAAACCGTCCAATTTTAATTCAACATCATATTGTACTTTTTGATTGGGTAAACGTTCTTGCACCCGCTTATCAAATGCTTCCAGTTCCTGAAAATTAAATACATTACCTAGCGATAACATCGGTACAGTATGAATCACCGTGGTAAATTTTGTCAGTGCTTCACCACCTACTTTTTGTGTCGGCGAATCACTCTGAACCCATTCTGGATATTGTTCTTCTAAATGTTTAAGCTGATGAAACAATTGATCATATTCGGCATCACTAATGCTCGGATTGTCCATGACATAGTAAGCATGGTTATGTTTGGCCAAGATTTGAATGAGTTGACGCATTTGCGCCACGACGTGTTCTTGCTTCATCAATCCAACAATCCAGTTTTTAGTTATGCGTATTTAAACATATTGTTCATAAAAAATTAATTTACATCATAAAAATTAAATTAACCGTAATGAGATGGATCAAAGTGACTATCAATGCAAATAAGAATGAAATACTCAACTTACTTTTGATAGAAATCGAAGATTGTATATGTCTAAAAATTATTATATTTATAGAAATAAATAAAAATATAAAATACAATTTTACTGAATGCTTCTCAAAATAACCTAAAAACAATGAAAATATTACATAAAATCCAAATCCTCCAACGATAGAAAAAATAATATTTTTATTTGAGATATTAATTTCGACATTCAGATATTTATTAATTAAACTCTTAATAACTCTGCAAATACACACTAAATAAAGAATATATATAAAAAGGAATCCTATTGATATCAATGCAATTAAACCAAAAGGAGGAGCAACGGTCATATTCAGATCTCTATCTTAAATAAATATTTAAAAAAAAGCCTCACGACGAGGCTTCTTATTTTACCGGTTATTTATCAGCTTTTGGCTTTAACCCTTGAGTCAAACCATTAATATCACCACCCTGTAAACCCAGTTCATTCATTAAACTATCAATTAACGGGGCTTGAGAACGATAACGCAACGCACTATTTACCACCTGATCGGATAATGATGCATTGTTATTGCCAATTTCACTATTTTCAGCCGATGCTGTCGTTCCGGCAAAACCATTTAAACCATTGACCTGTAAAATTTTGATGTCATCAATATTTTCCATCGGTTTAACACTTTCACGAATAATGTCAGGTAAATGTTTGAGCAATGCCAGACGTACCTGCATTTCCACCTGTTCGGCAGACAAGACATTGGCTGCTTCATTGACTGCCCGTGTCCCTTCGGCATCTACCTGATATTGTTTCTCCAATGCTTGTGCTAACAAGACTTTGGCATCAGCTTCACCTTTGGCGTTTAAGCGTACTTTTTCTGCTTCGGCTTCGGCAGCAATACGCACTGCTTCGGCTTCATCGGCTGCTGCTTTTTTACCGGCATCGGCAGCCACAGTAATCGCAATCGCATCTTTTTCCGCAGATTGTTTCGCTGCTACCAGTTCAACCGCTTTTTGTCGTTCTGCCCGTTGTGTTTCCCGTACAGTAATCACTTCTTCTTCGGCTTTAACGGCTTCGGCACGGGCTTTATCTGCCTGAGCTTTGGCTTCCGATTCGGCACGGGACTTTTCCGCAATGGCAATGGCACGGTCCTGCTCAGCCAATTCAATGGTTTTTTTCTGCTCTACCGTCGCACGTTCAATTGCCTGTGATTTTTGAATATTTTCATTTTCCACATCACGGGCTGCGGCAATGCGTCTTAACTCGACCTCACGTTCAGCAGCAATGCGGGCTTCCTCTGCCTCACGTTTTTTAGCTGATTCCTGTGAAGCGATTTCTGCCATTTGTTCGGCTTTACGAATCGCCACTTCACGTTCTTGCTGCATTTTTGCATATTCTTCTTCACGAGAAATTTGCAAACGTGCTTGTTCTGCTTCAAGGTTTTTAGCACGAATGGCAAGATCGGCATCCTGCTCGATGTCATTACGTTTTTTACGACGATCTTCGATGGTTTCAGTCAGTTTAGTTAAACCTTCGGCATCAAACGCATTTTGTGGATTAAAAAATTTGAAACTAGTTTGATCCAAACCGGTGAGAGATACTGTTTCCAATTCCAGACCATTTTTGGATAAATCTTCAGACACCACTTGTTGAACTTTTTGTACAAAATCCACCCGTTTTTCGTGTAATTCTTCCATTGCCATTTCCGCAGCAACAGCACGTAAAGAATCGACAAATTTCCCTTCGACCAGATCTTTTAATTCCTGTGGTGACATGGTTTTTTGCCCCAATGTCTGTGCTGCGGTCGCAATAGATTCTGCGGTCGGTTTCACCCGCACATAGAATTCTGCCATCACATCAACCCGCATACGATCACGGGTAATCAATGCCTGATCGGCAGCACGGCGTACTTCCAGACGCAAAGTATTCATATTAACAGGAATAATTTCATGCAAAATCGGCAGAACCAATGCCCCCCCGTTTAAAATCACTTTTTCGCCGCCAAAACCTGTACGAACAAAAGATACTTCCTTACTCGAACGACGATATAGTCGTGCCAGAATCACCCCAAGAATAATCAGTCCAAGTAATATCGCACCAGCCAAAATCAATATTTCAATCATTTGCTATAATCCCAATTCAACATTGTTGTTAAAATTTTGCAATCCTTATACCGGATTAAACCTGATCCTTTAAGATTGCTTTAAAAATTGTGTTGTGTTTCGATACCAATAAAATTTCATGGCCCTGTTTAAGCACCTGATCCTGATCCGGTTCGACCATAATATAATGTGTTTGTCCAAACTGGTCTTTTAGTTTGGCCTGTGCAGGATAACCCTGACGTGCTTCACCAATCACGATTTGCGCGACAGAACCGATCAATTCGTCACTATAAATGGCAGTGGTAAAATCTTTCGGTAAGATGCGATAAAGTCCCATCGAGACATAACGTACGATCGGCAACACCAGAAAAAATACCACGATACCAGCCAACCATGCCACTAAATATTGGTTAAAAATCACCAGCCAAATATGCTGTAAAATAAGCCCAGCAACACCATATGAGGCTAAAAACACCACCAGCCACATCAATACTGGTACACGACCAATATAGAGCCAAGTCAAAAACTGTACAAAAGCACCAGTGGAGGTGGCATCAAGATGAATGTCGGGTATGGCATGATCAGCCAGACTTTCAGGTAAAAGTTGATCTAGCCAGTCGCTAATACCGCCCACAAATAAATTAATAATTTCAAGAATGCCTAACATCAGCATGATGGTTAAGGCAACGGAAAACCAGAGATTTGCAGGTTGTGTAATGAATTCCCACATCAGAGGCCCTCTTTATAAATGAACTATAGTATTCATTAAATTGTTATAAATAAATGTAATAAAATCAAAATTCTAAAAACAACATTAATGATTTATTTTAAGTTATTTTATAACACAAATCATTCTCAATAACTAGGCTTTGTTGGGATTTAGAATTGATTTGGCAATATAAAGCCAATGCAAGTTTAATCGGGAAAACCATAACAAGCAGTGGCTTTGGAGGAAGAATAAGGCGCCTTTTATAATAGGAAAATGATCATTTTAATTATTTTTATCGTTAAAAAATGAATGGATTTTTTTAATATTACTCACGATCACCTTGGTCATACCCATAGGCAGCGTTAAATTCAATATGCTGTAAAATTTCATCGAGGGATTGGATCAAAACCACTTGATCATCTTCCTGATCATGAAATCCTTCCAGCATCAATGCGTGCATGCCTGCCCGACGGGCACCAAAAATATCATTCACCGGATGATCACCAATAAACAGGCATTGTTGCGGTAAAACCTGTAAATTATTTGCAACATATTGAAAAATTTCAGGTGATGGTTTTTTAATGCCAACAGATTCCGAACTAACAATCATATCAAAATAATGTTGTATGCCTAAACCTTCGATAATTTTAAGCCGTGTGGCATGACCGCCATTAGAAACAATTGCCAGTTTAAAACCCTGTGATTTTAATTGTTGTAAGACCTGCTCTGCACCAGCCATTAATACCGCACACAAGCCAAATTGAGTAAACCACAATTCAGCCAACTCATCTAAATCCGGTTTTCGTTGCCAATGCAATTCCTGAATTAAAGCATACGCAACCGAATGACCAATGGTTTTATGGGTTAATAACTCAACGTCGGGATAACCGCCTTGATCTATACGATGAATAATTTTTTCGATCACATCAATATCAATCTGTACCAAGTCGGTCTGATAAACCTGAGAAAAATATTCACTAAAGCGCCGGATACTTTTCCCCCGATGAGTCAAGGTATTATCCAGATCAAATAATATGGCACGTAACTGGTGTTTAAGCATTGTTTTGGCTCAGTGTATCCGGTCAAAGAGATATTTTACAATCTGTTGCCCATCGTAAAAAATTGATTAAAGCTGTTGAGCGCTAAAGGTATCACACTGATTGATATCGCCCGACTGATAGCCACGCTCAAACCAACGCTGGCGCTGTGCACTGGTCCCGTGGGTAAAGCTGTCTGGTACAACTGCACCTCGTGCTTTACGTTGCAAATAATCATCGCCAATTTTCTCTGCGGCATCCATGGCTTCGGCAATATCACCCTGTTCTAAGAACTGGGTACGTTGCTGGTTATGATTCGCCCAGAGTCCGGCAAAACAATCGGCCTGTAATTCCTGACGCACAGAAAGTTGATTGCCCTGTGCCTGACTAGCACTGGCACGTGCCTGATTGACCTGTTGAGAAATACCCAATAAGGTTTGTACATGATGGCCCACTTCATGTGCAATCACATAAGCCAAAGCAAAATCCCCAGCCTGATCGTTACGGGAAAGCTCCGAACTATTCTTATCGCCAGTAATCCCCATCTGGCTACGCATTTCTTTAAAAAATGAAGTGTCGATATATACTTTCTGATCTGCCGGGCAATAAAACGGCCCCATGGCAGATTGTCCTGTGCCACAACCTGTAGGCGTTGCATTATTGTATAAAACCAAACCGGGATTTACATATGTTTCGCCATGTTGCTTAAAGATATCCGCCCAAGTATCTTCAGTATCGGCTAAAATAGTTGCCACAAATTGTCTGGCTTCCTGTTGTTCCGCAGTTTCATTTTCAGGGGCTGTCTGTGATTGACTGCTGGTCTGCTGTGTCACTTGCTGCGTGGCCTGATAAGCCTGTTGTGGATCGACACCAAAGAATTTCCAGGCCACAAAAGCGACCACCAGTCCAATGATACTAATGCCACCACCGACTTTTGCACCGCCACCACCGCGACGATCCTCAATATTGTTACTTTCCCGACGACCTTTCCAGCGCATACCGACACCTTATCTACACAGTTAATGTGATTGTTGTTTTTTAGAAAAAACTTTTGTCAACAAACCAACAACGATTACAACAATTAATCCCGCAATTGCCCCAATGGCAAAATTAATCAGCGTAGGCGTAAATGCCCCAACAATACTTCCTACCGCTGGCAAATGCTCGGAATAATCCACTGCATCTTCTGTCATATGATGTAAAAAAGGTACAGCGTGACTAATAATACCACCACCAACCAAAAACATGGCAATCGTGCCGACAATTGACAGAGTTTTCATCAAAATTGGCGCAAAGCCTAACAACCCACGACCAAAAGCCGCCTGCATACCCTGTTTGGTTTCATTCAGATAAAGACCGATATCATCAATTTTAACAATCAATGCCACCAGCCCATAAACCCCGATCGTCATAATAATTGCAATCAAGGACAATACACTGAGTTTGGTCAGAAAAGGCGCTGTAATCGAAAGGGTTCCCAAGGTAATCACGACAATTTCAGCAGATAAAATAAAATCTGTACGCACGGCACCTTTTACTTTTTCTTTTTCAAATTGCTTTAATGAGGCTTCATCATGGACCAGTTGTTGCTGCGCGACTTGGACATCCTGCTTTGCCTGTGGATTCTTTTTATGCTGGATAGTATGAATAATTTTTTCCATGCCTTCATAACACAAAAACAATCCACCGATCACCAGTAAAGGATTAATTAAAGCGGGTGCAATCCAGCTAATAAATAAAGCCAATGGCACCAGAATCAACTTATTCACAAATGAGCCTTTTGCGACACTCCAGACAATTGGCAATTCACGTTCGGCTCGGACACCACTGACCTGTTGTGCATTAAGCGCCAGATCATCGCCCAATACCCCTGCGGTTTTTTTGGCAGCCATTTTACTCATCACGGCAATGTCATCCAGCACCGTTGCAATATCATCCAACAACAGCAATAAACTACTTGCCATAATCTTATATCCTGATTGTATTTGTCGTTATTGTAATTTCAAAAATGAGGCAGCAGATAGCTTTTTTGTCAATAAATACATTCTTTTGGTATGTTAATCTGCATCATAACGCCCCTGATGAATGATCACGGCATTCCGTGGTGGAGGTGGTGCAGTATAGAGTGGATATTGTGGCAAATATTCTGTGGTTTTTTTATAGGTTCCACCATAAGGTAAATAAACTTCCTCACTACTCTGATAATGATACTGCGATTGAGGAGCAATATAGACCTGAACATTCGGTGTAACTACAGCAACTTGAGGCCGCTGTGAAGGCAAAGGGTGTCTGGGCGGATAAGAATAGATTGGTACCTGATTGGGATACCGATCATCAGGTACGGCATAATAAGGTTGGGCAGCTGTTTTTTTCGGTTCGTTATAAACCGATTTATAAGTCACAGGTGCACTTAAGGCAATACCAGCTAGCGATAGTAATACGACAGTTAGTATGATTCTTTTCATTATTCTATCCTTATTTTGACCATTGGCTCCCTCTAAAGTGTAACCCAATCCATAATTTTTGCCATTTTTACTTTTGTTGCGTAAGAATAACTAGGCTTTCTAGTCAACTCTAATTACAATGCCAACATATTTATTATATATCGAAAACGGGAGTCGTCATGAATCAAGCTGTAGAACGTCCAATCATTTTAACGGGAGATCGTCCAACCGGACAATTACACCTGGGACACTTTGCAGGTTCATTACGTACTCGTGTCGGATTACAGGATTCACATCAACAATATTTATTACTGGCAGATACACAGGCATTGACCGACAATGCCGATAATCCCGAAAAAGTACAACGTAATATTATCGAGGTTGCACTGGATTATCTCGCAGTCGGAATTGATCCCAATAAAACCACCATTTGTATTCAGTCCTGCTTACCAGCCCTGTTTGAGCTGACCAGCTACTATATGAATTTTGTCACGGTTGCCCGTCTGGAACGTAACCCAACCATCAAATCCGAAATTCAAATGCGTGGTTTTGAACGGGATATTCCTGCCGGATTCCTTTGTTATCCGGTTTCCCAAGCCGCAGACATCACTGCCTTTAAAGCCACCATCGTTCCTGTCGGCGAAGACCAGATTCCGATGATTGAGCAAACCAATGAAGTGGTGCGCCGTGTTAATCGTCAGATTGGTCAAAACATTTTGCCTGAATGTCAGGCACTGTTATCGAATGTTGGGCGCTTACCCGGCTTTGATGGCAAAGCTAAAATGTCCAAATCTTTAGGCAATACCATTGTGTTAAATGCAACAGATAAAGACATCAAAAAAGCAGTCAATGCCATGTATACCGATCCCAACCATTTACGCATCGAAGATCCGGGTCAGGTTGAAGGCAATGTGGTATTTACCTATCTGGATGCATTTGATCCGAATAAAGAAGAAGTTGCAGAATTAAAAGCCCATTATCGTCGTGGTGGCTTGGGTGATGGTACAGTGAAAAAACGTCTAGAAGCAGTACTGAAAGAATTGATCGAACCTATTCGTGAACGTCGCAATGAACTGGCCCAAGATCCGACCTATGTCATGGATGTCCTACGTGATGGTACCGATAAATGCCGCCAGATTACCCAGCAAACACTGGATGAAGTGAAAGCAGGTTTAGGGTTGTTTCGGTTTTAATGTTGCAATGCGTTAATTACGTAACAGAACAGGTAGTTTAATCACAATAATTACCTGTTTTAACATTCGATTACGTGTTTACCAAAGTAATATTTTAAGTCATACCACATAATGCTTTTAACAAGTTAAGCAAAGACTTAATTTATACCCCAAGCAAGTTATTATGGCGCAATGATCACCCCAATCATTGCGTTTTTTTTATGCTGAATTCTAAGGATCGGGTTTCTTTCTTTGCATCACATATGTTTAAACGCATTGACAGAACAAATATACACGTCGCAATTAAGCCAAAATTTATTTATAACAACAGCAACAAATCCTAGAAATGAACAAAGCCTAACTTAGCCAAAACGAATGCTCTACGTATAATGCGATTCAAAACAAGAATAGAGACTGTACAATGATGATTCGGTCAACAATTTATTGCTTTTTTAATAGAAAATTTAACTAATGAATAAAGCCTTTGAGATAGTAACACCACCTCAAAGGCCATAAACTTAACTCTTATTTTTAGTATATACGTCGATCAATACTGCACCAAGTAATACCAATCCTTTAATTACTTGCTGATAATCAACACCAATCCCCAAGATCGACATGCCATTGTTCATTACCCCCATGATAAATGCACCAATCACTACAGCAAAAACTTTGCCTACACCACCGGATGCAGAAGCACCGCCAATAAAACATGCAGCAATTACATCTAATTCAAAACCGTAACCACCAGATGGTGTGGCACTATTCAAACGAGCAGCAAACAGCAGTCCGGCAAATGCAGCCAAAATACCCATATTCACAAAGGAAAAGAAAATAACACGTTCGGTATTGATCCCTGAGAGCTTGGCTGCTTTTGCATTACCACCAACTGCATAAATACGGCGGCCTATCGTTGTCCTATTCATGATAAAGGTATAGAAGGCAACCAAAATACCCATAATAATCAATACAGTTGGCATACCACGAGAAGATGCTAACAAATAAGAGAACACGATAATAATAGCACTCAGTATCAAGTTCTTTAATATAAAAAACACCTTTGAACTATTATCAATACCATGCAGTACTGCTTGTTTACGCTGACGTAATTCGATCACAAAAAAAGCCACACTGACGACAATACCTAATAAAAGTGAAGTCAAATGTAAGCCTTCAATACCAAAGAAATCAGGAATAAACCCTGTACTAATAATGGTGAAACCATCTTCAAATGGTCCAACCGATTGCCCATCAAGAGAAATCAGTGTTAATCCCCTAAACACCAACATCCCTGCCAAAGTCACAATAAATGATGGCACTGCCCAATATGCTACCCAATATCCTTGAATCGCACCTATTACAGCGCCAGCAAGAATACATAAAATCATGGCTGGGATGAAAGACATCTCATGGGTCACCATTAAAGTGGCAGCCAAAGCCCCGGTAAATCCAACCACAGAACCAACAGAAAGGTCAATTTGTCCACATACAATCACCATCAGCATACCAAGTGCCATAATGACAATATAACCATTTTGTAATATTAAATTTGTCAGGTTTAACGGTTGTAATAAAACATTATTTGTAGCAACCTGAAAAAAAGCCACAATAAGAATAAGGGCACATAACAGTCCATATTCTCGTAGTCCATGTGCCAGTAGATTTGAGTTAAATTTTTTGCTTCTAGAGCGACTCGCAGGATTGGAAATGTCCATATTGCTCATTTTAGTTCCCTCCATTTTTCATAATAGATCGCATAATGGCTTCCTGACTGGCATCTTTTGCCAGAAACTCCCCAACAATCTTTCCTTCATTCATGACGTAGATCCGATCACACATCCCGAGTAGCTCTGGCATCTCCGAAGAGATCATGACAATACATTTACCCTCTTGTGCTACCTGATCAATGATCGTATAAATTTCGTACTTTGCACCCACATCAACACCACGTGTAGGTTCATCCAGAATGAGAACATCCGGTGCAGTAAATAACCATTTGCTAATCACAACTTTCTGCTGATTGCCACCTGACAAATTACCCGTATGTTGCTCTACATCCGCACTTCTAATTCGCAGCTTATTGCGAAATTCTTTTGCAATATTGCTCTCTTGATGTTCATTCACTACCGAATGCTTGGAAATACCTGCCAAATTGGCTAAAGAGGTATTTTTTTTAATACTTTCATCAAGTAATAACCCATAACCTTTTCTATCCTCAGTGACATAGGCCAAACCACTATGAATTGCCTTTCGGACAGTTGATACATCGACGATCTGGTTATGAATGGAAACAGTGCCACGGATATTTTTGCCATAGGATTTACCAAAAATACTCATTGCCAGCTCAGTTCGGCCTGAACCCATAAGCCCGGCAATTCCAACAATTTCACCCTTGGCCGCGTAAATATTGATGCCTTTGATGACTTCACGTGTCGCATGATTGGGATGATCGACTTGCCAATCTTTAACTTCAAATAAAACTTCGCCAATCTTTGGGGTACGTTTCGGATAACGGTCTTCCATTGCACGACCAACCATCGCTTTAATAATCCGGTCTTCACTGACTTCTTCTTCTCGACAATTCAAATAATCGACGGAAGCACCATCACGTATAATCGTAATACTATCGGCAACTCTGGATATTTCATTAAGCTTATGCGAGATAATGATTGATGTAACACCTTGCGACTTCAGCTCTAATAACAGCGTGAGCAAGCGGTCGCTATCATTGTCATTCAAACTGGCTGTTGGTTCATCCAGAATCAACAGTTTGACTTCTTTTGATAATGCTTTTGCAATTTCAACCAGTTGTTGTTTACCTACACCAAGATCGGCGATTAAAGTATCAGGCGAGTCAGATAAACCAACCTTGGCAAGAACTTGTTTGGTTTTCTTATAAGAACTATTCCAGTCAATCACCCCTGCTCTGGATTGTTCATTTCCAAGAAATATATTTTCGGTAATAGATAGCATTGGTACAAGAGCAAGCTCCTGATGAATAATGATTATTCCCTTTTGTTCACTGTCATGAATATTAGAAAATTTTTGCTCTTGACCCTGATATAAAATTTGCCCCTCAAAAGAACCATGGGGGTAAACTCCACTCAAAACTTTCATTAATGTCGATTTACCAGCACCATTTTCACCACAAATTGCGTGGATTTCTCCCGTTTTGACCACCATGTCGACATGGCTTAGTGCCTGAACATGTCCAAAACACTTTTGAATGCCACGCATTTCAAGTATTGTTTCCATACAGTAACCCTCTGCTGATCAGTGCTCTGACCAGCATTTATCCATCTTAAGCGCCGTGATTGCTTTGTGAAGAACCTTTGGTCAATGATGACCAAGTCACTTATTTCAGTTGAGTTGCTTTATAATACCCAGATGTTACAAGTACCGCATTCCAGTTACTTTTATCGACTAGAACTGGTTTGACTAAATATGTGGCGACGATCTTGGAGCCATTGTTATAAGATTTAGTATCATTTACAGGAACAGGTTTATTTTTAATAATCGCATCGACCATTTCAGCTGCGGCTTTAGCCAATAAACGTGTATCTTTAAAGACAGTAGATGTCTGATCTCCACGGATAATGGCTTTGATATTGGCAATCTGCGCATCCTGACCTGTGATTACCGGCATGGGTTGATTCGGTCTGCCATAACCTACGCCTTTGAGAGAGGAAATAATACCCGTTGCAAGATTATCGTTCGGGGCTAAAACAGCATTCAAACGAGCACTACCATAAAAAGCACTCAGCAGATTATCCATACGTGCCTGTGCTGTAGCACCTTCCCAACGTAAGGTTGCTACTTTGGCAAGTGCGGTTTGCTTACTGCGTACCACAAGTTTGCCGTTTGCAATATATGGATTCAGAACCGACATCGCACCTGCATTGAACATATGGGCATTATTATCATCAAGAGACCCCGCAAAAAGTTCAATATTAAATGGACCTTTACCCGCATCTAGTCCCAGTTTTTTTACGATAGAAGTGCCCTGAAGTACACCCACATGAAAATTATCAAAAGTTGCATAATAATCAACATCTTTAGTTTTCATAATCAATTTGTCATATGAAATTACTGTAATGCCTCTTTGCTTGGCCTTACGCAATACATTCGATACGGTTGTCCCATCCACCGGACTCACAATCAGTACTTTAACACCGGCGGTGATCATGTTTTCAATCTGAGAAATTTGTGTTGGCACATCATAGGTTGAATATTGTAAATCGGTCTTATAGCCCTTGGCTTTTAAGTTAGTAACGATATTATTACCATCCATGATCCAGCGCGCTTCTGTTTTCGTCGGCAAGGCAATACCTATAAGCTCGCCTGCGGCATAACTACAGTTTGCAAATGCTGCCAAGACAATCGCAGCGACAGATGTGGTTAGCGTTCTATACATTTTCATTGTAAATTTCCTTTAGCTTTAAGCGTAATTCGCATATCTAGATACTTTTGAACTCCATTCAAAATAGATATGACTGCTACAAAAATTGATTGTCTCGCGTGCCCGAGCGGACTTTTAATGCCGTTCTCCTTTCTTTTTACAACGTTCCTGTCGTATTTGTCCGTTCATCGGTATTTATCCAATAATCAATTACTGGGTATGATTCTTATTTCATTGACTTGGAGTATAGGAGCATCAAAATTGGAAAAAAATGTCAAAATAGAAAATGTCTTTTGCAATATCTGAAAAAATAAAAATTTGTCTTTTGGCAATAAAAATGTTAAAGCCGCAAACATTGTTAATTTCAAAAATGAAAAAGTGTTTTTAAAAATAGCTGTTTTTTTTCAAAATCCGCTTGTATACCCTAATCATCAACAAGGATATTTGCATGATTACCTATTTTCTAAAAGGACGTAAGAAATGTTAAAAGTTGCTATTTTAGGCGCAGGACGTATTGCCCAAATTCATTCTAAAAGTGCTTTTTTAAATTCCCAATGTGAACTCAAACTGATTGCTGACCCATGGAAAGAAGGTGTAGACAAGCTTGCCAATGAACTGCATTGTGAAGCTTGCTATGACTATTATGAAGCGATTGACCGGGATGATGTTGATGCGATTGTCATCGCAACGGCAACAGATTTACATATTGATTTAATGCTACATGCAGTAAAACGTAAAAAGCCTGTTTTATGTGAAAAGCCTATCGATTTGGATTTCCAACGCTCGATCACTGCGGTAAAAGAGATTCAAAGTCATGATGGTAAAGTCATGTTAGCCTTTAATCGTCGCTTTGATGAGGACACCATCGCAATTAAGGAAGCGATTTTAAATAACGAAATTGGAGAAATTCGTCAGGTCATCATTACCAGCCGTGATCCTGGCATGCAGCCCGTTGAATATTTAAAAACCTCGGGTGGTATCTTCAAGGATATGACCATCCACGATTTCGATACTGCACGTTATATTCTCGGTGAAGAACCCATTGAAATTTTTGCTACAGCAAGTCGATTAGTTGATGAAGAACTTGCCAGCATTAATGATTATGATACTTGCAGTATCACGTTGAAAACCCAATCTGGAAAACAATGTATCATCAATAACTGTCGTGAGGCGGTTTACGGCTATGATCAGCGTATTGAAGTTTTAGGTTCTCAAGGTCTGTTAAAAACCCAAAACCATCGCCCCACTACCCTT
The DNA here is from genome assembly GCF_002174125.1 of Acinetobacter populi. Lineage (GTDB taxonomy): Bacteria > Pseudomonadota > Gammaproteobacteria > Pseudomonadales > Moraxellaceae > Acinetobacter > Acinetobacter populi. Next base: position 147,329 of record NZ_NEXX01000006.1, read on the forward strand.
AAAAAATATACACTGGATTTCACAGGTGCGCAAAAACCATTATTAAATTTCTTTTTGCAACGCTATATCAGTTCATACCGCAAGGAATTTGATGTCTTTGTATCGTGCCTTGTCGAAGGTAATGAATTTCCAACCAACTTGTTTGATGGCTTACAAGCCCTTTATTTAGCAGTATGTGCTATCGCCTCTACCGAGAGTAACAAGGCGATTGCCGTCAATCCCGAAGGTCCCAAAGAATCACTTACAGATGACATCGGATTATTTCTCTTATAAGAGATTAATCCCCCCCCTTTCTATTCTGATAGAGAAACGAGGAACATGTTAAAAATGTTCCTGCTGGATGGCTAACGACTTAAAAGGAAACCGCAATGGATGCGAGTTTAAACGATATAGCGACTACCCGGATCGCTAAGAAGAAAATAATCTCATTTAAAACAGCTGTGATTTTCGTCATTGCCTGTAACTTTATTTGGGCATTTTCTCATACCCTATTGGATGTCTTGAATAAACACTTTCAGGATAAATTTAGCATTTCTCATGGTCAATCTGCTTTTATCCAAACTGCATATTTAAGTGCCTATTTTATTTCTGCCATTCCTGTTGGCTTCTTAATGAAAAAATATGGCTATAGAAACTCCATTATTGTCGGTTTAACCCTCTTTGCAGTGGGGTGTATGGGCTTCGTTCCTGCTACACAAGTTGGCACGTTCTCTGCGTTTCTTACAGCAATCTTTATATTAGCCACAGGTTTAGCCTGTTTAGAAATTGTATGCCTTTTATATGCATCCAAATTGGGTGATCCCTCGGGCGCAGCTCGTCGTTTAACCCTCACCCAAGCTTTTGGTGGTCTCGGTGGCATGTGTGGTCCGATTGTGGGCGGTGCAGTATTCTTTATCCCGGTAATGCATATTTCAGGTTTTACAGTTGAACCGGCAACGATGACCTATGCTGTCATTTCACTGCTGATTTTTGCCTTGGTCAGTTATATTCTCACCTTAAGATTCCCTGAGCAAAGTCATACTGACACATCTACAACTGCCCATAATGATAATGTTTTTGAACATTTACCATTTTCAAAGAACAAAAACCTGCATAAAGGTATGATTGGAAAATTCTGTTATACCGGCGCACATTTCGGAATTGGTGCATTTTTCATTAACTTCGCACTTGAACATTGGCATGGCCTTACACCAAGCAAAGCAGCTTACTTTTTATCACTTGCCATGTTCTTCTACATGATGGGACGTTTTGCCGGTATCATCGTCATGAAATATGTTGATCCACGCAAACTCCAAATCTTTAATAGTCTCGTTTGTGCTTTGGGATGTGCTTATATTGCACTTGGCTATGACTATTCCTCTGTAGTCGTACTGATTGGCTTGTTCTTCTTTAAATCCACCCTCTATCCAACTGTATTCGCAATGGGTGTTCGTGGTATGGGCGAAAAATCACAAATGGCAGCCTCCCTCATGATTACCATGTTTGTAGGTGGTGCCATCTTACCTCTCGTCATGGGTTATATCTCGGATATGTCGAATATGGCCACTGCCTTTATTGTACCTGTGATCTGTTATCTACTGATCTGTTACTGTGCAATCACTCAAGATTTAACAGGTTATGATCCCAAACAAACCGCTTCTCATTAATTCAATCTAGATTTCATTAAGGAAAATACCATGAATAAACCGGATTTACTTGCAGCATATTGGACCTTGGCAGGCAATGTTTACCCTGGTGCACCAATAGAAATTAGTCCATTTTCTTTACAGGAACGCGTAGAGGCTGCTTCCAAGGCCGGCTGGAAAGGTATTGGTCTGGTTCTCAGTGATCTTTTGGCGACTTTGGAGAAAAATACACTAGCAGATATTCGCCAGCTCTTTAAAGACAATGATATTAAATATTTTGAACTTGAAATCCTATTAGACTGGTATCTGGATGGCGAAGGCCGTAAAGTATCCGACTATGAACGTTCCAAAATGATTGAACTGGGTGCTGAACTCGGGATGTGTAATCTAAAAATTGGCGCAAGACCGTTTGAAAACTCGCCAAATTCATTAGATAAATTGGCTGGAGAATTTTCAAAAATATGTAAAGAAGTTGCTCAGGTGAATGCCAATGTTGCTTTGGAAATCATGCCTTTTTCACGTCTTGCCACCTTGGAAGATGGTTTAAAAGTTGTTGATACTGGTGATGCAAATGGTGGCTTATGTTTAGACATCTGGCATCTTGCCCGTGGCAATATCGACTTTGAAAAAATTAGTATGGTTCCAGCCCATTTAATTAAATCTGTTGAGCTCAATGATGCAGCAGAGGACATTCAGGGTGACTTATTCAATGATTCTACACATCATCGTAAACTATGTGGTCAAGGATCTTTTGATATTCCTCTATTTTTAAATGAAATTAAAAAAGCTGGTTTTAATCAGCCATATTATGGTGTTGAATTAATTTCACAAGATCACCGTATTCTTTCACTTGAACAGATGGCCAAAGATGCCTACGACCATACCATTCAAGCCTTTAATCCAGTAGTCGCCTAATAATAAACTAAAGTCCGAATTGTTAAGAGATATAATGATTCGGACTTATTCATAAAAAATTAAATTATAAAACCTTATCTCATTTCATTTAAAATATACAAATTAACACATTAAATTCAATCTATATCTTAATAAAGATTAACGTTATGCTTCTAATAATAAAATAATAATTTAAATGTCATATAAAATTTGTAAAGCCTTTAACTTTTTTCTCAACAGATTAACCCTCAACAATATTAAAAAATCATTGAATTCGATAATTTTAGGAAATCATTCTGTATTTATTTACTTTATGCTCTAATGTGCTTATGTTACTCATCAATAATGCAATCTTATTAATTGATGAAGTTAACTTATTTTTATCGATCAAATTTTCAAATAAAATATAACTATACTGAATATACAAATGAATCAACATAAATACGTATTTTACTTTTCACCAATCTAGAAACTTGCACTAGCACTAACATTCACCATACTCAACAAGAAAGCTATGCACAAAAAACCGGGCGAATAGATAACCCGGTTTCAAATAAAATGTATTGTTACGCTATTTCAGGGACAAATATCTCTTTATTTTTTATACCCGATATTTCGTAATCGCTCACCTTTCATCAGATTTCTTTCCAAAGATTCCAAACTAACATTTTTAGTTTCCGGCACAAAAAAGTAGACAAAAAATAGGAATATAAAATTCAATACAGCTAAGGCAATAAAGATATTTACAATACCAAAAATATCATTCAAATATAAGAAATAGGTGGCGACAAGAAAGTTCATTACCCAGTTGGCAAATGTAGAGCAACTCACACCAAACTCACGACCTTGTAAAGGTTGAATCTCTGCACAGAGTGTCCATACAATTGGACCAGCAGAGAGACCAAAACCGATAATAAATATAATAATACCCGCCAAACCAAATGATGCGATTTCTTGTGCAAGCCCTAATGTTAAGAGTAATAGTCCTAAAACAATGATCGATAAGCCGCTATATAGCATGGGCTTACGTCCAAACTTATCAATAATAAAAATAGAAATAAATGTCGTCACAACAAAGAAAATACCTACAATCATTGTTGAAAATAATTGTGCCGATGTACCACTAAAGCCAGCGAGAGCAAATATTTTAGGCGCAAAAATTAAAACAATATTAATTCCTGTGAGCTGTTGAATCACTTGCAATGAAATACCCAGAAAAACCGTTTTCCTAAAGAATTTATTATTTAAGAAAAGTTTAAATCCTTTATGGCTATTTTCTGTGGTTATATTATTTTTAATTTCCTCTAACTCTTGTTTTGCAACCTCTGGGCAAACTCTAAGTTTTGTTAAAACTGAAAGTGCCTCATCATTTCGCCCAACAGAAACCAACCATCTTGGGCTCTTGGGAACAAGTAATGCACCAATAAGCAACAAGGTTCCGGGAATAAACAGAATAGAGAACATCACTCTCCAGCTGTCCAGAAAGTTCAGTACCCAATTCGATAAAAATGCAGCAAAAATACCAAAACTTAACATAAACTGAAATGTTGAAATTGCTCGACCACGAAACTTTTCTGGTGATATTTCTGACACATAAAGCGGTGCAGCAAAAGTTAAAATCCCGACAGAAAGTCCGAGGAAAATACGACCAATGACCAGAAGCAGGACTGTACTGGTAAACACACTTAAAACTGTCCCAATTAAAAAAGCAATTGAAGAAATTACGAGCGCTCGGCGTCTACCGACCAATCTGGAAATAGGAGCTGCAACAATTGCACCAATAATTGCACCAAACATCAAAGAACCAACCACCCATCCTTCCATTAATGAGGAAAGTTGAAACTCTTGTGTAATGAGGGGTAATGCACCAGAAACCACACCCACTTCCATGCCATAAGCAAAACCAGCAATTGCAGATATTAATAAAGCATACATCATTGCAACACGTATACTTTTAGCACTATTAATAATATGATTCGTCGCCATAGTATTTTCAAGTTGATCCATTTTATATCCTTTCCATAACAAACATACCTGTATGGATTCATTATGAAGAATTTAAAATGGTGAGAATACCGCAGATTAAGAAAAACACTTTTTCGATAATCTTTAAATAAAATAAAAAACCTCCACATAATAAATATGTGAAGGTTTATAATTAAAAGTTAAGATTAAAGAGCTATTTCTGTTCCATTTTGAGCAGCAGATTCAAATAACTTTGCCAACAAAATAGAAATATTATGTGCTTGAGTTGCAGGTACCTGAGAAGGCTTTTGATTTAAATAAGAATCAAGGAAAGCATTTAATTCACGATCAAAGTAAATTGGATTACCAATTTCTGCAATTTCTGGTGAATATTCTGTCTTTTTAGTCGCCCAAATCTCAGGGAAACTTGTTTCATGCCACTCAGTCCAGCCTTGTGTTGTGCCATCAACTTTACCGGTTTGATAAAGTTTATATGATGCCGGCAAAGAACGAGATGACATAATACCTTCTGTGCCGTAAGCAGTCATATCCCAACTTTCAGTCCAAGGCAATACATCCCATGACATGAAATCAACCACAACGATTTTGTCATCATAAGTGAGAATTGCCCCAGCAGCATCTTCCCGTGACTCATCACCTTTGAAATTTTCGAATTTGGTGATACGGGCATTAACCGATTTAGGCATCCCAAAATGATAAAGTACTCGGTCAAATAAATGACAACCAATGACAAAAAACGCACCACCTAAATCTCCAGGTTGCCGCATATGTGCCGTTTCAGCTTCATTATGAGAACATCCAGCATGCGCACGAACCTGTAAAACTTTTCCGATTTTGCCGTGTGTTAAGCAATCTTGCATTGCATTGATTGAAGGTGCAAAACGCCAACAATAACCAACCTGCACAAAACCATTATACTTTTCTACAGCGTCTACAATGCGTTGCGTATCCTGAACGCCACGCCCAGCAGGTTTTTCTACAAGCACAGCCTTGCCCTTTTCCAGCGCTGCAATCGTCAGATCCGCCATTTCATAACTTTTGGAATGGACTAAAATGATGTCAATGTCAGGATTATTCAGAATTTCATCTTTCGTCGATGCTGTGAGACTTAATGCCTCACAAAAAGGCTGTAAAAGTTCACTGTGATCTGCTGCACCGTAAATTTCAATATCATCACGTCGTTGTAATGCTTTTACTCGACCAGAAGTATGAGGATGAGTAATCCCTAATAGGGCAACTTTAAGCTTGGCTTTGGGCATGATAGAACTCCTGTAAAATACTTTCCGATTTTTTAATGCTGTTAAAACTAACTTTTTCTTTTATGGGGATAAAGTTCTTTTTGGGAAAATATTATTTCATGTATGAAATAATATTTTCCCAAACGTCGTGAATATCATCATATGAATTCGACTGTAAGCAATGCAAAAGTACATCATCTTTATTCCTGAATGATGTTTTAAAGCAACAATAAGCCTCAATAACAGGTAATTCTGCAAACCAAACAAGCTAAAAATGTAATGGTTTGCCCTGCTAAAATTTCAGAATTTCATATCAATATTTTGAATTAATTTACAGACTGAATACTACTCCAGTAGCGCTCATATTCATTTAACTTAAAATCTTCAATAAGAAAATCTATAAATAAACGATTTTTAATTGGCATAAATTGCCGACTTTGAAATGCAATATTGATTGTTAGTTCAGGTAGGCTCCAATCGGTTAAAATTGGAATTAATCGACCTTCAACAATATCCTGATAAATAATATAAAGTGGCTGAATTAAAATACCTGCACCGCTCAATGCTGCGGCTCTTACAATCTGACCATCATTGGTTTCTAAAATCGGATCGATAGTAAAATTAAAAACTTCTTCATCTCTGGTGAAGTTTAAAACTCTAGGATTATTTGCATGGCTATAAAGTAAAATATCATGATCTTTTAATTCTTCAATCGCCTTAGGTTTGCCTCTTTTTTTAATATAATCATATGAAGCAGCAAGAATTCTGCGTGTACTGGCCAATTTTTTTATGGTGATATTTGAGTCAGGTTCAAACTCTCGTGTACGAATTGCCAAATCAATATTACTATCAATGATGTCGTAATAACGGTTTGCTCCAACAAGATTGATTTTAATTTTAGGATAAAGTTTATTAAATCTTGATATCAAGGGCGCCAGATGCATGATTGCAAAGGAAATAGATGATGTAATGGTCACCGTCCCTTCCGGCTCAACAGCAGCGGAACTGATAGAAGACTCGGCTTGATCTATTTCAGCCAATAAATCCTTGCATTTTTTATAATATTCCAATCCAATATTAGTCAGTGCTAAACGTCGCGTACTTCTTTCAATCAGTCGAACATTCAAACGACTTTCGAGGGCAGCAATATGCCGTGTGGCGGCTGCATTTGAAATCTCTAATGACTCAGCGGCCTTATTAAGTGTACCAAGCTCTGCAACTGCGACAAAAAGCTCCATGCTGGTCAATCGATCCATCGTTTATTCTCCTATTATTCCTAAAATGAAATAAAGATTTTCCTTGGTGACATTTTATTTCAAATTACATCAGCTTAGCATGACAAAAATAGGAATATGGCATTTTTATGGAAAAAATATGAAAAACTTAGACGAAAGAACGATTACCCAAGCAGTGATAGAACGCAACTCATCTTCTGGTAATGAAAGATTGAAAGATGTGATGCATTCTCTAGTCCAACATCTCCATTCATTCGCAAGAGAAATTGAATTAACAGAAGAAGAATGGGAAATTGGCATCAAGTTTTTAACAGATGTGGGTCAAATTTGTAGTCCAACTCGTCAGGAATTTATTCTACTCTCCGATACCTTAGGTTTATCCACCTTAGTAATTGCACAGAATCACAAAAAACCAGTAGGGTGTACAGAAGCAACTGTTTTTGGTCCATTCCATGTCCAAAATGCACCTCGCCTTCCTCTAGGTAGCAATATGAGTATCGGTGTAAAAGGTACACCCTGGTTTGTCAATGGACAAGTGCGGGGAATCGATGGGAAAGTCATCCCTTATGCAGAAATTGAAGTATGGCAAGCGGATGATGATGGTTTTTATGATGTCCAGAAAGAGGGCCTCAATGAATATCAAGGCCGGGCTATTTTTACAGCAGACCAGGAAGGTAAATATTATTTTGAAACAATCGTGCCAGAAGCCTACCCTATTCCGCACGATGGACCAGTTGGAAAAATGCTTGAAGCTTTAAATCGTCATCCATGGCGACCAGCTCACTTGCATTTTATGATCAGTGCGCCGGGTTATGAGCGTTTGGTTACCCATGTCTTTAAAGAATCTGGCGAATACTTAGATTCAGATGCAGTATTTGGTGTACGATCCTCTCTCATTGCTGAATGGACCTATCATGAGAATGGTACAGATCAAAATGGACAATTCCATGCTACACCTTTTTATACGCTGGATTTTGATTTTATTCTGAACCATAAAAAGGAAGCTGTACGTCATGATTAATAAGATTACCACCGCAATAACAGAAACACTGTCCCAGATAAAAGATGGATCAACCATCATGATAGGTGGCTTTGGTACAGCAGGACAACCCGCTGAACTGATCGATGGTTTAATCGAATTGGGTGTCAAGGATCTGGTGATCATTAATAATAATGCCGGTAATGGCGACTATGGTCTGGCCAAACTGTTAAAAACCGGTGCGGTCCGTAAAATCATTTGTTCTTTTCCACGTCAATCCGATTCCTGGGTATTCGATGAACTCTATCATGCCGGCAAAATTGAGCTTGAATTAGTACCACAAGGCAATCTGGCCTGCCGTATTCAGGCTGCCGGTATGGGTTTGGGTGCAGTATTTACCCCAACCGGCTTTGGTACATTATTGGCTGAAGGCAAGGAAACCCGTCATATTGATGGCAAAGATTATGTACTGGAATATCCGATCAAAGCAGACTTTGCCCTGATCAAGGCACAACAGGGTGATCGCTGGGGCAATCTGGTTTACCGTAAATCGGCACGGAATTTTGGTCCGATTATGGCGATGGCTGCTGATATCACCATTGCTCAGGTTTCAGAAGTGGTAAAACTGGGAGCACTTGATCCGGAGCATATCATCACCCCGGGTATTTTTGTACAACATGTGGTGGCTGTGGGTACATCACAAGGTCAAGGAGCATAAAAATGAGCTATACCAAACTGACCCGTGATCAAATTGCTGAGCGTGTGGCACAAGATATTCCCGATGGTGCTTATGTCAATCTCGGTATTGGTTTACCCACCAAAATTGCCAGTTATTTACCGTCCGATAAAGATGTGTTTTTACATTCCGAAAATGGTTTGCTGGCTTTTGGTCCACCACCTGCCAAAGGTGAGGAAGATCCGGAATTGATCAATGCCGGAAAAGAGTTTGTCACCATGTTACAAGGTGGTTGTTTTTTCCATCATGGTGATTCCTTTGCCATGATGCGCGGTGGACACTTGGATATCGCAGTATTAGGTGCATTCCAGATTGCTGAAAATGGTGATCTGGCCAACTGGCATACTGGAGCCAAAGACGCCATTCCTGCGGTTGGTGGTGCCATGGATCTGGCTGTGGGGGCCAAGAAAGTGTTTATTACTACTGATCATGTCACCAAAAAAGGTGAAGCCAAAATTGTTAAGGAACTCAGCTATCCGGCAACAGGTCTAAAATGCGTGGATCGTATCTATACTGATTTGTGTGTGATTGATGTGACAAGTGATGGCTTAAAAGTGATTGAGAAGGTTGAAGGATTAAGCTTTAACGAATTACAGTCATTGACTGGTGCAACACTAATTGATGCAACACAGGGTTAAGGAAAACAGCATGTCTACATTAAAAAATGCCTATATCGTCGATGCCATCCGTACCCCATTTGGTCGTTATGCTGGTGGACTTGCGCCAGTACGTGCCGATGATCTGGGTGCCATTCCAATTCAGGCATTGATTGCGCGTAATCCACAAGTCAATTGGCAACAGGTGGATGATGTCATTTATGGTTGTGCCAATCAGGCGGGTGAAGACAATCGTAATGTTGGACGCATGTCGGCTTTACTGGCAGGTTTACCATATCAGGTACCAGCAACCACCATTAATCGTTTATGTGGGTCATCACTGGATGCTATCGCGATTGCTGCTCGTGCCATCAAGGCAGGTGAAGCAGATTTAATGATTGCTGGTGGTGTTGAAAGCATGAGCCGTGCGCCTTATGTGATGGGTAAATCAGACAGTGCTTATGGACGTAGCCAGAAGATTGAAGACACCACCATGGGTTGGCGTTTTATCAATCCAAAGCTGAAAGAATTGTATGGTGTAGATACCATGCCACAAACTGCTGAAAATGTAGCAGAGCAATTTCAGATTAATCGTGCCGATCAAGACCTGTTTGCCTTAAACAGTCAACAACGCACGGCGGCAGCACAGGCCAAAGGTTATTTTAAACAAGAAATTATCCCGGTCACGATTGCACAGCGTAAAGGCGATGCCATCGTAATTGACACTGATGAGCATCCACGCACTTCAACGACACTGGAAGGTTTAAGCAAACTCAAAGGTGTGGTTAAAGCTGACGGTACAGTGACTGCGGGTAATGCATCAGGGATTAATGATGGTGCAGCAGCAGTCTTGATTGCGTCTGATCAGGCGGTGCAAGATTATGGTTTAACCCCTAGAGCGCGGATTGTTGCGGCAACAACAGTGGGTGTAGAACCCCGGATTATGGGATTTGCGCCAGCGCCTGCAATCAAAAAGTTATTAAAACAGGCTAATCTGACCCTGGATCAGATGGATGTGATTGAGCTGAATGAAGCGTTTGCAGCACAGGCTTTGGCAGTGACTCGTAATTTAGGATTGGCAGATGATGATATACGTATCAATCCCAATGGTGGTGCCATTGCATTGGGTCATCCATTAGGTGCCTCAGGTGCCAGACTGGTCATTACAGCCTTAAACCAACTGGAACAAACGGGTGGGAAATATGGTTTGTGTTCGATGTGTATTGGGGTAGGTCAAGGTATTGCATTGATTATTGAAAAACTATAACCCTTAAGATATTTTTAGAAAATGGATTATTTTTAATCCATTTTTTATTTCATCAGCTTAATATTAATAATTATTACTTTATTAAAAAATTACTGACTATTTATTTTTAAAAATTTATTTAAGATAATAAATTTGAAATTCTGAATTTAAAAAATAGGATGGTATTTAAAAATAAAACATATTAAATAATTACCCTATTACTTCTTTGTAATTTTTTTAATATTTAAGGATAAATATTTATGTGTAATAAATTAGTGATGCCATTTTCGAATGTTTTACATTTAAATTTTCGAGATAAATTAAAGGTAATGAATATCGCGGAGTTTAACTCCATGTCTATACAGCCACAGGAAATCAAAAAAATTATGGCTGAAGAAAAAATTAAAATTACAGATATCAAAAAAATTGCTGCTGATTATGGTGTAACCATCACTAGGCTAGATCCACTATGCACATGGGTTCCAAAATGGGAAACCAAAAATTTCGGTTCATCTTTTAACGATGGGCATTCCACTACACCTCAAGAATTCTTTGAAATAGCGACAGCACTTGAAGTACAAATTATGAGCTTAAATGCAACCTTTCCAGAAGGAACGTATAGTACAGAACAATTATCTGAATTCTTTTATACCATTGATTCTATGGCAAATGATCATGGCATATTATGTGGACTGGAAGCTATTCCAATGTGGGGTGTTAAAACCATTGCACAAGCATGGGATATTGTAAATGGATCCGGATCTAAAATGGGAGGAATTGTAATTGATACTTTGCATTTTGTTCGAGGAAATTCTACCTTGGAAATGTTGGATAAAATTCCTTCTAATAGATTTCATAATATTCAAATATGTGATGGACCATTAAATTTACCTGAAAATAAAACTTTAGAAGATGAATGTTTTTCCAGAATGTGGCCTGGAGATGGAGAGTTTCCTTTAATTGAAATTTTAAAATATCTTAAAGAAAGAAAAGTTTTACGTGAAGTATGTGCAGAAGTCTTTTCATATACAAATAAGAATAAATCTCTTGAAGAAATTGCAACTTTATCTCGAGAGAAAGTAGAAAATCTTTTTACAAAAGCAGGGATTTCCTATTCAGATCTACAATCTAATTTGACCATTAAGAACTTTAATCAATAAAAAGGAATTTCAACATGGGTAAATATATTAACTTTTTTCGGCAGAATATCGCTGTATTTTATGCTATTTTAATTGCTTCTGTTGCCGGATTTTCTTTTGGTATGGAAAATGGCATTGTTTCCGGTGCTTTAAGTTCCTTAAAAAAAGAATTCCTTTTATCAAGTTTTATGGAAGGATGGGTTGTAGGCTCCCTGATGGTAGGTGCCATTATTGGAACAATCATTTCTGCCCCCATTGCAACCAAAATTGGAAGACGTAAAACGCTTATTTTTTCCGCGTTATGCTTTTTAATATCCGTATCCATCACAATTTTTACCTGGAATGTTCTTGGCCTTATTATCGGTCGTATGCTCTTAGGTTTTTCGGTGGGTATGTTAACTTTTTCTGCCCCATTATATATTTCTGAAATTGCTCCAGAAAAATATCGAGGCCGTGCAATCTCTACTTTTCAGTTCATGATTAGCTTTGGTGTATTTTTTTCGTATTTTTCCAACTGGAGTCTACATTTTTTTGAAAGCTGGCGATTGATGTATTCAGCATTATATATACCGGGCATATTATTATTAATTGGTTCATTAATTGTACCAAAGAGTCCTAGATGGTTAATTGCGCATGGGAATTATACAGAAGCCTTTAACATTCTATGTAAATTGGGGCACACCAAAACATCAGCAAAAAATGAATTGGATCAAATAAAAGAAACCATCGCTTCTACAAAAGTTAATCAAGGATTACAACTATTTCTAAATAATAAATATTTTAGGAAATCTGTATTTCTTGGTGTTTCTTTACAAACTATTCAACAACTGACAGGTGTTAATATTATCCTGATTTTCGGTCCAAAAATATTTGAGCTTGCTGGATTTAATAGTGATTCTTCTCAATTATTTTCTACTTTAATTATCGGGCTTTTTTTCCTTTTATCTACTTTTATGGCAATCTTTCTTGTAGATAGATTAGGTCGAAAACCTTTGTTATATATTGGATTTATCACTATCATTCTTGGCTTAGCATTTCTGAGCATAGGAATTTTATACTTAATACCTATTGTGAGTATTATCAGTATAATTATATTTATCGTAGGATTTGGTACATCCGCCGGTCCTGTTATCTGGACCTTATGTTCGGAAATACAACCATCTCATGGTCGAGAATTTGGTGTTAGCTGCTCCACCCTTTCCAACTGGGCTGTAAATTCTTTAATTGCAACCTATTTCCTTGTACTTAATGATATTTTTGGTATTGTTAATATACTTAACTTTTTAGTCTTGTTAAATATCTTTTTCTTACTTATTTTTTACTTCTTTGTACCAGAAACAAAAAATATTTCTCTAGAAACGATTGAAAGCAATTTACTCAAAGGGAAAAAACTTAGAAATATTGGTTTATAGCCCTGATGAATTAAATTTTTTGTATAAATAAGCAAATTTCGATTCTATTTATTAGAATCGAAATACCTCACATCAAATTTTTAAAATTATTTATGTTCAAATACTTATGGACTTAACCAGCCCTTTGTAAAATATCGTCTGATTCAATTGTAGTAATTCCAATATATGCATTTCCGACTAGAAAGTATAACCATATACTACATGATCTTTTAATGTATGAAAGAAGCTTGCAGTTACTGCATTATCCCAGCTACCCCTCTCCATAATATACTTTTAATACAATTACTTGTCAGAAGGAATCCCCTAAAATCATGACAGTAGTGTGAACAGAAGAAGCATTATTACGCAAGTGAATGAACTATGACATTTGTTGGATAACCCTGATAAGCTCTATATAATTAAATGTATCACACACCCGCTGCCATTCTATTTTAACGTGGATAAACTCGTATTTTAAAATTAATAATTTCAAAAATAAAAATACATTAAATTATATTAATTTAATGTAAAAACAGAGATAAAAACCTCATTCCATAAGATTCTTTCATCTATGAAAATATATTTTTCCGAATAGAGGTTTTTTATTTTCCTACAAAAGTTAGGATTAACTATCTTATTTTTTATGAAATTCTTATGCTATGGACGATATATTAATACAAGAACTGGAAGAAGAGCGTTTTCGATCTATTGTCGAAAAGCGCTATGAAGATTTTGCCAAGCTTGCTCATCCAGAAATGATCTATACCCATACCACGGGTATTACTGATACCAAAGATTCATATCTCAACAAATTATTTGCAGGTCATTACGATTACAAATGGATTAAGCATCCCATTTCAAAAATCCAGATTGTCGGTGACATTGCTCTGGTTTTTGGAGAAATGCATTCCAATTTAATTGCAGGAAATGTAGAGAAAAGTTTAAAAAATAAGTCTCTCGCTGTATGGAAAAAAGAAAATAACGATTGGTTATTTTATGCATATCAACCCACACCATTACCGTAAGGAAACAGCTCATGAACAACGAATTTATTTATGATATTCCACAAAGCCGCGTCATTTTCGGTGCTGGTTCTCTACATAAACTTAGAGAAGAGATTGAACGCTTAGGTGCAAAAAAAGCACTGATCTTATGTACCCCGGAACAGGTAAAATTGGCAGAAAAAATTTCAGATTTACTCGGTGATGCCTCAGTAGGGATCTTTCCAAAAGCAGTGATGCACGTACCGCTTGAATCTGCACAAGAAGCGCGAAAAGTCGCAAAAGAATTAGGTGCAGATTGTGCTGTTGCTGTAGGTGGAGGCTCTACAACCGGTTTGGGTAAAGCCATCGCTTTGGAATATGATCTTCCTATTTTAGCAATTCCAACAACTTATGCAGGTTCTGAAATGACACCTGTGTATGGCATTACAGAAAATGGCATTAAAAAAACAGGAAAAGATCCTCGCGTTTTACCCAAAACTGTTATTTATGATCCCGAATTAACCCTTACATTGCCATTAGAAATGTCAATTACCAGTGGGATCAATGCCATTGCACATGCTGCCGAAGGTTTGTATGCACAAAATGGTAATCCAATAATGTCGCTTCTTGCAGAAGAAGGTATTCGGGCATTGGCAGAAGGGCTAAAGAAATTAAAAGTAGATACACACAATATTGAAGCAAGGAGCCTGTGTTTATATGGTGCCTGGTTATGTGGATATGTCCTCGGGAATGTGGGCATGGCAATCCATCATAAACTCTGTCATACATTAGGCGGCAGTTTCAACCTTCCGCATGCGCCAACCCATACCGTTATATTAGCGCATGCCATTGCTTACAATGAAAAAGCCGCGCCCGAAGCAATGTCACGCATTAAACGTGCATTAGGTGTAACTGAAGGAACAGCTGCACAAGCGATTTTCCAACTGATTAGCGAATTAGATGCACCAAAATCATTGTCATCGTTAGGTTTAACACAGGCAGATTTGGACAAAGCCACTGATATTGCCCTCTCCAATCCATATTGGAATCCAGAACCTATCGAAAAGAACGCCATTCGTCATTTATTGCAAAATGCTTTTGAAGGGATATCACCTCATTAACGAGAACAACCGTTTAATATCGCCTATCTATACCTTATTTTAGATAGGTTCATTTTTTTCAAAAAAGGATCTTTTGAAGATGAAAAAACTTTCATTATTTTTAGCTACCACAGTCATCACCACGTCCCAAATTACCATTGGCGCTGAAATTCATGGTTATTTCCGAACGGGAATGGGCACCACAGACAATGGTCAGACGCAAGAATGCTTTCAATTAACCGGCGCACCCTCTAAATATCGTCTAGGCAATGAATGTGAACAATATGGTGAACTATTTGCATCACAAAATTTATTGCAGTTATCTGATGACTCTAAAATCAATATCAATGGAATGGCGCAATTCTATAACCAGTATGGACAAACCTTAAGCTTTAATGGTGAGAATGGCTATACCCGTATGAGCCAAATCTACCTAGACTGGACAAATGTTTCCTTTTTAAATGGTGGAAATTTTTGGACAGGAAGAAGATATTACAATCGTAATGATAGCCATATATCTGACTTTTTTTATTGGAATCAAAGCGGCACCGGCTTTGGTATAGACCATTATCAACTAGAAAAATTTGCCTTGAGCTACGTCTTTTCACGAAAAGATAACCTCTTTCAGGAAGATTATGTTAATCGACATGACCTCACAATGAGTGATTTAGCCATCAATGATCGTAACAAGTTAAATATCGGCTTATCATATATTGATGATGAAAACAGTGGGTGGGCGTTAACGCTACAGAATATTACTGCCGATGTATTGAATGGTAAGAATACACTCGCTCTCCAATACGGTGAAGGTCCTGGTACTGGTTTAGGCTATACAGGTAATACAGACTTAAATCGTAACAATACATCGTTTAGATTTGTAGAAGTACTGGACTGGGAAAGTGAAAATAAAAAATTCAATGGTCAAGCCCAGTTCATCTATCAAAAAAATATCCTACAAGAATCGCCCAATAATGACTGGTTATCTCTCGGTTCAAGAACAGCCTATGTCGTAAGTGACCATTTTAAAATTTCAACAGAAGTTGGTTTTGACCAAATTAAAACCGACCACGAAAAAAGAAACATGACTAAATTAACGCTTGCACCAACCTGGTCAATGAAAGGAACAGGTTTTTATGATCGACCAGAGCTTCGTGTTTATTATACCTATGCGTTCTGGAACGATGCTGAGCAACAATTAAGAGATCAAGTTAATCCTGACAATGATTTTTATCGGATATCTCATGGTTCCAATTTTGGTCTTCAACTGGAATATGGTTGGTAAATTTTTTGTTTTTTCTAGATTCTAATCCTGTGTCAGAGTATGACATCTAGGTGTCATACTGTTTTAATACACATCATATCAACAATACAATCACTGTTTATTCATTTCTTTAATCTGAAATAAGAGCTCAACTATAGAAGACTCTACGACAAACGCATGAATAATATCCCTTATATTGATCTAAAAAGATATAAACCCTATGTGTGAAATGACAGGAAAACAGAACATCATCAAATGACTGCCCCATCATATTACTCTAGATCATTCTCCTCACGCTCTTTATGGCTTTTAAATAATTGTCTATACTTATTTAAATTTTTATATTTTTCAAATCCTTGTTGGATAAGCTCAATAAAATCCTGCTGTGCTTCTGGTGAAGTAAAATAATAACGTTGTTTAACCAGACAAATCAAATCAATTGCAGAAGGTAAATAATGAAAATAAGCCATGATATAAGCCATGCTTTGTTGCGATTTACCCAATAACCAAAATAAGAATGCAATCCTGATTAACACAAGCTGTTCCACCTCAGGCTCATCCAATTGCAAGAGCATGGTATTTAACGCAGTATGCTGATCAAGATAATCTAAAAAATATTCGATTTCACTATAATTCTTAATTGGTCGAGCCAGATCAATTTTTTGATAAATATAAACACCAACTAGATTTTTTAATTGAATATGGATAGAAGCATCCTGATTAACATTAAACTGATTTAATATCCGATAAAAAACTTCCGCCGAAAATTGTGCCTGATATTTCTCAATTCTCATTAAAATCAAGGTAATTTCAGCCTGAAAAATATACTGCCTGCTTTCATCATCTAGTTGCAGGTGCTGTTCAAAAGTCTTAATTTTTTGCAAAAAATGTTGTGCTTTAAATTGATCTTTATGCTTTAAACTGTCAGCCTTAAACCAGTATGCATAAATAATTGCTCGACAAACTGTATCATCCTGCTGATCTAATGTCCGGGCATACTCTATCATTTCATTGTGAGCATCATTTAATTGAATATGCATCCAATGATTTTGATTTTTTTTAAGCTGCACATACATCGCATTGAGGACCATAATACGAATCACAGCCTGTGTATGTTTTTTATATTTATAAATAAAATTTTGGATTGATCGATCAAATTTGACAGGTTCACTTTCTTGCTGCGTCTGTCGCCATTGGGCTTGTGCAACCAGATACTGTACTTCCGCATGTTGGATTGAAAAATACTTAAGGATAAAGAGCTGAAGATCTTTCGCTGTTTTAAATTCTTCTCGTATCAGATCTAACTCATGTTCTTGCATAAATATTTAGTCACAAAACCAGATTGAAATATAATATTCATCACAGTTTATAATAAAAAACCCTCATAAAGAGGGTTTTTCAAAAAATATTTTATTAGGCTAAACCTTTTCCCTGAAGCACTTGCAACATGGTTGAACCTAACTCAGCAGGACTACGTGTATAAGCAATACCTGCTTTTTCAAAGGCAGCAAATTTTTCTTCTGCTGTACCCTTACCGCCGGAAATAATCGCTCCAGCATGTCCCATACGCTTGCCTTTTGGCGCAGTTACCCCTGCAATATAACCTACGACAGGTTTGGTGACATTGGATTGAATATACTCAGCAGCTTCTTCTTCGGCAGAACCACCAATTTCACCAATCAAAATGATGGCGTCGGTATCTGGATCTTCCTGAAATAATTTCAGTGCATCAATCTGATTCATGCCGGGAATTGGATCACCACCAATCCCAATACAAGTAGACTGCCCTAAACCAAGCTTGGTGGTTTGTGCCACTGCTTCATAGGTCAATGTACCGGAACGTGAAATAATACCAATTCGACCCGGGGTATGGATATGTCCCGGCATAATACCGATTTTACATTCGCCCGGCGTAATAACACCCGGACAATTCGGCCCCACCAGACGTGTCCCATTCCCATTGGTTTCCAGATAACGCTTAGCTTTTAGCATATCTAGTGTTGGGACACCTTCGGTAATCACGACAATCAGGCTCACTCCGGAATCCACTGCTTCAATAATTGAATCAAGCACAAAAGGTGCAGGTACATAAATTACCGAGGCATCAGCATGCGTTTCACGTACAGCATCTTTCATGGTATTAAATACGGGTAAATCCAAATGTGTCGTTCCGCCCTTACCCGGTGTTACACCACCAACAACTTTGGTGCCATATTCCAGCGCCTGTGCAGAATGGAAAGTACCATTTTTACCGGTAAAGCCCTGTACCAATACTCGTGTGTCTTTATTAATTAATACGCTCATGACTGATACTCCTTAAGCTTTTACAGCAGCAACAATTTTTTCTGCTGCATCGGCAAGACCATTGGCAGAAGTTAATTTCAAACCTGATTCATCGAGGATTTTTGCACCCAGTTCTGCATTGTTGCCTTCAAGACGAACAACCACAGGCACAGATACGTTAACCTCTTGAACCGCTGCAATAATGGCTTCAGCAATCATGTCACAACGTACAATACCACCAAAGATATTAATCAATACACCTTGGACAGAGGTATCTGCCAAAATGAGTTTAAAAGCTTCAATCACACGTTCTTTGGTGGCCCCACCGCCAACATCAAGGAAGTTTGCAGGTTGTCCACCATAGAGTTTGATGATGTCCATAGTCGCCATGGCAAGACCGGCACCATTGACCATACAGCCAATATTACCTTCCAAAGCAACATAATTTAACTCATGTTCAGATGCTTTTAATTCGCGTTCATTTTCTTGTGATTTATCACGTTCTGCGGCAAGTGCTGGCAACCGATAGAGTGCATTGGAATCAATGCCTACTTTGGCATCTACTGCAAGAATGTCGCCATTTTCACGTACCGATAACGGATTAATTTCAAATAATGCAAAATCATTGTCAACAAATGCCTGATAGGCACCTGTTATCAATTTTACAAACTGACCGATTTGTTTATCTTTTAATCCCAGTGCAAACGCAACTTCGCGCGCCTGAAAAGGTTGTAAGCCAACCAACGGATCTACTGTAGTCTTAATAATTTTTTCTGGTGTTTCTTCGGCAACTTTTTCAATCTCAACACCCCCTTCCGTAGATGACATAAATGTCACACGACGACTAGAGCGATCTACTACTGCACCAAGATATAATTCACGCTCAACAGGATAAACATCCTGACAAACCAGTACACTATTTACAGGTTGACCATTGGCATCGGTTTGATACGTAACAAGACGTGTGCCAATTAAATCTTTGGCAACCTGAGCAGCTTCTTCTTTTGATTTTACAACTTTTACACCACCAGCTTTACCGCGACCACCGGCATGAACTTGGGCTTTAATAACAGCAAATTTTCCGCCCAGCTCTTCAAAGGCTGCTGCGGCTTCATCTGGCGTTGTTGCAAGGAGTCCGTCTTGGACAGGAAATCCATACTTCTTTAACAGCGCTTTTGCTTGATATTCATGTAGATTCATTGTTTTTCCTTAACCGTTGTGCATTCTGATTTTTCACGCTAGCCAATCTATCTAATCCCAACCATAGATCTTTGTCTAGACTTTTACACTTTGTTATTACATTAAAGTGACAATCCCTTCATTGCAAAAGGATTGTCTTTACAAGTTTTATCTCAAAACTTATTTTTTACGCTTTCTTTGGATTGCATGAATCGCACGACCGTCAACAGCAAGTGCGGCTTCGTGTACAACCTCTGAATAGGTTGGATGTCCAAAAGTCATCAATTGTAAATCTTCAATTGAAGAGACAAATTCCATGGCAATCATACCCTGATGCACGATATCTGATGCATTCGGGCCAATCACATGCATACCCAGCAAACGATCAGTTTTTTCATCAGCAACGAATTTTACAAATCCAGCTGTTTCAGCAGAACCCGCTGCCAAAGCACGACCATTAACAGCAAATGGGAATTGACCTGCTTTAACGGTATAGCCTTTTTCAGTGGCGGCTTCTTCGCTTAAACCCACCCATGCAGCTTCCGGATGAGTATAAATAACGCTGATAATCGTATCATAGTTGACTTGTGCAGCATGACCGTGGATGCGTTCAACTGCCATCACACCTTCTTCCATAGCTTTATGTGCAAGCATTGGACCGCGAACCAAGTCACCAATCGCATATACACCATCTACAGAAGTCAGGCATTGATCATTGACTTCAACAAAACCACGTTCGGTCAATTTAATACCGGAATCTTCGGCAAGCAAACCTTCTGCATAAGGTTTACGACCAACACAGACGATGACTTTGTCAAATACTTGCTCTTTGTCTTCACCAGCTTGATTATATTTAATGGTGACTTCACGACCATTAATTTCAGTAGCAGAAACTTTGGCACCAATACGAATATCCAGACCTTGTTTGGTCAGAATTTTCTGGAATTCTTTGGACAGTGCTTTATCAGCCATTGGCAAGAATGCATCCAGTGCTTCGAATACAACAACTTCACTGCCTAAACGACGCCAAACTGAACCCAGCTCAAGACCGATCACACCCGCACCAATCACACCTAGACGTTTTGGTACTTCAGGGAATTTTAATGCACCAGTCGAATCTACGATCAAGTCTTCATCAACGGGAGCAACAGGAATATTTACAGGAACAGAACCAGATGCAAGGATCACATATTTTGGCTCAAGAACCTGAACATCACCTTCAAATGGTGTGAATTCTACTTTTTTACCAGCCAGTAATTTACCTGAACCCTGTAACCACTCAATGCCATTGCCTTTAAGTAGGCCAGCAACACCACCCGTTAATTGATCAACGACTTTATCTTTACGTGCCAATAAAGTATCCAGATCAAACTTAACTTCACCCGTGCTAATACCGTGTTCGGCTAAATCATGGGTAGTTGCTTCGTAACGATGGGAAGAATCAAGTAGGGCTTTTGAAGGAATACATCCGACATTCAGGCATGTACCGCCTAAAGAAGGTTTACCATTGTGAATACGTTTTTCAATACAAGCGACTTTGAAACCCAATTGTGCAGCACGAATCGCTGCTTCATAACCACCAGGTCCGCCACCGATCACAACCAGATCAAACTGTTGAGACATTATTTTCTCTCCATTTTTTAATCTTCTCCCGAGGATAAGAAATATAATTTGCAAATCCGCAAGCCCTTGAGTTTACAAGGACTTGCACAATTGCGAGGCAATGCCTCTCATGTTCAGGAGAGATTTTGTAGCATACGATACAATCGTATGCCTTAGTATTTAACGACCCTATTTTGATAAAGGGATTTTATTCAAACCAATTAAAGATCAAGCAATAGTGATGCTGGCTCTTCCAGTAATTCCTTGATCGTCACCAAGAAACCAACCGCTTCTTTACCATCAATTAAACGGTGGTCATAAGACAATGCAAGATACATCATTGGTAAAATTTCAACCTGACCATTGACTGCCATTGGGCGATCCTGAATTTTGTGCATACCCAGAATAGCAGTTTGTGGTGGGTTGATAATTGGTGTAGACAATAATGAACCGAAAGTACCACCATTGGTAATGGTAAATGTACCACCTGTCATGTCTTCAAGGCTCAATTTACCTTCGCGGGCCTTGGCAGCATAAGCACCGATACCACCTTCGATTTCTGCATAGCTCATACGATCAGTATCACGCAGTACAGGAACAACCAGACCACGATCTGAAGATACCGCTACACCAACATCATAGAAACCGTGATAAACGATATCATCACCATCGATAGATGCATTCACTGCTGGATAACGTTTTAATGCTTCTGTCGCTGCTTTAATAAAGAACGACATAAAGCCAAGACGCGCACCATGACGTTTTTCAAAACGATCTTTATATTGTTTGCGAAGTTCCATGATTGGTTTCATGTTAACTTCGTTAAAGGTTGTCAGCATTGCAGTTTCTTGTGTAGCAGACAGGAGACGTTCTGCAACACGTTTACGCAGACGTGTCATTGGTACACGTTTTTCAACACGCTCACCAACAGCCACACTTAATGGTGTTACTGCAGGTTTAGCTTGATGATTTACGACATCTTGTTTGGTAATACGACCACCACGACCTGTACCATCTACACTCGCTGCATCAAGACCTTTTTCAGTCAATGCTTTACGAACTGCTGGTGCCTGATCCTGAACACTCTCTTGTGGCTGACTACGCTCAACAACAGGTGCAGCACCTGCTTCAGTTTTTTCTACAGCTTCTTCAACATGCGCTGTATCATTCACCGCTTGTGTGCTGTCCGCACCAGATGCAGCCTGACCCGCAGCACCTGCTTCAAAATCTGCAATCACTTCAGCAGAAAGTACTGTATCACCTTCATTTTTGATAATTTTGCTAATCACGCCATCAGCAGGAGCAACAACTTCCAATACAACTTTGTCAGTTTCGATATCACAGATGACTTCATCACGTGATACAGCCTCCCCAACTTGTTTGTGCCAAGCTGCAATTGTTCCATCGGCGACCGACTCTGGAAATACCGGTGCTTTAATTTCAGTTGCCATTATTGATTATCTCCTGTTACTTCAACCTGTACGCCCAATGCATCTTGTACAAGTTGAGCCTGTTGTTTTGCGTGCAAATAAGGTGAACCACATGCAGGTGCAGCTGATGCTTCACGTCCTGCATAACTAATGCTAATGTTTCTACCCAACGGTAAAATTTCTTCATAAAGACGCGGTGCAATGAACAACCAGGCGCCCTGATTTTTCGGCTCTTCCTGTGCCCAAACCACATCTTTAATGTTTGGATAAGTTTCGATGATCGCATTCAAGACATCGGCTGGATATGGATACAATTGTTCAACACGGATAATTGCAACATTGTCCAAACCTAACTCACGACGTTTTTCTAGCAAATCGTAATAGACCTTACCACCACATATCACCAGACGATTGACATCCGCTTTATTGAGCTGATCAATCTCATCAATCACAGTCTGGAATGTACCTTCTGCCAATTCTGTCAGTGTCGATGTTGCCAGTTTATGACGTAACAATGATTTTGGTGACATCACAATCATCGGCTTACGAATCGGACGAACCACCTGACGGCGTAAAGCATGGAAGATTTGTGCTGGAGTAGTTGGTGTAAGCACTTGCATATTGTCTTCGGCACAAAGTTGCAAGAAACGTTCCAGACGTGCAGAAGAATGTTCTGGACCCTGACCTTCATACCCATGTGGTAACAACATAGTTAAACCACAAACACGTTCCCATTTGGTTTCACCAGAAGCAATAAACTGGTCAATTACAACCTGAGCACAGTTAGCAAAGTCACCAAATTGCGCTTCCCAGATGATCAGACTTTTTGGAACTGTCGTTGCATAACCATATTCAAATGCCAGTACTGCTTCTTCTGACAATAAAGAATCCCACACCACAAAACGCGGTTGATTTTCTTTGACATGACATAATGGAATATAAACAGAACCATCAACCTGATTATGCAATTTTGCATGACGATGCGAGAATGTACCACGCCCTACATCTTCACCAGTGATACGAACCAGATAACCTTCATCCAGAATGGTTGCATATGCTAATGTTTCAGCAGCACCCCAATTCAATGGCATTTCACCTGTTTGCATTTTAAAGCGATCATCAATCACTTTTGCAACCTGACGCTGCATTTTGAAACCTTCTGGAAGTTTCGCCATGTTTTGACCAAGTTCTTTTAAACGCTCGATATTAAAGGTTGTATCCCAGACATCGGTATAGTCATGGCCTAAATATGGCGTCCAGTCGACAAATAATGCTTTATTTGGTTCACGTACCAAGGCATTGGCAACATGTTTGCCTGCTTCAAGGTCGGCACGATAATCTTCAACCAACCGATCTGCGGTTGCACGATCAATAATATTTTCAGCAATCAACTTATCAGCATACAAAGTACGTGTAGTTGGTTGTTTGGCGATTTGTTGGTACATGATTGGCTGAGTTGCTGCTGGCTCATCAGCTTCGTTATGACCACGACGACGATAACAGAACAAGTCCAGAATCACGTCTTTACGGAAGGTATGACGGAAATCATGTGCCAATTGAGTAGCAAAAATCACTGCTTCAGGATCATCACCATTGACATGGAAAATCGGTGCCTGAATCATTTTTGCAACATCGGTACAGTATTCGGTTGAACGGGCATCACGAGGATCAGATGTGGTAAAACCGACTTGGTTATTCACGATGATATGAACTGTACCACCTACAGTATAGCCACGGGTTTGTGACATTTGGAAGGTTTCCATATTCACACCTTGGCCTGCAAATGCAGCATCACCATGAACGATTAATGGCAATACATCATCACCACCAATATCTTTACGACGTACCTGACGTGCGCGAACCGAGCCTTCTACTACTGGTCCGACAATTTCAAGATGCGACGGGTTAAATGCCAATGCCAGATGTACTTCGCCACCTGGTGTCATCACATTTGATGAAAAACCTTGGTGATATTTCACGTCACCAGAACCTTTTTTGGTTAAAGTTTTTCCTTCAAACTCACCGAACAAATCTTGTGGGTTTTTACCCATGATGTTGACCAACAAATTGAGACGGCCACGATGTGGCATACCAATCACAACTTCTTTACAGCCAACAGCACCAGCACGCTGGATCAGCTCATTCACCATCGGAATAAAGGACTCACCACCCTCTACACCAAAGCGTTTTGCACCAACGTATTTATTACCCAGATATTTTTCCAGACCTTCGGCAGCAGTCAAACGCTCCAGAACATGTTTTTTCTGATCAACAGAAAAATTAAATTTTCCTTTTGTACCTTCCAGACGTTGTTGAATCCAGCGTTTTTCCTTGGTGTCAACGATGTGCATATATTCTGCACCAATGGAACCACAATAAGTTGCTTCCATATCAGCGACCATTTCACCCAAGGTCGCTTCGCTTTTACCAATTGCCAAATTACCAGTATTAAACACTGTATCCAGATCGGATTTTGATAAGCCATGTGCTTCCAATGCCAGATCTGGCACATCTTCACGTTTGGCCAAACCTAATGGATCCAGTTTTGCTTTTTGATGACCACGATTACGATAGGCGGCAATCAACTGCAATACGGCAATTTGACGTCTTTCGTGTTCTGTACTGACCTCACCTTGCTGCATTGGCATAGCACGTCCAGAATTACGAGCAAGTAATAGAAATTGCTCACGGACATTACTATGGGGCTGATCTCCCTTAGGAAACCGATCAAAGTACTGACGCCAATCTTCACCGACTGAATCTGGCGCAGTTAAATAATTTTCATAAAGTTCTTCAATATACGCTGCACTATCAGCGGAAAGTTCTGTGTCAAGACGCAATGCGTCAGCAACATCTTGCATGAGTGGACCCATTTCCTATTGCAAAAACAAGTTTGGTGGTCTCGTAGACACACCTACACTGGAACACTTATTGGTAAATAAGCGTCCAAGACCCTTGATCAATTCTTTCAACCAAGCGTTTTACACGATGTCAGACAATCTGACGATGAAATAAAAGCGTTATTTTGTATACTAAAGTTTCGCAACAAAATAATACTCATTCCGGTACTACTCCAAACTTGGAGCATTTCTGCAAGACGTATGAATAAAAATAAAATCATTTTACTCTTATTCATAAGACCTTCTTCACCATCTACTTTGATTAACCAAAGTAGATAAATTTTACTTCTTATACCTTAAAAAAACCAGAACACTCAGTCATAACATATAAGTTGATAAATGCTAACATGTCTTTGCACTTCTCTTAATTTATTCGAAACATACTATTCATAAATAAATTAAATACTGTTCTTAAATATTATGACTACGATACCTTTTTTCTTATACTTTCTCGATAGCTCTAGACAAAAGTCTTACAAAATCTTCAGACATAAAAAAACGCACCACTCAGGATGCGCTTTTTTGCTTGATTAAGCAAATTAACCTGCTTGATCCAGCAACATACTACGGATGTGGCCAATCGCCTTGGTTGGATTCAAACCTTTAGGACAAACAGACACACAGTTCATAATACCTTTACAACGGAACAAGCTAAATGGATCATCTAAACGTGCCAAACGCTCTTGCGTTGCAGTATCACGAGAATCAATGATAAAGCGATATGCATTTAACAACGCTGATGGTCCTAAGAACTTATCAGGATTCCACCAGAATGATGGACATGAGGTTGAACAACATGCACATAAAATACATTCATATAGACCATTTAAATGTTCGCGCTCTTCAGGAGATTGCAATCGTTCTTTAGGTGGTGCCGGCTGATTATTAATCAAGAAAGGCTGAATTTTGTCATATTGATCATAGAACTGATTCATATCCACAACCAGATCTTTAATCACTGGCAGACCAGGCAATGGTCGAATGGTAATAACTTCAGGCAAGTCATTTAAATTCCATAGACATGCCAGACCATTTTTACCATTAATATTCACACCATCGGAACCACAAATTCCTTCACGGCATGAACGACGGAAAGTTAAACTTTCATCCTGAACTTTTAATGCCAATAATGCATCAAGCAACATACGATGTTTATCGTTAAGTTCAAGTTTATAGGTTTGCATGTACGGCGCTTTATCCTTATCAGGATCATAGCGGTAGATGTGAAACGTACGAGTACCTCTACTCATCTTAATTCTCCCAATTAGAATGTACGTGGCTTAGGTTCAATTGGATCAACAGTCAATGGTTGATAACGCACTGGCTTGTACTCTAAACGGTTGTCAGATGAATACCATAAAGTATGCTTCATCCATTCATCATCACGACGACCATAAGGATAATCTGGGTGATCTGGTGGTAACTCATAGTCTACCACTGTATGTGCACCACGACATTCTTTACGAGCAGCAGCAGAAATCAGAGTTGCTTTGGCTACTTCGTACAGATTTTCAACTTCCAATGCTTCAATACGAGCTGTATTAAATACTTTGGATTTATCTTTCAAGTGAATGTTACGGACACGCGGTTCAAGTGCAAGAATTTGTTTTACACCTTCATCAAGCAAGGCCTGTGTACGGAATACCGCTGCATGGTTTTGCACGACTTCGCGAATTGCATCCGCAACTTCCTGTGCATTTTCACCTTCAACAGTATTATCCAAATGGGTCACACGTGACAAAGTTTTTTCCAACACATCATTCGGTAAAGGTGCATAATCATCACCATGATGCTTGGTAACATAATCAATGATATGTTCACCAGCTGCTTTACCAAAGACAACCAAGTCAAGTAATGAGTTTGTACCCAGACGGTTGGCACCATGTACAGATACACAAGAACACTCACCGATTGCATAAAAGCCTTTAACCACTTTTACATAATCAGGGCAATTGCCTTCATATGAATATTCTTTGGTTTCTTTATTATAGTGGGTGGTCAGTTGTGGATTTTCTGTCGGAACTGGCACAACAACTTGCCCATGAATATTAGTCGGAATACCACCCATTTGATAATGGATCGTTGGTACAACCGGAATAGGCTCTCTAGTGATATCCACGTTTGCGAATTTCTTGCCAATTTCAAATACTGATGGCAAACGTTTCATAATGGTATCAGCACCCAGATGGGTCATATCCAACAGAATATAATCGCCTTTAGGTCCACAACCACGACCTTCTTTAATTTCCTGATCCATGGAACGGGATACAAAGTCACGAGGTGCCAGATCTTTTAGTGTTGGCGCATAACGCTCCATAAATGGTTCGCCATCTTTATTACGCAGAATCGCACCTTCACCACGACAGCCTTCAGTTAATAGCACACCAGCGCCCGCGACACCTGTTGGGTGAAACTGCCAGAATTCCATATCCTGTAATGGAATACCAGCACGCGCAGCCATACCTAGACCATCACCGGTATTGATATACGCATTGGTTGATGCACGATAAACACGCCCTGCACCACCGGTTGCAAACAAGGTTGCTTTAGCCTGGAATACTGCAATATTACCAGTTTCCTGATCAATCGCTGTTACACCTAGTACATCACCCTCTTCATTACGAATCAGATCAAGTGCAATCCATTCCACGAAGAATTGAGTACCCATTTTTACATTGCTTTGGTATAGGGTATGCAATAAGGCATGACCAGTACGGTCAGCAGCAGCACAGGCACGCGGAACAGCCTTTTCACCATAATTTGCAGAGTGACCACCAAAAGGACGTTGGTAAATCGTACCATCCTTATTACGGTCAAATGGCATACCAAGATGTTCAAGCTCATATACAACTTTTGGTGCTTCGCGAGTCATAAACTCACAGGCATCCTGATCACTTAACCAGTCACCACCTTTTACCGTATCATAAAAGTGGTAATGCCAGTTATCTTCCTGCATATTACCAAGAGATGCACCAATACCACCTTGTGCAGCAACGGTATGCGAACGTGTCGGGAATACTTTAGTCAATACTGCAACTTTCAAACCTGCCTGTGCAAGCTGATAAGATGCACGCATACCAGAACCACCACCACCAACGATTACAGCATCGAAAGAGAGGGTTTGAATATTTGAATAATCTTCTTTAGGAGTTATTGCACCCATGATCTTTTCCTATCAATTCGCCCAGAAAATCTGGATTGCCCAGATTGCATACACAAACACCGCAATAATCACTGCCGATGTTAAGACTAGGCGTAAACCTGATGCAGAGGGACCCATTTGACGAGTCGTGACATAATCTGTAAATACCTGCCACATTCCAATCCATGCATGCGCAACCAATGATAATACCGCAAGCAATGACAATATTTTCATCGGTAAAGTCATCATAAAGCCAGACCATTGTTCATAACTAAAATCGCCATGACACAATATCCAACCAAACACAACAAAAGTATAGACAGCCAATACGACTGCACTGACACGCTGGATAAACCAGTCGCGTGAACCCGAACCTGTTAAACCAGTTGCACTTTTCATTACAGCACCACCCAGATAAATGAAGCCACAATACCAATTGCAGCAATTGCAAAGGCAATCCATGCTGCAATGCGACCGCTATTTAATTCTTCATTAAGGCCAAGATCTGCCAGTAAGTGTTTGATACCCATCACAAGGTGAAAATATAAACCTGCAACAAATATCCACACGATAAAACGTACAAAGAAATTACCAAATACGACATTTTTGACATAATCAAAACCTTCGGGCGAAGATAATGATCGATCCAAGATCCATAAGAGAACTGGCACTAATAAGAAAACAATGACACCTGACAAACGGTGTAAAATCGATGCAATAGCCACGGGTGATTTTAAGTTTACAGCTAAAACTTGACCCATGGACAAATTGACAGGTCTGTTGCTTTTCACAGCGGGCATCCTGTAGTAACAACTCCAAAAACAGGAGTTTATGAATTAATTCGAAGGAAAGCTGGCATTATTAGGCAAAGCTTGCCCAACTCAAATGACAGGGAATTATAAAACGCACAACATAAAAATACAAATACGTTTGCAAAAAACTTCTTTAAAATTACTTAATTGAGAATTGTTTTCATTAAGAAATCATCAAGAAGCCCTGTTTAGATAATGTACATTAATCATTCTTAAATTTGTAACAAATAAGACTTTGGTGCAATTTATTTATATACGCTTTTAGCGATATAAAAATATCCGCGCAAAACATCAAACAATGAGATATACAAATCTTCTTACAATTGTTTGAGTGAAAATAGCATGTTTTGCAGTAAGCTTGATACGTGTTACTGATCAATAAATATGACTAGGACATTATATCATTGCCTTGGGTGGAGTGTGAGGTTTTATAATTTTTTGGCTAAATTGTACAAAAATTAGCAAACTGGCGAGTTTTTTCTGCTAAATGAGAATTGACAAAATCTCAACACTCACTAATCTTATAGCAAATTTCAGCAGTCTGATTGATTTTAAGAAATTTCATCTTCCAAACAAATCAGATTTTACATTCACCAGGACAGGAGAGCTTTTGAATGTCTGAAACAACTGGTAAAAAAGCCGTTTTAGAACTTGATGGCAAAAGAATTGAACTTCCAATTTACAGCGGCACATTAGGTCCAGATGTAATTGATGTTGGCAGTGTATTAAAAGAAGGTCACTTTACTTTTGATCCTGGATTTATGTCTACCGCAGCTTGCGAGTCAAAAATCACATTTATCGATGGTGACAAAGGCATTCTGTTACACCGTGGTTACCCGATTGACCAACTTGCCACACAGACTGATTATTTAGAAACCTGTTATTTATTATTAAATGGCGAATTACCAACTGCTGAACAAAAACAAGATTTTGACGCAAAAGTTCGTAAACACACCATGGTTCACGATCAAGTTAGCCGTTTTTTCAATGGCTTCCGTCGTGATGCACACCCTATGGCAATCTTGGTTGGTGTAGTCGGTGCATTATCTGCGTTCTATCACAACAATCTCGATATCGAAGATGTTGATCATCGTGAAATTACAGCAATCCGTTTGATTGCAAAAATTCCTACATTGGCAGCTTGGAGCTACAAATATACTGTAGGCCAACCGTTCATGTATCCACGTAACGATTTAAATTACGCGGAAAACTTCCTGTACATGATGTTTGCAACGCCTGCGGACAAAGACTACAAAGTAAATCCTGTGCTTGCCAAAGCAATGGATCGTATCTTTACCCTGCATGCTGATCATGAACAAAATGCATCAACATCAACTGTACGTCTGGCAGGTTCTACCGGTGCAAATCCATATGCCTGTATCGCAGCAGGTATCGCAGCACTTTGGGGACCAGCGCACGGTGGTGCAAACGAAGCAGTACTTAAAATGCTTGATGAAATTGGTAGCGTAGAAAATGTTGCCGAGTTCATGGAAAAAGTAAAACGTAAAGAAGTTAAACTCATGGGCTTTGGCCACCGTGTGTACAAAAACTTCGATCCACGTGCAAAAGTCATGAAGCAAACCTGTGATGAAGTTCTGGAAGCATTGGGCATCAATGATCCACAACTTGCATTGGCAATGGAACTTGAACGTATTGCATTATCAGATGAATATTTCATCAAACGTAACTTGTATCCAAACGTTGACTTCTACTCTGGTATCATCCTGAAAGCAGTTGGTATTCCAACAGAAATGTTTACAGTGATCTTTGCGCTTGCACGTACTGTTGGCTGGATCAGTCACTGGTTAGAAATGCATTCTGCACCATATAAGATTGGTCGTCCGCGCCAGCTTTATACTGGTCACACCAAACGTGATATTGAGCGTTAATTCCCAGAAAATCTAGAAGATATTGTACCGAACGAATCAGTACAATATCAGATGATTACAGGCTTGTTTTGCACAATGGTACGTCACAGCTTTTTACCATAAAAAGTCAAAAATCGTATCCAAACTGCAAAACAAGCTTTTTTTAGGCCCTTAAATCCCCAAAATTTGAATATTAGCCATTCTTGATCAAGTCTTTATGTATTAAACAGCATCAAATCGAATTTTTATTTTCAATTAAGAAGTTTGTAATGTTAAAAAAAATAATTTTTATCAATATCAGTTTACTTGCCCAATCTATATGGGCATTAGAATCCGACTTTAAACAATCAATCTATTTTCAAGCCAATCAATCTCAATTCAATCATTATCAAGCAACATTTAGCGCAAGTGGTGATATTAAAATCTCACAAGGCACGATATTAATTCAGGCATCTAGTGCAAATGGTTCACTTCGAGATGGAATGCCTTATCAAATAACACTTAAAGGCAATCCAGTAAAGTTCCAACAACAACTGGATAACGGCATGGTCTATGGAACAGCCAATACTATTTTATATAATTCCACCTCATCCGAGATTTCATTAAAAGGTAATGCACAGATCAAACAACAAGGCGCACATTTATCCGGCGAAACCCTGCGATATAATTTGACATTAGGTGATGTAGAAGCCAAGGGTTCTGCGACCAAGCGGGTGTAAATCATCATTCCACCGCAAAAAGATTTAAAAATTAAAAAACTTGAATCTAGTGAAATACCATCATTAAGACCAACTGATTAATCACAAATTGTTTAGATCACTTCGCTTGAAGTTTTCATTGTTGGTTTTAAAAAAGGAATACAGGCTTTTAAATCATCACAATTCTGCCCTGTTCTGGATTTTAAAAAATAATCCTGTACCATCTGTGCCTGTTGCTCAATACCGTAATGTAAAAACGATTTACCAGCCTGAATCGCATATTGATAACGTCGATCAAAGAGTGCTTTTTTAACCACAGCGATGCCTTGCTGTAATTGCCAGACATGTACCAATTCATGAATCAACCAGGATTGCAAAGCAATACTTTCCTGCGAAAAGTCAGCTCGCCAGTCTTTTTGATGAAAATAAATATTGCCATTGGGACTCACCGCATAATGCTGTAATACCAGCCGATGGGCGACAATATGAATATTTTCCAGTTTTAGCTGCGTCCCAAAAACAGAATATGCCAGCTCTTTTTCGCTTGTGGTCAGTGTTCTTTTCTTTAAAACCAAGAACGAGGAGATGGATTTAGAACCAATACGCAGCATATCTACTCACATTTGCATAGAATCGGTGTAAATAAACAAAAAGTTATCTAAAATACTATGTTTTCTTTACAATTTTAAAATACAATAGCCAAGATTTAAATTCTCAACCAGAATCACGACGATTGGTATGCTATTTTAGTGTGATACACAGCGATACCAATGGACTAATGTATATTTTATTATGATGGTTGTCGTCAATATAAAAGCATAATAGTTGACCTCAACAGCATCATAAAATCCCTAAAAAACAGGAAAATCATTCAAATGCGTAATTTTAAAATTGCCCTAGCACAATACTCTCCTTCTATTGGCAACATTGCATTAAATGCAAAAAAAATGTTGGAACAGGCACAACAAGCCCAACAACAAGGTGCAGATATTGTCGTATTTCCAGAACTTGCCTTGATCGGTTATCCACCAGAAGATCTATTATTGCGTCCAAGTTTACTTAAACGTACCCAACAGGGCTTAAGCACGCTGCAACAAATCAAAGATATTATTGTGGTGGCTGGCTATGTACATATTGATGATGCAGGTCAGCGTTATAACTCTGCTGCACTGATTAAAAATGGTGAAATACTGGGGGTTTACCACAAACAAAATCTGCCCAACTATAGTGTATTTGATGAAAAACGCTATTTTACCCCGGGGCAACAACATCTGATTTTTGAACATGCTGGTCATAAATTCGGTATTTTAATTTGTGAAGACATCTGGATTGAACAAAATACCCAACAACTCACCAAATTGGGTGTAGAAACCATTCTGGTACTCAATGCCTCACCTTATGAAGCAGGTAAACCACAAACGCGTCAAAATCTGGTCAGCAAACTCAGCAAAACCTATAACGTGCGTATTGTCTATGTCAATCAGGTCGGTGGACAAGATGATTTAATCTTTGATGGTGCTTCGACTGTGACCAATATTAACGGTGAAATTGCCGCACGCGCCAAACTCACTGACGAACAATTACTATTGATTGAATATAATGCCGAAGCAAAAGCCTATCTGGTACAGGAAAAACCACCTGCACTAGACACTATTCCTGAAATTTATCAACTTCTGGTGATGTCAGTTCGGGATTATGTCAACCATTCTGGTTTCCCCGGTGTGATTCTAGGCTTGTCTGGCGGGATTGACTCTGCCCTGACCTTAGCTATTGCAGTGGATGCTTTGGGTGCAAATCGTGTACAGGCTGTGATGATGCCTTATACCTATACAGCACAAATCAGTGTGGAAGATGCCGCAGCGCAGGCAAAACGTCTAGGGATCACCTTTGGTATTGCGGAAATCAATCCAATCGTCAATGGCTTTATGCAAACCCTATATCCATTCTTCGGCGATGGTCCAGCAGATGCAACAGAAGAAAATCTTCAGGCGCGTTCTCGTGGCACATTGTTGATGGCTCTCTCCAACAAGTTTGGTAATCTGGTGCTTTCAACTGGTAACAAATCCGAATTGGCAGTGGGTTACTGTACCTTATATGGCGATATGGTCGGTGGTTTTGCACCACTTAAGGATGTCTATAAAACCATCGTCTTTGAATTGGCAAAATATCGTAACTCCATTGAGAAAACACCTGTCATTCCAGAACGTGTGATTACCCGTCCACCATCAGCCGAACTGCGCCCAGATCAAAAAGATCAGGATTCACTGCCATCCTATGACATTCTCGATGCAATTTTATATATGTACATTGAAGAAGATTTAAGCCAAGATAGTATTATCGAAAAAGGTTTTGATGCAGAAGTCGTGAAAAAAGTCATTCACCTTGTCGATAGAAACGAATATAAACGCCGTCAGGGTGCGATTGGTCCACGTATCAGCTCTAGAGCATTTGGTCGCGAACGTCGCTATCCGATCGTCAATGGATGGAATGCTGGTGCCTGAAAAAAAATCTGCTCAACTGGCAGAACAACTTTATAAGCTACAAAAGGCTTATCTTAAAAACATGCTGCTTGGTGAGAAATCCCAGCAGCATCAAGAACAATTTATCGAGCATATTTTTAAAATCGCAGACCAGATTACTTTGAATCAGATCATTGATTTACAACAGCTTACTGGTGTGGTACAGGAGCAAGTATTTAAAATCAATCTTGCTCCACCACTGCTCAGTGTCATTGGTGAAATGACCCAGAACCAGCATCAACAGTTGATAAATAATCATGCCCCATTAAAAAGCGTTATTTCTGATCAACAGATTGAACATTGGATTCGCAAAATCCTCGAACTAGAAAACGTATTCAATTACATCAAAACGTATATTGAACAAACACCACAAATTCGTATTTTATGCGCTTACTGGATTCATCAGAATATTGCCAGATTTACACCTGAACCAATCCATACACTTTCAGATAAAACCAGAGCAAAACTGCCACCGCGTATTCAACAATTTATCCAGCTACAACAACAAAAACTAGAAGAAAAACTTGAGGAAAAAACTGCACAATTATTTCAGCAGCAGTTATTGTTTTTATTCAGTCTGGAACAGGAGGAATACCTTGCACTGGCATTAAGCCTTTGGGACAATCTAAAGCAAAAGCCCATTTCTGAATTTGCCTCAAAAATTTCACCGCTAGATACCGAAGAAATTTTTATTCTCGCTTATGAGTTCTGGAAAGACTATCGACATAACAGCGGCGTACAAGACATGATTCGTCGTAGTATCCAGTATTTTTACCACACCTTTGAAAATGAATCCTTATTCTATTTATTTGAATCAACAGGTTTAAAAGTGAGTGATATTCAAATTGAGGCCCAGCGTTTTGCACCCTCAATTTTACGCCGTCTGGATCAACTGGATTTACTCGATCAATTTATTGACTTAATCATCGCACCTTTCTTTCAACAGCAGACTACGCTCGATCAAATCGCGTCTTTTCTGGATAATCAGGCTGAATAGTACTTTTACAGGATCGCTTTGATAAGAAAGGATTTTTAACACACAAAAAAAGAGGCCATACTGGGATGTATGGCCTATAAAAATGGTGGCTATGACTGGACTTGAACCTGTGACCCCAGCATTATGAGTGCTGTGCTCTAACCAACTGAGCTACATAGCCGTAAACTGTGCGAGCATTATATATTTTCAAAGCAGCACGTCAAGTCTTTATCTCCCAACTGTTTATTCTGCGTTCAATTTTTATATTTTCCATCTGATCAGCTGGCTAGAATTGCTTTTTTATCATTCTCAACATAAAAGTAATTGACCGATCACAGCCTAAGCCGTTAAGGTTATTGATTATTTATGATGATATTTGACTATGCTCGGTTTACCTTTTAATCATACCATCGCCATTATAATCATTACCGTCGTAGTGTCACTGTTGGCATTTAATCAACCAAAATTGATGAATCGTCTCATTTTCTGGGGACCTGCAATTGGTCGTGGTCAGTATGATCGTTTTATTACCTATGGCTTTGTTCATGCAGATGGCTTTCATTTGCTATTTAACATGATTACGCTATTCTTTTTTGGTAGTTTTATCGAACAATTTTATCGTCAATATGCCTTTGATATGGGCTTTGCCCTGTTTTATCTGGGTGGCTTGATTGTTTCTATTTTACCTACCTATTTTAAGCATAAAAATGATGTCAATTATTTTAGCCTAGGTGCATCAGGTGCGGTATCTGCCATTTTATTTGCCTTTATTCTGTTTCGGCCATGGAATATTATTTACGTGTTTTTTATTCCAGTACCTGCCATTATTTTTGCTGTGCTCTATGTGGCATATAGTATCTGGGCCGAAAGACGGGGACAGTCCGGCATTAATCATGGCGCGCATTTATGGGGTGCAGCTTATGGTATCATCGTTACCATTGCCCTACAGCCGCAGGTTTTATCGATCTTTCTCTATCAGTTGACCAATCCTGGCTTTAAATAGTCTATTAGGTAATCCATTATGTCTTTTAGCAGTCTTATTCTTGATACGGAAACCCATCGTTTAAATGGTAATCCGATTGAAATTGCTTATGCCCCTATTCAACTAGATCAGCGCGGTCTTACTGTCAATGAAAGTTTGATTTATGATGAATATTTTGCTCTAGATCCAGATACGGAGATTCAGCTCTCCTCTATGGCAATACACCATATTTTGCCTCAGGATTTGATTGGCAAGCCCAATTTTCGAGAATTTCGCCTGCCACAAGATACGATTTATTTAATTGGTCACAATATTGATTATGATATTCAAGCCATTGCCCGTTGTGGTCAGGATGTACGTAATATCAAACCGATTTGTACGCTGGCACTGGCACGCTATGTTTGGCCGAATCTGGATAGCCATTCTTTAAGCACACTCAGCTATGTGATTTCAGACAATCTTGAACAAACGCGACAACAGCTTAAAAATGCCCATAATGCCAAAACGGATATTCTGCTTACAGCAAATCTACTGGATAAAATTATCCAGCATTATCAGATTACCGATATTGAACAACTTTATCAGCAGTCCCAGCAAGCACGTTTGCCGCAGTTTATGCCGTTTGGTAAATACAAGGGCACACCGCTGACACAGGTGCCTATTGACTATGTACAGTGGTTGTTACGCCAAAATGATATAGATCCATATTTAAGGCAGGCATTGGAACAAAGTTTCTAGATTTGGACTCGATCACTGTTTTCACCATAAGGACAGGCTAAATTCATGCAATTTAAAATTGAAGCAATTGAGGTCGGCAATGCCTTACAGAACTATATCTGGATGCTGGTCGATACACATCAGCAACAAGCCGTGGTAATTGATCCGACACAGGCAGACCTTGTACTAGAGTATTGTGAAAAACAACAATTAGAACTCACTCAAATCTGGATTACCCACAAACATCCCGATCATACTGGTGGTGTAGCAGAATTACGCCAGCAAACCTATGCCAAAGTTTATGCACCTTTGGCAGAACGAGACAAGATCACCGAAGTTGATCATTTTCTCCAAGATGGCGATACCTTGCATTTTGCCAAACTAAAGGTTGATGTCATTGCTACACCGGGGCATACACTCGGACATCTTTGTTATTTTATTGATGCTCTCGATGCACTGTTTACCGGTGATACCTTATTTGCAATGGGTTGTGGACGCCTATTCGAAGGCACCTATATGCAAATGTATCATTCGCTCAATCGTCTGGCAGCCTTTCCACCGCGTAGCAAAGTTTACTGTGCACATGAATATACCGAAAGCAATGCCAGATTTGCACTGACTATTGAACCGGAGAATGTCGCCTTACAGCAGCGTTATCAAGAAGTGCTATCTTTACGCCAACAGAATAAAATTACTTTACCCTCGACAATTGCGTTAGAATTACAGACAAATCCCTTCCTACGCTGCGAAAGTGTAGAAGAATTTCAAAAAGTACGTCAATTGAAAGATCAATTTTGATGGTTTGACTTGACTTAAGCCTTGGCTTTCTTCAAAATATGCGACTTGTTTACGGGCTGGTTTTGTGTTGTGGTTTATTCACCAATACATATTTTAATCGAGCCCGCCCCAGACTAACTAATTTCAAGGAGTGCACGAGTGGCAAACTCTGCTCAAGCAAAAAAACGTGCTCGTCAAAACGTAAAAGCACGTAAACATAACGCAAGCTTGCGTTCTATGGTTCGTACCTATCTTAAACGTGTTGTTGCAGCAATCTCTGCTGGCGAACATGCGGTTGCGACTGAAGCTTACAAAAAAGCTGTACCAGTTATTGACCGTATGGCTGATAAAGGTATTATCCACAAAAATAAAGCTGCTCGTCATAAGAGCCGCTTAAATGCACAAATTAAAGCGCTGGCAACTGCTGCAAACTAATTTGTTGTATATAAAAAAAGCCCGTTAAGGGCTTTTTTTATGTCTTGCATTTCAATGAAATGTTTAGATCATATTTCCAACTAACTGCTGAATATCCAGTTGTTGATGCTGCCCTCTCCAAACCCAATGTACACGACTCTGTTTAAATTCTTCTGCCTCATCAAACCAGACAAATAAACCTTCCATCATTTCCGGCCAATCCTTTTTTTCTACCTGAAAATGACCCGAAATTACCGCAACAAATGCCGCCAAGATGGTATCGTGACTCACTGCCAGACTTAATTGTGCATTGGATTGTCGTTGATGATTCTGATGCAAATGTGAGTGGTACAACAATTCCAGTACATCGAGCACACCATTAATCGGATGTTTCATCCCAGGCAAGGCATTTTGTACAAAACTATTGATAAACCCGACTGCACCCTGCTCACGAAAATGTGGCGCAGCCTGTTTAATATCCACCACAAAACTGCCCGGTTCCACCAATAGTTTCTGTTCGAGAATATCGATTTTGTGGGTATTTTCAACATGCACCTGATCTGCACCAGCAATCATCAACTCTGCGGTTTCGATACAACGCTGGATCGGACTACTGATACAATTGACAATATGGCGATCTGAATTGTGGGTTAAATATTCCCCCCAAGCGAAAGCCAACTCACGTCCTTCATCAGTCAATTGCAGGTCATAACCTGCCAGACCAATGCCACGCACCACTTCCCGGAGCGAATGTCGGGTAAATAAAATCACGGAGGTATTTGTTTCTGGCAATAAATCGACTGCCTGCAACATACTTTGCGGTAAAAGTTTTAATGCGCTCACGATAATGATGACATGAAGTTTTGATAACGAAACTCAACTATACCATGTTCATGTGATTACTCAATCTACGAACGCTCTTCCTCGTAAAAAGTCTGCCAATATCGACCAATCCTGTTTCTGACGCAGTGCGATAAAATTGCCATTGAGCAGACTTGTCCTTTGATTATATCGAAAAGGTTGATGATTCAGATCAAACACATCACCACCAATACTTTGTAACAAGCCCTGTCCTGCCGAGGTATCCCATTCGCTGGTTGGATGAAAGCGTGGATAGACATCAATTTGCTCTTCTAGCATCATGCAAAATTTATAAGCACTGCCGGCGGCGACTTTTTCATATTCGATCTGATGTTGTTGCAAATATTGTAAAAATTCGGTGTACAAAGCACTTCGTTCAGGTCGTCGGCTCATGGCAATACGCAATACTTTCCTGTCCTGTAGCGAAACGGATGGTTCAAATTTCATCAAATGAATTTGTTGCTGTTGCCATTGCCACTTAAAAGGTAAATCACCCTGTTCACCAATATAGATCGTTTGCTGCAAAGGTACCGCAATCGCCGAAATCACCGATTCACCAGCATTGATCAAACTTAAGTTAATGGTAAATTCGCCAGTTTGATGAATAAATTCCTTAGTACCATCTAGCGGATCGAGTAACCAGAATTTTTGCCAATTCTGCCGTCCTTGATGCTGCCCTTCTTCTGATAAAATCGGCAGATCCGGAAAATTTTGTCGTAATTGTGCAGTAATATAATCATTGGCTTTTAAATCGGCCTGTGTCACTGGAGAGTGATCTTTTTTCTCTTCAATATTAAACTGTTGACCGTCTATGAATGCCTGATATTCCCGACACAGGATTTGACTTGCCTGCCGTAAAATTTCGCATAGGTGTTGCAATTTCTGTGGCATTTGTTGTAATGCAACATCTTTAAACATGCTGGTCGCTCCTCTATCTATGTCTAATGTAGCAAATTTTATCCATGACACAACGCCACAATGTGTACTATTTGACATGGATGGTACATTACTTGATCTGGCCTTTGATAATTATATCTGGATGCAACTGGTCCCAAAATTGTGGGCTGAACAAAACCAATGCGATATCGCAACGGCAAAACAGCGGCTTTATCAGTTTTATCTCGACAACCAAGGCCATTTACATTGGTATTCAAGTCAATTCTGGCAACAGCAACTTGGCATCGATGTTCTGGCCTTGCAATATGCACATCGGCATCTTATCCGAGCTAGACCGTATTGTTTTGAGTTACTCGAACAATTAAAGCAACGCCACATTGAATGTTGGCTAGTTACCAATGCTGATCAGGCAACTTTGGCGCTTAAACTTGAAACTGTGCCTTTGCACCCTTATTTTAAACATATTGTCAGTAGTGAAAGTCTGGGGGCTGCAAAGGAACAACAGCAATTTTGGCATAGTTTAAAGCAACGCCACGATTTTGATCCTCGGCACAGTGTTTTTATTGATGATAATTATCAAGTGCTGGCAAGTGCCAAACAGTTTGGTATCGGTCAACTCATCAGTATTGCACAGCCCGATTCTTCCGAGCCTCACGCTGTAACACAACGCTTGGCGCAGAATGAATTTATCCATCTACATCAATTAACAGATTTACTCGACTTGATCCATCTCAATTCAATATTTTAGGATATGCACTGTCTATGAAAAAACAAACGCATCCATCATCGGAGAAACCATCTCTTGAAACTATGCGTATTGATAAATGGCTTTGGGCAGCACGTTTTTTCAAGACCCGATCAATTGCCAAAGCAGCAATTGAAGGCGGCAAGGTTCACCATCAAGGTGATCGCGTCAAAGTCTCCAGAGATGTGCGCGTCGGAATGGAGTTGACCATTCAACAAGGTTTTGATAAAAAAACTGTTGTGGTAAAAGCACTCTCGGAAATTCGAGGCGGCGCACCACAGGCACAATTACTCTATGATGAAACCGAAGTCAGCGTCGCCCGACGTGAACTCATTTCTGCCCAACGGAAACTCAATAATATGGCACGACCAGAACATAAACCAAATAAAAGAGATCGACGACAAATTCATAGATTTCAACAAGAAAATAGCCTAGCTCATGATGATGCATGGTTTGATGATCAGGTTTAATTTTGTGCGACATGTTTTGTCGCATGAACAATATCAACACTCGCATTCTTGTACAAATTCTGCCATGATTACGACTACAAAGATCTGCCGATCCTAAAGTAAACAAGGCATCCACTTTGGTCAAAAAAGGGAGATTTAACAATTTATCAGTCATATATTGATATGCTGTTAAACACCCGAAACATTTCACAGTATTGAGGTTTTGAGATGGATGATAACAAAACAAAGGCACTAAGTGCTGCACTAAGCCAGATTGAAAAACAATTTGGTAAAAACACCGTGATGCGTCTAGGCGACAACACGGTACAAGCGGTAGAAGCAGTTTCAACAGGTTCCCTAACCTTGGATATTGCTCTAGGTATTGGCGGTCTACCAAAAGGTCGTATTGTTGAGATTTATGGCCCAGAATCTTCTGGTAAAACCACCATGACATTACAGGCGATTGCCCAGTGTCAAAAAAATGGTGGAACATGTGCATTCATCGATGCAGAACATGCGCTTGATCCGGAATATGCCAAAAAACTTGGTGTAGATATCGATAACTTGCTGGTATCTCAACCGGATAATGGTGAACAAGCCCTTGAAATTGCCGACATGCTAGTGCGTTCGGGTGCAATTGATTTGATCGTCATTGACTCCGTTGCCGCATTAACACCAAAAGCAGAAATTGAAGGTGAAATGGGCGATTCGCATATGGGTCTACAAGCCCGTTTGATGAGCCAAGCATTACGTAAAATTACTGGTAATGCCAAACGTTCCAACTGTATGGTGATCTTCATCAACCAGATTCGTATGAAAATTGGTGTGATGTTTGGTAGTCCGGAAACCACAACAGGTGGTAATGCTTTAAAATTCTATGCTTCTGTGCGTCTGGATATTCGTCGTATTGGCGCAGTCAAAGAAGGCGATGAGATTATTGGTAACGAAACCAAAGTGAAAGTGGTGAAAAACAAAATGGCGCCGCCATTTAAAGAAGCACTGTTCCAGATTCTATATGGCCAAGGTACCAATATTCTCGGTGAAGTCATTGATTTGGCTGTGGCACAGGATATCGTACAAAAGGCAGGTGCTTGGTATTCTTATCAAGGCGATAAAATCGGTCAAGGTAAAAACAATACCATTCGTTATCTTGAAGAAAACCCTCAAATTGCCGAACAAATCGAATCAACTATCCGTGAACGTATGTTGGTCAAAACTGTTGCACCTGAACAGGAAGAAACCGCACCAGAACTTGATGAACTGTCACTTGGTTTACAAAACTAAGCGGTTTAGAATGAATGCAATACTCTCTCAATTCGAGAGAGTTTGCAGTACTTATTAAATCCATGATATGAACGATTACCCTTCCCCACCCAAAAAAATTCCGACTGGTAATACACTACGTGCGCTCGGTTTTGCTTTATTGGCAAAAAAAGAATATTCCAAAACTGATCTCAAACAAAAACTTCTGGCCTATGGTGCAGCGTTTGATGAAGTGGAAACTTTGGTAGAAGAATTGGCACAACAAAATTATCAAAGTGATGAACGTATGGCTGGCATGTTATTACGTAGCCAGATTCGTCAGGGACGTGGCCCGGCCCGCATTAAACAGGCACTCAAAAAACATGACATTGATCTGGATCTCGCCCAACAGGAATACGATGAAGTGGACTGGTTTGAGCAAGCTTTAAACTTAAAAATTAAAAAATTTGGTGCAGAAGTAATAACAGATCCAAAACAAAAAGCCAAACAAATACGGTTTTTACAATATCGCGGTTTTTCAATGGATATTATTATGAAAGTGGTGAACTATAAAGGAGAAGAAGATTTTTATTAGATGGTGGCAACCCCACTAGCAATACTTCGGCACATCATGTTTCTGTTACCGTTGCTACCTTCCGGTCCTGGCGGGGTTCACAGAGCACAATTGCGAAGTCACCAGCAGGGCTACCATTGCATCGCAAAGTATAAAGATTTTTTATTTTCTTGCAAGTAAAAAAGCCCCTGCTCAAGATACATTGTATAATTTCTCCACAATAATTGATTAATTTACATAAAACTGATAAACAATCACTATTTACATCATCGTTAAACGATACATTCAACGTTATACTAGAATTATCTTTAACCAACTATTTTCTGATGCGCAACCACGAGCTAACTATGAAAAAGATTGTTTTGCTAACGAGTATCCTATGTGTATCCACTTCTCTTTTTGCAATTCAGATTGAGCAAAGAGATTTGTCAGGCAATAATAGTGCAGTCGGCAATGTACCTGCCGCCCAGCAAAGCACACAGTTTTGGGAACTTCATCAGCAAATTCAACAACTACAAACCCAAATTCGACAATTGCGTGGTCAGATTGAAGAACAGGACAATCAAATTGATCAACTCAATAACGATCTAAAAAATCGTTATACCGATCTGGATCAACGACTGGAAATCCTTAATCAAAAAATCGATCCTGACGCAGACATTGAAACTACAGAAGACAGTCAGACAAACTCCGCTTCAGATGGTACTGTACAACCTCAAAGCACTGCACAAAATGCATCAGCTTCTACTACAGCACAAAGTGCCCAACTGGATGAAGCTGCCTATAACATGGCATATGAAGCGTATAAACAAGGCGGTGCAGCCAAAGCCATTGCACCGATGGAAAATTTTATTAAAAACCATCCCAACAGCCCCTACGTGAGCCATGCCTATTATTGGCTGGGAGAGTTTAATTTATCGCTTACTCCTCCCAACTATAACCAGGCCAAAGAAAATTTCGCTATTGTGGCAGGCAATTATCCGCAGTCTAATAAAGCCCCCTCAGCCTTATATCGGCTAAGTGAAATTGCTAAAAATATTGATCAAGATATCCCTAA
Organism: Acinetobacter populi; assembly: GCF_002174125.1. Lineage (GTDB taxonomy): Bacteria > Pseudomonadota > Gammaproteobacteria > Pseudomonadales > Moraxellaceae > Acinetobacter > Acinetobacter populi. The sequence goes on from NZ_NEXX01000006.1 coordinate 191,862, forward strand.
AGCTCGGGAATATTATTTAAGACTGATTCAAAAATATCCAGATTCAAACGATGCCAAGACTGCAAGAACCTCGATAAATCTTTAATAAAAAAAGCCTTTTCATAATAGAAAAGGCTTTTTTATCGTAACGCAGTATCCGATTAACGCACAATACCACGTGTAGAATGATTAAGTGAATCAAGTAATAATTGAACTTCTGGTACAGTCGGTAAAATTTCTGTAGAAATCTGAACAATTGCTTCTTGCGTCGTAAGATTCGAACGATAGAGAATTTTAAAGGCCTGCTTCAAACCATCAATGGTCGTTTTAGACCAGCCTTTGCGACGCATACCCTCGAAATTCATGCCATGTGCATGTGCCGGATTACCCGAAGCCATTACAAAAGCAGGAACATCCTTAACAATTAATGATGCGCCACCGACCATGCTATAAGAATCAATCCGACAAAATTGGTGAATGCCCGAATTGCCCCCTAAAATAACATAATCACCAATATGTACATGACCTGCAATGCCGACATTGTTTGCAATGATATTATGATCACCAATTCGGCAATCATGTGCAACATGGGTATTGACCATCAATAAATTATGACTACCCACTTTAGTCAGGCTTTGATCCTGTGCAGTACCACGATGTAAAGTACAATGCTCACGAATGGTATTATGATCACCAATCTCAAGCCAGGTTTCTTCACCTTGATACTTTAAATCCTGACACCGCTCCCCAATACTTGAGAACTGAAAAATCTGGTTATGTTGACCAATCCGTGTATTCTCTGTAATCACGACATGAGCATGTATTTTTGTACCACTCGCAATAGTAACATTAGGCCCAATAATCGAATATGGGCCAACACTGACATCCGAAGCGAGCTCCGCACTTGGATGAATGATTGCGGTTGAATGAATTAACTGTGCATTCGTCATCATGAAGGTAATGTTTGTCTAGAAAGTATAATTTCAGCTTGAGCGACAATCTTATCATCGACACAGGCTGTTGCGTGAAATTTAAAGACTCCACGCCGATTTAATATCAACTCAGAATTCAAAATAAGTTGATCCCCTGGTACAACTTGTTTTTTGAAACGTACATGTTCCATGCCTGCAAACAGAAATGTATCACCATCTTCCGGTTTTTGCTGCAAGATAATCATACCCAAAATACCAGAAAGCTGTGCCAATGCTTCCATGATTAATACACCCGGCATAATCGGATAATGTGGGAAATGCCCCTGGAAAAACTCTTCATTCATGGTCAGGTTTTTATAACCCTGAATTTTAGTCATATTTTCAATTGAAGTCACACGATCAACAAGTAAAAATGGGTATTGGTGTGGAAGATATTCACGAATTGTCTGGATCTGCATGGGTAGTTCAGGCAGTTTCAAAGCATCTAAATTAGGTTGTTCACTATTCATCATTTGACGGTTTTACAAAAGGTTTTGATAATTCAAGCTGTTCAATACGACTATGTAAATTGTTAAGTTGCTTTACAATTTTACTGACAGGTGTTTCAGAAAGTTGTCTAAGCCCAATCACTGCTCTCTTCCAAGCACTATTTTCCAGCAAACCTGTGCCAGATGAATAGGTACCCGATTGACTTACCGATTTTGTCACCATCGACATACCTGTGAACTGCACATGGTCTGCAATCGTCAAATGTCCCGCCACGGCACAACAACCACCCAGAATACAGTGCTGTCCAATAATCGTACTACCCGCAATTGCAGTATTTGCAGCAATCGCAGTATGCTTACCAATTTGCACGTTATGTGCAATTTGTACTAGATTATCAATAATTACACCATCGTCAATGACCGTATCATCCAAAGCCCCACGGTCAACACTACAATTAGAACCGATACGGACATTGTTCCCAATACGAACACGACCTATTTGTGCAATACGATGCCAACGCCCCTGATACGGTGCAAAACCGAATCCTTCACTTCCTATACTGGTATTGGCGTGAATACGAACATGATCCCCTACATGTGTTTCAGCAAATATCGTGACATGCGATTCGATATAAGCAAATTGACCAATTGTGACATTACTGTCAATATGTACATGTGGAAATATAATGCTATTGTCACCAATCTCCACATGTTCGCCAATCACTGCATAATCACCAATGCGAACATTCTCACCAATCTTTGCTGTTTCATGAATTTTTGCTGTTTCGGCAATACCGCTAATAGAGACAGGCGAGGCAAATAGATGTGTGAGTTGGGCAAAAGCGAGATAAGGTGAAGCAACTTCTATCACAATATAATGCGGTATTAATTGTTCAACCAATGCTTTCGGTGCAATCAGTACGCCTGCTTTAGAAGCCAATGCCTGAGCAAGGTATTTGTCACCATTTACAAATGAGATATCTGTTGCACCAGCATTTTCCAGACTTTTTAAATGGTCAACAATAAATTGAGAATCGCCATGTACAATACCTTGTACATGACGACTGATTTCAGCAACACTTAGATTCACGAATCCAACCTTATTTCAATGATGCATTAACCTTTTGGGTAACTTGGGAAGTTAGATCAATTGAAGGGTCAAGGCTTACAACTGCACTACGATTCAAAATAGCGCTATAACCACCTGCTTTACGTAACTCTTCAGTGGCTTGCTCAATTTTTGGTGCAAGTGTTTTATTGATATTCTCCAATGTATCCTGTGCACGTTTTTGCATGCCTGCTGCATTGGAATTATATTCATTCATTTTCGATGCATAGTCTTGTTCAAGCTTTTTCAGATCAGCTTCTTTCATGACTTTGGCATCGTTTTGCGCTTTTTGTTGTAAAGCCGTAATTTCTTTGGTTAAACTCTCATGCTTCTGTTGCTGCGGTTTAAGCGCAGCTTCCAAACTGGCCATTTGAGATTTCATATAAGTGGTATCAGAAGCTGCCTTTTGAATATCCACTACAGCATATTTTTCTGCAAAAGCAGCCGCAGAGGTCATTAATCCTACAGCCAACATTGAAGAAACAAATAATTTACGCATACTTAACTCCTAATTTTTTAATTTCAATCATCTTCTGATTAAAAAGTACGCCCGATTTCAAATTGAATCGTTTTAGTATCATCACCTTTTTTATCGTTAAGCGGATAAGCATAACTTAATGATAATGGTCCGATCATGGTAATCCACGTAAAGCCAATACCTGCACTATAACGCATTTCTTTAAAGTCAAAATCATATTGACTTGAGGTTGTATCAAAAACCTGACCACCTTCAATAAACATGACAGGACGAACCTGCCGTGCCCAATCACCTTTGGTCGGCAATGGTAAAACAAGCTCTACACCAGCTTGCACTAAAGCATTACCACCGACTTCTTCCGGATCTGGATCAGTTGAATTGGTTTGCTCATAAATAACAGAATCATATTTTGGACCCAGTGTATTGGAATCATAACCACGCACGGAGCCATAACCACCCGCAAAGAAGTTTTTATAGAATGGCAAATCATGACCATAACCCAACTTACCATAACCACGTAAAACAAAATTACGCCATAAAGGTAAATAAGCCTGTGTATCATAGGTTACTTTTTGGTACTCAACATCACTGCCAGGCAATGCTACATCAAGGCTAACCCGATGGTAAGAACCTTTGGTCGGGAAAACTGGTCTATCTAACGTATTATATGCCCATGATAAATTTAGGTTATAGGTTAAATATTCACCCTGAAATTCACTTTCATAAGTTTCAATCGTGCCACTACATACATAGTCTGTAGTGTCCCCATCGCCATCACTATCATCTTTATCTACCACCCAGTCACCGGTACAATAGGTACTGCTTCCTGTGGCTTTACCCTCATGAGCTAATAGATAATCACGAACATAAGTCGATACATAAGGACCTGTTGTTACTTTGGTTTTATCCACATTCAAGGTCGCACTGATACTTTGGTTTTCATCCAGCGGATAACCAAAGGTTAACGATCCACCTAGTGAGTCCGTCACATAGTTACTGACGTTATAATCATCACTTAACTTGGTTTTACGATAATAGACGTTATAACCACGACTAATCCCATCAAGGGTAAAATATGGATCATAAATATTTAAATTATAATAATCGAGCGTATCGGAACGGGATAAATCAATCGATACCCGGTTCCCGGTTCCCATAAAGTTGGTTTGGCTTAAACCAAGCTGATAGGTCACACCACCGCTCTGTGAATATCCCACGGCAATGGTACTTGTTCCAGAATGCTGTTCTTCAACTGCAACATCCAGATCGACCTGATCCGGGGAGTTCGGTACACGCGTTGGTTTGATATCCACTGTTTTAAAGAAACCAGTACGTTCCAGACGCACCTTTGACAAATCAATTTTTTCATTACTTGCCAATGCGCCTTCCATTTGACGCATTTCACGACGTAACACATCATCGGCAGTTTTATTATTACCAGTAAAGTTGATACGACGCACCGTGACTTGTTGACCCGGATTAATATAATAATTTAAATCGACAGTTTTTGTTTCGCCATTGATTTCAGGCACCACATTCACTTCGGCAAAGTAATAACCTGCATTACCATATTTACGTAATAATAATTGCTTGACTGCATTCACTTTGGCCTGTGAATAAGTTTCACCTGCTTTAAATAGTTGTAAAGCCTCTAACTCTTTATCCGGGAATAAAACATCCCCTAAAAATTTGGTTTCACCAAATTTAAATTGCTCACCTTCATCTACGCCCACTTCGATAAAAATATTCTTCTTATCTTCGCTAATATCCAGCTGTGAGTTGGTTACGGTAAAGTTGATATAACCATCATTGAGATACATCGCACGCAAGGCTTCAAGACTGGCTGTCATTTTTTCTTTTGCGTAACGGTCATTCCGTGTCAGGATAGAAGACCATGAGCTCTCTTTTACTGCAAATGCGCGTTCAATATCACTTTCTTTAAATACGGTATTGCCAATCACGTTAATGCTGACAACTTTAGCCGCAGAACCTTCATAAAATTTAAGTTTTAAATCCACCCGGTTATTCGGACGGGCAATTGTTTCGACCTGTACATCCGCATTATAACGTCCCTGCTGGGTGTATTGCTGTTCCAGTTCGTTTTCAATATTTTGTAAAACAGACTTTTGTAAAACTTCACCTTCACTGATGCCCATTTTTTTCAAGCCATCTTGTAAGGCTTCTTTGGGAATAAGTTTGTTGCCTTCCATTTCAATCTTGGCAATTACTGGACGTTCAACAACTTTGAAAACCAAATTGTTAGCGTTACGCTCTGCCTGAACATCATCAAAATTACCAGAATTGAATAATACACGAACGGCATTTGCAATTGCAGCTTCGTCGATCTGGTCACCGCTACTGATTGGAATAATATTATATACATTAGCTGGTGTTAAACGGACTAACCCTTCAACCCGAATATCACTCACTTGAAAACTTTCTGCGTGTGCTGTCTGGACAATTGCCATCGCACTCACTAAAGCTAAAGGCATAAAAAAAGGATTGTGCCGCATATTGTTCATTTCCAGTATTTTCAATCAATTAGGTTGAAGTTCATTACAAACGCATTATGTCGTTAAATAAAGCCAATAGCATCATTGTACCCAACAGCGCCATACCAATTTTTAATCCAAACAATTGCACTTGTTCAGACACAGGGCGACCACGCAAAGCTTCGATGATGTAATATACTAGATGTCCACCATCTAGCATAGGAATCGGTAACAAATTTAACACACCAAGACTCACACTCATTAATGCCATAAAAGACAAAAAGGTTTGCCAGCCCATTTCTGCACTTTGTCCAGCAACTTTAGCTATGGTGATCGGACCGGATAGATTATCTAGACCAATCAAGCCCTTAATCATTTTTACAATACCCGTAACAGTCATTACCGAGAGTTGCCAAGTTTTATCAACTGCAACAGAAAAAGCCTGCAAGGGTGTATATTGTACTTTCATCAAAAATTCATCTGGAATTTTGTAATGCTCTTGTTTGATTCCAGCACCAATAAATCCAGTTTGATTGCCCATCGCATCTTTTCGTGCCTGTGGCATAATCTGTAGGTCAACGGATTGTTGATCCCGTAAAACCGTAAAAATCATTAATTTTTCAGGGGATAAGCGAATCTGCTCTACCACCTGATACCAGTCTTGTACAGGTTGTCCATTAATGGCAGTAATTTTATCTCCAACCTGCATACCTTGACGCAAGGCTGCACCATCTTTTGACAGTTCACCAATAATCGGCTGAATATGCGGCTGATAAGGCATAAAACCCAGACTTTGTAATGGAGATTGATTTTGGTCCTGAATAAAGTTTTTGATCGGCAACTGTTTTTGTAGCACCTGTCCGCCACGCTCAACAGTAATATCCACGGAACCTGTTTCACCCATACGCCCAAGTAAAGCGTAATTTAACTTTTCCCAAGTCGGTGTTGCCTGTGCATCAATCGCAGTAATTTTGTCTCCTACCCTCAAATCAACCTGAGCCGCAGGACTTTGTTCGATGACCTTGCCAATACGGGTACTTAACTGTTCACTGGCAGGCAAACTTAATATCCAGAATAAAATCACTGCCAATAACAAATTAATCAATGGACCAGCAGCAACAATTGCAATCCTTTTCCATGGGGATTGCCGATTAAAAGCCAGATGTAGCTGATCTTCGGGGACATTGCCTTCCCTTTCATCAAGCATGCGCACATAACCACCCAATGGCAATGCAGCAAGCCGATACTGAATTCCAGATTTTTTTGATGTCCATTGGATCAATGTAGGGCCAAAGCCTATAGAATAGACCAGCACTTTTACACCGACACGCCGAGCCACCCAATAATGTCCAAACTCATGTATGGCGATTAACGGGCCTAGTAACAAAACTGCTGCGACAATAATAAACAGGATACTCATCATTGTACTCCGTATTGTCTGATCCACTGTGCCGCTTTATCACGGGCACACTGATCCGCAGCCATCACTACATTCAAATCATCATCTGTTGATTCAAACTGACTCTGTTGTAAAACAGCATCTACCAAATTTGCGATATCCAAGAATTTAATTCTTTCCTGTAAAAAAGCTGCCACAGCGATTTCATTCGCGGCATTTAAAATGCCGGGTGCAGTACCGCCCTCTCGCATACTCTGTCTAGCCAATTTCAATGCCGGAAATTTATCCAGATCAGGCGGACAAAAATCCAGTGTTTGCACCTCGAATAAATCCAGTGTTTTGACTTGAGTCGAAATACGTTCCGGCCATGCCAGCGCATGTGCTATCGGTGTACACATATCAGGATTTCCCATCTGTGCCAGTGTTGAACCATCAATATATTGCACCATAGAATGAATGATACTTTGTGGATGGATTACAACTGTAACAAAATGTTCTGATATTGCAAATAAATGGCAGGCCTCAATTAATTCTAAACCTTTATTCATCAATGTTGCAGAGTCTACAGAAATTTTTTGCCCCATTGACCAGTTTGGATGTTTACAGGCTTGTGCAGGTGTCACCTGCTGCATTTGCTCTAGACTAAAATTTAAAAAGGGACCGCCCGAGGCTGTCAACAATAGACGAGACACCCCAAGCTGTGGTTGTTTATTCTGCTGTCGATGTGAAAAGTATTGCTGAGGTAAACATTGAAAAATGGCATTATGCTCGGAATCGACAGGCAAAACCAATGCGCCAGATTTTTTAGCCTCGGCCAGCATGATCTCACCCGCCATCACTAGGGCTTCTTTATTGGCAAGCAAAACCCGTTTTCCAGCTTTGACTGCTGCTAAAGTTGAAGATAAGCCAGCTGCACCCACAATGGCAGCCATGACCACATCCACTTCTGGTGCAGAGGCAATTGCCACAAGTCCTGCTTCGTCAACAAGCAACGCTGGTAATTGTTTTAATTGTTTTTGAGTCGCGAGGTCTTTAAATAATGCAACATGACTTTGTGGTAATGCTACAACTTCAGGCTGAAATTGCAGACAAATATCAACCAGTTCGGCGATTCGATGAAATCCAGAAATCGCATAGAGGTGATATTTATCAGGATGATCAGCCAAAATTTTAAGTGTGCTCTGACCAATTGACCCTGTTGCACCTAAAATCGCCACAGACTGTTTCATTAAATATCAAACCCCAAAATTTTAAATAAATAAATACCTGCGGCAAAAACAGGTGCTGCTGCAAGTAAGGAATCGACACGATCCAGCACACCGCCATGTCCCGGTAAAATTCTGCCAGAATCTTTGATACCGGCACGGCGTTTGACCATAGATTCCACCAAGTCACCCAACACTGATGCAATCACTGTGATCAGGGACAATAGCATAAAACCTACAAATGGCCAGAAAGATAAATCCAAATATAAACTTGATACGATAATGATAATAATCCCTGAAGTCACCAGACCACCAATCAGGCCTTCTATCGACTTATTCGGACTCACCAGCGGCGCCAGTTTACGCATACCAAATTTCTTACCGACAAAGTAGGCACCACTATCTGCACCCCAAACCAACAAGAATACATACATCAACCACCATGGCGAAAATTCCCAAAGTGAAAATATTGCCGTCACCGCTGCAATAATTAATAATCCACCTAGAAAATACAGGATTGAATTATACCAGCCATCATATTGTGGATATCGACGCACCCAGCTCAGACTAACACCCCACACCCCAATCGATGCCAGCCACAATAAAATCCATACATCTTTTAAATATACAATTGAAATCAGTACAATGACTGCAATCACAATACCTGACAGCCATGCCTTAGATTTTTGTACAGGTTCAAGATCATTTTTTTGTGGCATTAACTTATACCACTCGTACCCCGCCCCTAGCGCTGCCAAAGACATTAATACAATCATTGGATAAGGTGCAGTCGTTGCAAACATACAGCTTAAAACGACCGCAACCAGGATTAATGCGGTAACGATCCGCTCTAACATAATTCTAATTCTCTTGTGGATATTGCATCGCTTGAACTTGCTCGGAGGTTTTACCAAACCGACGCTCTCTTCGTGCAAATTTTTTTAATATCTGATCAAATTCTTTAATTGTAAAATCCGGCCAGAGTGTTTCTGTAAAGAATAACTCTGCATATGCCGATTGCCACATTAAAAAATTTGATAACCGATAGTCACCACCTGTACGAATCAGCACATCAACTGCTGGCAGATCACTTAAACATACATGCTGGTTAAACAGATTGACGTCAATTTGTGCAGGTTGCAGAAGCCCTTGCTGGACTTGCTCAGCAATTTTCTGTGCAGCCTGAGTAATATCCCACATACCACCATAACTAATCGCAATGGTCAGTGTCATGGTCGTATAATTTGCCGTTTGCGCCTCTGCATCTGCCATCAAACTGCAAAGTTGAGGCGATAACTTTGTACGATCACCGATAAAACGCAAGGCGATCTGATGTGCATGCATACGTGGAATTTGCTGATGAATCGCTTCTTCCAGTAAATGCATCAGTAATTCAACTTCTGCAACGGGACGATTCCAGTTTTCACTCGAAAAAGCAAAGATGGTAAGTGCAGAAATACCTGTTTTTCGACAATGCTCTACAATAGGATCAAGCGAGTCTTTACCCGCCCGATGCCCCTCGCCCGATGCAAGTCGATGTTTTTTACCATAACGATTGTTGCCATCCATAATGATGGCAACATGCTTGGGCAAATGTGGTGACAATAAAGGTTGAGCAATCAATGCATTACACCTGCATCAATTCGGCTTCTTTGGCAGCCAGACGCTTATCCACTTCGGCGATGTATTTATCTGTCAATTTTTGCACATCGTCACCCGCACGACGCTCATCATCTTCAGAAATTTCTTTCTCTTTCAACAGATCTTTGACATCGCCCAAAATATCACGACGGATATTACGAATTGCGATTTTGGCATTTTCAGCTTCACTACGTGCCAACTTTTGCATATCACGGCGTGTTTCTTCAGTCAATGCAGGAAGAGGTACACGAATAGCATCGGCACTAATCGGATTTAAACCTAAATCGCTTTCACGAATAGCTTTATCAATTGCTGACACCATGGTACGTTCAAAAGGTTGAACAATCAGTGTACGTGAATCTTCGACACCGACGTTTGCCACCTGATTTAAAGGGACATCTGAACCATAATAAGGCACCATTACGCCATTTAACATCGAAGGATGTGCACGTCCAGTACGCACTTTTGCAAAGCCTTGTTCCAAAGACTCAATGCTTTTTTGCATACGTAGTTCGCCATCTTTTTTCAGGTCATTAATCATGGTTAATTCCGCTTCGGTTTTTCAAAATTTAACTATTATAAAGTGATTTAATCAGAAAAGTGTGACTAAATTTATCTGATTGTACCGTTACTCACGCGAGTACCTTCATTTTCACCCATGACCACCGACAGTAATGAGCCAGACTTGTTCATGTCAAAGACTTGCAATGGCACATCGTGATCACGGCATAGACAAATGGCTGTCAAATCCATTACACCTAATTTTTCATCTAACACTTGATCAAAAGTTAAATGATCATATTTCACGGCATCTTCATATTTATTTGGATCTTTATTATAAACACCGTCTACTTTGGTAGCTTTTAGGATCAATTTGGCTTCAATCTCGATACCACGTAAACATGCTGCGGTATCTGTTGTAAAGAATGGATTGCCTGTTCCGGCAACGAATACACAAACTTCACCATTATTTAAATGACGAATCGCATCACGACTGGAATACGGTTCAACCACTGTACCAATTTCCAGTGCAGACATCAGTCGTGTTTTGATATTACGACGGATTAGTGCATCACGCATCGCCAGACCATTCATTACGGTTGCCAGCATACCCATTTGGTCACCAGTGACACGTCCTACCAAGCCATCTTTTTGTAATTGACTACCGCGATACAAGTTCCCGCCACCCACGACGATACCGACCTGCACACCCAGACCAACCAGATGGGCAATCGCCAGAGACATTTGATCCAGCACAGTTGCATCGATACCCATTTCACGGTTACCGGAAAGCGCTTCACCCGATAGCTTTAACAGGATGCGTGCATAACGTGGACTTTTTTCGCTCATATTTCTACTCCAAAGGGATTTCTTTAAAATCATTTATAGTTTTGCCATCTAGATAGATGGCATTGTATAGGGTTATATCTCAAAATTTACTGACAGCAATGTGCAATCATGCATGTTCAGACAGTCAACATGTTCTGATGAGTTTTGCAAATAAGTCATACTCATCAGCATCGGTAATTTCCACTTCGAGTAGATCGCCTGCTTTAATGGCATTACGATCAATGTCCTCAACAAAGACATTACCATCAATTTCCGGTGCATCTGCATATGATCTGGCCACCGCAACCGGATATTCATCTTCCAGATCATCCACCAGCACAGTCATTCTTTGACCAATACGTTTTTTCAGTTTTGCCGCAGAAATTTCCTGTTGAACCTGCATAAAACGCTCAAAACGATCCTGCTTAACCTCTTCCGGTACATGATCAGGCAAATCATTAGCAGGCGCACCTTCAATCGCAGAATAAGTAAAACAGCCCACGCGATCGAGTTGTGCTTCTTTTAGCCATTCCAATAAATATTGAAAGTCTTCTTCGGTTTCGCCAGGGAAACCCACCACAAAAGTCGAACGTAACACCAGTTCCGGGCACTTTTCTCGCCAGGTTTTGATTCGTTCCAATGTATTTTCACTATGAGCTGGTCGTTTCATGTTCTTTAGAACACTAGGACTGGCGTGTTGAAAAGGAATATCCAGATAAGGCAAGATTTTGCCTTTTGCCATCAAGTCAATGGCTGCATCAACGTGCGGATAAGGATAAACATAATGTAGACGCACCCAGATTCCCAGTTGCCCCAATGCTTCGCATAAATCTAGAAATTTGGTTTTGAGCGGCTGTCCATTCCAGAAATCTAGCTTGTATTTGGTATCGACACCATACGCCGAGGTATCCTGTGAAATCACCAATAATTCTTTTACACCAGCACGTTTTAATGCCTGCGCCTCATCCATGACACTGCCAATTGGACGAGACACCAGATCACCCCTTAAACTCGGAATGATACAGAAGGTACAACGGTGGTTACAGCCTTCTGAAATTTTTAAATAGGCATAATGTTTTGGTGTCAAGCGGATACCCTGCTCCGGCACCAGATCAACAAAAGGATTATGTTTTGGCGGTGGCGGCACATACTCATGTACAGCTTCCATCACATCACTATAGGCAGCAGCACCAGTGACTTTTAGGACATTGGGATGCATTGAACGAATCTTGTCTTCGTCCTTGCCCAAACAACCTGTAACGATAACTTTACCATTTTCACTAATGGCCTCCCCAATTGCGTCCAAAGACTCCTGCACTGCCGATTCGATAAAACCACAGGTATTGACAACAACAAGGTCTGCACCTTCATAATCTTGCGCAACCTGATAACCTTCAGTTCTTAATTGCGTCAAAATACGCTCAGAATCAACCAGCGCCTTAGGACAACCTAAAGAGACAAAGCCTACTTTGGGGGATTTCATTTACACACACTCCGATAGAATGCGCATATTGTAAGGCGTTTTTCCACAGAAAAATAGTCAAAGCATGTATAAGCCAATATGTTACATTATGGTGCATAATTTTACTTTACAAAAATAAGCTTCAAAATAGTGCAAAAATAAATCATGCACTTTATTCTTTATCTTTACTTCTATTTAATGGAAAAACCGTGCAAATACTGCAATTCTATATAGTGTCTTGTTTTAGTGCATATTTATTGACTTAGAGAATAGTTGGCGTATTTTTTGCTTCCAATTCATAGTCTGATGATAAGCATTTACGGTATTGTTTGATTTATGCGCTATTTTAACTCTTGGAACCGCTAACTTATGGATGTGCGCACCAATATAGACTACAAAACCATCGTTGATCATTTAACGACAGCTGTGTTGTTGGTTCATCCAGACCTAACCGTCTATTATATGAATTCTTCCTGTGAAACTCTATTTGAAATGAGTTTCCTGCGCGTTCATAAACAATCAGTGACACAATTTATCGAGCTATCCGACAGTAGTATCACGCTGGAACAGGCACTAAACAAAACCTTGCAAACTGGTCAACCCTATACCCATCGTGAAGCATTACTCAATATTGGTTTAAAAGACCGGTATGTTGATTATACCGTTTCATTGTTAACGCCCTTACCAACCCAACAATTGAGTCCATTACTGCTCATCGAATTTCAACCGATTGATCGATTATTACGGATTTCCAAAGAAGAATTACAGGATCAACAACATCTGGTTGCACGGCAACTAATTCGAGGTGTTGCCCATGAGATTAAAAATCCATTAGGCGGTATCCGTGGTGCAACACAATTGCTGGCTCGTAATGTCAAAGATCCGCATATCAGCGAATATACCGAAATTATTATTAACGAAGTTGATCGCCTAAGAAATCTGGCCGACACCATGCTGGGTTCCAGACAACTGCCCAGTTATGAAGCAGTCAATATACACGAACCATTAGAACGGGTACGTTCTCTGGTGCTCAGTCAAACCAAGAATAAGATTCCAGTAAAGCGTGATTATGATCTGTCCTTGCCGGATGTCATTGCTGACCGTGATCAACTGATTCAAGTAATTTTAAATATTAGTGTTAATGCAGTACAAGCGATGACAGAGAACAAAGAGTTCTTTATCGAGCATAAGCCACAACTGATTTTCAGAACACGAATTCAACGTCTTGTCACCATTCAGGGTGTACATCATCGCAGTGCAATTCGTGTCGATATTGAAGACAATGGTCCCGGTATTCCACCAGAAATTGTGGAATCCGTTTTCTATCCAATGGTGACGGGACGTGCAAAAGGCACCGGATTAGGACTTAGCATTGCACAAAATATAATGCGCCAGCATCAGGGTATGATCGAATGTCATTCCGAAGTTGGGCGTACCGTTTTTAGTTTATATTTACCTTGGGAGAGCAAATCATGACACGGAACAAAATTTGGGTAATTGATGATGATCGTGCCATGCGTTGGGTCCTTGAAAAAACATTTAAAGAAGAAGGCTTCGATGTCACCAGCTTTGAAGAAGCACAAAGTGCTTTGGACTTGCTACCCAGCAATCAACCGGATGTGATTTTAACAGATATCCGCATGCCGGGTATGGATGGCTTAAATTTTCTCTCCAAGGTCAAAAGTAGTCACCCCGATTTACCTGTCATCATCATGACTGCACATTCGGATCTTGAATCTGCTGTTTCAAGTTATCAAACTGGTGCTTTTGAATACCTTCCTAAACCTTTTGATATCGATGAAGCTTTGGCACTGGTCAATCGCGCCATCTTACATATCACCAAATTGCAGCAACAGGAAAGCACCAAAGCCAGTATTGCTCTACCATCCACTGAAATTATTGGTGAATCGCCTGCCATGCAGGAAGTATTCCGTGCCATCGGTCGCCTGTCACAATCGCATATTACGGTACTCATCAATGGGGAATCAGGGACGGGTAAAGAACTGGTCGCCCATGCACTTCATCGCCATTCCCCACGCAGCAGCAAACCTTTTATTGCCTTAAACATGGCTGCAATCCCAAAAGATTTGATCGAAACAGAATTATTTGGTCATGAAAAAGGGGCATTTACCGGTGCCAACACGCAACGTCAAGGCCGTTTTGAACAAGCCAATGGCGGCACCCTGTTTCTAGATGAAATTGGTGATATGCCATTTGAAACCCAAACCCGTTTATTACGTGTTTTGGCCGATGGTGAATTCTATCGGGTCGGTGGACATATCCCGGTCAAGGTCAATGTGCGTATTGTCGCTGCAACGCATCAAGATCTGGAGAAATTGGTACAGGCCGGTAAATTCCGTGAAGATTTATATCATCGCTTAAATGTGATTCGTATTCATATTCCAAAATTAGCACATCGTAGTGAAGACATTCCAATGCTGGCCCAGCACTTTCTAGTTCGTGCAGCAAAAGAATTGTCAGTTAGTCCAAAAATCCTAAAACCGGAAACAGTGGAATACCTGCAACAACTGCCATGGCCCGGCAATGTCCGCCAACTGGAAAATACCTGTCGCTGGTTAACAGTCATGATTACTGGGCGTGAAGTTTATCCGGATGATTTACCTTCAGAATTAAAACAAATACCGGTTGAAAGTAAAACTTCAACACCTTCATATAGCACCACGAATGCCCTACCAGTTCATAGTGAAAATATTAGCAATTTTGCTTGGGATGAACTATTAAGAGAGTGGGTCATGACCAAGTTACAAAGTGGCGAAATGAAGATTCTGGACATTGCTACCCCGATCTTTGAACGCACATTGATCGAAGCAGCCTTATTCCAAACCAAAGGCCGTAAACGCCACGCTGCGGAATTACTAGGCTGGGGCCGTAATACCCTGACCCGCAAACTCAAGGAGCTTGGCATGGATTCCAGTGATGATGAGGAGGAATAAAATCCACACTCACTAAAATTCATATCTTGCTTGTCTAGTAGTGCAGTCTTTTATTTGACAGATGCACTTTTGAGCGATGTATCGTATGATTAGTCTGCTTATATAAGGATTAATTTATGATACGTCGCTTTTTATTGGCTTGTATTTTATTGCTGAGTCCATTGTCTGTTTTTGCCACAGTCGGTGGCGAACAACATATCGAACTTTTAGGTTATGATACTCAGGAGCAAAAAGTTTATTTATTAAGACATTATGAAGATGGTCGTGCTCGTTTACCACAGCTCTATTATTTTGACTTACGCAATAAACAAAACGACAAACTGATTGAAGTAACGTCAATTTATATTGATCCCAAAACAGGAAAAGCTGATTACGATAATAATGAGGTCGCTTTTAATAAAGAATTACAAAAAATTAAACGTCGTTTAAGCTCACTTTATCCACTCAATCCAAAAGTATTTTCAATTCAGATCGATCATCAACAACAAGAATCCGTTCCAAGCTGGCACGATGACAATGAAACCGCCACAGCCTATCATTACGAATATTATGTTCATGATTCCAGTTATCAAAGCCAGCCACAAACTGCAATCAGTTATGCACCAGAACTCAAAATCAAACAGGCTTTTCGGATTCCAAGACAGAATAAAATTCTAATTACGGTAGAATATCTAGGTATTCCGTTTGAAACTGGCTATAACATGGAAGATCCAGTTCTGTTAAGTCCTAAAACAAAGTAACAAATAGTTTCTCCTTTATTCGGAATATCGTTTAACAGATATCTTCTATAAGGGATTTTTGAACTATGCTAAAATTAATTAAATATAGCAAAGGCTTGAATATCCATCTATGAAATCTAGTACGATCAAACAATCACCATGTACACAACGAGGCGCTGATCGGTGTTCATTATTGTTTGAAGTTGCTACAGATTTGTTTCTTCGCTATGGCTATGAAAAAGTCAGTCTTGATCAGATTGTTGAGCATGCAGGCGGTTCAAAAGCCACCATCTACAAGTATTTTGGCAGTAAAAAAGGCCTGTTTATTGCGATCTGCCAGGAAAGATGCAATAAATTCACCCATCAAATTGAACTGGCCTGTCAGCGTAATTCCGTCGATATCCGCCAGAATCTATCCGAATTATTGTTTGATTTGTATAGTATTTTCGCTGACGACAAAAGCACTGCCTTTGGCCGCTTGATTTTATTAGTTGCCCAGAATGATCAAGACCTTGCACAGCAGCTCTATAGTTTCGGTCCAAAACGTGCGCATCAATTGTTAGCAGAATTATTACAGCAAGCACATGAATGCAACCAGCTCTACTGTACTCGCCCACTCGATTCCGCAATATACTTCCTGGGCTTCTTTCATGATATCCATTGGCGTACCATGGTCGGCTTGCCCTTTTCAGAGCGGGATATGAATATCAAGGATCATATCAACTATATCGTTGATCGTTTTATCGAAGGTCATCAAAACCCGGAAAAAATGCAATAAGTATTTGCAATTGACTGGCAAATGCCTATAAACTATTCGATTCTTTTTTTCATCAACCCTCTCAAACTTAATTGTTTGTTATCAACAATTTTGTGGAGTAGCTATGGCTCTACGTCACTTCTTAACTTTACGTGATCTCACCCAATTCGAACTCAAACAACTTCTTGCACGAGCAACCGAACTGAAGCGCTTACAACACAAAGGCGAAATTTATCAGCCTTTCGTTGGCAAAGTCATGGGCATGATTTTTGAAAAATCAAGCACCCGAACACGTATTTCATTTGAAGCAGGAATGAGCCAGTTTGGTGGTGATGCGATTTTTCTTTCTTCCCGGGATACACAATTAGGTCGTGGAGAACCCATTGAGGATTCGGCACGCGTTATTTCTCGTATGCTTGATATTGTCATGATTCGTACCTTCGGACATGACATTGTGGAAAAATTTGCAGCCTATTCATCTGTACCTGTCATTAACGGTCTGACTGACGATCATCATCCTTGTCAGTTACTTGCCGATATGCAAACCTATATTGAACATCGTGGCAATATCGAAGGCAAAACAGTGGCTTGGATTGGTGATGGCAACAACATGTGTAATTCCTATATGGAAGCTGCGCATATGCTAGGTTTCCAGCTTAAGATTGCTTCCCCGGCTGGTTATACACCCAATACCGCATTGCTCAGTGAATTTGCCCACTGTGTCGAACTGGTTGATACACCAGAAGATGCAGCAGCCAATGCCGATTTAATCGTTACAGATGTATGGGCAAGTATGGGACAGGAAGAAGAACAAAAACTGCGTGAAAAGGCTTTTGCCAATTATCAAGTGAATGAACATCTGATGTCACTGGCACATAAAGACTGCCTGTTTATGCATTGTTTACCTGCACACCGCGGCGAAGAAATTTCTGAAACCATGTTAGACCATCCAAATGCTGTGGTCTGGGATGAAGCAGAAAACCGTTTGCATGCACAAAAAGCACTGGTTGAATTTTTATTGAATGAAAATATTAAACGTAATTAATTCTTTTATTTTTATGTTTGATGTACAAAAAAGTATCTGAAAATTTTCAGGTACTTTTTTATTTTAAGTTTCATTTTTTTATCCGTTGAATTATTCTACAAATACAAGATAAAAAATAAAGTTTTTCCTAAAAATATGATGACCTTCAAGCTGAGTACTAGAATATCCTTTAATGGGCAAAAACAAAAAGAGATTTTTAAGTTAAACAACTGCGTCCAAATTATTTTAGAATTTTGAATCATCAGCAAGATGCTATTGATGATGGTAATACACTAATTTTATCCAACAATATTTTAGATATTTATATATTGAAAATCCCACAACAGGCTGAACGCTGGCTTCATCAGCAAAATCAATTTATTACCTAATTCGTTCAATCTCACTCCTCGTTAACACAGCGTAAAATTGAATTTTTAGCCGAATATTATGCTTTAAACCGACAGCAATAAATGCCATGAATTTATTAAAACAACTTGATGAAAAAGATCAGGACGCAATTACACCAGAAAATTTAAAAACAAATCCCATATTTGCGAATATCCACTTTAGTGATGAATTTCAATTCTGATTATTACAATATGATCAAAAATATAGCCAGCTGCAAAGAACAGGTTGTCAGCTTGACCTCTTATAGTTTCTAGTTATCGGATAAATGCATGCGGCTGTAGAATAATAATCGCTGCACCGCATAAAACCACTGCCCCACCAACCATATCCCACCACGTTAAGGATACTTGCTCAACATAACGCAGCCAGATCAATGCCACACTGATATAAATCCCACCATAGGCTGCATAAACGCGCCCTGTTGCAGTGGGATGCAAACTAAGCAACCAAACAAACACTGCAAGGCTAATCATTGTAGGTAGCCAAAGCCATGCCGATTTATTTTCTCTTAAAATCAAATACGGCAGATAACAACCTACAATTTCTGCTACTGCCGTACAGACAAATAAAACAAACGTGATCAATAACCGACTAAAATCCATTGCTTAAACAGGCTCAGTCCGGTGTTCTTCAATCACAGTAAGTTTTAAACCTTCATGATCACTGTCTTTAGGTTGAATCGATACACTGACTGTTCCACCATTCACCAGATCACCAAACAAGATCATCTCGGCCAATGGTTTTTTCAGTTGGTCCTGAATCAGACGTTGCATCGGACGTGCACCCATCAAACGGTCATAGCCTTTTTCTGCCAGCCAGTCCCGAGCATCCTGATCAACTTCAAGCACCACTTTCTTATCGTCCAGTTGTGCTTGCAACTCTGTAAGGAATTTATCCACCACAGAATCGATCACCAGTGTTGGTAAAGGTTTAAACTGAATCACACCATCCAGACGATTGCGGAATTCCGGTGTAAATGCACGTTTCATGGCATCGGTATTGTCCAGACTGTTATCTTGTTCTGTAAAGCCAATACTGGTTCGAGAAATATTCTCTGCACCGATATTGGTGGTCATGACCAAAATAACATTTCTAAAGTCAGATTTACGGCCATTATTATCGGTCAAAGTACCATGATCCATCACTTGCAATAATAGATTAAATACTTCTGGATGGGCTTTTTCAATTTCATCCAGCAATAATACACAATGCGGTGTTTTATTGATGGCATCTGTCAACAAACCACCCTGATCAAAACCAACATAACCAGGAGGTGCACCAATCAGGCGTGAAACTGCATGACGCTCCATATATTCAGACATATCAAAACGTACCAGCTCTACACCCAGCACTTTTGCCAGTTGACGTGTGACTTCGGTTTTACCCACACCAGTAGGACCGGCAAAAATAAAACTACCAATTGGTTTATCTGGAGATTTTAAGCCTGCACGGGAAAGTTTAATGGCTGAAGCCAAAGCGGTAATTGCTTCATCTTGTCCAAACACCACACGTTTTAAATCACGTTCCAGATGCTCAAGTACAGATTTATCATCTTTAGAAACAGTTTTTGGCGGAATCCGTGCAATTTTGGCAACAACTTCTTCAATTTCCGTGACACCAATCTGCTTGGTTTCACCATTGGCATGCAAGCGTTGTTGTGCACCCGCTTCATCAATCACATCAATGGCTTTATCTGGCAAGAAACGTTCATGAATATATTTTACCGACAATTCAACCGCAGCTGTTAATGCTGCATCGTCGTATTTCACATTATGAAATTCTTCAAACTTGGTTTTCAAGCCTTTTAAAATATCAATCGCTTCTGAAATAGTCGGTTCAACCACGTCAACTTTCTGGAATCGTCTTGATAAGGCATGATCTTTTTCAAAAACCTGACGATATTCCTGAAATGTCGTTGAACCAATACAACGTAAGGAACCATTTGCCAATGCGGGTTTAATCAGGTTTGATGCATCCATGGTGCTGCCCATAGAAGAGCCTGCACCAATAATCATATGGATTTCATCAATAAATAAAATCGCATGTGTTTTTTTCTTTAAGGCATTTAACAGCTGTTTCAGGCGTTTTTCAAAATCACCACGGTATTTTGTACCGGCAACCAATGCCCCAATATCCAGACTGTAAATTTCTGCATCAGCCAATGGTTTTGGTGCTTGTCCCTTAACAATCAGCCATGCCAAACCTTCTGCAATCGAGGTTTTTCCAACCCCAGGATCACCAACCAGCAAAGGATTATTTTTACGACGACGACACAAGATTTGTGCAGTACGTTCAATTTCTTTTTGGCGGCCAATCAACGGATCTGTTTTTCCGGATTGCGCTTCCTGATTAAGATTGACAGTATAGAGTTCCAGTGGTCCAGCATTACCCGAACTTGCACTGCTATCTTGTTCTGTGTCTTCTTGTTCCTCTAGCGGTGCATCTTCTTTCTGTGCACCGTGAGAAAGGTACTGGGTCAGATTTAAGCGGTTAATTTGCTGACGTTTCAACAAATAGACCGCAAAGGAATCTCTTTCGGAATACATTGCCACAAGTACATCTGCACCCTCAACCGCACGATCACCACCACTGGATTGCACATGAAAAATTGATCTTTGCAAAATACGATCAAAACTTTCTGTCGGATGTGGTGCCTGTTCACTGTTTTCAGGGAGTTTTGGCGTATGTAAGTCGATATATTCTTCTAATTCTTTACGCAACGCAACAATGTCTCCGCCACATGCTTTTAAGGCATTTACCGCAGAGTCATTATCCAACAAAGCCAAAAGTAAATGTTCAACAGTTAGAAACTCATGACGTTTTTGGCGGGCCATGCTAACAGCCAAACGTAATGATACCTCTAAATGACGACTGAGCATGCTGTAACCTCTATTCTTGTGGCTCAATCTGACAAAGCAAAGGATGTCCTTGTGATCGAGCGTAATTATTTACTTGGTTTGCTTTTGTTTCGGCAATATCGCGTGGATATATGCCAGCAATACCTTTACCTTCATGATGTACAGTTAGCATTACTTGGGTGGCTCGGTCAAGGTCTAATGCAAAATATTGTTGTAAAATTTCAATAACAAAATCCATTGGTGTGTAATCATCATTGAGTAACACAACCGCATATTGTGGTGGACGCTTAAGTTGTGGTGGTGCAACCATGACATCAACTTCATGTTCACCATCATCATCTTGTTCTTGTAATTCAATAGGTTGTGCAGATACAGCCGTATTTTGAATATGCCAGTCGACCACGCCGGAGGCAATAAAATTTTGTCTTATATGTTCTAAAGCTTCGGGCTTTAATTTTCTAAATTGCTTTAACCATGAATAATACATAAATTTCTAACTTCTATTTTGCATTCGCTTCAGCTTGTGGAATTTCAGAAAGAAAAGCAGGTGATTCGACCGTATCCTTACCTCTTTGCCATGCAAAGCGTTGAATAACCGGATTACCTGCACCGCTTAAATGCACTTCGATATATTGTGGTGTAAAGCCACTTGGCATGGTCCAGCGCCCTGTCAATCGCTCAAAATCTTCAAAATTATAATTAGCACTGTCCAGTGGTACAGTCAATATTTCACTGTTTTGCACCAGACGGATTTCGACTTTACCTGCCGCACGTCGACGATTTGGACTGACCTGTACCAGATCCAGAACATATTCATAGGCATTACTTGGTAGTGGCCGTATCGCTAGATTCTGGATGGATAAACTTAAACCACCACGTTCACGCAGCTTTTCACGATAGGTTGCGCTGAGTGACTCAGCCTGCCGTTTATCCTGTTTTGCTGCATCGAGTGCAACATTCAGCTCTTTGGCATTGCCAATGGCAACATCGCGCTCCTGAGTTGCGGTATTTAAAGCCACACTCACCGCATCAAGCGATTTTTTCTGTTTATTGACAATTTCTGATAACTCTTCTGCATCCGCATCAAAACCCACCACAGTCAGGCCTTGCTTATGCCCTACCGCATAACCAAGCCCAAGTCCCCCGCCAGCCAGTAAAACGGCAGCAATGACCAACGGATAGTTACTTTTTACAAAAGACTGTTTCGAGCGATGCTCTAGCGCAGGGATTTGCTCTGACTGTTCGGTATTCTTCATGAGAACGCATATGTCCTAAAATATTTTAAATCCGTAAACGATTATACGTTACGATGCTCATATTATGGCGAATGAATGTTATCAAAAAAAGATGCTTTAAGGTAAAAGCCCGATATGATTTAAACCCAAAGATTCATTTAAGCCAAACATAATATTCATATTTTGAATCGCCTGACCTGAAGCGCCCTTAACCAGATTATCCTGTGCAACCACGATAACCAAACGATTTGGCAAAGGTTGATACAAGGCAATACGTAAATAATTTGCACCGCGTACACTACGTGTTTCCGGCTGACTGTCTTCGGGCATGACGTCAACAAATGCTTCATTTTGATAGAATTGTTCAAATAATTGTTGTAAATCTGTTTCCTGACCAGCTGCGGTAAGATTGACATAAATGGTACTGAGCATACCACGAATCATCGGTACCAGATGGGGTACAAAAGTCAAACCATCAAATGCACCTTTTTTACCGGAAATATTTTCCAGTGCTTCAACGATTTCGGGATGATGACGATGGCCACCCACACCATAGGCTTTAAAGTTATCGGTGTTTTCAGTATAGATCATCGACATACTGGCTTTACGCCCTGCCCCAGATACACCAGACTTGGCATCGACAATAATATTGTCATATTCAATCAAATCCTGACCAGCTTTTAACAGTGGCGCCAGACCCAATTGTACAGTGGTCGGATAACAACCCGGGTTACCGATAACATCAGCATGTTTAATTTTTTCACGATTCAGTTCGGACAAGCCATAAACGGATTTTTTTAATAATTCTGGGCAGTTATGTTCAATGCCATACCAGTGACGAAACTTATCCAGATTCTGTAACCGAAAATCTGCTGCCAGATCAATGACTTTCACACCAGCATCGACCAATTCCTGTGCATATTTCATGGCCACGCCATGCGGTGTTGCAAAAAATACCACATTACAGGTTTTTAGTTGTTCGATATCCAGCGGACTAAAAGCCAGATCCAATACACCGCGTAAACTTGGAAACATATCAGAAACTTTCAGACCCGCTTCTGTTCGAGAGGTAAGCAACTTGAGGTGAGCCTCGGGATGTTGTAACAACAAACGAATCAGTTCTATTCCTGTATAACCAGTGCCACCGACAATACCGACTTCAACCACAATCTTTTCCTTCTCGTTCAAAAAGCATATGCTACAGTATGACAGGATGTTGATTTAAACAAAACGATGTATTTTAATAGACGTGCAATTATTTTTACTTTTTAATGTCAACACCTGTTGCTATTTCCACACTGGAACAACAATACCTCATGGTAATGGAACATTACCGAAATAATACATGGAGTGCGGGATGCCTTCGATAAAAACAAAACAATCTGTATCTACAGGTTTATGGTCTAAATCGGTTTTAATACTGCTATGTAGTGGTTTGATCGCATGTGGTGGAGGATCTTCTGGTACCACACGTATCAGTGATGACAATACACAACCCGATACCACAACACCAGAAAGTGTTTTTAAAATCTCTGTCCGAATGCCAATGCAGGTTAAAAATTCGCATTTGCGTATTCAGGTTGTGGGCGATAGTACCCCACTATATGACAATCAGGATTTCTCTGACTTTGATGCCGTGGTCGATAATGTGCCAGTTAATAATTATCGTAATAAGCTGTTATCCGTCAAACTCACAGGACTGGATAATAGCACCATGTTCGACCCAATTTTAAAGCGATTCGTTCCATTTCATGGTGAAATCAATGCCATTGCAATGATTCAGGGGAGTACGATTGATATAACTCTTAGCCCGTTCTCTGAAGCCATTTATCAACGCACGCTAGTTCGTGCTGGTAATCTTGATCCCAGCCGTGCGGATTTAACACTGATTGAAGCTAAGCATCTAAGCAAAGCCCGTTCCGAGGTCAGTGCAAGCTTAAATGGTGCATTTGATGCAACACAATTCCCATTATTCAATACCGATCAAAGCATCCGGCTGGTGCAATATAGTACAATGTCCTCGCGCAATTACATCAATATTTTCACTGGATTGGGATTATTGAATTACTGGGTCAAACTATATCCAGAGAGTCAAAATACCTATCTAGAACTGGCACAAAGTCTAGGCACAGATCTTCGTGATGGATCGCTAGATGGGCGAACATTTACGGGCGATAACACCGATTTTTCGCCACTGATCACTGCACCTAAAAATATTGATCCTGCATTAAATACTTTGTTGGGCATTGGCGAAACACAAAAAACCATTCGGGAAAGTTTTGGTAACACACTCAAGACTGCAACACTCGACTATGCAAATACCAACTTTCAAAGCATTATCAATCCTGAAGGTTTAAAAGCATTACAAAACTTTTCCTACTATAGTACGGGTTATAGCGTCGATACAGCGAACGCTGTACGCTGGAATGGTGCAGGTGATTATCATCGTGCATTCGGCTTTTCCAGCGATGAAAAATGTCAGGGCATCAGTGCCTATCCATGCAAACAGGGATTGAATGCAGATGACACTGGCAATGAAATTTCTGCAATTGATTATTTAATCGGAATCCATCAGGTCGGTTCCTGCAAAATTGAAATGTTCCCAAATGGCAATGTACGCCTAACCCAGAATAATCAGGTGTACAACGCCAGTATTAACCGTGATGTTTCTGATAATTTATTGCGCCTTGATCAAGCATCACAGCATTATATTTTAAATATTGGTGCTGGTGAGAACAGGCCACCCTATTTCATGCAGCTTGAAATTAAAAATGTACACATTATTTCCGCCAAAACTGGAAATGCAGATGGATTTTATCCAACTGAATTAACTACCACTGAAATGAGTTGTACATAACGTCATCCTGCAAAGTGCATCATATTGATAGACCACAGCACATGCGGACATGTAAGTCTCTCTTATTTCGATTGCCACCATGCCGGCAATCGGAATGTTTTCACCCGTTTCTGAGCTACTTTAGCATTCGGATAAAGTTGTTCCAAAAATGTCCAAAAAACGGCCTGATGATGCATGTGTCTGGTATGTGCCAACTCATGCAATAATACATAATCTGCATCTTGCTTCGACATTAACAATAAGCCTGCATGCAGCATAATGCACTGATCATGACTACAACTGCCCCAGCGTGTGGTAGGTCTGGCAATACGAACCTTATTCACAGTTAAACGGTGTTGTTCGGCATAATTTAATAGTTGACTGGTCAAAATCTGCTTGGCTTGTCGGATAATAAACTGGGTTAAAGCCTGTTCGGCACAGGCTTCATTCACAATTAACTGCTGGCTTTTCGCTTGATATTGATACGCCTTGCTGATCGGTTGATAGGATACATCAATCACCTGATCCAGATAACATAAGCGAATTTGATCGGGTAAGGCAATTGATTGTGCCGAAACAGCTTGTAACTGATATTTCGCCCAAGTTTGTTTGAGCCAGTCCTTACTTTGTGCAACAAAAAAATGAATTTGTCGCTGTGTGGTTAACGGAGGAATAGTCAGCCGTATGCCTTTTGGCGATACGGCAAGTTTTAAACGCTTGGCCCGGGCATGCTTAACCACCGCAATTTCCGGTAAATCAGCATCAATAATCATATATTATTGAGCAGAGCGCACGTCAATGCCTTGATCAGTTGCTACAATGGCAAGATTGGCAGGACGTAGTGCAAAGATTCCATTGGTCACCACACCAGGAATATTATTAATGGTTTGTTCCAGTTCTAGAGGATTTAAAATATTTAAATTAAATACATCAAGAATGACATTGCCATTATCTGTCACCACCCCTTCACGATAGGCAGGGTCACCCCCCAAAGACACCAGTTTACGGGCAACTGCCGAACGTGCCATCGGAATCACTTCAATCGGTAATGGAAAGTCACGCCCCAGTTGCGTCACCCATTTTGAATCATCAACAATACAGATAAATTCTTTGGCCACCGATGCCACAATCTTTTCCCTTGTCAATGCTGCACCACCGCCTTTAATCATATGCAAATGACGGTCGATTTCATCGGCACCGTCCACATAGGCATCCAGATTACCCACATGGTTTAACTCAACTACTTCAATACCTAGTTTTTTCAATCGCTCTTCGGTTGCCTTGGAACTGGCAACAGCAGCTTCAAGTTGCAACTGAGGCAACAGATCAATCAAAAAATTTACTGTACTGCCTGTTCCTACACCCAAAATTCCGCCTTTAGGTAGATGCTGAATGGCAGCTTCAGCAGCGGCTTGTTTTTTGGCGTCCTGAGAAGGATATAAACTCATAGTGCTAATCTCTGTATTAGGCTCTGGTGATCGATGATTTAAATCATGCAAAATGCAACGGATGCTGATTTGTTTTGCTACAATAGCGCATATTTTACTGTTAAAAATGGAAGAATGTCATGTTGTCTCGTTGGGTTAGACAAATTTTACAAGCCACTGTCTATGATGTCGCAATAGAATCCCCTCTCGAAGCAGCACCAAAAATTAGTCAACGCTTAAATAATAACATTCGTTTTAAGCGAGAAGATTTACAACCGGTTTTTTCGTTTAAATTACGCGGTGCCTACAACCGTATTAGCCAAGTGCCAAAAGATCAATTACAACGGGGTGTAATTTGTGCTTCGGCAGGCAATCATGCGCAAGGTGTTGCCCTGTCCGGACAAAAACTAGGGGTGCCGGCAATCATCGTGATGCCAAGTACCACACCGGATATCAAAATCGAAGCAGTAAAACGTCTAGGTGGTACAGTGGTGCTACATGGCGATAGTTTTGATATTTCCAATCGCTATGCTCAACAACGTGCCAAAGATGAAGGTCTAGTCTTTATTCCACCTTATGATGATGAACTGGTGATTGCAGGACAAGGCACCATTGCCAATGAAATTCTTCGGCAATGGCGTGATGTTGACTATGTTTTTGTTGCGGTAGGTGGCGGTGGTCTAATCGCAGGTGTTGCAGCTTATCTGGGTGAGGTGGCACCGCATGTCAAAGTTGTTGCCGTGGAATATGATGAATCGGCCTGTTTAAAAGCAGCACTGGAAAGTGGTGAACGTGTGGTTTTGCCTTCGGTCGGTTTATTTGCCGATGGTACAGCAGTTGCACAAATCGGTGAATTACCGTTTGAAGTGATTCGTTTACCTAAATCTGATAATTCCGGACCAATCGTCGAACCCGATGTGGTCACTGTTAACACCGATGAAATCTGTGCTGCCATCAAGGATACCTTTGATGAGAATCGTAGCATTGTCGAACCATCGGGTGCTATGGCCTTGGCAGGCATTAAAAAATATGTGGCACAGCATAAACTGCACGATAAAAACATGGTGTCGATTGTCTGTGGTGCCAACATGAATTTTGACCGTTTGCGTTATATTGCCGAACGTACCGAACTAGGCGAACACAAGGAAGCCATTTTTGCAGTGTCCATGCCGGAACAGCAAGGCGCATTTCTGCAATTTTGCCGAGCATTGCAAGGCCGTAATATTACCGAATTTAATTATCGCTATAATGGTAGTAATGACGCACAGGTTTTTGTCGGCATCAGTCTAAAAGGTGGTGAACAGGAACGGCAGGATATTTTTGCCAGCTTAAAGCAAAATTATGATGTGTCTGATTTATCTGATGATGAAGTGGCAAAACTGCATATTCGTTATTTAATTGGCGGTCATGGACATCTTAATGATGAACGTCTGTTCCGTGTCGAGTTTCCGGAACGTCCAGGTGCCCTACTCACTTTCCTCGAACGTCTGGGCCCGGATCATAATATCAGCCTGTTCCACTATCGCAATCATGGTGCAGCAGAAGGTCGTGTCTTGATGGGACTGGAATCGGGCATCAAAAGCAGCAATGGCACAGATCC
This sequence comes from Acinetobacter populi, assembly GCF_002174125.1. GTDB lineage: Bacteria > Pseudomonadota > Gammaproteobacteria > Pseudomonadales > Moraxellaceae > Acinetobacter > Acinetobacter populi. The sequence continues at coordinate 220,193 of NZ_NEXX01000006.1, forward strand.
GTTAATAGACACGCTACAGCAAATTAATTATCCGTTTGTGGAAATTAGTGAAAACGAAGGCTATAAACGCTTCTTAAAATAAATTGTAAGATGAAAGCTGAATTAAGCAAATGTTCAGCTTTCATCTTTAAAATCATCTCGCTTCCTTCCAGATATAGAGATTTATTTATGTACTCGCCACAGAAGGGTAAAACCGGTCTGACCCGTATCTTAAATGCTTGGTCCTACTCCATGTCTGGATTTAAAGCAGCATTTCAAAATGAAGCAGCGTTTCGTCAAGTGGTCTGGATTAATCTTATCCTCATTCCAGTGACTTTTTTTCTTGATATTTCACCCGTTGAACATGCTGCCTTGATCATCGTATGTTTGCTTTCACTTATTGTGGAACTGTTTAATTCTGCTATTGAAGCCGTGGTTGATCGCATTTCGCTGGATAAGCATGAATTATCAAAACGTGCCAAAGATATGGGCAGTGCAGCACAATTTGTCTCGCTGAGTATTATTTTTATCACTTGGCTGATTATTTTATTGAAATAACACACAAACAGGTTAAATGGTATGCAACATATTCAAAAAGGGCTCTACCGTCACTATAAAGGCCAGCTTTATCAGGTGCTTGGTGTTGCAAGGCACAGCGAAACAGAAGAATTGATGGTGGTCTATCAATGTCTGTATGGTGAATATCAATTATGGTTAAGACCATTCGACATGTTTAGAGAAAACGTAACACTCGATAATGGCAATGTCGTCCCACGTTTTGAATTTCTTCAGGAAAATTTTTAAACAGACACAAAATAATGCTTTTGGTTTTAAGTTGTTTTGAATATTGATTTGGTTATTTAAATGAATATTTTTTCATTGTTAAAATCAGTCGTCATATTTATCCTGATAAAACTGAGGCAGATGCTCATCACGTTGTGGCGTAATTTTCTTGCCAATATAATGCGAATCATTATAGCCCACCAAAATAATATGGGCATGTAATTCCAGTTCGCCAAATTCCGGTTCAACCTGAACATAATGCACCCCACCCATATGATCTTTTACCTGTGCATTGGCACTGGCACCCGGTTTTGCCTGACCACTGACAATGGTAGCAAAACGCCCAACCAGATCAACCTGACAACTGGTTTGACTAGGCTGAATCACTTGATCCAGACAATGAATCATAAACAGGGTAAAAAACCACGCCATAATAAAAGCGGGAATAAAAATCAGGCTAGAACTGATAAATGCCTTATGAAATGCAAAAAAACTGAGTTGAATAAAATAACCGGCATAGCTTAAATTAATCAGAAAAAATAATAAAATAATAAAACGGGAAATCTGAACTTTCAGTAAAGGAGAATCTTTAATCCACGATGGAATTACTGTGCGAATAAAATTAGAGGGACGATGTCCAATATAAATCCCGATGGTTTCCCCGATAATCAGCACAAAAATTGCCACCACACAAAAATGAAATGGCAATAATGCAGAATCGAAAAACAACTCGGGCAATCTCACGACTCACGGCTACCCTGTAAATAAATGCCACCATCAGAATGAATTTCGATATCGACCTTGGTCAATGATTCACCCTGACAAGGCCCCCAAATACATTCTCCATCTTCGACATTAAACAAAGCACCATGGGTCGAACAGATAATATATTCTTTGTCCATATCCAGAAACTGATCTTCCATATACTCAAGACTGACCTGTAAATGCGGACAGATATTTTTATAGGCAAAAAAAGAACCATCACGCTGGGTGATCAAAATTTCTCCCAACGGTGTGTCAAATCCACGAGCTTCACGCTCCTGTACATCATCTGTCTGGCAAATTAAATACATGGCGACCTCTTGTCTATTGATTATCTCTACTGGCAATTATCTTTACTGGCAACTATTTTCTGTTGGTGATGATCACGACTCAAGCTGCCCGGCAATATCCTGATATTGTTGATAACTTAAGCGCGGACCATATTGACTCACCACTTTGGCTGCAACAATATTACCAATTTTGGCAGCCTGTTCCACAGTTTTATCCTGTGTAAGCGCATATAAAAATCCACCGGCAAAGGCATCACCTGCACCATTACTGTCCAGTGCCTCAACTGCCTCACCAACCACCATTTGAATGGCACGGTTTTTCGCCCCAATCAAGGCACCCTTGCTGCCCAGTGTAATCACCACAGTTCTTGCAATATTCAACAAGGCTTCTGATGCCTGTTCGATGCTGAGTGCCTTGGTGTACATCAATGCTTCCTGTTCATTACAGAATAATACATCAACGCCATCATCAATCAATTGATCCAGACCGGATTTGGCATATTGCACCATGGCAGGATCTGAAAGTGAAATTGCAATTTTTACGCCATGTGCCTTGGCAATCTGGCGAGCTTCTGCAACAGCCTGATGAGCAGTTGGACTAGTCGCCAAGTAGCCTTCAATATACAGCCATTTTGCCTGTTTCAGCGGTTCATAATCAATTTGTTCAGGACTCAGTTCAGCTGTAATACCTAAATAGGTGTACATGGTACGTTCGCCATCTGGCGTAACCATGACAATACAGGTTCCGGTTTGCCCTTCACTCAGGGATTTTTGATGGGTCTGCACCTTTACATTTTGTAAATCATGCAAATAAAAGTTTGCCAGCGCATCATTACCTACTCGGCAAGCATAAAAACTTGTACCACCTAATGCAGTAAATGCAACCGTGGTATTTGCAGCAGAACCGCCACTGGCTTGCCCTTTATGTGTGGCTTGGGATAAGTTTTTTACCAGATGGGCTTGTTGCTCGGCATCGCAAAGTTGCATGGTTCCTTTGACCAGTTGTGCATTTTGCAGAAATTGATCATCTACCAAAAATTCCTGATCTACCAATGCATTACCAATAGAAAAAAGCTCAACACTTGCCATAACAACAGATCCCAATAAAAATTTTTGCCTAGAGTAGCACGAAAGCCCAAAGGCTATAATAGTGATTGTGGCATTTCATCTAAAAAAGCAAATTTGATTTTTTGTTCATCAATTTGCATTCGCATATAAGCTCCGGTATAAAAAATAATCAGCAGTATCTGCATAAAAAAAATATCAACAAAGCTCAAAGAATTAATCCCATTAATTCGCTATACTTTCCTGCAATATCAAATATCGTCCTGTGCAATTTTTTATGTTGCATTATGATTTAAGCTATGGAGTTTTTATGACCAACACCTGTTCAAACCTGGCACAGAATACCATTCACCCTGCTTTTGAATTGGTGCGTCAACAATTTATCGATGCCCTCTCAACCACTGTTTATGAATTTCGGCATAAAGTCACTGGTGCAGTGCATTATCACCTTGCCAATGATAATGATGAAAACGTGTTTTTGGTGGCATTTCGTACCCAACCGATGGATTCCAAAGGCGAAGCGCATATTCTTGAACATACTGCGCTGTGTGGTTCAAAAAAATATCCTGTCCGTGATCCGTTCTTTTCCATGATCAAACGCTCACTCAATACCTTTATGAATGCGTTTACTGCGGCAGACTGGACCGCTTATCCATTTGCGACCCAAAATAAAAAAGATTTTGACAATTTATTATCGGTTTATCTCGATGCAGCTTTTTTTGCCAATTTAAATCAACTGGACTTTTTACAAGAAGGTATTCGGGTTGAGTTTGAAAATGATAAACCAGTATTTAAAGGCATTGTGTTTAATGAAATGAAAGGTGCATGTAGTGCGCCAACCGATCAGCTTTATCATAAACTAGCACAACATCTTTATCCGCAAACCACCTATCATTATAATTCCGGCGGTGATCCCAAAGATATTCCTGATCTTAGCTATCAGGAACTGGTTGATTTCTATAAAAGTCATTACCATCCGTCCAATGCTGTCTTTATGACCTTTGGTGATGCAGACGTTTATGATTTACATGAAAAGTTTGAACAACAGGCACTAAAACATTTTGAAAAAGGTCATACCCTTTATTCGGTTCCCGAAAAACGCCTGACTCAGCCGATTCAAGTGATTGAACACTATGCCATGGATGAAGATGACTTAAGTCAAAAAACCTATCATGTGCTGTCGTGGTTATTGCCTGAAACCAATAATGTCAAATTACGTCTAGGCATGCGGCTGGTGGAAGGCATCTTACTGGAAAATTCTGCTGCGCCATTAAGAAACTATCTGGAAACCAGTAAACTCGGTCAATCCACTGGTCCATTGATGGGAACCGATGACAGTAATTTCGAAATGACCTTCTATTGTGGTATTCAAGGGTCAGAAGCAGGCAAAGCTGATGAATTTGAACAAGGTGTCATGACTATCTTGAAAGATGTCGCGTCTAAACCGATTGACCGAGATACCATTGATGCGATTTTACACCAGATTGAACTGCATCAACGTGAAGTGGATGGCGATGGAACACCTTATGGTTTAAGCCTGATTTTTAACGGCATGAGCGGTGCAATCCATCATGGCGATCCGATTACTGTCTGGGATGTGGATCAGGCCCTTGCCGATGTCAAACAGGAACTGGAAGACCCAATGTGGTTATCACAATTAATCCAGACCTATTTGATTGATAATCCACATCGGGTTCGACTCACCCTTATCCCGGACAACCAACAATCTCAACGTGACCGGGATGAAGAACAAGCGCGGCTTGATCAACTTGACCGTAGCTTAAGTCCAGAACAACGTGAACAAATCATTCAACAGACCGAAGCATTAAAACAGCATCAGGCCACGCCAGATGATCTCGAATTATTACCAAAAGTCACACTGGCAGACATTCCAGCCGAACTTAAACAGACCAATGCCATCGCCGAGCAGATCGATCTTGATGGTCAAACTGTTCCTGTACATTTGTACCATGCCGGAACCAATGGCTTATTCTATCAACAAGTCTTGATCCATTTACCTGACGATGTGGTGCTGTCACCTTATTTTAATCTGTTAAGTATGTTGATGGGTGAAGTGGGTGCAGGTGAATACGATTATCTGCAATTACAACAGCAACAAACTGCAATTAGTGGCGGTGTAGGTATGGGCCTAAGCTTGCGTAGCCAAATTGGTGATAGAAACCAAATCAGTGCCTTTCTTACCCTGACCACCAAAGCACTCAATCATCATGTTGCGGCAATGGATTTATTAAAAACTGCATTTACCGACATGCGTTTTGATGAAAAAGATCGTATTCTTGAGCTATTACAACAACGTAAAGCCCGTTGGCAATCCCGTATTTCCGGTGCTGGGCATAGCTATGCCATGCAAACCGCTCAACGTAATATGAGCGCGCTGGCCAAACGTGATTATCAAAATACCGGTTTACCTGCACTGCGCTGGTTAAGCCAGTTGATTGAAGACATTCAACAGGATGAGCAGCGTTATCATGATTTCATTCAACAGTTGCAGCAGATTCATCAACGGATTCTACAGTCTTCCAAATCATTCCTGCTGGTCTGTGAAACACAACAAAGTGATCAGCTTTTACAGCATCTACAACACGTCTGGTCACAACAGCAACAGATTGAACAGACAGCAGCGATTCAGAATCCCGAATTTGTCGAGGATCAACAGGATCAGGCTTGGTTGATTCAAACCAATGTCCAATTCTGTGCCAGCGCTTATCCCGCAGTAGATATTGTTCATCCCGATGCAGCCGCATTTATGGTGCTAGGTCCATACCTACGCAATGGTTATTTACATGGTGCCATTCGTGAACAAGGCGGTGCGTATGGTGGTGGTGCAGGCTATGATAGTAATGCCTGTGCATTTCGATTCTATAGTTACCGTGATCCACGTCTAAGTGAGACGTTTGATGATTTCGGTCGCGCTATTGACTGGCTATTACATAGCGAACAGCAGGATTATCAATTGGAAGAAGCCATCTTGGGCCTGATTGCCAGTATGGATAAGCCGGGTTCACCCGCAGGCGAAGCCATTACCGCATGCTATGCCGCCTTACATGGCCGTGATCATGCGTTTAGACAACATTTACGCCAATCTATTCTCGCTGTAAGCTTAAAGGATTTAAGACGCATCACCGAACAATATTTACTTAATCAACAACCTGTCCGTGCAGTAGTTGCTCCAGTTTCTCGTCAGGAAGAATTGTTGCAACTTGGTTTTAACATTCAGAAAATTAATTAAAATGGATCGCATATGAACACTCAATTCATATTAAAAAAACCGTTGTTGTACATTACCACTGTACTGGGTGTTATCGGCACAGCCAATGTACATGCCACAACGACGACCACACCCGTTACACCACCGTCAATGCCGCAACCTGTTGCACCAGAGGCCTGTGTTGGCTTGCCCTCCAATAATGACCGTTTAGCCTGTTACGATGCGATCTTTAGACCTGTGTCTGTCCAACCTGAAAGCTTAAGTATTAGCGAACAGGCAGCAAGTGAGGCCATCAATGTAAAAACTGCCGAGCAGCAACAGGAACAACCAACCACTCAAAAAATTGCAGAAACCATTCGCAATTATGATTTGTTTGGTGCAGCGCCACAGTTTGATCCAACCACGTCTCTATTGGATCAACGCTGGGAATTGTCGGAAAAATCAAAACTCGGCACATGGCAATTGCGAGCGTATCAACCAATTTATTTATTACCAGCAATGTGGACTTCCGATAAAAATGAAACCCCTTATAGCCCAAATCCACAAAATACTGTGACCGACCCACAGAATTTAAACAGTACAGAAGCAAAATTTCAGCTCTCGGTTAAAACCAAAGCAGTAGAAAATATTTTTGGCGATAATGGCGATATCTGGCTTGGTTATACCCAGTCTTCGCGCTGGCAAGTCTATAACAGCGAAGAATCACGTCCTTTCCGGGAAACCAACTACGAGCCTGAAGCCAGTATTATTTTCCGTACCAACTACAATTTACTCGGTCTACATGGTCGTTTACTCGGGTTAACATTAAATCATCAATCCAATGGCCGATCAGATCCATTTTCACGTAGCTGGAATCGGGCAATTTTGAATATTGGTTTTGAGAAAAATAACTTTGCTTTGATGTTACGTCCTTGGTATCGCTTTGAAGAAGATGCCGATGACGACAATAACCCCGATATCAAAAACTATATTGGTCGTGGTGATTTAACCGCAAACTATAAATGGAAAGACCATCAATTTTCATTGATGTTACGTCATAGTTTAAAAGGCGGTGATGATAGCCATGGTGCAGCACAGTTTGACTGGGCCTTCCCATTATCAGGTTCACTGCGTGGTCATTTACAGATTTTCGATGGTTATGGAGAAAGTTTGATTGATTACAACCACCGGGCAACATATGTTGGTTTGGGTGTTTCACTGATGAACTGGTTCTAATCACAAACAATAGTGATAAAAATCTTGAACTGCCTATCGAGCAATCGGTAGGCTTTTTTATCTATAAAATATATAAGAAAATAAAGGATGAATCCGAGACATTTTAAGGTTTATTCTTGTGCTGTGTTTCTCTAAGCATTTTAAAACTTAAACGAAATAAAATGAATAAAACAAAAATGCTGACCAACAACAATGCAATAATTAAAAATTTCATTTATCTTTCAATCCCACAATAAAAAAGCCCTATCATGAAGATAGAGCCTTTGGCACTAAAGCACAATATTATTTTGCTTGATCTAAAATAGAGAACAATTTTGCCTGTACATTTTCGATCGCATCTAAGCCATTGACTTTATCATAAGTCGGTGCATTGTCAGTTGCTTGAGTACGCCCCTGATAATAGCCAACCAGCTGCTCGGTTTCGGAATGATAGGAAGCTAGACGTTTACGAATTGTTTCTTCGAGATCATCAGGACGTTGTACCAAATCTTCACCAGTTTCATCATCTTTACCTTCCACTTTTGGTGGATTATAAATGGTATGATAAATACGGCCAGATGCAGGATGCTGACGACGACCAGAAAGACGTTTTACAATTTCTTCATCAGGTACTTCAATTTCTATCACATGATCAATCTTGATCCCTTCTTTTTCCAATGCTTCTGCTTGAGGAATGGTACGTGGAAAACCATCAAAGATACAGCCATTTGCACAATCAGGCTGTGCAATACGTTCTTTTACCAGACCAATAATCAGTTCATCAGAAACCAATCCACCATTTTCCATTACAGACTTTGCTTGTAAACCAAGCTCTGTCCCTTCACGAATCGCAGCACGAAGCATGTCGCCTGTAGAGATTTGTGGGATATTGTAGCGCTTACAGATCAACTGAGCTTGAGTTCCTTTTCCTGCCCCAGGTGGTCCAAGTAATATAATGCGCATAAAAAACATCCTCATAAACAAGAGTAATTAACAAAATTTTGCATGTGGAACATTAGCCAAAAGACTAACTGCAAGGCATTTTGGGATATGCTATTTTAAAGCCCCAATTATAAAAATGCTATAAATAAGTGAATCAGACCGGCACCAAAGCCAGTTACGCCACCTAATAAAATCAAAATCCATTCGTCTTCCTGAAATGCAGGACGTAACAAATTCTGAAATTCTTTTGGGGTAAGTAAACGAATCCGATCCCTAAACATAGCAAAGATCTTTTGAGCCCGACTCGCATTAAACCCTGGATCACAAATTGGAACCATCGTAATTTCAATTGAACGATCAATCAAGTCCGTTTTTAATTTTGCATATTCACTTGGGCCAATTGACAACTGTAAAGAAGTTCGAACAATCGGCGTTTCCATGATTTGATTGACATGTCTTTTGATAATACGACGTGTTTTTATACTTTTTTCACCATACATCATTTCAGTCATAATTGACTTTAAAGTAATTAAATCAGTGGTTACCACTTCAGAGAAAACCTCAGAGACCTCTTCCTGACGCTTCATAAATGCACCCTGAATATTATAGGTTCCTATACGTGGCACAACAGGTTTAATCCATGGAAACTGATGATTTTTCGTTCTTTCAAAAAACTGCGGATAACGAATATAGTGTGGTTCAACCGGATTAAATACCATCCAGATTGCAATCCAGTTGGTCAAGAATCCCCAGATTGCGGCAAAAAAAGGAACCGTCCAGTGCTGCGGGATAAAAATATACACAAACATCTGGATAATACCAAAGAATGAACCAATCAAAGCACTGATATGCCAGATAAAGTTAATTTCTTTCTGTCCCACTTTAAGGAACATGCGCACCATGAGCCGACGATCGCTTTCCATCTGGTTAACCACCATGCTACGCATATCCACCAGATTTTCAACGTTATAAGTCAGTTCTGTCACCAGATCGGTTAACACTGCAGGCAATTGATTATGGGCTTGTGCATAGATACGACGCTTAATGGAATAAGGCAAGTTTTCCCAGAGTACCGCCCTGCGCTCCATCATGACTTCATCAATCAGGTGTTCCAGTTCAAAACCCACCTGCTCGCCAATGATACGTGCCATATCCTGTGGATCCATTGCCTCAAGAAATTCACGTAATGAACCCAATTTTGACAAGGTATTGTCGGTAATAATACCGGATATGCGCCCGGCTTTGCGTGGCACAATACCTTGCCATCCGATTGGCAATGAACCGATATGAAATCCCCAAAACTGAATGGGGTAAAACACCATTTTAAGTGCCATCCAGACATGTGCCCAAGTTACAAAAGCCGTAACAGGGACAATACTTAAAATAGCCCAAAAATCAGGTCGACTAGCAAATATTTGCCATTCGGTTGCTATATACTCTAGCATCGATCTCTCTCAATTATTGTTTCATCGCCTAAAACTTTGCCCACTTGATCATGTTAAAACACATCAAAACTTAAACTATAAGCAAACTGTAGTTGTGGTTCAGTGGGTTTTTTACTGCCATTTTTTCCAACCACTTTTTCCGCAGCACCGACACCGACACTAAAGCTGCTAATGCGCTCCTTATCCAGCAGCACATAAGCTAAATCTACACCGCCACCTAGTCTTTGATAAAACTTGCCATCTACACTGACATTATCAAGATGACCTGCATAAGCACCAAAGTAGTAACCGTTTAAATCTGTACCAGTGAGAAAATAAGGATAACGAAAACCCAGTTGCGCACCAATTTCGTTATCACCATTGATGAATGCCCCCACTTTAGCATAAGCGATGCCATAAGGATTGACCCATTCGGCATTGACATGTAATAGTTTTTGCGTCATACCAAAACCAACATATCCCTGTTTGGCTTCCGCACTGCGCTCTTTTAACTTTGCTTCTGGTAAGGTGGGTAAAAAATCACTCAATTTTGCCTGTGTCGTTCCTGTAACCATCAAAGCCAGCAACAATAAACCTGTTTTTTTCAATTTTTATCTCCGCTTTTTCCCTAAAGCACAAGGTGAAATACTTGTCTATTATTCAATCTAATACACAATATCTATTAGAATGTATCAGAAAACAGGTCAAAGCTATAGCGTAAACCACCTAAATCATATGTCTGTAGAGTCAAATAAGCAAAGATTAACCCTATATAAAACTAAACCAAAAAGATATATACCTTATGTATTTGTTTAGATAGAATAGCCCTGTTTCGATTTCGCATACCATCATGAGCAAGCAACCTACGCCCATAAAAAACATTCAGCAAGAAAAAAAGATTTTTCGTGGCCGCATTTATTTTGCTATTGGATTGGTGTCGGTTTTTATCCTGATTCTGGTGGTGCGCTACAGCTACCTGCAACTTTACCAGCACGAACATTTCCAGACCGTATCCGACAGCAATCGTATTCGATTACAAGCATTACCCCCTGCCCGCGGTTATATTTACGATCGCAACGGTATTTTACTGGCCGATAATTTTCCGGTATTTAGTGCAGTGATTAGCCGTGCTGATATTGAAGATGTAGATCACACCATTGCTCAACTTGTTCCGATTTTTCATTTGACTGATGAAGACATCGAACAATTTCAAAAGCGGGCAAAAACCGCACGTAAAACCGAAGTTTTGTCCATTAAAATGAATTTGAGTGAATCTGAAATTGCCAAATTCAGTGAATTAAAACAAAACTTCCCCGGTGTTCGTATCGAAACGCAAATGACCCGCTATTATCCACATGGAGATTTATTCGCACATGTGATTGGCTATGTCGGCAGAATTAATGATAAAGAATTAAAAACGCTGGATAAAGACCTCTATGCTGGAACCAATCTGATTGGAAAAATCGGGGTCGAAAAATCTTATGAATCTTTGCTGCATGGCAGACCCGGTTATGAGTCTGTAGAGGCGGATGCACATAGTAATATTTTAAGACATTTGGGTCGTAAAGAAGCAGTACGGGGCAATGATTTATATCTTTCTCTGGATTATGGCCTACAAATGGTTGCTTCCGAACAAATGATCGGCAAACGTGGGGCTGTTGTTGCCATCGATCCCAATACAGGAGAGATTTTGGCACTGGTGTCTGCACCTAGCTTTAATCCTAATCTATTTGTCACAGGCATTAGCCACAAGGATTATCGTGATCTAAGCGATAGTCTGGATCAACCACTTTATAACCGTGCCGTACAAGGCTCTTATCCACCTGGCTCAACCATTAAGCCAATGGAAGCCATGGGTGGAATTCACTATAAATATATCGACTGGAATACCAAAATTTTTGATCCAGGTTATTTCCATTTACCCGGTGATAGTCATAAATTCCGTGACTGGAAAAAAAGCGGCCATGGTATAGTCGATATTAATAAAGCGATTGTAGAGTCCTGTGATACATTTTTTTATGTACTGTCCTATCAGATGGGCATTGATAAAATGCATACATGGATGTCGCAATTTGGTTTTGGACAGAAAACCGGTGTCGATCTGCCGAGTGAAAGTTCCGGATTATATCCATCTCCGGAATGGAAAATGCGTACCCGCAATAAACCGTGGCTGAAAGGTGAAACGATTTCAGTCAGTATCGGTCAGGGTGCATTTACTGCGACGCCTCTACAGCTTGCCCTTGCAACAGCCATTACAGCCAATTACGGACAGCATGTGAAACCACATGTATTAAGAGAAACCAAAGGCGAAAAAGTACTCAAGGTACTGCATGGCAGTGACTTCAAAATCGACTTTGACGGCACGCAAGATGACTGGGAAAAAATGCATGCCGCCATGGTTGCAGTAATCAATTCCGGTACTGGTAGAGGCATTCGCACACCTTTTTATTCCATTGCAGGTAAAACAGGTACAGCACAAGTTAAGAGTATTGCTCAAGGTAAACGCTACAATGAAGCTTTACTTAAAGAACGTGAATATGACCATGGTTTGTTTGTTGGTTTTGCCCCTGCGGATGAGCCTAAAATTGCTGTAGCAGTGATCTGGGAAAATGGTCGACATGGTGGATCAGCCGCAAAAATTGCCAAACCAATTTTTGACTACTGGCTCTTAAAACGTGAAAAAGATCCGATCAAACCTGTTCCCCCACCTGTGAATGGTGGTTTAATGACAGCAGGTGCAAAACCTGCCGAATTGCCAACTAGTGGCGTATTACAAAGTACGCCAACACCGCCAGCCAATAACACACCACCATCTGCTGCTGAGGATGAAGAATGAAAAACCAGTTACGCATTATTGGTGGTGAATTTAAACGTCGCCAATTACCTTTTGCCACGATAGAAGGATTACGTCCTACGCCAGACCGCATACGAGAAACACTTTTTAACTGGCTGATGTGGGATATTCAGGGGGCAAAAGTACTCGATCTTTGCGCCGGTTCAGGCGCATTAGGTTTTGAGGCATTATCTCGTGGTGCCAAACAGGTGGTGATGATCGAACCAAATCCGCAACAAAGCAAATTTTTAAAACAAAATATTGCGGTCCTCAAAACCGAACAGGTCCAAATCGTACACGCAACAGCTCAACAGGCTTTGGCAACACTGCATGAAAATTTTGATTTGGTTTTTCTGGATCCACCCTATGCATTAAATCTATGGCAGGAACTGGCGGAATTGGTTAATCCAAAATTAAATAAAAATGGCTTTATTTATGTTGAAGCAAACCAGAATCTAGACACACTGACATTACCAACTGACTGGAAACTGATCAAAAATACCAAAGCAGGTCTGGTTAAAGCCGGATTATTTCAAAAAATTTAATTCTCTCCATAAAATATCCTATATTACGTTTTTTTAATAGATTGACTTAAATCTATACGAATCAAAAAAAAGGGATTAAAATACTATACCAAAGTACTATGAGTTCTAGATTGAGCATGACAAACTCAATTTTGTTCCTCTTGGGAAATCATCAAAAATATCAATCTTATTCAGCATTTAGAATAATCTTCATTGGTAAATTAATTATTTTATTAATTAAGATCATTCATATTGCACATACCTTAACCCTAAGGTGAAAATATGACAAATAACGCTGTTTCCAATAAAAAGACAGTTTATCTTAATGTGTTTCGACTTTTATTTGTATTACTCACATTAATTATTGCTGTTGCACTTATTTTTGGTGGCATAAAATTACTGAGTCTTGGTGGCTCCAGTTATTATTTAATTGCTGGTGTTGCATATCTTGCAATCGCAGCACTTTATTTGCTACGCAACAAAATAGGTTTATGGCTATCTATCATTACGTATATTGCCACAGTCATCTGGGCATTTTACGAAGTTCAGGCATTTGATTACTGGCAATTATTACCCCGTCTGGTGATTCCGACCATTATTGTCGTACTCAGCCTGTGGCTGAATCCTATCTTTAAAACCGTGACTGTACAAGCTGGCAGACTTGCCAATTATGTCGGTATTGCAGGGTTTCTGGGCTGTGTTGCTGCACTCATTGCTGCATTTTTCCCACACGGAAAAATTTATAATCCAGTCGATATTAGCCCTGATCAAACCAAGGCAACAGTTAATCCTGCTAATCCGGAAAACTGGGATCATTTTGGACGCAATGCAACAGGTACCCGCTTTGCACCTTATGATCAAATCACCCCGGAAAATATTAACCAGCTAAAAGTAGCATGGACGTATCGTACAGGCCGTAGTCTGGAAGGTGCAGCCGGTGTCGATGAAAATACGCCATTGCAAATTGGCGATACACTTTATTCCTGTACGCCACAAAACATCATTACTGCGATTGATGGTGATACTGGTCAGGCAAAATGGAAATTTGATCCAAAATCCCGTACGGCCGAACATGTTACCTGTCGTGCAGTGGCTTATTATGATGTCAATAAAGATACAACCTTATCAGCAGCAGACAAGGCTAAATATGCCACTGGTCAGTGTCAGCAACGAATTGTTGTATCTACTGTAGATTCCCGTCTATTTGCACTTGATGCCAAAAGCGGTGAGCTTTGTGCAGGTTTTGGTAATAATGGTTTTGTTGATCTTGATCATCAAATGGGACCAACAGAAAAAAGTAAACGCTACCACCCAACTTCTGTTCCGGTGTTAATGGGACATAATGCAGTGATTGGTGGCTGGGTACGTGACATCATGCATGGTGAACCCTCTGGTGTAGTACGTGCTTATAATGTTTTAGATGGTTCTCTGGCCTGGGCTTGGGATGTGGGTGATCCTGAGAATACTGGCGCACCTGCGGCGGATAAAACATTTACACTTGAAACCCCCAATATGTGGACTATTCCTACCTATGATAAGGATCTGAATCTAATCTATTTACCAACAGGTAATGGTCCGCCGGATTATTGGGGCGGTGATCGTGGTCCTGCAAAAGAAAAATTTGGTTCGGCTGTGGTGGCTGTTGATGCCTCAACAGGTAAAACCAAATGGTCCTATCAAACTGTACATCATGATGTATGGGATTATGACTTACCTTCACAACCTGTACTGTATGATGTAACCAATGATCAGGGTGAAAAAGTTCCTGCATTAATTCAAACCACAAAAACAGGTAACATTTTTGTGCTGGATCGTCGTACCGGTCAACCTGTCACCAAAGTAGAAGAACGTCCAGTCGCAACCTCTCCACATGCGGTTGGCGAAAAACTTTCTCCGACACAACCATTTTCGGTAGGTATGCCAATCATTGGTGCAGAAACCCTGACAGAAAAAAGTATGTGGGGTGTCAGTACCTTTGATCAATTGTATTGTCGGATCAAGTTTAAAGATTCAATCTATCAGGGTGCATTTACCCCACCAACTGAAAAACCGTATATTGAATGGCCAAGCCTGTTAGGTGGTATGAACTGGGGTGGTATTACCATTGATGAACGTACCAACGTTATGTATGTCAATGATATGCGTATGCCGCTTCGGATGTCTTTGGTTACTCAGGAAGAAGCGAAAAACTTTAAAGTTTCGACTGATGAAGTACCTGGATTTATGGGCACCATTCGTCCACAAATTGGTGGTATCTATGGTGGTGTACGTATCGATATTTTACAATCCCCACTGGGTATTCCATGTAATAACCCGCCATTTGGTACCATGAGTGCGATTGATCTCAATAGCAAAAAACTGATCTGGCAAGTGCCAATGGGTACTGCGAAAGAGCTTGGTCCATTTGGGATTAAATCGCATCTGCCAATGCCTATTGGTATGCCAACTTTGGGCGGTCCAACTTCTACAGCATCTGGCTTGATTTTCTTTGCAGGTACACAAGATTATTATCTACGTGCGCTTGATGCAAAAACCGGAAAAGAAATCTGGAAAGCACCTCTCCCTGTTGCTGCGGTTGCTGCACCATTGATTTATCAGTCACCTAAAACCGGTAAACAATATGTCGTTATTTCCGCAGGTGGTGCAAGTCACTCCAAAGATGTCGGTGATTATATTATTGCCTATGCCCTACCAGACAATTTAATCAAAAAATAAGGATTGATTAAATTAAAGACTTCCCTAAATCTATGTATATAGGTTTAGGGATTTTTTATGCCCAAACATAAAAAAATGGCATATCCAAAGACATGCCATTTTCTCCAAACCCTAAAATTTAGGCTTTCATTTCAGCAAAAGTCTCTTTTGCAGCCTGAATGGTTTTTTCAATATCCTCATCAGAATGCGCAGAAGAAATAAATGCTGCTTCAAATGCCGAAGGCGCAAAATAAACACCACGGCGCAACATGCCATGAAAGAATTGCTTAAAGGCATCTACATCGCATTTCAGCATCGAATCAAAACTGGAAATATCGTCCTGATCGGTAAAATACAGACCAAACATGCCACCAACCTGTTGAGTTTTAAAGGCAATGCCAGCATCGTTTGCTGCCTGCTCTAATCCAGCCAGTAATTTTGCCAATTGCGCTTCCAGTTTTTCATAAAAACCATCCTGACGGATATGCTTAAACATTTCCAGACCAGCACGCATTGCCAGTGGATTACCTGATAATGTACCTGCCTGATAAACGCCGCCAAGCGGTGCAATGCACTGCATGATTTCACGCTTACCGCCAAAAGCACCCACAGGCAAACCAGCACCAATGATTTTACCCAGCGTCACGAGATCAGGTTTCACATCATAGAGTGTATGTGCACCGCCTAGGGCCACACGAAAACCAGTCATCACTTCATCAATAATAAATACAGATTTGTATTCATCACATAACGCACGAATGGTCTGTAAAAAGCCATCTTTGGGCTTGACCAGATTCATATTGCCCGCTACAGGCTCAACAATCACCCCTGCGATTTGACTACCAAATTTGGCAAAACATTCTTTCAATGCATCAATGTCGTTATAGGGTAAGACAATGGTATGTTTGGCAAAATCTTCCGGTACACCTTTTGATGTTGGTTCACCAAAAGTGAGTAACCCCGATCCGGCTTTGACCAGCAAAGAATCGGAATGACCGTGATAACAACCTTCAAATTTAATAATTTGGTCACGTCCAGTATAGCCACGGGCCAGACGAATTGCCGTCATGGTGGCTTCCGTACCCGAATTGGTCATGCGGATCAAATCCACTGCGGGCAGAATGTCACAGATCACATCGGCAAGGGAGGTTTCTGCAACTGTTGGTGCACCATAGCTTAGGCCATCTTCGGCTGCCGCTTGTACTGCTTTAACGATATCAGGATGAGAATGGCCCAGAATCATTGGTCCCCAAGAACCGACATAATCAATATATTGATTGTCATCTTCATCCCACAAATATGCACCCTTGGCACGTTTGATAAAGACTGGTGTCCCGCCCACCCCTTTAAATGCACGTACAGGAGAATTTACCCCACCCGGGATATGTTTACTGGCTTCTTCAAAGAGTTGTGCCTGTTTTGCAGAAATGAACATAAAACTTTCTCGCAATTATTGAAATAACTTTGCCCAAGCATCGACACGCCCGGGAATTTGCTCTGGAGCTAAACCCAGTATATCACTGACCACCGCACAAAGGCTTGCTCCAGCATCGATCACCACCTGTGAATTCTCTACCGTTAGCCCACCAATCGCACAGATTGGGACATTCAATTGCTGTTTTGCCTGCTGAATCACAGCAATCCCGACATTGCCAGCTTCCGGTTTGGTACTGGTGGCATAGACTGCACCAAAGGCCACATAGCTCGCGCCATCAGCAATCGCCTGCTCTGCCAATTGCAGCGAATTTAAACAGGTTCGCCCAATGATGGCATCTTTACCCAAAACTTGTCTGGCATGCTGTATTGAACCATCATCCTGCCCCAGATGTACATGCACACCAAACTGTCTCGCTTGATCAAGATCATCATTGATAATCAAAGGCACCGCGTATTGATTACACAACTTAAAAATCTGTTCGATTTCCTGAGTTTGATCAGCCTTTGCTACTTTTTTACGCCGATATTGTAATAATGCAACCTTTCGGGTTGCCAACGCAGCCTGTAGCTTTTGCAATAACAATGCGAATGGATCATCGTTGGTGATCAGATAAAGTCCTTGCATATTCTTGATTCCTAAAAGATTTCATTATACGTAAATAAATGCTATAGGCTGTATGACCAGTATTTCAGCCCGTTGATAGTTCTGAAGATTTCTGCTAACAATGATTTCGCATGGATAATATAAGGCAATAGCATATTATATTGCCTTATCATCAACCTAGCCAATATTCCTCAAACTCAACAACGGTGCAATTTGCCAAAGTTTTTGCAAGCGATAGCGACCAATCACACCACATATCATTGCCATCAATAAAGGCAGAATCAACCAATATTGCCAGTGTAATGTCCATGCGATTTCCATTTTCCATGCCACGATATAGGATACTGTTTCGGCGAAGGCAATCGCCAGCACCCCAGCACCAGCTCCAATACAGGCAAGCTCAATGCTCAGGTAACGTTTTAACTGTGCTTGTGACATACCAATTGCACGTAACAAGGCAACTTCATGTTTACGCTCGTCCATCAATAAATTCAGGCAGGCCAATAGCACCAGTACACCGGCAGCAAATACCAAAAATGCCAGAATACTAATGATCTGTGCAATCACGCTCACCAGTTGTTTGATTTGTTCAATAATGCCATCAATATCAATAAATACTGTGGTTGGAAATTGATTAATCAATTCAGCCATCTGCTGATTGTGTTGGGGTGGTACATAGAAACTGCCAAGATAACTGCCCGCATTTTCATCTAACGTATCAGGAGAAAAAATAAAGAAAAAGTTTGGACTGAAACTTTCCCATTCAACAATTCTAAAACTGACCACTTTGGCTTCAATGTCACCATCGGGAAGCTCGAAGCCAAGTTGATCGCCCAACTGTATTCCCAGACTCTCCGCAGTATCTTTTTCAACCGAGACCTGGTACGTTGCTGTAAAATCTTTTGTTCCTGCCACAATACGATTGTCTTTAGGAAACGTTGCGCTTTGAGTTAAATTTAATTCCCGTTTCAGACTATTGTTTTTCCTCACCACATCTTCACTAAATGCTTCGCCATTCTTGGCAATCAAACGACCACGAATATTTGGATATAGCGTTGTCGATTGCCATTGTCGTTCTGCCAATGCTTGTTCAAAAGGTGCCTTATCAAACGGCGGCAAGCCATAAACAAATTGATTTGGTGTACCTACAGGCAATTGTTGCTGCCAACGCTCGAACATATCACTGCGCAATAAAAATAACACAGTAATCAGGCTTAAACCCAGTGCCAAGGCTGTCATTTGCAGGCTGACTTTGGCAGGTTCACGTACCCATTGTTCAAAGCGAAAATGCATTTTTCTTAAAGCAGTTAATATGAGCCAAACCACAGCAAATAGTACAAAACACAATACAAAAATTGCAGCAATAACAGATAAGGTTAAACCAATATTTTCAGTGAGATACAGGGTAAATAGCGATAAACTAATCACTGCCGAAGCAATCACGATCCATACTGCAACCTGATCAAACTGGCTTTGACGCAAAACACGAATCGGTGGGACTTTGGCAAGGTGTAAAATACTCGGTAAAACAAAGCCGGCAAGTACAATCAAGCAGGTAAAGACTGCATTAGGTAATGGTCCCAAAACAATCGCCCATAGCGAAAACTGCAAACTGATATGGGGAATGGTTGTGAGCATAAGTTTCAGCAAAGCAAAACCAAAAATTACGCCAAAAATACTGCCGAGTAATGTTGCCAACAATGCTACCACAGCCAGCAACGCCACAAATGCGCCCAGCAATTGCTTACGCGAAGCACCCAAACACCGCAGCATTGCAATATGATCCTGATTTTGTGCCACATAGCGTTGACTGGTTAAGGCTATGGCAATCCCGCATAATAATAACGTCAATAAATTGGCCAGTTGCATATAGGTTTCAAGATTGCGGATGGGACGCATCAGTCGTGAATTGCTATCGCTTGCCGAACGCAGTTTTAAAGGTTCTTGTATAAACTGTGCATATTGTTGTTCAAATTGTCTAAGCTGATTTGGTTCTCCCGACATTAACAAGCGATAATCAATCCGGCTACCCACCTGAATCGCATTGGTTTTTGCCACATCCTGAAGATGAATAATGACCGTAGGTGAAAAGCCCGACAAACCTGTTTCCTGATTGGCATCATGTTCAATCTCACCAGTGACCTTAAATTCTGCATCGGCAATATAAATGCGATCACCAATTTTTACTTTTAATAAGTCAAATACCCTTGGGGTCAGCCAGATCTGTCCCGGCTGAATCTGTTTTACATCAGGAGAAATCTGCAAATCGCCACGCAATGGAAAGGCATCATCAATGGCTTTGACATTGACCATGACAAATTGTTCGCCGGTATGTGCCATCGAACTAAAAACATAGTTTTGTGAGGTCTGCAAGTGTGTTTCTCTGGCGCGATCCAGCCAAATAGGCTCAATCGGCTGACTTGAACTGAGTACTAAATCGGCTGCAAGTAACTCCCCTGCTTGCTGCTCAATGGCATATTGAATCTGTTGATTACTAAACTTAAGTGCTGTTGTAGCACTAATCGCCAATGATAAGGCAACAATCAATAAAGCAATCCCGCCACTATGTAAACTTTGTCGAAACAGACTGGAAAAAAGCCGAAACATGATTACAAAGCTCCATGCTGTATGGATTGGTTTAGCTCAAATTCTGATGGATTGGAGGTTTTTGTCTTGATCTCACCCATGCTTCGTTCATGGATATTGCCATCGACCAGTTGAATCTGTCTTTGGCACTGTGCCGCGAGTTTGGCATCGTGCGTGACCAATACCAACGTTGTACCCAGTTCTTTATTCATCTGAAATAACAAATGCTCAATCTCTTTTGCCGTTTCACCATCAAGATTACCGGTTGGCTCATCGGCAAAAACCACTTTTGGTTGTGTTACTAGTGCACGGGCAATGGCTACACGCTGTTGCTCACCACCGGATAAAACTTTGGGAGTTTGCTGCATTTGACGGGATAGTCCGACTTGTTCCAGCATTTCAGTTGCACGTTTTTTTGCATCGGCATACTGATATTGAGCTTGCAAGCGCATCGGCAACATGACGTTATCCAGTGCGGTTAAATGTGGTAGTAGCTGAAAAGACTGAAAGACAAAACCAATATTTTCCAGACGAACTTTGGCACGTTGTTCTTCATTCATTTGATAGATCGGATAATCACACAGATAAACCTCTCCACTAGAAGGCCGATCCAATGCAGCCAGTAATCCCAGCAAGGTGGATTTACCAGAACCCGAACGTCCTGTGATGGCCACTTGTTCCCGAGCGAATATTTCCAGATTAATCTCTTTTAATACATGTATTTTTTGGTCATGAATTTGTATCACTTGTGAGAGATTTTTGGTTTTTATCACTGTTTTTTCAGAACTTTGTGGCATGATGGTAGAAGCCTTAACTATTTATTTGTGGAGTCATGGGATGTTACCCAAACTGCGTTTAATTCTGATCACATTCACACTTGGCAGCTTGGCAAGTATGTCCTTGCAGGCCAAAACCATTTTAATCGTGGGTGATAGTATTAGTGCAGCTTATGGCATGTCGCCTGAACAGGGTTGGGTGAAACTGCTACAACAACGTATAGAACAAAAGTACCCTAAACAGCATCGTGTGGTCAATGCCAGTGTCAGTGGGGAAACCACCAGTGGCGCACTGGCAAGGTTACCCAAACTCCTTAGCACCTATAAACCTGAGATTGTTGTCATTGAACTTGGCGGTAATGATGGCTTGCGCGGACAACCGCCACAGTTGATTCAAAAGAATTTATCTCAACTGGTTCAGCTCAGTAAAAATAGTAAGGCGCAAGTATTGTTATTTGGCATGAAAATTCCACCGAATTATGGCACCAGCTATAGTAAAGCCTTTGAAAATAATTATCAGGTGGTGGCAAAACAGCATAATATCCAACTGCTGCCTTTTTTTCTTGAGGGTGTGGCTGGTAATAATGCCTTAATGCAGTCAGATCTGATTCATCCCAATGTTAAAGCACAAAGCAAACTACTTGATTCTGCATGGAAATATATTGAACCCAGCCTGAAAAAATAAACGTCGTAAAGATGATGCTTTCAATTGAATGTTTTGTACAGGATCAAAAAGAAAGCATCAATCTACCATTAAAAATTATAAAAAATCATCAACTTAAATCGTAAAATACTGCAAAATATACACCTATACAAAATAACAGCACATAAATCGAACCATAGATGATCATATTCTTAAAAGCCTTGTCTGACATGCCACTATCTGCGTATTTTTTTACTGGTTGAGGACGTTTTTCATCATTCATATTCAATCACCCTAGACGTATGCCTTATTTCACCTCCATTATTAAAGGCTAGACAATTAAATAACAGATACACATTCTAGATAAAAAAACATAACAGATTTTATTTCCCTTAAAACTGTTATACTTTTTATGCAGTATTTTGTATCTGGTATTGCCCAAGCAAATCCATAAACATGATCATCTGCCCTCTCTTTTAATATTGTTATCCTTAAGCCCTTTATGTTTAAAGCCGAACAACTTGCCCATACCTTGCATCAACTCATCGAACAGGGCGTGTGGAAACCACATCAAAAACTCCCTTCCTTGCGGGAACAGGCGCAAACCTCCGGTTATAGTTTGATGACAGTTTTAAATGCGTATCAGGAACTCGAAGCACGAGGGCTGGTCTTTGCCAGAGAAAAATCAGGTTATTATGTTGCCGATCAAAACATGCAGCCTACAGCACTGGATCGTATTGAAGATTCCACATTGCAATCCAACATCCAGATGAATTCCTTTGTATTTGATTATCTCAAATCGATACAACCTAACGATATCTTGCCGTTTGGTTCTGCTTTTCCCAATACAGCCTTGCTACATCAACCCAAATTATTACAAATTGTGGCGCAACATGCCCGGCGTAAACAGAGCTATGAAAGTACCGCCAGTATGCCGCCTGGTCTTTTGACATTACAGCAAATCATTGCACGTCGGTATAGTTTGCAAGGCATTGCCACAGAACCACAGGATATTGTCATCACCTCAGGTTGTCTGGATGCATTAAATCTATCATTACAGGCTGTAGCACAACCCGGCGATTATATTTTATTACAACAAACTATTTTTTATGGCGCATGGCAGGCAGCAGAGCGCTTGGGCTTAAATGTAATTACCTTGCCAGAACATCCTGAATATGGCTTTGATCTGGAAAAATTTGAACAATGCCTACAAATGTATCCGATCAAAGTCTGCTGGCTAATGCTCAATAGTCATAATCCGATTGGTTTTAGTGTAAGTGATGACATCAAACAAAAAATTGCACAATTGCTGGCACGCTATAAGGTTTATCTGATTGAAGATGATGTCTATCAGGAACTTTATTTTGGCAGTAAAAAACCATTGTCGGTCAAATATTTTGATCAAGATCATCGAGTCTTGCACTGCTCGTCGTTTTCCAAAACATTAGGTGCCGGTTTTCGGGTCGGCTGGGTTCATCACCGAAAACTTTCCAATCAAATTCAGCATTTGCAATTGATGAGTACCATTGCTGTCAGTCCACTGCTACAACATGCACTGGTTGATTTTTTATCCACACACCATTATGAAAAACATTTACGATCCTTGCGGCTAAAGCTGGAACATCATAAAAAATTATTTTATCGCTATTTAAAACAACACCTGCCCGCAGAATGTGAAGTATATTATTATCCGAGCGGCTATTTCCTCTGGATCAAACTGCCCAAACACATAGACAGTACCCAGCTCTATCAAACACTTTTGCAACATCGTATCGGTATTGCACCGAGTCAGTTGTTTACAGTCAACCGCCAACAGCAACATTTTATCCGTTTAAATTGTTCTTTTGAATTCACCAATCAAACTCAGCATGCACTAGATCTGCTAATTCACAGCATTACATCTGCCAAATTCGATCAATCATCAACATATAGCGATAAGCCTTAAAATAAAATAATTTACTATTAATAATGATTATCAATAGTAGTACAATCCATTAACAATTTATAATTTTTCATCTCCCCCATTGAATTAAAGGATTCAATATGAATCATAATTTTTCTTTGCAGACACTTTGTTGTGCAATGTTAATCGCCCAAACTACACAGATTTTTGCTGAAACCCCAGATTCTTCTACATCAGAGCAAACACCTCAGGTAAAAAGTCTGGAAACCATTGTCGTTACGGCAATTCCTTCATCTGTGATGAGTACCACAACAGGGATGGAGGTAAGCTTAAAGGAAACACCACAATCGATTAGTGTGATTAGTCAGGATCAAATCAAAAATTTGGGGCTCAACAATATTGCCGATGCCTTAAAACAGACCACCGGGATCAATGTCGTTCGGGATTCAGGACGTTATCGGTTTCAATCCCGTGGTTTTTATATTGATCAAATCGAAGAAGATGGTATGAGCAGTACCGTTCCCGGCTCATCGAGTAATCCCTATCGCTCAGCTTCGAGTATGACTGATCTGGAAATTTATGATCATATTGAAGTTTTAAAAGGCGCCTCCGGTCTCACTCAGGGCAATGGCGAGCCAGGCGGTACCATCAATGCAGTACGGAAAAAACCGACTGAAGAATTTCAAGCCAATGGCAAACTACAATATGGCAGTTGGAATAATATTCGTTCCAGCTTTGATGTATCCGGTAGCTTAAATCAGGATCAGAGTATTCGTGGACGACTAGTTGCCGTTGCGGGTGATAGTGAATCGTTCAAAAAATCAGTGGAAAAGAATAATCAGACTCTTTATGGCATACTGGATTTTGATTTAAATGATAAAGCCCTGTTCCGTATTGGTGGACTCTATCAACAGGTTGAGGAAACACCAGATATTTTTGGTCTTCCCATGGGCTTAGGCAGTAAAAGTCTTGGTTTAAGTAAAGATACTTTTCTGGGTGCAGACTGGTCGCAAGATAACTTTAAAAAATCCAATATCTTTGCCGAGCTAGTCTATACATTTAATGATGACTGGAAACTCAGTACCAAAGCCAATGCCACATGGTCAGAATCCTTGCAAAAATTTGCTGCTTTGGGCAATGGCAGTAGCAGTTATATTGGTGTCGGTGCTGATGGATTATTGGCACTGAACAATATGCAATATTATGATAATCAAAGCCATGAATGGGGTGCCAATAGCACCTTAACCGGGAAATACTATTTGCTTGGTCGGGAGCATCAATTATTTACTACGATTAGCTACAATAAGGAAGATCATGATTCACGCTGGAAACGGCATATGGATTCAAATCAGTATAATATTTATACTTTTCAGCCCGCACAAATAGCTGAACCTGACTGGAATAACTATACCCTGTTACAAAATGATGTGCTGTATAAAAACCATATCGAACAAAAAGCAATATCTTTAGGCACGCAGTTTAACCTACTGGATCGTTTACATTTGATCGCTGGCGGACGTTATACCGATTTTAGCGCAGGTGGTGATTATCAATATTATACTTGGGCAGGCGCCCCTGACTCGGAATATGGTAAAAACACTGATGTTAACAAGAAAAAGTTTATTCCTTATGCTGGTTTAACCTTTGATATAACGCCTTCAACCAGTACCTATATCAGCCATACCGAAATTTTTAAACCACAAAGTAATAAAGCCCCAGACGGTAGTTTACTTAATCCCGTGGTCGGTAAAAATCAGGAACTCGGGATAAAATCCGAATTATTTGGTGGTGAGCTTAATCTCTCCGCAGCATTATTCCAAATTGAGCAGGAAAATCGTGCGATTGCCATTGTTGGAACCAGTTTTTATGCACCAGAAGGTAAAGTGCGCAGTCGCGGTCTTGATCTGGAAATTTCCGGAAAAATTTTACCCGAATGGCAACTGTTTGCAGGTTATACCTATAACAAGAGTAAATATCTAAAAACAGAAGGGACGATATATGCCAATGGCACAAACTTTAATAAACATACGCCAGAACAGACGTTTAGAGCCTATAGCAGCTATCAGTTTCGTGGCGCTTTAGAAAATTTAACCATAGGTGCAGGCATTACTGCACAAACTGAAAGTGATAGTTTATATAACGTAAAACAAGGCGGTTATACCCTATATAATGCCAATTTACGTTATCAGTTTAATCCAAATTTTGCCTTGAATTTGATCGGACAAAACCTGTCGGATAAGCGTTATTATGAAAATCAAAAAGCTCGTGTTAATGGAATGAATAATTTCTATGGTACACCACGCAATTATCTGCTGAGTCTGGAATGGAATTATTAAAGCACATTCCATCTTGAGTCTAATAAAAAACGCTGCTTTGAATCCAAGGCAGCGTTTTTAATTCATTCAACAATAATTGAAACTATCTTAATGTTCCAAATGCAAACCACATTCACGATGTTCTTCGGCTTTGGTTGGATCAAAATAATCTTCATTATCCGGCAAATTGTGTTTTTGCATGTACATCCATAGATCTTTGGCATGCCAATGTAATAATGGAGCAACTTTAATCAAACCATCCGGATTAATACTGACAGCTTCCATCTGAGCACGTTGCGCTGTATCTGTGGCACGTAAAGCCGTAAACCAAACTTCAGGTTGCATTTCAGCTAAAGCACGATTAAATGGTTCAAGTTTTACTTCTTCGGTAAATGCAGCATGACGTGGATCATCCAAAGCTGGTACAGGTCCATCAATGGCCTCACGATGCGCACGGGAACGCTTAGGCAAATAGGTAATCAGATTCAGATTCAATAGCTTGGTGAGTTCATCAACATAGCGATAAGTGGTTTCGGTATTATAACCATTGTCCATCCACACCACAGGAATATCAGGTTGAATACGTGTCAACATATGTAGAATCACGGCTTCAAATGGACGAAAATTGGTGGTCACAATCGCTTTTTTATTCAGTCCTAATGCCCATTCAACCAGTTTTTCCGCATCATGGCCGATTTCGGCATTTACTTTCTGCAAATCTAGACTCATCACGTCCTCTTAAAATATATTTACTTTAACTCGGCTTATCTTAACATGACTCAGGATCAGAAATAACATTGCACTCAATGAAAAACATGATCCCAAGCATCATAAAATCAAATCATCAATTTCTTTTATTTGTTACTTTTCAGTTGCCATCTGCCTTGCTGCTGCACACCTAAAATACGTAACACCAGTACAAGACTCAGCAACAATAATAAATACCATGAACCGAGTTTGCTCCAACCGACCATATGCCATGCATCAACCTGACTTGGATACAGCCAGATTTGATAAAATGTACTGATATTCTCGGCAATCCAGATTAAAAAGGCTAAAATCACGAACACCAACAACATCGGTAATTGATAGGTACGTTGTTGTACCTGAAATAATAATTTTGTTTTCCAGAAGATAAAAATAGAACAGGCAAATAAAAGATAGCGAATATCGGGTACAAAAAATTTGCTCATAAAATTAATATAAGACAACACCGCCAACAACAGCATCCACCTAAATTCAGGCAAATTAATAAAACTGACCTGAAATAATCTAAGGCTACGAGCAAAAAAACTGCCCACAGCCGAATACATAAACCCAGCAAATAGCGGTACGGTCCAAAGTTTGAATACAGCTGGTTGCGGGTATTGCCACGAGGCAATGGCCGGATGGGTTAAAAAGATTTCCATCACCATCGCCATAAGATGAAATAACGCGATCACCCGAGCTTCAGCCCAGCTTTCCAGTTTAAAATACAGTAATAAAGCCTGAATAATCAGCGCATAAAACAGCAAATAATCGTAACGATAAAAGCCCCAGAACGACTCATATCCCATCGGTGCTGTAATGGCAAAAGCAAGCAATAATAAAATACCAAATAAGGCTGCCGAAACAGCCTTATATAAAAACTCGACCAGAGAGAAAAATAAAATACGCAAGGCTAACCCGAATTAGCGCAAATACTTCTGGCTATATTCATGCACAGTATCAATAAATACTTTTGGATTGGCCGGATCAACCCATTGGGTAATACCATGTCCAAGATTTGCCACATAGCCTGTTTTTTCACCATCAGCATAGGCATCATCAAGCATTAATTTAACTGCTTTTTCAATAGATTGTGCATTACCATACAAGGTCGCCGGATCAAGATTACCCTGCAATGCAGCCCGACCATTTACAGTTTGACGTGCAGTATTTAAGGAGGTGGTCCAGTCCAGTCCAAACGCATCTGCATCTGTGTCCAACATCTGTGCTAACCATTGTCCACCACCCTTGGTAAACAAAATAACCGGAATTTTCTGCCCTTCTTTTTCCTTGATCAAACCTGCGACGATTTTTTGCATATAATTTAAGGAAAATTCGACATATTCACGATGTGCCAATGCCCCGCCCCAACTGTCAAAAATCTGAATCACCTGCGCTCCAGCCTCAATCTGCGCATTCAGATAATCGGTCACAGTCTCTGCCAAATGATCCAACAAAGCGTGTAACAGTTCAGGTCTGGCATACAGCATTTCTTTGCTATAGCGATAATCTTTACTAGAGCCGCCCTCGATCATATAAGTCGCCAATGTCCATGGACTACCAGAAAAACCTATCAAAGGCACTTGACCACCCAAGGCACTGCGAATAGCTTTGACGGCGTTAACGACATAATCCAGATCAGCCCCAATATTGACCTTGGGCAAGGCAGCAATATCCTGCTCACTACGCACGGTCTTTTTAAATTTTGGCCCTTCTCCAGTTTCAAAATACAGGCCTAAGCCCAAAGCATCAGGCACAGTCAAAATATCGGAAAATAAAATGGCTGCATCCAGATCGTAACGACGCAACGGTTGTAATGTGACTTCACAAGCAAAATCAGTATTTTTGCATAATGAAAGGAAATCCCCAGCCTGAGCACGTGTTTCGCGATATTCCGGTAAATAACGTCCAGCCTGACGCATCATCCATACCGGCGTGGTATCTACAGGTTGTCTTAATAAGGCACGAATAAAACGGTCATTTTTTAAAGCAGACATGTTGTTCCTGTCATTGCATACAATGTCGGTGCATCATAGCAAAATGACATGCATCAGGCGAAGTATTTATCTGCCCGATATTGCGAAAAAATGTGCCCTATTATACAAAAGAGTTACTGTAATTCTTTGTTTCCTTTGTCATACTAGACACAGCATTAGAAAATTTAAATTTATTTTTTTAGGATAATTTATGTTTGCACGTACAATACTCGCCATTAGCCTAGGTTGTGCCATTTCTTCTGTGGTGAATGCAGAAAATACTGTTTCGAATCAAATAGAAACGATTCCAGCCAATAAAAGCGTGCCGATTGAATCATATTCACTAAGTCAAAATAAAGCCGAACCAGCTACTGCTGTACCTGCAATAGATCATCAGGCAGTAATAGACGAAAGTTCTGATGCCGAGGACAATGCAGATGAATCTTCTGTAAATCAACCTTCTGTTGACGCAGCTATAATAGACAATACACCACCGGCACCTGTGACAAACACAGATCGCGCCGTGACAACGACAAGTAAAAACACTCCAACTAAAACTACAGCGAGTTTAGGTACATGGACTTTAGATGGGATTAATAATTCAGTCTGGTCGACGGGTATGCCAATTGATGGTCGCTATCCTGTATTTGCAAAATTACAAGTATTATTAAACGACAATCATGCATCGCCTGGTCCAATAGATGGTGCCATTGGTAAAGCAGAAAATCTAAAAGGTGGAAAAAACAACACTTTAAAAGCAATCTCTGCTTATCAAACCATGAATAATCTGCCTGTTACCGGGATTTTAGATCAAGCAACCTGGGACAGTTTAAATAGTAAATCAAATGCTCCAGCCTTTGTCGAATATACAATTACCGAACAGGATTTGAAAGGACCATACGCTGCATCTATTCCTTCAAACTATGCCGAACAAGCCAAAATGAAGGGCTTATACTACACCCGTGTAACAGAAATGCTGGGTGAAAAATTCCATATGGATGAAGCATTCTTAAAAACTTTAAATCCTAATGCCAGCTTTAAAAAAGCAGGTGAAAAAATTATTGTTGCAAATGTGCGTAACGATTTACCACAAGACATTCATTTGATTATCGCCCATAAAGGTGCAAAACAGCTGTATTTATTTAACAGTCAAAACAAGATGATTGCCTCTTTCCCTGCAACCATTGGCAGTACTGATACACCCTCACCGGAAGGTACATATACCATCAAGAGTATCGCGCCAAATCCATGGTATGGCTATAATCCTAAAAACTTTGTACAAGGTGGTAACATGAAACCTTTATCTTTACCACCTGGACCAAACAATCCTGTTGGAAATATGTGGATTGGCTTATCCAAACCTTCTTTTGGTATTCATGGTACACCAAATCCATCGACCATTTCCAAAACGGCATCACATGGTTGTATCCGTTTGACCAACTGGGATGCCAATGATCTGGCCAAGCGTGTCAAACCGGGTATTACGGTGAAATTCTTGGAATAATCTGATTGTTCTCATTCTAGATGCGTAAATGATTCATCATTTACGCATTTTTTTATCACAAATATTCTCGCATAAAAAAGCAACCCCGAAGGATTGCTCTTGTTTTTAATCAATCTAAAACCGATCAATATTAAACTTAGAAGCTATATTTTGCCATCAAGCCCAAACGGTTATCATCGTATTTATCACCGGCAAATGTTTCACGTTTACCATTGATATATTCAAGACCTAAATCAATAGGCTTAGCTGGTGAATAAATCACGTTAATCCAAGCTTGTTGAACTTCCTTATTAGCACCTGTGACTGCTTTTGCATAAGCATTGTTATCATCAGCATACATACCACCAAATGCTAAAGTTGAACGCAGGTTTGGTAAAATCTGATATGTTCCACCAATTTGGAAAGTATTAAATTCGTTTTGCTCAACTTCACCATTTACAAATGTAGCAGCTGCATTACTACCATAGAGATATTTGCTATTACCTTTCACATGAGAATAATCGCCAAACACCTTCAATTCTGGAATCGCCAGATAGTTTGCACCAACGGCTACACCCCAACCGGTTTTATCTGAACCATTACTTCCATCTGCATTCAGGTCATATTGTTCAACTAAACCACGTACAGATGCCTGACCTTTACCTTCAGCAAATCCTTGTGTTAATTTCGCAGTCAGTACAGGTAATTTATATTTAATGCTATTACCTGTTGTTACCGCATCATCACCTTCTTCCAAAGAAATAAATACCTTCGTTGCTGGCGCTACATCAAAACCATAGCGAACCTGTGGCAAACGTGATGTACCACCACCAATATTGGTATTAAAGTCAATCATTTCAGGTGCATGACTACTTAAAAAGTTAGAAGTGGTTTGACCAAATAACCAGTTGTTATAGGTCAAGTAGGCATGGCGAATACGCAGGTTTTCACCAGTACCATTGCCGGCAAAATCTGCTTCTAATTTACCACCTACATCTGCACCAGCAATCGGCGTTTTAAAATCAATACCGATACGGGTTGTTTTCGCTGTTGCACGAAGTTTATCTTTGGCTGCGCCAGTAGA
Source organism: Acinetobacter populi (assembly GCF_002174125.1). Taxonomy (GTDB): domain Bacteria; phylum Pseudomonadota; class Gammaproteobacteria; order Pseudomonadales; family Moraxellaceae; genus Acinetobacter; species Acinetobacter populi. The sequence continues at coordinate 251,466 of NZ_NEXX01000006.1, forward strand.
ACTCGAAATCGCGTTAAAGTCGTCGTCTGCACCTTCAATAATATAGTTTGCATCCCCACGAACAAAACCATACAACTTAACTTCTGCCCCTTTTGCAGTTGTCACTTTTAAATCTTTAGGCTGCACATTCATTGCAGGCGGTGCGCCAACAGGTGCTGGTGGTGGAAGTATCTGTGCTTGCTGTGCAGCTTGTTGCTGTACTAAAGCACGAAGCTCCTGAATTTCTGCACGTAACTGTTGAATTTCATCCTGCTGTGGATTGGCATGTACAACTTGTACCATTGATGTTGCAACTGCGATGGTCAAGGCAGTTTTTGCCAATCCTTTATTGATACGAGCAAAGCTCATTCTCTTCTCCTAAATATCCAAAGTGATATATGTATTACAGGTCACGTTTTTAAAGCAAAAAATAGACCAAAAACATACGTCTCATCCGTAATGACTCAACCTTGTATAAGGTCTGCATCCATTGTGAACAATTTGTTAAACTTTTTTTAGCTCTATTAGCCAAAAGTATTATAACGTTATCCATATATGTAAAATGTCATTTTTAGCCGCATAATTTCCATAAAAAACCGCAATTGCCTGCTTTTTCCTCACATAAAAGCCAATATTCAAGAATTCAACCTTATTTTTCTCACGTTTAATTGACTATGCTTTAGTCTAATTTTGTCTAAAATCAGCAAAAAAACTTAGCGATACAAATGAAATGCTCTCGTTTCTCTTGGAAATTCCGCTATAGTTGGCGACAAAGAAAATTCTTTAAGGAGTTATTATGAGTCTGGATCAGGTCAAACTTGTCGATCAAGCCATCACTTCACGACATTCTGTACGTGCATTTTTAGATCAAGCTGTCGATCAACAAACCATTAAAGATATCCTTACTGTCGCCAGCCGAGCACCCTCAGGCACCAATACACAGCCATGGAAAGTCTATGTGGTGACAGGACAAAAACGTCAAGAAATGATTGACCGGGTCTGTAAGGCACAACTTGAGGTCTCCCAAAATCCAGAACTTGCAAAACAATATACAGAAACCTTTGCCTATTATCCGGAAAAATGGATCTCCCCTTTTATTGATCGTCGTCGTGAAAACGGTTGGGGATTGTATGGTCTGCTAAATATTCAAAAAGGCGAAAAAGAAAAAATGGCTGCTCAGCAATTGCGGAACTATCAATTGTTTGATGCACCAGTCGCGCTATATTTTACCGTCAATAAAGCCATGGGCGTGGGATCGAAAATGGATATTTCCATGATGATTCAAAACGTAATGATTGCAGCAAAGGCGCGTGGTTTGGATACCTGTCCACAAGCCGCATGGAACCATTTCCACCCGATTGTTCTGGATGTCTTGAATGCTCCAGATGATGAAGAACTGGTCTGTACCGTCGCTTTAGGCTATGCCGATCCGCAGCATATTGTAAATACCTTTATTACCCCACGTTTACCGGTAGAAGAATTTACGGTATTTCTAGATTAAAACTTTAAATGAGAAAGTGTTTTCATTAAAACAATCTATCAGATGATGCTCATAGCATTGGGCATCTATAGATTGATTTAAATATAAAAACGGCTGATCCAATCGGATCAGCCGTCAATCATTTCAATGTATGCCTTAAAACATTATCCTGTTTAAAAGCACTATTTACGTTATCAACCCACATCCACTCTACTAACGGGCATTTTTTGTACGAATACGTAGAATATAGACACAGATTAAACCAAGCACACCATAGATCAGCATGGTTGTGGCAATATTTTGCAAAATACTGCCATGTAAATGATATAAAATTACCCCTGCCAACAAACCAATCGCAAACTGAATGCTCCCCAATAAAGCACTTGCCACACCCGCACGTTGCTTTTGTTTGGATAATGCCAATGCCGTTGCATTTGGGCCTGTAAGACCAATACTTGCCACCACAATAAATAAACCTATCAAAACCCACTGAATATTGTCTGGGGCATAAAGTGCAGCGCCTGTTACCAGAATTGCACCAGAAAATTGCAAGGTTCCACCAAATTGGAGCAACGGTAATGGCCCGATTTTACGTACAATTTTGCTATTCAAAAATGAAAACAACATAATACCAAAGGCATTAACACCAAAGGCAAGGGCAAATTGTCGCTGAGAAAAATGATAATGCTCAATAAATAATGCCGATGCCGAAGTGATATAACAGAACATCATGCCTGAGAATAAAGACATCGCCAGCATTGGTGTACGAAAGCTGGAATCCTGTAAAACATTGCCATACATGATCATCAGTTGCTTCATGCTTAAGTGTAGACGACGTTCAATAGGCAAGGTTTCCTGAAAAAATAAATGCACACAGAGCAAGGCAAGACTACCAACGATGCACAATAATATAAATATGCTGTGCCAACTAAAAAAGGAGATAAGCACCGCGCCAATCATGGGAGCGATAATTGGGGCAATCCCCAAGATCATGGCCATATGTGCCAAAGCTTGTGCTGATGTATTCACATCAAAACAATCACGAATCGCAGCCCGTGCAATCACCACCCCAACACAGCCACCCAAAGCCTGCAACACCCGGGAAATGATTAAGGACCATTCAGTTTGTGCAATTGCGCATAAAAATGATGCTGCAATATAAATGACCAATCCGATATAAAGTGGTTTTTTTCGCCCAATCCGATCGCTTAATGCCCCATAAATTAACTGTCCAATCGCCAGACCTAAAAAATAGGCCGGGACAGAACTGGAAATACTGGCTGTCGTGGTTTGAAAATCTTTGGCCATACTCGGTAAAGCAGGCAAATACATATCAATGGACAATGGCCCCAAAGCGGTTAGCAGCCCGAGTAAAGCAATCCACTGTAAGGAATATTGCCTGGTTTGTGTAAGAGAAGAAGTCGACATTTTTTTCTGCATTCCGAAATTGCCACAAGAGTAGCAAGTCCCGAATTAAAATTAAAGTCAGAATGCCAGAGAATTCATGCGCTGTTTATCTTGCTCCAGCTCGTTGTCGTAGTCATCAAAATTGCTGGAGTGAATAGAAAGTTTGTTATCAGGCGTACCATATAAATTTCACTATGGCAAAATTTTTTAAAATGATACAGAAATATCAGTTATTAAAGAGAAAATTCATTATAATTTAAACTCTATAATACGATGTATGGAAAATTGATCAGTGGGTGCTTTATCGGCATTACAACGTGTCAGCTATAATTCAAGTCTGATGTATAACATACGCATGTTGATTGCGTTTGTCGGTACAGCCTTTATTCCTTATCTGCTCGATCAGCAAATCCTGACCATTCCCTTAACATTGGGCGTGGTTGCCGCAGCACTCAGTGATATTGATGATCGCTTTTCCGTTCGTATCCGCAATCTATTTCTGACCTATGTTGGTTTTTTTGCTACTGCTGCTGCGGTGGAATTACTTTTCCCCCATCCCGTGCTATTCGGCATTGCCTTAATTATTTCCTGCTTTTGTCTGATTCTTCTGGGATCATTAGGAAAACGCTATGCCACCATTAGTTATGGTTGTCTGGTGGTTTCTGTCTATACCATGCTAGGTGTGGATATTTTCCCCAATTGGTATGAACAACCAACATTATTGGTACTGGGTGCGGCTTGGTATGGTTGCCTTTCCACCATTAGCTTTTTATTGTTTCCGGTTCGGTTGGTACAGGATCAACTGGATCAATGCTATCGCTTGCTTGGTAATTTTCTGTTTGTAAAATCCAATTTATTTGATGTCGATATGACACCGGAAAATTATCAGCAGGCCATGATCGAATTGTCTTTAAACAATGCAAAACTGGTCGGTACTTTTAATGATACCCGAATTTCTCTGGTGACACGCCTTAAGGGTGACCGTGGACAAAAGGATACTCGGCGTAGTCTGCAATATTATTTTATTGCACAAGACATTCATGAACGCGCAGATTCAGCCCATATTGATTATCTAAAATTATCGAAAATTTTTCAGCACCGAGATATTCTATTTCGCTTTCAGCGTATTTTAAGTTTACAGGGTAAGGCGTGTCAGGATTTGGCCCATGCCATTGCCAAACGACAACCCTATATTCACAATCATCGGTTTAAACATGCATTTAAGAATCTGGACCTCTCTTTGGATCAACTGGAGCTGGAGCAACATTATGATCTGGTCTGGCTTAAAGCACTGCGCTCATTACAACGTAACCTAAAAGAAATTGACGCTCAGCTTAAAAATCTTGAATCAGAACGTGCATTTTTGAATAGTAAAGTGCCCAGTAAGGATGATGTACTACAAAATGACGATTTGACCGGCTTAAAAGATATCTGGCAACGAATGCGTCAGAATTTAAGCCCAGAATCCGGCTTATTCCGGCATGCAACTCGTCTTTCCATTTTGTTATTGGTATCACATATCATTGTACAACTGACCCATCTGGAATATGGTTACTGGATTCTACTTACGGTACTGTTCGTTTGTCAGCCTAATTTTAATGCCACCAAACGCCGTTTAAAACTACGGATTATGGGTACACTCGCCGGGGTTTTAATCGGTACATTTATTATCCATTTTATTCCGTCAGTCGAAGGTCAGTTGGTATTACTAGTGATCAGCGGCGTTTTATTTTTACAATTGCGTTCCCAGCAATATGCACAAGCCACCATGTTTATTACCATGCTGGCACTGATTAACTTCCATCTTGCCGATCCGCAGCTGAATGCTGCCCTGCCACGGGCAATTTATACCATTGCCGGATGTTTTCTGGCTTGGCTTGGCATCATGTTTATCTGGCCAGACTGGAAGTTTCGCCGTCTGCCTAAAGTGCTACAGAATACTTTAATCAGCCAGTGTAATTATCTTGCCGAAATTGTGAAACAATATCATGTAGGACGTAATAATGGTCTGGACTATCGCACCGTGCGTCGCAAGGCGCACATTATGGATGCAGAACTGGCCTCATTAATTTCCACGCTGGCAACAGAACCCGATTTTGACAATGACCAGAAACAGCATGCTTTCAAATTTTTATGCTTGAATCATACCTTGCTCAGCTATATTGCCGCTTTGGGTGCACATCGCAATATGATCCAAGATCAGGAAATTTTATTGATTCTTGACCATGCGCTAGAAGATATTCAAGGCGCATTACTGCATGATGAAGCCCCTGAATTAAAAGCACAATCTGCCATTCAAACCCTGAGAGATCGTATTCTGGATCAGGAGCAGGCACTCGATGATCAAGCCACGGTGATTCTGCAACAACTCGCACTGATTCTAAATCTGCTGCCCGAACTAAGCTTTCTTAAACAGAATTTATCCTATGACCATGATCCAGATGCAACTGCACTCGCATCTTTATAGTACTAAAGATTCACTTTTTTAGATGCTTTAATGCTAAAATACAGGCAATTTTTTGTTAGCTGTATAGATTTATGACATCGACCACTTACGCATACACGTTACAGACTGTTCCTTATGAAGTCTCCACCGAAGAACAACGTACCGCACAGATGATGATGTGGCGTAGCACCAACAAAATCCGTCCGAGAACATGGGCGATTTTAGGGGTACTTACTGCTTTGGCTATTCTTGGGCTGATTTTTATCAAAAATTACTCTACTGTTTTTTGTTGGGTAATTTTAGTCTGTGTGGCTTTATTCCTGTTTATTCGCACCTTTGTTTATGAATGGTATGTAAAACGCAAAATGAACGAATTTCCGGTTCAGGAAATCAAAGGCATTAAACTGGGTATTCAGCCACATGGCATGGTCATGCAACAAAAAGTGGGCATGCAGCAAGGCGTTGCCAATATTGCCTGGAAAGAAGTGACAGAATGGTATGACAGTCCTGAATTTTTACTGATGACATTTACAGCAAAAGGACAACAAGGCTCTTTTTTCTTGCCTAAACGCATGAACTCTAAAAACTTTTCATTCGACACCATTCGCAAACACTTGAATGAATCTGTCGGAACTGCTAAAAAAATCTAAAAATTTAAGCCCTCATATCAAGATGAGGGCTTTTTATACAACAAGAATGAGAATAAATATTAAATGCAAATCCATATTATCTGCAAAATGTTCAGGTATAATCTTCTGCAATATTTCAGACCTTTTTACGTATTGCCATGTTTAAGAAAACTTTTTTCCAAATACACTGGTTTTTGGGTATTACAGCAGGCTTAATTCTGTCCCTAATGGGGGTAACGGGAGCAATTTACTCCTATGAACAGCAAATCCTGAAGTGGATCAATCATGACAGCTATGTCGTTGAGGTACAGAATAAACCTAAACTTAATCCAGATGAACTTTATCAGCATTTTATCCAGCAAGATCCGGATCTAAAGATCAATAGTATTACCATTGCTCAGGCAGATGATGCCTCTTCTACGGTCAATATCGTCAAAGAAGGTGAGCGTCGTGGTTATAATATGATGGTCAATCCTTATACTGCTGAGGTATTACCGGAAATCAAGGGTCGGGATTTTTTCCAGTTTATTCAACAATTGCACCGAAATTTAACCGTTGGTGAAGTGGGTAAACAGATTACTGGTGCATGTACTTTAATGCTGATTTTCTTTGTATTAAGTGGGATCTATCTGCGCTGGCCGAAAAAGCATTCTGTACGGCAATGGCTATTTGTAAAACCCAAATTAAAAGGTCGTAATTTTATCTGGGACTTACATGCTGTAGTTGGAACATGGGTTATTGTATTTTATCTGATCTTTGCCATGACAGGATTATACTGGTCTTATGACTGGTGGCGTAACGGCATGTTTAAAGTACTGGGTGTCGAACGTCCGCAGATGACACAAGGGGGTGCTGGTGGTCAAAGACCGCAAGGTCAAGGTGGTGAACGCCCTGCTGCACCAAATGGAGAAAGAGGAAATAATAGATCCCAACAGCCCGATGGAGAGCGTCCACGTGGTGAGGGCCGTGCTGAACAAGCTAATCGTGGTGAAAATAGCGGACGCCAGAATCGAGGTGAAGGCAACAACTTTAATCGCAATGGCAACACGGAAAATGCTCAACGTGGCGAAGGCCGTAATGCAGGTTTTGGTCGTGAACAAAATAATGAAACAGCAATCTCATCACAACAAATTAGCCATGCATTAAATAAAGCATGGGTAGAATTCCCAGAAAAAGTAAAACGGGATTATTCAAGTATTACCTTTAATATTCCTAAACAAAATGATGGCAAAATTGAGCTTTCATTTGTCGATGCCATTGCGCAGCATGAACGCGCGCGTAATAGTGCAACCTATGATTACCAAAATTCTTCCATTGAAAAAATGGAATTATATGCAGATAAAAAGCTCAACGAAAAAATCATGAGCAGTATGCTACCGGTGCATCGTGGTAGCTTTATGGGGCCGATTTATCAGTTTTTTGCCATGCTGGCCTCTCTGGCAATGCCATTATTCTTTGTGACCGGCTGGATGCTTTATCTTAAACGCCGTAAACAGAAAAAACTGACCAATGCAGCACGTCAACAGTCCAATGTAGTTCACCTTGATGCCAATGCCGAAGCATGGACCATTCTCTATGCAAGCCAAACTGGTACAGCAGAACAAATTGCCTATAACACCTCTAGCGCCTTACAACAGGCAGGTGTACCTGCACAAGTTAAAGCACTAAAAGATTGTAGCAGCGATGATATCCGTGATCATCAGCGTGTATTGTTTATAGTCAGTACCTATGGTACGGGTGATGCACCGGATCTGGCAGTAGGTTTTGTCAAAAAATATATGGCGCATGCTGCACAATTCGATGGTCTTAAATATGCTGTTTTGGCCCTTGGTTCTAAAGAATATCCAGAAACTTATTGTACTTTTGGTCATCGACTGGATAACTGGCTTAAAGAAAACAATGCCAAAGCTGTCTTTAATCTGGTCGAAGTAGATAATAGCAATAAAACTGATTTAGAGCGCTGGTACACTGCACTGGCAAATATCACCCATAAAGATGTACAGGTAATTATTAACGAAAAAACCTTCGATGACTGGCAACTGGTATCCCGCCATCTGCTCAATGAGGGCAGTCTGGGGGAACCTGCATTTGAAGTGATTCTTAAACCCTTACATGATCAATCCTGGCATGCTGGTGACATTGCTGAAATTCAGCCAGGAAATAGCCAGCAACGTATTGCCGACTTTATCGAGCAACATCAACTGGAAAATAATGCTTCAACCTACGAGGTATTACGTTATAAGAATCTCACGCAGTCAATCGATCTTCAATCCAATTCGGAACAACAGCTCCTGCAACTTAGCGATCTGCCTTCACGTGAATACTCTATTGCCAGTATTGCCAATGAAGGATTCCTTCGTTTAGTGGTACGTCAAAAACAACTTGCTGACGGGTTCGGTTTGGGATCCGGCTGGTTAACTGAATATGCCGAACAAGGCATCACCTTGCCAGCACGCATTCGTACCAATCCATCATTCCACCTGATTGATGATAATCGCCCTGCACTGTTTATTGGTAACGGGACAGGTATTGCCGGTTTACTTAGTCTGTTAAAACAACGTGAACAATTGGGCTTTATTCAAAACTGGTTGATTTTCGGTGAACGTCAACACAGCGTCGACTATTTCTATCGAAAACAAATTGAATTATGGCAACAGACTGAACATCTGCAATATGTTGATCTTGCATTTTCCCGTGATCAGGCACAACGTACTTATGTACAGGATAAATTACTTGAACAACAACAACGCGTGATTGAATGGATTGAGGGAGGTGCTGTCATTTATATCTGTGGTAGCATCGATGGTATGGCAAGTGGCGTAGAACAGGCACTGATTGACATATTGGGTGAAGAAAAACTCAATGAATTACGTCAAACAGATCGTTATCGTCGAGATGTATACTAAGGCGATATACCAGATTTAAAACCTTAAATCACCCCAACAAGCCCTTCTTTATATAAAATGAAGGGCTTGTTTTATATGGCATGGATACGAATCTTACGGGGTAATGGAATATCTGGATGAGCTTTAAAAAATTCTGGTGATTTGGTATAGATTTCATATAAATAGTTTTTTAAATCCATCAATACTTTACTCGGTTCCAGAAATACACTCCGCCCTTCTGGTGTCATCATAATTGATAACAATACTTTCTCTTTAGCAGCATAAGGCAACACCTTAAAAATGAAATTGTCTAGCGTCATTTCCGCAGGTTGGTATTTTGCCCATACCTCAGTCTGACATAGTTTCGCAAAGGTTTTATCTGCCCAGACTGGCAGAGAGTTTCGTCCATAGGACGTGGCACCAATGGCCCAGCCATCGTGATACAATCCCCAAACACATCGTTTTTCCACAATACTTTTAATAAAATAGCGATAGCGCTCAAGTGATGTATCCAGATTTACAGCACACTGTTGTACCGATCTGGATTGGTCATAGGTTTTCTTCTTTTCTATCCATTAAATTAACGTAAGCAATTCATTCAATCCATGAATGAACGTAAATATTAAATTTTTTAGAGAATAATGAAAAGTTAGATGTGTTAAAGAATCTCGTACAGCACATCGTACTTGAACAATAAAAATAAGCTTAAATAATCAAAAGAACTTACGAAAGGACTTTACCAAATGGCAAAGGATACTGAATCACCCCAGAATAATTTCTTCCTGAAGGCGTTTTGGATCAACAAATAATGCTTCACCAGAAGGTGTGCGATTGATCGCTAGCGAATATTGGTGCTGGATCAAATAAGGAATGATCTCTTGCATCAATGCCTGTAATGCTATTTTTTGTGGTTTGGAATCTTGCCATTCCTCATAACAACATAACTTTGCATTGATTTCACTTGCCCAAATAGGAAAAGCTTTTTGCCCACCTGCATCAAAGCACAAAGACCAATGTGCTGTTGCAATACCCCATAAAAACTGTTGCTGAATGATTTGCTCGATAAAAGCATAATACTGTTCATCTTGAGCATAAGATTTTGATTGAGGAGATTTTGAGAAACTGAAATATGGATTTTTCATTATTTTTAATTCAAATATGGTGGGCGCTGACGGGATCGAACCGCCGACATTCTGCTTGTAAGGCAGACGCTCTACCAACTGAGCTAAGCGCCCTGAGGAAAAAATTTGATTAATAATCAAATTTTTGATGCAAGATAAACACAATACGTAATATCTAAAAGCATCATCAGGATCTTGCCATATAGAAAATTTAAATTCCTATAAAATGGCGCAGCGGACGGGACTCGAACCCGCGACCCTCGGCGTGACAGGCCGATATTCTAACCAACTGAACTACCGCTGCATATCGAATTTATTACATAAATTCAGGTCATTTCCTTTTATATTTAACCACTCAAAGGATAAGTGGTGGGCGCTGACGGGATCGAACCGCCGACATTCTGCTTGTAAGGCAGACGCTCTACCAACTGAGCTAAGCGCCCTGAGGAAAAAAATTTGATTAATAATCAAATTTTTTGACGCAAGACAAACGTAATACGTTATATCTAGAACATCAATAAATATTTAAGTCTTTATAAAATGGCGCAGCGGACGGGACTCGAACCCGCGACCCTCGGCGTGACAGGCCGATATTCTAACCAACTGAACTACCGCTGCACTATATAAAAAACTTAAATCACATACAAAACTTAAATGGCGCAGCGGACGGGACTCGAACCCGCGACCCTCGGCGTGACAGGCCGATATTCTAACCAACTGAACTACCGCTGCATTAAATCTTGTACTCAAACAAACTATGGTGGGCGCTGACGGGATCGAACCGCCGACATTCTGCTTGTAAGGCAGACGCTCTACCAACTGAGCTAAGCGCCCATAGCGTGTTTGTGAGGTGCATTATAGAGAATCTTTATCGCCTGTCAAACGCTTTTACGCATTTTTTTAAAATTTCAGTTCAATTGTCTAAAAAATAAATATTTTAAAGATCAAATAGTTTGCTTTCGTTGTTTTTTTAAACAACCTCAATTTGCCCGTTAAATTTAACGTTCAATTTGCTCATTCTTTGGTGCTTGCGGCTCCGGACGACACCATAACCAAATGGCAACAACCAGCATCACTGTATCTGTAAACAATTTGACCCACCATGGCGCATTAGTGAATAACATGATCACTCCACTGATCAACATCATGATGGACGCTATCCATTTTGCCCGTCTAGGTACAGTACCATTTTCCCGCCAGTTTCTTAATGTAGGGCCGTATTTGGGATGATTGAGTAACCATGCATCCATTTCCGGCCACCCTTTTGATGCTGCCCATGCGGCGAGAATTAAAAATACTGTTGTTGGCATTCCTGGTAAAATTGCGCCTATCACACCCAGTATGATAAAAATAACCACCAAGCATCGCCAAAAAATTACACGCATGAAAGTTGCTCAAAAGAGGAATAGTGCTAGTATAAAGTTTTTCACTCTGTAGTATGTATACTTTCCCAATGAGATTTTTCTCAAAAAGCACTTTTGCTCATGTCTTCATCACATTATTTTGAGCCTTGGTTCAATTTCAAAACGCCTATTGTCAGGCAATTGGCATTTGCAATTGCCAGTCCCAATCTTATTCACCATTTTCCCGAAGAAATTACACTCACCCGTACCATTGATCTGCATAATGATCAGGCATGGCAAAATTATTATGCTGCTTATCAGCCCCGTCTTTATGATTTAGATCATCACCCGCAGGAATTAATTGCGTTTTTATCAAAGATTAAAAGTACCCGACTTGGTTTGAGATTTGAAGCATTATTATGGTTTTGGTTACAGGATACTCAAAATCAATATTTCGAGTTATTAGGACATAGTATTCAAAGTCATTGCGGTGGGAAAACGCTGGGAGAAATCGATTTTTTATTAAGAAATAAAATCAATCATCGTATTGAACACTGGGAAGTCTGTTTAAAATATTATTTGGCTGCCCCCGATTTAAGTTTAAATCAATGGATTGGTTTAAATCCACAAGATACTTTTGTGCATAAACTCGATCATCTTAATCAAAAGCAATTTCAGTTTGATCATGCACTCGGTTATCCGATTGAACATCGCTCTGCCATTGTTAAAGGTCAACTCTATTTACCTACTCATCATGCCAATATTCCAAATTGGTTAAACTGCGCTCGTCGGCTGGGTAAATGGCTGGATCATATTCCTACCAAAGGCAAATGGCGACGCTTACATAGACAGGAATGGTTGTGCCCTTTTCTCGACACTGAAAATAGCGATATAGATTTAATTCATTGGTGGACAGATGGATTATATTATGATGCCGTACAAAATCATCTTTTAATGTTACGTTTAACCAAGCATAAATCACTTTTTAATATAAAAGTATAGTGCTATTTGCATAAAATCTTTATTTTATACAGTAACGCAACAAGATATAACCTATTCTTCACTGAAAAACCGCATTAAATCAAGCATTCTAATCATGTCTTAGACAAATCCTCATAACAAACAATTATTGAAATATATGGAGTAAGCTGATGAAGAAAATGCTAGCAACTTTCGCAATTCTATCTGCTGTTGTAATTACTGGTTGTAACACATTTAAAGGTGTTGGAGAGGACGTTTCAAAAGCGGGTGATAAAGTTTCACAAGCTGCAACGGATACTCAGAAAAAACTGTAATCTACGTGTCAGCTGTTAAATCTGTGACAATTTCGTAGATGCATTACCCCTTACATTCATTGTAAGGGGTATTTTTTTATGCAGTTTTCGTTATTTTCAGCCTAAAATTGTTATACTATTACAATAATTCATTATGTATAGCCTTTCTCCATGCAACATTCAGATACGCTTGCTTTAAGTTTAGAACTACTCAAACAACCTTCCGTTACTCCTGTAGATCACCATTGCCAAACCATCATTGCAGATCGCTTAACTCAGATCGGTTTTGAGATTGAACCTATGCGTTTTGAAGATGTTGATAATTTATGGGCACGTAAAGGCACTGCTTCACCAGTATTTTGCTTTGCAGGACATACTGATGTTGTCCCGACTGGAAAACTAGAAGCATGGGATTCTGCGCCGTTTGAACCGGAAATTCGAGATCAAAAATTATATGGACGTGGTAGTGCAGACATGAAAACTGCATTGGCCGCAATGGTAGTCGCAACTGAACGTTTTGTCGCAAAATATCCAGATCATCAAGGTTCCATCGCCTATTTAATTACCTCTGATGAGGAAGGCCCTTCAATTAATGGCACAGTGAAGGTAGTCGAAACACTCGAAGCACGACAAGAAAAAATCACCTGGTGTTTAGTGGGGGAACCTTCTAGTACCAATGAATTGGGTGATATTATCAAAAATGGTCGTCGTGGTTCACTCAATGGTGTATTAACGGTACAAGGCAAACAAGGCCACGTCGCATATCCTCATCTGGCACGTAACCCAATTCATCTGGCAGCTAGCGCACTAGACACACTGTGTAAAGAAGTCTGGGACAATGGCAATGAATACTTTCCTGCCACCAGTTTCCAGATTTCCAATATTCAAGCAGGAACTGGTGCAACCAATGTCATTCCAGACACATTAACAGTGACATTTAACTTTCGCTATTCTACCGAAGTCACAGCAGACATCTTGCAACAACGCGTGTATGCCATTTTGGATCAATATCAACTCGATTATCATATTGACTGGACTTTATCTGGACTGCCATTTTTAACCCCTGTGGGCGAATTGGTCAATGCAGCGAAACAAGCCATTGAAACCGTAACAGGCAGACAAACCACCCTGTCCACCAGTGGCGGCACCTCTGATGGACGTTTTATTGCACCCACAGGCGCACAGGTGATCGAACTCGGTGTGTTAAATGCCACAATCCATCAGATCAATGAGCACGTCAACGTGAATGATCTGGAACCATTAGCCGAAATCTATGAACAGATCCTAATCAACTTACTCACTTAATAGAATTTGTTTTAAAGCACTTGCTGGTTGTATGAATACACCAGCAAGTTTCGATTGAATTTTAGTTCTGAAACAAATCTTTTTGAATATTACTTAAGTGTGGAATTTGATACTGTTGCTCATCCACTTTAACGTATTGATAAACAAATTTTGGTGTTTCTCTCTCCACATCCAATACACCCGAAATACGCAAGCGCATACTATCCGGCATTGCATCACATAGGATCGCAAAACGTGTCGACTCATCATCACCTTCAATCACCAGTGCAGTCACCTCGTGTAGCTCTGGTCGATGCACTATATACGTAGGGAGATGCTTATCATGCCATTCAACTTCACTCACATTTGCCGGTACATTCATTGCGGATAGCACCATATTCTGTGGCAAAAGGATTGGAGCATCGCCATACACAGGAATAACGTAAGCTTCGATAAAGCCTGTTGATGTCGCAATCAGACGCTGAATCTGTTCCTGTGTTAAATCCAGTGCTGACTCATGCACAATATCCTGTTGCATTATCGGCTCCTTTTAAATGCATCTTTTGAATTAAAAAACTTTTTCCATGCCCAAAATTTTATGGATATTGTCCAGAAGTTCTGCTTCTTGGAAAGGTTTACCCATATAATCATTCACACCCAAACTAAAGGCATGTTCACGATGTTTTTCACCGGTACGTGAAGTAATCATGATGATCGGTAAATGCTTGTGTTGTGAATCATGACGGATGTAATTTGCCACTTCAAAACCGTCCATACGTGGCATTTCAATATCCAGTAACATCAAGTCTGGTGTAATCGATGCCAGTTTTTCTATCGCTTCTACACCATCTTTAGCCGTTACGACATCAAAGCCGTTACGTTCCAGTAATCGCGAAGTCACTTTACGTACAGTTACCGAGTCATCGACCACCATCACAGTTCTGCGAGATACGCGACTTTCCACAGGCTGCTGCACAATATGTTCAACACGATGTGCCCGGGCAGTGGTTAATACCAGTCGTGAAATATTCTGTCCATCAAGAATCAGACAGACACGACCATCAGCAAGAATGGTTGCACCGCCGACTGAACCGACGGATGACATTTGCTTACCAATAGGTTTAATCACAATTTGCGCACGAGAACCAACCAATTGATCTACTTGTAATGCAACCGAACGACCAGCACTATTAAAAATAATTACGGGTACGGAGGAACCCATATTACTAAATACAGGTTTTGCTTGTCCGGTCACAAACTCACCGACATAACGTAAGCGATAAGAAGTCTGATCCAGCTCAAACTGTTCAGCCTTGCTGTCGTAATATTCGGTCAATGCCACTGGTGATACGCGGACAATACGTTCAATTTGTGTAAGTGGTAAAGCAAATTGCTGATCACCAACCCGGACCATTAAGGCATCACTGACTGCCACAGTAGTCGGTACACGAATGGTAAACTCTGTCCCCTTACCTAATTCCGAATTAACACTAACATGACCACCCAGTGATTTGATTTCACTTTGTACTACATCAAGACCGACACCACGTCCAGAAATTTGCGTGACTTTTTTGGCAGTCGTTAATCCGGAATGGAAGATATATTGCATCAGATCGACATCACTGATCTGCATTCCCGGGGTAATCAGGCCATTTTGCTCGGCTTTCTGCTTAACTGCGTTGACATCAATACCATGACCATCATCAGAAAAAATAACCAGAATATCATTGCCTTCACGGGCAATATTTAAATTGATATGCCCTGTTGTAGATTTACCCAGTTGTTTACGGGTTTCCGGATCTTCAATCCCATGGTCAATTGCGTTACGCAACATATGTTCAAGTGGAGAAACCAGACGCTCCAGAATGTTACGGTCCAACTCACCTTCGGTATTCTCAATATTCAACTCAACTGGTCGATTCAGCTGTGTAGAAGTCTGACGTACTAAACGCTGTAAACGAGGTAGCAATCGGGTAAATGGTACCAGACGTGTACCCATTAAACTTTGCTGTAATTCATTCTGGATACGGGATTGCTGTAATAGCAAATTCTCTGTATCGCGAATTTTTTCCGATAATGTGGTTTTAAAATCAATTAAATCCGATGCAGATTCCGCCAGTGATTTTGACAACTGATTCAATGCCGAATATTGGTCCATTTCTAGTGGATCAAACTCACCATAACGCTGACCTGTTATTTCATGTTTCACCAGAATTTGTGTTTCCAACTCACCTTCCATTCGACGCAGCTGATCCGCAAGACGCTGAATGGCAAGTTCCATTTCCGACAAAGTGAAATTCATTTGTCCCAAATCCAGTTCGATACGGGAACGGTTAATGGCACTTTCACCAGACAGGTCAATCATTTTCTCAACCAAATCGGCAGAAATACGGATTTGTTCCTGTGCCTGTGTTTCCTGATTCTTCTCAACTTCTGCATACATCGGTGGTGGTGTCGAGCCATCACCTTGTACCATGTCATATTGTACAACTGTAGCAAAGTCAATCGTTTCACTGCCCAGCTCTTCATCGGCAGGCAGCAGTGAATCCTGATATTTAATCGCTTGCAGACGCGCTTTTAACTCACTTGCACCATCAAAGCTGCCATTTAAAATGGCATGATGCAACCAGGCTTGCGCCTGTTGAATTAGATGATCATAGCGTTCGGATGTAAATTGATGAATTGAAAACCGCTCAAATACTGTTTCAAGTTGATATGCAATATCAGCAATCAACTGTTCATGCACAACGCGGGAATTACCTTTCAAGGTATGATATGCACGTTGCAAATTCAGCAAAGTACGACGGTTATTACGATCATTACGCCATTGCTCGAATACGGTTTCGCCTTGTTCCAGCAATTCCTGTGCTTCTTCGATATAGCTTTCCACAATGACAATTTTTTCTTCATCACCTTCAGCAATCGCCTGTGCGAGCAGTGGCGGAATCGTAGAATCAAGCTTATCTACTTCTACTGGTACTTCAGCAGATAACAAGGCTGTTTCAGCGCTATGTTGATCCTGAGTTTCAACAGAAACCGGCTCTACAACATCAGAGTTAACAGATTCAGGCAATTCTGGAATATGTTGAGCAGCATCTGTAATCGTATTTTCTGTTGCCGTACTGTCTGCTGAGATATGTTCTGCGGCTAGATTTTCTGTTGCTGTATCCGTATTAGTCTCAATGATTTGTGCATCAACCTCAGACTGGTCATGTTGCACCAATGACTGAATACTCAAATCAGCAACTGTCTTACCTGCTGCTATGCGATGTAAATCGGCAATTAAAGCAGGATTTGCTTCATCAATGGCTTGATCACGTAATTTTTGCAATCTAATGGCAATATCATCTTGTACATAACGAATCGTTTGCAGGACTTGTGTAGAAGGCACAATTTGCCCATTCAATACACGTTCATAAATATTTTCCAGTTCATGTGCAATCTCACCAAGATGGCTTGCCTGAACCATATTTGCCCCACCTTTTAAGGTATGCAAATAGCGAAACAGATTTTTTAAAAGTTGTGTATTTTCTGGATTCTGCTGCCACGCATTGAAATCGGTATCCATTGCCGCAACCAGTTCATCAGACTCTTCCAGAAAGATGTCCAGCAGCTCATCATCAAAGCCTTGTGGCTCAGACATGAATTCGGCATGGTGTTGTTCATCTTGCGATGTAATAACCTGATCTGGCTGATCCAAAGTTGAAGTCTGTTGAACAGAAAAATCTGGTGCAACATATTCAAAATCAATTGAATGATGCTGTGCAGTAGATTGATCCTGATCGGCATCCTGCACTTGATCCTGGACAGAATCCACATGCTCAGAAAATATAGATGTGGCTGTCTGCTCTGCGTTGCTCTCGTCTACATCGTCAAATACAATGGTTGGTTTAGCCTGTAAACCAGATTGTTCCGCATGAGAAATCGCTCTTAAACTAGCGATCAGATCAGGATTGTCCTCATCAATGGCATGCTCACGTAATCGTTGCAAACGTGCAGCAATCTCATCTTGTGCATACCGTATGCTTTGCATCGCTGTGACAGACGGCTGAATCCGACCGCTTAAGATACGCTCATAAATACTTTCCAGCTCATGTGCAATCTCACCTAAATGGGTCGCTTGAATCATATTTGCACCACCTTTTAAGGTATGCAAATAACGAAATAAATCCTTTAAAACCTGTGTATTTTCAGGATTCTGCTCCCAAAGATTAAAATCTGCATCCATTGCAGCCACAAGCTCATCAGATTCTTCTAGAAAGATATCTAGCAATTCGGCATCAAATACTGTATTGGCATGTTGTGTTTGTATATGATCACTGCTTTCGATATCTGCATGTTCTGTGTTATTACCTTGCAACACAGGATCGTCAGATAAAGTGCTTTCAGATGAAGCGCTTTCAGGCAATACACTGTCCGCCAAGTCTAGAGAAGTATAATGTACATCAATCGCCTGAATATCTGCCAATACTTGCTCAAACTCAGCCTCAACCAGATGAGTAATGGCAACATTCTGACCTGATGCCAGACCATCAAAAGCCTCTATCAGATATTGATGTAAAGCCTGAACTTTTTGTAATACATCCAGATGCTGTTCTACAGAAATTTCTTGAGCCAATAGGGCTTGATAACACTGTTCTAAATACTGGGTAATTTTACGTAAGGACTCAGTTTGTTTGGCATTCAAATGCGTTTGTAAAACTTCAGCTTGTTCTAATAAACTGATCAAATACCCCGTTAGACCAGCTTCGGCTTCTTCAACAAAAGCAAACTCGGCATCAAGTAAATCATTAATCCCTAAATCCAGAAGCTTGGAAACCAGCCCTTGCGTATTATTGTCATTGCTATCGGCACCATAATCCGCCTCGAACATAGCAAAAGTATTTGCAAAAGCCTGATCTAGCAAGACCAATTGATCAGATGTCTTATCGTCAGACAACACACCGATATAGGCATTCACATATTCATGATATTCAAGTAATAACTGTTTTTCTGCGTTTAATTGCTGATATCGATCCTGATCAATATGTTTAAACACATTTTCTACATTGCTACTGGCTGCAAAAATCGAATCAACACCCACCATGCCAGAACTACCACGAATCGTATGTACAGCCCGGATCAACTGGTTAAATTCTTCAACACTAGGTTCATGTTGTAAATGCAAAAAGCTAGAAATAATCTGTAAATGTTCTGTACTTTCTTCCAGAAAGATTTCCAGTGTTTGATCTTCGACACTTTCAATATCGGCTACACTTTCAGCATCATCTATATTTTCACCTTTTACGAGATGATTGATTTCTTCTATATTTTCAGTATGTTCCACATCCTCTACAGGTTCAAGCTTGTCAAGCTCTACTGGACTTGAAATCGTTTCCTCAATCTCAGGCTGTGATGTGTGAGATTCAAATATACTTTCACCGACATCTTCAGTCGGAATATCCTGGGTTTGATAATAATCAATGGTGAAACGTAATACAGATTCAACTTCCTGCATGTCACGTAACCGATTTGCTGTCACAATCCATGGACGGATATCAATCTGATGACCATCACCGCTTTCAAAATCCTGAACCAGTGTTTTATATAAGCTTGCAACAGAATAAACCAGTTCCTGTACATCTTTGTTTAGTGCGATCACCCCTGCCATCACACGATTTAACATTTCCTCCACCGCCCAGGCAAGTTCACCAGATGGTAAGGCACCCGCCATACGACCAGAACCCTTTAAGGTATGAAAAGAACGACGTATATCGGTCAGAATCGCCTGATTTGATGGATTATCAAGCCACTGCGGCAATGCAAAATCCAGAAACTCGATAATTTCCTGTACTTCTTCAATAAAAATTTCACGAATTTCTGGGTCCTGATCTTTCAATTGATCAGTAGGAAGCTCAATATGACTAATTAATTCTTTTAAAACTTCGTTCATAAGCTTTGCTTCTTCTATACCATCAAATGCTGTGTGAACAATAAATTTTCAAACCCGATCTTTCTATTTCAATCTGAGAATCCATTTGTTGTTCGTATGAGCAAATACATTTTATTCAATATAAGCTGGAGTCAATCAGGTGCACCCCCATGATGGCACCTGATATAACATAATTACATATTTTCCGGTAACTTAAAGTCAGTTACAGATTCACGTAAAGCTTCAGCCATATGCGAAAGTTCAGTCACAGAACGCGCCGCTTCCATAGTAGAGGAAGTAGTCTGCATGGTAATGTCCTGTACCACATTCATGGTTTGCGAGATATGACTTGCAGAACCTGCCTGTTCACGCGCAGCATCAGAGATGTTTTGAATCAAGCTTGCCAGTGTACCCGATACGTTTTGGATCTCATCAAGTGCAATACCAGCATCTTTGGCAAGCGTTGTACCCCGTACTACCTCGGTGGTGGTTAATTCCATTGATGTCACCGCTTCGTTGGTATCGGCCTGAATGGTTTTTACCAGCGATTCAATCTGTTTGGTTGCCGTTGCAGAGCGTTCTGCGAGACGTTGTACCTCATCGGCAACCACCGCAAAACCACGACCTGCTTCCCCTGCCATAGAGGCCTGAATTGCAGCATTCAATGCCAGAATGTTAGTCTGGTCGGCAATATCGTTAATCAGCGAGACGATGTTACCAATTTCCTGAGAAGATTCACCTAGACGTTTAATACGTTTTGACGTTTCCTGAATCTGTTCACGAATGGTATCCATCCCTTCAATGGTACGGTTTACCACATTTGCACCATTGGTTGCGATATCAACCGAACGTTTCGCCACTTCGGCAGATTCCAGTGAGTTTGCCGATACCTGGTCAATTGAGACTGCCATTTGATTGATCGCAGCAGAGGCCCCCGCAATTTCCTGCGCATTGTGTTCAGACGCTTCTGATAATTGCATCGTAATGTGTTGGGTTTCCTGCGAGTATTTTGCTACTTCTTCCGATGTCGTGTTGATACGGGAAACCAGATCACGTAACTGGTCAATCGCAAAGTTAATCGAATCGGCAATTGCACCGGTAAAGTCTTCGGATACCGTTGCATACGAACGCAAATCACCATCTGCCAAATCGGCAATTTCATCGAGTAATCGTAAAATCGCATTCTGGTTACGATCATATTCTTCCTGCAAGCCCAATACACGTTGTTGGTCGGCTTTGTTACGCAGGTTAAGTAATTTATAAACCGCAAATGCTGCTGCCAATACAGTGATGGCCAGTAGAATCGATAACAGGGTGACGTAGGAATGGGTTTCTTCTGCAAGCGAATTCAAAGTGGCAAGCAATTCGTCAGATGTACTAAATATTTTTGATGACGCCTGACGCACTTCCAGCAATGGTGCAGAGTTGACCAATACATTTACCGCAGCACTTTTTAAGACTTGATTGTATTCAGTTTGAATACCTTCAAGAATTTGGCGCATTTTGGGATCACCAATACGCTCAACCCCGTTTTCTGCACTACCATTGAGCTGGCCATTTAAATAGGTACCGAATGTTTCAGTATCGGTACTAAAGTTATCGGCATATTCAACAGAGTTTTCATTCCCAGTCAATACTGTATTAATGGAGCGCAAAATACGTTCGGCCAGATAGACTTGGTTTTTAGCCAAAGCAACTTGTGAAGCAGAATAACCGGCACGTGTCATTTCATCGACCAGCAAGTTATATTCGGACTGCATTCCCGGAATGGCTTCGGTAATTTGCAAACCTAAACCTTGTAATGTGCTAATGGTTTTTTGACGTTTTACAATTAAATCAATGTTGCTATTGGTAGTCTTCCAGTCCGCCACCAGTTTTTCAATTTTGTCATCATTACTGTGAATATTTACCACAGTATCCAAGGATTGATTGAACTGAGCCTGACTTTGCTTTAACTCATTGACAATTTTTTCATCACCCTGTACAGCAGCTTCTGCGGATTGTTTCGAGATTTGCTGTGACAGTAAACGTAAGTCTCCAATATTACGTGTTAACGTTGTTTCACGACTATTGGACCAAAGCACCGCAAAGAATAAAATAATGGATACCAGCAACGAGACAAATAATAAACCAAGATATCGGATCGCTTGCTGTCGATCCCCACCAAAGAACGAGGCAAGTTGATCTAATAATTTTCTTGCTTTATTGAATGCAGGATTGGTAGACCGCACCTGATTACTTTTGTTTTTTCCTAGACCCAAGCCCATGCAAGCTCTCCCCTAAATACCTAATAATTTAGCAAAACTGCTATGACTATAATGATGGATTCATAAAACTTTGACTATTTAACAAATCTCTTAGCATAAACACATGCCAAGGTTTGTTCTGATGAATAAAATACCCCTGACAGAATTGATTGAGATACTCCGACAGTTCATCAGATTTTTTAAAATAGCTTTGCGTATTAAAATGCTGGATACCAAAGACTTGATCGACAATGACCCCGCAATAATGTTCTGGATGAGACAAACATAAAATTTTACTGGTCGGTTTGATCTCTGTTGCAGAATTTGAAATAAACGCCGATAAATCTGTAATCGAGAGTAATCTTCCGCGCAGATTGGCAACACCACAAGACCAGACTTTGGTTCTTGGAATGGGTGTCCACTCCGGCAGATAAATCACTTCGGCAACATCCCCTAGCGGTGCAACAAAATATTTACCCAATATCTCAAATGCAACACCGGACCATCTGGATTCTGAATCGATCAGGCTTACTTGTCTTTTTTTGCCACGATCTGCCAGCCGCAGCAGTTCAATAAATCCTTTAGCTGCCATAATTTATTTCACATGCAAATAGCTATTGATGGTTTCAATCAATTTGGTTTCATCTACAGGTTTGACCAGATAATCCTTGGCACCCTGGCGTTTTCCCCATAGACGATCTGTGGCCTGATCCTTGGTACTGACAATAACCACTGGAATATGCTTGGTCTCCGGCGCCCGGGTAATTTGACGGGTTGCCTGAAATCCATTCACACCCGGCATCACCACATCCATAAGAATCAGATCGGGTTGTTCGGTTTTTGCGAGGGTGACACCATCTGCACCATTGGTGGCTTCAATCGTGCTAAAACCATGTTTGCTTAAAATTTCTTTAAAACGAAATGTCTCGGTTGGAGAATCATCAATAATTAAGATGCTAGCCATACAAAAATCCTATTTTAAATCGTATAAACGCCTGTTCTTGTACTTACAGTGCTACATGATTCTTAATTGCTTCAAATAACTCTTCTTTACTAAACGGTTTCGTCAGATACTGTTCCGAGCCCACAATCTTGCCTTTTGCCTGATCAAACAGACCATCCTTACTGGACAGCATAATCACGGGAATATTCTGATAATTTTGATTATTCTTAATCAAGGCACAAGTCTGATAACCATCTAGCCTTGGCATCATGATGTCTGCAAAAATAATATCCGGATTGGTTTCGGCAATTTTTGCCAAGGCATCAAAACCGTCAATTGCAGTTACAACCTGACACCCCTCACGTTGCAACAATGTTTCCGCAGTTCGACGAATCGTTTTTGAATCGTCAATAATCATTACTTTTAAATTGCGAAGTTTTTCTTCCATTTTACTCATGATCCCAAAAACAAATTCATATCGTATTTAATACAACGACACTACATTTTATTATTCATTTTTAACATAGATACCCCGCTTTTCCAATCAAACTTTGCCAATTCATAAAAAATATATTGTGATGTAAATCACAATAAAATCAATTAATATGCTTAGACTAAAGGATTAAAAATTGAGTATTTTTGTCGAGTATTGATTTCATAGGCAACTAGCTTTCCGCCCCAGACACAACCGCCATCCAGCGCAACAATATGCGGATGAATTTCTTTGGCCTCTAATGCTGCCCAGTGTCCAAATAATATGTCATTCGTTTTTGCAATCTGACTCTCAAATGCAAACCAAGGTTTAAACCCTTGTGGCATTGGATCATCCAAACTTTCCTTAAAGTCAAAATCCAGATGTCCGGCCTGATCAATAATCCGCATCCGGGTTAAATAATTGACAATCACACGTAATCGTTCATTCCCTTTTAAATCATCAGACCAGATATCTGGTTTTGCACCAAACATCTCAAACAGAAAATGGTCCAGTGTCTCCAGATCTGACTGCAATACTTGCTCAACTTCCTTGGCATATTGTCTGACTTGAGCCAATGACCAAATATGTGGAATACCGGCATGGGTTAGCACCGTATTTTCATTAATTTCAATCAATAGAGGTTGATGACGTAACCAGTCAATCAAATCACTGCCATCAATGGCCTCAAAAATAGGCTGAGTATGATCTTTTTCCTTGATTTTTTTAAAGCCACGACCCGTCGCAATCAGGGTTAAATCATGATTACCCAGGACTGTTGCAGCCGCACCCTGATCACACAGTTTTTTGACAAAACGCAGGCAAGAAAGTGAATCCTCCCCTCTTGCCACTAAATCCCCAGCAAAATAAATAAAATCCTGTGCCGAATCAAACTGAATTTCTTTGAGTAAAGCTTTAAGTGCAGCAAAACAACCTTGTAAATCACCAATCACATAGTTGTGACGATTTTTTTTAACATCAGTGTTCATCTAAAATAACTCTATACATGCATCAGATAAGGCAACAAATTGCGTCAAAGACAAAGTTTCTGGTCGTGCCATCGGATCAACGCCAGCCTGTGCAAAACCCGCTTCATCCAGTTTACCTTTTAAGCTATTACGCAAAGTTTTACGACGCTGGGTAAACACATGTGCAACCAGTGCTGCCAGATTTTTCTCACTTTTCGCAATGATTGGTTTATCCAGATAAGGTACCAAACGAAATACTGCGCTGGTCACTTTGGGCGGCGGATTAAATGCACCTGCCGGCACTTCAAATAAATAGGTTGCCTTACAATAATACTGCAACATGACAGAAAGACGACCATACTCTTTGCTGTTCGGTGCCGCGGTAATACGTTCTACCACCTCTTTTTGCAGCATAAAGTGCATGTCCTCGACCACTTTACCCTGTTGTACCAGATGAAAAAGCAAAGGCGTAGAAATGTTATAAGGCAGGTTTCCAACCACGCGCAAAGGCTTTTCTGTTGCCAGACTGGAAAAATCAAACTTTAGCGCATCCGCTTCAACAATCGTGAGACGTTCAGGATGTGGTACGCGATTCGGCAGACCCGCAGCCAAGTCACGATCCAGTTCAACCACTGTCAAATGATCAACTTCTGCAATCAGCGGTGACGTTAATGCTGCCAGACCCGGTCCAATTTCCACCACGTTATCATCACGTCGTGGATTGACTGCACGTACAATTTTTTCGATCACACGCTGATCATGCAAGAAGTTCTGACCAAAGCGTTTTCGCGCCTGATGCCCTTCGTCTTTTGGGTTTAGGGCATTAATTTGATACATGCAATTCTTCCTAATGGTTTATTCAATGTTCTAAAATCTATGCAGACTGTGCCATGTGTAAGGCAAGATCGGTTGCGACCATCAAACTTGAGCTTTTTGCCAGTCCTGTTCCAGCCAGACTCAAGGCAGTACCATGATCGACTGAGGTACGAATAAAAGGTAAACCCAGTGTAATATTGATCGCTTCACCAAAGCCCTGTGATTTTAACACAGGCAGGCCCTGATCGTGATACATCGCCAATACTGCATCGGCATGCTGCAAATGCTCAGGGGTAAATAAGGTGTCCGCCGGCATCGCATCACTGATGTTTATGCCTTGCTGTTGATAGCGATGCAATACAGGATTAATCACCTTGATTTCTTCATCACCCAGATAACCACCCTCACCGGCATGCGGGTTTAAACCACAAACCAAAATTCTCGGATCGGCAATTTTAAATTTGCTTTGCAAATCATGAATTAATATATCAATCACCTGAGTTAGTCGCTGTTCGGTAATGGCATCCGCCACTTTACGCAGTGGCAAATGTGTCGTCGCCAAAGCAACCCGTAAATTCTTGGTGGCAAGCATCATCACCACACGGGCAACACCAGCTTTTTCCTGAAAGAATTCGGTATGTCCACTAAATGCCAGACCTGCATCATTGATGACCGATTTTTGTACTGGTGCAGTCACGATCCCGGCACTTTGTTGCTGTAATGCCTTCTCTGCTGCAAAATCAAGTTGACGAATCACATAGTCGGCATTACCTGCATCGAGTTGTCCAAGTGTTACCGCGACATTTAATGGAATATGCTGCACATATAATTGCCCAGCAGCACTTGGCTCGGTTTGTCCGAAATAGTCAACCAATTCTACCGCTTTGGCCAATCGTTCGGCACGTTGTTGTAATAATTGTCGATCTGCCAACACCACAATCGGTCGCTGATCAACACGCTCTGCCAGATCAAGGCAAATATCAGGACCTATTCCGGCAGGTTCACCACTGGTGACATATAAAGGCAGTTTTGCATTCATCGTATTTCAATTTATTCAGGATATTGTAGTATTGTCGCAAGAATTACAGCAAAGCTAAAGTTTTTCTCTCCATGTTTGATCAAGTACTTGCTATTCCTTATCAAAAAATCTCGCTCGACAATGATATTAACATCATGATCAAGCGACTTGATCTGATTCATCCCCATATTTCCGGTAATAAATATTTTAAACTCAAATATAATTTGCTGGCTGCCAGACAGCTAGGATATAACCAGCTCTTGAGTTTTGGCGGTGCATATTCTAATCATATTTTTGCGCTTGCCCATGCTGCACATGAATATGGCTTTCACAGTATCGGGGTGATTCGAGGACAAGAATTACAGCATCAAAACTTAAATGCCACTTTAGCAACTGCAAAAAATTTGGGCATGCAACTGGACTTTATCTCGCGGCAGGATTATCGACTAAAACATACACCCGAATTTTTACAACAATTACAACAGCGTTATCCCGACACCTATATCATTCCCGAAGGCGGAAGCAATGCTTTGGCTGTTCAAGGCTGTGAGGAAATTTTAACTGAGTATGATCGGGAAAATTTTGATGTGATTTGCTGTGCAGTAGGAACAGGCGGCACAATTTCTGGCTTAATCAATCGCAGTTCTGCACAGCAACATGTGATTGGATTTTGTGCATTAAAAGGTGATTTTTTAACAACAGAAATCCAGCAATGGACCACGAAAAATAACTGGTCTATTTATTCTGAAGAAACTTTTGGCGGATATGGCAAATTTAACCCCGAACTGACAGATTTTATTGCCACAATCCAACAGCAATACGATGTGCCATTGGAACCCATTTATACTGGCAAGGCATTCTACCAGCTCTACAAGCTGATACAGGATAATTATTTTCCTGCATCAACCCGAATTTTATTTATTCATACTGGTGGCTTACAAGCTTTTGCCGCAAGTCATTAAAACCAGCCATTACCAATTGGCTTATTGTCCAAAAATACAATCAAGCCTTTTACAATACGGTAAATAAACCAGATACTGACGGCTGCAAGCACCAGATAACCAATTAAAATCAGCATTAAGACAAAACCAATAATACAGCCCAGCAAAGTGTACCAAAAAGTTTTGATTTGCCAGTCAAAATGGCTTTGTAACCATGTTCCCTGCACTTCTTCACGTTTAATATAATTCATGATAATAGCGACAATGCTGGTAATTCCCACCAAAATACTGATCGCATAGAGAATATAGATCACCAATGTATATTGTCGCAATGATTCATTATTGGAAAAATCAGGGCTAGTCTGAGTTGAGTTATTATGAATATCCATAAAATGTCTCTTTCTATTTAAGAATAATTATCATTTTTTATAACATACCTCGATATGATTTTCTACACTTTCATGTCAAGGAACCGTATAATTTAGCGTTTTATCCTGCGAGCTCGGCATGTCTAACACTTTTTTTGATGTCATTATCGTTGGTGCGGGTGCAGCCGGATTGATGTGTGCCGCACAGGCAGGCAAACGGGGACGCAAAGTTTTAGTGCTGGAAAAAGCCAATAAAATCGGTAAAAAAATTCTGATGTCGGGTGGTGGAAAATGTAATTTTACCAATCTCTCGGTCGAACCGG
Source organism: Acinetobacter populi (assembly GCF_002174125.1). Lineage (GTDB taxonomy): Bacteria > Pseudomonadota > Gammaproteobacteria > Pseudomonadales > Moraxellaceae > Acinetobacter > Acinetobacter populi. The sequence goes on from NZ_NEXX01000006.1 coordinate 279,320, forward strand.
AAAATTATATTTGTCACAATCCGCATTTTGTTATTTCTGCCTTATCCCGTTATACAAACTGGGATTTTATCGGCATGGTTTGCGATTATAACATTGCTTATGAAGAACGTGATTTGGGCAAACTATTTACCCTTGATGGTGCAAAACATATTTTGGAGATGCTACTGGATCAATGTCAGCAAACGCAAAATGTTGATATTCATGCACACACCGAAGTACAACAGGTTGAAAAATTAGACGCTTATTTTCAGATCAGCAGTAATCGCGGTCAATTTCAATGTGAATCACTGGTGATTGCCAGTGGTGGTTTATCCATTCCAAGTTTGGGCGGTTCTGGTATCGGCTATCAAATTGCAAAACAGTTTGGACATCATGTCTATGCAACGCGGGCAGGTCTGGTGCCATTTACCTTTAGTGATCAATTTAAAGAAACCACGGCAAAACTCAGTGGTAATGCGATTGATGTAACCTTGAGTAATGATCAAACCAGTTTTAATGAAGCCATGCTCTTTACCCATCGTGGTCTAAGCGGCCCCAGCAGTTTACAACTGTCCAATTATTGGGATGTTGGACAAGCCTTTCAGATTAACTTTCTCCCCCAACTGGATGTCATAGATTTTTTACTGCAAAAAAAACAGCAACAACCAAAAGTTTTATTGCGAACTTTATTGAATGAGTTCTTACCCAAAAGTGTGGTGCTGGAATTACAGCACTGGATTTGGCAAAAATATAGTGAAACACACATTGGTCAACTGAGTGATGCGATTTTGCAGGACATTGCCGGACAACTACAGGACTTTACTGTCAAGCCATCTGGCACAGAAGGTTACCGTACTGCCGAAGTTACTTTAGGTGGTGTAAATACCGATGAAGTATCCTCAAAAACCATGCAAAGTAAAAAACAACACGGCTTATATTTTATTGGCGAAGTACTAGATGTCACAGGACATTTGGGTGGCTATAACTTTCAGTGGGCATGGTCATCAGGATTTGTTGCAGGTGAAGTCGTCTAGCCTTTCATCAGCTTTTTGCATTTTCAATGAAGCTTTCTTCCTGCTCCTGTTCTGTATCACGGTAGAACACAAATTTTATGGCAGAACCGATAAAAAAGATCATTGTCCCGACAATCAATGCTGGGATAAATTTCACATTTGGACGATATTTCATGCCAACTCTCACAATTTAATGAATAGTTAATTATTTTAAATATTTGATCAAATTTTATTCTTATAAATTGTCTGACAAGTTACATAACAATATATTTAAGCCACGATCACCTTGAAGAAACAATAAAAGCCACCGAAGTGGCTTTTATCTCAACACTTAAATCTATTGATTTTAAGCGTAGGGATTAGAGTTTGTGTTGGTCATCTTCTGGATGAAGATTAATGTCTGCAACACCTGTTGGTAAATTTACCGCTGCGTTTGAGTCAGTCGGAGGTGTAACCGGATTAGGTTGATTCGCCTCTTTCTCAGCTTTATCGATCAATTTAGTTAACAAGCGTTCTGCTGGCTGACGACCACCAAGACCGAAGGCCAGTGCAAATGCAACTGCTACACCACCAAGTGTTAAACCGAATGCGAGATTGACAATAGAATCTGCGATACCCATAGCACGTAAGCCCATGGCAATGACCAGACCCATAATCAAAATACGAACCAAATTACCCAACCAGCGTGAGCTGTTATATTCACCACGTTGAACCACATTGGCAACGGTATTGGCTAACCAGAAACCGATCACCAGAATCACTGCACCCAACAGAATATTTGCACCAAACTGGATAAACATACTGATCAAAGCACTAACCTGACCAAAGTCCAGTCGGTTTGCAGCTTCTGCTGTGGCAAACAGCATGGTGAAGAACACAATTAAAAATCCGATAAAGCTAGAAATTTTTTGTTCGCCCAAAAAGCGTTGTACATCCAGTTTCGCCGGAATATTGTCAATGCCTGTACCTGCAAGCAATTCTGCCACCAATTGCCCAACAAAGCGCGCAACCACATAGGCAATAATCAGAATAATTGCAGCGCCTAAAATATTAGGAATAGCGGCAAGAATTTGATTCAACATTGAAGTTGCAGGTTGGGAAATCGATTCCACACCCAGTGCATCAAATGCAATAATCAATGCAGTAATAATCACCACAGTAAATACAAATGAGCCGAGTAATTTTGGTAAATTGGTTTGTTTAAATACACCAATTTTTTCTGCCTGTGTCTGTAATCCCAGACTATTGGACAAGCCTTCCACAATACCACGTACAATTTTGGCAAGAATATATCCTGCAAAAACGATAATACCTGCAATAAACAGATTCGGAATAAATGAAACCGCTTCTGTCACCATCACCTGTACCGGTGCAAGCAAACCATTTAAGCCAAGGATCGACAGCACAATCGGTAAAAATATTAATAAAATTAACCAATAGCTAATTTCAGCAATATTTTTACTTAAAGGTGCAACACCCACTTCCTGACTGAGCTTTTCATCAATCTGTGTACGTGCCAATGCTTTACTTAAACCCGCACGAACCAGTGTCGCAACTAGCCAACCCACCAGACTCACAATTGCCGCAGCAATTAAAGTCGGAATGAATGCCAGTACTTCACCGACCATATTGGCAAATGGTGCACTCACCGAATGCAGATTCAGTACATTTAAGCCAGCCACAATGGCAATGATTAAAATAAACCAAAAGATAATTCTGGCAAAAATTTGCTCAATATCTGTACCTGTTTGCGTTGACTGATTAAGTTTCTGATTGAGATGAACTTTTGCAAGCAGCTTTTTAATCCCTCCAGAAATTAATAAAGCGACAATCCAACCCACGATAAAGATCGCAATTGCACCAAGTATTGGATGGAATTGATCCCAAAAGTAATAGAAATCAAGTCTCTGCCCTGACCCTGGGTGATTAAAGCCAAATTGATCGTTCATATACAGTATTCCCCTTATAATTTATTTTTGACGATAGAGACAGCCCGTTGCTTGTTCTCTATTGGTACTTACTCTTTACTTGACTTTGATATCAAATAAAAGATTATTAAACATATATCGTTCTTGGCTATTGCTCCTGTTGCTGATTATTTTGCTGTGCCGGTAACTCCGTTGGATTTGGTTTGATATTAATCAACATAATGATCAAACAAATAATGAAAAACAGAGCAACTGCAATCCCGATATACTTCACTCGTTTGGTCTTTTCTTTTGGACTCAGTTCTTCGGGATCATTACTTGGTTGTTGTGAAGTCATTGCATATTACTCCTTGTAATTCGTATATTTTTTATGCTAACAAAGCAAGCTAAGTGTATGTGTTTTAAAATGTATCGTTTTGGCTAACTTTGTATGCTTATTTTTTAGCTTGAAGTTTAGCAATTGGCATATATAATAATTCACCTTTTTTTATTGGTGTTGCCGTATATGGCTTATCGCCTGATCCCTGTTAGTCTATCTCTCGCTACCGATGTTAGTCATCAATGCTGGTTACATAAGACACGTGACCAACATTTGGTGGGAATTATTAAATTTTGCAAACCTGATTCCGAATTGACCTGGGGTGATATCGAATACTGCCGTCGTCGTATCGAAGAATTCTCATTAATGCCATTTCCAGAATGTATCAATGCCATGATTATAGATATTCATGATTTTAATGCATTTATTGATAATGACCTGGTGCTTACTCCGTGGCGCTTACAGGAGGAAGATTGTCTGATACGCCTTGTCGTGGCACCCGATCAAATGGAATCTTACGCCAGCATTTTTGATCCAACCTGGTTATGTAGCGATGTCGATCATGCCATCAAGGAAATTCGTGAATTTATGGATATGTTTGTTCATTAATTTTTATCGAATATATTTGAAATTAAATTTTTAGATTGAAAACCAAAATAAAAGCAAAAGAATTATAGTACTACCATACAGCCCTGCTGCCCATTGTGCTGGCACCACATTGAAATCGGCATGCTTGCTATACGTCCAACACAAATATAATGAAACGATAAAAAAACCGGCGCTATATACGCCAGCAGCCATTAAAATAAAAATGAAGACTACAGCTCTGGAAAGTGCCGGCCATCCACTCTGATAGGGAAAAATAAGATTAAGTAAAATCGCTATGATTGCCAATCCCAAGCCTACAAAAAATGCTTTGAGAGGAATCAATCCAATTTTCTGTGCTGCTATATCATTCATTTACACCTCACAACACGATAACGTCCTTCGAGATATAAGGTTTAGATTTAAGTTTGTGTAAATAAACATCAGTTCTGGATAAAAGCACTTGTTTTATATAGATAAAATTAATTTCAATGAAAGAATCACGACGGAGTCTTACATTATAGGTTCATATATCTGGTTTAACCTTCGGTTCGACCTACTTTTCTTTCGGGAAAAGTAGGCAAAACCATTTGTCCGCTGCAAACTCGGTCAAATACCGCTAAAAAAACAAATTAATTGAAAAACATTATTTTGCAGACAACTTACTAACCTCAGACAAGCAGCGGACACTGCTACGAAATCAATTTTTTCTACTCATCTTATCCCGAATTCACGTTAAATAAGGTGATAATGCACAAGCATAAATCCTCTGCTAACAACTTAATTTTTCCTAAAAATACCTTTAATATTTTTCTGTTGGCAATCTATCGATTACCAATAGTTTTCTACCGCGATATTACCTACACCACGACGATTCATAATCAATCCTCTGCATTTCAATGCTTCTTTGGTATCTTCCACCATTTGCGGATTACCACACAGCATGACATGGCTGCTTTCGACATTAAATTTTAAATCGGCTTCCTGTTCCAAATCACCCGATTCGATCAATTTCGGTAATCGATGATTGAGTTTAGCAAAAGGATCGCGAGTAATAATCGGTAAAAAACAAAATTCTGCACCATTCTCACCAAAGATATTTTGAATTTCATTTATTCGATCGACATACGCCAGCTCTTGCTGAGTACGTACACTATATGCCAAAACAATATGACGATATTTTTGCCATGTTTCGAAATCCTGTAACATGGAAATAAAAGGAGCCAAACCAGTTCCTGTCGCCAGCAACCATAAATCGTGTGGTGCAGGTTCTTGATAACGTGCCAAGGTTAAAAATCCATAAGGAATTTTTTCCAGATAAATTTGATCGCCCGGTTTTAAATATTGTAATTGTGAGGTGAATGCACCTTCAGGCACGACAATAGAAAAAAATTCCAGCGTTTCATCAAAAGGTGACGACACAATGGAATACGCCCGCACAATCAGTTCACCCTCGACCTGAATCCCGATTCGTGCAAATTGTCCCGCAGTAAATCGAAAAGCAGATGGGCGTGTCATGGTAAAGCTAAATAGATTCGCTGCCCATCTTTTGACAGAAAGTACGGTTTCTAAAGTATATTTTTCCTCAGACATGGTAACTTCATGGCATACTATAAAGCACTCATGTTAGCATGACTCAAAGATTCACTCACTATTTTAATTTAAGAGCCTGATTATGCGTATGACGCTTCGCCAATTGGCTGTATTTGTTGCGGTCGCACAAGAAGGAACGGTAACACGTGCCAGTGATGCCGTTCGACTGACCCAAAGTGCAGCGAGTATGGCATTATCGGATCTGGAAGATGGTCTTGGTTCACCCCTGTTTGATCGTCAAGGTAAACGCCTGCAACTCAATGATCTTGGACGCTATTTATTACCACAGGCATTGGAAATTCTAGGACGCTGTGAAGCTTTTGAACAAGCCGCAAAAGGTGAATTACAGGGCATTGATTTACGTCTTGGCGCCACCCTAACCATCAGTGATTATTTAATTCCAGATCTAATGGCAAACTTTTTATTGCAGCAGCCGCAGGCACATTTACAGCTTCAGGTCGGCAATACCCGGCAAATTATAGAAGCGGTCAGTCAGTTCCAACTTGATTTGGCCTTGATTGAAGGTTCCTGTCATTTACCGCAACTTCAGTGTATTCACTGGCAAGATGATGAACTGGCGGTATGCTGTGCGCCCTCACATCCTTTGGCACAATTAAAACGTAAACTCAGCATTGATGATTTTAAAAACGTAGAATGGATTTTGCGGGAAGAAGGTTCGGGAACTCGGGAAGTGTTTGATCATGCCATTTTGCAGGATCTGCCTGATGCCGACATCCGTCTTACACTAGGCCATAATGAGGCGATTTTAAAAATTGTAGCAGGCGGTATCGGCATTGCATGTATTTCCAAACTGGCCATTGCCCCACTTGCTGAAAAAAATCAGGTTGTTATTTTGGATACCCCATTCTGGCAATTAACCCGCCCTTTATTTATGCTGGTACACCGTCAAAAATATCAAGGCCCTGGACTTAAGGCATTTATGCAATTTTGTGAAGATCAAGTAAAAAAAGAAGCTTAATTGCTTCTTCTTTACTTAACATATCACCATCGACTATCATTTTCACAAGCATCGCCATCTCCGTCACCATCCATTTTTGTTCCGGGACAATTTCTTACAAACCAATTAGCCTCAGCTTTAGAATTCATTTGTGAACAATGTATTCGACCATCACAAGTAAAACTATTAGAGCTACTATCTACTTGCTGATTTGCAATTCTAAGTGTTTCATTGCTAATTGGTTGATGAGCTAGGTTAGATCTTTGAACGTAATTTTGTATTTGAATATAAATAAAAAAAGCTGCTCCTCCAATTAAAATTATCCTGCTCATAAAGGAAAAAACACTCATTGATTCTGATTTTTTCTTATAAATAGGTTTTAAATTATTTTTATGAGATTTGGCAGAATGATTTAAATTTCTTTCTAATGGAAAATCTAACCGAACAATATTTACAGCTTTAATTTTTTCACCATCTTTTCCTACACTAAATGTTAATTCTTCTCCTATTTGAGGTAAAGAACCTTTAGGAAAATCTTTAATATGAAAAAAGATCGCTTTGCCATCCGTATCTGACTCAATAAAACCAAAACCACGATCTTGATTGTATTTTTTAATTTTTCCAGTTTTTATCATATTATTCTATTCCTTTCATTAAGCCTTCCTGATGATAAAAGGCTTAATGTTAGTTCATTATTTTTTATTTCTGCACACTACCAAAGATTTTATCGCCGGCATCACCAAGACCTGGAATGATATAACCATTTTCATTGAGGCCATCATCGATAGATGCGGTATAAATTCGCACATCTGGATGAGCATTTTCTACACGTTGAATACCTTCGGGTGCAGCAACCAAAACCATGACCCGAATATCTTTACAGCCACCAGCTTTTAATACATCGATCGCTGCCACTAGCGAGCTTCCTGTTGCCAGCATAGGATCAATAATCATGGCAATACGATTGCAGACATCCGGAACCAGTTTTTTATAATAAGTGCGCGCTTCTAGCGTTTCTTCGTCACGTTCAAGCCCTAGTACACTCACCTTGGCACTTGGAATCAGGTTAAGCACACCATCTAACATACCAATGCCGGCACGTAAGATTGGGACAACTGTAATTTTTTTACCGGCAATACGCTCTGAATGCACTTTTCCAGCCCAGCCATCAATCACATGATCTTCCAGTTGTAAATCTTTGGTGGCTTCATAGGTCAGTAACATCGTGACTTCTTGTGCCAACTCTCTAAAATTCTTGGTACTAATATCAGAGCGACGTAATAAACCAAGTTTATGACGAATCAATGGATGGCGAATTTCTTGTATCGGCACAGGACGTTACCTTAAATTTAAATCAAAACGCTATTATAGGGATTTTTTAATCTGATCACCAAGGTTTTAGCCTGAAATATCCAGAGATTGTTTTTAATGAATTAATTTTAATCGACACCTGATTCATCTATGAATGATCAATCGGTTCAGATTGCTTTAATAAAAAATGCCTGATCAAATATTTCATTCAATCAGGCGTCGGATATGACATAAAAAGTTGGCTTTATCGATTAATCCGGCAAGGCATAGGCAATCACATAATCACCATGATCTGGAGATTGACGCGCACCGCCAGCCGAGATCACCACATATTGTTTACCGGTTTTTGCCGAACGATAAGAGATTGGTGTACCCTGACTGCCTACAGGTAAACGGGATTTCCACAACTCACGACCATTTGATGAATCAAACGCACGTAGGTAATAATCCTGTGTCGCTGCAAAGAACACTAGTCCACCTTGTGTCGCCATTGGACCACCAATGGTTGGCATGCCAATGGGTACTTTTAATCCCATTTTAATGCCTAAAGGTCCGGTATCCTGTACGGTACCCAATGGAACTTGCCATGCAATCTGACGAGTTTTCATATCAATTGCGGTCATAGTGCCATAGGGTGGTTTTTGGCACGGAATATTCAGTTTCGACCAGAACCGATCCTTGACAACTTTATAAGGTGTACCTTTCATCGGTACTGCCCCCATACCAGTATTGACGCTCTCACCACCATTGGCTTCCAGTGCCAAATCTTCCGGACTTTGTGCAATCAATTGAATCCATAGCCCCAAACGCATGTCATTGACAAACATATACTGATGGGTTGGATCAAATGCAATACTACCCCAGTTCATGCCGCCCAAAGAGCCTGGAAAGCTTAATGAAACATCCTTACCGGGCGCAGTATATAAACCTTCATAACGCATGGATTTAAAGCTAATCCGGCACATCAATTGATCAAACGGTGTGGCACCCCACATGTCTGATTCTGTTAAGGTCTGATTGCCAATTTGTGGCATTTCAACCGAACGCGGCTGTGTTGCACTATATTGCTCATCAGGAATATCTGCTGGTTTTACTGCCTGTTCAACTACTTTGGTCAGCGGCTTGCCTGTGACACGATCCAGTACAAAGAATTGGCCTGATTTAGTTCCAATCACAACCGCAGGTTTGTTGCTGCCATCCTGCATTGGAAAATCAACCAGACTAGGTTGCATCGGCAAGTCAAAATCCCATAGATCATTATGAACGGTTTGATAAACCCATTTTTCTTTCCCAGTCGTGGCATCGAGTGCAAGTACAGAAGTATTATATTTATGATCCAGAGGTTGACGATTGCCACCCCATATGTCAACCGAAGAACTTCCCATCGGCAGAAATACGGTATTCATTTGTGGATCATAAGACATGGCTGCCCATGAATTTGCAGAACTACGTTTGTACGTTTCACCCGGTTTTAAGATATAGTTTGGATCAGGATTACGTGGATCAAATGCCCAGCGTAACTCCCCGGTAATCACATCATAGGCTCGGATAACGCCACCCGGCATGTCTGCTGCCACATTATCGGCAATACGACTTCCCACAACAAGCACCGTGCCGGCAACTGTCGGTGCAGAAGTGACTTCAAAACGAGGGGCTTTGGTACCATCACCCAGACCCTGTAATAGATCAACCGTACCGTTTACACCAAAATCCGTACAACGCTCGCCAGTATCTGCATTGACAGCAATTAAACGACCATCAGGCGTATTGGTATAGACACGACGCAAGCAGCTTGTATTGCTGGCAACTGCTTTTACTGGTGTTGCACCGGCGAGTGTCGGTTGTATCAATGGCTGAGTTGAATCAAAATAAGCCACACCACGACAACGTTCCCAAGCATCAGCTTTGGAGTTGACTTCAGCTTTCCATAACTGTTTACCCGTATCTACATCCAGCGCAAAAATATTGTTATGCGGAGTACATAGGAACAGTTTATTGCCTACTTGTAACGGTGTCTGTTGATCCTCTGCCCCATTACCACTACCCGTGGTAAAATCACCAGTACGAAAACGCCAGACTTCTTTAAGGTTTTTAACATTATTGCGGTTAATCTGATCCAGTGCAGAAAAACGACTACCGCCCGCATCATTACCATAATGTGACCAATTAACCTGCTGTTTTTCGGCATCTACAGGGATTAAAGGCAATGCCTGACCTGATGCGCTAACCGTCGGATGCGGCTGAAACATCTGATAAAAACCGATCAACATGCCCAGTATGGTCAATCCGGCAATTGTATATGCAGGTGCAGATAGAGTGGATTGAAATTGATAACGGCGAATTGCAGGTAAAGTCAGCATCAATGCTGCAAAAATACCAGCCGGAAACATTAAACGCGAGAATAATGGCCAGAATTCCCATCCAGCATCCAGCAATGACCAGATGATGGTTGCCACAAATACCAGCGTAAACAACCAGACACCAAGTGCCTTCTTCTTAAAAACAAAGACTGCGGATGCCAAAGTAAATAAACCGGCAAGCAGGAAATACCAAGAGCCACCGAGACTCACCAGTTTCCCACCACCGATCACATAAAATGCACCTGTCAATAACAGGGCCAATCCCAGAATAAAACACCATATTTTAAATAGGATATGGGACTTTGTATGAGTGTCAGACATAGATCTTACTCCAAGCAACATGTGTATATTTTTTCTGGAAAATTGCCAGTTTTTTCCGAGAATACATCCATGTTAAAAAGTTCAGCTAAAACCGAATAACGGCTTTAGCTGGTTAATTTCTGCATAATTCCGAACACTTATATCATTTTCGTCCAATATTAAAATCCAGCGACAAAGTTGAATAAGGACTAGAAATTTATACGCATGGTTAAACCTGCGACCCAGGCATCCTTGACGGCCTTAACGCCAGCAGGTTGATAAACATATTGTAAATTCGGACGTAACAGCACTGCCGGTGACCATTGATAGCTATAGTTCAACTCGACATTTAACTCGTCATCTTGGACCGGGACATAATCCGCTGCAAATGCATCATAATCCACATAACCACGACTGTTATTGGTGGCAATCTGGCGATCCGTGACACGATCATTGACGACATAATTTGCCAGACCAAAGCCAACCGAATCATTTGGACGACTATCAAATGGTCCTTTGTACCAAAACGAAAGCTGTTGTGTACTCGATACAGCAGTGGTGTCTTTATCATTGATCACCGCATTAAAACTGACATATAAACCACGTTTTGCATCTGCACCTTGCTGTGTCAGTTGTTGCTGTGCATTGAACCAAACGCTATGTTTACCATCATGAGTTTTACCTGCAACCCCAACATCACTGGCATCGGCAGTTGAATATAATGCGCCGATTTTATATTCACCCGGTAATGCATTGAATAATGCAAGTTTGGGTTTCCAGATCAACTCTACAGGAATCGTTGCGCCTTCAACATTGTTCATATCCAGATTAAAACCGTCACTATTCGATGCAGTTTTAATATTGTCGGGATTCACTTCATACACGCCCACACCCAAAGTCCACTCTGGTGCAAACTGATACTTAAGGTTGACTCCCCAAACACTTACCGGCCAGTTATACCAAATCGAACTGATCGACTTACCTAATTGCCCACCACATAACAGTAAATTCTGGAATTCACATTGCGATGCGTTAAAATCATCAGACATCCCCATACGTCCGACTTTAAGCTGTAGCTGATTGTCATTAAAACCTTTTTTCACCCAAGCCTGAGTTAAACGCCAGATTTCTCCACGACCATATACTTCCTGTACATTGCCCAGTTGACTAGCACGAGGATCTTTAATATTTTCATTGGTTAGCGATTTACCTTCACGTTTGGTGATCATCACAGCGGCTGTGGTATCTTGCCAATCTGCGATTTTTTCCAAATCAAAATTCGCACCCAGTGTCAGTTGTGAGGTCGTTTCAAAACCGTTGTTATCTTTATAGCCACCATCCAGCCCATCAGCCGACTGATTCATCAGGGCTGCGGTAAATTTATAACCTTGCTGTTCCAGTTGTGTACGCTCACCATTCCAGTCCCCGAAAAGCCATTGCCGATCTTGTGACCAGGGCTGGTTTGCCATTGCTAAAGATGAGAATAATAAAGAGGCAGTTAATACACTGCTGGTTGAGATGCTGTTGTTCATGGCAATTCCTTGTCGATTCCCCAAAATGCACTTAACGCCCAAACCTGAGTCAAAAGATAAGTGCATCAATCCTATGTTATTGTATGCGAACTGCTGAACTCAATTCAGAGGTTGCCCCATTTTTATCGGTAACAGTTGCGGTAATTGAACCGGATTTTACTGTCGGGTTCCATGTCACCTGACCTTGTCCTGTAGCATTGGTTGAAATCAGCACCGTTGCCAAATAAGTTTCCGCTTCATTAGATGCAGCATTACTATTGGCAAAAAATTCAACCTGATAACGCTGGTTAGGTTGTCCGACTACATCAACACGAATCTGATCTTTGCTGCGTGTTAATTTAGGTGGTTGAATGCCCTGATTGGGTGTTGCATTGCAGTCCTGCTGATTCGGCTGTGTACAGGTTTTTTGCAGATTTTTGGCATCAATCACCACACCACCACCACGAGAACCAACAAATCCTTCATGCTCTAATGCAGGCACATTAAATACAATTGCACCCAGACGTTGATTGGCAACACATGATCCACCCGCTTCACAACGCTTGATATCTTTTGCATTATTCCAGATCTGGTTTTTAGTTAAGGTAATGCTGGCATTGGCATCTTTTTCCGAACGAATCGCAATACCGATACGATTGCCATGTATTTTGTTGCTATCAAAAATATTGCCATCGCCTGTGATATTAAATCCCAGGGAATTATTGGTCAGCTCGTTATAGGCGATATAATTACGTTTACCCCAGTTGATTTGCAGACCATCGGAATAATTTTCAAATTTATTGCCAACCACAGCATTATCATTGCCCCAAAGGATTTCAATACCTTGAGAAGGTTCAGGATTGGCAGGTGTGGAAATAAAATGATTATTGGCCACCAGATTGAACGCTGCACCACGGGTTAATTCAAGTCCGTCACCATTATCAATAAACAAATTATCCAGTATTTTGTTGTTATTGGTGGTGGTTGCAGTCGGATTACCCTGACCATCATCACCTGTCAACATCACACCCGAACCGCCATAGTTATTGCTGATGCGGTTATGCTGAATTAAGTTATTGCTAGAACGGTTGATCAACACACCAATACAGAAATGATGAATATCCAGTCCTTTAATGGTCACACCATTAATGTCCTGTAAGACCAGACCGGGTAAAGTCATGGTACGAACATTGGTACCATATTGTTCAGGATTTGCACCCGGACAAGCTTTAGCACCCTCACCCTTGATATAATTTGAACCATCTATGGCAATATATTCACCGGTTTTTTGCCATTGGGTACCGATGATTTTGACCGATGATTTAATTGCAGGCAAAGGAGAGTTCACCTTAATCACATAAGGTGCCTGTCCCACAGCCTGAATCAGAATTTCATTGTCCTGTCCCGCATTTGCATTGGACTGTTCGATGGCCCAGCGCAAGGAACCTTTTTCAGAATCGTCCTGATAACGATCAACAATATATGTTTGTGCACTGGCAACATTGGTGAGCATTAGACCTAACGCCAATGCACTAAAACCCGAAGATATCAATTTCATGATTTAAATTCCTTTTTAAATTATGGTGTAGGCTGAACAGTGTTTAAGAACTGCTTCAGTTGTGTCACATCAATTTGGCCCGGTGCAGAGGCTTCACCGATCATACCGAAACTCAGATTGCCGCCCATATTGGCTGTAGCAATACGGGAAATGGTACCCAAACGTCCCATCGACATGGTTAGTAAAGGTTTTTTACTTTGCTGGCTCACCTTTAACGTGGCATTCATCAAGCTAAACACATCTTGTTTGGACTGTGGCATGACCGCAATTTTTAGAATATCTGCCCCCAATTGATCCTGTTTCAATAGTCGATTGACAATTTCCTGCTCATCAGGGGTTTGATTAAAATCATGATTCGACATGATCACCAGCACATTTTTATCATGCGTCAACTTAGTGAGTCGCTCGACACTGCCCTGATCACGAAACATTTCAATGTCCAAAAGCTGCATAAACGGTTGTTTCAGATATTCACGATAAATTTTCTCGTATTCCTGATCTGTTACTGTTAATTTGCCACCTTCATTGTGGGTACGAATCGTGGCAATCAAGGGCTTATCTTTTAGAATCTGATTCAGCTGTTTGCCTAATGCGATGACTTTTTTACTATCAGCAGCAAAATCCAGTAAATCAATCCGAAACTCGGCCAAATCGGCATCTGGATTATCCGCAATCACTTGGGCCTGTGCCAATGCTTGTGCGGCGGTACTCGCTGTAATCGGTACAATGGTTTTCACAGGCAACTCGGCAATATTGATGTTTTTCACCACATAGTTCGCAGCTTGCGGACCAACTGTCTCCGCAGCATAACTATAGGGCAATGTCATCATTAAAGTACTACCCAGACAAATCTGTGTGGCTATTTTTTTCAGTATAAACATTACATTTCCTTGTATATTCAGACAGCTGTATCTATCGCTTAAGTCCGTTAGATATCAAAAAATACCGTTTCATCTTCACCCTGAATGCGAATATCAAAGCGATAAACGATTTCTCCATCTTGCTCAATACGCTTTGCAATCAGCGTCTGACGACGCGGTGCCCATTCGATCCCGTTTAAAATAGGATCTTTGGCATTGGCATCCGCTTCATCATCAAAATAAACACGGGTATGTAATCCGATATTGATGCCACGGGCAAAAATCACCAATGCAATATGTGGTGCCTGTCTGGTGCCATTGCGTCCTGGCACTGCTCCAGGTTTAATGGTATTAAAATGCCAAAAGCCAGTTTGAAAGTCTGCACCAGTACGCCCCCAACCCAAAAAGTTTGGATCAACTGATTTGCCTTGCGTATCTGCCTGACTTGGATAAATACCATTGGCATCAGCTTGCCAAATTTCAATTAACACATCACGCAAAGGTAAACCCAGTCCATCAAACACTTGCCCTTCCAGACGGATACGTTCGCCCTGGGTTTGTTCCTGCACCAGCTGATTGTTAAAATTATTGTCAAACACTTCGATATTGGCCTGTTTCGGTAACAACCCAATATGCACATATGGTCCACCGGTTTGTGAGGCGGTTTCTTTTAATTCCTGAAAATTCCAAGCATTCATACAAATCACTCCCTTAAGTCAAATTATTTTCAAAATAAGTTGCCCGACGACCACGCAGGGTAATATCAAAGCGGTAACAACGACTATCTGATTCAATAAAATTACTTTTATCTTCGAGTGCAATCAGGGCACGACGTTGTTCTTCTGATGGAATAGTTTTAAGAATTGGACACGAATCTATTAAGGTATCGCCTTCAAAGTAAAACTGAGAAATCAAACGCTGCGCCCAACCATCGGCAATCAGGGAAAAGTGAATATGTGCAGGTCGCCATTCATTGATGCGGTTACGCCATGGATACGGACCCGGCTTGATGGTACGAAATACATAATAGCCATTAGCATCGGTCAACATACGACCACAACCGCCAAAGTTTGGATCCATTGCACCAATAAACTGATCATTGGGATGACGATAACGACCAGAAGCATTGGCCTGCCATACTTCAAGCAGTGCATTTTTTACTGGACGACCAAATTGATCACGCACATAGCCATGTACGATGACGCGCTCACCAATTGGCAATCCATCTTTGGCATAGTTCAGGATCAAATCGTTATCTTTTGCACCAAATATATCACCACTAAATTGTGGCGCAGTGACTTCTGTCAACGTTTCTGCAATCGAGATCAGGGCATTTTTGGGCGAGCGTAACACACTGGTCTTATAGCCGGGTGTGTATGCTGGCGGATGATCATCTGTATTGCGCTGTGCATAAGCGCCTAAAATAAGTTGCGACATGTTATCGTCTCCCTTTAAATCCTTTATTCATTAATCCTTGTTGATTTTTTCCGGTGCAATACCAAGCTCGGCAAAGACCTCTTCTGCCATATGCATCGCTGCATTCGCAGCTGGTAAACCCGCATACAGCGAACAATGTAAAATCAATTCTTTTAAATCATCTTTGGTCACGCCATTGTTAAAGCAAGCACGCAAATGCATACGCAATTCGTCCTCACGGCCCAAAGCCAACAAGATGGCAATGGTCACCAGACTACGGGTATGGCGTGGCAGTCCCGGACGAGACCATACTTCACCCCAGGCAAAACGACTGATAAAATTCTGAAAATCCTGATTAAAATCATTCAGGTTGTCCAGTGAACGATTGACATGCTTTTCACCTAGGACTTCGGTTCTCACGGCGATACCCTGTTGGTAGCGTTGTTCATCATTCATCACAAAATCCTCCATCAGGTTGCATCGGTATGCGCAACACGAGACTTAATAAAAATAGCAATTGCAGCAGCCGTTGCAGGAATAAACAACATGCTTAGAATCATGGTAAATGACCAATCATTGCCAAGCAGGACTGCACCAATCCACGCACCAAATACTGCACCGAACCGTCCGATTCCGGACATCCATGCCACGCCTGTTGCACGGCACTGGGTTGGATAAAAACGGGCGCTCAGCACAGGCATCGACGATTGTGCGCCATTGACCGCAACCCCAGCACATAAGATAAAAAATGCCAGTAAAGTCGGGTTGGATAGGCTTTGCCCAACGATCAGGGCAAAAATACCCGCCAT
Source organism: Acinetobacter populi (assembly GCF_002174125.1). Classification (GTDB taxonomy): domain Bacteria; phylum Pseudomonadota; class Gammaproteobacteria; order Pseudomonadales; family Moraxellaceae; genus Acinetobacter; species Acinetobacter populi. The sequence continues at coordinate 295,820 of NZ_NEXX01000006.1, forward strand.
CAAATAAAAGCCTGCAATGATCCGATTCGGATTAAAACGGTCCATCGCCCAACCAATAAACAAGGCACTCAGCACACCACCAAACTGGAATAAACCGCCGATAAATGCCGCGCGCTCCATGGTTGCGCCTGTTTCACGCATTAATGTTGGTAACCAGCTGGTCAACAGATAAATCACCACCAGTCCCATGAAATAAGTGAACCAAAGTAATAATGTGCCTTTGGCATATTTGTCCGAGAACATGATGGCAAAGACATTTTTCTTGTTACCTTCATTCTTCTCTTCCGGCACATGAAACTCGGTAACACCTTGAACCTGTGCTGGTGCAATCCGTTTTAAAATTTGCCCTACTTTTTCATTATTCTGGCCTTTGACAATCAGGAAACGATAGGATTCAGGCAAGATAAAAATCACCATCAGCATCAAAATCAATGGCGACCAACCACCCAGTAAAAACAGGCTATGCCAGCCAAAGGCAGGAATTAACCAGCTACTGAGAAACCCGCCCATGGCCATACCGAGGTTGTAACCACAGAACATACAGGTCACCAACAAGGAACGAATACGTTGCGGGCAATATTCAGAAAACAACGTGGTGGCATTCGGCATTGCTGCACCCAGCCCGATCCCGGTCAGAAAACGAAAGACCACCAATGTATTTAAATCCTGTGCATATGCCGAAGCCAAAGTAAAACCACCAAAGATCAGCATTGAAATAGACAACACAATCTTGCGGCCAAAACGATCGGCTGTTGGACCCGATACCAGCGCACCAACAATCATGCCACCCAAGGCAGCACTCATTACCGGGCCAAGTTGTGAACGGTCAATCCCCCAGTCTTCAGCCAGTGCAGGTGCAATAAAGCCCATGGCTGCGGTGTCAATTCCATCTACAAACACAATCAGAAAACACACGATGGCAATAAACCATTGGTATTTGCTCAGTGGTGCATCATTGATCAATGCCTGTGCGTCTATACTCGTTTTTTGAGTAGCATTATCCTGAGACGCCATATCTGCCTCCTTAGGCTGAAAGTCCTTTTAAGATATTTAAACTATTGAAATCGACTCAATAAATTGTCCAATTGCCTGATTAAATCCTGCCGGTTGTTCAATATTGGATAAATGAGATGCGTCAAGCGTCAATAGCGTACTATCCTCAATATGCTGTTGCATAAACTCGGCATCAGCAACGGTGGTCACCGGATCATACCGACCGGCAATGATCAAGGTCGGCAGGCGAATCTGCGCCAGTTGTTCACGTAAATCTGCATTTGCCAAAGCACGACAGGCATTGGCATATCCTTGGGCAGAGGTTTGTGCCAGACTTTGAATGGTTTGCAATGCAAGCGCATCATGCTGATAATCAAATTTGTCACTAAACCAGCGGCTATGTGTCGTCGCCACAATATCTGCCAATCCATCACGTTCTACTGCCTCAGCACGATTATTCCAGCCCTCGGCTGTCCAGATTTTTGCTGCGGAGTTGGCGACAGTAATACTCAAAAATCGTTGCGGATAATCAATGGCCAAAGCCAATGCTGTTATTCCGCCCATTGAAATACCACAGAAATGTGCCTGTTCAATATTTAAAGTATCTAAAATATCGATCACATCTTCTGCCAGATTTTGTAAAGATGTAGGCTCTATTAGGCTACTTGCACCATGTCCGCGTGTATCATAAGTCACAACTTTATAGCTTTGCTTCAAGGCTGCAACCTGCGCTTGCCACATGTGGTAATCGGTGCCCAGTGAATTGGAAAACACAATGGCTGGTGCCTGCTCAGGCCCTTCTACAAAGACGGCCAAGTGTTTCCCTTGGCGATTGGTAATCGTGATTTGACTCACTTTGCCTCTCCTTTGGCTTCTTGCAACACTGCATCAATTTGTGCCTGAATATTGCCCAAATAAGACGCAGGTTCAAATATCTGTTCCAGTTGATCAGCACTAAAATAATGATTGATCTCACTTATTTCAATGACCACTGCTTTTAAATGACGTTGTTGTGCAACAGCTTGCTGACAAGCCGTTTCGACCAGATGATGTGCGTTTAAGCGACCTATTTTCGGTGCAAGTGCCATCATCAGCGCTTCTGCCATGATCAAACCATGCGTACATTCAATATTGCGTTGCATGGCATCGGGATGTACCTCAATCCCTTGCAGGACATCAATGGTCCGTTCCAGTGCCCCTGCACAGAGTTTGAACAGCTCTGGGATACTTAACCATTCTGCATGCCATGCACCCAAACTACGTTCATGCTCTTGCACCATGCTTTGATAAACACTAGACATCAATGCAGGGACACGGTTTGCCGCTGCCAAGATCGTAGCAGCTGCAACCGGATTACGTTTATGCGGCATGGTTGAAGAACCACCACGTCCTTTTGCAGTTGGCTCAAAAACTTCGGCAATTTCGGTTTGCATCAGTAATGACCAGTCACGTGCCATTTTGCCCAGATTACCCACAATGATGGCCAGTACACCGGCTGTTTCTACAATACGATCCCGTTCACCATGCCAAGTACAATGTGGTGCAGTTAATTCCAGTATTGCAGCATAGGCTTCGACAACAGCCGAACCCTGATCCAGTAACGATGCCAGAGAACCGGCTGCACCGCCCAGTTGCACAGTCAAAACCCGTGCTTTCATCGCATGCAGACGATCCAGATCACGTTTAAAGACAGATGCCCAGCGTGCCAGTTTATGTCCAAAAGTGATTGGTAAAGCCTGCTGTAACCAAGTGCGACCGATCATCACCTGATGACGATACGTTTCTGCCTGCGCTAATGCAATTTGATACGCCTGTTGCAGCTGCGATTCAACATGATTCAAAGCATCACGACATTGTAAAATACAAGCACTGTCTAAAATATCCTGACTGGTGGCACCCCAATGTACATAACGGGACGCATCTTCATCGGTTTTTTTGACAATCGCAGTCAATTGCTTGACAAAAGGAATGGCAATATTACCTGCCAGTGCAGTGGCAGTTGCCAAGGCTTCCATATCAATCTGATCCAGTGCCTGTTCACTCGCTTGTGCAATGATCGCTGCCGCAGATTGTGGAATCACCCCGACCTGTGCCTGTGCTTTTGCCAGTGCCACCTCGGCTTGAATCATATAAGACAGCAATGCACGGTCACTAAAAATTTCGGTGACGTCTGCTTGATAAAATAGGCTGGCATATAACTGGCTCATCACGACGTTTCCTTAATCAAAATTGATTCGCTAACTTCATCATTCAACAATACGTTCAATGATCAATGCAATACCTTGACCTACACCAATACACATCGAACACAAACCATATTTCCCACCCGTTTGTTCCAGTTGGTTTAAGGCAGTAATAACCAGTCTGGCACCTGAAGCACCTAATGGATGACCCAATGCAATGGCACCACCATTGGGATTGATACGTGTATCATCATCTGCCAATCCTAAATCACGAGTCACTGCCAAAGCCTGTGCTGCAAACGCTTCATTCAGCTCAATCACATCCATCTGATCCAGGGTCAGATTAGCCTGTTTTAATAACTTTTTGATTGCAG
>NZ_NEXX01000007.1 GCF_002174125.1 Acinetobacter populi
ATAAACACTTTCTTGGCCCCCACAGCCAGATCCATGGCACCACCAACCGCAGGAATGGCGTCTTTGGCTCCAGTATGCCAGTTGGCCAGATCACCATTTTCAGCAATCTGGAATGCACCTAATACTGCGATATCCAAGTGTCCACCACGCATCATGGCAAAGGAATCACCATGATGGAAAAAACAACCACCTTGTAACATGGTGACATATTCTTTTCCGGCATTGATCAATTCCGGATCTTCCTCACCTTTGGCTGGTGGTGGACCAAAAGCCAGCAACCCATTTTCGGAATGTAAAAACACATCTTTATCGGACGGTAAATAACTGGCAATTTTGGTTGGTAAACCAATACCGAGATTGACATAAGCACCATCGGGAATATCTTGTGCCACACGCTCAGCAATTTGATCACGGGTCAGTTTGGTATAGCTCATTTTTATGCTCCTTGACCTTGTGATGTACCCACAGCCACCACATGTTGTACAAAAATACCCGGGGTGATGATATGTTCCGGATCAAGTGCGCCCAGTTCTACCACTTCTGAAACCTGAGCAATGGTAATATCAGCAGCCATCGCCATAATCGGACCAAAATTCCGTGCCGATTTACGGTAAACCAGATTGCCCCAGCGATCACCCTGTTGTGCCTTGATCAGGGCAAAGTCTGCTTTGATCGGATATTCCAGTACATAGTCTTTGCCATCAATATGACGGGTTTCCTTGCCTTCAGCCAATAATGTACCAAAGCCGGTTGGGGTAAATACTGCACCCAATCCCATACCGGCAGCCTGAATACGGCAGGCCAGATTGCCTTGCGGTACTAACTCAAGCTCAATTTTGCCGGCATGATAGAGTTCATCAAATACCCAAGAATCGGATTGACGTGGAAAAGAACAAATGATTTTACGGACTGCACCGGTTTTTAACAGTTTGGCCAGACCATAGTCGCCATTACCGGCATTATTATTAACGATCACCAGATCCTTGACACCCAATTCGATCAAACCATCAATCAATTCGGCGGGTTGTCCTGCTGTGCCAAAGCCACCTATCATGATGGTTGCTCCATCTTTTATCTGGGACAATACTTCCGAAAGAGAAGCCTGGCTTTTATCAATCATGGGGTGACTCCATTACACAACAAAAAATTTGTTTGGAATGCAAATACAAATTGAGTAATCAGTACTATGCAACTAGTAAACTTTTAATCTCTAATCCTGAGTATTTTACTTAACATTCCGTTATGCTCATTTTTTATAATTTTGTTCTGAAATACTAGTCACTATGCCGGTTTTTGTTCGATCATTAGTAATTAAATCTAATCATCGAACATTTTATCCTGATTTTAACGTATATTAATATGGTGACTTAGGATGGATAAAGTAAGGATATATACATGACCACGGAAAAATTGATCTTCAATCATGAAAATAAAAAAACCATTCGCCATGAGGATTTTATTGCCGGAATCAGTAAAGGCATGGCAATTTTAGACAGCTTTGGTACCGATCGACATCGATTGAATATTTCCATGGCAGCTGAAAAAACCGGGATGACCCGTGCAGCAGCAAGACGCCATTTGCTCACACTGGAATATCTGGGCTATTTAGAATCTGATGGACATTATTTTTATTTAACACCCAAAGTCTTAAAATTTTCCGGTGCTTATCTTGGTGCCGCACAATTACCAAAAATTTCACAGCCCTTGTTAAATCTACTGACCAATCAAACATCACAAATTTTTTCGGTGATGGTGCTTGAAAGTTATGAAGCAATCACCATCGCACGAAGTGCCGCTCACCAACAAACAGATCGGGTCAATCCTTATGGTTTACATCTGGGCAATCGCTTACCTGCACATGCCACCTCGGCAGGTAAAATTTTATTGGCACATTTATCAGAACAGGAAATTCTGGAATGGCTGGAAAAATATCCGCTTCAACGTCTAACTAAATACACACATACCGATAATAATCAGTTTTTAGCACTCTTAGAGGACATTCGAGAACAGGATTGGTGCTATTCCTGTGAGGAACATGAACTTGGTGTACATGCCTTGGCGGTACCGGTTTATAACCGTTTTGGCAAAGTGGTGGCAGCGCTGAATATTGTGTCGCCCAGTATGCGTACCACACAAGACTATCTGATTGAAAATATTCTGCCACTATTACAAGACACAGCAAGGGAACTTCGACAATTGCTTTAAGCATAAAAAAACCAGCGATATGTCACCGCTGGTTTTGTAAAACATCGATTTAAATTATCGCACTACAGCAATTTTTGCAGCTTCGGCAAAGTTTAATAAAGGTTCCGGATAAACACCGAGTACCAATACCAGTAATGCTGCAAGTAAGACCATTACTCCACCCGCAGTTTTACCCCAGTTACCTTGTGCATCAATACGTGGTACATCAGGTGCTGTCATATACATCACCACCATCACACGCAGATAATAGTACAAACCGATACCACTACCGACAATGATCATTGCAGCCAGGAACCAGTTGGTTGCAGCAACCGCAGCCAATACCACCACAAATTTTGCAATAAAGCCGGCGGTTAATGGAATCCCTGCAAGCGATAACATCATCACGGTCAAAGTTGCCGTCAAAATTGGACGACGCCAGAATAGACCGCGATAATCTGCCAGACTTTCTGCCTCATCCAGATTATTGTATGGACTTGACATCAAGGACACTGCACCGAAAGCACCAATTGTTGTCAAAACATAGGTCGCAATATATACGGTAATAGTACTAACACTGGATACATCGGTACTCACCAATGCCACCAGTAAATAACCAAAGTGTGCAATGGATGAATACGCCAGAATACGTTTAATGTTGACTTGTGTGACCGCCAGCAGGTTACCAGCAACGATAGAGAGTACTGCGATAACTGTTAATACTGTCATCATACCTTCCAGTACCAGCGTACCGGAAGTCAGGATATAGCGTAACAACAGACCAAGCATGGCAACTTTTGACACAGTGGCAAGGAAAGTTGCCATCGGTGTTGGCGCACCTTGATAAACATCAGGGGTCCATTTATGAAACGGTGCCAATGACAATTTGAATGCACAGGCAAATAACACCAATGCCAGCCCCATCACCACCAGTGGTTCATGCAGGACTTCAATAATTTTGAGTGCAGAACCAGTAAAGGACATTTCGCCTGTATAGGCATAGACGTAGGCAAAACCCATTAACAACATGGCAGATGCAGTCGCAGACAGCACCAGATATTTAATCCCTGATTCCAGTGATTTACCACGCTGATAGGTATAGGCCAACATGCCATAAACCGGAATAGACATCAATTCCAGACTGATAAAGAACGAGGCATAATGGGTACTAGATACCATTAACATTGCACCCGCTACAGAACTCAATAATAAAATATAAAGTTCTTCTTTATTGTCTTTATAGCTGTCGATATAGGCATGTGAGAGTGTACAACATGCCAGTGCTGCGACCAGAATCATCAGCATGTAAATATGTGCAAATGGATCTACAGTAAATAAACCCATGACATTTGCTGGTGCTACACCAACCCATAAATCACGCAGAATCACGAATGCAGAAAGGTTTAAACCAATCACACTCACTGTTGCGGCAAGCGTATGGTTGCGTTTGAGCGCAACCAGAAGCATGACGATGATCGCTGTCACTGCCACGATCATCACAGGTGCTAATGGCAATAGCTCCGAAAATGAAATTGTGAAGTTCATGGCTTATTGGATCTCCGTAGGGTTAAGATGAGCAATAGGCTCAGCCACAGTACCAATATGTGTACCAGCCTGCGGCAAATAGCTATTTACGATCCATTCCATGCTTGAATTTGATACATCAAGTATGGTTTGCGGATACAGACCCAACCATACCAAGCCCACCACAGCAACCATCAAAATGCCGATTTCACGAGCAGACAAATCTTTCAATGGTTGGCTGTAATGTTGGGCTTGCTCTGCATTCGGTTCACCAAACAAAGCACGGTGAATCAGAATCAGACCGTATAAGCCGGCAAATACCAGACTCACCGCAGCGATAATAGTAAATACAGGATAGATACTGAATGCACCCATCAGGATCAGGAATTCACCAATAAAGTTACCTAGACCCGGAATACCCACAAGGGCTGCCACAAAGAACATTAGGAAGAATGGTAAATAACGGAACTGACCACGCATACCACCCATCAAACGCATATCACGGGTATGTAAACGCTCATAAATCTGACCGCACATAATGAACAATGCCGCAGAAGACAGACCATGTGCCAGCATCATCACCATCAGACCCTGATAACTCAGAATATTACCGGCATAGATAGCCAATAATACAAAGCCCATATGTGAAATAGAGGTATAGGCTAGCAGGCGTTTCATATCGGTTTGCTGATATGCACACCATGCACCGTAGAAAATACCAATCAAGCCAAGGATAATGGCGATATTGGCAAATTCAGCCGAAGCTTCTGGGAAGAATGGAATGGTAAAACGAATTAAACCATAGGCCGCAGTCTTGATCAGAATCCCTGCCAAGTCAACAGAACCGGCAGTAGGTGCCTGTGCATGTGCATCCGGCAACCAGCCATGTAACGGGAATACTGGAAGTTTCACCGCAAAACCGATGAAGAAGCACAGCATTAACGCATAATCCAAACCATGCGGAATTTGTGTTCCCAGCAAATCCATATAGTCAAAGGTAATACGTGCAGTTTCAGGTGTTAGCTGTAATTGCTGAGTATAGTTGATCAATACCAGTGCCAAAATACCGACCAGCATGATCAAACCGGCAACCTGAGTATAGATAAAGAACTTGGTTGCAGCATAGACACGGGAACGACCATTCGAACCCTTGTGCCCCCATAGCGCAATCAAAAAGTAAATCGGTACCAGCATCATCTCCCAGAAGAAGAAGAACAGGAACATATCGATTGCGAGGAAGACCCCAATAACGCCGCCCAAACTCCATAACAAGTTCAGGAAGAAGAAACCTTCATTCTTTTGAATTTCAGACCACGAGCAACCCACTGCCATGACACCGAGTAAGGCAGTCAAGGCAACCATTAGCATGGACAAACCATCGGCAGCCAAATGAATGCTAATACCGAAAGTTGGAATCCATTGCACCTGAAACTGTGCAGCCCATTCCGGTACAGCACCTTGTGGCACAAATTGATAGTTACCGGTTTGCCACAATACCACTGACAAACCAAGGGTAATTAGCATACCAATCAGTGCAATCCATTTTGGCAGTGTTGAACTGGTTTTATCTGCAATCCAGCATAAAAACCCTGCAATAAATGGAACAAGAATCAGTGCGGGAAGAAGTAAATTGTTATCCATCTTATACCCCCACCTGAGTAATGACGAGGATGATCAATAACACCACAACCCCTAAACCAATACTCGAAGCGTATTCACGTAATGAACCAGTTTGACGCCAGCTCGTAAATTTATGACCACCTTTTACCAGCGCAGGCAGCACAAGCCATAAACCATCGATCGGATCACGTCCCAATAGACGTGCCATGAATAAATATGGTTTTACAAACACGATGTCATATAAGGCATCAAAACCGAATGCAGTACGCCAGATATGTGCGATACCCGCACCAAATGAAGTATTTGCAATATTTTTTACGCTACCGTATGCAAACACAAACAACACTACACCCAATAACAAGCCAGCCAAAGCAATACCGACAGCCAGATGTTCTGCACCATGTACTGCATGTTCCAGACTTTCTGGGATAATGAATGCAGGAATTTTGGCAGAATTCAGCAAGCTTTCCACAGGTGCTTTTAATAAACCACCCACGCCAGTAGAAAGAACCAGTAAGATCGACAATGGTCCCCAATAGGTCACGCCCTTGATTTCATGTGCATGTGTTTTTTCCTGACCAAAGAATACCAGCCAAATTAAACGGAAGGTATAAATTGAAGTAAGGAAAGCACCGATCACACCAACCCAGTATAAAGTGTTATACAGTGGTAAGTTGGCCATCGTTGCATGGGCATAGACCGCACCCAGAATCGCATCTTTGGAGAAGAACCCGACGGTAATAAATGGAAGCGCAGCCAAAGCACCGCCACCAACCACAAAACAGGCAAAGACAAATGGAATCTTTTTCCACAGGCCACCCATTTTGAGAATGTTTTGCTCGTGATGACATGCCAAAATCACCGCACCGGAAGACAAGAATAATAATGCCTTGAAGAATGCGTGTGCCAGCATATGGAACAAACCAGCCTGATAGGCTTCTGCACCAACCGCCATAAACATATAACCGAGCTGACTCATGGTCGAGTAAGCCAAAATACGTTTGATATCGGTTTGTACCAGTGCCGCAAAACCAGCAACCAGCAATGTAATCGCACCAACAATTGAGATAAATTGTAAAATCTCAGGCGCCATTTCAAACACGCTGAATAAACGGCTGGTTAAATATACCCCGGCAGTGACCATCGTTGCTGCATGGATCAATGCAGAAACTGGTGTCGGACCTGCCATCGCATCGGCAAGCCAGGTTTGTAATGGAATTTGTGCAGATTTACCCGCAGCACCCAGAAACAACATCAATGCTGTCCAGAATGCAATATTGCTATCGGTTAATACTGTAGATGCATGGTCAACAATGGTACGAATATCCAAGGTACCAAACTGCTGATACAACAGGAATAATGCAATCAGCAAAAATACATCACCCACACGGGTCACAGTGAAGGCTTTAATTGCCGCCCAACCATTGGCAGGATTGGCATAATAAAAACCAATCAACAGGTATGAACACAGACCTACACCCTCCCAACCCAGGAATAACAACGCAAGGTTATCACCCAGTACAAGCACCAACATGCTTGCCACAAACAGGTTGAAATAAGAGAAGAAACGCGCATAGCCTTCTTCACCACGCATATACCATGATGCGAAAATATGGATCAGAAAACCTACACCAGTAATCATACCGGTCATCAATAATGACAAACCATCAAGATGTAAGCCTATCGCCGGTGCAAAACCACCAACATTGAACCATGTCCATAAATGCTGATTAAAACCCAGCACCGTAGAATCTGCTGGCAAAGCAGCTTTGACATTGTAAAAATCAATACCTGCAAACAGTGCAGCCAGTGCAGACAACCCCACTGCCCCAACACCAATCACTGCTGCTACATTTTCAGAGAGCTTATCACGCCCTGCCGCCAATAAGATAAAACCAATTAGCGGAAAAAGAATTGTTAAATATAAATAACTCATCCGCGCATCTCACTAGCTGCATCCACATCCAAGTGATGGAAGCGGTGATAAAACTGAAGTACGATCGCCAAACCGATACAGGCCTCTGCTGCTGCAAGCGTCAGAATAAAGATAAACATAATCTGTCCATCCGCCTGTCCCCAAGCACTACCTGCCAGTACAAACGCCAGTGCTGCCGCATTCATCATCACTTCAAGACTCATTAGGATGAACAATACATTACGACGCACCATGACACCGCAGAATCCTAAAGCGAATAAAATCGTCGCAAGGATTAAGCCATGCTCTAAAGGAATATGTCCCATTAGCCTTGCTCCTTCTTGTCTTCGCTATAATTTTCACTCTGCCCATCACCTAAGCCACGTTTCCCCAGATGGTAAGCAGCCACCAATGATGCAAGTAAAAGCAATGCAGCCACTTCTACCAATAATAAATATTTGGTAAATAGGGCGATACCCACCTGTTTTGGACCAATCAATTGTTGTCCCATCACAGCATCGGTTGTGCTATGGCTCAATGTCCATACCAGAATCAATCCCATGATAAAACTCATGGCTGCCGGATATGCCCAAGTTTCAGAAGTCAACCAGGATTTTTCCTGAGCAACCGTATGTGAGCCAAGGTTGAGCATCATTACCACGAATACGAACAACACCATGATCGCACCCGCATAAACAATGATTTCCAGTGCACCGGCAAACGGTGCACCCACGATAAAGAAAATACCCGCAACTGCAAGTAAGGAAATAATCAAACTTAACAGAGCATGTACAGGATTCGAGTTGGTAATCACTCGAATCGTAGAGATAATGGCCACAAGAGCCATTAAGTAAAATGGCCACATCATGGTAATAAGCTCCGTGTATCAATCGGTGCACTTTCTTTTTGTGCCTGACCTTTTTCTTTACCTGCCACAGCCATACCTGTTACACGATAAAAGTTATAATCCGGATATTTACCTGGACCAGAAATGAGTAAGTTTTCTTTCTCATACACCAGATCCTGACGCACATATTCACCCAGCTCAAAATCCGGTGTTAGTTGAATCGCAGTGGTTGGACATGCTTCTTCACACATTCCGCAGAAAATACAACGTGAGAAATTGATACGGAAAAATTCCGGATACCAGCGACCATCTTCTTTTTCTGCTTTTTGCAGAGAAATACAGCCCACCGGACATGCCACAGCACATAAGTTACAGGCCACACAACGCTCTTCACCATCCGGATCACGGGTCAGTACGATTCGTCCACGATAACGTGGCGGAACAATATCTTCACCCTTCACTTCCGGATATAAAATGGTGTCACGCGGACGTGTTGCATGGCTGAACACCATCCATAAAGAACGTACAATCGTTCCTGCACCAATTACAACCTTCCCTAAGGAAGCTAATATTTTAATCATTCTTCCTGCCTCCTTAGTTCAACCACAGAATAACTGCGCCGGTCACCAGTAAATTTACAAGTGCCAGTGGCAAGCATATTTTCCAACCGAAGTTCATCACCTGATCATAACGCGGACGAATTAACGAACCACGCGCCAGGATAAACATCATCATAAAGAACAATGTTTTGATCACGAACCAGAAGATTGGTGGAATAAATGGAATTTCGAGATTAAACGGCGCAAGCCATCCACCGAAGAATAATGTGGTCATCAATGCAGAAATCAGGATGATGTTGACATATTCGGCAACGAAGAACATCCCCCATTTCATACCACCATATTCGACGTGATAACCTTCTGCCAGTTCCTGCTCGGCTTCCGGTTGGTCAAATGGATGACGGTGTGTTACTGCAACACCAGCCACCACAAAGATGAGGAAACCTAAAAATTGTGGAATCACAAACCAGACATCACGCTGCGCTTCAACAATTTCACGCAGGTTGAATGAGCCGGCAATCGCCACCACACCCATTAATGAAATCCCTAAAAAGACTTCATAAGAAATGGTTTGTGCCGCAGAACGTAAACCACCAAGTAAGGCGTATTTGTTATTGGAAGACCAGCCACCAAATAACACTGCATAGACAGCAATACCAGCCATTGCCATAAAGAACAATAGGCCAATGTTCATGTCTGCCACACCCAGTGATGGACTCACCGGAATCACCATAAAGGATAATACCGCAGTCGCCATCGCCACCGCAGGTGCCAAACGGAACGTCAATTTATCAACAAATTTAGGCGTCCAGTCTTCTTTAAACATGATTTTCAACATGTCGGCAACGATCTGGAACATCCCGAAAGGACCAACACGGTTTGGACCGTAACGGTCTTGCCATAAACCGAGCAAACGACGCTCGATAAATGACATCAACGCAGCCATCACGACAACGACCAGCAAGATCACAATCGCCTGAATCACCAAAAAGGCAGTTTCATAGCCTGCAACCCAAGTCGGCAGAACGCGTAAAGATTCGTTCATGATTACACTCCTACCGCTTGTGCTTCGACTGAGATTGCTACAGGTTCGGCAAGAGATACTGTAGGTGCCTGACCAATCGGATAACCAATATAACCCGTTGGTAAGTATTCAATCACCTGAATCGGCAAGTTCACAATGCTGTCACCTGCTTTTACTGTAATACGCTGACCATCCTGCAAATTCAAGCGTGCTGCATCCTGTTCCCCAACTGCAAAAACAGCTTCGGGAATACGAGATTGCATGGCAGGTGTTTTCACCGTAAATTCACCTGAAGCAAAAATATGATGCATCGGTACCAGACGGAAAACATCCGGATTTTCAACGACAGCATTTGGTGCCACATAACTACGCGCAGGACGTTTTGGCAAACGATCAAATAAACGCACGCCAGAATCACCGCCTTTTAAGTGACCACCAACTTCATCCTGATATTTATTCCAGGATTGTGGTGAGTTCCAACCCGGTGCCCATGCAAATGGAATCAGTGAAGATTCTTTTTGTGGACCAACATAACCTTCCATAGAGAAAGTCAAGGCAGAATCAACATCAACCGGCTGTTTGGGTTCATGCACAGAAATAGGTGCACGCATTGCGGTACGACCAGAATAACGGCGTGGTTCACGAGCAATTTTCAGACCATGAATACGATAATTGGCATCAGGTGCAACCTCACGTACAGCTTCCAGTTGCGGTGTAGAACGCGCCACATCTTCAATCACATGATCCAGCAAGGTCCATGAAATCTCACGACCATCCAGTTCAGTTTTAATGGCATGCAACCAGCGCCAAGATTCCTTGATCACATATTCAGGTTTGTAATAAGCAGGATCATAAACTTGGTAGAAGCGTTGTGCACGACCTTCCTGACTCACGACTGTACCATCACCTTCGGCAAAGCTGGCCGCAGACAAGACATAATCAGACGCTTTTACTGTTTCGGTTTCACTGTGATCCAGTGTAATGACACATTGTGCTTTATTGAGCGCAGCTTTAACTTGTACCGCAGGTAAACGACGGAAAAGGTCATTTTCGATAATCACCACTGTGTCGTAATCTTGTGCAAATGCCTGTTCCAGACTTAAACCACCGAAAATTGCCAAGCCCATTGAATTGACTTCTGGTACAGTCAGGCTTAAGCCAGCAGGTTCACCCAAGGCTTGTGCAACTGCTGCTGCTGCCTCGATGATTGCCGGATCCTGTAAACTGGTGCCTGAAATCACCAATGGTTTTTTCGCAGCTTTTAAGGTATCTGCCATAGTTTGTGCAAATGCTTTTGCATCATCAGCCAAACCAGTCAGTGTTTCACCTTTTAATGCAGCAGCCACGGCAAAACCTAAACGGGCAATATCATTCGGCGATGCAACCACTTCTGCTTCTGCAATATCAGACAAGCGAGTTTGTGTTGCTGCCAGAATATACACTGGTGATTTGGCATGTTGTCCGATACGTTGTACCGGTTCTGCCAGCCATTCCTGTGTGCGTTTTTCCGCTGCCATTTGCTTGGCTTTGTTTTTTGCTGCCTGACGTACCGACAATGCCATACGTGGTGCAGTCTGGGTTAAATCTTCGCCCAGAATCAATACCGCATCGTAGCTTTCTACTTCACGCATACCAGGATTATAAATCCCTTCACTTTGCATGATGTCCGCAGCCAGTTCCACCAGAGATTGTTCTTTCTGACTCATCCCAGTGGAGTAATGCTCACGTCCTACCAGTTCACGAAGTGCATAGTTGGATTCCAGACTGGCACGTGGTGAACCAATACCGAGGACTTTTTTGCCTTTTAAGTTGAGTAACACCTGATCCAGTGCTTCATCAGTGGATAAAGTCACCACATTGCCATTGGCACGTAATTGTGGCTGACGTGGACGATCGGTACGGTTGACATAACCAGTACCAAAACGTCCTTTATCACACAGGAAGTATTGATTGACTTCACCATTAAAACGGTTTTCGACACGACGTAATTCACCATAGCGTTCACCCGGTGAAATATTACAACCGGAAGAACAGCCCTGACATACGCTAGGCGCATACTGCATGTCCCATTTACGGTTATAACGTTCGGAATGAGTTTTATCGGTAAATACACCTGTTGGACAAACTTCGGTCAGGTTGCCTGAAAATTCCGATTCCAGCGTACCTGATTCAGGACGGCCAAAATAAACCCGAGATGCATTGGCATACACACCAAAGTCGGTGCCGCCAGCATAATCCTTGTAGTAACGCACACAACGATAGCACGCGATACAACGATTCATTTCATGTGCAATAAACGAACCCAGTTCCTGATTATGATGGGTACGTTTGGTGAAACGATAGCGACGACGATCATGTTGTGTCATCACTGTCATATCTTGTAAATGACAATGACCACCCTCTTCACACACTGGACAATCGTGTGGATGGTTGGTCATTAGTAATTCAACAATCGAAGCACGGAAATCAACTGCTTCTTTGTCTTCAATCGAAATATAGGTATTGTCAGCCGCTGGTGTCATACATGACATCACCAGACGTCCGCGTGTGTCTTCAGGATTTGCATACTGCGTGACTGCACATTGACGACAAGAACCAACTGAACCTAAGGATGGGTGCCAACAAAAATAAGGAATATCAATCCCCAGAGACAAACATGCTTGTAGCAGGTTCTCTGAGCCATTGACCTCATATTGTTTTCCATCGACATGAATTGTAGCCATAGTCGAATTCCTTAAACTTGTTCAACGTGGCTGGCTTGAGCAACCGGACGATTGGTCACTTTTGCTTCAAACTCGCTACGGAAATATTTTAATGCACCCATTAACGGTTCCATTGCACCGGGCGCATGGGCACAGAAGGTTTTACCAATCCATAATTTTCTGGTGAGTTCCTGAAGATGCTGTATATCTTCCATGGTGCCGTCACCATTTTCGAGGGCTTTAAGTGCTTTTACTGCCCATGGTAAACCATCACGACATGGGGTACACCAGCCACAGGATTCACGTGCAAAAAACTCTTCAAGATTACGCACTGCGGAAACCATACACTGGGTTTCATCAACCACCATCAGCAGGCATGTCCCCAAACGTGAACCTGCTTTCATGATACTTTCCGAGTCCATCGGCAGATCAATGTGCTCTGCGGCAAGAAAGTCGGTCGATGCACCACCCGGTAACCATGCTTTAAGTTTCAGACCATCGCGCATACCGCCGGCATGCTCTTCGATCACTTCACGTGCGGTAGTACCAAATGGCAATTCCCATAGTCCCGGGAAATTGACTTTACCGGAAGCACCATAGATTTTTGTGCCTGGATCTTTGGATTTACCAGCCGATAAGCCGATATACCATTCTGGACCACGGAGCATAATCGCTGGCAAGTTATTATAAGTTTCCACGTTATTCACGATGGTTGGGCGACCCCATGCACCTGCAACCTGCGGAAATGGTGGTTTGGTCCGTGGATTGGCACGACGCCCTTCCAGCGAGTTGATCAATGCGGTTTCTTCACCACAGATATAACGTCCTGCACCGGTATGCACATGTAAGTCAAAATTCCAGCCAGTTCCCAGAATATTTTCACCGAGATAACCTTTGGCACGAATTTGTTCCAGTGCTTCATTCAAATACTTCGCCGCTTCAATATATTCACCGCGAATAAAGATATAGCCCTGAGTCGCTTCAAGGGTATAACCTGCAATCAACATACCTTCAATTAATTGATGTGGCAAACGCTCCATCAACAAGCGGTCTTTAAAGGTTCCAGGTTCCATCTCATCGGCATTACAGATCAAATAGCGCGGACCACCGTCATTCGGTGCCATCAACGACCATTTGATTCCGGCAGGGAAACCTGCACCACCACGCCCTTTGACTGTAGCAGCTTTCACTACTTCCAGTACTTCTGAAGGTTGCATGGCAATGGCCTTTTTAAAGCCAGCATAACCTTCCAGTGCTTCATAATCATCTGCACTGCGAACATGATCCTGTTTGCTTAAACGCCATGTTAAAGGATGCGTTTCCGGATTGCCGTCGCCATAAATCGGTTTTGGTTCAGTATTCATACATACTTCTCCAATAACTGTTTGACCGAAGATACAGCAACTAGACCATGTGTATCTTCATCAATCATAAGTGTTGGTCCTTTGTCGCAATTACCCAGACAGCAAATTGGCAACAAGGTAAAACGTCCATCGGCAGTGGTCTGACCAAACTGGATACCCAGTTCACGCTGGAATGCTTCTGCCAGTGTTTCAGCACCCATCAGAAAGCAGGCGATAGAATCACACAATAAAATCACATGACGGCCTACGGGACGACGGTAGATGCGGTTATAGAATGTTGCCACACCTTCAAGATCTGCCACAGTAATACCCAGCAGTTGTGCAATGGCATTCACCTGTGCATCATCAACCCAGCCATTACGGCGCTGTACACATTTCAAGGCATCCAGTGACGCTGCACGTGGATCCGGATAATGGTGAATGTGATGATCAATCTCGTGAATTTCTTCACTGGTCAAAATCCCTTCCACATTCACACGAGGCTTTTTATCAGTCAAAATCATCATAATACGTTACCCCTAGCGATCCACATCTGCCATAACCACGTCAATGGTTGCCAAATAAATGATTAAGTCAGAAACCAAACTACCGTTAATCACTGAAGGAATTTGCTGTAAGTGCGTGAATGTCGGTGTACGGATACGGGTACGATAACTCATGGTTGCCTTATCCGACGTCAGGTAATAGGTACTTGCACCTTTCACCACTTCTGCCATAAATGACGACTCGCCCGCAGGCATAACAGGTCCCCATGACACACTCAGGAAGTGCGTAATCAAGGTTTCAATATCCTGTAAAGTCTTGTCTTTTGGCGGTGGAACAGCCAGTGGATGATCTGCCTTATAAGGACCTGATGGCATATGATCCAGACACTGTTTAACAATCTTCAATGATTCACGAATTTCATGGAAATGCACCATGACACGGGCAAACGCATCGCCTTCATACTCAACAGGGACTTCAAAATCATAATTTTCGTAACCACTGTATGGACGATATTTGCGCACATCAAAATCAATACCCGTAGCACGTAAACCTGTACCTGTTACACCCCATGCCAGTGCAGACTTGGCATCATACTGTGCCACATTCTTGGTACGTCCCTGAAACACGGAGTTTTTCAATGCTGCTTTGTGGTATTCGTCCAGACGTTTTGGCATCCAGTCCAGAATATCCTTGATCAGCTTTTGCCAGTTATTCGGCAAATCATGCGCTGTGCCACCGATACGGAACCAGGCCGGATGCATACGGAAACCAGTAATCGCTTCAATCGCATCATAAATTTTCTGACGGTCGGCAAACATATAAAATACCGGTGTCATACCACCGGTATCTTGAATTGCTGTTCCGATATAAAGCAAGTGGTTATTGATACGGAATAATTCACACAGCATGACACGAATACATTGCGCACGATCCGGCACAGTGATTCCTGCCATTTGCTCAACAGCCATCACATACGGCATGTTTTGTGCAACACCACCGAGATAATCAACACGGTCGGTATATGGAATGAATGAATGCCATGTTTGACGTTCAGCCATTTTTTCCACACCACGATGGTGATAACCGATATCCGGCACACAATCCAGCACTTCTTCGCCATCAAGCTGCAAGATCACACGGAATGCCCCGTGTGCAGAAGGATGGTTTGGCCCAAGGTTCAGGAACATAAAGTCCTCATCCTTATTGCCGCGCTTTAAGCCCCAGTCTTCAGGTACAAAGCGTAAATGTTCCTGTTCAAAATCCTGTTTGGCCTGATTCTGCATATACGGAGTATATTCAGTCGCACGTGCAGAATATTCCTTACGTAGCGGATGACCTTCCCAATAAGTTGGCAACAGAATACGACGTAACATCGGATGACCATCGAACTTGATACCGAACATGTCATACGCTTCACGTTCATACCAGTTGGCATTTGGCCAGATATTGGTGGCAGTCGGAACATTCAAATCATCTTCATTCAGCGCGACTTTGATCCGGATATCGCTATTACGTTCCAGCGACAACAGGTGATAGAACACGGTAAAATCTGATGCAGGCAATCCTTCACGATGTGTACGCAAGCGCTCATCCATTGCAGACAAGTCAAATAGCATCACATAAGGACGTGGAACTGTCCTTAAAAACATCAGAACTTCGAGTATGCGAGAACGCTCAACCCAGACAGTCGGGAAATTATCAAACGTCGTTTGCACGTAGAAGTTTTCACCAAACTTGGTTTTTAACTCTTCTACAATTGCAAATGCTGGACGTGTATCCACTTCCGCTTCTGGCATAGCAATTTCAGTTTCAGCCATTGGCTTGGCTTCCTATTTTTAAAAAAATTCGGTTCGCTAAACTGACAATACTGTGCAGATGCACAGTCATTTTGTTTTTGTCAGCTCTATTACTTAATTTCATCCATTGAACGCAAGTTTTTCACTGCGATACGTTCGGCATTTTTGCGGTCACGTTCAGGCATCATCTTCGGCTTGTAAACAGGCTTGAGATCATCACCAATGACGGCAGATAAAGGACGACGTTCCAACTGAATTTGGTCTTGTAATAGCAACAATGCTTGAATCAATGCTTCAGGACGTGGCGGACAGCCTGGTACATAAACATCGACAGGAATAATTTTATCCACACCCTGTACAACGGAATAGATATCGTACATACCGCCAGAGTTTGCACAGGCACCCATTGAGATTACCCATTTCGGTTCCAGCATCTGTTCATAAAGGCGCTGAATAACCGGAGCCATTTTGATAAAGCAGGTTCCCGCAACAATCATCAGATCTGCCTGACGTGGCGATGCACGAATAACTTCTGCACCAAAACGTGACATATCATGCACGCCTGTCAAAGTCGTTGCATATTCGACATAACAGCAGGAGGTACCAAAGTTAAATGGCCAAACCGAGTTTTTACGTCCCCAGTTGACCGCAGTATGCGCAATGTCTTCCAACTTGGTGAGGAAGACATTTTTATTCACTTCATCTTCAAGCGGGTCATTAACCACTTGACGCTCTTGAAGAGGATATTGATCCGCATTAGGATTCGCACGGGTAAGGGTATATTTCATCCCGTATTACTCCTTACTATTTTTGAGAGATTCAAGCTTAACCTGAGGGTGTTTCACTGCTGATTGTGCAGGAACTTTACCTGTAGGATCTTGAACAAGCTCATCAATGGAATTAAATCGTGTAATCTCAGCAATATCCATATTTGGTGAACCAATTTTCGGCTTAATGCCGGCAGCCTTACGACGATCTGAAGGTGCCCAGTTTAATGCACCGGTACTCATCTCGTAGACCAGACCAATCAATAACACCAAAATAAAAACAGCTGCCGTGGTAAAACCTATCCAACCCACTTCGCGGACAGAGGTAGACCATGCATAAAGATACAGTGCCTCCAAATCGAACACCACGAAGAAAATTGCAACAAGATAGAACTTGGCAGACAAACGAATACGTGCACCACCGGCACTTACTACGCCTGATTCAAACTGGTCCTGTTTTGCACGCCCCCAGGATTTTCCACCCAGTAGCAAAGGCACAGTTAACATAAAGGCACATAAAAATGCGACGCCAATGACAAAAGCTATAGTAGCCCAATCGTAGGGAGTAATGGCACTCATGCGGGGATGACTCCTGGCAGGCCTATTCAATATTTAAGAATCGAGTGTATTTGGCCCCAAAATACACCAAACACATTAATAAAATCTTATTTATTGTACTGATTTTGAGATAAGGTTTCTAGAGATAAGTCTTATACTTTCGCAGCAATTTATTTTTGACCTTATCGCCTTTTTTCAAATAAGATACATTATCAACAAAATTACCTTTTATTTTCTATATTTTTCAATTAATTAAAAGGATTTTACCAATATTTAGTAGTGGATTTTCCGATAAATTATTATTTATCCCGAGTATTTTAGTTTACTTTTGTTTGGTATAATTTTATGCAAATTCCAAACCATTCTGTGATTATGACAACGTTTGTTCGATCTTCTCGAATAATTTCACCATTCACTTTGGTCATGCTACGTTTTGTTGTGATTGCCGTTGCAATTTTTATTGGTGCTTTGATCGGAATCTGGTCACGCCCCTCTTCGTTTCTAGCCTTTTTCTGGCCTGCAAATGCTTTATTGCTAGGCCTTTTATTACGATTTCCCTCCTTACAGCGTGTTGAAAGCATTATTGGGGCAGTTATTGGATTTTTCGCTGCCGACCTGCTTACCGGGAGTAATTTCCCATTAACAGTTGGACTAACATTCGCCAATCTGATCAATGTCGTTACTGCTCTTTTCTTAATGCGTTTTTTTCACTTACATTATAAACAATATAATCATGGACTTACTTTCTTTTATATTTTAATACTGATCACCATAAGTAGTGCGCTCGGTGCTTTTGCAGCAATTTCCATCGTCCCCTACTTACCACAATCCTTTATGAATAGTGCCTATCTATTTTATGAATTTATTTTGTGGTGGACTGGTGAAATGCAGAATATGGTTTTATTTCTACCGTTGATTCTGGCATTTCCCACCTTAAAACAGTTTAAAAATTTCTATTTTTCAATCAATACCAAGATCTTTAAATGGGCCAATATTATCCCCCTTATTCTAGTGGCACTCTCCACACTGCTTGCTGCAATTGTAGATGGTCCGGGGACACTCGCATTTCCCATTGCCGCACTCATCTGGGCAGCTTTACGGTATAACTTTTTTAGTTTAGCACTTATCAATGCCATTATTTGTGTTGCTTTATTCTACAATCTTAACCTTTTACATCCGGATGTACCGATAAATCAATATTTGTCGGTTACTGTGTCCGTCCGTATTGGTCTTTTAATGCTGATGATTTCCTCATTAACGGTATGTCTGGTGAGCACCAACCGGCGCTTTTTGTTTAAGGAACTACTCTTTTTGGTCGAACATGATTCGCTGACCAAGACCATGTCCAGACATCACTTTATGCAATCAGCGCAAAATTTGCTCAATAAATCACAAAATAAATCACATGAACTGGCCTTGCTGATGATCGACATTGATCACTTCAAAAAGATTAATGATCTCTATGGCCATCAAATCGGCGATCTGGCATTACAACATTTTGCCCAGATGACCCAAAGCACATTAAGAGACAGCGATTTATTTGGACGAATTGGCGGTGAGGAATTTGCCATTCTGCTCGATCAAACTTCATCTGCACAAGCCGAATTAATTGCACTGCAACTTCAGGATGCTTTAACCCATCATCCTTTACGTCTTAATGATGAACAACATATTACCATTGAGTTGAGTATTGGCTTATTTCATGTCGAAAACCTAAGTGATATCTATCACCTCGATCATTTGATTCACCGCGCCGACCAGGCACTTTATCAAGCCAAACGTGAAGGGCGTAACCGTATTTGTATTATTCAACAATCAGAAAGCTATTAGCATTTTTTGATACGCAATTTTGCTGATGACAAACGTCTATTAGTTTCAAATAACGTCATTTGAATTTACAAAAAGATGCTTTTTATCTCCTTAAAAATCCTCTACTTTTATAAATAAATTAAAAGGAGAACAATGATGTCTTTAAATTTTACCCATAAGCCCAATTACTTTTTCTTTGCACAAACCTTGGTTAATTTTCTGGTTAATAAAGTTGGAAAAAATCCAGGCGTTGAATTCAACTTTCCGCTTGCAGATATTTATGACGTTTTCCATCAGGATTTTGCAGCAACCACATCAAATCTGGAAGGTATCTTAAATATTGCCGATAATTATCATGTTGGCTCGAATGATCCTGAGCATCTGCTGATCTCATCCTATAAAATTGATGCAGAAGCCAATACCATCTCCTTCAAATTAAATGAAACAGCGGTTCAAGCCTTGCAACAAGGACAAAGCATTATTGCACCGGATGCACATATTTACGAATAATTTTTCAACATGACATTCTTAGAAAAAAGCCCGATTCTTAGATCGGGCTTTCTTTTTTACTACGTCTCGACTTTCTTTTATTCTCTGTAGATCTCATGGCCGGCCAGGTCATCACAAATCTTGCCCCACCGAGCAAAGGACTCTCGTCAACCGTAACTGAACCACCAAACCAGTAGGCAATACGACTCACAATAGACAATCCCAGACCATAACCACCCGAAGCTCGGGTACGACTATCATCTAGGCGGGCAAATGCTTCAAATACTTTTTCACGATCTTTTTCGGGAATACCCGCACCATCATCTTCTACAGCAACAAATGCCATGCCGTTGTTTACGCCACCACTGACACGCACCGTTGAATTACAGTAACGTAAAGCATTACCAACAAAATTCTGGATCACTCGATGCAAATAACGGTACTCGGTTTCAACCATAATGTCTTCTGCCGGCAACTGGCTAGTAATCTTTTTATCTTTTTTAATAACTTCTGTTTCCTGTAACACCTGTTCAAGCACACCTTTTAATGCAAAGGTCTCAATATGCAATGACGGTGTGCCCTGTTCCAGTTTGGCATAAGTCATGATCTCATCAATCAAACTATTTAATGCTTCAATATCCTTATCAATCATCTCCATTTGCTTGATACGGCTATCGTAGTCATCGGTATCTGCCAGCATTTCCATACCAAAACGTACTCTGGCAACCGGCGTACGTAACTCATGCGATACTGCCCGGGTTAACTCACGCTGTGCTTCAATCAATCGCTGGATATGCTCCGTCATCATATTGAAACTCAAGCCCAGATTGGCAACTTCATCACTGCCTTCAACTGTCACTCGGGTATCCAGATTACCGGAACGCACTTCATTCAACGCCTGTTTTACTTTTCCAATCTTATGCTCTAATGGGCGCATCAATGCATATACCCCCAAAATCAGCATAAACAGACTAAATAAGGTAATGCTGGCAAATAATCTAAACGGTAACCAGTTGAATACCGGCACAGGACCAAGCACCAGCACCTTATTCGGCACATTGGTATAGGCAGACACTGCGGTAATCGTTGTGCCCTGCATGGTGGCACTATCACGATAAAGCAGTATCGTTTGTGTTTTATCCATACGCAAACGACTTAACTGATCCATATCCAGATATAGATCAGACAAATTGCGAAAACTCAAAGGATAAGGGAAATAAGGTTGTAATTCTTTTAACCGCTGTTCTTCACTACCCGGATAATAAACCAGATCTTCCAAAATCAGGATCGGAATCATCTTAATCTGAACTTCAGATAGCTTATTGACCTGAATATGTAAATAGGCATCCGGAATCCCTTCAACCCGAGTATAAATATCACCCGTCGCAGTTTTGTCGTTATAACGCACGATGGCATGCTTTGAATCAAGCCGCCGTCTTTCGCTACGTGAAGTATCGAGTTTGGCAGCTGGCACAAGGTCTAATGGTAGCTCCAGTACCCGCGAGACATCCATCATCCAATCTAACTGGCTTTGTGGTGTAGGTTGCCGCGCAATTACTTGCGAAACGACATAAGCCACACCATCTGCCATTTCTTCGCGATAATCTTGTGCCCGTTGATAGTTAATCACCTGCACAATGATATACGCCAACAACGCAACCAGTGCCACCAAACATACCAATCCTGTGTATATTCTCAAGAAAATACTATGTTTCAGAAATGACACTTGTAATCCTTATCATTGGCTAATATCGCTATAACCGTATGTTTTACATATTATTTGATTCTTTTACGAATAAATAACCTTTACTACGTACTGTTTTAATACGTTTTGGATTTTCCGGATCATCACCAATTTTTGGACGAATACGAGAAATTCGTACATCAATCGAACGGTCCTGACCATCATATTCAATGCCACGTAAACGCTCGAAAATATCTTCACGAGATAAAATCCGACCTGCATTGGAAGCCAACAACCATAATAAATCATATTCTGCGCTGGTAAAATCAACCAGTTCACCTGCAAGCGTGACTGAACGTCCACCATTATCAATGACTAAATCATCAAATTCGATACGTTGTGATGTTTCTTCTTCAGTGGTTTTATCAGTACGACGCAGCAAAGCACGAATACGGGCCAGCAAAACACGCGGCTGTACAGGTTTTGCCACATAATCATCGGCACCCATTTCCAGTCCCAATACCTGATCCATATCTTCGGTGCGGGCTGTTAGCATTAAAATAGGATGATGGTATTGTGAGCGTACTTCACGACATACGGTTAAACCATCTGCACCCGGCAACATCACATCCAGAACCACCATATCCGGTTGCTCACTGATAATCCGGCGAATCGCTCTGTTTCCATCTGTTTCAACCCCAACTTCCAGCCCATTACGAATCAGATATTCCTGAGTCAATGTGGCAAGACGCTCGTCATCTTCAACGATCAAGATTTTTGGTAACTTTTCTTCTTGGGTCATAATCCTTCCTCAGTATAAATAAACCTATCTAATTAAAAATTAAAAAGATAAGTCCGTGTCGATGAAATCAATATACACTCGTTTACATTGTAAACAAGCCCCCTTTCACCAAATAAATACACAGCTAGGGCTTTTGTATCTGTTGTGCTGGTTACAAAGTAAAATTATGTAAACAAAGAATTACAGCGTTACATGACACTTACATAAAGGTGCATTTATCGAAAATTTGAATTTGTAAATATTTATATAAATAGAGTTATCCACAAAGTTATCTATAACGTAAAACATAGGCTTACTGTTACCCTATGCAGGGCGCAATCCATACTATTTTTGTCACGCAAAAAATTTTTTTTTGCTAAGTGTCGGAATATAAATCGATTGCCGGAAGGAAAAGAAAAGTTCTGGAATGTCAAGATTGATTCACAGAAAAAAATCCCTTATCTTGTGTCTAATATTTTTATTTAACACAACCTATAGTGTTTTATAAACATCACTTCCACTATAAAAACCAAATGACGAAACGGAGCAGTGCTGTCATGAGCGTACTCAACTCAACACCCGGTGAAATACGTGTAATTAAACGCACAGGGGATGTTGCAGAATTTAATGCAGAAAAAATATCAGTCGCAATCGGTAAAGCATTTTTGGCGGTTGAAGGTGGGCAAAGCCATGACTCGAGTCGTATTCATGATCGCATCTCCGAATTGACTGAAATGGTGCTAAATACATTCAAACGTCGCCTGCCTTCTGGCGGCACCATCCATATTGAAGAAATTCAGGATCAAGTGGAATTGGCACTGATGCGTACTGGCGAACAAAAAGTTGCCCGTGCCTATGTCATTTATCGTGAAAAACGTGCCTTAGAACGCTCTGGGAAAAATGAAAATCATCATCCAACTTTACAAATCACCAGCGCAGACGGCGAATTAAAACCACTGGATCTTGCTGCTTTACGTACGCAAGTGGAAAAAGCCAGTGCTGGTCTGGAAGGTATTGATGTCGATGCCATTATCGATGAAACAGTAAAAAATCTGTATAACGGCGTAAAAGAGTCTGACATCTCGACCACGATGATGATGGCAACCCGTACCCGTATTGAGCATGAACCGAATTACACTTATGTGACTGCCCGTTTATTACGTGATGATCTGGTTCTGGTCGGATTAAACTTCCTTGGACTGGCTTCAGATACACTGGAAAATGATGCACTAGAAGCATTCCTGCAAAAAGGTGTAGAACATGATTTGCTGGATCCGGAATTATTAAATTACGATCTAAAAAAACTGGCAGCAGCAATTCGTCCAGAACGCAGCAATCAGTTTACCTATTTAGGTCTACAAACTTTGTTTGACCGCTATTTCATTCATAAAGACGGTGTGCGTTTTGAATTACCACAACTATTCTTTATGCGTGTTGCAATGGGTCTGGCGATTCAGGAAAAAGACCGTGAAGATCGCGCTATCGAATTCTATAACTTGTTATCCAGTTTCGATTATATGGCGTCTACACCGACCCTGTTTAATGCGGGTACCTTACGTCCACAGTTATCAAGCTGCTATCTAACCACTGTACCTGATGACCTTTATGGCATCTATAGTGCGATTCGTGACAATGCTTTATTGTCCAAATGGGCTGGTGGTCTAGGAAATGACTGGACACCGGTACGTGCCCTAAACTCTTATATCAAAGGTACCAACGGTAAATCGCAAGGTGTTGTACCCTTCCTTAAAGTGGTCAACGATACCGCTGTCGCAGTTAATCAAGGTGGTAAACGTAAAGGTGCGGTTTGTGCCTATCTTGAAACCTGGCATCTGGACATTGAAGAATTCCTAGAATTGCGTAAAAACACAGGTGATGATCGTCGTCGTACCCATGACATGAATACTGCCAATTGGGTTCCTGATCTGTTTATGCAACGGGTACTGGAAAATGGCGAATGGACGTTATTCAGCCCATCTGATGCCCCTGATCTACATGATTTAACTGGTCAGGCATTTGCACAGCGTTATGCATATTACGAAGATTTGGCAGAGAAAAAAGAAATCCTGCATAAAAAAGTACGTGCTCAGGATTTATGGCGCAAAATGCTGTCCATGCTGTTTGAAACTGGTCATCCTTGGATCACATTTAAAGATGTCTGTAACCTGCGTTCGCCACAGCAACATGTAGGCGTGGTGCATTCATCAAATCTATGTACCGAAATCACCCTAAATACCAATCAGGATGAAATTGCGGTATGTAACCTTGGTTCAATCAATCTGGTTCGTCATATTAAAGATGGCGCACTCGATGAAGAGAAATTGCAGCGCACGGTTAAAACCGCAGTTCGTATGCTCGATAACGTAATTGACATCAACTACTATGCCGTTCCACAAGCACGCAATTCGAACCTGAAACATCGTCCAGTTGGTATGGGCATCATGGGCTTTCAGGATGCACTATATGAACTGAATATTGGCTATGGTTCAACCGAGGCAGTAGAATTTGCAGATCGCTCTATGGAAGTAATTAGTTACTATGCGATCCATACTTCTAGTGATTTGGCAGTAGAACGTGGAACGTATGAGAGCTATAAAGGTTCATTATGGGATCAAGGTATTTTACCAATTGACTCACTGGATATTGTGGCGCAAACCCGTCCGGAAGGCATGTTCGATGTTGATCGCAGCCAAACACAAGATTGGGATGCGTTACGTGCCAAAGTACAAAAAGACGGTATGCGCAACTCGAACGTAATGGCGATTGCACCCACTGCAACCATTTCCAATATTTGTGGCGTATCACAATCGATCGAACCGACGTTCCAAAATCTGTATGTAAAATCTAACCTTTCTGGTGAATTTACCGTAATTAACCCTTATCTTGTTCGTGCTTTAAAAGAACGTGGTTTGTGGGATGTGGTGATGGTCAATGACCTGAAACACTACGAAGGTTCTGTACAGAAAATTGCCCGTATTCCGGAAGAATTAAAAACCATTTTTGCTACCGCATTTGAAATCGAGCCACGCTGGATTGTTGATGCTGCTTCACGTCGTCAAAAATGGATTGATCAGGCACAATCCCTGAACCTCTACATTGCTGGTGCTAACGGTAAAAAACTGGACATCACCTATAAAATGGCATGGTTACGTGGCCTGAAAACCACCTATTACCTGCGTGCACTGGGTGCAACCTCTGCGGAAAAATCGACCATCAATACTGGCGCATTAAATGCGGTAAAAGTTGGTGCTGCAAGCGTTGAAGCCCCACAAGCACAAGTTGCTCAGGACGATGGATTTGCACAGGCTGCTCCGGTACCGCAAGCATGCTCTATCGACAATCCGGATTGTGAAGCTTGTCAGTAATAGCTTAAATCAATACATTGCCTGATCACCGTATCAGGCAATGTGAAGTTGCCAGAATATGGCAAATGTATGCTTGGCAAAAAGATTTTTAAAAAGCATACGCTGTAAAAATCAGTCTGGTACTGATGTTTGCCGATAGAACATGACAAACAGCAATGTAATCAAAATAAGTCATGGGGATATCTGAACCATACAGCATTTTTTTTAAACAGATATCGACATCACTTAATTTTGCTTATATCCAATTAAGCTTAAAGTTACGACATCCGAACACCGAAGATGTCATACAGATATTAATAAAGTAACCGAAAGAGAGTATGATATGTCAATCCTAAGCTGGGACGATTTTGACGATGATTCGCAAAAATCTGCGACTAAGACAGCCCAACCTGCGCCCGTCGCACCGCAAAAAGCGCCTGTGCCGCAAGTGGTATCTGATGCACAGCCAACACCGCAGAGCGTGGCTGGTACACAATCCAATCAACCATCTGCTGCTGGAAGAACCACAGATTCAACCGATCCGCTGGTTCGAGCATCTAAATCCCTAGAAACACTTGATATTGCCCCAGGTCTTGAAGAACTGGAAATGGGTGCTGGTCGTGTTCAGGTAGATGATAAAGCCATGATCAACTGCCGCGCCGACCTTAACCAACTTGTCCCATTTAAATATGAATGGGCTTGGCAAAAATATCTGGATGGGTGTGCCAACCACTGGATGCCACAAGAAGTCAACATGAACCATGACATCGCCCTGTGGAAATCTGAAAATGGTTTAACCGAAGATGAGCGTACCATCATCAAACGTTCACTAGGTTTCTTCTCCACTGCCGATTCACTGGTGGCAAATAATCTGGTACTGGCAATTTACCGCCTGATTACCAATCCTGAATGTCGTCAGTACATTTTACGTCAGGCCTTTGAAGAAGCCATCCATACTCATGCTTATCAATATTGTATTGAGTCCTTAAGTATGGATGAAGGTGAAATCTTTAATATGTATCGTGAGATTCCATCTGTCGCACGTAAAGCAGCATGGGGTTTAAAATATACACAATCTTTGGGTGATCCAAATTTCCGTACTGGTACACCAGAAACAGATCAAGACTTGCTACGCAATATGATCGCGTTCTATTGTGTACTTGAAGGGATCTTCTTCTATTGTGGCTTTAGCCAGATCTTGAGTATGGGCCGCCGCAACAAGATGAATGGTGTTGCCGAGCAATTCCAATATATTCTGCGTGATGAATCAATGCATGTGAATTTTGGTATCGATATGATTAACCAAATCAAAATCGAAAATCCAAACTTGTGGACCAAAGAATTCCAAGAAGAAGTGATTCAAATGATCCTTGAAGGCACTTTGCTTGAAATCGAATATGCACGTGACACAATGCCACGTGGTGTATTGGGTATGAATGCCAGCATGATGGAAGAATATCTGAAATTTATCTGTAACCGTCGTTTGGTACAACTTGGTTTACCGGAACAATATCCGGGTGTAAACAATCCATTCCAGTGGATGTCAGAAATGATGGACTTACGCAAAGAGAAAAACTTCTTTGAAACCCGCGTGACTGATTATCAAACTGGTGGGGCATTGAGCTGGTAAGTTATTAAAAAACATAGAGATGCCGACGATATAGTCGGCATTTTTTTATATCTCGCCATATTAAAACCTATAGTTTAACGTCGCAACAATATTACGAGGTATTCCATAGGTTGTACCAGCACTTCCATACCCCAAACCAATATAATAAGTTTTATCAAATAGATTATTAATATTCAACTGTACATTAACATTGGGATTAACCTGATAGGAACCGTTTAATGATAACAAGGTATAACCACCTTGTTTAATCAGTTCATTATCGGTGGCTTGTGTTACAGTTTGTGCATAAACACTACCACCTATACGCCATTTTTCCCATTGTGCCGGTAACCGATAACTGGTTGAAAGTTTAAATTGTTGGCGGGGCAAACTTGGATTGAAAATTGTACCAATTATATTTGTATCAACATCTTTGGTATATTTGGTTTTTACATAAGTATAACCCGCAGTCAGTTGCCAATGATCTGTCAATGCGCCACTAATTTCTGTTTCAAAGCCTTTACTTTCAACCTCACCAGAAGCACGTTTACAATAACCATAGGCACTGCCCGGACATGGATTGAGGCTAGATAAATCATCGACTGCACGATTTTGCTGTTCTATTAAAAAAGTTGCCAAACTTGTATTTAATCGACCATCAAAATATTCGCCTTTTAATCCCAATTCATAATTTGTACCGGTAATTGGCTTAAGTTGATTTCCATTAAGATCAATATCACTTTGTGGTTCAAAAATTTCTGTCCAGCTGGCATAGAGTGAATGCTGTGGATTTAAATCAAAAACCACACCAGCATAAGGCGTTATTTCACCTTTTTCATCGTAACTCCTATTGGCGATTAAGTTGTCACTTTCATACCAGTTAAAGCGTGAACCCAAAATAAATTTTAAGCTATCGCTCACAGATAGACGCGTTGCAGCATATAAACCGGTTTGTTTGGTTTTAGTCTTAATATTCCATCGGGTCATATCAATATCAGGTCTGCTAATACTTGAGGAATCCCAATGATAAGGATTTACAACCGGTGCATTTGTAGTCCAGCTATCCGCAGACCAGCCACCCCAGTTCTTATTATACCGCTCCCGAGAGTTTGCACCCAGAATCAATTCATGTGTCTTGTTAAATAAAGTATAGTCGCCATTTAAAGTCAGTTCATAACTGTCTGCTTTATTATCTAATTTATAGTGTTGGGTGCTTTGATAAAATGGGCTGCCATCAACTGGATTGTTGGAATACAAGCTGCCACTGCCGGTTTGAGTTGAGAATAAAATATCCTGTTCAGGTCGCTTCCAGTTACCTGCAAATTTTAGTTTCCAGTCATTGGCGAAAGTATAAGTCAGATCGGAAAAGATGGTTAAATCTTCCTGTTTCCAGAAGTCAAAATCATTGGATAAATTGGTTTTCCGGCTAATATTAAAAAAACTGCCATCAACATGGTTTGGAAGATTTTGCGTTCCACCATTATTGTCCACTTTACGATAATGGATTCCAAGTGTACCCATTAAGTTTGCGGCAATATCCGCTTCAATTATTCCATAGAGCTGATAATTTCGTGCATCGGCATTATCATAAAATTGTTCGCTATCCTGTGCAGCAATTACTGTTCTGGCACGAATAGTTTTATCTGTATTTAATGCACCACCAACATCTACACTGGCACGATAGTTATTCCAACTTCCTGCACTTAAGGACACTGCACCCTGTGTTTCCGTTGTTGGACGTTTACGTACCAGATTAATGGTGGCAGAAGGTGTACCCGAACCTGTTGTTAATCCCGTTGCGCCACGAACTACTTCGACATGATCATAAATATCCAGAGAGTCATTGTCTGCATTAAAAGTGCCATTGGCACCTGTATCCAATGTTAAGCCATCGACATTGATATTGGAAATGGCAAAACCACGGGCACTAAAACTACCCGACTCACCTTGGTAATATCCTTTTTGCATCACCAAACCAGTAACGTTCTGTACCGCATCATCTAAAGTGGTTAAACCTAAATCGTCAATTTGTGAACGGGTTAGAATACTCACTGATTGGGGCGTTTCTTTTATGGATAAATTCAGTTTGGTTGCGGTCTGCATTTTACCTGTCGTATAAGAACCTGTCCCTTCTGTTGTATTCTGATCAGCGTTGACAGTAATAACTGGAAGTTGTGCCACCTCGCTCTTTGCAGTCCCTACCCGACTACTTATTGTTCTCGCATTCACATCAATCGGATTTAACTGCCCCATATCACGCACTTGCGTTTTTGCTTTTTCAACAATTACATAACCAGTGCTATTTTTTTGTACTTGGAAATTGGTATCTTGCAAAATTCTGGCAAATCCATCGGCAATGGAATAGTTTCCATTTAGCCCTTCACTGCGAATAGTTGCCAGTTGTTTCGCATCCATCGCAATTGCAACACCAGACTGTGCTGCAAACTGGTTTAATACCAGATTAAGCGAATTTGCTGGAATTTTATAATTGTTGGTTTGTACTGTATCAGCGGCGATTGAACTCTGGCTAGAAAACACCAAACCAGTCGTTATCGCTAGATGGATCGAAAGAACTAAAGGTTTTACCAATGTTTGTTTTAAATATGGATGCTTTTTCATCGCATTGCCCCGTAAAAAGTAAAATCCCAATACTGTGTATTGACCTGTTTATTCATATATAGGTCGGATGAGAATCCAAACTGCGCAATCAAAATGAAAAATATTTTTATTTTAAATCTAACTATTTATATTTTATGAATTTATTTTTTCGAGATAATGGTACGCCCCAATACATCTTGCGTTACAGTAATCGCCAGACTCTGTTGTAATAGGTCTAGGCCACTGCCATCAAGTGGCAACATCGCCGTTACTTCAATGTCATTTAATGCCTGTGCATCATATTTAAAATGTCGATCATCATAGCTCTGTAAAATTGCCAAAACCTGATCCAATGGCATCAGATCAATGGCAAGCATATGTTTTTGCCATGCAGTTTCTGCCATTTCAATTGATATATCACGCACGGCATGAATACCCTGTGCATCAATAATTACCTGTTGCCCTGCTTGTACCTGTCGTCGTTGCAGTTGTCCATCGGCTAGGGTTGCAGTCACTTCTGTCGTGGAATGCAACATGGTCAAAATCGTTGCATGATCATGATGCTGAACAATAAACCGTGTCCCTAAAGCTCGAATTTTGGAAAAACGGGTTTGAATCATAAATGGTCGTGTACTATCTTTCGCTACATCTACCAGAATATTACCATCCAGCAATTCAATTAACCGCTGCTGTTGATTATATTTAATATTATATGCAGTCTGTCCACTGATCCGAATCTCAGACTGATCTGGTAAAACCTGTTCATTCCAGCTCATATAATCATTGCGTTGATCGGCAAACCAGTGCTGGGTAAATGATACATACCAGAACGAGCCAAGCAAACATACCAGAAAAATAATCGACAATAATTTATAAGGTTTAAAGACCTCATCTTCTCTGGTTTGCCGGACTGCCTGCTCAACAATTTGATGCGAAAGTGCCTGTTGTCTAAGCGGATTAAATTGCTGAAAAGTGGCCTGCATTTGCTGTACCATTTCGGCATGCTTGGGATTCTGTTGCTGCCAATGCTGAAAATCCTTACGATCCTGTTCAGTGCATTCGGCACTGTCCATTTTTAATAACCATTCAGCCACCTGCTCCATCAATTCTGTATCTGATGAAGTGCTCGAATGCTGCTGGTTGGAATGCTGCATTTAATGCTGTTGCATCCATTGATGGCAATAGACCATCGCCTTTACCAGATCAAGTTGTACTGTACGTCTGGAAACCTTTAATTGTTCTGCAATTTTTTCCTGTGGTAATCCTTCCAGATAATACAATAACAAACATAATCTTTGCCGTTGCGGCAGATCA
This sequence comes from Acinetobacter populi, assembly GCF_002174125.1. Taxonomy (GTDB): domain Bacteria; phylum Pseudomonadota; class Gammaproteobacteria; order Pseudomonadales; family Moraxellaceae; genus Acinetobacter; species Acinetobacter populi. The sequence goes on from NZ_NEXX01000007.1 coordinate 30,976, forward strand.
CCGACTGCAAGTGTCATACGATGCAATAATTCAAGCACCATCACTGTTTGCTCAGGTGAAACTTGTAATTCCTGCTCATTTTGTTGTAAGTATTCCAGATACTTTTTTTCGACAATCTGATGTCGAGCCTGATCAATCACAATACAACGTGCGGTAGTTGCAAGATAGGCCCGTGGTTCCTTGATTAAATGTGCAGTTTTGGCAATAAATAGTTTAAAAAAAGTATCCTGTACAATATCTTCGAGATTTGCTTTATTTTTTAATTGACGACTTAACCACTGACTCAGCCAGTGGTAATTTTCTGTATAAATTTTGGAAAAACTTTCACTTATCGGATCAGATGAAAAGTGCATCGCAGTACCAAATCAAGTTTAAAATGAATATAAATAAGCTATATTACATATAACTGATAATGATTTCTATTACTAACTATAAATTTTAAATCAAATCCAATGATTTTTTAATTTTTCAATAAAAAAAAATTTCTTACATCTTGGCAATAAAAAATCCTTCCTACCGAAGTAGAAAGGATTCTAAGCATTTATATAGACTGATTATTTTTTATCAGGCAATGCATAGGCAATGACGTAATCACCACGATTGGCATTGGTACCGGTACGTGTTGCACCGCCCACAACCGCAACGACATATTGCTTGCCATCTTGACCGATATAACTCATTGGTGCGCCTTGTCCACCTACAGGCAGACGACCACGCCATAGTTCTTTACCAGTGTCATTATCAAATGCACGAATATAGTAATCCAGTGAGCCATGGAAGAATGTCAGACCACCTTTGGTGACCAAAGGACCACCCATGGTTGGCATACCAATCGGCATATACACACCTGGCACGATTCCGTGTACAGGCGCATCCTGAATGGAACCAACTGGAACCTGCCATTTGGTTTTACCTGTAGTCAAATCAATTGCAGTCATGGAACCAAAAGGTGGTTTAAAGCAAGGAACACCCAGTGGAGAAACAAACATTGAACGTACTACACCCCATGGCGTACCATATTGCACAGAATATTCACCTTCGGTACTTGGTTTTAAACCAGTACGTTCGGCCACTTCCTGTTTAATAAATTGTCCCCATTGTGCCATACGAATATCATTGACAATCAAGGTGCCTGTAGAAGCATCAATTGCGCCACCACCCCAGTTAAAGCCACCGTAATAACCCGGATAAATCAGAGTACGTTTTTTATCTGAAAGCGGTGTGAATTCCCCTTCCCAACGCATTTGTTTAAACTCAATACGGCAGATCAACTGATCAAAGATTGTACCACCCCACATATCCTTTTCTTTAAAGGGTTCAGTTCCCACAGAAAGCGCAGAATGTGGCTGTGTAGGCGCAACTTGCATGCCCGGCATGGCATCAGTTGATACTTTGCGTTGTTCAACTGGGAATACAGGTTGACCATCACGACGATCAAGTACAAAAATTTGACCACGTTTTGTCAACTGGATAATCACAGGAATGGTTTTACCGTCTTTCGGTAAATCATACAAAATTGGTTGTGATGACACATCGTAATCGAACTGGTCAATATTGGCGGTACGGAAGTGCCAGCGCTCTTTCCCTGTTTTTAAATCCACAGCAACAATGGAATCATTATATTCATCAGAATATGGATGACGATTGCCAGTCCAGAAGTCAGGTGTTTGGTTACCTGTTGGAAAATATGCCAATCCCAGTTTAGGATCATAGGCAGCAGTTCCCCAGAAATTTGGTGTTTCAGGTGCATAGTCTTGGCCTTTTGGCAAAGGTGTACTGTCTTTTGCACCACGTGAAGCATCCCAAGCCCAAAGCAATTGACCTGTGACGACATCATAACCACGAACAACCCCAGAAGGTTCGCCCACGGTCAGGTTATCATTTATACGGCCACCGACCATGATCACACCATCCGCAACCAATGGTGCTGACGTAACATTATATGTACCTTGATCACTGGTTTTAGGTGTTGGTGTCAAACCTTCGGTAAGATCAACATAACCGCCATTACCAAAACCTTCACACAATTTACCTGTTTCGGCATCCAGCGCCAGTAAACGAGCATCAATGGTGGTTTCGATAATACGTTTTTGACATGTGGTTGCAACTGCCTGCGTAGTCGCAGGAGATGCTGGCGTTTCTGTATTAGCAGCAGGTTGAAGTTTGGCTAAATCCGCATAGCCAACACCACGACAACGCTTCCAGCCTTTGGTACTTTCAGTAATTTTGGCTTGCGGATCAAAACGCCATTTTTCCTGACCTGTGACTGGATCCAGTGCAATAACCTTGTTTAAAGGTGTACACAGATACATGGTATTGTCTATCTTAAGCGGTGTTACCTGATATTCTGCACCATCTACTGCCAGATCACCGGTACGATAAGTCCAGGCCACTTTTAGGTCTTTGACATTATCCCTATTGATTTGGGTAAACTGGGCAAAACGATTACCAAGCGTATCACGTCCCCAAGCCGGCCAATCGTTGCCATCAACCTGACCCGCATCCGGCTTAATCTCTACCGCTTGCGTTCCATCTGATTCAACCAATGGATGTACTTTAAACATTCCAGCAATGAAGGCAACAAAGCCCAGAGTTAAAATTGCGCCCAAGCCAAATGCAGGCATTTTAGCCAACGCAGTATTGCCTTTATTATTTAATAATAAAGGTGCAGCAAAACTTGCCACAGCCGCAATAACAAGGAAAGTAATCACACGTGGTACAAGTTGCCAGAAGTCGAAACCGACTTCAAATAATGCCCACGCAATATCGACGATTAAAAGAGCCAGAGCCCACCATAATGCAAAAGCACGTAATTTAAAAAAGCCTAGACCAATCACGATCATCGCAACACCTGCGATAAAATAGAACCATGATCCGCCCAGACTAATTAAATAAATGCCGCCTGCACCTAGACACAAACCTAAAATCGCCAGAATAATTCCGGCGATCTTAAGCAATGTAATAAACGCTGTACGCATATTTATTGTCCATCTTAAAACGGGTGATATAAAATTTTTGACATTTTATCTATGGCTGCAACAGGAAAAATATACTTTGCAAAATCTTTTCATTACAAGTTTTCCGATAACACCAGAGATAAAGAGTTGAACTTAATTCTGCTATCCACATAAGAAGCAGTTTGGTGAACGCATCTCACCATGCTATACACTCCACATAAAGCACATAACTTTTCCTGTTATGTCACTAGACAACCGCTTTATGTTTGTTTCGAAGTGATTGTTTAAATCCTAAGGACAAAATATAATAAGACAAAAGCTCATTTCCCTGTTTCATCCTTAGCGTTGAGTATTTTTAGTTTTGATAACAATGTATGGATGCAATTGCTAATAAAACTTATTACCAAATAACAATACTCTCAATCCGACTACTATTGTGCACCAAAATTTAACAAAGTGTGACATTAATTTATAAGATCTTCAATTTTTAACTAAAATAAAAACAGTTTGAACCGTATTGGCGCCAAAATTAATCACATCATCAATAAAATAAATAGTAGCTATCTCTCCATAAAAGTAAGCTAAGAGGTTGTAAAGTAAATAAAAGGCATTAAAAAAGACCAAGCCCTTTGCTCTACAAAGGGCTGGACAAACAATGAAAACTCAATCAGTCTGCATTCGGTTTAATTTCACCCGATTTCACTTTTGCCAAGAAGCCATTGACTTCTTTTTTTACAATCGGCAATAGGAAATACAGACCAAGCACGTTAAAGAACGCAAGGACAAATACCAACGCATCTGCCAAATCGATAACTGAACCTAGGCTCATGGTTGCTGCAAGAATACTGACAGCACAGAACACAAACTTATAGGCTGTTGCACCACGATTACCAAACAAATATTGCCAGCCTTTTAGACCATAATAAGACCAAGTCAACATGGTGGTAAAAGCAAACAACACAATGGAAATGGTGAGGACAATATCAAAACCAGGTAATACAGAATTAAATGCATGTGTAGTAATTAATACACCTGAATATTCTTTTAACAAATAAGAACCTGTCACCACGACCACCAATGCCGTAATCGTATTGAGAATCACCGTATCAAAAAATGGTTCAAGTAGGGCAACCAAACCTTCTGTCGCAGGCTCTTTTGTTTTTACTGCAGCATGGGCAATCGGTGCAGAACCAAAGCCGGCTTCATTGGAAAACGATGCACGCTTTAACCCTTGCATTAATGCACCAATAAAACCACCAAAAGCAGCATCAGGGGTAAATGCACTACTAATGATCAGGGCAAATGCGCCAGGAATTGCAGAGAAATGCTTAGCAAGAATAATAAATGCAGCACCCATATACACAAATACCATCAATGGCACCAGAAAACTGGCAACTTTAGCAATACTTTTAATCCCACCAATAATGACGATACCACAAGCAACACCAAAGAATAATCCTAACCAGACTGCACCACTTTCCATTTTAAACTGATGCATAATTTGACTGGTTGCCTGATTGACCTGAAACAGATTACCAATACCAAAAGCACTCACTGCCAAAATAATCGCTGCCACTACACCCATGATTTTACCAAAGCGGGGAAATCCTCGTTCAGTGAGTCCTGCTTTGAGATAGTACATCGGCCCACCAGATACATTGCCTTGGGCATCAATATGACGGTATTTCACACCTAAAGTACATTCGGTAAATTTGGTTGCCATACCAAAAAAACCCATCATGACCATCCAGAATGCAGCCCCCGGTCCACCAAGTGCAATCGCAATCGCAACCCCGGCAATGTTTCCGAGACCAAGTGTTCCTGAAAGCGCAGCACTTAAGGCCTGAAAATGGCTGACTTCACCAGGATGTGCCTTGTCACTGAATTTGCCACGCAAGATTTGTGTGGCAAGTTTAAATTCCCGAATTTGAATAAAACCAAAATAAAATGTACAGACAACCGAAGCAATACCAAGCCAGGCGACAATCCAGATAATGTCAGTTCCCGGGATATTGGCAAATACAACCTTACTGATTGCATTGGCAGTGGGTTCAACAGCATCAGCAATGATTTGATCAATTGATCTTGGGGTAGCGTCTGATGCAAAGCTAAACGTCGAAACAAACATAAAAAATAATGCTGTAAATATTTTTTGCATTGTGGTCACCCTTAAATATTTAGTGGATACACCTGATTTGCGTATCATCATCTATTTAGCATTTGCAGAAATCGTCTACCATCAGCAAGTTTCAAAAATCAGCTGATTACATAGATAATTTCTACATTTATGAAATTTTACTTAGCAATAGATGCACTAAGTCCAAAAACTTATAAACTCAGAAATGTTGGTTTATAAAATACCTCGTCCATCGAATGCAAGAATCGAACCTACTCTTAACTCATTGATTAATTTATTCAATGATGAAGCAAATTCCATGTTTAATTGTGCATGCTTAATACTGACTCGATGCAGTTGCACAAGTTCAACATCAATCATGCTTTTAAGGTGTATTGTCATATGCTGGGGATCAGTATATTTGATGATATGGTAGTGAAATACCGATCTATCCTTCCTTAAGATTAGAGATCGATTCAATCCTTCAAATACACCTCTTCACCATACTTTTGAAACTTTTGCATTTCTTCAGAGGGAACTAAAGAACCTCCTGTACTCCAGATAATATGGGTTGCCTGACTGGTCGCGATGTTGTGATCGGTCAAATAACGTTGTCCTTCATCGGTTTGTGTTAATAATACCGACCCATGTAAACTCGCCGCAGCAGATGGCTCAAGTTCAATATTTTCCGTTGCTTTGATCATATGCAGGTTTTTATATAAAGTGTTATCAGAAACGGTAAATACACCAGAGAGTAAGGATTGCATGATCGGACTGACCAAATAGGAAGCCTGACCAACCGCCAATCCATCTGCTTCGGTACGATTATCCAAACCAATGTCATATACCGAAACTGATGTATCTTGGCCAGAAGCCAACTGAACCAGCATACACGGAGATGCTACTGGCTCTGCAAAGAAACAATGCACATGTTCACCAAAAATTGCTTTAAGGCCATAGGTGATCCCGCCGGGTGCACCGCCGACACCACAGGGAATGTATACAAATAACGGATGTTCTTTATCAACAATACGATGCTGTGCTTTCAGTTGTGCTGCAAGATGTTCCGCAGCAGCAGCATAGCCTAGAAAAAGTAAAATCGACTGTTCATCGTCAACAAAATGACATTTCGGATTACTCAGAGCTTCTTTACGACCGGCTTCTACCGCTTCCACATAATCACCGCTATGCTCAATGACTTTTACACCTCGACGACGTAAGCGCTCTTTTTTCCATTCTTTGGCATCTACAGACATATGCACAATGGTAGAAAAGCCTAAGGCTGCTGCCATGATGCCAATACTTAGTCCAAGATTACCGGTACTGCCTACAGCAACTGAATATTGAGAAAATAGTGCCTTGGCTTGATCTGATGCCAATGTGACTAAGTTTTCATTTTCTGCAATCAGGTGATTTTCAATTGCAATTTTTTCTGCAACTGCAATCACCTCATGAAAGCCACCTCTAGCCTTGACTGAACCTGCAATCGGCAAGGCATGATCTGATTTTAGAAACCATTTCTGGTCGTGCTGTGTATGATATGTAGGATCCAAATGTTGCTGTAATTGAGCTAACTCAACCAACTCAGATTCAATCACACCCTGTGTCTGTTCAAGTTCAGGGAAAAGACGCATCAGCAAGTCTCTGCTTCTTAACAATCTGTTTTGCGCTACTTCGATATCCTCTATTTGAAGCGTATCAGGATAGCTTAGGGTTGCACCCAATTTTGCATTAATCCAAAATGTCGGTGTTTTGGCGCATAACTTGCTTAACAGTTCGTCCGGAAAACCAATAGAATCCAAATCCATCATATGATCTCTTTGCTCATAAAATTATCTACGCTAAAAATATGAAACAATTGGATTGTGATGAAAAATGATATTTACTTTAGGTGCTATTAGTGGAGCTAATCTATGCGACTCGATATGATCAGTCTTGATGCGCTACGAACTTTTGAAGTTTCAGCACATGAATTAAGCTTTACCAAAGCCGCACTTCACCTCAATATCACCCAAAGTGCGGTAAGTCAGCAAATACGGATGCTGGAGAGTAGATTAGGCTACCCTCTTTTTATTCGTCTGGCGCGAAGTCTGGTTCTGACTGAAAAAGGCAAAATATTATTTGAATCCATCTCAAAATCTTTTTATGAAATTAATCGTACCCTGAATTATCTCGATGAACCGAATACACAATTACAAATTAATTGTCTACCATCATTTGCCTTACAATGGTTAATGCCACGTTTAAGTACTTTTTATTTAAATCAAACCAATATTCTCATTAAATTAAAAGCTGAGTTTCAGGAATTAAATCATTATCAGATGCAAACTGATAATATTGATCTAGGCATAAGATTCGATCCGGATGGACAGACTGATCTGCATACAGAAATTTTGATGGATGAATATTTAATTCCTGTGGCAACACCACAATACTTAAAACAACATCCGTTATTTGCAGCCGGGCATTCTTTAGAAAATGTCACCTTATTACACGACTCTATGCCCTGGATTGACGCACCACAATATATTGAATGGCGAACATGGATGGAAAATGCCAAACCAGAATGGTTAACAGACCTAGGTGGAATTGAATTTAATTTGTCTAGTTTGGCCATCAGTGCAGCCCTTAATCATCAAGGTGTAGCGATTGGCAGAACAGCGCTAGTTTATGATGACATCATGAATGGAAATTTGGTTAATGTTTTTAATTTACCGGTACGTTCCCGAGCAAGTTATAAAATTTTATATGCCGAGGAACAACATGCAGTAATCCATACTTTCTTAAAATGGTTAAAAGAAGAATCTGCGATATATTGCAAAAATCGCAATGTCTGTTTTGATCTTTAATTAAATACTTAATAATTAACGTATTCAGGGAGAATCAAATCTCCCTGAAGATTATAATGTTAAAATAACCGTTTAACTTGATTTAAACACTTTATGCGGATTTAAAATCCCATTGGGATCAAATAATTGTTTTAACTGCTTCATCACATTTAATGCATTTTCATCGACAGAATAATGTAAATAATCCCGTTTTAATAAACCAATGCCGTGTTCTGCCGAAATAGAACCTTTAAATTGACGCACCACATCATAAACAATTTCATCAAGACCATAAATCAAGTCATCAATAACCTGCTCTTCCTGATCTTTTAAGTCGAGAATAATGTGCATATTACTATCGCCAATATGACCAAAGAATAAACTCACCAATTGCGGATATTGTTTTGCAATGCGATCCTGACAAATCGCCTTAAACTCACCCAATTGACCAATCGGCATACTCACATCAAAACACAATGGTCGACCAGTACTAGAAATTTCGGCAGGCACTGTTTCACGGATCAACCATAACTGATGCGCCTGTGCCTGCGTTTGTGCGATCACAGCATCGAGAATTTCACCGGTTTCAAATAATTCCGCCAGAATATTTTCAAGATCTTCGGCACTGCCTTCTACATCAAATACCGCATAAATCGGATAATGTTGGCTCAAAGGATTGGCATGATTTTGCATCCAAGAAAGACTGAGTTGATAATACTCATCCCACATCACTTCAAATGCATTGGGTGTGGTTAAGCGTTTTTGCAAATGTCTTAATAATTTTACAGCGGATAAATAATCTGGAAATGCGCATAAGCATGTGGTGAGCTCTTTGGGCTGTGGTGAAAGTTTTAGTACAGCTCGTGTCACAATACCTAGTGTACCCTCTGCACCAATAAAGTTTTGTTTTAGATCATAACCGGCATTGTTTTTAATCATTTTATTCATCAGATTTAAAACACGACCATCGGCCAAGACCACTTCCATGCCCAAGACGTGATCACGCATCATGCCATAGCGAATTACCGAAAGGCCACCGGCATTAGTCGCAATATTTCCGCCAATCTGGCAAGAACCACGACCACCAACATCGACCGGAAAATACAAATCTGCTGCCCGTGCTGCATTCTGTGCTTCTTCCAATGTTAAGCCAGCTTCTACAGTCATGGTTGAGGCATAGGGATCAATTTCTTCAATTTGATTCATCTTGTCCAGTGCAATCACGATTTCATTGGCTTCTGCGATACCAGCACCAGCAACCCCAGTCATGCCACCTTGCGGCACGATTGGCTGCTTTAACTCATTACAAATGGCAAGAATTTTCGAGACTTGTTCCGTTGTTTTCGGAAATACTACTGCAAAAGGCTGAATATGCTTGTAGTTACTCCAATCGGTATAATGTCGAATATTAATTGCTTCACCCATCGCAATTTGATGATCAGCCAAAAATTCACGACAACGTGCAATGGCTTGATGCTGGGTACTCATAATTGATCCTTTTACCATTTGAAATGTATTTCTGCTAATAGTATTGGGCCAATCTTAGAAATTTCCAATTTATAAGAAAAATAAAGCTATTTTCCTTTAAAATAATTTTAATTAAACAAAGAGTTGTGCTACCAAAAACAGACGTGCATAACCCGAAATTTCAATACGCTCTTGATCCAGAATTTTACAATATAGTGTACCGCCACGTTGTGATGCCTGATAGGCAATCAACTCGGATTTTCCCAGTTTTTCTGCCCATAAGGGTGCAATTGCAGTATGAATCGAACCCGTCACCGGATCTTCATTAATCCCCATTGCCGGCGCAAAATAACGGGAAACACAATCATATTTTTCATCTGTCGCGGTTATTGCCACATCTCGATTATCACTGGTAATTGCCGTGCGTAAACTTCCCAGTTCTGCCAATTTTGCAAAATCTGGGGTTTCATCTAAAACGTCCTGAACAGATTGATATTCAATGATATAAGCCTGTGCATTCAGATAAACTGCCTTAAATGGCTTGCGCATTGCATCACGTAAAATTGATGGATAATCTGCTATCGGTTCTGCACGGCGTATTGGAAAATTCATCTGAATTTTGCCATCAGCAGCCTGATTGACAATAAAAACCCCTAATTTTTTCACATGAAAATAAATGGTTTGTTGCTCGGTAAAATCCTTAAATAGCACAAATGCACTGGCTAACGTGGCATGTCCACAAAAATCCACCTCTGCCAATGGAGTAAACCAGCGAATTTCGTATTGATCGAGATCCAGAATTTTAACAAATGCGGTTTCTGATAAGTTGTTTTCCAAGGCAATTTGCTGCATCAATTGATCATCTAGCCAGTCCTCTAACACAATCACCGCTGCTGGATTACCCTGAAATAATTGCTGGCTAAACGCATCGACCTGATACATTTTCATGATAATTCTCTTTAAAATTTTCTTCCTCAAGATTAACATTTGTACCTTTTTGACAAAAGAAAAAGTTAGCCGTCAGGTCTTGACAAGAATATTTTTTACTCTACAATCACGCCGCATGCTATTTTTTAGCCACCAGATATTTTAGAGGAGGACGTTATGCTTTTATCTGTAGAGAACAACTTAATCTGATTCAGCATACGTCAGCTCACGGACATATGTTGTATCTACCATATGTCCGAATGCCAAGATTCAAGCCTAGCATTCGCTAGGTTTTTTTTATGTCTATTTGATCCGAAATAAAGACAAGAAACCTAGGGCGTGTTGAGAATTAATCACATATTAAACTTAAGCCACAAGTAAAGAATTTTAGGTTCTATTTTTGCATGGAAAATGGCTAAATTAGGATTATACTGTGTTAACCAGCTTGCCAATATGCTCATATTGGCAAGCTGGTTGCCTTGTCTAAGCCATAATTTTTCTCATTTTTCATTGCAAAGATCAAATCTCAACAAGCCTTAAAATTCGGACAAAAATAAATTTGATCAGAGAAATATTATGGCCATACAAAAAATTTTAAATACCAAAGCTGAGTATGGTGTCCCCATCAAAATCTATACCAATGATATAGATGAGGACAGCATGAATCAGCTACGCAAAATGGCACAGCTGCAATTTATTCATTCTCATATTGCAGTGATGCCAGATGTACATTTAGGTAAAGGTGCAACCGTTGGCAGTGTAATTCCAACCAAAAATGCGATTATCCCCGCAGCAGTGGGAGTTGATATTGGCTGTGGTATGAATGCCTTGCGGTTGAGTTTAACCGCATCACAGTTACCCGATAACTTAAGTGCTTTACGCAATGCCATTGAACGCAAAGTCCCGGTCGGTTTTGAGATGCATAAACAGATCAAGGCCAAAGCCTCGACACTGTCACCACTGGACAAACGGCTCAAGGTCATCACCGACAAGCATCCTGCCCTACGCAGAATGTTAAGAAGTTTTGATGCCACCTGGCAAAAACAAATTGGCACTTTAGGTGGCGGTAACCACTTTATCGAGCTGTGTATCGATGAAAATGCCGATGTTTGGATCATGTTGCATTCGGGTAGTCGAGGTTTAGGCAATGTGATTGGAACATATTTTATCGAACGAGCCAAAAAAGAAGCGCAACATCGTTTTGGTCATGTCCCAGATAAAGACTTATCTTACTTTGCCGAAGGCTCGGCAAGTTTTGATGATTATGTCGAAGCAGTACATTGGGCACAGGATTATGCTTTTGAAAATCGTCGTGAAATGATGCGTCTGATTTTAGAAGCCATTCGTCCACTATTACCCAGCTTCCAGATGACCAAAGAAGCGATTAATTGCCATCACAATTATGTGCAAAAAGAACTACATTTCGATGAGGAGGTTTTTGTTACACGTAAAGGGGCAATTCGAGCGGGACAAAATGAATACGGTATTATCCCGGGTTCAATGGGTGCAAAATCCTTTATCGTCAAAGGTAAAGGCAATCCGGAATCATTTTGTTCCTGTTCTCATGGCGCAGGAAGAAAAATGAGCCGCAGTAAAGCCAAATTACTGTTTAATCAACAAGATTTGATTAAACAAACACAAGGCATTGAATGTCGAAAAGACAAAGGTGTTGTCGATGAAATACCAAGTGCCTACAAAGACATTGATCAGGTGGTGGCAAATCAAACAGACTTGATTGAAGTGGTACATACGCTAAAACAAGTCATGTGTATTAAAGGATAATCCAATGAAAATCAAAGCAATGCCAAAAATCAAAGTGCGCAATCCTGTTGCACTCTCCCCTTTACTCCATAAAGGTGGAGTACATGAAACAGAAAAGCCCAAAGTAGTTCATCGTAAAGTACGTAAACAGCAAAAGTTGAATCTACGCAAAACGAATTGGTTAGAATAACTGCTTAAACTACATCAAAAAGCAGCCCGAGGGCTGCTTTTTATTAAAATTAAAGATCACTTAATTTAAAGATATGCTTATTGCGGTTGGACTACCACTTTTTTAACCCCTGTGATATATAAAGTCACGCGACGATCTGGCTGTAAACATGCCTTAAGTTCTGCGGTTGCTTTGGTACCCGTACAATTGGTGGTGACAGGTTGAGATTTTCCTGCACTAGACACATTCATTTGTGTACTGATACCACGACTTGCCAGATAAGACTGGATGGTTTGTGCACGTTTCATACCCAATTCATAGTTATATTTTTCCGAACCTAATCGGTCTGTATGACCTACAATATCAATATTATTAATGGTTACATAGGAATTGGTCACTGACTGTACCAGACGATCCAAGGTCTCCTGACCTTGTGGTAATAAATCAGACACCGAAGAACCATTAAACTTAAATAACGCATCAGCAGATAAGTTAATGGTTTCACTTTCTACTCGAGGTTGTGGTGCTGGAGGTGGAACAGGTACTGGTTCGGCAACGGGTTGTACTTCAGCCACTGGCGCCGCGGGTTTTAAATGACCGCCTAATACTACATTCAAACCGGCTAGCGCAGTATAATTCCAAAACTCTTCATCAGCATTATAAGTAGCACGTGCTTCAGTCCGTAAGGATAACGCATCATTGATACGATAGAACGCACCTACCCCCGCATTTCCTAATGTTCCTTCTTCTTTCAGACCACGTCCTGTACGACCTAATTCAGCAGCAGTTGCACCGTTAAAATCATATTTATAATGACCAGCCCCTAGCAGAACATAAGGCTTAAACTTACTATCATAATTTTTAGTTATTAAATCCGAGGTCACATAAAAATTACCATTAATTTGACGCTGTTTATATTGTGCACCCTCTAATTTATTTCCTTCAACATTGATATCACCCTTTACTTGATTATATTCTGCTTCAAAACCTAACCAAGGTGTCAACTCGATACCGACCGCTGCACCAACGAATAAATCATCCTGAATCTCACCTCTATCGGTAAGGTTCCCCTTATCACCACCATTATTGCTTTGGGTATCTTGAAAAGTATAACCCAACATTAATGGCGTAACCGTGACACCCGCATTTGCCATGGCAAATGGTGTGGCAAGTAATAATGCACATGCCATATGATTCATTTTCATTCTATCTCTCCAGTAGAACCAATGTAAATTTGCTTGTAGATATAAAGATTTATCTATTTGATTGAACTATAGTGATCAGAAAGAAATTACAATATGAAGTTTTGGTATAAAAAAAGCAGCCCTAAGGCTGCTTTTCTTTATAAAATGTAACAATTTATTATTGAACTTGACCTGGTTGTACCAGAACTGTACGGCTACCAGTAATTGTAGCGAATACACGACGGTTCATTGCACGACCTTCTTTGGTGTTGTTGTCAGCAATTGGTTGATCCCATGCAAAACCTTGAGTACTTAAACGGTTCGCATCAATACCAAATTCGTTAACAAGTGAAGATTTCACAGAATCAGCACGCGCTAAAGATAAACGTTCGTTTAACTTACGTGGACCAGTGTTATCTGTGTGACCATCGATCTTAGCTGTTGCATTTGGATATTCAACCAGTTTCTCAGCAACTTTAGCGATTTCAGGTTTGTATTGATCTTTGATATTAGACTTGTTGGTATCAAAGAATACACGAAGCTCCATTTTAAGATCTTCAGTGATTTCTTTTGGTTGTTCCGGTTCAGGTTGAACTTCAACAGGAGGCTGAACTGGTTCAACTTCAACTACAGGTGCAGCTGGTTTTAAGTGACCGCCAAGTACAACTTGTAGAGCAGCAATACCTTGATGATCCCAAGTATTCAAATCAAAGTTATTTGTAGCACGAGCTTCTGTACGTAAAGTTAAAGCATCGTTTAATTGCCATAAAACGCCAAGACCAATGTTACCAATAGTATCCTTGGTAGAAACACCGATATCTTTTGCTTCAAATTTAGACCAACCACCACCAATCAATGCGTATGGCTTAACTTTACTATCATAGTTACCAGTAAATAGATCAGATGTTGCAATGAAGTTCAAACTAGCAGTTTGATGTTTAGCATCAACTTTACCTGCTGAGCTTTCAACATCTGGTTTAGTTTCTTGATACTCAACTTCAGCTTGTAACCATGGAGTTAATTCTGCACCAATCGCAGCACCAACGGACAAATCATCTTTTACATCAGTTGAATCATTTCCTGTTGTCCAATGATCAATTTGACGATCAAAGTTTTCAGGATACCAATGATAACCCAGCATCAAAGGGGTAACAGTAATACCAGCATTTGCCGCAGCAAATGGAGCTGCAATTAACATTGCAAGAGCAATACGACTCATTTTCATGGATTTCCTCCAGATTAACAATTTGTTGTTTAACGCAAGCCTAAAACTTATTATAAGCGCGCATAGTATACACAGATTTATGTATTTTAAGCCACTTACTCTTAATTTTACAGCGATTAAAAATGTTTTCCAATAGTCTACAACCTTCATTTGTCAATATTATTGACAAATTTGTTTACAATTTCCGTTGTATTTAAGTAAAGAATACACTTTTCAGGGATATAGTTAAGTGTAGTGTTATTTTTCAGTTTTTTCTATAGTTTTTAAAAAGAATAGTTTTTAAACACTATGACTGCTTCTTGCCATCAATTATATTTTTCTAAAATTTAAACAAAAAGCAAGACAAAAAATGAATGCAAAGCATATGCCTTCTGGCTTTACCTTGATCGAATTGATGATCACAATTTTAATATTGACGATCATGATTGCCATCACTGCCCCATACTTTTCCTCGATGTTGGCACGAATGGAATCAAAAAAAATATCCACAAGTCTTCAGGCAATCCTGCGTGATTCCCGTCACCATGCTTTTACCCAGCAAAAAAGAATTGCCATTTGTGGTAGTCATGATGGAATAACTTGTGATGCAGAGGCCTGGAGCACAGGATTACTGATATTCCATGATGCAACTGCGAATAGGGTTCGAGAAGCACATGAGGATATCTATCAATTTATTCGTTTAAATCTAAAATATGGCGATCTTGATTGGAAAGGCTTTGGCGTTTCCAAAAATATTGTTTTCCAACCCGATACAGGTTTACCACGCGGTTCCAATGGTTCCTTCTACTATTGTGCCAATCAGACCGAAAATACACGGCGGATCGTTGTTAGTCCAATGGGGCACAGTAGAATAGAATCCCATGAGTGTTGAACATTGATTAAATGGTCATTTTCAAATGCCTGACAATGAAACACTACTGAATAGTCAGTCTATGTTTTGTACAAGCACGAATAAAAACGATATAGTCAATGCGTTTGATAAAAAGCGACATTCGAGGGAGAAAAAAATGACAGAGATTGTCATCATTAACGGTGCACGTACTGCAATGGGCGGTTTTCAGGGTGCTCTATCAGCAAAAACAGCCCCAGAACTCGGTGCAATTACCATTAAGGAAGCCGTTGCCCGTGCTGGATTACAACCCACAGACATTGAAGAAGTCATTATGGGCTGCGTATTACCTGCTGGTTTAAAACAGGGTCCTGCACGTCAGGCAATGCGTCAGGCAGGTCTGCCGGATAATACAGGTGCAGTAACGATTAACAAGTTATGCGGCTCAGGCATGAAAGCGGTAATGCAGGCAGCAGATATGATTAAAGCAGGCAGCGCCGAAATTGTGGTGGCTGGCGGCATGGAATCAATGAGTAATGCACCTTATATTTTGCCCAAGGCACGTGCAGGTTATCGCATGGGACATGGCGAAATCAAAGACCATATGTTTTTAGATGGTCTGGAAGACGCAGAAACAGGTCGCTTAATGGGTTCTTTTGCACAGGATATGGCAAATACACGCAATTATAGCCGTGAGCAAATGGATGAATTTGCGATTCGCTCGTTAAAACGTGCACAAATGGCCATCAATCAGGGCTATTTCAAAGATGAGATCACACCTGTGACCATTTCATCACGTCAAGGTGACATTGTCGTTGATCAGGATGAACAGCCACTGAATGCAAAACTGGATAAGATCCCATCACTTAAACCTGCATTTGCAAAAGATGGAACAATCACCGCAGCCAATGCCAGCTCAATCTCGGATGGTGCTTCTGCACTTGTTCTGACTTCCAGCGAAATCGCAACTCAACGTGGTTTAAAACCACTGGCAAAAATTGTTGCAACAGCATCAAACTCACAACATCCATCTGAATTTACCATTGCTCCAGTGGGTGCTATTAAAAAAGTTTTAGAGAAAGCTGGCTGGCAAGCACAAGATGTCGATCTTTGGGAAATCAATGAAGCTTTTGCAATGGTAACCATGGCAGCGATTGATGATTTCCAGCTTGATGCAGAAAAAGTCAATATTCATGGTGGTGCCTGTGCTTTGGGCCACCCTGTTGGTTCAACTGGTTCCCGTATTATTTTATCACTTATTCATGCACTGAAACGTACAGGTGGCAAAAAAGGCGTTGCTAGCTTATGTATTGGTGGTGGTGAAGCAACCGCTGTAGCCATTGAATTAATTTAATTTTCTCTCATAAAAAATCCCGCAAACATTTTGCGGGATTCTCAAATTTAACCAGCTTAACGTCCGGTTTGATAATGTGCAGTTGCAACTGCTGTAGATGACTGATACGGCTGGGTAAAATCATTTAAACCAGCAGCAGCTTCCTCAATATCTTTACCTTCTTTAATCACAAAACTATCAAAACCACTGCGCTTTAAATAATTGAGAACATCTTTAAAAATATCCCCCACCGCGCGCAACTCACCCTGATAACCTTGACGACGTAATAAAGCTGCAAAAGAATAGCCACGGCCATCATTGAATCCTGCAAATTCAATAAAAATAGTGTCAAGTTGTTCAAGTGGAAATTGATGATCTTCAGGTGAAGCATCAACCGTCACATACAAAGCTTTTTTACCGCTAATATTGGCGAGTTGATCAAGCTGCTCAACCGTCAGTACAACATCACCTTGTGGCAATGCACCATCTTCACCAACAACCTGATAGCTATTTTCAAAAATACTGCCATCTTTGGCGAGCACTTTTAATTGCGAATGATAAAATGGAGAGTTAAGCATATGCACGCTCCTTAAATGGTTGAATACCAACACGACGATAGGTATCCAGAAAACGTTCATTTTCCTGACGTAAATCCAGATAAGTATTTAAAATTTCTTCAATCACATCAGGCACAGCTTCGGCAGCAAAAGATGGTCCTAGAATATCACCAATGGATGAGTCATGATCAGAGTTACCACCAAGCGTAATCTGATAGAACTCCGCACCTTTTTTGTCCACACCTAAAATACCGATATTACCCACATGATGGTGACCACAGGCATTCATACAACCGGAAATATTCAAATCCAGTTTGCCCAGATTGTATACAGTATCCAGATCTTCAAAACGTCGTGTAATCGCTTCGGAAATTGGAATAGATTTGGCATTGGCCAGTGAACAATAATCACCGCCAGGACAGCAAATAATATCGGTAATAAAACCAATATGGGCACGAGCCATATCTGCCTGATCCAGTTTTTGCCACAATTCAAATACATCTTTTTGTGGCACATCTGCCAGCACAATATTCTGTTCGTGTGTAGTACGTAGCTCGCCAAAGGTATAATGATCAGCCAGATCAGCAATAAAATTCATTTCTTCAGTGGTCATGTCACCCGGTGCAATACCTGCACGTTTTAGGTTGATGGTGACAATACGATAGCCTTTTACTTTATGGGCATTGGTATTGACATTAAACCACTGCTTGAATTTTGGGTGTTGTACAAATAATTCACTAAAGTCTACATCTGCATAATCCTGATAATCAAATGGATGGAATTCTTTATCCATTTTTGCCAGCAGACCACTAGATACTTGCTTTTGTTCACGAATTTTTGAAAATTCTGCTTCAACTTTTTCCGCAAAAACTGGTGGTGTTAACGCCTTAACCAGAATTTTAATCCGCGCCTTGTATTTATTGTCACGACGACCATGCAGGTTATATACACGTAATACTGCTTCTAGATAACCGATTAAATCTTCACGTGGTAAAAAGTCACGAATAAATGTACCAATCACCGGGGTACGGCCCAAACCACCGCCCACTTTGATTTTATAGCCTAACTCACCTACTTCATTTTTTACGATATACACACCGATATCATGAAAAGATGTCGCCGCACGATCAGTTTCTTCCAATGCAGACACGGCAATTTTGAATTTACGCGGCAAGAAGGCAAATTCCGGATGGAACGTACTCCATTGACGAATCAACTCACAAGTCGGACGTGGATCGGCAAGTTCACCTGCGATAACACCAGCATATTGATCGGTTGTGGTATTACGGATACAGTTACCTGACGTCTGAATGGCATGCATTTGTACTGATGCCAACTCTTCCAGAATATCTGGCACGCTTTCTAGCGCAGGCCAGTTTAACTGGATATTCTGACGGGTAGAAACGTGTGCATATCCACGATCATATTTTTGACTGATTTCAGCAATCTTGCGCAATTGTTTGGAATTCATCAAACCGTATGGCACTGCAATACGA
Organism: Acinetobacter populi; assembly: GCF_002174125.1. Lineage (GTDB taxonomy): Bacteria > Pseudomonadota > Gammaproteobacteria > Pseudomonadales > Moraxellaceae > Acinetobacter > Acinetobacter populi. Next base: position 49,825 of record NZ_NEXX01000007.1, read on the forward strand.
AGCATTGGTGCATAACGTTGAACATATAAACCATTTTGTAAGCGTAGAGGACGATATTCATCTTCCGTCAGCTTACCTGCTAGGTAACGTTCAGTCTGATCACGAAACTGGGCAACGCGTTCATTGACAAGTTGTTGATCGAAGTCGGTATATAAATACATGGCGTATGGCTAGTAGATAATAATAAAGAGGTGCAGCATAACGGTATTTCTCTCATCAATAAAATGCTTTTTTTGTATATTAAAATTCGATTTTATTGATAAGCATAGATTTTAAAATGACAATAAAAAGCTGACTCGTGCAGAATCAGCTTTTATCAACGGTATATTGCGTGTTAATTAGAAAGGTGCATCAATATCAGCAACCCCAATTAATTTATGGTTAACAAACTCTTTGATACCCAAACCAATCAATTCACGACCAAAACCTGAATGTTTCACACCACCAAAAGGTAAATCTGCTTTTACCATAGTAGGGTGATTGATATACACCATACCGGTATAAATTTGTTTTGCGACATTTACACCACGTGCATGATCTTTAGTGAAAACAGAACCACCCAAACCAAATGGCGTATCATTGGCGATACGAATGGCATCGGCTTCATCTTTGGCGCGATATAACTGGGTTACTGGACCAAAAAATTCCCAATGACGCGCTTCATTATTTTCATGCAGATTGGTCATCAATACAGGTTGAACAAATGCACCTTGTTCCGGTACAGCTGCGCCGATAACTTCCACTTCTGCACCAGCGGCTTTCGCCTCTTCAATTTGTTTTTTCAAATCGTCCGCTGCTTTTTGAGAGGATAATGGCGCAAGTGTAGTTTCAGGATCCATTGGATCACCTGCTTTTAATTTTGCAACGCCAGCTTTGTAAAGCTCAAGGAATTTGTCATAAATGGCATCGACAACAATTAAGCGTTTTGAAGATACACATACCTGACCGCCATTCCAGTGACGCCCCATAACCGCCCAATCCACTGTTTTTTGTAAATCTGCATCTTCTAATACCACAAATGCATCAGCACCGCCCAATTCCAGTGTGGCTTTTTTCAATGCTTTACCTGCTTCGGCAGCAACAATTGCGCCAGCCGCTTCAGAACCTGTCAAGGCAACACCACAAACGCGTGGATCATTTAAAACCAGTGAAGTATGCTCATGTGCCAGATACAGGTTTTTAAAGCCGCCTTTTGGCAAGCCTGCTTCAAGCATCAACTGTTCAAAAACATTGGCACTTTGCGGTACATTGGAAGCATGTTTAAGTAATACTGTATTACCAGCCGACAATTGCGGTGCAAGAATACGAGCAATTTGATAGAACGGAAAATTCCAAGGCTCAATCGCTAATAATACACCTTGTGGTTCATGATATAGTTCTGCTTCAACGCCTTGAGCATCCGTAGGTAACTTTTCAGGCGCCAGTAATTTTTCTGCATTTTTGGCATAATATTCCAAAATCTCTGCTGAAAGAATGGTTTCTAATTTTGCTTCGGAAAACAATTTACCCATTTCAACAGTTAAGTATTTTGCATATTTATCTGTTTCATGACGTAAAATACTGGCAGCTTTATTTAAAATCGCAGCACGTTCTGCAAAACTTGTTTCACGCCACTGTAAAAACGTTTCATAAGCAGCATCAATCGCCTGTTTAACTTCCTGCTCAGTTGCATTCGGAAAGGTTTTTAAAGTTTCTCCAGTGTAGGGGTTTACTGATGCATATGCCATGATTATTGTCCTCTATGTCCAGCAAATTTTTGTGTCTGCTGTTTAATTGATAAATGTGTTTAATAACATAGGGCAGGATTGATAAAATTCAATTAAATTCCTGATCTGCTTACATTTCTACACCCAAGAATACAAAGTACAAACAAAAACCCTGCACGAGCGCCTATTATTTTTCTGGCATATCTATCTAGCTTTTCGCTGACCTATTGCCTGATTGGCAACTGCAAATATTCCATTGATTTACCATACGCCTGAACCAAGTTGCTGCCCAACAAAATCATAGCGGGCTTTAGAACGGGAAAATTTAATTGGATGCGCCAGTTGTGGCTCGGTGTGTTTACCATTTGCCAAAGGGACATTCACCAACCATTGTCTTTGCTGTGCCAGTTCAGACTTTAATGCATCCGCTAAACTCAATACTGGTTCGACACACAAATCCAATCTTTGAAATAATGCACACCAATATGCCAAAGGTTGGGAAGCAATTTTTTCAGTTAAAGCTTGTTTTACACAGCTCTGATCTTCTGCTAAAAAAGAAGCACCTTTTTCTGCCAAAATCGGTAATTGTAAAACCTCAGCCAACCCAAGCATAAATTGGGGTTCCAAACTACCAATTGATAAATACTGTTGGTCGGCTGTCACATAATAATCATAAAAACTTGCACCATTCAATGTCGCGCTTTCTGCGGACTGTGGCTGTTGTCCTGCCACAGTGGCGGCGGCTGCCATACTATTTAAGGTCACACTACAATCTGTCATCGAAATATCAATATATTGTCCCAATCCGCTGCGCTGTCGTTCAATCACTGCGGCCAAGATGCCAATCACGGCATGTAATGAACCACCTGCCACATCAGCAATTTGAATGCCCAAGGGTGGTGGCCCACTCACTTGTCGACCCGAATGTCCGGCAATACCAGATACAGCCAAATAATTGATATCATGCCCTGCCCGATCTTTATAATCACCGCTTTGTCCATAACCCGTGACTGAGCAATAAATCAGTTTGGGATTTATTTTTGACAATGTTTCGTAATCCAGACCGAGGCGCTGCATTACCCCGGGACGGAACTGTTCCAGCAAAATATCAAAATCCCGAATCTTTTCCTTGACCAGATCGATGTTTTTTTGATCTTTTAAATCCATGGCAATCGATTGTTTGTTACGATTAAGATAGCTATGTGCTGTTGCCTGTCCATTGGCATAAGGTGGCATTATTCGAACCAGATCAATACGTGTGGGTGATTCGATATGTATTACCTCTGCGCCCATATCTGCCAACATCATGGTTGCAAAAGGGCCAGGAAGAAGCGTTGAAAAATCAATGACTTTTAATCCGGATAAAGTGCCTTCCATACGCATTATTCCTTTAAAAATAGTATAGATAATCTCTACACTACGCATAAAGAAGCAGCACAACAATATTCTTTTTCATCATTTTGATTGATTTTTTCTACCAAAATAGATCATATTAGACCAAAGTTAAAAGCAGCCTATAATAAAATTAAGCCAATGAAATTACTCATAATTATGTGGTATGGGTAATAAAATTTATCATTTTAAAATAAAAATTTATGGTATAACTTAGCGTCAGTGAACAGTTGTACTCAACAGGAAGATACTTATTATGAGTCGTGATACGATTAGCATCCATTTTGTCAATGCAGCCTTAACCGGCGTAAAACGAATGGGGCTGGATGTCGATAACTTGCTCTCTCATGTCGGCATTGAGGCAGAATTACTGCGCCAACCCAAGGCACGTATCTCTCCCGATCAGTACACCAAATTTGTACAGATGTTATGGCTGGTCACCCAAGATGAACACGTTGGTTTTGACAGTCAACCTCGCCGCTTGGGGACATTCGCAATGATGTGCCAACTCATTATTCATTGTAAAACGCTTGGTGAGGCATTAGAACGTTCGACCGAATTTTATCGTCTGTTTGGTGATGACTGGTCGGTGACGCTGGAACGAGACAAACACGAAGCACGCCTGATTCCACTTATTCCCTCAGATCGCGATCCAGACCACTTTATTACCGAAAGTATCCTGATGATCTGGCATGGTCTGGCTTCATGGTTAATTGAACGTCGTCTGTCCCTAGAACGTGTACATTTCGGTTATGAACGTCCCAATCATGCCGAAGAATATGATGCTTTATTTTTTGCACCAGTCATGCAATTCAATGCCAGTCGTACAGAAATCACTTTTGCCGCTGATTATCTGGATTTACCGATTCGTCAAACAGAAGAAACATTGGAAGAGTTTTTAAAAACAGCACCCGCGCAACTTCTGGTGAAATTTAAGAATACCAATTCACTGACCAATCGTATCCGTGATGTGCTTAAAAGCCAGATTGGTGAAGAGATGCCGACCTTAAATGATGTCGCTGCAATGTTATACCTCTCACCGCAAACATTACGCCGTCGTCTTGCTGCTGAAGGCAAAAGCTATCAAGGTGTGAAAGACTCCTTACGCCGAGATGCTGCGATTCACTTGCTGTTACGTCCAGAACTCACCCTTGAAGATGTAGCCCAACAGGTCGGTTTTAGTGAAACCAGTACCTTCCATCGTGCCTTTAAAAAATGGACAGGTGTCACACCAGGTCTATATCGTCAGTTGCATGGTGGCTTCATGCATAATGATGTGCTGTAAATAAAAGCCTTTTGAGCGTAAAAATAATTTGATGTTTACTGCAAAAATCAATATAATTTGCGCTCCTTTTCGTTTGGAAGTTTTATTTTCCAAACCAACTATAATAGGTAGTAGTGAATGAAAACTCTCAGTGCAAAGCCTGCTGAGGTGCAACACGACTGGTACGTTGTGGATGCATCAGGTAAAACACTTGGTCGTTTAGCGACTGAAATTGCTCGCCGTTTACGTGGTAAGCATAAAACAACTTTTACACCTCATGTCGATACTGGTGATTACATCATCGTTATCAATGCTGAACAAGTTCAAGTAACTGGTAAAAAAGCACTTGATAAAAAATATTATCGCCATACAGAATTTCCAGGCGGTTTAAAAGAAACCAATTTTGAAAAATTGATTGCGCATAAACCAACTGAAGTTTTAGAACGTGCTGTAAAAGGTATGTTACCAAAAGGTCCTCTTGGTTATGCAATGATCAAGAAAATGAAAGTGTATGCAGGTAGTGAACATCCACATACTGCACAACAGCCACAAGTTTTGGACATTTAAGGGATAAAGCACATGGCACAAAATTATGGTACTGGTCGCCGTAAGACCGCAACTGCGCGTGTATTCTTATCACCTGGTTCAGGCAAGTTGGTAATCAATAACCGTACTTTAGAAGAATATTTCGGTCGTGAAACAGCTCAAATGGTTGTTCGTCAACCGCTTGAATTGTTAGAAGCAACTGGCAAATATGACCTTTACATCACTGTTAAAGGTGGTGGTATTGGTGGTCAAGCTGGTGCGATTCGTCACGGCATTACTCGTGCATTGATCGCTTCTGACGAAACATTGAAACCTGCACTACGTCAAGCTGGTTTCGTGACTCGTGATGCGCGTGAAGTTGAACGTAAAAAACTTGGTTTACGTAAAGCACGTAAACGTCCTCAATTCTCTAAACGTTAATTCGTTTTTCGAATTGGACAAAAAACCTCGGATTTTCCGAGGTTTTTTTATGAAAGTCTGTTATGACTAGATAAATCTTCCTAAGTTAGAATATATTTGCGCAATCCCTTGTAAATCACAATAATAAACCCGACAAAAGCATCGCCTTTGTCAGGTCATCATTTTTATAAAATTCCGGCTGCTTTCGTACCAGAACAATCTATTTCAGACGATTAATATTCCCAGAACATTCTCTGAATTTCTTTGGTATCCGTGGTTTTGGTTAATGCCAATGCTGTTAATAACCGTGCTTTTTGTGGATTTAAATCATGTGCCACAACCCAATCATATTTATCATCAGGCTGCTCTGCATTACGCAATACAAAGCCATCAGCCACACGTGAGGAACGAATGATCTGCATACCACCGCTACGCAATTTATTAAATGTATCTACCAGATAGTTCGGTACAGAACCATTTCCAGTACCAGCATGTACAATGGCTTTCACACCCGCTTTGGCATAGGCATCATAGGCGATTGGTGTCATAGAATCTGAACCATAGGTGATCTGTACCAATGGCAGACTATCGCCTTTGATCTGATCGATATTAAATTCAGATTTGCTGGTATTACGTTTCACACCCTCTCGAAACCAGTATGGTTTACTTTCTACAATCATACCCAATGCACCCCACTGGCTACCAAAGGCATTGGTATGAATATTAATTCGCTTACTGGTATCGCGTGCTGCAAAAATACTGTCATTCATAAAGATCAGCACACCTTTACCCTTGCTTTCTGGTGATGCAGCCAAAGCCACTGCACCATATAAGTTCAAAGGACCATCAGCAGAAATTGCTGTTGAAGGACGCATTGAACCCACGACCACAATCGGTTTATCGGTATGAATCACCAGATTCAGGAAAAATGCTGTTTCCTCGAGTGTATCGGTACCATGGGTAATCACCACCCCATTTACATCATCTTTTTTAACCAACTCATTGACTTGTCTGGCAATGGTTAATAACTCTTTGTCACTAATGCTCTCAGAGGCAATCTGTAAAGCCTGTACACCATTGACATTGGCAAGATTCTGGATTTGTGGCACAGCATTAATTAACGTATCGACAGGCACCTTGGCTGCACTATAAGTTGCGCTATTGGTGGCATCTGCTCCCGCTCCGGCAATGGTCCCACCAGTTGCAACGATGGTGACATTCGGTTTTGCCATCACCACCGAACTAAATAAAAAAGTTAAGCTGATCGCCAATGTTTTATATGTTAATTGCGTTTTAGACACTATATTCTCCATTGATGGTGTATCTGATTCATAAAGCAATCTTTATACCAAGTAATAGATCAAAATGTCTAAGTGCTTATCGCAATCCACACAATTTTTATTTTTTAAGTGAGGCATTATATTGTATGCTTAACATCTTGATTTAATTTTAAAGTATATGTCGGTAATGGATAAGACTCCCTTTCATGGTGTCACTTTATATAGTCATCCCAATGACCACTACAGCCATAGCGTTCGTTTTCTACTGGCAGAAAAAAAAATTCAATATCGTTTAATTTTGGTCGATGAACTAGATGAGGAAGATTTAACTCAACTCAATCCTTATGGTTCCTTGCCCACACTGGTTGATCCTCAAATCAAATTATTTAAAGCCTCCATCATCAATGAATATCTGGATGAACGCTATCGACAAAATCGACTCTATGCCGATAGCCCTGCCGAAAAAGCCGAACAACGGCAATTTCTATGGCGGATTGAACAGGACTGGTTTAAATGGGCAGATATTTTATTACGCCATCCAGACACACTGGATCAACAACAGCAAAGCGTTGCCAAACGTGAATTGGCTGATATTTTAAGCAGTTTGAATCCACTATTTCAGCATTATCCTTACTTTATGTCTGAACAATTTTCAATTATTGATTGCATACTTGCACCGATGCTACTGCGCCTGTGGTATATGAAAATTGATATATCACCCAAACATGCCAAAGGACTATTATTATATTGCCAGCGTGTTTTTAATCGTGACAGTTTCAGGCAATCACTAACAACTTTTGAGCAAACACGTTATAGTGAAACACTTAAGCAATTTAATCGTTAAGGTTTATAAGAAATGAGTGAAACTAATTTGACACCAACTCGCCCTTATCTTGCTCGTGCAATATACGAGTGGATTTGTGACAATCAACTTACGCCTTATTTACTTGTAGACGCAACCCAGAAATTCGTACAGGTACCACAGCAACATATCAAGGACGGACAAATTGTCCTGAATATTGCCCCACATGCTGTACACCGATTCCAGATTGAAAATGAAGCCATTCACTTTAGTGCACGTTTTGGTGGTGTTTCTCAAGACATTTATGTGCCGATGTCGGCACTGATTGGTATATATAGCCGTGAAAATGGACAGGGTTTATTCTTTGATCCGCAGGAATATGATCAGGCCAGTACTGCTAGTGAGGATGCCCATCAGGAAACATCTGCCCAATCCAGTGAAACAACGACTGAAGCAAAGAAAAAGCCATCATTACGGGTACTGGATTAAAGCAATATGAAAATAAAAAGGAACAATTATGGCATTTGACTTTATAAGCTACATTGCACAGCAGGTTGGACAACAGCAACCTAATCTATTGGCTGATCAATCCAAACAGGTTAAAAATCAATACCTCATTCATTTAATTGCGTTTCAACTGTCTGCATTAATTGAAACAACACAACACGATGAAAATAAAGTCTATGAAAAGATTCAGCAGTTAGATAGCGCCTGGCTAGTAGACATGACTCAACATACCATTACACAAGATCAACGGGCCAGCGAATATTTCCAGCCGATTGCCACAAAACTCTCTGACAGTAATCATAAAATCGCAACGATTATTATCAATGAATTTGCCCAGCTTGATCAAAATGCCCATTTGGGCGTTGCTGGCATTAAAGAGCTATTAGATGGACAATATGCTTGGATGCAGGATCAGGTGGAACAATGGTTCTGGGACAGTATAGATCATCCAGAATTGAAATTATCAACCTCATCACAACCCGCAGATGAACCCGACTTTAATGAAATTATGCAGGAGTTTAATCATATGCTTCAACAACAAGCACAGCACAATCCGCAAGACCATACTGCACCTCATACTCCAGTTGCAGAGATAACACCAATTGCCCCATCAACATTCTTTAAAATTTTAAATCCACTCATTGCATTGCTAATTATTCTATGGATTTTTAGTTTTATTTTTTAAACACGCTACGCTTCTGGTTGATCTGAAAAACTTTAGAAGATCAGGCACTATTTTAAACATATTCTAGGAATTTCATTTTATCAGTCGATCATGAAATTCCTTAAAATTATCGCGCATACCAAACTATCCTATTCGTCTCCCTATACACTGTGCGTTAAAACACAATAGCCTCAAAAAAATTAAAAATGTAGAGTTCAAATAAACGTCTAGGCTAAACTACATTGTTCTATTAAAATGACCCGTCTTTTATATTTGAGTTAAATCCTTTGAGTCAACAAAAATCAGAGCTTCATCGAGGATTGAAGAATCGCCATATTCAATTGATTGCAATGGGTGGGGCAATCGGTACAGGCTTATTTCTGGGATCTGCCGAGGTCATCCAGTCTGCCGGACCATCAATTATTTTAGGTTATGCCATTGGCGGCCTGATTGCATTCCTGATTATGCGCCAACTTGGTGAAATGATTGTAGAAGAGCCAGTTGCCGGTTCATTTAGCCATTTTGCCAATAAATACTGGGGTAAATTTCCGGGATTTCTCACTGGCTGGAATTACTGGATTTTATATATTCTGGTGGCAATGACCGAGTTAACTGCCGTCGCCAAATATATCAATTATTGGTGGCCCCATATTCCAGCATGGTCTTCGGTTTTATTTTTCTTTGTCATCATTACCTTGATCAACTTATTGAATGTCAAATTTTATGGGGAATCGGAATTCTGGCTGGCCATCATCAAGGTGACCGCAGTAGTTTCGATGATTGTATTTGGTCTGTATTTATTGCTCACTGCCGATGCCAATTCAACCGCTAGCTTTAGTAACCTATGGACACATGGTGGTTTCTTTCCTAATGGTTTCGATGGGCTATTCTATATGCTGGCCTTTTTGATGTTTGCATTTGGCGGTATTGAACTGATCGGTATGGCCGCAGCAGAAGCTGAAGATCCTAAGAAAACCATTCCCAAAGCCATCAATCAGGTGGTTTTTCGTATTCTGATTTTCTATGTAGGTTCATTAACCATTCTGTTATCCCTTGTACCATGGGATCAGTTGAATCTTGGTGGACTAGACAAAAGTCCGTTTGTGATAATCTTTAGCCAATTAGGTATCAACTGGGCTGCACATTTACTCAACTTCATTATTCTAACGGCGGCATTATCGGTCTATAACAGTGGTATGTATGCCAATAGCCGCATGCTATATAGTTTGGCTAAACAAGGCAATGCACCTAAAATTTTCACCAAAACCAATCGACAAGGTGTACCCATTGCTGCGGTTATTTTATCAGCTGTCCTGATTTTCGGTTGTGTCTTACTTAACTACTTTGTACCCAAAGAAGCACTGGGACATTTAATGTACATCGTGGTTGGTGCTTTGGTATTGAATTGGGCTATGATTACACTGACCCATTTAAAATATCGTCGTTATGTCAAGGCAATGAAGATTAAAACCTCATATCCTGCGCCCTGGTCACCCGTAAGTAATTATGTGGTACTGATTTTTATTGCATTGGTGCTTTATATCATGTGGACACAGGGTTTTCAGGAATCTGTATTGATGATTCCGGTCTGGATTACGGCAATGCTGTTACTCTATGATTACTTAAATCCTCCAGAAATTCCGAACACAACACAGAAAGAAGATTAATTTTTTTAAAAGTTATTGCAAGTGCAGTAACTTTTTCATTTATAATCATTATATTGTGCGCTCTTAGCTTAACTGGATAGAGCAGTTGCCTCCTAAGCGACCGACGTGGGTTCGAGTCCCGCAGAGCGCACCATTTTTGATAAAAGTAGAACTTAGAATTTTCAATGAATCACGTTCATTAATTTAAATAAAAATCATACGATATTGATACTTAAACTAAAATAGTTTAAGTATCCTTCCCTTTCATTTCTTACATTAATTCAATCGCGATTGCAGTTGCTTCACCGCCACCGATACATAATGCCGCAATACCTTTTTTTCCACCAGTGCGTTTTAAGGCATGGATCAGCGTGACAATAATGCGTGAACCGGATGAACCCAATGGATGACCCAATGCACAGGCCCCGCCATTGATATTGACTTTTTCTGCATCAAGCGCAAAAGCATCAATCGCAGCCATAGTCACCATGGCAAAGGCTTCATTAATTTCCCATAAATCCACATCACTTGCTTGCCAGCCAGTCTGTTTTAATACTTTTTCAATGGCACCAACGGGCGCAATAGTAAACTCTGACGGATGCTGTGAATGGGATGCATAGGCCAGCACTTTTGCCAAGGGTTGCAAATGACGTTGCTGTGCTTGCTCTTCAGACATGATGACCAATGCAGATGCACCATCACTGATGGAACTTGAATTTGCCGCAGTAATGGTACCGTCTTTGGCAAATGCAGGTTTCAGTGTTGGGATTTTTTCGATATTGCCTTTAGCCGGTTGTTCATCTTGTGCAAAAATGACTTCACCTTTACGGGTTTTAACCGTGATCGGTGCAATTTCGTCTTTAAAGTAACCTTCGCCAATGGCTGTCTGAGCACGAGTCAGTGAACGAATGGCAAACTGATCCATTTGCTCACGGCTATAGCCTTTTTGATCGGCCATTTGCTGTGCCAGCACACCCATAGACAAACCTGTTTCGGCATCTTCCAGACCTTCAAGGAACATATGATCCTTGATCTCACCATGTCCCATACGATAGCCTGTGCGAGCTTTGGGTAACAGATATGGGGCATTACTCATGGATTCCATACCACCAGCCACCACAATACTGGCACTGCCTGCTTTGATCATGTCTGCTGCCTGCATCACAGCCTTCATACCGGAACCACAAATTTTATTGATGGTGACAGCACCGGTAGAATCAGGTAATCCAGCTTCACGCATGGCCTGACGGGCAGGACCTTGCTTAACGCCCGCTGGTAAGACGCAGCCAAAAATCACTTCATCAATATCATTTGGGCTAAGATTTGCCCGTTCAACCGCTGCCTTGATGGCAACTGCACCCAGGTTTGGCGCAGTCAATCCGGATACTGTTCCTTGAAAACTTCCCATTGCAGTTCGTGCTACAGCAGTGATGAGGATTGTTTCTGTCATTGTTATCCCTTTTTAAATTTATTCCCTAAACAAGTAAAGGTACACCTGTAACAGCCTGTACCTGTTCCACTTCCATACCTGAAGCCAACTCTACCACTTTAATGCCTTGTACAGTCACATCGAATACACCTAAATCGGTAATGATCCGGTTGACTACACCTTTGCCCGTTAAGGGTAAACTACATTGGTCGACAATTTTTGGTGTACCATCTTTAGCACAATGTTCCATCAGTACCACAACCTTTTGTACACCTGCCACCAAATCCATGGCACCGCCCATCCCTTTTACTTTCTTGCCAGGAATCATCCAGTTCGCCAGATCACCTTGAAGTGAAACTTCCATGGCACCTAAAATTGCAATATTGATATGTCCCCCACGAATCATGGCAAAAGATTCACTGCTAGAAAAAAATGACGCACCAGCACGGGCCGTCACAGTCTGTTTCCCGGCATTAATTAAATCGGCATCGACTGTTTGTCGGGTCGGAAACTCGCCTATTCCCAGTAAACCATTTTCGGACTGTAACCAGACATCCTTATATTGGGGAATATAGTTGGCAACTAGCGTTGGTAAACCAATCCCCAGATTGACATAAAATCCATCTTCGAGTTCCTGCGCAGCACGTTGTGCCATTTCATTCCTTGACCATGCCATAATTTATACTTCCTCTGTTTTTATCGTCATTTGTTCAATGCGTTTTTCAGGCTGTGAATTGACCACAATACGGCTGACATAAATACCGGGTAAATGAATTTCATCGGGGTCCAGTTCACCAATTTCGACCAATTGCTCCACCTCTACTACAGTTACTTTACCGGCCATGGCACATTCTGGATTAAAATTACGAGCAGTTTTACGAAACACCAGATTTCCAGCTTTATCCGCCTTATAAGCTTTGACCAGAGCAATATCTGCTGTTAAAGATGCTTCAAGAAGATATTCTTTGCCCTCAAATTTACGTATTTCTTTACCGTCAGCAATTAATGTACCGACCCCAGTGGCAGTATAAAACGCTGGAATACCTGCACCGCCTGCACGTAATTTCTCTGCCAGCGTGCCCTGAGGTGTTAATTCAACTTGCAATTCTCCGTTTAAATACTGCCGTTCAAATTCCTTGTTTTCACCCACATAAGATGAAATCATTTTTTTGATTTGTTTGCTTTGCAATAATTTACCCAGACCAAAATCATCAATACCGGCATTATTTGAAATACAGGTAAGTGCTGTGACGCCGGTATCTTTTAATGCATCAATTAAGGCTTCCGGAATTCCACATAATCCAAAACCACCGACCGCGATGGTTTGTCCATCATTGACAAGATCAGCAAGGGCAGCTTTGGCACTGCAAAATATTTTATTTTTCATCTTCAGATTCCTTTCCCTTCATATTCGCGCAGATCAATATTCAAAATTACCGAGCATAGGGATTTGCCATGGGCATCGAGAGAAAGTGAACGAGTTACCCCGCCTTTCAAAATTCCCCGTATCACAAAATTTAACGCAGCAATTTGCGCTAACTCATAACGCTCGATTTTTATTTCATCGACAGCAAAATGTTTCAAGGCTGGCTGTAATTGTTGATGAATCACTCGTGTTGTCAAAGTTGAACATAAAAAGTCATAATCTTTTGATTCGAATGCAATCACGGAAATATTGGAAGTATCGCCTTTATCACCAGTACGGCTATGTGCTATTTTTCGTAGTTTCATGATGCAGACTCCATCACCACATTGACATGTACCTCATCGCGTGGCAAATAAAGTGCTGCCACCGCAAGAACTTCCCGAACCGTTTTCACAGCACCACCTCCACCATAAGGACCATTGGTATATAAAGACTCAACCTCATTGGCTACGGCCACTGCATCGGTTTTTTTCTTGCAGCGTGCTGCAACACGTAAGCGGACCTCCCAGATATGGTCACTAGCGGATTGCGAACAATCCCCATAAAGTGAATCAATTCCCATAAGATCAGCGCGAATATCCTCATAACAAATTTTGGTTTGTTGTAACCGGCTCAACACAACTTTTCGTGCTAAATCTGCCCGTTGTCTGGCATTTGGTCCACCATAGGAGATCTGGCCTTCACCAATAAAACCATCGGTAAAGCCTACGGTAACCTTGAGTTTTTCCGGCTTGGGATAGCCTGCTGCGCCATAAACTGCCACCTGATCAGGTGCAATTTCCTTAAAATAAACATGGGAAAAATCTGCAATCACATCAGGCGTGAGATAAGCATCAGGTTGATGAATTTCATATAATAGCTGTTCTTTACAGGTAGCTTCTGTCACAAAACCACCTGAACCCTCAACTTTGGTAATGATGGCATTACCTTCACTGTCCACTTCGGCAATCGGAAAGCCCAACCGATCCAGATGAGGGACATCCTTAACGCCCGGATCAGCAAAATAACCACCCGTGACTTGACCTGCGCACTCCAGCAAATGACCAATGACCGTACCTTTACCCAATTTATTCCAGTCTGATAACGACCAATTAAACTCATGGATCAAAGGTGCAAGAAATAAGGAAGGATCTGCCACACGTCCAGTAATAATAATATCGGCATTCTGTTCGAGTGCCGCAAGAATTCCCTCAACACCCAGATATGCATTTGCTGAAACGACTTGTGCAGCAAGTACATCGATTTTTAAACCATTATCTAGTGTTAAAGCACGATTTTGCAATTGATGCAGGACATCATCACCTGTGACCGCTGCAACTTTAATCCCGTGAATATTTAAATCTGCCAGAATCTCACGTATTCTTTTTGCCGCAGCTACAGGATTCGCTGCACCCATATTACTGATGATCTTAAAACGACGATTGCCTTGTTGATCATTAATAAAAGGTAAAACTCCATAGAATCTTTTTTCCAGCAAGGCATCATAACCTGCATCCGGATTTTTTAATTTTTCCTGATTGGCAAGTGCAATGGTTCTCTCTGCCAGACATTCAAAAACCAGATAATCAAGATTACCTTTTTCAGCCAGTTCAATAGCCGGTTCTACCCGATCACCGGCATAACCGGCACCGCTACCTATACGGATTTTTGGTAATGTATTCATTTATATAATCTCTTAAAACGGAAATACACCAAATGCTGCCGCAGCAATTGTCATGATTACAGACGCAGCAAATAAATAAGGAATGGTATATTTTTGATGGTCAGCCAAATCCAGTTTGCACAGCCCAACAATTAGGAAAGTGGCAGGCGTTAATGGGCTGACAGGAAAACCTGTGGTCATTTGTCCTAAAATTGCTGACTGAGCAACTTGAACAGGCGCAATACCAAATGCTTCAGCAGTATGGGCGACGACTGGCAAAACACCGAAATAGAAAGAATCTGGATCAAATAATAAAGACAAAGGCATGGCAACAATACCCAATACAAATGGAATATGTTGTCCAGCACCTGGTGGAATAAAATTGACAGCATGTTCGGACATTTCTTTTAACATGCCCGTACCACTCATCACACCAGTGAACACACCAGCAGCCAACAAAATACTGACCATACTCAAAGCAGCTTTGGCATGTGCATCTATACGTTGTCTTTGCTCATCTACATGCGGATAATTTAATAATAAAGCCATTACGACACCGATCATAAACATCACAACCGGATCAACTTTGCCGCTAATCATGACTCCAAGAACAATAACCGTAACAATAACGTTCGGCCAGAAGCGATGGGGACGACGTAATGCTAAATCTTTTTCATCAATATCATAGGTGAGAAAATCTGATTTACCTGACACATTGGCAAGACCCAGACGCTTCTCTTCTTTTTTACCCAATAGCCAAGCAACACTAAATGTGAACACCAATCCAATAATCTGTACCCAAATTAATGGTGTAAAAATTTCGGTCACTGGAATATTTAATGAAGCCGATGCCCGAATGACAGGACCTGTCCATGGTAAAAAATTTACCCCACATGCTAGGGATGCAACACACGCTAAAATTCTGCGATCCATACCCAGCTTATCGTAGAGAGGCAACATCGCCGGAATGGTGATTAAAAAAGCGACTGCACCAGATCCATCCAGATGGATAATTAAAGCCAGTAATGCTGTCCCAACCGTAATACGTGCAGGTTTTAATCCAACCGTTTTTAAAATACGGTTGATAATGGGATCAAGCATGCCGGCATCAGTCATAATGCCAAAAAATAAAATTGCAAAAACAAACATGCCCGCCATAGGTGCAATGTTTTTAATGCCTGTGATAATAAATTTACTGGTTTCCAGACCAAAACCTCCAATTAAAGAGGCAATGATCGGAATGGTAATCAGCGCAATTAAAGGTGACAATTTCTTTGTCAAAATACTGACAAATAGTAAAATAATGGTGATTAATCCTAATCCTGCTAACATATCTTTCCCTTGTATTAGCGTTTCCTTCCATTGCATCGTATTCGGTTTTGTGACTGGTCTGAATCGATATTATTTAAATTCTGTATTCGGAAAAACTGAATAAAAAAAACATTGGACTTAAATTATCTTTAAATATTATGATAATAACGCTGGTAAAATGTACAAAAACTTATCTTATATAATTTATTTACCGAAAAAATTGGATTTTTTTGTTTAAACATCAAATTTGGTTTAAGTTTTTCAAACATTCCAAACAGGACTTTTACATGAAACAGGGATTAAGACATATTAAAGCTTTCCTCATGGTGGCAGAGCTTAAAAATTTTGGACGGGCAGCCAGTCAATTATATATTTCCCCATCCACCTTGACCTTGCAAATTCAGCAATTAGAAGAAGAATTAGGCCTAAAATTATTTGATCGTACGAAACGGAGCGTACATATTACCCCGGAAGGACAGCAAATGATTCTGCCGCTTAAAGCGGTATTAACGGAATATGAATATGCCCTAGAATTTAGCCAGAATATTTCTGAGCATGTTCTCGGTAGTATTAATATTGCCGTATTACCAACCATTGCCAGTTCATTATTACCTTTATGGATTAAAGAATTTAAAAAAGAATATCCTAGAGTAAAAATTATTGTTCAGGATTTAAATGCCAACGAAATTCACCATGCGGTTAAATCTGGTACTGCCGATCTTGGGATTGGTACAGTGGAATTATCCGATCCACATTTAACATTTAATCGCTTATTTGAAGATGAGTTACGTGTGTTCTTTCCCCCAGATCATGAATTAGCGGCAAAAAAAGATATTTATCTAAAGGATGTCATCCATTTCCCACAAATTGTTACCATGCCTGGCAGCAGCGTATATAACACGGTTAAACATGCTATCGAAAATATGGGTTTAACGCTGGAGAATCTCGATATTGCCTGTGAGGTCAGATATTTAAGTACAGCAATGGGATTAATTGAATCCAATATCGGTATTGCGATACTACCGGAATCCACCCCTATCAATATCAAACAAATATATATCCAAAAAAAGAAAATTATTGATTTTCCTGATACCAGAACCATTCATCTGATGCGACTAAAATCTGCCCATGAATCATTGTTATTAAACAGCTTTATCAAGGTGATTTATAATAACCATAGACTTTTCTAACAAATAGTCTTTGCCTACATACCAAATTTGTCAAACCCACCAACTGATTTCAAAAATATAAATAATGACAATACTAACTATAACAGACAGCAAACGATATGGATTGGAGAAGCTACAAACCTGCCCTTTGAGTCATGATGATATTTAGCTGAGTCTAAACCTCATCAGTTTTTGCAGATTTAGAAATTCTGCCCCCATCATTCTATTTAGACGTTCTATTCTATCCTGTAAAGGATTAAAGATATTCACATCAATAATGTTATGTTAATATTCTCGGAAGAGGAGAACATTTAAATAAGAACATTCCACGGAAGGCTTTTGAGAATCAAGGCGGAACTTATGCGACCACTCAACCCAATCGATTTTATTTTTTTATCATTAGAAAAAAGGCAACAACCTATGCATGTAGGTGGTTTGTTCTTGTTCAAAATTCCCGATGATGCAGCCCCAAGTTTTCTTCAAGATTTAGTGCAAGATATTCGGCAATCCAAAGCTATTCCCGTACCGCCCTTTAATCAGGTATTAAACGGTTTATTTTGGGATGTTGATGAAGAGTTTGATCTTGACCATCATTTCCGTCATATTTCTTTGCCTGCGCCAGGACGAATTCGAGAACTATTAACCTATATTTCACAAGAACACAGCGCACTGATTGACCGAGCCAAACCCCTTTGGACCTGTCATATTATTGAAGGTATTGAAGGCAATCGCTTTGCCATGTATTTTAAAATTCATCATGCCATGGTCGATGGTGTTGCCGGTATGCGCCTGATTGAAAAATCACTGGCACACGCACCAAATGAAACCATTGTCCCGCCATGGTGTGTACGAAATAATAAATTAAAGCGACCGGAAACCAAACCAATCAGTGCAGTAAAAAGCATTTTTAAATTGGCAAAAACTCAACTGCAAGCCACACCAATTGTATTACGTGAGCTGACACAAGCCATTACCAAAGAATTAGGTAAACATCCGGATTATGTCTCGACCTTTCAGGCGCCTGCCAGTATTTTAAATCAACGGGTCAGTTCATCACGCCGTTTTGCAGCGCAATCTTTTGAATTGCAACGTTTCCGCAATATCGCAAAAAATTTACATACCACCCTGAATGATGTGGTGCTGGCAGTTTGTGCCGGTGCAATTCGTTCATATTTATTGTCTATTAATCAACTACCTAAACGACCACTAATTGCGATGGTCCCGGCATCCATCCGTAATGATGATTCAGACCATGGTAACCAAATCACCATGATTTTGGCCAATCTCGCAACGCATAAAGCCAATCCATTGGAACGTATTGCGATCATTCAACGCAGCATGCAACATGCCAAAGAACGCTTCAAACGCATGACTGCACAACAAATCCTGAACTATAGTGCGTTGGTTTATGGTCCGGCAGGTGTCAATATTTTGTCTGGCTTGATGCCTAAACATCAGGCTTTTAACTTGGTAATTTCAAACGTACCGGGACCAACCGAACCTCTATACTGGAACGGTGCACAACTTGATGCGCTCTACCCTGCATCAATTGTGCTGGATGGTCAGGCACTCAATATCACCATGACCAGTTATCTGGATAAACTTGAAGTGGGTTTAACTGCTTGTCGTCAGGCCATGCCAAGAATGCAATCATTATTGGCATTGCTGGAAGAGGAAATTCAAACCTTTGAGCATCTGTGTCAGACACAATCCAAGCTTGAAAAAATTGGATCAGGTAATTAGTCGCTTAGCGCTAGTTATCTTATATTGTTGATGAGAAGAGCGTATTGAATCGTGCCCAGTGAAAGGGAAATCTATTTCCCTTCCTACTTTAAATAACATTATTTTTTACAGCGTGATAAAAGCTGTGTACATGCAAGACGTACCATTTCTTTGGTTACTTTAATTTCTTCGCCAGACTCTGCAAGCAAATAGCAACGATTAAATCTTGCAAATTCGATTGCTGTCGCACCTGTTTTTAAAATCACTTTTGCATCCATAATCATTCACCTCTTGGCTTGTAAATCATCATTAAAGATGACTTTTGGCTAACACTTGGCTATCACCTTGATGATGGTTATAGTATTCAAAACTATAGGCAAAAAGTAAAATTGCAGATGTAACAAAGCATTGAATAAATTCAGTTACAGTTTGGTAACTTTTGCTAACTCAGAATGATGTCGTACTGCTCTTGCGTATATAAATTTTCGACCTGAAACTTAATAATACGATCAATGAAATGCTCTAAATCCGCCACCGCAGCAGCCTCTGTGGTGAGTAAGCTATCAATCACTGATGGATGGGCAACGATGGTATAAGCACGCTGAGATTCGTAAGCTCTTGCATATCGCATAATTTCACGAAATATCTCGTAACACACAGTTTCTGCTGTTTTTACATAACCACGGCCTTGACAGGTAGGACAAGACTCACAAAGCAGGTGTTCTAATGACTCTCTGGTACGTTTACGTGTCATTTCAACCAGCCCAAGTTCAGACACTTGGGTAATTTTGGTTTTGGCATGATCACGCTCAAGCATTTTTTCGAGAATTTTCATCACTTCATCACGATGCTCTGCTTCCTGCATGTCAATAAAGTCAATGATAATGATACCACCCAGATTCCTTAAGCGAAGCTGTCGGGTAATTACTTGGGTTGCTTCAAGATTGGTTTTAAATACTGTATCTTCAAGTGAACGTCCACCCACATATGAACCAGTATTAACATCAATGGTGGTCATGGCTTCGGTCTGATCAATCATCAGATAACCACCGGATTTTAAATCAACCCGGGTTTGCAAGGCTTTCTGAATATCTTCTTCAACATTGTATAAATCAAACAGCGGACGTTCACCAGGGTAATGAATCAAACGATCCTGAATGGTGGGTACAAATTCGGCTACGAATTCCTGTAATTTATGGAAAATTTCCCTGGAATCGACATAAATTTTACTGGTGTCTTCACTGGCAAGATCACGAATGACCCGTTGTGGTAGCGGTAATTCCTCAAAAATCAGTCCTGTTGCTTCGACTTGTTTTTGTTTACGCTGAATATATTCCCATAGCTTTGCCAGATAAGCCATATCCTGACAAATTTCCTGTTCGGAAATTCCTTCGGCCGCGGTACGGACAATCAAACTACCGGGTAATTTCAGTTGTTCTTGCAATTGCTCAATTAAATTTCTTAATCTTAGGCGTTCTTCTTCCTGTTCGATACGCTGTGATACACCGGTATGGTTGCCATAAGGCATCAACACCAGATAACGCGAGGGAATGGATAGATCGGTGGTCAATCGTGCACCTTTCGAGCCCAGCATATCCTTCATGACCTGTACCGATAGAATCTGTCCCGGATGCAACAGTTCAAAAATATTAGGCGCAGACTGGGTACGCGACCAGACCATGTCATTCAGGTGCAAAAAAGCGGTGCGCGATTGTCCGATATCAACAAATGCAGCCTGCATGCCCGGTAAAACACGCACAATTTTACCGTTATAAATATTGCCGACCAGCCCACGTTTTGCAGCCCGCTCAACAAATAACTCATTCACCGTGCCATTTTCAATTAAAGCAACACGACACTCCATCGGAGTGATATTAATTAATAACTCATCAGCCATGATGATTAACCTAAATGTTAAATATAAATTCCTTTCAGTTCAGAGTTGGTGCGTGCTGTGCCTGAGCGAATAATTGTAATGTTTCATAAAGCGGTAATCCCACAACATTGGAATAACTGCCTTCGATTCGTTTGACCCATGCCGCCGCACGTCCCTGAATGGCATAACCGCCAGCTTTGTCCTGCGGTTCGCCTGTTTGCCAATAAGCAAACATTTCTGTATCTGTTAAATCTTTAAAGTCGACCTGTGTAGTGACTGTATCATGCCAAATTTTATTTGAACAGCACATCACAACGGTGGTTTTTACCGTATGTGTCCGTCCGGAGAGTAAACGCCACATCCGTATTGCATCCTGTAAATCCAGTGGTTTGGTCAGGATTTGATCATCAATACTCACGGTGGTATCGGCAGCAATTACAATGGCATCAGGATACTGTCTTGCAACTGTCAGTGCCTTATCTCTTGCCACCCGCAGCACATAAGCATCAGCAGGCTCATTTACCTGCACTGCTTCATCAATATCGGCAGCCACAACATCAAATGTTAAACCAATTTGTTGCAATAACGCTTTACGTCGAGGTGATTGTGACGCAAGAATTATACGGCGCGCCATTTTTTCAATCCAAAATAAACCAATGGCCAAATTAAAATGCTACTCAATAAAGGTGTCCAATGACGAATAATCGATACGTATTCACCAGACATGATCAAAATCAACCAGGTTTGTAATAAATACGCCACCATAGACAAACTACAAATCACCCAGAGATTGTATTCGGTCATGATACGTTTATCACGGGTAAAATATCGAACAGCAAATGCTAATATGACAAAACTCATGGCATTTGCACCCAAAGGCATTTCCATGAGTAAGTCGGTGACCATACCCAGTGCAAACGCGAACCACACACCACACCAAGCTGGTTGACATAACACCCAAAATAGCATGACCAGCAACATGAATGCTGGCCGCCATGCACTGAGTTCATAAGATAGCGGATAAACCATCAACACCGAAGCAATCACAATCGAGAAAATGATTGCCCACAAAGGATCTTTGCTTTGGAAATTTTCTTTTTTAGCGAGTTGCATTCGGTTGCTCCTGCGCTAATCCCTGAGAAAACAACACCACCACATGATGCCCACTTGCCAGTTGTGCTGCCGGTTTCACCATAATTTGTGCAAACTCACCGGAATGATGACGCTGAATTTTACTGACCATACCCACCAGATAACCAGCCGGATAACGCTCACCCAAACCAGAACTATAGACTTGATCACCTACTTTGATATCCGAACTGGAAGGCACATATTCCATTTCAAGCTCACCATAATCGCCTTTTCCAGAAACAATCGCCCGCATGCCGGTACGTTCCAAACGAACTGAGATTGAGCTATCTTTATCCGATAACAACATGACACGAGCACTATGCGGATATACATTGATAATCTGTCCCATAATACCCTTGTCATCGAGTATGGTTTGTCCTTCTTGTAAATGATCAGCACGACCTTTATTGATAATCAAAATATGATTGAGCGGATTGGCATCCACTCCAATCGTTTCTGCAATCAAGACACGACCATCAATAATTAAGGGCGTATTCACCAGTCCACGTAAACGGGTATTCTCAGCAGACAGTTCCGAAAGTTTTTGTAAGCGAACCTGAGCCTGTAATAATTCTGCACGCAATGCAGTATTTTCACGACGTAAATCCTGCTCTGATTTCACCTGTAAACGCATCCAGTCACCAGAAAGCACAGGATAATTCGCCACTGCATAAATAGGATTGTAAGCAGCTTTGAGTACTTCCCGGGCAGGCTGAACGACTTGAGGAAATTGCCAGTTGATAAACAAGGCAACAATCGAAACGATAATCGCAAGAACGAACGAACGAAAAGACGGTGGCTGTCTAGTTAAAATGGCTTGCACCGTCTTTCTTCCTTATACTTATTCGATAAATAACATTTCATGATTCGGATTATCAAAGTACTCGAGTACTTTACCACCACCACGCGCCACACAAGTTAA
Source organism: Acinetobacter populi (assembly GCF_002174125.1). Lineage (GTDB taxonomy): Bacteria > Pseudomonadota > Gammaproteobacteria > Pseudomonadales > Moraxellaceae > Acinetobacter > Acinetobacter populi. Next base: position 72,659 of record NZ_NEXX01000007.1, read on the forward strand.
AGGATCTTCTGCAACCACAACAGGCAAACCTGTTTCCTGTGCCAACAGTTTATCCAGATTACGCAATAATGCACCGCCACCAGTCAATACAATACCACGCTCTGCGATATCTGAAGACAATTCTGGTGGAGTTTGCTCAAGCGCAGTTTTTACTGCACTAACAATACTTTGTAAAGGATCAGTAATGGCAGACAGGACTTCATCCGAATTCATGGTAAATGATCGTGGTACACCTTCTGCAAGGTTACGGCCACGTACTTCGATTTCCTCTACGATACCATCGGAAAAAGCCATACCGACTTCTTTTTTGATGCGTTCGGCTGTGGTTTCACCAATCACGCAGCCATGTGCCTTACGCGCATAGTTAATAATATGTTCATCAAACATATCACCACCGACACGTAATGAATCGGCATAAACACAACCCTGTAAGGAAATAATGGCAATCTCGGTCGTTCCCCCACCGATATCCACCACCATCGAACCACAAGCCTGTTCAACCGGCATACCTGCACCAATCGCTGCTGCCATTGGTTCTTCAATCAGACGAACTTCCTGTGCCCCTGCATTATAAACGGCTTCACGAATGACTCGACGCTCAACCAGTGTAGACTTACAAGGCACACAGACCACAACTTTGGGATGATTTGGTAATAAACCACGTTCATTTACTTTGGTAATAAATTGATGCAACATGGTTTCTGTCACTTCAATATCAGCAATCACACCATCTTTCATTGGACGAATTGCTGCAATATTGGCAGGTGTCCGACCCAGCATCTGCTTTGCATCTTCTCCAACTGCGGCAACAATTTTCTGCGAACCGCTTTGACGAATCGCAACCACAGTCGGTTCATTTAAAATAATGCCACGATCTGGTGCGTAGATCAGTGTATTTGCAGTTCCTAGATCGATGGCCAAATTCGGGGAAAACCAGCCAAAAATTCGTTTAAAAAATATCACGGGTGTTCTCAGTATAATCAAGTGGCGACTCAAGACCGCAACTTTAACGAAATGTGATGATTTGAACAAGTCAATCGCTTATTATAACGCACGATATTTTGATTTTTTTTGAAAATGAATTAGGTGACGGCATGTCTTCATCGGAAGCGCAACAATCTACAGACTTGAATGCACAGACAGTATCAGGCATTGCAACGCTTGCAAAACTTTCACTCAATGATGCACAAGCAATTGAATATGCTACAAGTTTAAATAAAATTTTATTGATGATGGAACATTTAAAAGGCATTAATACCGAGGGTATTGAACCTTTGAAAAGTCCTTTTGACCATCCACAGCCATTACGTAGCGATGTTGTAAGTGAAACCAATCATCGGGAGCAATATCAGGCTGTCGCCCCATTAACACAGGATGGATTGTATCTTGTACCTCGTGTGATTGAATAAAATTTGTTCGATTGTTTTTTTGAAATAAATTTGAATATATAAAGAAAAGACTTATGACTGATTTACACCGTTTATCTATCCAACAACTGTCCGAAGGTTTGTCATCGAGACAGTTTTCCTCTCGTGAACTGACACAGCACTATTTAAACCGTATCGAAAAAATTGATGCGCAAGTCAATAGTTTTGTCACAGTTACGCCCGAGTTTGCATTGTCACAGGCCGATACTGCCGATGTAGCCATTCAGGCAGGCAAAGCCACTGCCTTAACTGGTATTCCACTGGCTCATAAAGATATTTTTTGTACCCAAGGGATTAAAACCACTGCCGGTTCAAAAATGCTGGATAATTTTATTTCACCCTATGATGCGACTGTGGTGGCCAAAGCCAAAGCCGCAGGCTTGGTAACGCTGGGCAAAGTCAACATGGATGAATTTGCCATGGGCTCTGCCACTGAAAACTCCTATTACGGCGCAACTAAAAACCCATGGAATTTACAACATGTGTCAGGTGGTTCATCAGGTGGTTCGGCAGCTTCCGTTGCGGCTGATCTAGCACCATTTAGCACCGGAACAGATACCGGCGGTTCTATCCGTCAGCCGGCATCGTTCTGTGGCCTGACAGGCTTAAAACCGACTTATGGCCGCGTCTCACGCTTCGGTATGATTGCCTACGCCTCTTCTATGGATCAAGGTGGTCCACTGGCACGTTCAGCCGAAGATTGTGCCTATTTGCTCAATGTGATGGCCGGTCATGATGCCAAGGATTCCACTTCTATTGATAAAGAGGTCGATAATTATGTCGCCAATCTGAATCAAACCAGCATCAAGGGTTTACGCATTGGGATTCCAAAACAGTATTTTGATGTCAAAGGTCTGGATGCTGAAGTTCGTGCACGAGTCGAACAGTCTTTAAAACAACTGGAAGAACTTGGCGCAACGCTGGTCGAGATTGATCTATCCATGGTCGATGCCTATGTACCCACCTATTACCTGATTGCACCTGCCGAAGCCTCTTCAAACTTGTCACGTTATGATGGCGTGCGTTATGGCTATCGCTGTGAAAATCCGCAGGATTTGAATGATCTTTATCGTCGTTCTCGCTCGGAAGGATTTGGTGCAGAAGTACAACGTCGTATCCTGATCGGGACTTATGCCCTGTCTGCCGGTTATTACGATGCGTATTATGTCAAAGCACAAAAAGTACGTCGTTTAATCCAACAAGACTTTTTAAAAGCATTTGAGCAGGTGGATGTGATTGCTGCACCTTCTGCGCCAACTACTGCCTATAAAATCGGGGCTTCACTGGATCCGGTTGAAATTTATCTTGGTGATATTTATACCATTGCAGTGAATCTGGCAGGCTTACCCGCCATCAATGCACCGGTTGGCTTTGATCAGCACAATTTACCCGTTGGTCTGCAACTGATTGGTAACTACTGGTCTGAATCACAATTGCTATCAATCGTTCATCAATATCAACAGGTCACTGACTGGCATACAAAACGTGCGGCAATTGCTGAGGAGAATGCATAATGGCAAAACTCATTGAAGGCTGGGAAGTCGTTATCGGTCTTGAGATTCACACTCAGCTCAACACAAATTCCAAAATTTTCTCTGGCTCCAGCATCGAATTTGGTGCAGAACCAAATACCCAAGCCAGTCTGGTTGATCTTGCCATGCCCGGCGTATTACCAGTGTTAAATGCCGAAGTCGTCAACAAAGCCATTCGTTTCGGCTTGGGGATTAACGCAGAAATTGACCGTAACTCGGTATTTGCCCGTAAAAACTATTTTTATCCGGATTTGCCTAAAGGTTATCAAATCAGCCAGATGGACAATCCTATTGTCGGGAAAGGCTTTGTCGATATTCATCTGGAAGATGGCAGCACCAAGCGTATTGGCGTAACCCGTGCCCATCTGGAAGAAGATGCCGGAAAATCGCTGCACGAAGACTTTGCAGGTTATACCGGAATCGACCTGAACCGTGCGGGTACACCGTTACTTGAGATCGTATCTGAACCGGATATGCGTTCGGTGGAAGAAGCTGTTGCCTATGTCCGCACCATTCATACATTGGTACGCTGGCTCGGGATTTCCGATGGGAATATGGCAGAAGGTTCGTTCCGCTGCGACTGTAACGTGTCCCTGCGTCGTCCTGGCGATGAATTCGGTACCCGTTGCGAACTGAAAAACATCAACTCTTTCCGCTTTATCGAAAAAGCCATTGATGTCGAAATCGAACGTCAAATCGAGATTCTGGAAAGTGGTGGACGTATTATTCAGGAAACCCGTTTATTCGACCCGAATAAAATGGAAACTCGTTCCATGCGTTCCAAAGAAGAAGCCAACGATTACCGCTACTTCCCCGATCCCGACTTGTTACCTGTGCATATCACGGAACAACAAATTCAAACCATTCAGGCCGATTTACCGGAACTACCTGCGGCACGTCGTGAACGTTTTGTCAGTGAGTACCAAATCCCGGAATATGATGCCCGTGTACTGACTCTTTCCCGTGAAATGGCAGATTTCTTTGAAGATGTGGTGAAATTTGCTGGCGGCGCAAAACAGGCCAAACTCGCAGCCAACTGGGTGATGGGTGAGCTGTCCGGTGCACTAAACAAAGCTGGCCTTGAAATTACCCATTCCCCTGTATCGGTAGAACAACTAGGCGGTATGATCGCACGTATCGTGGACAACACCATCAGCGGTAAAATTGCCAAACAGGTCTTCGGCTTTATGTGGGAATCCAACGGTCAATCTGCTGATGAGATTATCAGCGAAAAAGGCTTAAAACAGGAAACCGATACCGGTGCGATTGAGGCCATCATTAAAGAAGTCCTTGCTGCCAATGAAAAAATGGTGGAAGAGTACAAATCCGGTAAAGACAAAGCCTTTAATGGTCTAGTGGGTCAGGTGATGAAAGCCTCTCGTGGTAAGGCCAATCCAGCACAAGTCAATGAATTGATGAAAAAGTTGATTGGTTAATTATTGACTAATCCTTATTTTTTATGAGATAAAAACCTCGTTGAGTACGAGGTTTTTTTCATTTAAATAAAAATAGTTAGGACAAATATGATGTTGATTACACAGGCCAGACTTTCCGATTCAGAAGAATTATTGGCATTACAAAAGTTGGCTTACCAATCCGAGGCCGAACTCAATAATGATGATAATATTCCACCACTTACCCAAACTTTAACGCAATATATCGAAGAATTTCCCCAAAGATTGATTCTAAAAATTGAAAAAAATGACCGTATTATCGCCAGTGGTCAGGCTTATATTGAGAATGACACCTGTTATATTGGACGTTTGATTGTACACCCCGAATTTCAAGGGCAAGGATTAGGTTCGGCAATTTTAGATCAATTAGAACAAGAGTATTCATCTGCGAAACGCTTTGAATTATATACCGGAGAAAAAAGTATCCGTAACCTTCAACTTTACCAACGCAAAGGTTATCGAATTTTTAAACAGGAAGTTTTAGGAAAAACCACTGTAATCTTTCTGGAAAAATTCTAAATCTAGCACGACACAAAGACAAGATTTAAAAATCTATAATAACGTCAGTTCCGGATATAAGTATTTATTTTGTATAAATAAAATTTAATACCTTTCCTAATGAACAACCATGTGATTTAGTTTCTCCTATAGAATTCGTTATATGTAAAACTAAAAATAATCCTGAAGCTTATGTTATGTACTTATTGGATAAATGTCACATCAGGAATAGTGTCTTAAAGGGTAGCTTTTTCAAAGGTTCACTTGCTGACTTAAAAAACCACTTTAGATCATGGGAACAAAAACAATTTGATTTTCTGAAAAACATAAGCAAATTTGATAGATATTTTATATTTATTAGAAGTGTAATTTTACCTCTCCAATCGTCATATTTTATGTCATAATAAAATCCAATTCCCATAATTATGCTATTGGTTTTTATTGCTATTTTAGAATTTCTTAGTAAAATTATTTAAACATAATTAATGTAATGCAAATTTGAAGAATCTATCAATGAAAAAAATTACCTCCATCGACAAACTCGAAGATTTAGGACGCATTCAACTGTCTCAATCCTTTTTTATGCGTGACTTCCTTTATAGCGAAATTGCCAACTGGTACGGCATTCAAAACTTTCCTGATTTTCCCGATATTGCCGTTCAAAATGGAAAACAACTCTGTGAAAAATTACTAGAACCATTACAAAATAAGTTTGGAAGAATCGCTATTCGTTCTGCTTATCGCTCACCGAAGATAAATCAACTTGGTAATGAAAAAAATCTAAGTTGTGCAAATAATGAGAAAAATTTTGCCAGTCATATTTGGGATTATCCAAATGACCGAGGCTATGGTGCTACAGCATGCATTGTGATCCCCTCATTTTTAGAGCTATACGATAAAGACCAAGCAAATTGGCAGCAAATTGCCTATTGGATTCATAATCATTTGCCGTATAGCCGATTAGAATTTTTTCCTAAACTTTGTGCTTTTAATATTAACTGGCATGAACAACCATTACGTGAAATCTATAGTTATATTCAACCTAGAGGTTATTTATTACGTAGTGAAAATGTTGATCCGTCCTTTGAAAAGTTTTATCCCGATTTATAACCCCAACTTACCAAAAATATCCGGCGTTAAAAAAGTCATTACCAGCTTATTTAAATCAATATAGCGCAAAGTGCCCTGCAACTGCTGGCGCACTGCCGGATCTTTAAGAATATCCTCACCTGCCTGACGACCCAACTCCTGAAAGCTCTCTGCCACTGCCTGTACGCCATCGCTTTGGATCACGGCTTTGGTTTGTGCTGCACACTGCTCAACAATCACACGTTGTAAGACCTGTGCCAACTTTTGATCAAGCTGATTTTTTTGCTCGGCAGTGACATTGCTAAATGCTACAAGATCGGGATGTGCAGACAACGCCACAAAGGTCCATTGCAATACCGCAGTTTTATCGCTTGCTGTGGTCGCTTTCACCAGACAATCACTCAATTGATCGACCGAGGGACTCGCCATAGCAACTTGTGAAGTCCCCAACACAGCAACAGCCAAACATAGAGAACGACTTAAATGAGAACATTGGCGACGAACAATGCCATAAACATGACCTAACATAGCGCAGACTCTAATAAAAATTCTATCCCTTTGTATCACAGCCTGCCATATTTCACCACTTACAACTGTATCACCCGAGTATCCCAAAAATGGTATCCACAAAATCCGTGTTAAAACAAAGTAATCTGTTCTACAAAATAGTGGGCAATTTTTTAAAAATTTTTCCTGTTAAAAACTGAGCCATGTTAAAAATTTTCATCACAATTACCACTTAAATTCTGCTAGATTTTAAAATCATCAATTTAATTTTTAGAAAAATATGACATCAAAATTATATCTATCACTATTCTTTGGATTATTGGCTATGGTTCAGCTTAGCCATGCCGAAGTTGAAAACTTTAAACCGAGCTTCCCCAAATTTTATAATTCATCGGCGGAACGAAAAGCCAATAATCAACTTTACTATCTTGGTGAAGCCAAATTTCAGGATCATGTTACGCTGCCTTTTTATGGGGTAACTGCGGAAAATCCTGCTGATGGTGATGGAGAAAAATTGATTAGGGATTTTCGCAAATGTACTGATGAAACTTGCGACTTTAAATTTAAACTTGATGCCAGTCAGGCCAAACAGCTTAAATTGCTTGCCATACCGAGTATTGGTCTAACACTAGTACCACGTCACTGGCAAGAGATTCAAGCCAATGCAGGTGCAAATGGTACCGGCTATGCCCTCATCATGAGCCCAGATCAGCAACAGGCGATTGAACTGTCAGACTCAGCATTTTGTGTCGGTTGTGGTATGCGTCCGGCCACTTTGTTTTTTCCCAAATTATTAAAACAGAGCGTGGAATATGAATATGGTGGCTATCAGGATCGCAATAAATTATTAACTGTGGTTTATCCTGCAAAAAATGTGGCATTTTTTAGTTATCAAATTCCTGGACTTCCATATAAAACCCACGGTGTTGCCAAATATCAGGATGATGGCGATTTTAATTTCAGGGAGATTCAAGTGACGTTTAACCCGCAGCAAACCAATCAGCAACATACAAATCAGCAGGCATTGGTGACAACAATTTTAAATTTCTATCATTATAGTCATTAGCCTAAAACGAACCAAATGATCATAGTGTTATATGTGGCGATGATTCGTTTTTATGCCACAGCAGTCTTGGCTGAATAGACTCATTTCTACAAATTTCATTGGAAAATAATGCTCAACGCCTGCATGATACTCGCTTATTGTTAAACTTTTTATGACTATGCAACAAAATATCACTCCCGATTGCCGTGCATTATTTTTTGGATTTTTTAAACTGGGCCTGATGGGATTTGGTGGGGTATTACCGATCGCCCATCACGTCATTGTGGAAGAAAAACACTGGCTGGATCAAAATCAATTCACCAATTTATTGGGCGTTTGTCAGATTTTACCGGGTGGAAATATTGTTAATATGTCGGTTGCAATCGGTATGCAGTTTCAAGGAGTCAAAGGTGCAATATGTGCACTCTTGGGATTGATTACTGTGCCCACAATATTTGTCGTAAGCTGCTATCAATTTTATGAACAGTTTAAAGACATTCTGTGGGTTCAACATTTAATGCTGGGTCTGGCCGCCTCTGCCGCAGGTTTACTGTTTGCCACAGCCTTTAAAATGCTAAAACCGCTGCTAAAAAACTATTTAATGCCGATTACCCTTGGTCTTACATTTATTTTTACCCTGTGGATTAAACTTCCACTGATTATGACTTTAAGTCTGCTCTTTATCATCAATTTAATTTTTTTGCGAATTAAACCGCTATGAACATTGTGCTATTGAACCTTGCACTGGTCTTTATCGAATTATCGGTATTGGCTTTTGGTGGTGGCAATGCCATCTTACCCGAAATGAAACATCAAGTGGTCGATGTGCATCACTGGATGACAGCACAGGAATTTAGTGCCATGTTTGCCATGTCACAAGCAGCGCCCGGACCCAATATGATGATTGTACCGCTCATTGGCTGGCATGTTGCAGGTATGGCAGGTCTACTGGTCACCTCATTGGCAAAATTTGTCCCTTCTTCTTTAATTACCATGGCAACTGTGCAATATTGGGAGCGTTATAAACATCACAATGTACGCATTCAATTTGAAAAAGCCTTAAAACCCATTACTGTAAGTTTAGTTATGGTCAGTGCTGTGATTATTTCGGAGTCTTCTGCACAAAATTACTGGCTCGCTGCCATTATTCTCCTCACAGCCAGCATGAGTTTTTTTAAAAATATTCATCCATTATGGGTGATGGTCACCGGAGCATTAACTGCCATTGTATTATTATAAAAAAATAGAAGTGATGTATTTTATTTATACACATCACTTCCTATATCCTTTATTTTAAAATCGACTCAAAAGCTTTTAGACGTTTATAAATCGACAATAATTCAATAATGGTTTTCCATGAACTAATCAGATATTGAAATGATTCACGGACCTTATCAAAGACACCACCAATCTGGTTAATCAAGCCTAAGGTCATTTTTCCGGAGGCAATCGCAGGAAACAACACCACCAGACTATATAAAATATCCAGTTGGCGATACCACGTTGCGACCAAATTAAAATAAGCATAATGAAAATAAAGGCGGAAATAGTTTTTGCGGATTTTGGAAAATAATTCCTTTAAGGTCGCAGGCTGCGCACGTTCTTCATGATCTTCACCATAGACCAATTCCTTACGGTAAGCCGCTTCGACTTTTTGGTTATTAAATTCCAGTCCGGGTAACTTAATCCCGACCACCATTAACAGGACCGTACCGAAAATTGCCCAGACAATCGCAGCCCAGACCAATGAATGCTCAACAGCACCAAAGATCGGTAATTCCGGTACATGTTTGGACAATTGAAATAAAATTGGCAGGAAAGCAATCAGAATCATCACCGCTTTGACCAGTTCGACCCCCAGATCTTCCATAATGGTGGCAAAGCGCATGGTATCTTCCTGTACCCGTTGCGATGCCCCTTCCACATGACGTAGTTGATCCCAATACTCGGTATAGTATTCATTCATTGCAGTACGCCAGCGAAAAATATAATGACTGACAAAAAATGAATTGATCACCGCCAATGTGACAGCAACCATGGCAATATACAGAAAGGTTAAGGTTTCACGATATAAATCTTCAATATTACCGCCCCCTTCAGAGAGCATCTTCTGGATTAAATCCCAAAACGGCACATACCAAGCATTGACCGCAACACTGACCTGAACGCCAAACCAGATATTAAAAAGGATAAAGGCAGAACCCCAGATCGACCATTTTTGCCATTTGTTATCGGAAAAAAACCGCCAAAACCCGGCAAAAAGTGCTGTCGCCAGCAAAAACCACAGATAAAACCACAGGGAAGATGCCGTCCAGAATCGGCTTACGCCAACAGGTGATTCAATCTCTGCATAGCCTTTGGGAAAACCTAAATACTCTCCCCATGCATGACCACCGCTATGCCATAAAATCAAATTAAAAATCATCCAAACAAGGACACTGATAAAAAACAAACGTGGGGAGGGAAAAAATGATTTAAACATAGATGGCTAATAATCCCTTGATTTATATATCGGACATTGGCTGTTGCATATCAGCACTGTAAGATAATCTTATGGATTTTGGAATCCAACAAAATACAATTTTTTAAAGATTTTTTGGTGATGTACATAGAAAATATCGTCATAAGAAATTTATAATCCATCAGGCAATTTGGACTTCATCATTTCCCGACGATCAATTCTTTCGCCATCAACAATAAATGTGCCATCACCAACGGCGTGACAAGTGCGTTGCTCAAGACGTGAATGATCATAATAGGCAGCCAGTCCTTCCAGCACAATAATATGATAACGCTCGATCATATCCACTACTTTACATTCGATATTGGCCACACATTCCTTAATTAAAGGCGCCTGTATATATTTGGCTGGTTTTTTGCTAAAACCAAATTTTTCAAATTTATTGGTATCTGCCCCAGAGCATGTTCCCACGCCAATCACGCGATCCAGTAAATCGACCGTTGGAATGGCAAGTGTACATTCCCGATTTTTACTTAATGCAGCATAAGAATAATTCCATTCGCCTGTGCTAATCGCAAAAGATGCAGGAAAATCCAAAACCATACTCCAGGTTAAAGTCATGATATTGCTTTTTTCCCCATCCTGTGTAGTGAGTAAAATCACAGGGCCGGACTCTAATAAAGTAAAGGCTCTCGTCAGCGCTAATTGATCCATGCTTTTCTCCACTACGCCAGAATGCTTGATTTGAATGATACATGGTGCGAGGCTCAAGTCATGCGATCATCATTCAAATGCTCGGGGTAAAATATTCAAGCATGATCTCCCGTGTTATGTACGCTGAAAATGTATAAATCATGTCATTGTTTCTTAAACAGCCGCCGCCTGATAAGAAGTTAATTCGGTCTGAATCCAGTCAATAAATTTTTGTATTAGCGCAGAAGAATCCTGACTGGAATGAACCAAATAGTAAGAACGACGACCTTCCAATTTTTTAGGAGAAACGATCACCAGTTCTTTTTTTAATAATTCTTTTTCAATCAGCATTTGCGGGATAAGTGCCATCCCCATGCCATGACTTGCCGCAACGGCCAGCATGGTAAACAATTCATGTCGCTGTCCATCATAAGGTCGGGCATGCACAATATGATGCGTTTGAAACCATTCCTGCCAAATGGTAGGACGAGTCGTTTGCTGCAAAAGCGGCAATTGAATGAGTTGATCGGCACTTAAATCATAACTGTATTCATTGATTTTTTTTGCCTGTGGAAAATTCTTATCAATCAAATAAGGCGCGCAAACTGCCACAACATCTTCTTTCAATAAATGATGGGCGGTGGTTCCCGGCCAGTGCTCAATTTGTTGTTGTGTACCAGTATATATTGCTGCATCAAAAATATTTTCATTAAACAAAAAAGGTTTGGTACTGGTTTCCAAATGAATGGTGATTTCCGGATAAATAGCATTAAAACGATGTAATTTAGGCAGTAACCATCGTGTTGCAAAAGTCGGTACAACGCCGAGTTTGAGTGTTCCGCCCAGCCCTTTATGCGACATCATGTCCAGTGTGTTTTGTTCCAGTGCCAGTAATGGTGCTTTGATATTCTTATAATATTGTTCTCCGGCTGGGGTCAGCTCTACACCATGCCGTGTACGGGTAAATAATTCAACCTGTAAAAACTGTTCCAGTTGTTGAATCTGTCTGGAAACCGCACTCTGGGTAATACAAAGTTCCTGTGAAGCATAAGTATAGCTGGCATGTTTTGCAGCCGATTCAAAGCACAGCAGACTTTGCAGCGAGGGGATTTTGCGACGCATCGATAAATTCCTTTTATCCGGCCTAGATATGACATCATCACATATCTCTCGCTTATCCTAAGCGATTTCTCTGGTTAGTCTCCATATTTTTAACCAATCAATAGCAAATAATGCAATTCATAACACTGATCCGCAATTCAGATATGAGATATTGGTATATCTGCATGCAAATTTATCGTTTGAAAGTGTGTTCTGATCTTCGTAGCATCATCTTACAACGATACAAGATCATTTTTTGCAGAGGACGCAATGAATCAAATGACTCAGCCCAAACATGGCAACAAAGTTCAATTCGACTGGCAGGATCCGTTCTTACTGGAACAACAACTTAGTGAAGAAGAGCGCATGATTAAAGACACAGCATATAGCTATTGTCAGGATAAACTCATGCCTCGCGTTCTTGAACAATTCCGTTACGAAAAAACTGATCCAAGTATCTTTCGCGAAATGGGTGAACTGGGGTTATTAGGTCCGACCATTCCGGCACAATATGGTGGTTCAGAATTAAATTATGTCAGCTATGGTTTGATTGCCCGTGAAATTGAACGGGTTGATTCCGGTTATCGCTCGATGGCCAGCGTACAAAGTTCTCTGGTCATGGTCCCCATCCATGAATTTGGTACGGAAGAACAAAAACAAAAGTATTTACCCAAACTTGCCACAGGCGAATACATTGGCTGCTTTGGTTTAACCGAACCGGATCATGGTTCTGATCCCGGCAGTATGATCACCCGGGCGAAAAAAGTCGATGGTGGTTACCGTCTGAGCGGGGCCAAAATGTGGATTACCAACAGTCCGATTGCCGATGTATTTGTGGTATGGGCCAAGGAAGTTTCCGCAGAAGGCAATGTCGGACAAATTCGCGGCTTTATTCTGGAAAAAGGCTGGCAAGGGCTTTCTGCTCCAGCAATTCATGGCAAAGTCGGATTACGGGCTTCCATTACTGGTGAGATTGTAATGGATAATGTTTTTGTCCCGGAAGAAAATGCCTTTCCAGAAGTACGTGGTTTAAAAGGGCCATTTACCTGTCTAAACAGTGCCCGTTATGGCATTGCCTGGGGTGCAATGGGTGCCGCAGAATTTTGCTGGCACACTGCCCGTCAATATACACTGGATCGCAAGCAATTTGATCGACCCTTGGCAGCAAATCAATTGATTCAGAAAAAGCTTGCCGATATGCAAACAGAAATTGCTCTGGGTTTACAGGCAGCTTTGCGTTTTGGCCGCATGAAAGATGAAGGAATCGCTGCGGTAGAAGGAACCTCCCTGATCAAACGTAACAACTGTGGTAAGGCATTGGATATTGCCCGACTGGCACGTGACATGATGGGTGGCAACGGTATTAGCGATGAATTTGGTGTCGCACGTCATCTGGTCAATCTTGAAGTGGTCAATACCTACGAAGGAACACATGATGTACACGCTCTGATCTTAGGTCGTGCACAAACCGGCATTGCTGCCTTCGCAAATTAATTTCTTATTCTTTCATGCCTAAAGTGCTCTACCAAGAGCGCTTTAAGAGCGCTATGTCTTTAAAACAGTGAAATACACATCAAGGAATCATCGTAAATTTATTTTAACAGCGACTTTTCACCCTACTTTCCTGAGTAAAACAGCAAAACCATATCCAAGTATATTAAGAAGATACTCAGGCAAAAAAATTTGCGATGACTCATTTTAGGATTAAATGAGGTAAAAAATGAACAATGAAGTTCCAGTAGCAGCAGAGATCAGCAAATATCCTCTCCCCGCCAATGTCGGGACTTTTGAGAGAATCGGTGTAAATACATGGAAATGGGCACTTTTATTTGCCTATTTCGCCATGGTAGTCGATGGTGTAGACATCATGCTGTTATCGTACAGCCTGACCAGTTTAAAAACCGAATTCGGTTTATCCACTTTTCAAGCGGGTGCTCTAGGCAGTGCATCTTTAGCCGGCATGGGAATTGGGGGTATTCTGGGTGGATGGGCATGTGATAAGTTCGGCCGAGTACGCACCATTGCCAGTTCGGTTACCTTCTTTTCAATTGCTACCTGTATTCTCGGTTTTACCCAGAGTTTTGAGCAGTTTATGGCGCTACGCTTTATTGGCGCATTAGGAATTGGCGCCCTATATATGGCATGTAATACCCTGATGGCAGAATACGTTCCCACCAAATATCGCACCACGGTTTTAGGTACCTTACAAACTGGACAGACCGTGGGCTATATTGTTGCCACGCTTTTAGCCGGAGCGATTATTCCGGATCATGGCTGGCGTGTATTATTTTTTATTACCGTCATTCCAGCTTTTATTAATATTTTTCTGCAACGTTTTGTGCCTGAGCCCAAATCATGGCAACTCACCAAAATCAAAGCAGCGCAAGGCACACCAGCAGTTGAGACGAGCAAAGTCAAAGAAACGCCTCGTAAAAGTAAGAGTATTTACAAACAGATTTTTATCAATTTCAAACATCGCAAAATGTTCTTATTGTGGATGACCACTGCATTTTTCCTGCAATTTGGTTATTACGGTATTAATAACTGGATGCCAAGTTATCTGGAAACCGAAGTGCATATGAACTTTAAAAATCTAACCAGTTATATGGTCGGCTCGTACACTGCGATGATTCTGGGCAAAATAATTGCAGGCTATCTTGCAGATAAATTTAATCGTCGTGCGGTATTTGTGTTTGGTACCATTGCCAGTGCCATATTCTTACCAATCATCATTTTCTTTAATACGCCTGACAATATTCTATATTTACTGATTACTTTTGGTTTTCTCTACGGTATTCCTTATGGCGTAAATGCCACCTATATGGCGGAATCATTCTCTACCGATGTGCGTGGTACAGCCATTGGCGGTGCCTATAATATTGGTCGTGTCGGTGCGGCAATTGCACCTGCAACCATTGGTTTCCTTGCTTCCGGCGGCACTTTCACCATGGCGTTTATTGTTATGGGTGCGGCTTATTTTATTGCCGGTGTTTTACCCGGACTATTTATCAAAGATCGTCAATACGATCCACAACATTCATAACTCACCTTGTCAGGAAGGTCTTGCTTTACCTTCCTGCAAATCTGATTAAAGGAAAATATTATGGGTGCATTACAGGGAATTCGTGTACTGGATTTGAGTCGGGTATTAGCCGGTCCATGGTGTGGGCAAGTCTTGGCCGATCTAGGTGCAGAAGTCATCAAAATTGAACGCCCACATTTGGGCGATGACACCCGTATGTGGGGACCACCATGGATGAAAGATGATAAGGGACAATCCACACGGGAATCCGGTTATTATCAATGTGCAAATCGCAATAAATATTCGGTCGCCATTGATATTACCAGCCCCGAAGGACAGGCACTGATTCATGCCATGGTAAAAACCGCAGATGTGGTGATTGAAAATTATAAGGCAGGCTCATTAAAAAAATATGCGCTGGATTATGAAACCCTTCAAATGCTCAATCCCGGATTGGTTTATTGCTCCATTACAGGTTTTGGTCAAACAGGCCCACGCGCAGAACAGCCCGGCTATGATTTTATCATTCAAGGCATGTCCGGATTAATGAGTATTACAGGTGAATCTGATGATTTACCTGGTGGCGGTGCCCAGAAAGTTGGCGTGGCCGTAGTCGATATCCAGACCGGTTTATATGCCACCATTGCCATTCAAGCGGCCTTACTTGCTAGACAACATACCCAGCGCGGACAATATATTGATTTGTCACTACTCGACGTACAGGTTGCTGCGCTAGCCAATCAGGGAATGAATTATCTTAGTTCCGGCATTGCACCCAAACGCATGGGGAATCATCACCCGAATATTGTTCCTTATCAAACCTTTAAAGCCAAAGACAAAGAATTTATTCTGGCCTGCGGCAATGATAAACAGTTCAGGGACTTATGTATTGCCATTGGCAAACCGGAACTTCTTGAAAGCGAAAAATATTTGCGTAATCAGGATCGGGTAAAATATCGTGATGAATTGGTTACTTTACTGACAGATTACTTTCTGACTAAAAATGCACAGGACTGGGTAGATGTCATTGATGCAGTAAAAGTGCCGGTAGGCATCATTAACTCAATTGCCGATGCCTTACAAGAACCACAAATTCAGGCTAGAAATTTAGTAGTTGATCTGCCCCATCGCTTAAACCAGCAATTTAAAGTCATCGGCTCTCCCCTCAAATTATCAGATACGCCGGTGGAATATCATCATGCGCCTCCTCAATTAGGCGAGCATACCCAACAGATATTATCGCGCTTTAAATCAGCAGAGGAACTTGCCCGATTAAAACAGCAGGGTGTGATTGATGGCAAAATTGCCTGGCATTTTGAATAGCAAGAAAATTGAATAGTAGAAAAATAGACCGAATCAATTAAGGCTGATACGGTCTTATCAAAGCAATCTATTATTCAGCTTGAATTAAACTTTTAATTTTTTCTACAGTCTGCAATGGATATTCCAGCGGGAACATATGTCCACCCGGCACTACGGTATAGGGAATTCCCAACTTCTTTTGCGCCTGTTGTGGAAATTTTTTCTTTAAGAACAAACTTTCCTGCCCGACCAGCAAATGCACAGGAACTTTTGGTTTAGGCTGTGGTAACCACCACAAAGACGGATTTTTTCTAAAGATTTCTACCTCAACAGCTTTGGGAATCGTCAGTGTTACCCCACCCTGTTGTACATCTTCCATTAAGCCATAACGAATATAATCATCAAAACATTGTTGATCAAACCCTTTAAAAAATCCTCGTGTGCGTAACAAATTGGCTGCCTGTTCGCGACTGTCCCAATGATCACGACGTCGTGATGACAATCCTGCCGGGGTCATTTTATCCACCAGTTTTGGACTGAATAATTTTGCTACATGGAAAGCAAAAGAGGATTTCCCCATAATCAGCGGAGGATCCAGCATAATCACCTGCGAAATCAGATCAGGGCGTAAATTGGATGCCATAAAACTTAATAATGAACCCAATGAATGACCAACTGCAATAACCTGACGACCTTGTGCTTGTGTTTCAATACTGTCAATGACCTGCTGAACCAGTAATTGCCATTGATCAGTGACCGGATAATGCGGATCAGTACCAATCAGCGGGACATAAATAATGTCAAACTCATCTGATAAGGCATCAAATAATTTTTGATAAGTTTGGGATGGGATTCCGTTGGCATGAGCAAAGTGAATTAATGGTTTCATGGCGATTGTTCTTCATTTTGGGACCTGATGAATATCTTCCTCTTGAACATATTCAACATTCAAGAGGGGAAACTAGCCAGTTTTATACAGCAATTTTTATACAGATGGCATGATTAAACCAGCGATGAGCAAATAGGTTACTGCAAGTTTGGTTGCGATTGGGTTTCTACCTGTTGCGAAATGGACTGACCAATGCCTTGACCAATAGAGGTTCCCATTTTACCAAGCAAAGACTCAAATGGGCTGCGCTGTATGGTGTAATCCACTTTCTTATCCACATTCAATTCACGGGCAAGTGTGGTGATATTGCCGGTTTTATCCGCCAGACCCAGTTTGATGGCCTGATCGCCAGTCCAGAACAAACCAGAGAAAATATCCGGTGTATCCGCTTTTAAACGATTACCACGCCCCGCTTTGACTGCGTCAATAAAGTGTTGATGCACATTGTCCAATAATGCCTGTACATGCGCTTTTTCAGCCGGATTGATCGGTTTGGTCATGCTCAGCAATGCCTTATGATCACCGGAAGTCATGGTACGATCTTCAACGCCCAGTTTTTTAGCCAATTCAGAAAAACCATAATTGGGCATAATTACCCCGATCGAACCGACAATACTTGATGGATTAACATAGATTTCATCTGCGGCAGAGGCAATATAATATGCACCAGAAGCACCGGTATCACCAATCACAGCATAAACTTTTTTATCCGGATGCTGTTGTTTCTGATAGCGGATTTCTTGCCAGATTTCATCTGATTGTACTGGTGAACCACCGGGCGAATTAATATTTAAAACAACGGCCTTGCTATTGCTGGCCTCAAAAGCACGCTTTAATGCCTTGTTGGTGTCTTGACTGTTAACACTATTGGGTGCATTGGCAATAGTCCCTTCAATATCCACCACGGCAAGATGCGATTCGGAAACCATGGGACCACCATCAACCTGACGACTGACACTACAACTTTTGCCCATTAATACAATAATAAAAAGTAGATAAGCAAAAGAAAGTAATTTAAAAAAAATCCCCCATCGACGACTACGCCGCTGTTCTTCAACAGAAGCCAGTACAGCTTTTTCAAGGATTTTCCATTCTTGTCCGGTCGTTTGTTCGGATGTTGATGGTTTTTGTTGTTCGACAGGTGGTTTTGGTGGCCATTCCGACATGAAATTTATCCCAATGATTAAAAGTAATGAAAGCGTGTTGAACGTCTTTTTTCAAAATGAAGTCACAAGATTCAACAGGCCCTACTCTAACAGGTTGTCAAAAATCTTGCATAGATAATCACCCTATACTACGTAAATTTACTCAAATAAGTCTATAATATACAAATATTGAGATTTTAATTTTTTTTATGATGCAGAAACAACTAGATGGCTTGGTAACCAGCATGCGCTTCATCAGCAAGTTACCTTTAAAATTATTACAAACATGTGCTACAGGTATCAGTGTTATTATCACCAAAGCACTTCCTGTAAAAACACCCCGATATGCAAAACTCAATATCGAAATTGCGTTTCCCGATGCCTCACCTGAAAAAATACAACAGATTTATCAATCTTCAGCCATCAATGAACTAAAATCCTATTTTGAGTTTATTCATATCTGGGGCAACCGTACCGAAAAAAATCTGGCGATGCTACATTCTGTCACCGGTGCAGAATATTTACATGAAGCACTGGCAGCCAAACAGGGAATTGTTTTAATTGTGCCACATTTCGGTACTTGGGAAATTATGAATGCTTGGGTCAGTCAATTTACCCCGATGACCATTATGTATAAACCCCTGAAAAATTCAGCGGTCAATAAATTCGTTTTACAGGCACGTAGTCGTGAACAGGCACATCTGGTTCCAACCGATGAAACTGGTGTGAAACAAATATTCAAGGCACTTAAGTCTGGTGGCATTACGGCAATTCTGCCAGACCATAGTCCGGATCATGGCGGTGAATTAATTGACTGGTTTGGCGTTCCCTTATATTCCAGCCAATTAAGTGCCAAAATGATTCAAAAAACCAAAGCCAGATCCCTGTTGCTCTATGCCCTGCGGAATGAAAATGAAGGTTTCGATATGTTTATCGAACCAATGTCGGAGGAGATTTATGACACCAGCAAAAATGGCACATTACTGATTCATAAAACCATGGAAGCATTGATCCGCCGTTATCCAGAACATTACCACTGGAGTTATAAACGCTTTAAGGCCAATCCCGCCACTTCAGCTCTATATACACTTCCAAACGACAAAGCGCTCGCATTAATCCGCAAAATCCAGACGCAAAGCAGTACTTTTGGGCAATAACCACTGTCGTGTGGCACGCGCACTCTGCCATGACCAGATGGATTGGTGCTGTTTTAATTCAATATGAATTGCCCCTAAATCTGCGGTATTCACATAGGCAATATTCAATGCCTGTAATCGAGCCAGTGTTTCCGGCGTAGGATGTCCATAACGGTTATCAAAGCCTGCCGAAATCACAGCCAGTTTGGGATTGACCTGCGCTAGAAAATCATAGGCAGAACTATGCCGACTGCCATGATGTCCCAGCACCAGAATATCAGCCGTTAAATCTGGATAATCCTGCAATAGATAAAATTCACCTTCCCAGCCTAAATCACCCATCACCAGAATCTTAAACGGTTGCCCCAACATTTCTGTTTGAATCAATACCACACAGGAAGATTCATTCTGATTACGCCTTGAATAATTTTCTCTTGGGAAAAGAATCTCTATATTCACGCCATCCCATTGCCAAGCCTGTCCCTGATCGCAACGTATAAATGGAACCGCTGGATAATTAGTCAATACTTTATCATAGCTATTACTGCGTAACTGTTTGACCCGAATATGATCAATGACTGCCGCGGCACCACCGCTATGATCCAGATCCAAATGCGACAATAAAATTTCATCCAGTGAACGTATGCCCTGACTGCGTAAAAATGGCACAATTACCCGATCTCCCATCGATGCTTGCCCTTCTTGCCAAGCGGGTCCCCCCGTATCAATCAATAGCTGATGATTTGCTGTTCTGAGTAAGGTCGCCTGTCCCTGCCCGACATCCAGAATATCAAACTGTAATAGTGCACGTTTTTGGGGAATAAACGTCAGCAAGATGAAAAAAGCCGCCCAATATCGGGGAATCAACCCTTTGGGCAAAGAAATCAATATGATGCCAATGCTTAGACTGAGCAAAGCAAAAACATTAAGATAGCTTGGCAGATACAACCACGCTGCAACAGGTTGCAAAAGCAATAAAACATGATTAAACATCGCCAGCAAAAAAGCGGCCATCGACCAGATTAGATGTCCAAAACTCGGAATAATCAGCCAGATCAACGCAGCAATAATATCAAGCGGCACAATCACCAGACTTAAAAATG
Source organism: Acinetobacter populi (assembly GCF_002174125.1). Lineage (GTDB taxonomy): Bacteria > Pseudomonadota > Gammaproteobacteria > Pseudomonadales > Moraxellaceae > Acinetobacter > Acinetobacter populi. Next base: position 93,063 of record NZ_NEXX01000007.1, read on the forward strand.
GAATGGCAATTAAATTGATCACAGGTGAAATCAACGAAACCGCCTGAAACTGCCATAACACGATAGGTAAAAGTGCAATAAAAATACGCCACTGCGATTGCCATAACAGCGCAATCAAAACCTTAAAACGTTCGATTAAACCAAGGGAAGGCTCTTGCTTTTTCTCCTGAACTTGCTGATAGATCAATAAAAGAATGGCCGAAGCCCCAAAAGACAACCAGAATGCTGCCGATAAAATCGCAAAACAATCCCACCAGAGCACCACACAGGCAGCACATAACAAGGTCGTAAAAGGAGAAATCCTGATCCGTAATAACAATGCCAGACTACAGATGAAAACCATAATCCATGTGCGTAGTGCCGGAATTTCAAATCCGGTAAATGCCACATAAAAACTAACGCAGAGTAAAAAAATCGGTAAACAGACATAAGGTTTGGGAATATACTGATAAAGATTACGACATACGCCACGGCGCATCAACGCATGTAAAATCTGCATCAATACCCAAGTCAACATGGCGGCAAGAATCAACACATGCGGACCGGAAATTGCCAGTAAATGGCTGATGCCCATCATTTGATACAATTCAATGCTATCTTTACTGATCCCGCTACGATCCCCAGTCAATAAACCCAATAATAATGCTTTATTTTGATTGGCAGCCGTATCACCCACCAATTGTTGCCGATAGCTCAAACGTAACTGTTCAATCCATAACCGCCACTGTGCCAAAGGCCGTTGTTGCTCAACCACAAAGCGATACCAGCCCATACGCTGGATTTCATCTGCACTTAAAGGCTGGCTATACAGAACAGTCGCTGTACCATGAATGCCGTTTTGTAATAACCATTTTTCCTGATCAAAACCACCGGGATTGACATAGCCATGTGGTGGTTTGATATCGACTATGACCTGATAAAACTGACCAAGCTGTAATTTTTCTGTGCTTAAGCCAATTGCCTCACCCGCTGCATTGTAAATCCGCTTTGGATAGAGCAATATTTTTAAACTGCGATTTTCATTCGGAATTAATAACTCGGCATTTTGCCGCCAATTTTCCAGTTTTCCATCACTGATACTCTGAATATAAACAATACCCTGCACTGTTTGTCTATATTGCACCTCATCGGCCAGTCGTTGCTTCAATTGATGATCGGCATAGGACCAACCCAAGGCAAAAATTGAAAGCACGGCAATGCTTTTCAGCAAAAGTGAAAGAATAAAATAAGATCGGGAATAATCCTTAAACCAGAGTAGATAATAGAAGAGCAAGGCAAAAAATAAGGAAAACCACCACACTGATGCATGGCAATATTGAAAAAAACTTTGCGTCAATCCAATACAGCTGATCGCAGCAATCCATCCGACACATAACCATCGAATCATTATTATGACTACTCAATTTGTTTTTGTTGTTCACACACCATTATCATGTGTATTGATTATTTTGATATTAACGTAATTTTAATGCGTGTTAAATGCTCTGTTATACATTCAGATTTAATAACACGCTTTTGCCAAAACTTTTGCTAAAAAAGCGAGCTTAATTTTCAAACCAACGACCATCTCGCATCTGTAGGATACGATCTGCGGATTTTGCCAAAGACTCGTCATGTGTCACGACCAACATCGCCATATTATGTTCTTTACGCAATTCGGTCAGTAAGTCAAAAATCCCTTCTGCGGTATGGCGATCCAGATTTCCTGTTGGTTCATCGGCCAGTACCAATTCCGGCTCTGTTACCAGTGCACGGGCAAGTGCCACACGTTGCCGCTCACCACCGGAAAGCTCGCCGGGCTTATGGGTCAAACGATGGGATAAACCCACCTGATCTAGCAATTTTTCCGCTTTTTGTTTGACCTGCTTAAACTCGGTACCTTTGCGTAACATCAATGGCATACAGACATTTTCCAACGCAGAAAATTCCGGTAATAGATGATGAAATTGATAGACAAAGCCCAAATGCTGATTACGCAAATTACCACGTGTGGTTTCATCAAGATGATCAAAACGTTGACCATTGAGCAAGACTTCACCTTTGCTCGGACGATCTAATCCGCCCAAAACATGTAATAAGGTACTTTTACCGGAACCACTGGCACCAATTACCGCAACAAATTCGCCCTGATGTACCTCCAGATTGATGCCTTTTAATACCTCGACTTGATTGCGTCCATCATCAAAACTACGATATACATCTTTTGCCGCAAGAATCACCTGACCACTCTTGATATGACTACTCATAGCGTAAAGCCTCCGCAGGTTGAATTTTTGCTGCACGTAACGCAGGATAAATGGTGGCAAGGAAACTCAAAATCAGTGATAAACCAACAATCACAACGACATCTCGCCATAACAATTCCGATGGCAAATAATTAATAAAGTAAGCTGCAAATAAATTTAAGCCGAGCGCATTATTGATCCAGCCCAAAATACCACTGATTGATGTTGCCAGAATGACCCCAAGCACTGCACCCGACAATGTTCCAATCACGCCAATCACCGTTCCCTGTACCATAAAAATACGGGTAATCGTAGCCGGTGAAGCACCTAGCGTTCTCAAAATCGCAATATCAGCTTTTTTATCGGTCACCACCATCACCAGAGATGAAACAATATTAAATGCTGCCACCAGTACGATCAGAAACAGTAGCAAACTGACCATAGCTTTTTCCATTTGAATGGCGCTAAATAAATTGCCATGCGTGTAAGTCCAGTCAGAACCATAGAAATAAGGTGGCAAATCTTTTAAGACACTTTGAACCACTTCCGGTGCCGCAAAAATATCATCCAGTTTTAACCGAATACTTTGTGCACCATTGGGTAAACGCAATAAGGTCGATGCATCATTTAATGAGATATAACCCATCATGCCATCGACTTCTGCACCAATACTAAATATCCCGACAATGGTAAAGCGTTTAAAACGAGGGACTACACCAGCAGGTGAAGGCGTGGCTTCAGGTAAAACCAGCGTAATTTTATCGTGCAGTTGTAATCCCAAGGCATCCGCCAAAGATTTCCCCAGAATAATGCCATACTCGCCATCTTTCAGATCATTCAGTGAACCTGCAACCATATAATCCTGAATGATTGAAACCTTAGGTTCATATTTGGGATCAATCCCGTTGACCAGAATACCCGATACCTGTCCCTGTGCAGTCAACATACCCTGTAACTGGGTAAAGGGCGCTGCACCTTTGACATGCGGATATTTTTCCAGTGCCGGAATCATCTCCTGCCAGTCAGTCACGATATGACTCGACGAGACAGTCGCCTGTGGCACCATACCCAGCACACGATTTTTGAGTTCACGGTCAAAACCATTCATCACCGAAAGCACAGTAATCAATACAGCGACGCCAAGCATCAAGCCGATCATGGAAACCAGTGCGATAAAGGAAATAAAATGATTACTGCGTCGAGCCCGAGTATAACGCAGCCCAACAAATAGCGAGATCGGTTTAAACATACGACCTTATATCCAGAGTTTAATTTCTATATTTATAGCTTTTGGGAAAACAACCTTACAGCCATATCATCTTTGCGCAGAATGTTAGCATGATAAATTATCGTACTTGCATAATTCAAACAAAACTCTTTAAATTTAAAGGAAATTTGAAGTGAAAGGAATATTCAATATCTTTTCGGGATCATTTATTTTGATACCAAGCGCAACTTTGCACTGATATCCCGCCAAAAATAGAGCGCCATGCCAATGAAAATTACCATGACACCAGCATAAGTGGTGAGAGCTAGATGTTCATGATTCAATGCAGCACCAATCACCAAGGCGATAATCGGTGTTAAAACTGTAGTGAGTGACAAGGTCGTGGCAGAAATATTTTGCACCAGTTTAAAATAGCAGAACATGGCGACAATAGATGCCATTATCACAGTATAAAACAGTGCCAATATGGATTTTAAAGAGGGTAACTGTGTGGGAAAATTCTGCCAGATAAAAGGCACTATACAGATCGCCATGACTGTTGAGCATAGAATTGAGCCTGTGGCCTGAGCAAAAGGCGTGACGTTGGCATTGACCTTTTTCACCAGATAAATTGATAAACAATAGACCGAAACACTCATCAGCATCAAGGCGATCCCATACAAACTAAAATGCATGGATTGCTGCGCAAATAAACAGATACTACCCAAGCCCAACAAGGCAATACACATGCCCAGCCATTGCACCGCACTTAATCGTAATGAAAACCATAATACCCCGATCAAACCTGCAATAATCGGTGCTAAACCAAACATCAGCGCAATAATGCCCGATGACAAATAAGCTGTTGCCATGTAGGTGAATGTTTGCGAAACAATCAGGCTACAACTGCCCGCCAGATAACTAAGCCATGCCTGACGATGTAAAGGCAAAGGCGATTTAAACAGCCACAAGATAAAAAAGGTTAAAGGCAACGCCAACAAGAAACGAAAGACCATAGACCAGAGTGCAGGCATACTTTCCACACTCCAAACAATCGCCAGTGGTGTAGACGCCCAGATAAAAACCAAAATGATATAAGTGAATATGGCATTTTGTTTGCTAATCGCCATTTATACATCCCATCTTAATATGATCAATTTGTCTTTAATCCTAATGTTCGATCTTTGTTTTTTGTATTTGCTTGCGAATGGTTTGTTCCAGTGCATTGGAAAATTCGCGTTTATCTCTGATATTCATCGGTGCAGGCCCACCAGTTTGTACACCGGCACCGCGTAAAGTATCCATAAAATCACGCAGATGCAATCGAGCCTTAATATTACTCTCGGTAAAAATTTCACCGCGTGGATGGATGGCAACACCGCCCTTTTCAATCACCTGTGCAGCAAGCGGAATATCCTGTGTCACTACAATATCATTGCCCTGCATTTTCTCGACAATGGTTTTATCTGCCTCATCCGCTCCGGATAATACCTGTAAGGTATTAATACGTGTAGAACGAGGAATATTCAACGGTTGATTGGCGACAAAAATAATATTCAGCATAAAGCGATCAGAAGCACGTAAAATCACGTCTTTCAGGACATTGGGCAAAGCATCGGCATCAACCCAGAGCTGGAACTTTGGTGTGGTGGACATAAAAAATGCAGATCAATAAAATTAATCTGCATTGTAGCCGATTTCTATATCGCAATGCTCGAAATGCCGAAGACAAAAATCATTTTTCCTGATAAGTAACCTGTCCGCGATAGATTGTCATCTTACGCATAGAAACACGAGCAATCGCTTCGGCTGAACAACTGGCCTGCACCAACATAATATCAGCGGCATCCTGTATTTGAGGCCATTGCCGCTCACCATGTTGATTCAAGGGTAAAATACCAGTGGCAAAATATAAGGCACGTGACAATGAATATTCATTTTTCCAGCCATATAACTGGGCGATTACATTACTGCGTTCAATGATATCGCCCTGACCAAAAGGATACCAATGGTCCATGACACTGTCTGTACCCACCTGCACCTTAACACCCAACTGATGCAACTCAGCTAATGGCATTCTAAACTGGATCGGCACGCCACTGATTAAAGTGATACCCAACCGTTTCATCTGCTCAGCATATTCTTCAAGTTCCCCATCCTGTGCAATATCATAAATTACAAAGCCGTGACTGAGGTGAAACTTATTTTTTAACTGAGGATTTTCTTCAATCAATCTCAAAATCAATTTGAGCGTCTGTTTTCCGACTTCTCCTCGTTCATGTAAATGAAGATCAATTCCCACCTTATAATCCAGCGCCAGCTGAAAGGTGGTTTCCAGAGATTTTTGCCGATCGCCATCAAGTGTTTGTGGATCAATTCCCCCAACATAGTCACATCCCAGTTGTAACACCTGCTGCATTAAAGCAACAGTATTGTCCCGATATAAACCATGCTGTGGAAAAGCTACGATTTGTCCACAGATTCGGGATCGATACTGTTGCAATACCTGTTGAGTTTTTAAAAAGTGTTCTACGCCTATTGAATGATCAACATTACAATGTGCCAGTGTTTTGACTGCACCTTTAGAGATGATCAGATCCAGAATAGCTTGTGCACGTTGTTCTACAACTGGCAATTGTCTGGGTAATAACTGCTTTTCCATCGCAATCATTTCCGCCACGGACTTATCTTGCTCTGCCGCTTGCCATGTACCCCCATAATAGGTTTTATCCAGATGAATATGGGCATCTTGAATACCAGGTAAAGCCAGATAACCTTGTCCATCAATATGTGGTAGTGCCATTAAGGTTTCAGGTAAAGCGTCAAAATATATACCAACAATTTTGCCTTCCTGAATATGAAGCGCAACTGTACGGGTTTTGGTTGCCTGTACCTCACCCAGATCATCATATTCAAAGCCGACTTCAAGTAAGATATTGGATAATATATAGTTGTGATGATGTTGCATGCGAGTACCATGATGTATCAGTCAATACTGATGTTTTCAATAAAAAATATCTCGGTTGTTGTCATATATCTATGCTTTTAAAAAACTGTTTAATACTTCCCGACACATCAACTTGTGCTCATTTTGCCAATCGACCTGCAACAAATCTGTTTTAAACATAAATGACATGGTATAGGCATTGGATTTTGGAAAAACCACCAGACTAACCATCATGGTATATAAATGCAGAGGATCGATTCCGGAGCGGACACTTCCAATTTGCTCACCACGTTGCAGTAACACTTCAAAGTAATGTAATAAATGCGAAGAAATTAACGGGATATGACTGGAACGCTGGATATTTTCTGCATTGTGCAGATTTTCATATTGCAAAATACGGAATAACTCACGATGTGTGGCAAAATGTTGTTCGGTAAAATCATACAAACTTAATATGCCCTGAATCGGATCAATACTGGCAATATCAAGATTCAGTTGCAATTCATTGTTACGCAACTCATTGACCGTATATTCTAATACATCCAGATAAAGTTGGTCCTTACTTTTAAAGTAATGATAGATCATCCGGATATTGACTTGTGCAGCTTTTGCCAGTTGTTCTACCCGAACGCCACTAAATCCTTTTTCAGAAAATTCTTCCAGCGCTACCTGTAAAATTTTATCCCGATTGGAAAGCGGAGCGACTGTTTCATGACTAGCGTTTTCCGTTATATTCATCATCTGATTCTCAATATCAATGCTGTAGGATTAATGACGTACATAAGGCACAGTTAAGGCTTTAGGCGCAGTTTGTTTTCCCATAAATCCTGCAACTGCAAAAAGTGCCAATACATAAGGCAGCATGATCAATAACGCAGGCGGAATATTAATATGCATGGCTGGTAATTGATATTGCAATGCACTCACCGCACCAAACAATACACAAGCCAAAGCCGTTTTTAAAATTCCCCAATTGCCAAAAATGATGGCTGCCAATGCCAGAAAGCCAATACCGTTGGTCATCCCTTCGGTAAACGTGTGAATATCCCCAAGGGAAATTAAACTCCCTGCAATGGCTGCCATTATGCCCGAAATCATAACACCGAGATAGCGTAAAGCAGTGACCGACATACCGGCCTGATCTACAGTTTTAGGTTCTTCACCCACTGCGTTAATCGAAACACCTAAAGCAGTTCGTTTCATCACTACAAAAATTGCAAGCAATAAGACAATGCCTAAATAGACGATCCAGGATTGATTAAAAATATTGGCCAGACTTGGAAACTGGACTGGATCAAACAGTTTAAGTTTGGCAAAACCAAAACTACTTTGTACAGCAGCCCCTGCCGAATTTTCAAAAAAAACTTTCCGATACATTAAAGTGGTCGCCCCCAATACCAGAATATTGATCCCAATACCAGTGACTAGTTGATTGGCTTTTAGGGTCACACTCAAAAAAGCCTGAAGCAAGGCTAAAGGAATGGTGCCAATAATCGCAATTAAAAACCCCAACCATGGGTTGCCTGTCAAATAAGCACCATAAATTCCCAGAAACGCGCCCGATAACATCATGCCATCCACACTGGTATTAATCACACCGGTTTTTTGGCTGATTAATTCACCTGTCGAAGCAATTAATAACGGTGCAGATAGACGAATCGCAGAGCCAATAAAGATTGCCAGAATATCAATTCCCATATTTATTCACCTCGACGTCCTAACCAGGTTGAAGCACCAGCAATCACCAGAATAATGATGCCCTGAATCACCAGTACCAATGCGGAAGGCAGTTGTGCCACCATTTCCAGATTAATACCGCCAGATCTTAAAAAACCGAAAACCAGTGCCGCAGCAAATACCCCTAGTACCGATCCGCGTGCCAGTAAACCAACAACCAGTCCATCAAAACCATAACCAGAAGAAAAACCTGTTTTTAACACCTGCTGATCACCTTGCAACATTAATCCGCCTGCTAGACCAGCAAATGCACCAGAAATTACCAGCGCCAAAACGATGGTGGAAAATACAGAAATTCCCGCACGTTTTGAGGCATGTGCATTAAAACCCACACTTTTCAGATTAAAACCAAACCGGCTGTAATTCAAAATTAGATAGACTGCAATTGCCAGAAGCAAAGTAATGATCAAACCCAGATTTAGGTTATAACCACTCGTTGCAAATAATAGTGGAATAGTAGTGGCGTCAGGAATTGGCAAAGATTCTGGTAAAGATGCACTTGTAGTCATCGGTTGTTTTAATAAATTTTCACTTTGTACACAGCAATACAATAACCAGACCGCGATAAAGGAAAGCAACAAGGTACTAATGACCTCATTGGTCCCCATTTTCGCCTTCAAAAAGCCGGCAATGCCTCCCCAGAATGCACCAGCCAGCATTGCCCCCAACAATGGATATAAAAATACTAAACCAGCGGGCAAGCCAGATGCACCGCCATATAAACACAAAGCTGTTGCAGCAATTCCACCTACAGCGATCTGACCTTCTGCGCCAATATTGGCGAGTTTGGCACGATCAGCCAGAATAAAGCCTAGGCCAATCAAGGCAAAATAAATTGCACGATTGATTGAAGCACCAATCACATAGGGTGATCCCCATGCACCTTCAGCAAAAGCACTTAAGGCATCCTGAAATGACAGACCATAAGCCTTTACAATCAAAAAGGAAATACTTAAGGAAATGGCGGTAACCAACAATAAAATCAGTAAAAGTCTGATATAGGAATGTTTTAAAAGCTGATGTATATTCATTTCATTGTCCCGCCATCCAAGCCCCGATTTTTTCACGTGTTGCTTGTTCGCCACTGACTTCGCCTACAATTTTGCCGCGGTAAAACACCAGAATTCGATCTGCCACTGCAAGCAATTCATCCAGCTCTGAAGAAATTAATAACACCCCCAGTCCTTTATCACGTGCTGCACGGATATGCTGGTAAATTGCTGCAACTGCACCCACATCCAAACCACGGGTTGGTTGTGAAGCCAATAAAAATTTCAGAGGATTTAAGGTCAGTTCCCGTGCAAATACCGCTTTTTGTTGATTCCCTCCCGATAAACGTCCAAATGGCACATCGGGAGAAGCAGCACGTACATCAAACTGTTGCATCAGTTGTTGTGCATCCTTCCTAATTTTTTTTCGATTTAAAAATCCATATTTGCAGTATCGATCCAGATGATTGAACAAAATATTTTCGGCCAGCGACATTTCCACTACACAGCCAGTATCATGCCGATCTTCGGCAATCACACCAACACCACATCGGGTTAATTGCCGTGGTGTTGCATGAGTAAAATCCTGTCGCTCAATTAAAAACTGTCCACGACTTGCCGGTAACATTCCCGATAAAATGCTGGCAAGTTCACTTTGTCCGTTTCCTTCTACACCAGCAATTGCCACAATTTCAGCTTTATTGACAATAAAAGTTGCATTGTCCAGCTTGGTTACGCCTTCCGTATCGACATAAGACAAACCATTAACATGCAAAACTTCATCTTCAATGGCACGGGTATTGGGATTAGCTGTAGAAGAAGATGACTCACGTTGTATCAGTTTTACCGTCTGTTGTTGCTGTTGCCCATTCATCATCGAATTGACCAAACGATGAATGTCTTCACGTGGATGATCTGAATAGTCCACAATCGTACCGGCTCTCAATACCGACACTTTAGACGCAACCTGAGTAATTTCAGCCAGTTTATGAGTCACCAGTAAAATGCTACAACCACGCTCGACAACCCTTTGACAAATCTCCAGCAAGGCAGCAATTTCATTGGGTAGCAATACAGCTGTAGGTTCATCAAGAATCAGAACACGCGGATTGCGAATCAAACATTTAATAATTTCAACACGCTGTTTTTCACCGACCGCCATGTCACTGATCTGGGCATTTAAATCAATATCAAAATTCAACTCAACCAGAAGTTTTTTAATTTGTTCTGCCTGTTGTTTACGGTTTAAAACTCCCGTAACCCGCCCCAATAACAAATTGTCTAGAACAGAGGTATTTTCAATCAAGGAAAAATGTTGATGCACCATAGCAATGCCATGCTTTAAGGCATCTTTTGGGCTGGCAGGCTGAAAAGCTTCATTCTGAAGTAAAATCTGCCCTTCATCTGCCTGCAGGGAACCAAAAATAATATTGCATAACGTTGATTTTCCTGCACCATTTTCACCTAATAGACAATGTATTTCTCCTGCTTCAAGCGTAAGTGACACATTTTTTAATGCCTGAAAAGCACCAAATGATTTTTTGACACCCTGTAAAGATAATACACTAGATGTATCTTGCTTGACGGGACAATCAGAATGATCAACGTATGACATAATTAACCTTCTGCAACTTTAATTTTGCCGTCCACCAAATCTTTTTCGATTTGTTCAATTTTCTGGTTCATTTCGGCAGTACCATTACAAATTCTAAAACCGGAAGATTTTGGCCCCATTGCCAATCCAAAAGGCTTATAACCGGCTTGCCAAGTCCCTTTATCTAATTGCTCAATGGCATATTCCACCTGATAACCTACACCGGTGGTGCTATATGCAAGATAAAGGGGATTTTTGTCATCACAGCGATCGGTATAACCACCAATAATGTGGGTGCCTTTCTCTTTAGCTGCCTGTTCGATACCTTTGGTTCCCAGATTCACAATATAACTATGAATATCTGCACCTTGTGCAATGGCAGCTAATGTTGCCTCATGCGCTTTGGTCACATCTTCAAAATCACCGGTATAATTAGTAATCACTTTAATCTGTGGATTGATATAATGTGCGCCATTGGCATATTCAGTCCCTGCGTTAACAATGGCAGGAATTTCCATACCGCCTACATAACTAATAGTACCGGTTTTACTGAGCATTGCTGCAGCTGCACCTGCCACAAAAAAGATTTCCGATTGTTTCACATCATAGCCAGCAACATTGGCTGGCATATTAGGCTCTTGATTTCCTCCAATCACCACAAATTTTACTTGTGGGAATTTTTTTGCCACTTTAAACATTGACGCTTGGGTTTGGCCACCTACACCAATAACCATTTCATTTTTAGAAGCCAGCGTAGTAATGGCCTGATCCATATCGGCATAATTAATATTTTCGATAATCTGGGTTTTCAGTTTATTTCCAAATTCTTTTTGTGCATCAGTAATACCCTGATAACCTGACTCCATCCAGCCTTTATCTGTTTTCGAACCGGGAATTAAAATTCCTACACTCATATCATCACTGGGCGCTGTTGCCGCAGTATCAGTTCCACTATTAGCTGTTGTGGCTTCTTTTTTACTATCACAACCCGTCAACAGACCTGCCGTAGTAGTACATATCATCATTGATGCCATAAAACTTTTTTTAAATGCGCCCATGGTTATATTCCTCAGCCTATTCCACATAAGTAAGTATTTACTTACATAACTATTAAGCAACCACTGTGCCAACTTTTAAAATAAAATAGAGAAAGGTTTTTTATCTTCCAGCCTTAACACAGCATGCAAAAAAGTAAAATCCCGATATCTTCCGGCATTTAAATAAAGCAATATGCCCTATTATTTTGCAATTTATGCACAGAAATCGATCATTAATATATTTGCCATAAAACATTTTTAATATCCAAGTGCCCGGCCATCACTACGTGGATCATGTGCACCATAATAACCTTCAGGTGTTATACAAATGACACCGGGTTGCCCAGAAAGTGGATTCTGAGCAGTGATACGTTCTACCTGATGTCCCATCTGTAGGAGCGTTTCAAGTGCTTGAATATCCGCATCTTCCTCAATCTTTAAATTATTTTTACTACTGGAAAATGTTTTACCCAGTAAAAACCGGGGTGCCTGTAAGGCTTCATAAGGGGGAAAATCATAATCAATCAAACGGGTTAAGATAGTTGCCAGCGTTTGCGGCTGACCGTCCGCACCCTGCGTACCAAATAAAAGTTTAGTCTGTCCATTTTCTGTATAGATGCCGGGATTTAAAGTATGAAAAGGTCTTTTACAAGGTGCCAGACAATTCACATGGTTTGGATCAAGAGAAAATGAAGCACCACGGTTATGCCATAAGATGCCAGTATCTCCTGCTACCACACCACTCCCCCAATCATAATAAATGGTTTGCAACATACTGACACCATGTCCCTGTGCATCCACAACACCAATGTAGACCGTATCACCATGCTGATAAACTTCGCTCCATGGTGCAGCCTGTTGTAGAGAAATCCTCTCTGCTTGCCGGGTTAAATGTGCTTTACTTAATAAAATATCATTACAATGCGTTGAAAAATCAGGATCTCCGACATATTTGTTACGATCCAGAAATGCCCGTTTAATGGCCTCTACCAGTATATGGTAATAATCTGCCGAACCTTCTTTAATCGATTGTCTTAAATCAAATTTTGATAAAATACCCATAATTTCTAGGGTTGTAATGCCTTGGGTGGGCGGTTGCAGACTATATAAAATGCCATTACGGTAAGGTATGCTCAATGGCTTTTCCAACCGGGCATGTGTACGCTGTAAATCGCTCAACTGGATAGTCGATCCCAATTTTTGCAAACCCTGTACAATCCTTACTGCCAATTCACCTTCATAAAAATCGCGATAACCATACTCGGCAATTCGTTTTAAACTTTGTGCTAATTGTGGTTGTAACATCAATTGATCAGATAAAAAACCATTTCCATACTGACTAAAAATTGCATTAAATCCTGCCCACTTTGCCACCTCCTGTTGGCGATAATCAAACCAGAATTTTTGTGATTTAGTTACCTGCGTCCCATGTTCAGCCAAATCAATGGCGACCTTAAAGAGATCCTGCCACGCCATTTCCCCTTGCCAATGCTGCTGACTGTATTCAAAAGCCTTTCCCCATGTATCTACAGTACAAGCAGTGGTAAGTGCAGCACCAATACCCCTTTCAGGAATTTTTTGCTCAATATGTTCAAGATTCTGGAAAGACTGCCCAATACCGGATAAGGTCATTACCTCACCATGTGCATCACTGAAAACCATAAAAGCATCGCCACCCAAGCCATTAAAATGTGGATAGGTCACACTTAATACCGATGCCACAGTAATGGCTGCTTCGATGGCATTGCCACCCTGTTGAAGCACATCCAGTCCTGCCTGACTTGCCACGGTATGCGGGCTGGTTACCATCCCTTGCCTAGCAAATGTACTTTTTGTCGGAGCCAATTGATCTTTATTCATAAGTAGCATAAACCTGTAAAGCAAATAGCAAAGTTGGCATTAATATTGCTAATTTCATTGTAAGTAAGTATTTACTTATCTGCAATTAAGATGCCAAAGCACTCATTCTGGCTGATGAGGTTTTGACCCGGCTCAATTTTAATGTTTTAAGGAGCAGTAATGAATCATAAAGATGATCTTGATACGCTATTACCTATCGGTACCTATGCACAAACTGCATGGCAAGCTTCTAAAGATACCGTTTCCATGCTTGCACTACGTAAGCCTGTAATACCGCTTCATCTTGAGACAGAACCCCAAAAACTCATTATTGATTTAAATCAAACTGCTATTGTCATTGTTGATATGCAAAATGATTTTTGTACGGCAAAAGGTTGGGTAGATCATATTGGCGGCAATTATCAAATTGATCGTAGCCCAATTGAACCTTTACAACAACTTTTACCTACACTGCGCCAGCACGATGTTCCTGTGATCTGGCTCAACTGGGGGCATCGCCCGGATCTGGCAAATGCACCAGCCAATCAACATCATCTCTACAAACCGACTGGTCGTGGGATTGGACTGTGTGAACCTTTACCCGAGCATCAGGCCCACGTACTTGAACAAGGTTCATGGGCAGCAGCAACGGTTGATGAATTAAAGCCACTGGATAATGACATTCTGGTGAATAAATATCGTATTTCTGGCTTTTGGGATACCGAACTGGACAGTATTTTGCGTAATCTGGATATCCGTACCCTATTATTTGCCGGAGTAAATACTGATCAATGTGTATTACATACCCTGACTGATGCCAACTTTCTAGGTTATGGCTGCATTATGCTTAAAGATTGCTGTGCCACCAGTTCTCCTGATTTTTGTACTGAGGCGACCATCTGGAATGTAAAAAAATGCTTTGGCTTTGTCTGTGATTCAACCGATGTAATGGAAGCCATTACATCACCTGAACAATAGGACGCCATGATGAATAGCGCATTTATACAAATGCTCCCAGACCTACAGTGCCATACAACTGGCCAACTGGCGCATTTAAAATTTGCAGTAAAGGATCTCATTGATGTGCAAAATACCATTACTGGCGGAGGCAACCCAAGCTGGCGCAAACTACACACCGCAGCAAAAAAAAATGCTCCTTGTGTGCAACAACTTCTGGATCAGGGCGCAATTTTAACTGGGAAAACCATTACCGATGAACTCGCCTATAGTCTGGAGGGTCATAATTATTTTTATGGCACACCGATTAATCCACGCTGGCCTTCGGCATTGCCAGGCGGATCTTCTAGTGGTTCTGCATCAGCCGTAGCACAAGGCTTGGTAGATTTTTCATTAGGCACAGATACTGGTGGTTCTGTGCGCGTGCCTGCTGCGTTTTGTGGTTTATGGGGAATACGTCCTTCCCATGATGTTATCTCTACACAAGGCGTCATTCCTTTCGCACCACGTTTTGATACAGTCGGATGGTTGAGCCAAGATAAAGATATATTTAAACGAGTTGGTGAAGTTTTATTGCCCTCAGATCTCTCGTCTATGAATCTTGAAGACTTACCCTTATTAGGTGTTGCAGAAGCTTTTGACTATCGCCAGCACAATGCGCCTGAACAGGCAGCAGAAATCTTTCAGGTCTGTCAAAGATTAGGCATGCAAAAGACCACACCAATTTTAAACCGCCATCCCAAACACTGGTTAGCCTGCTATCAATACCTACAGGACCATAATATTAAAACCGCACTAGGAAAATGGATTAAAAACAATCATCCAGAATTTGGTCCAGAAATGGATGTAAATTTCCGCCGTGTCCTTGCCAATACCGGAGACCAAATCGAACATTTTGAAACCGAGATTGCGATTGCAAAAGTACATATCAATACAATTGTGAATGAAAATATACTCATTCTTCCCACCACACCGCTGGCACTCGTTCCAAAAGATATCAATCCACAGGATTTATATAAATTTTATCAACAGGCATTAACCATTAATGCCATTGCCGCATTTGCCGGATTACCTCAAGTCAATATTCCTATTGCACAGCATGATGATTATCCCATCGCTATTTCCATTATTGGTCCACGCTATAGTGACCGGCAATTAATTAACCTTGCCAGTTCACTTTATCAACAGGTGCATTCAAATCAAGTAATAGGATATTAGGCATGCTTAAACCTAAATATTTGCCAGATCATTTTAGTTTAATGATTATTGCTATGGTGATCCTTGCCAGCATTTTGCCTATTACAGGCCAAGCGGCCAATGTTTTTAATCATTTCACCGATATTGCAATTGCCCTATTATTTTTTCTTCATGGCGCAAAACTCTCCCGTCAAGCAGTGATTCAGGGCCTCACCCACTGGCGACTTCATTTAACCATTTTTGCTTCAACTTTTGTCTTTTTCCCGATGATAGGATTACTGCTTAAACCCATTATTGAACCACTTCTGCATGAGCAGCTCTATTTGGGTATTTTGTATTTATGTCTTTTACCCTCTACCGTACAATCTTCGATTGCATTTACCTCTATTGCCAAAGGAAATGTCCCTGCTGCCTTATGTAGTGCTTCAGCCTCCAATATCTTGGGCATGTTTCTAACGCCATTTTTAGTCAGTCTATTTATTGCACAATCTACTTATACATCCTCAGACACGTCCACTGAGGCGGTCATCAATATTCTTCTTCTATTACTTTTACCCTTTATCCTCGGTCAAATTTTTCGTGAACGTATTTTTCCGTTAATAAAACAACAACCGCGACTGGTCAAAATAGTCGATCAGGGTTCGATTTTAATGGTGGTCTATGCTGCATTTAGTGAAGCTACACAAGAAGGAATTTGGCATCAGGTATCGATAAACACTCTATTGATCTTAATAGGCATATGTCTAAGTTTGCTTGCTATCATCATGGTCATATTACTAGTGAGTAGTAAACAACTTGGATTTAATCAAAAAGATCAAATTACCATTTTGTTTTGCGGTTCCAAAAAAACGCTTGCCAGTGGCGTACCCATGGCAAAAATTATTTTTGCAGGTCATCCGATTGGTTTAATTCTGCTGCCATTAATGCTATTTCACCAAATCCAGTTGCTGGTATGCGGTATTTTAGCTAGTCACTTTGCAAAGCGAGATGAAAATCTGGATTAATTAAGTGAATCGGTGGGTTGAATTGATTAATCCATCATAAAAGGATAATTTTTACATCAATTTTTAATCGAAATCGTATTTGACAAACGATTTTACCTTTTAGCTCTTGAAAAACTAGCCCTTTCCCTTATTTAATAGGAAGATAACTATTTTTAAATATTGGATCATTATGAGCAATCAACAACCTGAAACCATCGCACTAAACTGTGAAAATTTTGGTGGTCATGCCGAACATTGGAAAATCATTACGGCAACACCCGAGCAGGACGTGGGAAAATGGTTACATCAGGCGTTGGATCAAGCCAGCTCACCGATGGGATTATGCAAAACCGAACAGGATTTACCGGAAAATGTCTGGTTATTGCTGGGTCCACAACAAAATATTCAAGTTGCACAAATCGTCGATGTCGAAAATAATCGTCCAAAATCATTAAAAACAGCTTTCCCTGTATTTCAAAGTCCCTACAAGATTCAGGCAAAAATTTCCCGTATTCTGGCATGTACTGACAATCATGAAGCAGTGTTAAGCGTAGAGTTAGAAAATGGCAGTGTGATTTATGGTTATGACACCTTATACGCTGTTAACCAGCAACAATATCATGCCAATCAATCCTATGATATTGAAATCAATGCTTGGGCCTACGCACTTGAAGCAGTGCCAGATAAAGAGACCATGCTGATTGAAGACCCTGTGGCGATTCGTCATCATCGTGCTTTAAATGATATTTTGGCCGACCATCACGGTGAAACACCTGATAATCTACAAGAATTACTTGCCGCATGGCAGCCCTCTTCACCCGATGATGAACTGCCTGTCACACTGGACATTTCCAAAATGGTGGCCTATCTCTATGGTGAAACTATGGGGCAAGAAGATGAAGCTTGGTTCCAGGGCGATATTGTAGGTAAAACGTCATCACAATTTATGGACAGAAATTTTGTATTATATGACGTTGCATTAATGCGGGAAGAAAAAGCAAAACCAGTCATTGTGCGTATTGCTTATCCAGAACAACAGCAACAATTTGAAATTGGTGACTATATTCGCGGGAATATCTGGATTCAATTTAAAATTTATGATACAACTACATTGTAAGTATAATTTTTATGCAGTAATGACAAAGGCATAACAATGAAAAGCAATGTCCAACAACCTCAGCGTATGGTTGCACTCTCTTTATCCGGCTTAAAAGTTGACAAGTTCGCTTGTCTGTTTTTTATCCTAGGGATAATGATCAGTGCATGGTTTCTACATCGTTTTATTTTTTAAGCATAAAAAAATCGGCATAAATACCGATTTTTTTATGTTTTAAAATTTTAGATTTAGCCGTTTTGACGGGCAAAGTCTTGCATAAATTCGACCAAAGCTTTTACACCCTCTAATGGTACAGCATTGTAAATGCTAGCACGCATACCACCCACAGAACGATGTCCTGCCAAATTGAGTAAATGATGTTTTTCTGCTTCAGCCAAAAAGGTTTTTTCCAGACTTGCATCTGCCAATGTAAACGGTACATTCATTAATGAACGATAATCCTTGGCAATCGGGTTCTGATAAAAACCGCTCTCATCGATATAATCGTACAATAATTTTGCTTTTTGCTGATTGATTTGATGAATGGCATCCACACCGCCCTGTGCCAGTAACCATTCAAAGACCAGTCCCGCAAGATACCAGGCATATGTTGCAGGAGTATTGACCATAGAGCCATTTTTGGCTTGATCTGCATATTTTAAAATACTTGGAATTTCAGGTTTGGTCTGATCCAGTAAATCGTCACGAACAATCACCAATGTTAAACCGGCAGGTCCAATATTTTTTTGTGCTCCGGCATAAATCAAACCAAATTTTGAAACATCAATGGGTGCAGATAAGATACTTGAAGACAAGTCGGCAACCAAAGGCGCCTTTACATCTGGAATAAAGGGAAACTGGATTCCACCAATGGTTTCATTTTCGGCATAGTGTACATAAGCCGCATGATCAGATAAGTTCCATTCATTTTGTGCACGAATCGCTTTTTTGCCATCAAGCTCGGTTCCGGCTTCGATCACATGAATATCACCATAACGCTTGGCTTCTTTTAAGGCTTTTTCTGACCAGATACCGGTATGAATATAATCGGCCTGTTGGTTCTTACCCAGTAAATTCAGTGGAATTGCTGAAAACTGTAATGATGCGCCACCTTGCAGGAAAAGCACCTTATAATTTCCTGGAATATTCAATAAGGTACGAAAATCTGCTTCGGCTTTTTCGGCAACAGCAACATAATCTTTACTACGATGGCTCATTTCCATGATGGAAAGCCCTTTACCATGCCAATCTAATAACTCTTGTTGAGCTTTTTCCAATACGGCTGTCGGTAAGGCAGCAGGACCAGCACAGAAATTATAAGCACGCATGAGATTTCCCTTAAGTGAGGTGATTAAAGAAGGCGATGATAAAGATGGCTATTTAAACATAATTTTAGCGACAGAGAAAATCAGTTATATCTATCAGTTTCGTGATTTTTATCACATAGAAGTTACAAAACTCTATAAAATGATTGCCAGTAAATTTGTTGCTTATCTTTCTTATGTTAAGTATGAGTAAATAATGTGATTATTATTTGACCGCATTTTCATATTTTCACACAATTATTTTTGTGATTTAACCTGTTTTTTCACACAAAATTAACAAAACTATACTTATTGTTTTCTGTCTAATCCATTTTGTTAAGCAACTGTCAAAACACTTCATAATTCCTGCGTTTTCTCATAGCATTCGTTCAGTAGCAAATGTTGATGCCAAATACATTTTGCAACTTGCATGCACTCCTTTATGCTCTTATGTTTTTTGAGTGTCATGCAATTATCTCTTATAGTGTTAAAAGGATGACAAATATGAAACTCGTTCAAGCTTTACTGATTAGTGGTTTATCTGCATTATCAATTTCTGCATTTGCAGCTGAAACCCAAGAACTTGGCCAAGCTGAAGCTGGTACACAACAACCAGTGATTGTGACCACACAAGCTGATGGTACACAAGATCCAAATGCCGCTGTTGCAGCTCAACCACAAACTGAACAACCTGGTGCTCAGGATGCTGCGATAGACGAAGATCAAAACAAACAAGTTCAGGAATAATCCCTTTCCTCCTAACGTTTGTTGTATATAAAAAGATTGAGATGCCCCCATCTCAATCTTTTTATATTTTCGGCAAAAAAAAAAGATCATGCAGGGATGCATGATCTATAAAATGGTGGCTATGACGGGACTTGAACCTGTGACCCCAGCATTATGAGTGCTGTGCTCTAACCAACTGAGCTACATAGCCAAAAAACTGTTTGCGCATTATGTTGATTTCTCAACACATCGTCAAGAAAAAAATAATTAAAAATTTAGTGAAGTGAGCCGATAAGCCGGGTTCTGTCAAGAACGATCATTCCTCTAGGCATGCAATTACTCACATGCTCAAGCAACCTACCCGAATCCGATGCGGGTCACACCTAATGGATTCCTATTTGGTCTTGCTTCAGGTGGGGTTTACCTTGCCATGTACTGTTACCAGCCATGCGGTGCGCTCTTACCGCACCCTTTCACCCTTACCTGACTCTGCCAAAAGCAAAATCAGGCGGTCTACTCTCTGCTGCACTTGCCGTCGGCTCACGCCGCCCAGACGTTATCTGGCACCTTACCCTTTGAAGCCCGGACTTTCCTCCCCTGTTTTAGTCACGGAGACCTCCACAGCAGCGATCGTCTAGCTCACTTCGGCGCACATCTTAGCAAAAAAATACCGTTTATGCGCTATTTTTTTCGGATAATATCCTTTGATACTTCTGTAGCAGTTGTTGCTCTGTTTCTTTATGCAAAGGATCATGGGGAATGCAATCCACCGGACAAAACAAAGCACATTGTGGCTGGTCAAAATGTCCCACACATTCGGTACATAGGTTAGGATCAATCTCGTAGATGTCCTCGCCCATGTAAATAGCTTCATTTGGGCATACAGGTTCACAGACATCACAATTGATGCATTCATCTGTAATAATTAAAGCCATACGATTTCCTATTTACCAGCCTTGCTGATGCTTGAGTGCAAATGCTTCACACACAGCCTTGGGTACAAACTTGTTAACATCGCCTTTTAATCGGGCAATTTCACGCACCAATGTCGAAGAGATAAAAGAGTATTGTTCAGATGGTGTTAAAAATACTGCTTCAAACTGATTATCCAGTTGCCGATTCATATTGGCAAGCTGAAATTCATATTCAAAATCGGATACCGCGCGTAAACCACGCAAGACCGCAGTGGCTTTTTGCTCTTTAAAAAAATTCACCAACAATCCATCGAAACCAACAAATTCGACATTGGAAAGATGGCTTAAAGATTGTTTTGCCAGTTCAACACGTTCATCTAGCGAAAACAATGGCTTTTTATGATGACCAATGGCAATTGCGACCACCACTTCATCAAACATTCTGGATGCACGAGTAACAAGATCAACATGACCATTGGTAATTGGATCAAATGTACCTGGATAAATGACTCGAGTTTTAACCATTGCAGAGAGGCTCTTTGAAAAATCTTTTATATTCTAACAAAAACTTGATTTTTTAGCTAAAGTCCTTATTGAAATGTTATGATGAGTGGTTTACTGCATTAATATATTTTGGAAGATTTTCTTTTTATGGCTAATGTTAAAGTCGTTAAAAAAAACAATGGTGGGACGATTGCACAGAATAAACGTGCACGCCATGACTATTTTATCGAAGAAAAATTTGAAGCTGGACTCGCATTACAGGGCTGGGAAGTCAAATCCTTACGTGCTGGACGTATGAGTCTAGTCGAAAGCTATATTATTTTAAAAAATAATGAAGCCTTTTTATTTGGCGCACAAATTCAGCCTTTGCTCTCCGCGTCTACCCATGTGGTTGCAGAAGCCAACCGTACGCGTAAATTATTACTGAATCGTCGTCAGATTGACACCTTACTCGGTGCCGTCAATCAAAAAGGCTATTCCTGTGTACCCTTAGCCTGTTACTGGAAAGGTCATCTGGTTAAGCTGGAAATTGCTTTGGTAAAAGGTAAACAGTTACATGACAAACGTCAGACTGAAAAAGATCGTGATTGGCAAAGAGATAAGGCAAGGATTTTTCATAAATAAAGTGAATGCTTTATTTATGATGAAACACTATCCCGATAATTGCTGCATCGCCATCTCCAACACCTGATATATGCGTTGATCATTACACTGCGCCACATTAAATCTTAAAAAATGACTTGCACTATGCGATTGGCTAAAAGCGTTGCCGGGTGCCAAAATCACATGATGCGCCAGACAGATTTTGGATAATTCGGCAGAATCAATCTGTTCAGGTAGTTTACACCACAAAAAAAGTCCACCTTTAGGAATCACCCATGGCGTAATGCCTAATTTCCCCAATTGTCGAATGGTTTTACTCATGGCATCGGCCAAATGCAGTTTTAATCCGTCCAGATGCTTTCGATGGCTACTATCAGACAATGCCGTATAAATGATTTCTGCACTTAATAAACCACAACCAAAATTGGTTGCAATTTTTAAGTCTATCAAACTGTCTATCAGGCGCGGATGAGCAGCAATATAACCACATCGAATCGAAGCGGAAACAGTTTTGGAAAAACTGCCAATCTGGATCACATTGGCAAAACCATTCAAATCCAGATAACGAGGTGCCGAAACCACTTCAAAATCTGCAAAAATATCATCTTCAACAATGGTTAAATTGGCTTGCTCTGCCAGTTTTAAAATTTGGTAGGCAGTATGTGTGGATAAGGTTGCGCCTGTAGGATTATGAATTCCGGCATTGGTGATATAAAGTTTGGGTTTATGCTGCTGTACAATCTGCTCAAATTGCTCCAGATCCGGACCATGGGATTGAAACGGTACGGCGACAATATTGACCTGATGGACATTTAATAGGCTTTGAAAATTAAAATAACACGGATCATCAACCAGTACGCTATCACCTGCCTGTAAAAATAACCGACAAATTAAATCTATTGCCTGCGTACCTGATTCCGTTAACAGAACCTGATCGGGTTGAATTTGAATTCCACGTCGTTCTATTCGTCTGGCAATCCAGTGGCGTAATGGCTGATGCCCCCATGGATTGGCATAATTCACCAATAGATCGGTATGTTGTTTCGACACTTTTCTCAGCGCCTTACGAATACTGAGTTCCGGCATCCAATGCTCGGGCAACCAACCACAGCCGGGTTTAAGTACATGCGGCTGTGCTATCAGGGATTGTCTAGAAATCCACAAAGGATCAATTTCCCGTTCTATCGGTCTTGCGAGTTCATGATAAGGAAAAGTCACCTGAGTACCCGACACAAAATAACCTGCACCTTGTCGTGACTCAATTACCTTCTCTGCAACCAACCGATCATAGGCTTCGACAATGGTGGAAACAGAATAATCCAATGTTTTGGCTAAAGTTCTTACCGAAGGCAAACGCGCGCCCATCATTAGACTGCGATTTTCAATTTGCAGCCTGATATGGTGTATGGTTTTTTCTATCTTGGTCATGGCTCGGATTTTCCAGTTCGATACACTGTACTGGAATATCATACCTAACAGTTAGCTTAAATTGTACTGGATTGTACATAGCGATTGGCCCATTCCAAAGCTAAAGTAAACCTATTTTCAGGGAGTTACTCATGCGTCAAGAATCACAAGGCTGGTTAAATGGTTTACTTGGTGTGCTTATTTTTGCAGGGTCATTACCTGCCACACGGCTTGCTCTAGCAGACTTTAGTCCGGAATTCTTAACCGGTGCCAGAGCTTGCATTGCAGGAATATTGAGTTTGTTCATGGTATTGATATTCAAGCAAAACAAACCACAACTCATGCACTATCCTTCAATTGCGATTGTGGCATTAGGTGCTGTGTTCGGATTTCCATTTTTTACCGCTTTAGCACTGCAATATATCAGTTCTGCCCAGTCCATCGTATTTATCGGTTTATTGCCGTTATCGACAGCAATTTTTGCAGTATTACGCGGTAAGGAACATCCTCAACCCAAATTCTGGTTATTTGCCGTGCTAGGTAGTGCATGTATTGTTTATTTTATTTATCTGCAAACCCATAGCAAAAACGACCTGATTGGTTATCTCTGGATGATCTGTGCCATTATGGTTTGTGGTCTGGCCTATGCCGAAGGCGGGAAATTATCGCGTACGCTCGGTGGTTGGCAAGTAATTGCCTGGGCACTCATTCTTTCTCTACCGATCATGTTGATTTTTACCGTGTTTTATCTACCGAAAAGTTTTGCGCATGTGCAACTTTCTGGAATTTTAAGTCTGCTCTATGTGTCTATTTTTAGTATGTTTTTGGGATTTGTGTTCTGGTATAAAGGATTGGCACAAGGTGGCATTGCCGCGGTAGGGCAATTACAGCTATTACAACCATTTTTTGGTTTTGTGCTAGCGGCTTTATTTTTACATGAAACCATTCACTGGCAATTTGTTGTCATCACGCTAGCAGTTTTATGCTGTGTCGGTTTTGCAAAAAAATATGCCTATGCAGCATGATGACTTAAAAAAACTATCTATTTTAGGCCAGCCAGATAGGCACCAAACATTTCCGCTGTATTTAAATCACCGACCGGTGGGGTAACGTCAATATGATCATTATCCGATTGTGTCATCAAACCCAAGAAGCTCGACATACGGTTAATGTCTTCTTTTCCATCGCCTGTCGGCATAAAAGGCATGCCAGCCCAGAGCATGCCATGCTGCATGGCAAATAAATTGATTTGTTGTAACACTGCAAGTTTATCGCCACTTAAGCCACCAGCATTGGTAAAACCAGCAGCCAATTTGCCCTGCCATGCACGTGCTTTCCAGCGCTTGGAGGAATCTTCCATAAACTGCTTAAAGGCTGCGGTGATATTACCCATATAAGTCGGACAACCCATAATCATGATGTCCGTCTGATCCAGCAATTCCCACTGAATTGCAGCAACGGACATAAAATGCACCTCAGCACCGGCTTTTTCGGCACCTTTGGCAATATATTGTGCAACTTTGGCAGTATGCCCATAGGCACTATGATAAACCACACAGACTGTTATTTTGGAACTTATGGCTTGCGCTGTAACCGACATAATCTAAATGCAGACATTGAATAATTTACACAAGTTTATCATCTTTTGCAGAAATAAAGATGAACGTTGCCATACGTCCTGTCTGAGCATGTCGGCGATAAGAATAAAAATATTGATCTTCAGCATAGCTACAACGATCACCGCCTGTCACCGAACCTATGCCCAAAGCCTTTAATTTTTTACGGGCTATGCCGTATAAATCAGCAAGATATTTACCATTTTCTCGGGCAAGAAAATCAGCCTCAAAATCAGAATTTTGATCAACAAAAGCCGCTTTTACTTCTGCGCCCACCTCAAAATTCGGCTGACTAATGGCCGCCCCAATCCATGCATAAGCAGGCTGAGTTTGCATTTTGCCAAGTGTAGATTCAATGATGCCATTTGCCAGTCCACGCCAGCCGGCATGTAAACAGGCAATTTCTGTTCCTTGTGCATTACTCACCACAATTGGCAGACAATCGGCAGTCATCATCATCAAGGCCACACCTTTACTTTGCGTCACCAATCCATCGCCATCAAGCAGGGTTAAAACTGGTCGATCGTCAACGATATAAGCGGTTGTGCTATGGGTTTGATTGAGCCACTGTAGTCGCTTTGCTCCAAATGGCTGTAAGTGTTTGAGTAGCGCTATACGTCGATGCTGCACAGCCTCAGCAACATCACCGACATGTAATCCCAAATTTTGTTGACCAAAATCCTGTACAACAGAAGCTTGGGAAGAATTTTGGATTTTCTCCACAATCGCCAGCGTTTGTCCGGCATAAATATGATCTGGCAAGCCTGTTGCAGCCTGCCAATACTGTGACTGGAAAAAATCTGAATCGATGATTGCTGATTTGGCTGTTTCTGTCATGTTCTGTCCTGTTATTGTCCCCGTTCTTCCTGTTGCAGTAGATTGACCAATTCTGCAAAGTCTTCCGGCCATGCAGCTTCAAACTCCATTTCCTCACCTGTAGTCGGGTGAATCAGGCCCAGTACACAGGCATGCAGTGCCTGACGTTTAAACTGCTGTAAATAAGTCGCCAATTCCGAACTGATACCTTTTGGCAGTTTTAAGCGTGCATAGGTCTGATCACCCACCAATGGATGAGAAATATGACTAAAATGTACGCGAATCTGATGCGTCCGTCCTGTTTCCAGTTGTGCCTGCACCAAGGTAAAATCCTGAAAACGTTCTATCACATTATAATGCGTCACAGCATCTCTGCCGCCATTAACAACAGCCATTTTGGTACGATCGACAGGATGGCGTTTGATTGGCGCATCAATAGTCCCACCGGCAATAATTCGGCCATAACACACCAAATCATATAACCGATAGACGGATTTACTGGAAAGTTGTCGGGTTAAACTATGCTGTGCTTCAAGCGTCTTGGCCACCACCAGCAATCCACTGGTGTCTTTGTCAATCCGGTGTACCAGACCCGCCCGGGCCAGTTCGCGTGATTTTGGATAATGATAAAGTAAGGCATTGACCAATGTCCCTGTCGGATTCCCTGCGCCGGGATGAACCACCATACCTACCGGCTTGTTAATCACCAATAGATCATCATCTTCATAGACAATATCCAGCGCGATATTTTCCGGCTGATTAAAAAGCTGTGCTTCCAGCTCGACATCTAGTGTAAAAATTTCATTACCTTCACTGCGTGCTTTGGGTTTTACTTTTTGCCCGTTCACCCGCAAGACACCATCTGTCATCCATGTCTTGAGCTTTTCCCGGGAGAAGTCATCCCAGATTTGTGCAGCAATTTGATCAAATCGCTGTCCAATATAACGCTCATCCAATTGACATTGGCGATGAATATGCGTAGCTTGCAGTTCAGAATTTTGTTCTTGAAGATCTATTGAATCTTCAAATTCTGGTTGAGCTGTAATTAATGTAGAATTTTGTGCAGATTGCGTGGAAGTCATTTGCTCACATTTCAATAAAAATGGTTTAATAGGCGTATTGTAGCTGATTGCCCATCATGACACAGAGGAGTTTTTATGTCGCTACCACGTTTTAATATTTTAGTGCTGTCTTTATCCATAGGCATCGCTTCTGTAATGGTGGGATGTAGCAGCAATCCAAAAAAAGTCACCGATGCAGGTCCTCAATCTAGTGAGCAGGCATATTATCAAAATGCTGTAAAAGCATTGGATAAAGGGCAATACAGCGAAGCAAGCAAACAGCTCGAAGCACTGGATACTTATTTCCCAACTGGACAATATACCCAGCAAGCGCAACTGGATTTGATGTACACACGTTTTAAACAGGCAGATTATCCCGGCGCGATTGCACTGGCAGAGCGTTTTATTCGTCTGAATCCACAACATCCGCAAGTAGATTATGCCTATTATTTACGTGGTGTGTCCAATATGGAACAAAACTACGATGGCTTATTACGTTATACCTCTTTAAAACAGGCACATCGTGATACCAGTTATTTAAAAGTTGCTTATCAGAATTTTGCCGATTTTATTCGCCGCTTCCCAAGCAGTAAATATGCTGTAGATGCTGCCGAACGTATGAAATTCATCGGCGAAGAACTTTCCGAAAGTGAAATGAATGTTGCGCGTTACAACCTTCAGCGTAAAGCATGGGTCGCTGCAATACAACGTGCACGCTGGGTTCTGGAATATTATCCACAAGCACCCCAGACTCCAGAAGCGATTGCAACACTGGCCTATGCATATGACCAACTGGGTGATAAACAGTCTGCACAACAATATACCGAACTGTTAAAAGCCAATTATCCACAATTACTCAAACGTAATGGTGAAGTCGATCTTCGTGCAGCACGTCATCAGGGTAGCTTACTGAATAAATTAACACTCGGAATTTTAGGTCGCTCATCTGACCATGCCGAAGTTAAAAATGGTGAAGTGGTTGCCAACAGTGAAGATACGACTCAAAGAAGTTGGTTGAATCGTCTGAGCTTTGGCTTACTGGGTGATCAGGAAAATGACACTGAGGTAGCGAATACGACAACTCAAAACGTAGATGCTGTCACATTTACTGCACCAGCAACTCAAGTTGAGAGTGAAGAAACCACTACACCACAGCAAAAACTTTCCAATATCATTGAAGAAAAAAAACCCCGAATTAATCTTGCCTTACCAGACAATGCCTCACCACAGGATAACTAAGGCAGGCAAGGTTTAAAAAATCAGGTTAATATATTGAGCATCGTTAAGATGCTCAATAACTTTTAGGGCTAGCAAATTTTAATATGGCAATTCCTCAGCATACCATTGACCAGATTCTGGATCGCGTTGATATTGTCGACTTGATCGGACAACGGGTTAAACTTAAAAAAACAGGTAGAACCTATTCTGGCTGCTGTCCGTTTCATCAGGAAAAAACACCTTCATTCCATGTTTATCGGGACAAAGCCTATTATCATTGCTTTGGTTGTCAGGCCAATGGTAATGCCATTAAATTCTTGATGGAATTAGAAGGTCGCAGCTTTATTGATGTGATTAAGGATCTGGCTCAAAATGCCGGCATCGAATTGCCCAAAGATGACTTCAATGTCAAAAAGGCCACCTATCAGCGTCAGCAAAAACCAATTTCTGCCCCTCAATCTTCCGAACAAAATTCGCCGACTATTCCAGAAAGTGATCCATTTAATCTGCCACCAGAAAACGATCATCATGATTTGGAACAGTATTTCATTGAAGATTTTAGTGGTGGTGCAAATAATGAAGAAGTCAGTCTGTATGATCTGCTGGAGCAAGTCACGCTTTATTATCAACAGCAACTCGGCAATGCTGCACATGCACAAAATTATTTCCATAACCGTGCCTTAAATGAGAATACCATTCAGCAATGGCGATTAGGCTATGCGCCCAGTGATTGGCAACATCTGGAACAGGCCTTCCCTCAAGATATTGAAGGCTTAAAACTGGTGGGTCTGATTCGTGAAAATGAAAATGGCAAAACCTTTAATTTGCTACGTGATCGGGTGATTTTTCCGATTCGGGACAGTAAGGGTCGCGTAGTCGGTTTTGGTGGTCGTGCGCTCAATGACGAAATCAAACCCAAATATATCAACTCGCCGGATTCGGAAATTTTCCATAAAAACCAATTGCTCTATGGTTTATATGAAGGACGAAAATCTAAAGCCAATGACTGGCTGATGGTTGAAGGTTATATGGATGTAATTGCCCTGCATCAGGCCGGGATTAGTGGTGCTGTCGCGACCTTGGGAACTGCCAGTAATAGCGAACATCTCAATATATTATTTAAACAAAGCTCACGTCTGACTTTGGCTTTTGACGGAGACAATGCCGGACAAAAAGCAGCATGGCGTACACTAGAAATTGCCCTACCCTTGCTTCAGGATGGTCGGGAATTACGCTTCTTTATTTTACCCGAACAACATGACCCCGACTCCTTAATGCGTCAAATCGGCTTAGAACAATTCCAGCAATTACTGAATAAAGCACCGTTACTTTCCGATTATTTATTTGCCCAGTTGACCAAGCAATTTGATGTCAGCCATCCCGAAGGTAAAGGAATGGTGATGGCAGAACTACGCAATTTAAGCAATCAATTACCCAATGGCTCATACAAATATCTGCTCTCTCAATCTTTCCGTGAACGCCTAGGATTTGGACGCAAACGCTTTGATCAGGCATTACAGGACAAGGATTTAAGCTTTAGTCGTATTGATCGCAATGCTTTACTGATTGCCTTATTGCTGCATTATCCTGTCTTGTTTCCACAATTTGAAACACTACGCGCATTCATACCGCAAAATGGCCTACTCCGCCAATTGTTGGATACCCTGAATCAAGTTTATGATCAGTTGCCCAAAGAGGTTGAACTCAGCCGTTATTTTGCTTTAGGCGCCTGCCATGAATTGCAACAACAACTTTTAGCCATACTCAACTCGATTGATCTGGATGATTTACAAATTGAAAATCCAGAAGAGCTGGATAACCATGCCCAATCATTATTTATTTCTTTAAAATATAAATACTTAAAACAAAAAATCAAAAAACCGTCTTCGGTACAGGAGTCAAAGAACCTGATGCAGCAACTGCATCAAATTACCAAGCAATTAAGTAATACAGTGATTAAAAATACCAACTGATGCTATTGCAAACACAGGACTTTGGT
The DNA here is from genome assembly GCF_002174125.1 of Acinetobacter populi. Lineage (GTDB taxonomy): Bacteria > Pseudomonadota > Gammaproteobacteria > Pseudomonadales > Moraxellaceae > Acinetobacter > Acinetobacter populi. Next base: position 123,039 of record NZ_NEXX01000007.1, read on the forward strand.
TAAATCGTAATCTGTTTATTGATTAGGAATGAACATACAATCTCATTCATATTTATTTTTCTTCGCTTCACGGGAATGCGCTTCTACCGACTGCACGGTGTCTTTTAACCATTCATAATGCGCTGGATCTTCTGCTTTGGCGGCTTCACGAAATAATTTTGAGGGAATATGCAGCATTTTATTGCTTAAACGATGGGATAATTGTGTTAATAATTGCTCAGCATCTGCACCTTTTTTCAATTGCTGCAAGGCAAATTCTAGTTCCCTAATTCGCTGTTGCTCGGCATAGTCACGATAATGCTGAATCTCTTCCCCGGCTTGCTGTACTTTTTCGTTAATCACGAATTGAGATGCCAGCTGTGAAACCAGCACTTCCGCATCAAGTGCGGCCTGCCGACGCTGTGATAAATTTTCATCAATCACTGCCTGCAAATCATCAATGCCATAAAGATAGACACTATCAAGCTGTTCGACTTTTGAATCAATATCGCGGGGTACAGCCAAATCCACAAGTAACATGGGTTGATATTTACGCTGTTTTAACGCTTGCTTAACCGCAGCATAATGAATCACCTGATGTAGACTCCCTGTACAACTAGATACGACATCAGCACGCGCCAGATTGGCATCAAGTTGATCAAAATCAATGACCTCTACATCTACTCGTGTACTAAGCTCCTGTGCCAAATGCTCTGCCTTGGCTCGGGTACGATTACAAATCAACATTTTTGCTACCCCCATCTCGGCCAGATGCTTTGCCACCAAGGTATTCATTTCACCTGCGGCAACAATCATCACTGTGAGTTGTGAAACATGGCTAAACACTTGTGCCGCAAGCTGTGCCACTGCATAGCCCATCGAAATAGCATGCTCGCCGACCGCAGTTTCGGTACGAACTTTTTTGGCCGCATAGAATGCATATTCAAATAAACGATTGAGCTGTGGCGATACGTTATCCGATGTTTTGGCTAAGGCAAGTGCACTTTTAATTTGTCCCAGAATTTGTGGTTCACCCAGCATCAGGGAATCCAGACCACTGGCGACACGCATCAAATGTGTCATTGCCTGTACATTTTCATAATGATAAACATGTCTTAACAGAGTGTTTACATCAATTCCGTTAGACTGTGCGATCCAGTGCAGTACATCGTCTGGCTGTTCTGTAAGGGCATAAACTTCGGTGCGATTACAGGTGGAGACCACCACCATGTTATTAAGATTTTGATTTTGTTTGGTTTGTTCAAATAGCGTCAGCAATCGCTCTGTATTAAAAGCAATTTTTTCACGCATTTCGACAGAAGCCGTATGATGATTGACACCTAAAGCCAAGAAACCCATAGTACTTCATCAATTAGAAAAGGTATGATACAAAGACGCATATATGTTTAAACAACCATGACTCAAAATTTAAAATTAATGCGGATAAAATCCAGAAAAATATTGCAGTTACCTGCAACTTGCCATTCTATCACATTCCTTCTTTTAGGAAGCATTGCTTACGCGTCTCAAATTTATGCAATAACACCGATTACAACAACGAATATCACAACATCTACTCATCAGACAACAACCGATACGAATCATAGCGCATTTTTACCCGTATTTATCGCTGAATTTGCACTCAGTCAGGGAAATATTAATCAAACCCTCAATACCTATCAGTATCTGGTCGAAAATTATAATTTACCCAACATCAATGAACGTGCTTTGAATATTGCACTGGAATTTGATGATATCGATACGGCACTCAATATTTCCAGACTCTGGGTAGAAAATTATCCCGATGATGTGCCAGCCATGTTTTATCTGGCACATCTATCCTTAAGAGCGCATCAGTATGCGCTGGCTGCAAAAACGCTGGACCGCATTTTACAAATCGATCCAAATGCCGATCTGGAAGGAATTCTGGAAGGAATTTATCCTGAATCAACTGAAGCCCGGCAAGCACTTTTACAGGCGCTCAATCAAATTAATAAAAAAGAAAATCCTTCTGTTCTGGTGATGATCGCGGGTCTTGAGGCACAAAGTGGGCAATTTGAAAGTGCACTCAAAAAAGTGAATCTTGCGCTGCGTAAACGACCAAATGTACCGAGTTTTGTGATTCTGAAAGCCAATTTATATTTTGCTGCCAATCAAAATGATGATGCCTTTAAATGGCTGGACTATAGTAGCCGCTATCAGAAGACACCGGATGTCGGACTTTATGAAGTACAACATCTGATCAGGCAAAATAAAACCGAAGATGCCTTAAAAAAACTAAAACGCATGTTAAAAAAATGGCCAGATAATGAACAATTACTTTTTCTTGCCGGTATCACCAGTATTGACCTAAAACAATTTAGTCAGGCTGAAAAATATCTCACGCAATTGCAGCGTTCAAACGCATATCAGGATCAGGCCAATTATTATCTTGCGGTGAATGCCGAACGTAAAAAAGATGATGCGCTTGCGATTGAATTATACAAAGCTGTTGATGGCAATTTTTATACCGTATCCAGAAAAAATCTGGTCTCTATTTATCTACAACAACAACGTCCTGCCGATGCCATTCGTTTACTCACGCAGGAACGCGTGAGCCATCCACATCAAGCCAGTTTTCTCTATCAGTTACAGGCACAAATTTTACAAATGATGGGCGAAAACCAACGGGCAATCATCTTGTTAAATGAAGCGATCCAGCAAATGCCTGAGGATCCGGAACTCATTTATGCACAAGTTCTGTTGTATGATCCATTTACCGATCGTGATGCATTGGATAATGCCTTAAATAAACTCCTGGAAATCGAACCAAACAGTCCAACCTTTCTAAATGCCTACGCTTATACACTGGCTCGTCAGAACCGCAAACTCGATGTCGCCAGAAAATATGCCGAACAAGCCTTGAGTTATGCACCGCAGCAAGCATCTATTTTAGATACACTGGGTTATATTGCATTTTTACAGAATGACTTTGATCTTGCAGTAAAAGCACTGGCTGAAGCCTATGCTTTATCGCCTAATCTGTCCATCGGTGTGCGTTATGCCAAGGCATTATATATGCATGGTGATATCGAATATTTTGCTCAAATCTGTGAAACCCTCCACAATCAATATCCGGATTCAGAAGAAGTGGCGCAATTGCTACACCTTCTGGTGCCAAATCCACATCTTCAACCCTCTTAGCAGTTTAAGTCTATGTCTATGAAGTTAAAACCTACACTGTTTTTTTGTACTGCCATCAGCCTTGGTCTTGCCTTAACCGGTTGTCAGACCATGCAAAGCCCAAGCAAAATTACATCCCAACAGCAAACAGCACAGCAATTTAAAATTACCGGTAAAATCGGTGTACGAACACCACAGCAAAATGGTTCGGCATTTTATGGCTGGACTCAGGTTGGCGATCAGTTTGCCATTGATCTTACCGGTGCACTGGGTATTGGGCAGACCAGTATTCGCGGACAAGTTGGCGATGTCACCTTGACCAGTAGTAAAACAGGCACCATTCAGGCCGAAACACCGGAAGAATTACTGTTCAAGGCAACTGGTTGGCAAGCCCCCATTACCTATCTGATTTCATGGATCAATGCCGAACCTGCCAGCAAAAATGCCGAAGTCAAAAAAGATACTGCGGGACGTATTGAAAATATTCAGGAAGGTGGCTGGTCTGCAACCTTAAGTTATTCAGATCAACAAAAATTGCCAAATAAACTTGTCTTAATTGATGATGCACAGCAAAATCGTGTGACCTTGACGATTCAAACCCGCAATTGATATGAACCCGATTCGCATACCTTCACCGGCAAAACTTAACCTGTTTTTACACATCACTGGTCGCAGGCAAGATGGTTACCATGAATTACAAACCATTTTTGCCCTGATTGATCTATATGATTATCTGAGTTTTGAATATACCGTTCAGGATCACATTGAAGTCAAAGGTTTACAGCAGGTCGAGCAGCAGCACAATTTGATCTATCGTGCCGCGCAATTATTATTACCTTATCGGAAAACAACACAAGGTTGCAGTATTACGCTTGAGAAACATATTCCCATGGGTGCAGGACTCGGCGGTGGATCTTCCAATGCCGCAACGACTTTGCTGGTACTGAACAAATTATGGCAATGCGGACTCGATCAGTCACAATTACTTGATCTTGCGATTCAGCTCGGTGCCGATGTTCCTATTTTTATTTATGGACAAAATGCATGGGCTGAAGGAATCGGGGAAATCATTACACCGATCACAGATTTACCAGAGAAACGCTATTTGATCTTAAAACCTGACTGTTTTATCAGCACTCAATCATTATTTTCACAAAAATTATTGACAAGAAATTCAAAGCCAACTAAATTTGCCGCCTATCAACAAAACCCAAGTGATTTTGGAAATAACTTCGAAGCAATTGCCCGAACATTATATCCAGAGGTTGAACAGGCTTTTCAGTATTTAAATCAATACGGCAAAGTAAGATTGACAGGTACAGGGGCTTGTGTTTTTGTTGAAATAGATTGTGATGCAGATACAGATGTAATGTTGACCCATGCACCATACCCCGGGTATGTTGCCAATAGTTTAACAAGCTCACCTGTACTTGACATCGTACAATCGCTGTAGGGGCGTCGCCAAGTGGTAAGGCACCGGGTTTTGATCTCGGCATCCGTTGGTTCGAATCCAGCCGCCCCTGCCATTATCTTATAAGTTCTATTTAGGGGCGTCGCCAAGTGGTAAGGCACCGGGTTTTGATCTCGGCATCCGTTGGTTCGAATCCAGCCGCCCCTGCCATTATCTTATAAGTTCTATTAGGGGCGTCGCCAAGTGGTAAGGCACCGGGTTTTGATCTCGGCATCCGTTGGTTCGAATCCAGCCGCCCCTGCCAATTACCTGCAAAATTAATCCAGATAATTCAATAGTTTGTAAAAATCCCATAAAATTTTTATTGTATTCTATTGTTGACAAATCGTGGATTACCTATTAAAGTTCACACCCATTAGGGGCGTCGCCAAGTGGTAAGGCACCGGGTTTTGATCTCGGCATCCGTTGGTTCGAATCCAGCCGCCCCTGCCAGTTTCCATAGTATATTTTTTTAAATTACCGTTGAAAAAATCATAGATTTTACGCTTGGACAAAGTTGCATATCGCTTATTTTTTGTGGGAAAAATCTTAGATTCTACCTTCAGACAAAGATGCATACATCGAACTTGGTCCTCGTCGCAAAAGTCATGGATTTTTCCCTTGCACTCGAGCAAAACAGTATATTGCTTGATTTTTTTGGGAAAAGTCATAGATTTTATGCTCGGACAAAGTTGCATATTGCTTAATCCTCGTTGGAAAAATCCCAGATTTTTCCCTTGCGCTCGGGCGAAGCAGTGCTTCGCTTAATCCTCGCTCAGGTGTTACATGCCCAATCTTGTCGTATTTAGTGGAAATGCTCATCCACAATTAGCCCACAAAGTTGTTAGCCACTTACATATCCCTTTAGGCTCTGCCTCTGTCAATCGTTTTTCTGATGGCGAAATCGCTGTGGAAATTACCGAGAATGTTCGTGGTAAAGATGTATTTATCGTACAATCAACCTGTGCGCCAACCAATGACAATTTGATGGAAATTTTAGTGATGGCCGATGCGCTGCGCCGTTCAAGCGCAGGTCGTATTACCGCTGTTATTCCATATTTTGGCTATGCTCGTCAGGATCGTCGTCCACGTTCTGCCCGTGTACCAATTACCGCAAAAGTCGTTGCAGATATGCTGACCACCGTCGGTATTGACCGTGTGGTGATGATCGACCTACATGCCGACCAGATTCAGGGTTTCTTCGATATTCCAGTGGATAATATCTACGGTACACCCGTGTTATTGGCAGACTTACGCCAACAACACCACGACAATCTGATGGTTGTTTCTCCAGACGTAGGTGGTGTGGTACGTGCTCGTGCGGTTGCCAAACAAATGGGTGATATCGACCTCGCCATTATCGACAAACGTCGTCAAAAAGCCAACGAATCACAAGTCATGCATCTGATTGGTGATGTAAAAGATCGTGATTGTGTCATCGTTGATGATATGGTGGATACAGCGGGTACATTATGTAAAGCTGCGGATGCCTTAAAGCAATTTGGTGCACGTCGTGTACTGGCTTATGCAACGCATCCGGTGCTGTCTGGCAAGGCAATTGAAAATCTTCGTAATTCTGTGATTGATGAGTTGGTGGTGACAGATACCATTCCACTGTCTCAAGCTGCACTGGATTTAGGTAAAATACGTCAGGTTTCGGTCTCTTCTATGGTCGCGGAAACAATTCGTCGTATAAATAATGAAGAATCTATTAGCGCAATGTTCGATAGTTATCTATAATATTGCACTTTCGAACCCTATGGATATCGATTCATAGGGTTTTTATTCGCTAAGCTGGTCGCAAACTTAGCGGTTTCTTTAAACTTTTGAGGTATTCTCATGAGCAATTTTGTATTAAATGCTAGCGTTCGTGACGCTGCGCAAGAAGGGAAAGGTGCGAGCCGCCGCCTTCGTCGTGAAGCTAAAGTTCCTGCTATCATCTATGGTGCAGACCAAGAACCAGCATCTATCACTCTGGAATTACGTGAAGTGGTTAAAGTGCTTGAAAGCGAAGCATTCTTCTCTTCTATCGTTGAAATCAACTTAAACGGTAAAAAAGAAAGTGTGATCATCAAAGCATTACAACGTCACCCTTCCAAAAACACACCATTACACGCAGACTTTTTACGTGTAAAAGCTGGTGAAGCGATTACTGTAAATGTTCCGTTGCACTTCGCAAATCAAGAAGAAGCCAAAGGCGTTAAAGCAGGTGGTGTTGTATCAATCAATGCAGCTGAAGTTGAAGTTTCTGTACTTCCAGCCGATTTACCTGAATCAATCACTGTTGATTTGGCAGATTTAGACGTTGGTGATGTAATTCACCTGTCTGACATCAAATTGCCAAAAGGTGTAACTTTAACTGCACTTCAAGGTGAAGGTCACGACTTAACAGTTGCGTCTATCACTGTAGTTAAGGCGGAAGCTGCTGAAGAAGCGGCGCCAGAAGCTGCTGAAGAAGAAGACAAAGGCGAGTAATCCTTTGATGAGTGATCGTGATCAATCGCTGTCGCTCATTGTCGGTTTGGGCAATCCGGGTGCGGAATATGCCCAAACCCGACATAATGCTGGTTTTTGGTATGTTGAACAATTGGCCGATCGCTATAATATTCAACTCAAAAATGACAGCAAATATCATGCGATTTCCGGGCGAGGTCAAATTGAAGGACGTGATGTCCGGTTATTACTTCCGCTCACCTACATGAATCGTTCCGGTCAAAGTGTTGTTCCCTTTGCCAAGTTCTATCAAATTCCAACCCAAAATATCCTTATCGCACACGATGAGTTAGATATGAATCCTGGTGTCATTCGTCTTAAAAATGGCGGTGGGCACGGTGGACATAATGGTTTAAAAGATATTGTCCCCCATCTCGGTGCAGATTTTTTACGTTTACGCATTGGTATCGGTCATCCGGGTAGCAAAGAGCGAGTATCAGGTCATGTATTGAGTAAAGCACCTAGTGCTGAACAAACTCTGATTGATCAAGCCATCGATCATGCCTTGGCACAAACTAAAGCGCTCATCAACGGAGATGTTGCTCAGGCGATGAATGCCATTAATGCATTCAAAATCTAGGGTAATGACCAAATCAACTTGTATTCCACTATCAAAAATTGCAAAATGCACAACTGAAAGGTTGTAGCAGCTCATGATGTCGTCGTCATGAGATTTTACTGAGGAGTATTCCCATGCAATCTCGCTTATTAAAATGCAAAATCCATCGTGCAGTAGTCACTCAGGCCGAACTACATTATGAAGGCTCATGTGCAATTGATGGCACGCTGATGGATCTGGCAGGTATTCGTGAATACGAAGAAATCCATGTCTGGAATGTCACCAATGGCAAGCGTTTTACTACTTATGCCATTCGTGGTGAGGATGATTCCGGCATTATCTCTGTCAATGGTGGTGCAGCACATCAAGCCGAAATCGGTGATATTATTATTATTGCAACTTTTGGTTTATTCGATGAGAAAGAAGCGGCTGCACATCAGCCTCGCCTCGTGTATGCAAATCCGAACAATACCGTAAACCATACTGCAAATTGCATTCCGGTACAGGTTGCCTAAACCAATTTCATAAAAATTTTATCAAAAAAACATCTTCTTTATCCAGAAGATGTTTTTTCATTTTTAATCACCAGTTAATCTTCAATTGAATCATGTGCACCGGGATTTCCTTTTTTCCAGTAGCCACTTGCCTTAGTCCACTGTTTTTGTGCACCGTGCTCCAGCATTTCTTTTCTTAACTGTCTGGCCACATTGGTTTCTGCGGCAATCCATGTATGAAAATCCTCTGCCGGGAACTGATACTGTGCCAATGCAGCAAGTAACCCATCTGCTTGTCCAGCGTCCTGACCATTGCGGTATAACCAGTGAATTTGTGTCTGCGCAGCACTATGCAACGTAATTTGATCCTGCTCGCTTTCTACCTCAATCCAGACATGTGCATGACTCGCTGCTGGCAACTCTTCCAGACGACGAGCAATTGCTGGAATTGCAGTATCATCACCAATCAATACATAATGATCAAATGCAAGTGGCTGAACCATTGACCCTCTTGGTCCACCAATTCCCAATTGTTGACCGACTCTGGCTTGCTTGGCCCAACTTGTTGCATAACCAGTATCATGCAAGACAAAATCAATGGTTAATGTACCCTGATCTGCATCAAAATATCGAGGTGTATAATCTCTTGCCACAGGCTTATCTTCCGGATTAGGGAAGTCCAGCCCACGCCCCGAGAATGTCGGGATTACCACTGCATGTTCTGGATCGGCATAGAAAAACATTTTGATATGATCGTCAAAGCTCGCACTGACAAAATCTTTTAGACTCTCTCCAGTAAAAACGATTCTTTTGAGTGTAGGTGACAATAATTGCACCTCACGCACAGTAATGGTTCTAAATTTTAATTCGTGACGTACTCGATAGGCTTTACGCTGTTCGATCAATGTTTGTTGATTCATGATTACTCCGACAGCATGAGGCATGCTGTTTGATTAAATTTGGTCAATTTGTCGTACAGTTTGGTCCAGAATATCTGCCAACTGTTGTGCCTGTTGTGCAGTTAAACCTTGTTGTTCCAGTTTCAAATGTATGGCAAATTTAAGATTTTCAATGGCACGAATAACAACCAGTGGACGAGCCGCTCTTTGTTTTACTCGATCCAGAATATGCTGTATATGTGTGGCATTGCGTTGATATTCTTCCTGTCCCAATGCAGTAATTTGGTAAAACACTTTATTTTTTGCATGGGTTCCAGGCTGCTCTTGTTCTATATCCGGTGCAGGTTCAAGCTTAACCAGCAATTGCTCATCAACCAGTTGATTCAGTGCAGGATAAATCACACCCGCACTCGGTCGATATAAGCCAAAGCTTAATGCTTCAACTGCATTCATCAACTCATATCCATGCTGCGCTTTTTGCTGTAACAAGTGCAACAAAATCAATCGTAAACCACCATGACCAAAACCACGTTGCTTCTTGATACGAGGTGTGCCAAAGTCATTTTCTTCAGATGATTTCATATGAATTATCCTTTCCAGATATAAAAAAGATATATCTAAATAATATTTTTAGCAACCCATTTTTTGTTGTCTTTAAAAACCAAATGCATTCGATAGATTAAATGATCAATGAATGACATAGATATTCTGTCAAGACAACACATTAACGGATTTACTAAAATCTAGAAGCAGTCTTTAACTCAAAATTGCTTAATGCGGTGGCTCTACTAGCATAAGTGTCAATTTTTTAACAATAGGCAATGCGAGCAATAGCACTGGAAAAGCAATCAGCCATGAAATGACCCAAGCCCCAATCCAATCTGGCAGGGTAAAATTGCTAAATCCGAGACTCTTTAAGGTACTGATCATTGAAACCACGCAGGTCATCAACAAGGACAATAAAAAAGGCATCACAATGGGATTAAAACGAGCGGGTAATTTTTTTTAAATAAAAGTAATTCATTAAGATTTATCTCCGTAAGCCAACCAACTTTTGCACCAATTAACGTCATCAAAAAGACATCACACAGTGCCACGCTCAGCTGGCATCTGTTGGTGCGTTGATTAACGTAAACGCTTACGGCATTTATTTTTGCGGTTTAAATCCTATTCATCTACACACAAAATGTCAAGTTATAATAATAATCATCGCCACAACCATGAATTTAAATTCTTTTAAAACATATTCATATAACAATATCTATAATTTAAATTAAGGATACTTAACTTTAGATTGCTTTTTTCAAGTGAATGCTACTAAAATAAATTTATCTTCAGGGCGAGGTGCAATTCCTCACCGGTGGTAAATTGCATCTTGCAAAAGCCCACGAGCGATTTTTTAAATTGCAGATTTGGTGTAAATCCAAAGCCGACGGTATAGTCCGGATGAAAGAAGACATTTCTCTAATAATCTTTAGTATTGTTGGAATACGCCTGCTTTTCTTAATATGTCCTGAAATGTTCCCACGTATATTTTACGAGAGCGTTTCATTATGTCTAGTTTACTTCCTGCCGAATTTTTTTACGCTGCACTTGCGCCTATCGAACAACGCATTGCACAAGCCTTGCTTGACCTAAAAGCAGGCAAACCTGTCTTGGTCATGGATGATTTTGATCGTGAAAACGAAGCCGATCTGATCATTGCTGCCGAAACCCTCACTGTGCCGACTATGGCACAAATGATCCGTGACGGTTCTGGTATTGTTTGTCTTTGTCTCACTGAACAACTGGCTAATCATCTGGAACTTTGTCCGATGGTGGAACACAACTCCAGCCAATTCCAGACCGCATTTACCATTACCATTGAAGCCAAAGAAGGTGTAACCACTGGTGTTTCTGCACAGGATCGGGTCACCACAATCAAAGCAGCGATTAAAGACGGTGCCGTTGCTTCGGATTTAAACCGTCCGGGCCATGTATTTCCATTACGTGCACGCACAGGTGGCTTATTGACACGTCGAGGCCATACCGAAGCCAGTGTCGATCTGGCAAGACTGGCAGGATTAAAACCTGCCGGTGTACTGGTTGAATTAACCAATTTTGATGGTTCTATGGCGAAGGGGCTACAAGTGCTGTCTTATGCACAAACTCATCAGTTAACAGTATTAACCATTGAAGAAATTGTCAGTTATCGCTTAAGCAATAATGTTTGATGAACTGCTCTTATCATTCCCTTGATAATTTATTCATCGTCATCAAATTCATTGATGTTCTGATGAATAAAACTCGCGCGTAACCAGGCCAGTTCATAGCTGGCTTGTGCCAATGCCAGTACACGATTTTCAAATGCTTTCCATGTGGGTTTAATTTGTTGCTGTGTTAAACCCAAACCACTTTCTTCTGCACAGGACGGCATTTTTTCACACAGCTTTAAGGCATGGTATAACTTACGTCCCACACTTGCATTGGGCATCAGTCGAATCCGCTTATGCTGTAAAAAATGCATAATCTTGATCAAGTTATACTCAGGCAACATTGGCACTAAAATTTGATCAAGCTGGGCATCTAAACGCTGCCACACCGCAGCTTTTTCTTCGGCGGTATAACGATTCCAGTTGATCACTTCATGATTAAAACGTCGGCAGCCGCGACAGACACTATCACCAAAAACGGTTGAGCAGCGACCAGCACAAGGTGTCAATGCGCCAAGCGTGTGTGTTTTGATGATCATATTTGACATGCAGCAACCTATCTCTATAACCCATATTTTGTATAGGGTTTTATCGCTTTATCTTTCATAATTCGCTAGAATAGCGCACTGATTTTTTTTATCAACCTAATAACTAACCTTATCTCGGAGTTAATCCCATGAACGCTACTGTAGAACAGCTTGCACCTGTCGCAGCACAAGCGACCGACAACCAGTGGGTTGTGGCAGCACTTTATCAATTTCGTGAAGTTTCAGATCCAGCAGATTTACAACAACGCCTGCTTGATCTCGTAAAAACGATTAATTTGTGCGGCACGCTGATTGTAGCAGGTGAAGGGATTAACGGCACAGTTGCAGGTGATCAACAGGCGATTGACACAATTCATCAATTTTTGATTGATGAAGGTTTCACGGCGATGGAATATAAAGAATCTTTCAGCCATGATAAACCATTTCGTAAAATGAAAATCAAACTGAAAAAAGAAATTGTAACGCTGGGCGTAGAAGTTAAGCCCCGTGATTTGGTGGGTCATTATTTAAATCCGGAAGAATGGAACGAATTAATTGCGCAAGACGATGTGATTTTGATCGATACCCGTAATGACTACGAATATAAAGCGGGCACATTTAAAGGGGCGATTGATCCGAAAACCGAAACTTTCCGTGAATTCCCGGACTATGTACGTCAACAATTGGCAGATAAAAAAGATAAAAAAGTTGCCATGTTCTGTACGGGTGGAATTCGCTGTGAAAAATCGACTTCCCTACTTTTACAAGAAGGTTTTAAAGAAGTTTATCACCTTAAAGGTGGTATTTTAAAATACCTTGAAGAAACCCCACCAGAAAAAAGCCTGTGGGAAGGTGAATGTTTTGTTTTTGATGGTCGTACTGCGGTTACACATGGTGTTCAAGAAGGCATTCATGAAAAATGTCATGCCTGTGGTTGGCCTGTCACACCAGAAGAACAAGCCTTGCCAAGTTATGAACATGGCGTTTCCTGTATCCATTGCATCGACAAAACCACTGAAAAACAAAAACAGGGTTTCCGTATGCGTCAGGCACAAATCGTCGCAGCAAAACGCAAACGTCTGTAATCTATATATCTAGCAGTATTTTCCATGCCATAGCTTGTCTATGGCATTTTTATGTTTATAGTATTTATTTTATTGAATTAAGAATCGCCTGAAACTTCTCACAGTCTATCGGATTATCATAAGGACAATTGGCAACATGACGTAATGTACGGCCTAAAATATCCAGTTCGACAATCATTTGATCAATTTTAACTTGTACACTGTCAGTTTAGCTTCATTTATGATCATTTCAATATGGAATTTATATGGATACTGAATTTTGGCAACAACGCTGGCACAACCATCAGATAGGTTTTCATCAGGCACGGGTTAATCCTTACCTCATTCAATATATTAAAAATTTTAAATTACCTAAACATGCACGTATCTTTGTGCCTTTATGCGGCAAGACTCTAGATATCTCATGGTTACTGGCACAAGGGTATCGGGTTTGTGCCATAGAACTAAGTTCGCTTGCGATTGAACAGCTGTTTAGCGAACTTGATATTCCCTATCAGATAACTGTACAAGACCAGTTACACTATTATCAGGCAGAACATCTGGATGTGTATGTCGGGAATATCTTTGATTTACAACAGAATCAATTAGATCAAGTTGATGCCATTTATGATCGGGCTGCTCTCGTGGCGCTGCCTTTAGATATGCGCAAAAAGTACACACAACATTTAATTCAACTCACACAAGCTGCGCCCCAGCTATTAATTAGCTATGACTACCCCCAACAGCTTTATGCAGGCCCACCCTTTGCAGTATCTGAGCATGAAATTCTGCGACATTATCAGTCCAGCTATGAGATTACCTTGTTACAGCGACATGTGCTAATCGAAGATAAACTGGCAGAAAAGTTTAAGGGTCAAGGGACAATTGATGAAAATATCTGGCAACTGATGCCAAAACCCCATCGATAATGTCAAAACAAAATAACCTAAAACATCTGGTATTTATCATATTTCTTTTGCAAACTTTTAATCCCTTATCAACATCAAATATATAGCATGGATTTAAAAGAATGGGTCTTAAATATCATGGAACAACTAGGCTATTTAGGTATTGCCCTGCTGATGTTTCTGGATAATATTTTTCCACCTATTCCCTCAGAAATCATTATGCCCTCGGCCGGTTATACTGCCTCACAGGGGCAACTACAATTGTTTGGTGTGATTATTGCCGGTAGTATCGGCTCAATACTCGCTGCGGCAGTGTTGTACTGGATTGGACGAAAAATCCCTAAGTCTGTTCTGTTCAATTGGGTTGATCGTTATGGCAAATATCTGTTTATCAAATCCACAGATGTCAGCAAGGCATTGCATTGGTTCGAGCAATATGGTCATCGTATTGTGTTTTTTGGCCGGATGATTCCAGCAATTCGTTCCCTGATTAGTATCCCAGCTGGAATCAGTGGTATGCCTTTTGGAAAATTCATACTGTACAGTAGTGTCGGCACACTGATCTGGACGACATTTTTAGCCTGTATAGGATTTTATTTCGGTGAAAATCAGGCACTGATGCACAGTGTATTAAACAAGGCTGGCTTGGTGATCTTAATAGGATTGGTTGCTTATTTAATGCTATTTTTATATAAAAAGTTGGCTAAAAAACACCATTAAAAATGGCAAATCCAATGCTATCCATTGAATCTGCCATACTTATTTTCTAATTAACCAAATATTTTAAGAAACGCCTGAATCACCACCACATTGACCAGATCGATAAAGAATGCACCGACCAAAGGTACAATCAAAAAGGCTTTATGCGATGGGCCATACATATTGGTAATGGCCTGCATATTGGCAATGGCATTGGCTGTTCCGCCCATACCAAAACCACATAAGCCCGCACCCAATACGGCTGAATCGTAATTACTGCCCATGACCTTAAATGTTACATAGACAGCAAAAAGCCACATTGCAACAGTTTGTGCAATCAATAAGATAATCATTGGCAGAGCCAAATCAGTCAATTGCCATAATTTTAAGGACACCAGTGCCATTGCCAAGAATAATGCCAAAGCGGTATTACCAAATACATCAATTGCACGATCAAAAATTTGACGTTTAAATACAGTTTCCAGAACATTACGAATAATAATGCCGCCACCTAAAGCCCAGACAAAAGTCGGCAACTCAAATACTGTATCCACCGTTAAATCACGCATAATATTGGCAAACGCCAGCGCAAAAGCAAACATACCCAAAGTTGAAATCGCATTGTCTGAGGTAATCAACCGAACGCGTTTAGGTTGTTCAAAAATATATTCCGGTTCAGTCGATACCTGACTATTACTGTCCTGCTCTTTTTGCTGATTGATGGGCGAAGCAAGATGATGCTTACGAATCAGATATCTGGCCAAAGGACCACCCATCAAACCACCAATCACCATACCAAAAGTAGCACTGGCAATCCCCATGGGTAACGCGCCTTCGATACCATATTTGGTTTCAAAGATTGGTCCCCATGCACCTGCTGTACCCAAACCACCAATCAGTGCAATTGATCCGGCAACGACACCCATCAATGGTTCCAGACCAACAGCTTTTGCCACGATCATACCCACACCATTTTGCACCACAACAAATGCAGAAATCGCAACCAGGAAAATGACCAAGGGTTTGCCGCCTTCGCGCAGTTTGGCAAAATTTGCACTTAAACCAATTGATGCAAAAAACATCAGCATAAATGTATCTTGCATCAATTTATTTACAGAGACCGTATAGCCGAAATAATTATGCAATATGAAAAAGATAATCGCACCAATCAAACCACCTGCAACAGGCTCGGGAATATTATATTTTGTCAGGAAAGGGATTTTTTTATTTAAGATACGTCCGGTATAGAGCACCAAAACCGCAAGCATTAAACTAAAAGTAGGATTCAGAATATATTCCATCCAACACTCCTATTTATATAGATTCATTTATACAGATGATGAAAATCATAAATGATTGAAAATGAACTAATCTAAAGATGTAGATTGTGATTAGAATAGCCGATAATACCCAAGCAATGAGATCGGGTAAAATTAAAGACGGGAGATGATACCTGATAAATCCTTTATCGTCACAAATTTATTTATTTTTATGGGAAAAATAAAAGAGTAATCCCTAAATTCAGGACGTGGCGAATATCGATATAATGTCTAAAGCAGTCACTTCAAACGATTAATCTCGCCAACCTGAACAGGCATTACTCTTATTTTAAAGCAAGATGCAGATCAAGCACTTGGTGCATGATAAAGCAAATAAATTTCGGTTAAATTATCCGGAATTTCCTGAGCAAGATCATCCATCAACTGACCATTGCGGCGGAAGGATTCCATTTGTGGATCTTCTTCATCAATGCCACTAAACACCATGATCGGCAATGTCAGTTCAACCAGATTATCTTCCAGCTCTGGAACAAACCATGCTTCTTCGTTAAGAAACATCGCATCGACAAAACCAACACTCCAGTCGCCTAGACTTGAATCGACATCCGCTTCTTCGATTTCGAAAGGAAATTCGATTAATTCTTCATTCGCCAGTGTTTGCTGAATATCTGCAAGCCAAAGCTCGATCTGTTCAATTACCTGCTTGGGAACTTGTTTGTCCTGCTCATCGAATAATAAAGACAGCCAATTTGTTAATGCCGGACCCACTGCAACAGCACATAAGAAACCATGTGTAGCAGCAAAATCTAAACCAAATTCGTTATTTTCACCATCCAAGTAATCACTTAACTTGTCTAAATCTAATGCTGCCATACCATTGCCCATCCCACAAAAACATCACTACTCAATTTGAACAACGGATTAATCTTCATCATCGTCCAGATCGTCGTCATCGAAATCATAATCAAATTCTTTTAACTCGCGCTGTAAACGACGCTCTGCTAAAAGATCATCAATCAATCGACGTTTTTCCAATGACTCCTTTGCACTGATTTTACTGGCAGTTTCATCAAACTGCGTATCATCATCAGAAAAGTTATCATCTAATTCAAAATCTTGAGAACTCGCCACGCAAATTACCCCAAATAAAAAATGAGAGCGTTAGCCGCTATTTATCTGGGCTAAATAAAATTGTCAAGCACTAAATATTAATTAACTGTTTTTTATAAGATTAATCCCTATGTTACAATTTGGTTTTTTACCATCGGTTCAAATTTTTTAGGGCTAGCCGATTTCTCCGATTTCGATATCATTTAAACTTGAAATTTAAAAATTTATCCCAATATTGCAAGGATCAACGAATTACTGACCTAGTCAAGTACCGGGTTTTTAGGCGTATGGTGCAAAATTTTTCTACATAAAACCGTTGTTGTAAAATTACAACAGTGGTTTTTGTGCTATGATGCACTGTTTCACGATCACAGATTCAAAACAAGAGTGAGCTAAGATGAGCGATATGCATTCCCCGACCTCTCAAGTTGCGGCATTAATTAGCCGAGGCAAGGAGCAGGGTTATTTAACTTACGCTGAGGTTAACGATCATCTCCCGGACTCGATTACCGAAAGTGAGCAAATTGAAGATATCATTCAAATGCTTAATGACGTCGGTATTCCGGTTCACGAGCGCGCTCCAGAATCTGATGACATGATGCTGGAAGATTCACCGGATGCCGGTGATGAAGTTGCAGCAGAAGAAGCAGCAGCTGTGCTTGCTTCGGTAGAAAGTGAGCCAGGTCGTACCACCGACCCAGTACGTATGTATATGCGTGAAATGGGTACGGTTGAACTGTTAACACGTGAAGGTGAAATCAGTATTGCCAAACGGATTGAAGACGGGATCCGTGATGTTCTACATGCCATCGCTTACTGGCCGAATACTGTAGAAGTCGTTTTAAACGAATATAAAGAAACACTGACAGACGAACCACAACGTCGTTTAGCCGATGTATTATCCGGCTATCTTGATTTGGAATCAGAAGAAGAAATTCCAGAAGTGCTTGAAGATGAAGCACTAGATGACGATGATGAAAGCACGAGCACATCGACCAAAGACGTTAAACTTGATGATGACGACGAAGAAGATGAAGAATCTTCGGATGACAGTGATTCTGAAGGTGAATCTGGTCCGGATCCTGAAATTGCCAGACAACGTTTTAACGAACTGGAAAATATCTGGAACGAAACCAAAGCTGTCTTGGCCAAACATGGTCGTAATAGCCCAGAAGGTAAAGCACAACTTGAGGCAATGGCGTCCATCTTTATGATGTTTAAGCTGACCCCTCGTTTATTTGATCTGGTTTCCGAAATGATTCGTGGCACTCATGATCAAATCCGCTTTAACGAAAAAGAAATCATGCGCTATAGTATCCGCCGTGGTCGTATGAGCCGTGATCTATTCCGTAATACCTTCCCAGGTAACGAGTCTAACCAGGCTTGGATTGAAGAACAAATCAATGCTGTAGACAGCAATATTAAAGGCCATCTTGAAAAAGTTCGCCCTGACATTTTGGCTTTCCAGCAAAAGATTGGCGAAATTGAAAACGAGCTGGGTCTGAGTGTTAAAGAAATCAAAGATATTTCCAAACGTATGGCAATTGGTGAAGCAAAAGCACGCCGTGCCAAAAAAGAAATGGTTGAAGCCAACTTGCGTCTGGTGATTTCGATTGCTAAAAAATATACCAACCGTGGCTTACAATTCCTTGATTTAATTCAGGAAGGTAACATTGGTCTGATGAAAGCGGTAGATAAATTTGAATATCGCCGTGGTTATAAATTCTCGACTTATGCAACATGGTGGATTCGTCAGGCAATCACCCGTTCGATTGCCGATCAGGCACGGACCATTCGTATTCCAGTGCATATGATTGAAACCATCAACAAGATCAATCGTGTACAACGTCAGCTTTTACAGGAAATGGGTCGTGAACCGACACCTGAGGAACTGGGCGAACGTCTGGAAATGGACGAAGTCAAAATCCGTAAAGTGTTAAAAATCGCCAAAGAACCAATTTCGATGGAAACACCGATTGGGGATGATGAAGATTCGCATCTTGGTGATTTTATCGAAGATCAAAACATCACCTCTCCGGTTGATGCAGCGACTTCAGAAGGTCTACGTGAAGCAACTCGTGAAGTCTTGGAAAACCTGACTGAACGTGAAGCGAAAGTATTAAAAATGCGTTTTGGTATTGATATGCCAACCGACCATACCTTGGAAGAAGTCGGCAAACAGTTTGATGTAACACGTGAGCGTATTCGTCAGATTGAAGCCAAGGCATTACGCAAATTACGCCACCCTTCCCGTTCAGAACATTTACGTTCATTCCTTGAGAATGACTAAATGGGCATCATGCCGATGGGGTATTGAAATATGATCATTCAGCCCCATTAAATGAAAAGAAACATAAAAACGCCTGCCTCACGCAGGCGTTTCAACTAGGGGAATATCATGACAGACCGCACACCATCTCGTGAGTTACAAGAACATCTTTGGGTATTCCCTATGGACTATCCGATCAAATTGATTGGCAATGCAGGCGATGATTTACGTCTTGCCGTTATCGATATTCTGGTCAAACATTTTCCAGAATTTGATGAAGCAACCCTTAAAACTCAGCCTTCAAGTTCAGGCAAATACCATTCGATTACTGCGCAATTGCGTTTTGAAGAACTGGAACAAGTACATGCCCTTTATGCAGATCTGGCTGCTTGTCCACATATCAAAACTGCACTCTAAAATTGAGATGATTTAAAGCTCCTCCACGTAGGAGCTTTAACTATTTTAAACATGATATAAGCGCTTCATATTATATTTTTACCCTATTTATATTTTTAAAAAGAGTAACCATGAATAATCTATCTACTTCACAACAACTAAAACGTCTAGAAACTAAGCGCCGTAGTTTATTCATTACATCAATCTTGCAACCGATATTCATGTTTCTGATTATTTATTATTTTATAGGTTTACAAAGTGCTCAGGACTTTCCTGTTATTATTGGAATTGCAGTACTTCTAGTGATATTAAATCTGCTCCAGCTTTTATATTATCATGTCAAATATAAAAAATTAAAAAGAACAGACATTCAAACATCAGTAGATGTAAAGTGAATATAATACTCACTTTACGCTTCGATATATTGCTTATACCTCTACCGATAAATATTTAACCTAAGCTCTCCACAACGCGATCTTTTCTGTGCGGATTAGGCAGCCTTAACCAAACATAAGCAGCTAGAATCATCAATAAAATGCCTGAGGTATTTAATACCTGACGATGTGATCGGATAAATGCAGCCTTGGCATTGTCCTGAATTTGTGTGGCTAATGAGATATCCATATCATTTGCAACATACATTGCTTCACCAATTGAACTACTTACTGCGGGTATCAGTGCTTGGGGTAAATCGCTTGGCATGACAATAGACTGCATATAAAACCAAGATAACATGAGACCAAAAAATGCCACACCAAAACCTGCCCCCAACTCATAGGCCATTCCTTCTATCGCCCCGGCCGCAGCTGCTTTCTCAGGCGAAACAGATGACATAATTGCTGCGGTTGACGACAACAAAGCAATTTGCACACTTATACCAAGTAAAATCATCATCCCCCATGCCTGCAATTGCGCCGAAGCAAAGTCGGTATGCGCCAAGCCAAACATACTTAAACCACTCAATAATATGCCGGTTGTTGCAATTCTTCTAAGACCAAATTTATTCACTAAAACACTCGCAATCGGTCCACCACAACTAATAGCAAGCATAAATGGTAAAACAAACAATCCAGCTTCAAGTGCTGTATAGCCATAAACAAATTGCAATTCTTGAGAAATCAAAAGCTCAAATCCGACCAATGCCATCATTGCCACAATGGCCATAATAATTCCGGTAGAAATAAAGCGATTTTTAAACAAATGAAAATCAATCATTGGAGATGCAGAACGGAACTGATTTTGAATAAATCCAGCCAACAGCGCAAAACCGACCGTAAATATTGTAATACTCATCCAATTAAACGCTGTGATTCCAGTTTTTAATGCATAAATAATACTGAGAATTGCAATGACAAGAATTAAAGCCTGTAGCAAATTTAAATTCTGCGTGGTTTGAACTTTTTGCTTTGGTACAAAAAATATTGTCATCAGTAAAACAAGTATAATCACAGGGATATTAATTAAAAAAACAGCCCCCCAATGAAAATGTCCCAAAATTGCTCCCCCTAATAAGGGGCCAAATGCTGCACCTCCACCGCCGACTGTTGCCCATATCCCTAATGCAAAATTACGCTGTTTTTCTTCCAGAAAGGTATTACGAATGGCTGATAATGTAGCCGGAATAATCATCGCCGCACCAACAGCAAGCAAAGCACGAGAGGCGATTAAACGCATTGCGGAATCAGAGAATGCAGCAAAAACAGATGCAATACCAAATAAAGTACTACCGATGATTATCAATCGTTTGAATCCAATACGATCACCCAATGCTCCCATCGGCAAAATCAAGCCAGCCATGACTAGGGAGTAAATATCAATAATCCAGAGCAATTCTTTATTGGATAAAGCCAGTGCTTCACTTAACGTCGGTGCAGCCACATGTAATATGGTCGCATCCATCGCCACAGGAAGATAAATCAAAATCACAATTGCTAAAATCAACCACCTACGAAACATAACACACCAAACTGGACAAACGTTCAAATTAAATTTTAGCCAAAATTGAACATTTGTCCAATTAGTTTTTTAGGTTATTCTGTAAACTGAATTTATTCCCCTATCCCATAAATGAAATATCAGATCTTATGAGCTATCTTAACCGTGAACAAAGACGAGAAAGCATTTTAGATGCAGCGAAAAAAATTGCTCTATCTGAAGGTCTAGCTGCAATGACCGTGCGTAAAATCGCAAGTGAAGCCCAAATATCCGTAGGGCAAATTCATCACCACTTCTCCTCTTCCTCCCATCTCAAAGCAGAAGTATTTCTCTGCTTGATGCAGCAGTTAGATGAGATTGCCAACACTATGGAAACTCAAGATTCCATTGCACATTTATTATTGTTACTGGGCTGTATAAATTTAGAATATGCCCAACCTTATTTTAGACTATGGAATGAAGCAGAAATATTGGCAAAACATGATGCAGAATTAAATAATGCCTATAACCAAGCCATGCAGGAATGGCACCAATCGATTCAGCAGGTCATTCAGCAAGGACAAGATCAAAATATATTTAAAAAAAATCATCCAAGCGAAGATATTGCCTGGCGATTGATCGCCTTTGTTTGTGGCTTAGATGGTATTTATAAATTAGGATTACAGGGTTTGAAGGAACAAGACTTCACGCGTCACACTCAAATTATAATAAAAGCAGAATTATTCTAAGTGATTTATTCTGCCCCAAATTACACTCAGGAAAGTGATATGATTTTTATATATCACTTAATTTTTTTGGATTAGGACGCTATGAGCAATGTTGCACCATTGATTCAACCACAATTAATCATTCATACATTTGAGCAATTACAAGATTACACTGAAAAATTTGAAGCCATGAAGGAATTTACCTTCAACCGCGATGAACATAGTATTGATCAACTCTGGTTATTACAACATCCTTCTACCCTGACCCAAGGACAGGCTGGTAAAGCGGAACATATTCTAATTCCAACCAATATTCCCGTAGTACATACGGACCGTGGCGGTCAAGTGACTTGGCATGGTCCGGGTCAGCTGGTGGCCTACTTTTTGTTTGATCTCAACCGCCTGAAATGGCATGTGCGCGATCTGGTGGATTTTGCCGAAAATATGATGCTCTGGATTTTGCAACAATATGGCATCGATGCCTATACCAAAAAAGATGCACCAGGCGTCTATGTTGATCAACGAAAAATTGGTTCCTTAGGCTTTAAAATCCGCCGTGGTCGTAGTTATCATGGTCTGGCATTAAATATAGATTGTGCCCTAGATGGCTTTCACACCATTAATCCTTGTGGTTATGCTGGTCTAGAAATGGTAAGACTGTGTGATTTGGTCCAGCCAACCCCTACTTTTTTGCAAGTCTGTGATCTGGCCCAGAAGTTTATCAAACAGCAAAATATTTTTGCAAAAATTGACACTCAAGTTCATTAAAAGCACTTGCGTTCTCGGGAAAACACACCTAGAGTAATTACTCTAATCTTAATTGTTTTTACATGAACAAGGACAGGCGTGTGATCTCTACAAAATCTGTAAAACCCACACTTCAACATGCGTATGCCAGTCTAATGACGGTGAAACCGACATTACAGCATGCATATGTTAGCCTGATGATGGATGTCATCGGGCGTGGTTTGGTGGTGGCGAATCAAATTGACCCTGAAATTAAATCGGAAATTTCGGGTTTTCCAACCAATTTCGTTTTTTCCATGAAAGTCTTTCCCAAAGGACCAAGTTTTGTGATTCAGATCCAGCGTGATCATCAATTAAAACTACTTAAAAATTTTTCTGGCAGACCTGATTTAACTATTACGTTTAAACATCTGACTCATGCGTTTCTGGTGTTTTCTTTTCAGGAAGGCACGGCACAAGCATTTGCCAATGATCGGATGGTGGCCGATGGCGAGCTGTCTTATGCCATTCGTCTGGTACGTTGCCTAAACAAAATGGAAGCGTTAATTCTACCAAAATTGGTCGCAGATCTGGCAGTTAAGGAATATCCAAAAAATTTATCCTTAAAAGAAAAAGCAACGGAAGCAGCCAGTATTTATCTCAAAATTGCCCAATCCTATTTAAAACGGAGTACATAACATGGCAAAGCCTTATTACGAATTTTTTTGTCCTGTCAAAGTCATTGCAGGAAACGCTGCCTTAGAACATATTCCTTTTGAACTGGCTGCTTTAGGCTCAAAAAAAGCCTTAATCATCACCGATAAAGGTGTACGCAGCAACGGCTTATTAGCCCCGATTGAAAACGCATTTAGTGAAACGGATGTCGATATCAGTGCGATTTTTGATGACGTTCCACCTGATAGTAGCCTATCAACAGTACGTGAAGCTGCCCGCATTTATCGTGAGCATGGCTGCGATGCCATTTTGGCAATTGGTGGGGGTTCGGTCATTGATACTGCAAAAGCCACCAATATTCTGGTATCTGAAGGTGGTGATGACCTTTTAAAATATTCCGGGGCACACAATCTCCCCAAACCACTTAAACCATTGTTTGTGATTCCGACCACATCGGGAACAGGTTCCGAAGTGACCATGATTGCTGTGGTATCTGATACCGAGAAAAATATTAAAATACCATTTGCCTCTTATTATTTGATGCCGCACGCAGCAATTCTTGATCCTCGTATGACCCAGACCCTGCCACCACATCTAACTGCAATGACTGCAATGGATGCAATGACCCATGCAGTTGAAGCCTATACCTGTCTAGCAGCAAATCCAATCAGTGATGCTTATGCCACCGCTGCAATCAAAAAGATCAGTGCGAATTTATTTAAGGTACTGGATAATCCAACCGATGCCCAAGGCCGTCTGGAATTGGCGCAGGCTTCGACCATGGCAGGAATCGCTTTCTCAAATTCAATGGTTGGTGTGGTGCATTCTCTAGGTCATGCACTAGGTGCAGTTGCACACTTACCTCATGGCTTATGTATGAATTTATTCTTGCCCTATGTGCTGGATTATAATAAAGAAGTAAATGGCGATAAAATTGCAGATTTATTATTACCGCTAGCTGGTGCAGATATTTATGCGCATACACCAGCCGATAAACGTGCAGATAAAGCCATTGATTATATTCGTCAAATACGTGACCAATTACATATCCAGACAAAATTACCCCGTACGCTACAGGAAACAGGAAAAGTCACACGTGAACAGCTTGTAGAAGTGGCAACAAAAGCATTGGATGATGGATCGATTATCTATAATCCTAAAGAGGCCAATCTAAATGATTTATTAGGAATATTGGAAAAAGCCTGGTAAAAACCATACATTATTCGATTTTCTCTTGCCTTATCACTGCATAAGGCAAGTTTTAATTTGCTTCTTCGATCATCTGCTTTAGCACTATTGCATGCGTAATTGCAGTATTTTTAGCAGCATAAATCAGACTAATGGTTTGCTGTTTTGCCAGATCATGTAGTTCTTTTAATTTCGGATTACCTTTTAGTTCAGCACGATATTTTTGCTGAAATTCAATCCATTTATCTGGATCATGTCCATACCACTGACGCAATTCTGTTGAAGGTGTAACTTCCTTCATCCACCAGTCAATTTTTGCATCGGCCTTTTTTACACCTCTTGGCCATAATCGATCAACCAAAATACGTAGACCATCACTTGCAGCAGGTGCATCATAAATACGTTTAAGTAAAATTGTCATCTTAAAGTGACTCCGATTTTTTCTCAGTATAGCAGCTCACTTTGTCATGATCAAAGCTAAGATCAAAACCAACACTATACAGATAAAAAAATATTAATTTTATAATTCAATTACTTATAATAAAAATTAAAACTTAAGCTACCAAAATATATAAACAACAATATCCTGTCTAAAAAGGTGCAGTAGAATATATGTCTATGTCTTGATGTCGTAACGGATGCACAAAAGACAAGTGACAAGCATGTAATGCCATACGTTTTAATGGGCTATTTTCAGGATTGGGATGATAAAGTTTATCTCCGGTAATCGGATGACCAATATAGGCCATATGCACACGTAACTGATGAGAACGCCCAGTGATGGGTTCCAGTAAAATTCGACTAATTTTCTGTTCTTGATCATATTGCGAAGCATAATATAAAGTCTTTGCCGACTTACCCGTTTCAAAATCCACCTTTTGTCTGGGACGCTTGTCCCAATCAGTGATCAGTGGTACATCGACACTGCCCTCACCCTCTAATTTTCCTTGCACCAATGCCACATAGTTTTTTTTGACCAATCTTGCCTGAAATAATTTACTCATCGCAACTTCCGCATCACGATGCTTGGCAAACATGAGGATGCCGGATGTTGCCATATCCAGACGATGCGTGACTTTGGCATTGGGAAATTTTTCCAAAATACGCAGATAGGCACTGTCCTGATGCTGTGGCAAACGTCCCATCACAGATAATAATCCTGCGGGTTTATCAATTACCACAAAATCATCATCTTCATAAAGCGTGATTAAAGGTGCTTGCGGTGGCATATAAATAAAATGATCGGTATGTGACATTGGTAGGATCAGTACGACAAAATCGGCTGCAAAATAACAGGCAAGATTTACCCTGTCAATTGTGCTGACAGTATTGAATGGTGGTTTGTGATTTTCCTTGTCCTTTTGATTGATACATCAACTGGTCTGCAATATGCAATGCATCTTCCAGACTCGACG
This sequence comes from Acinetobacter populi, assembly GCF_002174125.1. Taxonomy (GTDB): domain Bacteria; phylum Pseudomonadota; class Gammaproteobacteria; order Pseudomonadales; family Moraxellaceae; genus Acinetobacter; species Acinetobacter populi. The sequence goes on from NZ_NEXX01000007.1 coordinate 149,166, forward strand.
GAAAATCATCGAAAATCGCTAGTCCCATACTAAAATCGACCTGATAATTCTGCTTTAAAGCACTTAGATCAAACAGCTCTCTTAATCTTGAATCGTAATGATAGGCACCATATTCATTGATATCTAGTAAAATCACAGCAAATTCATCGCCGCCTAATCGGGCTGCAACATCTGAGGAACGATTGGCTTTTTTTAATATACTGGCAAATGTCACCAAGATATCATCACCGCGAATATGTCCATGTGTATCATTTACTGCTTTAAAACCATCCAGATCAATCACCGCGACTGCAAAAGAAATTTTTTTCCTAAAACTTAATTTTCGTAATATTCGATATTCAATATCCAAAGCACGAGTATTATCCAATGCAGTTAAAGGATCATTCATCGCCATCTTTTTCAGATCATTCCAGTTTTTTCGCACCTTTATTAATAAGAAGGCAACAATACAAAAGAATATGACGCGAACCAGACCGTTCCAAAAAGGAATAATAAAGTTTGAATAAAGATGACCAGCACTTATATCAGCAACAAACCATGTCCCGATAGACATAAAAACGGTCAGCATTGTCATTTTGGTATTGTCATACCACGCAGCAATCGCAACTGGTAATAAATAGAATATTGCAAAGGAATATTCATAACCAGTGCGAAAATCGATATAACCAAAGACTAAAATAATCGCAACAATGAGTGCCCGACGAACAGAAGGATTCGTAGAAATTATTCTATCAAAAGACAATTTTTTTAATTGAAATAGTCTAATCGTTTTACCCACGCGCAGTGCAGTCTCCTGAACTTACCAATCAATTTTCAATATTCTTATCATATTACAGCAAATAAAAACATACAGCACTTACAACGATTGATTTTTAAACATAAATCAGCATTTAGAACAATATGACATAAAATAAAGCAAACGGCTATACTCGTCGTAGCAATCCATTGCAATTAAATACATCATATTCCTTAATCACAAAACTGGAATGCAGTGCAGCCACATGCTCAATTTTTCCCATACGTTTAAGTAGCACATCACTATAGTTTTCCATATTTTTAGCCACCACTTCGACCAGAAAATCTGCGGATTGTCCAGTAATCAAAAATGCATTAATCACTTCCGGAATGTCTTTGAGTTCTTCCAGAAATTTATCAAAGGTATCGGTATCATGTTTGCTTAACGACACTTGCAGAATCACATGCAGGCTAAACCCCAATTTCTGATAGTTGATACTGCGTTTAAGCTGGCTCAGAATATTATTATCAATTAAATGCTTGATACGGCGATGCACAGAACTGACCGATAAATGAATCCGCTCCGACAGTTCATTCAGATTCATATCTTCATGGGTAAGAATTTCCAGAATCTGTTTATCAAAATTATCAAGTTCCATCATAACTGTCCTGTGCCTTTAAGCTGTAAATTTTACTATGAGATGGGGTAATTATTATTTTATCTATAAAAAAGTTTGTATCTGCAAGAATTTTTTAGGGTGTTAAGGGAAAACTTACGTTTCACTGTAACCACTTCATCTTGGTAAGATATCGCTTTGCCTACAGACTTTTGATCTATAGCGTTGTTAGCCGAATTGAGACCTTTTGAGTCAATACGCTTAGGTTGGATTACCCTGTTAGCGCATATTGATCTTTTCGTCCCTCTCACACCCTTGCGATATAAGATAACAATTTAAGGATTAAATTATTTCCCTTAAATAAAGCCTTTGATATAAATTTTGGGAAAAATTTTCGTATTTAATAAAATAAAGAGAGTTTTTTACGAACTAAATAAATTTAGCTTCATTTTTATTCTTATCTTAATCAATTTATTGAAAGTTCCTCATAAAGTTTGACTAAAAAATAAGGGGCTGTAGTAGATTAGAACAATGGTTAAATGCTGTTGCCGATACCTACAATACTTTACCCATGACAACTGATATTTTTAGAGCCTGGGCAAAACTCATGCATCGTACTTCTGATACTTTGTATGAAACTCTTATGATTGCAGCAACAACAAAAGTCCATGATTTAACTGTCATGACGCGTAATATTGCAGATTTTAAAGACTTTGGAGCGAAGTTATTTAATCCGTTTGAGTGATATATGATGAATGGACAATCTTTTCCACAAAAAGTAAAACCGCCTGTACTCTAAAAATGAAACTACATAATAACTTGATATTTCATAAAAAATTTCCATACAATCGGCTCAACCACTCCACAAATACGCTTACTCTTGGAGATAATTGCCGATGCTGGGGATATAACACAGAAATAGACATATCCGGACTTTTCCATGATAATAAGACTTCAATTAATTGTCCATTTTTCAACTGATCTAACACATGGTAACGTGGTACTTGTATTAATCCCATATTGCGTAAAGCACATAAAACATAGTTTTCAGCATCATTTACCGCAATCCAGCTTTTAAGAAAATAATCTTGTATTTTACCATTCTCCTGTAATTCAATCGGGTAATAGCGACCACCTGTCACCGAAAAGAAATTAACGCAATAATGCTGATTTAATTCTTTAGGATGTTGAGGAATACCGTATTGCTCTAAATAATCAGGACTAGCACAAATCACTTGGGGTACATCAACCAAATGTTTGGCAACTAAAGAAGAGTCTTCCAGATGACCTGCTCTAATCACGCAATCTATACCTTCCCGCACCAGATCAACTAATCGATCACCACTGCTGATTACCAATTCAATCTCAGGATAACTACGATGAAAATCATCAATATGTGGTAATACAATTCGAGTTGCCTGTGCACCTGATAAATCCACTCGTAAGCGCCCATAGGGTCGTGTTATTACATTTTTTAATGAGGACTCTGCATCCTCTAGTTCAGATAAAATCTGAGTACAACGCTCATAAAAAGCTTGTCCATCTTGTGATGTACGTACATAACGAGTTGTTCGTTCCAATAAGCGACTTTGTAGATTTTTTTCCAGTTGTTTAATTGCATTACTAGCCGTTGCTCTGGGGATCCCTAATTGATCCGCTGCCCGGCTAAAACTGCCTAATTCAACAATACGAGTAAATAATTGTAAGGTTTCAAATTTATCCATGAGTCGGCCTAATAATACTTTAAATTATTAATTTAAATGGAATTATCTTATCAATTTATCGGACTTTATCCCAAATAAATAAACAGTAAAATTTAATCAAATTTCTACAAAAGGAAAAAATACATGAATCATTTAATCAAAACAGCATTGGTAACAGGTGCCTCACGTGGCATAGGTCAAGCCGTTGCCAAACGTCTTGCACAGGATAGTTTTTATGTCATTGTAAATTATGTTCACAATCCGATAAGTGCAAATGAAACTATTGTGTACAAAGCTAACAGATACTTCGTCTCATAAACATACTAGTTTTTGGCTAAGACAAAAATCGTTTTGGCTAAATCTTTTTTTGACATCATCGCAATTTTGCAGCAACAAAAAAGGGCAGAAAAAATGGAATTAAAAAACAGCACCATCCTCATCACAGGTGGAACAAGCGGAATTGGTTTAGAGCTTGTAAAACAACTCACCGAACAAGGCGCAAACATTATCGTTACAGGGCGTAATCTTGACGCATTAAATACAACGAAAAAGCAGTTCCCAGAAGTCCACACCTTTCAAAGTGATGTGAGCAAACCGAAAGACATTGAACAACTCTACAAAGATATCACCGAGCAATTTCCACAACTGAACATTATCATCAATAATGCGGGAATTATGAGAGAAATAGATTTACAGGACACTACTTTGGGTTTGGAAAACATAAACCGTGAAATTGTAACCAACCTCTCTGGGACAATCCAAATGGTGCACCAGTTTTTACCACATTTGCTAAAACAACAAACATCGGCAATTGTCAATGTTTCATCAGGTATTGCATTTATGCCATATTCAATTTCCCCCATTTATAGTGCCTCAAAAGCTGGTGTTCGGGCTTATACACAAGTATTGCGTTTACAATTGGAAGACACGAATGTAAAAGTTTTTGAACTGGTACCGCCAGCCGTAGACACACCACTTGAAAAAGATTGGACACACCGACACAACAAAAATCAGTTTATGCAAGTGGACAAAATGGTACATGTTGCAGTTCAAGGAATTTTGAACGACCAATTTGAAATCAAACCAGGGTTAGCCGGCATAATAAAAATTGCGAGTAGAATTGCACCCAATTCTATTTTGAATATTGGACACAAGGAGTTTAAGAAATTTAAGGAAATGAAAAACAAATGACAAAGAATATAATTTCATTAGTGTTAGTGGTAATTAATTTCCGTAGTATTAAGTTTTAAACATGGTTGGGACATATTTAATTATAAAAACAATCCGGAATCGGTCAAGTTGATGTATGCATTAGGGATTAGCGAACCGCTAATCCCTTTCTTGGGCATTTTGACTATTGCTATTGGAATTTTATTACTCATTCCCAAAACATTTTTCATCGGAAATTTGCTGAACGCAATTTCAATTGTCTTGATTATGGCATTGGCATTACGAACAGGAAACTACAAAATAACGTTAATCGAAATTCCATTTTTAGCGTTGCCCTTGATACTGATTTGGCTTAAATATCCGTTTAAATATTAGATTAACTTCTCACTATGACTAAATCAAAGAACAGATCGCAACAATTGTAAAGCTCGCTCCGCTGGAACCTATTGCAACACTAGAAGAGATTGCAAATATCGTTGCAACCTTGGTAGGACCTGACGGAAGCTGGGTTAATTCGCAAGTCATTCGTGTAAATGGTGTTTTTGCCTAATAAAGAATGTCATTGCAGCATCTCTAGTCATCATAAATAAAATCATTGCGGTCACGGTAAATAGAAAACCCCTAGATCAAATAGATATAGGGATTTTCTTTACAATAACTTATCTAAGCCACCTGCCCTTCCAAGAAGTCTTGTGCAAAGCGTTGTAATACGCCACCTGCTTCATAGACAGATACTTCCTCAAGGGTGTCTAGACGACTAGTGACAGGGACTTCAACTACTTCCCCATTTTTTCGGTGAATCACCAAAGTTAAGTCATTACGTGGTGATAGTTCACCTTTGACATCATAGGTTTCTGTACCATCAAGTTGCAGAGTTTTACGCGTGGTACCGGGTTTAAACTGTAACGGCAATACTCCCATACCAATCAAATTGGTGCGGTGAATCCGCTCAAAACCTTCTGCCACAATAACTTCTACTCCTGCCAGACGTACACCTTTGGCCGCCCAGTCACGGCTCGAACCTTGTCCATAATCTGCACCAGCAATAATAATTAATGGCTGTTTGCGGTTCATATAAGTTTCAATGGCTTCCCACATACGCATCACTTGACCTTCTGGCTCAACGCGTGCCAAGGATCCCTGTCTCACTGTACCATCAGCATTTAATACCATTTCATTAAATGTTTTGGGATTTGCCAGTGTCGCACGCTGCGCCGTCAAGTGGTCGCCTCGATGTGTGGCATAAGAGTTAAAATCTTCTTCCGGTACGCCCATTTTTGCCAAGTATTCACCTGAAGCACTGTTCAGTACAATGGCATTGGATGGTGATAAATGATCGGTAGTGATATTGTCAGGCAAAATCGCCAGTGGGCGCATTCCGGTTAAAGTGCGTGGTGCAGCCAGTGCACCTTCCCAATAAGGTGGACGACGAATATAAGTACTTTGTGGACGCCAGTCATATAGTGGACTTTCTGCCTGTTCAAATTTACCCAGATCAAACATCGGAATATAGACTTTACGGAATTGTTCAGGTTTCACTGACTGTTTGACCAAGGCATCTATTTCTTCATCTGAAGGCCAAATGTCTTTCAGATAAACCGGATTGCCATTTTTGTCCGTACCTAATACATCTTTTTCGATGTCAAAACGAATCGTCCCTGCAATCGCATACGCCACGACTAAAGGTGGTGATGCCAAAAATGCCTGTTTGGCATAGGGATGAATACGCCCGTCAAAATTACGATTGCCAGACAATACCGCAGTGGCATAGAGATCACGATCAATAATTTCTTTCTGAATCACAGGATCAAGTGCGCCCGACATTCCATTACACGTAGTACAGGCATAGGCGACAATACCAAAGCCGAGTTTTTCCAAATCTTTTAATACGCCTGCTTCTTCCAGATAGAGTGCTGCGGCTTTTGAACCCGGTGCAAATGAGGATTTTACCCACGGTTTACGGGTTAAGCCTAGTTCATTGGCTTTACGCGCCAGTAAGCCTGCCGCAACAGTATTACGTGGATTTGAGGTGTTGGTACACGAGGTAATCGCTGCAATGATAATGGCACCATCCGGCATAAGACCATCGGTACGATTTTCTACCACACCGGCAATGCCTTTCTCTTTAAGATCAGTAGTAGAAACACGCGCATGCGGATTAGATGGTCCGGCAATATTACGCGTAACTTTGGATAAATCAAAATGCAAGACACGAGGATAAACCGCTTGTGTCATATCACTTGCCCACAATCCAATTTGCTTGGCATATTGCTCAACCAGTTGTACTTGCTGCGCCTCACGTCCTGTTAAGGTCAGGTAATCAATCGTATTCTGATCGATATAGAACATCGCCGCAGTTGCACCATATTCCGGTGTCATATTGGAAATGGTGGCACGATCACCCACCGACATGGTATCTGCACCTTCACCAAAAAATTCCAGATAGGCGCCGACCACCCGTTCCTTACGCAAAAACTCGGTAAGTGCCAATACAATATCGGTTGCGGTAATGCCTGCCTGACGCTGTCCAACCAATTCCACGCCGATAATATCGGGTAAACGCATCCATGAAGCACGACCCAACATGACATTTTCTGCTTCCAGACCACCAACACCGACTGAAATAACACCCAGTGCATCAGTATGTGGAGTATGTGAATCCGTACCCACACAAGTATCCGGAAATGCAACACCTTCTCTTGACTGAATCACAGGCGACATTTTTTCCAGATTAATCTGGTGCATGATGCCATTACCTGCGGGAATCACATCAACATTTTTAAATGCAGTCTTGGTCCATTCGATAAAGTGAAAACGATCTTCATTGCGGCGATCTTCCACCGCACGGTTTTTGGCAAAGGCCTCCGGGTCGAAACCGCCATATTCTACTGCCAACGAATGATCCACGATCAATTGTGTCGGCACAACCGGATTGACTTTGGCAGGATCACCGCCTTGATCGGCAATCGCATCACGCAAACCAGCCAGATCAACAAGTGCAGTTTGTCCCAAAATATCATGACATACCACACGCGCTGGATACCAAGGAAAATCCATATCCTGACGACGTTCAATTAACTGTTTTAAATAATCGGTCAGGTTTTCACTGTCCGCTTTACGGACCAATTGTTCAGCCAGAACTTTTGAGGTATAGGGCAAGCCCTCATAGGCTCCTAGCTGAATCTCCTCGACTGCCTGACGAACATCAAAATAATCTAATGACGTGCCTGGCAAGTTTTTTCTATACTGGGTGTTCATTAATCACGCTCTGCAATAGGAACAAATTCTAGGTTTTCCGGGCCGGTATAATCTGCACTTGGACGAATGATTTTGCCATCCTGTCGCTGCTCTAGCACATGTGCCGACCAACCTGCGGTACGTGCAATCACAAACAATGGCGTAAACATTTCGGTCGGCACACCCATCAAGTGATAGCTCACCGCACTAAACCAGTCCAGATTTGGAAACATGTTTTTGGCCTCTTTCATTACTGTTTCCAGACGTTCGGCAATGCGGTACATTTTCTTATTGTTATGTGCTTCGGCCAGATCAAAAGCGACTTTTTTAATGACATCATTGCGTGGGTCGGCAATGGTATAGACTGGATGACCAAAGCCAATGACGACTTCCTTGTTTTCTACTCGGCGACGAATATCAGCTTCGGCTTCATCGGCATTGTTATAACGCTGCTGAATTACAAATGCCACTTCATTGGCACCGCCATGCTTGGGTCCACGTAAAGCACCGATTGCGCCAGCAATACAGGAATACATATCCGAGCCTGTACCTGCAATCACACGAGAGGTAAAAGTTGAGGCATTGAATTCATGTTCTGCATATAAAATCAATGAAGTATGCATCGCCTGAATCCATTGCTCATTCGGTTTTTCACCATGCAATAGATGTAAAAAATGTGCACCAATAGAATCATCATCGGTTTCCACATCGATACGTTTACCATTATGGCTAAAGTGATACCAGTACAACAACATCGAACCAAGTGATGCCATCAGTTTGTCGGCAATATCCCGTGCTGCGGCATAGCTACGTTCTTCAGCTTCAGGTCTTAAACACCCTAAAACCGATACCCCTGTACGCATCACATCCATCGGGTGTGACAATGGCGGCAACTGTTCCAAGGCAGTTTTTAGAGCGGCTGGCAAGCCACGCAAACCTTTGAGTTTGGCTTTATAGGCCTTAAGTTCTGAGCTGGTCGGTAATTTGCCATGTACCAGCAAATAAGCGACTTCCTCAAACTCACAGTTCACGGCTAAATCAAGAATGTCATAACCACGATAATGTAGATCGTTGCCACTGCGACCAACGGTACATAAAGCAGTAGACCCTGCAACCTGACCACTTAATGCCACTGATTTTTTCGGTTTAAATCCTGCAACCTGTTCTAAATGACTCATAATTCTTTCCTTTCATCCTGATGGGTAACTTTATTTTTGATGACATCATGTCATGCAGCTTTGCAATTAAATCAAGACCATTTACTTGGCCTGATTGAACAATGCATCCAGATGCTGTTCAAATTGATGATAATTGATACGTTCATACAATTCCTGACGAGTTTGCATGGTATCAACCACATTTTTTTGTGTACCATCACGACGCAATGCCTGATACACATTTTCTGCGGCTTTATTCATGGCACGAAATGCCGACAAAGGATAAAGTGCCAAACTCACATCGGCAGATGCCAACTCTTCTGTGGTAAAAAGTGGCGTCGAACCAAACTCGGTAATATTGGCCAGAATCGGTACATGTGTCGCCTGCGCAAACTGACGATACATCGCAAGCTCGGTAATTGCTTCCGGAAACAGCATATCTGCACCCGCTTCAACATATGCACTCGCACGATCAATTGCAGCCTGTAAACCTTCTACTGCCAAAGCATCAGTACGGGCCATCACCACAAATCGATCATCGGCACGTGCATCAACAGCTGCCTTGATACGATCGACCATTTCCTGTGTCGAAACAATGGCTTTATTGGGACGATGGCCACAGCGTTTGGCACCGACCTGATCTTCAATATGCATGGCAGCAGCACCAAATTTAATCAGTGATTTGGTGGTACGGGCAATATTAAAAGCAGAGGCACCAAAACCGGTATCCGCATCAACCAGTAAAGGCAGATCACAGACATCGGTAATACGGCGCACATCGGTAAGTACATCATCCAGATTACTGATGCCTAAATCAGGTAAACCCAACGAACCTGCTGCAACGCCACCGCCTGATAGATAAATGGCTTTATAACCGGCACGTTTGGCCAGAAGTGCATGATTGGCATTAATCGTACCCACCACCTGTAAAGGGTGTTCCTCGGCAACTGCATCACGAAAGCGTTGACCTGCGGATAATGTTGACATCCTTATTCTCCTTGAGATGACATCCAGTGTTGTTCAATGTTTTTATATGACTGTGCAATATGTCGACGCATTAATAGCTCAGCCAATTCGCCATCACCTTCGGCAATGGCATCTAAAATACGAATATGTTCATTTAAAGCTTTTGGCGGACGATTAGGGGTATTGGAAAACTGAATACGATACATACGGATCAGGTGATACAACTCATCACAGAGCATTTTTTCCAGCGTTTTATTGCCGCTATTTTTGATAATGCAATAATGAAAATCATCCTGACCTTCCTGCAAGTAATAGCCTTTGCCAGCCTTAAAAGCATCATCTTCGGCATGTTTTTTTAACACATCGCGTAGTGCCAGAATCTGCTGTTTATCAATCCGCTTTGCTGCCAGACGACATGCCAACCCTTCCAGATTTTCCCGAATCTGATATAGCTCATACAATTGTTGATGTGAGAGTGATACTACCCTTGCCCCAACATGGGCAGTCCGTTCAACCAGTTTTTGTCCTTCCAGCCGCCGAATCGCCTCACGTAATGGTCCACGACTGATGCCATACATACGCGCCAATTCAGGTTCGGAAATTTTTTTGCCAGCAGGAATCTCGCCACTGACAATCGCCGCCTGAATGGTTTGAAATATTTGATCTGACAATGTCATGTCCTGATCATTTTTTAATTCTTCCAATAACACGCACACACCATATTGTAGACAATATTAAGAATATAAGCTTAATAAAGCATTTTTTTACGCCAATTTCAACATAATTGTCTACAATAAAGTAAAATTGCGTCCAAAGTCTAATAGGGCGACACACATTTATCGTCGTAGTTGTCGTATAAAAAAATTTTGTAAACGTCTCCACATCGTGCAAAATCAGGCAAAATAGCCGATGATATCTATTAAAATTTTCTGAGGTTTAAACTGTTATGTCTCAAGATACGCTGCAATTTGCACATTTCCAGTACGCCGGTGTAGATGCGGAAAAATTTCTACAAGGTCAGGTTACGGTAAATGTCAGCAAACTTGGCAATAACGAATTTCGTCCGACTGCGATTTGTGATTTAAAAGGTCGTATCCAGTTTGGACTATGGTTAAAACGCCAATCCGCAGAACTGATCGAAATTGTCATGACAGAAGATCTGGCAGAAGAATTTGCCGCACACGTAAAAAAATTCGGCGCATTTTCTAAAGCTACTTTAAGCATGGCTTCTACCATTTATCCGGCGATTATTGACAATCAAGCGACATTTACGCCAGAAGAAAATCAGGCAGCGACAATTTTTGACTGGCAAACAACAGCCATTCAAAATGGGCAGGCATGGATTAGTCAGGCGACCTCACATCTATTCCAGCCACAGGAATTACGTCTGCATCAGCGTGGCGGTGTCGATTATGACAAAGGTTGCTATCTGGGTCAGGAAATTATTGCCAGACTATGGTTTAAGGCAAAACCCAAACATTGGCTGCATCTGATTCAGGGTCAAGGGGAAGCACCGAATGTGGCCGAACAACTCAATAAAGATGTGCAAGTGGTCAATCGTTTAAATGATGCCAATGGCTGGATTGCATTAGTGACAGCTAAACCGGAAAGTCTGATTGACCTGAACGTAGAGGTTCTGGATCTACCCGAAGCTTTAAATGGTGATGTGGCAAGACCAAAGTAAAAATACTCAAGATGTTTTTTTATAGCCTTAAACCCAAGCGTTAAGGCTTTTATACAAGCTCACAATTTCTCAACAATATTCAATGTGCATCTGCATTTAAAAAGCTCATAATTCAAACAACAACAGAAAAACGGAGCATATCTTGATGTCATATAATAACGATTCTCTTCATACTCAATCTAGTTTTATCATTGATGAACATCATATCAATACCACTTTACTCCCTCTAAGTCAGGCCATCAAATATGTGAAAGGCAGTGGTAAACGAACCATTTACGAATTTAGCGATCCGGACTGCCCTTTTTGTGAAGAGTTAGAGCAACTGCTGTTAAATATTAACGATTTAACCATTTACCTGTTCTTATTCCCGGTTACTGAAATCCATCCGAATGCAGAATTTCGGGCCAATCAAATTTGGAATGCCAAAGACCGCTATGCTGCATGGGAAAATTATATGCTGTATCGTACAGCTCCAGATACGTCAGGAGATGGTGAAAACACCCCGATTGAACAAAATATCGCACTTGGACGTCAACTGGAGATTACAGGAACACCAACTTTTTTCTTGGAAAATGGTTTCCGTGTCGAGGGCGTTTTGCCAGCAGAAGATATCGAACGCTTGCTCTATCAGGCCGAATAATTTCAACAATTTTTCACAAATACAGCGCTGAGTTTTGTCTATGATAACGCTCTGACAGCATATTGATGCTGGTATAACTGCGTGGTTTTTATTTCACTTCTCTATTATTTGAGCTTCCACATGAAGAAATTTTTATCTATGGTCAGCCTGAGCATTTTTGCTGCCACTTTTGCACAGGCCGATCAAACAAGTTTAGAAAAAAATTTGCAAAAAAATTATCCGGAAATGAATGCCAAAGTCTCTGGCTCAACACCGTTCAAAGGTGTATATGAAGTGACTGTAGGGGATCAAATTGTTTATACCGATGACAAAGGTCAGTATTTTTTTGTGGGTAATTTGGTTGATTTTAAAAATAAAGAAAATCTCACTGCCAAACGTGAACAGCAAATCAATAAAATTGATGTGACAAAACTGCCTCTGGATCAGGCGATTAAATATGTCAAAGGTAATGGTAGCCGTGTGCTCTATATCTTTAGTGATCCTGATTGCCCGTATTGTCAACAACTAGAAAAGGAATTAACCAGTGTTGATAATGTTACCATTTACCTGTTCCTTTATCCGCTAAAATCAATCCACCCCAATGCAGAAACAGTTGCCAAGCAAATCTGGTGTTCCAGTGACCGCTATGCGGCGTGGGAAGATCATATGATCAATCAGCAAGCGCCTACGGCATTGCCGACCTGTAGCAATCCGATCAATAAAAATCTAGCTTTAGGACAAAGCTTAAAAATCAGTGGTACACCGACAATTTTCCTAAAAGATGGTCAACGTATCTCTGGCGCCCGTGAAGCAGAAGACATTGAAAACTTGCTGAATAGCCAAAAATAATGGCGGTGATTTAATCTGAAATCTTGATCATCTCAATTGGCTAGGGCTTGTTGAGATTTGATCTTTGCAATGAAAAATGAGAAAAATTATGGCTTAGACAAGGCAACCAGCACAGGCAATATGTGTATATTGGCAAGCTGGTTAACGCAGTATAAGTCTAATTTAGCCATTTTTCATGCAAAAATAGAACATAAAACGCCTTATTTCTAGCTTAAATTTAATATGTGATTAATTCTCAACAGGCCCTAGTACCAGAGATAAATCAGACTACTGACACCCAGCATGCCAAGGAATGTGCTCAACATCAAAGGCGTTAGAGCACGTTCATTTAATCCATACATTTGCCCGAAAATTCCAAAGGCGATCGGCATAGGTAAGGCAGCAATCAATGTGCCGGCATGTCGCATTTCCAAACTGACATCAGGTAACAGTAAAAATAATAAGAAAATCACCAAGGGCATCAGCAACACTTTAAATATGACCAGAATGACACCATTGATCTCAATACTTTTAAGTCCGATTCCATATAAGCTACCACCAATGGCAAATAAAGCCAGTGGTGCTGCGGTTTTGCCTAGCATCTCCAGCGCATAGTGTACCTGCGCAGGTAAATCGACATTAAACCATGATAGTAATAACCCAATAAAAATTGCGGCAATCACCAGATTTTTACTGACATTTTTAAGCGTTAACTTGATTACACGTAGCATCTGTCCCTGTTGCTGCCCCATTTCGGCAATGATCAATACCAACATCAGAATCACGATATTTTCAATAATCAGTGTCAGGGAAATATATACAGCCGCATGACTGCCAATTAACATGGTGAGAATCGCTGTACCAATAAATCCGGTATTGGACATCGATGCACCCATTGACATGATGGCACTTTGTGTCAGGTTGAAATGAAAATAACGCCAAAACAGTAAATAGGCAGATGCAAAAATAATCAGGGATCCGACAGCATACGCAATCACATAGGACGGATGCCAAAGTTCATGAATATTTTTGCTACTTAAGGCATAAATCAAAAAAGCCGGTAAGGCAATTTTAATCACAAATGCACTGAGTGCCTGTATTTGTGCAGGTGTAATTATCTTAAAAGCGACACTGAGATAACCCAGTATCGCTAAAAAAATAATCGGTAAAATCACCGTTAAAACCATGATACGTCCATGTCATTTGTAAATATTTAATTTCAATCCGGTTTTATGGTGCAAAAGAATGAAACAGGTCTTTTAACCCATGCGGTTGTGAGCGCAAATATTGGGGTGCAACCCCAATCTCATCCCCCAAAGTTGCAGCGGCATGCCAAGCCCAGCGCGGATCATACAATTGTGCGCGTGCAATCGCGATCGCATCCGCCTGCTGTTTTTGCAAAATGTCTTCTGCCTGCTCAGCTTCGGTAATCAATCCTACCGCAATCACCGGAATATTGATGACTTTTTTAATAGCATCTGCAAATGGCACCTGATAACCCGGACCTATATCGATTTTCTGATCTGGATGCAGGCCACCACTAGACACATGAATATAAGCTGCCCCCAGTGCTTCCAATTGTTTGGAGAGTTCAATGGAAGATGCCACATCCCAGCCCTGTTCCATCCAGTCGGTTGCCGATATACGCACGCCTATGGGAAAATCTTCTGGCACGACTGCTTTAATTGCCTTGAATGTTTCCAGAGTCATACGCATACGGTTGTCTAGACTCCCACCATATTGGTCATCACGCTGATTGGACAACGGCGATAAAAACTGGTGCAGTAAATAGCCATGTGCAGCATGTACTTCGATCAATGCAATACCGGCAGCTACCGCACGTTTTGCCGCCGCAGCAAAATCTTCCTGTACTTTCCTGATTTCCTCAATACTCAATGCAGATGGTGGTACATCACTCGGATTATGGGCAATGGCACTTGGTGCGACAGTTTGCCAACCTAAAGGATCATGTGGTGTTAACTGTTCGCCATTACTCTGCCAGGGCTTGTCACACGAGGCTTTACGCCCTGCATGGGCAAGCTGAATGGCAAAAGGTGTAGGCGCAAACTGATGAATTTCATCAATCAGATACTTGATTTTTTCTGCGTGTTCATCCGTCCATATTCCGACATCGGCATAGGTAATGCGACCTTCGGCCTGTACAGCAGTTGCTTCAATAATCACCAGTGCTGCACCAGACAATGCATAGGTTCCCCATTGCTGGGCATGCCAATAGGTCGGAAAACCATCTTTGGCAGAATACTGACACATCGGTGCAATCACAATACGATGACTTAATTGCAAAGTCCCGAATTTAATCGGTTCAAATAACAATGACATAACGCTTTCCTTTAAAATGCTTTGGTCACACTCAGCCCAGCATTTAGATTACGCCCATCTGCGGGTTCAAAAAAGCGTCCGTTACCATCATTTACAATAACCGATCCCACATAATCGCGATCAAATAAATTATCAATGCGTAGATAACTATTCACTGTCCAGTCGGCATTTTTCCATAAATAACCAATATTTGCTCCGACAACTGTATAACTTGGGGCATCTTCCGAATTTATGTCATCGACAAAGATACGATCCATATAGCGTACATCAACCCCGGCCTGAAAACCTTGTTCTGGTTGCCATGCCAAACGGGCAAAAGCCTGATTTTTTGCAATACCGGGAATAGCATTGCCTTTTTCCACTACGCCTGAAGACGCACTATAATCTGCATTAAATTTGGCATCGATATAGCTATAGCTCGCCTGTGCTGCCAGTTCTTTCCAGAATTTATTCTGCCATGATAACTCTACCCCTTTACGCAGAGTTTCATCTGCATTTTGATAAGTTGCGCGTCCCTCAACCGATTTGTAGCTGACAATATCATTTTGAGTTTTGGTATGGAAAACTGCGGCAGTCCATAAGCCCCAATCATTTTGTGATTTCAAACCCAACTCATAAGTATCACTGCTGGCAGGTTTTAAGGCAAAATTAAAGCCTGCCTCACCATCTGGACGATAGGCCATTTCTGTAAAGGTTGGCGTTTCAAATCCTTTGCCATAGCTGGCATATGCATTCAAGAATGGTAAAATTTCCCAGCTCAGTGCAACCGAAGGTAAAACTTTTTGATAGTCTGTGGCATCACTATCATCACCATTACTTAAATAATGATCCTGAGACTTATAATGCACATTGCTATAACGAACCCCTGTATCAATACGCCATGCAGGTAAAAACTGCCATGAAGCCTGTAAATAAGGGTCAATATTCCATAAGGTATTGTCTTCATTACGGCGTAAATTACCTTTTACCCCGTACTGACCTGATGCATTAAAATTTTCATAACCTTTACGGTCTTCATCCATCTGATCGAGTGCAACGCCTGCGACAAAAACCGTATTCGGTAATAAATCTGTGCCTTTCCAGCGTAAATCCAGCCCATAATAATTACGAGCAAAATCAATTACCCCACCTGCATGCTGTGGATTGGTCTGGGTCGTAGCAGGAATAGATTGATATTGCGTGACCGCCCGATTACCAAAATAACCCATCACATAGAGTTCATTTTTATCATTAATCGGCTTGGTCCAGGTTAATCCCGTCTGGGTCTGTTCAATTTCTTTACGTACATCAAACTGCTTTAAATATGCAACCTGTTGTTTCGGATTTTCTTGCCATTGTGCACGGGTTAAACCCTGTGGATCATCGGCATTGATATTGACCCGATTAAGCACCCAGTTAATTTTACTGCCATCATCCAGCTGCCATGTCAGTTTGGCATTGGTCATGACTTTATCAGCACCACTATGCTCACGATAACCATTGGTATCAAAATAAGAGGAACTAATCACATAGGCGGGTGCACCAGCATGATCCGAACCACCTTGCAAAACAATATTGCCCTGTTGTTTTTGATGGCTACCGGCATTGTAGCCCAGTTGAATGGAATCTCTACCCTCGCCTTCTTTACTCTGGGCTAGAATCGTTCCTCCGGAAGAATTCCCATAAAGAGAAGAAAACGGACCACTCAATACTTCGATATTGCTTAAACTATTTAAATCGATGTTAGAACTTTGCCCTTGTCCATCCGGCATGGTTGCAGGAATCCCGTCCACATATAAACGAATACCACGCACCCCAAAGGTTGATCGTGCGCCAAAACCCCGCATGGAAATCTGTAAATCCTGTGCATAGTTTTCACGATTATTGATTTGTAAACCAGGAACACCCTGTAGCACTTCAGAAACATTCACATTGCTATTATTTTGTTGTGGACTGGCATCAATCTGATAAATTGATGCAGGTGTAGTCAAGATATTATTATCGGTATGAATTGCTTGTACTTCTATAACAGGGAGTTGATGAACAGGGTCTTCAGCATAAATCGACATGGACTGCACAACTGCCGCAGTTAAAGTCAGAATTTTAAAAAAAGGTTGATGCTGTGCTTTTAAAAACATTGATCTGTTCCTATGATGTAATGCAGCCTATCTTAGCCTAGAAATTGAAATTTCTAAAATCGGCCTCATCTTGATCTTTAGTTTTGTTGAATAAAATTCCTATGCCCGAATTACCCGAAGTTGAAACCACCAAAGTCAGTCTCAGTCCCTTAATCGGACAAACCGTAAAACAGGTGACCGTACGCAATGCCAGTTTAAGATGGGCTGTGCCTGATGATTTAAATCAGTTAGTCAATCATCAATTACGCTCTTTACAACGCCGCTCCAAATATATTATTGCTGATTTTGGCGAACAACAGATGCTATGGCATCTGGGGATGTCTGGCAGTTTCCGGATCTGTCAGCCGGAAGAAGAGTTGCGTAAACACGATCATGTCATTTTTGATTTTGGTGAGCAACAGTTACGCTATCATGATCCACGCCGCTTTGGTTGTTTATTGTGGCTTGATGACAATACACAAAGCAAACTGCTTAATCCGCTTGGACCTGAACCTTTATCCGAGGTATTTAATTCCGATTATTTATTCAAAAAACTACAAAACAAACATGTTGCGGTTAAAGTAGCCCTGATGGATAACCATGTTGTGGTCGGCGTTGGTAACATCTATGCAACCGAAAGTTTGTTTAATACCGGGATTCATCCAGCACAACCGGCATCCAGCCTTTCCCGTAAACAAATCGAAATGTTAGTCATTGAGATTAAAAGAATTTTAAAACAAGCCATTGATCTAGGCGGCTCTACCTTACGTGACTATTCCAATGCCATGGGTGAAAATGGCTATTTTCAGCAAACTTTACTCGCTTATGGACGTGCAGGCGAGATGTGCATTAACTGTGAAACCCTACTTGAAAATTTAAAACTCGGACAACGTGCCAGTGTATTTTGTCCACAATGCCAACCACTTAAAAAGATTAAGAAAGTAAGTATGCCCAAGGTAAAATCAACATGAAAACAGCCATCGTACGGCATATTCTGGTCAAAGACAAAACCTTGGCAGAACAACTCAAACAACAAATTCTACAAGGTGCTGATTTTGCCAAAATTGCCAAACAGCATTCGGTCTGTAATTCTGCCAAACGTGGCGGTGAGCTCGGTGAAGTCAAACAAGGCGATCTGGTACGCACGATTGATCAAGCTGTGTTTCGCTTAAAAGAGCGTGAGTTGCATGGCCCCATTAAAAGCCAGTTCGGCTGGCACTTACTGGAAATTAAATTCCGCATGGAATTTTGACTCATAAAAAAAACGGTGCGTAATTAGCACCGTTTCAAGTTCATGATCTGGAAGAATAAGGATTAGGATTTATTTTTTAACTCGTCACGAATTTCACGTAATAACTGAATATCTTCTGGTGTAGCCTCTGGTTCTGGCGCAGCCTCTTCTTGTTTGCGCAAACGGTTCATCACTTTGACTAACAGGAATACCACCCATGCCAATAATAAGAAATTAATCAGAATGGTGAGGAAACTACCGTAGGCAAACACGTTTAATCCGGCTGCTTGTGCTGCCGCAAGATTGGTAATATTGTTCGGATTATCACCCAGAACAATAAACCAATTGGTATAATCAACTTCGCCACCCAAGATCCATGAAATTAACGGCATAATAATATCTTTTACCAGCGAATCGATAATTTTCCCGAATGCACCACCGATAATGACACCAATTGCCAAATCCATCATATTGCCTTTAATGGCAAATTCTTTAAACTCTTTTAAAATACTCATTAAATTGCTCCAGATTATTTGTTTACTATGTTTTTCGATTTCTCAATGAACCGAATCTGATGACGACTAATTTACTCGGTTTTCAGGAAATTCCAAGTATTTCAGCACAAAAAACTATAAAATTACAAAAAGAAGCGCAATTATCCTCGACAGCATGGCAATATCGGTAACCATGAATCAGCAATTTTTAAAATAGAAAAGATTGTCAATATGACTAAAATTATTCGCATTATTTTATTATTCATCGGTAGTATTCTATTTCTAGATGGATTAATTCTAATCCTTAAAGCAAAGATTAATTTTGGTACAGTCATTCCTTTTTTACTCGGATTGATTCTCCTGATTCATGCTTTTTACTGGACCAAGATTCAATCCTTTCTACACAATCGAATCAAATTAAAACGACTCTGGCAAACCATATGGGTTGCTTTTCTCATCTGGTGTGCAAGTTTCTTTTATTTTGTCTGGGCATTACAGCAAAAGATTGATGATCACGCTCTCGTGCCTCCGGTTAAAGCCATGATTGTATTGGGCGCCGGAATTGAAAAAAATGGACAACCCTCACCTGCATTGGCCAAACGACTTGATCGTGCAGCACCGATTGCACTGGCTCAACCCAAAGCATTGGTCATTGTCAGTGGTGGTGTCGGGTTTAATGAAAAACAAAGTGAAGCCGAAGTGATGGCCAATTATTTACATGCAAAATACCATCTTCCTCTACAACAAATTGCACTAGAAGATCAAAGCACCAGCACCGAATTAAATTTAATCAACAGCAAACACATACTGGCAGAACACGATATCCAACTCAATCAACCGATTGCGATTATCACCAATGATTTTCATATTATTCGCTCGGCAGCCATTGCCCGAAAGCAAGGTTATCAAAATATCCTGATGTTAAGCAGCGAAACCCCGCTTTCGATTCGCTATAATGCCATCTTGCGTGAGTATTTC
The DNA here is from genome assembly GCF_002174125.1 of Acinetobacter populi. GTDB lineage: Bacteria > Pseudomonadota > Gammaproteobacteria > Pseudomonadales > Moraxellaceae > Acinetobacter > Acinetobacter populi. The sequence goes on from NZ_NEXX01000007.1 coordinate 169,021, forward strand.
GCTTTTGTCAGTGGCTGGATTCTAAACGAGTATTAAAAAAACGTAAATTTGGGGTAAGATGAGTAGAAGAAATCAATTTCGTAGCAGCGTCCGCTGCTTGTTCGAGGTCAGCAGATTATCTGCAAAATAATGTTTTTCAATTAATTTGTTTTTTTAGCGGTATTTGACTGAGTTTGCAGTGAGCAGCACCGCTGCGCAAGATGGTTTTGCCCTTGCGAAACGATGTTTCTCATCCCGAAAGCCTTGCGAGGCAATGCCTCTCAGGTCGAACCTGAACAAGATTGAAATATATTTCAATCGCAGTGCAAGGCGAAGTGAGTTTATCCTGAAATATGCCTAATCTTGCAAGACTCCGTCGTAATTCTTTTATTGGAATTAATTTTATTTATACAAAACAAGTGCTGTTATCCAGAACTGACGTTAAAAATGATGTAATCAATGTCTAAAATCATCTTGTTCACAACTAAATGCTGTATAACTCAAGATACCGGAACATGCTTGTTTAACGCTTTGGCAATCGCCTCAACCAATTGCTTGCCAATGTCCAGTTTAGAGGCTTTTTCGAGTTCCTCTTTATCCATCTGATATTGTTCGGCAAAAAATACTGTCATGGCATTTTCATCGGAAGCAAAACCAATGTCGCTACGTGAGACATCATTGCAGGCAATCATATCCAGACGTTTGGCTTGTAGCTTCGCTTTGGCATATTCTTCAATATTTTGTGTTTCTGCGGCAAAACCAACCATAAATGGTCTTTTTTTCTGTTGGGCAATGGTCGCGACAATATCTGGATTTTTGACCAGTGATACATTGAGCTCATCACCGGCTTTTTTAATTTTATGCTCAGCAACCTGCGCCACACGATAATCTGCAACTGCGGCAGTGGCAATAAACACATCACATCCCTGCTCAACCAATTGCATACTGTGTGTAAGCATTTCTCGTGCGGATTGCACATTAATACGCCTTACACCATTGGGTGTGGGTAAACTTACAGGTCCCGAAATTAGTGTGACATCTGCGCCTGCGGCATAACATGCCGTGGCAATGGCATAACCCATTTTTCCGGTACTATGGTTGGAAATATAACGCACAGGATCAATCGACTCTCGGGTGGGCCCTGCGGTGATCACCACATGATGTCCGGCCAGTAAACCAAATTTTTCCCAAATTTCACGTTCTGCCTGTGCAAAGAAATCATTGACCCATGTTGCAATAATCTCTGGCTCTGCCAGACGTCCCAACCCCACATCACCACAAGCTTGTTCGCCAGCTTCCGGCATCACCACATGAATGCCATCTTGTACCAGTGTGGTTAAATTACGCTGGGTTGATTTGACCGCCCACATTTGTTGATTCATGGCAGGTGCAAGCCAAACAGGAGCTTTTGTTGCCAGATAAATGGTGCTGAGTAAATCATCTGCCAAACCATTGGCAAACTTGGCAATGGTATCGCAACTTGCCGGTGCAACCAGTAATAAATCGGCCCAGCGTGCCAGTTCGATATGCCCCATACCCGATTCCGCAGTTGGATCAAGTAATTCGGTATGTACCGGATTTCCAGATAAAGCCTGAAAAGTTAAAGGTGTGATAAAAGCCTGTGCACCATGCGTCATCACCACACGAACATCGAAACCAAAATCCTTCAAGCGCCTTACCAGAATTGCGCTCTTATAGGCGGCAATACCGCCTGTTACGCCTAATACGATACGTCGTGTTTGTAATGCATTTGCATCAAGTTTCATTGCAGCAGGCACCCTTATTATTGCAATGACGCACACAATAGCATTAAATATGAAGATGCCCAAGTGATGTCGTCAGAAATATGATCTTGGTGATAGTCTTGGTTTAAACAACTGATAACTTTGAGATGTGTGAAATAAAAATGATAAAATCCATCAAACATTGGCCGACACAGGAGCGTCCCCGCGAACGCTTGCTTGAGCATGGCGGACATGTACTTTCCGATGCCGAGTTACTGGCCATTTTTCTGCGTACAGGCTACAAAGAACATAGTGCCGTTGAACTGGCACGCCAATTATTACATCACTTTGGTGGATTAAGACAAATCCTTGATGCGCCGAATGAAGACATTATTAATTTTAAAGGTATGGGACACAGTAAGTTTTCTCAACTGCTGGCAAGTAAAGAACTGGCACAGCGTTATTTAAAACAACAATTAAAAACCGAAGACAAACTAGATTCGTCTGCCTTAATTGTAGATTTCCTGAAAGTACAACTACGCAGTGAAAAACAGGAACTGTTTGCGGTGCTATTGCTCAATCAACATTGTCAGTTTGTTGAATATAAAGTTCTGTTTCGTGGCACATTTTCCCAATGTAGCGTCTCTACACAAGAAATTGTCCGTTTTGCTCTTGATAAACATGCCTGTCATATCATTGCTGTTCACAATCATCCACAGGGACATGCCTTGCCATCGCCAGAAGATTTACAATTTACCAAAAAACTTGCAGAGGCAAGCAAACTTTTAGAGTTACATTTACTTGATCATTTTATTATTAATTGTAACGATTACTTTTCCTTTGCAGAGCAAGGAATTTTAGTACCATAAAAAGCATGCTAATATCTTAGGTCTATTTAATTCAAAAAAAATGATGCATACAAGTCATGATTATTCGACATACAACAAATACCTTTAAAATGCTGTTTTCATGGCGAGGTACATTATTGCCCAAAATTTTGCCACCTTTAGGTTTCGTCATGCTGTTGTCAGCGATTATCGGTGGCCTTGAATACAATAATATTTACCATTTTCCTGAACTTCCCTTGATTGCATTTACCCTAATTGGTCTGGTACTTTCGATTTTCTTAGGCTTTAAAAATACCGCATGTTATGACCGCTGGTGGGAAGCGCGTAAGTTATGGGGAATTCTAATTGCAACTGCCCGCCATCTAGATCGTGATTGTCGTATTCTAACGCAGGCACGTCGTGAACGAGTGATTGAACAAACCATTGTTTTTGCCAATATTCTAAGAGATCGACTACGCCAGCAAACCAATAATCCTACCCCGTTAAATACAGCGATTGGTTTAAGTGAAGCTCAATTACGCCAGCTCCATCAACATGTCAATGCGCCACAATATACTTTAAGCCTCATTCAGTGGGAATTTATGCAGGCCTTAAAAGAAGGTGAAATTTCAGATATTTGCTATGCCCAGCTAAACCAGCATGTACATGAATTAAGCTTGGTTCATACCGGTTGTGATCGTATCGCCACCACACCGATTCCCTATGCCTATTCTGTGTTACTGAATCGCACCGTCTATTGTTTCTGTCTGCTGTTACCCTTTAGTCTGGGTGGATTATTAGGTCTGGCAACACCACTAGTCGTCGGTTTGCTGGCTTATACTTTTCTGGGTCTTGATGCATTAAGTACCGAAATCGAAGAGCCATTTGGCACACAAAGTAATGATTTACCGCTTGATTTTATGGTGCGTACCATTGAAATCGATTTACTCAGCAGTTTGGGTAAACCTACTCCACCACCGATACAGGCGCATGATCATAATTTGTTGTAACACATAAATATTCTTTTAATTAATGTTCGTCTTCAATGAGTTGACGAATACGTTTTGGATAATTATTTAGAAAATCTTTGGTCACCATAAAATGATCGGTTTCTTCATATTGAACTTCTTTGATGCCCTGATCTGAAAACTGCAATATTTTTGCATTGGGATAAGCCAATAAAATCGGGGAATGCGTTGCGATAATAAATTGCGACTCCTGCTTCACCAGTTGATCAATAATGGCAATCATGGTCAATATACGCAAAGGCGAAAGTGCTGCTTCAGGCTCATCAAATAAATATAAGCCGTGTCCCTGCAACTTATCGGTCAATATCGATAGAAATGCTTCACCATGCGAACGTGCATGCAGGGATTTTCCACCATATCCGCCCAGATAATGTACTTCATCCATATAAGATGCCACATTATAAAAACTTTCTGCACGCAAAAAATAACCGTCTTTAGGCTTTTTATAGCTACGAATCGGTTTTAGATATTGTGATAATTTGGATGTGGTGCCGACAGTCTGATAATTAACATTCTTTGTGCTGCCCTCCTCCGGGAATCCCAGAACTCTGGCAATCGCTTCTAAAATCGTAGATTTTCCAGCGCCATTTTCACCCACGAAAAAATTCACATCGGGATGAAATTCAATTTTATCGAGATCATTCACCGCAGGAATGGATAGAGGATATTGACTCCAGTCCGCATCTATTTCGCTATAAAAATTCAGGGAACGTAAATAAGGTCTTGCCTGCATTATTGTCATCTCGTTTTTTTGATACTACAATAAAAAAAACACCAAAGAATGGTGTTTTTTGTCACATATGCATTATTTATTTAACCGCATCGCCCCATGCAGGCACAACAGTTTGCATCAATGGTTTTAATAATTTCATTGAACATGCCAGCACTTGACCATTTTTCATGGAATCTTGGCCACCACGCACGTCAACCACTGTGCCACCGGCTTCACGCACCAACAATTCACCCGCAGCAATATCCCACGGTTTTAAATTGACTTCAAAGAAACCATCAAAACGACCAGCTGCAACATATGCCAGATCCAGTGCAGCCGAACCACCACGACGAATATTGGCACCAGCTTTAGTCACTGCCAACAAAGAAGCAAAATGCTGCTCTGCATAAGACACCACTTCTTCACCACGCAAAGCTTTAAATGGATGACCAACTGCCAGAAAACTATTTTCCAGTGTATCTTTGATATTGACTCGAATACGGCGTTGATTCAGCATGGCACCACGACCACGACTGGCCGAGAATAATTCGTCACGCACAGGATCATAAATGACACCATGCTGTGTCACACCTTTGTGTTGTACAGCGATGGAAATACAGAAATGTGGAAAACCATGAATAAAATTTTGCGTGCCATCAAGCGGATCGATGACCCAGCACCAGTCGGCATCATGGCCTTTGCCTTCTTGTAAACCAAATTCTTCACCAAGAAAACTATGGTTTTTATAACTTCGTTTTAGGGTATCGATTGTCAGTTGTTCAATATAGCGATCAACACGTGTCACAGGACCATCAATGCCTTTCTCTTCCACCTGCAAATCGAGCATATGACGATTTTTATGTGCTTTTAATAGCTCTTGACCAACTGTTTGCGCTGCACGCGCAGCCATAACCACCATAGGTTCCATTGAACACCCGACCCTAAATTAACGAAATTTGACAAAGAATAATGCATAAAGCGGCGCATATTCTAGCAAAGTTTGTCATAAATAGGTGACAAGAATTTTAAAATTTACACTTTTAATGAAAACTGGGCTGGTTCCTGCTGCATCGTCAATAGGCGTTTTTCCACTTGTTTATAGATGCCAGCACAATCTAACTCTACAGATGCCAGCATCTGATCATGTGTGGCCTGATGTAAAAAGCTATCCGGCAAGCCAACATTCAGGATAGGTAAAGTATATAAATGCTCTGCCAGCCATTCATTCACTGCACTACCGGCACCTGCCATCACAGCATGTTCTTCAACCGTAACAATCAGATGACTATCACCCGCACAGTGTTTCAGCATTTTATCATCGAGTGGCTTCACAAAACGCATATTCACTACACGTACCGCGACGTCATGCTGTTCATAAAGCTGACGGGCGACATCAATCGCCGGATATACTCTACTACCAAAGGCCAGTATGGAAATACGTAAAGGACTATCGCCAAATTCTGCAACAATTTCTGCCTGACCAATCGGCAATGTATTAAGCTCTGAATGAATTTCTACACCAACCCCGGTACCACGAGGATAACGCACCGCCGCAGGACCCGGGTAAACATAGGCTGTATGCAACATCTGACGACATTCATTTTCGTCTTTTGGCGCCATGATCACAATATTCGGCACGGTACGCATATAAGCATAATCATATGCGCCAGCATGTGTAGGTCCATCCTCTCCCACCAGACCAGCACGATCAATGGCAAAGGTGACATCTAGATTTTGAAGTGCTACATCATGGATCAGTTGATCATAACCCCGCTGCAAGAAGGTTGAATAAATTGCAACGACAGGTTTTACACCTTCACACGCCATACCAGCAGCTAAAGTGACGGCATGTTGTTCGGCAATGGCTACATCAAAAAACCGTTCGGGAAATGCTTTGGCAAATGCCACCATGCCCGAACCTTCACACATCGCAGGAGTAATTGCCAATAATTGCTCGCTCTGTCTGGCTTCATCACATAACCAGTCTCCAAAGACATCAGAATATTTTTTTAATTTTTTACCAGACGTCGCAGGACTGGTTAAAAGATTAACTTTGGCAATGGCATGATAGCCAATCGGATCCTGTTCGGCAGGTGCAAAGCCTTTCCCTTTTTTGGTATAGACATGAATCAGCCGTGGACCTTTACGCTGCTTGACAGCATTTAAAACATGAACCAGTTGCTTAAGATCATGACCATCAAAAGGACCAAAATATTCAAAGCCAATGGCCTTAAACAAATTATCCGCGGCATCTGTCGCTGCCTGATGTAATCTGGACGTGTAGTCCCACTCCGGATGTGGGAATACGCCGACTTCGCCTGTTTCACTAATACTGACCAGTTGTCCACTTTGCCAGATCGCTGCCAGATGTTTGGCAAAACCACCTGTACTACAGGAAATGGACATGTCGTTATCATTCAGAATCACCAGAATGTCGGCCTGATGTGCAACCGCATCATTCATGGCTTCAAATGCCATGCCGGCTGTCATCGCACCGTCACCAACCACTGCAATAATATCACGTTGCTGTTGTTGATAACGACTTGCCAATGCCATGCCCAAGGCGGCAGAAATTGCAGTAGATGAATGCCCCACCCCAAAGGTATCGTATTCGGACTCTTCACGGGCAGGAAATGCAGCCAGACCACCTTGCGCACGAATACTGGTCAAAGCTTCACGACGACCCGTCAAAGCTTTGTGTGCATAGGCTTGATGCCCGACATCCCAAATCAGGCGATCGTGTGGTGTATTAAAACAGTAATGTAATGCAATACTGAGCTCGACCACACCCAAGTTTGCACCAAAATGGCCACCGCTTTGTCCTGCGGCATAGAGTAGATAGAGACGTAACTCATCTGCAAGCGTTTTGAGTTGCTCTATAGATAATAGGCGTAACTGTGCAGGATAGTCTATGCTATCTAACAGGGGTGTCTCTGGACGATGTGTAGGAATCTGTGTATACAACATGTGGCTTAGCCTTAGATATACCTTGCAAGTTTACGCTAGGATAAAGTTTACGTCATGTTTATGATGTCAAACATCATTCAACCGCCACATTTTAAAACTGCAATCAAGATTGCAAAGTAGCAAAGCAAGAGTAGATTATCCTGAATAATGCCCTTACTTATCAACTATTATTGACTGCTTTGTACAAAAAAAGATGATAGATTGCATAAAATATATAGAAGAATTCTAACAACTCTAGCACATTACGCTATACTTAAGCCCTTTTTAATCCAGTTTACGAGTATTTTACGGTGTCGATTGAATTTGTTGCCAGCTCAAAACTCCCTACTGCACATGGCGATTTTATTATCAGTGTGTTTCAGGACCCTGAAACCAAAGAAGAACATGTTGCATTGTCCAAAGGGCTTGAGATACCCAACTCTGCGCCTACACTGGTGCGTATCCACTCCGAATGTCTAACCGGCGATGCTTTTGCATCATTAAAATGTGACTGTGGTCCACAGCTCAATGCCACTATGGATCTGATTCAAAAACAGGGCCGTGGCGTCATTTTATATTTACGTCAGGAAGGTCGTGGTATTGGATTAACCAATAAAATCCGTGCTTATGCATTACAGGATCAGGGCCATGATACAGTTGATGCCAATTTATTGCTCAATCTACCGGCCGACGCACGTAAATATGATATGTGCTCTATTATGTTACATCATCTGGGTGTGCAACAAGTCAAGCTGATTACTAATAACCCGCTTAAAATTCAGGCACTCAAAGACTTAGGTATCAATGTGGTTGATCGGCTGCCCTTGCTGGTCGGAAAAAATCCATTGAATGAGGCTTATTTGAAAACCAAACGTGACCGTATGGATCATATGTATTAAGTGCATCAACATGATCCTCTGGCGCACTTTTTTTGATCATAAGTAAAAATTTAAATGCAAAAAGCCTTACTTTTTTTATGGTTTTATGCTTTGATTGAAACAATCTCAATCGAAACTCGGTGATTCAAAATGCAACACCCAACTTCTGATGATATTCAACGTGTTCGGGAATTTTTACTCGATTTACAAGCGCGTATTTGTGCTGGCTTAGAACAACAAGAACAAGCTGGTGGTGGCACTGCAAAATTTATGATTGACGATTGGGAACGCCCGGAAGGCGGTGGTGGTCGATCATGTGTGATTCAGGATGGAAAAGTCATCGAAAAAGGTGGTGTCATGTTCTCACATATTGACATCAAAAACCTGCCAGCATCTGCTACCGCACGCCATCCAGAAATTGCAGGTGCCAAAGCGCAGGCACTCGGTGTATCACTGGTTATTCATCCTAAAAATCCCAATGTGCCAACATCACATGCCAATGTGCGCCTATTCGTAGCTGAAAAAGAAGGTCAACCACCTGTCTGGTGGTTTGGTGGTGGCTTTGACTTAACCCCGTTTTATCCAAATGATGAAGATTGCGTGGCATGGCATCAAAAAGCCTATGATCTATGCCAGCCATTTGGTGAAGATGTCTATGCCAAACATAAGGCATGGTGTGATGATTATTTTTATTTAACCCATCGTGATGAGCAGCGTGGCATTGGCGGACTGTTCTTTGACGACTTAAACGAATGGGACTTTGAAACCTGCTTTAAATATATTCAAGCTGTTGGTAATGGTTATTTAGAAGCTATCATACCGGTCTATCAGCGCAATCAGGATAAACCGTATAGCGAAGCACAACGTGAGTTTCAGCTTTATCGTCGAGGTCGTTATGTAGAATTTAATCTTGTCCATGATCGGGGCACAATCTTTGGCCTACAAACTGGTGGTCGGATTGAATCCATTCTGGTGAGCTTGCCGAATCTGGCAGCATGGTCGTATCGTCCGGAATGGGATGAAGATTCTGCGGAAAAACGTTTAACTGATTTTTATCTAAAGCCGAGGGATTGGTTGGGTTTAGATAACTAATACATTGTATCTAAAACATAATCCCTAATCGTTTTGGTCAGGGATTTTTGTATTTATAGACATCTTGTTGATGGTCAAATTGCAGCAATAGCAAATGGTCTAATCCTCATTACTCGGAATATTAAGGACTTTCAGAATATAGAAGGTTTAAGATTAAGAAACTGGTTTGAACTTTAAACCTCATCATTTTTATTGCAGTCTGTACTTCTATTGCCATACACTTTAAACAATATCAATATCACTTTTGAATCATGACCAAACAATTTGCCGTTGTCGGAAATCCGATTGAACATTCACGCTCTCCCGAACTACATCATGCCTTTGCTGCCAAAACAGGCATTGATCTGCATTACCAAAAAATTCTATCGCCTTTAGATGGCTTTGAGCAGACGGTTAAACAGTTTTTTGGGCAAGGTGGTTCTGGTTTAAATATTACCGTTCCCTTTAAGGAACAAGCGTTTGCTTTATGTGATGTGCTCACAGAACGGGCAAAAATTGCTAAAGCAGTCAATACTCTATGGATGGAAAATGGCAAATTACATGGTGACAATACCGATGGACAAGGCCTAGTCGTTGCATTACAGGCACAAGGCTGGAATTTACAAGATGCCCGAATTTTAATTCTTGGTGCTGGCGGGGCAACTCGGGGGGTAATTTATCCTTTGGCACAAGCTGGCGTTAAACAGATTGTCATTGCCAATCGCACGCTTGCTCGCGCTGAACAACTGATCGCAGATGTACAGCCCTTTGTTGCAGATGTACAGCTTAAAGCATTGGACTTGAATCAACTTAACGGCGAGTTTGACATTATCGTCAATGCAACCTCTGCAAGTTTAAGTGGTGACCATTTACAATTGCCGCAAAGCCTGACTTTCGATGCAGCCTATGAAATGGCCTATGGTAAAGATTCAAGTTTTATTGCCGAGGCCAAAGCTCGTCAAATTCCCTATGCCGAGGGTTTTTCCATGCTGGTTGGTCAAGCCATTGAAGCATTTGCTATCTGGAATGGTGAACGTCCAAATCTGGAAGACTTTATTTAATCTAGGTATTTTGCAATTGTACGTTCATTATAAATTACGGATTGAAAATCCGCTTTAAGACTAAAACAGCATCATAAAAAAACGACCCCGAAAATTGATCGTAACTTTCGGGGTCGCATTAAAAATCAGTCAATCAAAATAAAGCATTACTTTAAAAACAATTGATATATTTTACGGTAAATCGAAGAATCTAATTGATCAAGCTCTACCACAGTAAATGGGGTTAACAAATCACTGTCAATTTTCTGATTTTTTAGATCACCTTCGGCAATTTTACCCAGCGCCTGAATATATTCTACCAAACGCGGCTTTAATTGTGCTTTATCATCGTAACGATGTTTTTTGGCAAGCTCTTCTTGCATATAAAGCTGGCTAAAAATCTCGGCAGTAGATTTACCCTGTTTGTTAAGTTGCTGAAATGTTTTTAAAAGCTGGCTATTCTCCTGTTGTGTTGCAAACACTTTCCAGACTTTTTCTGCCACATATTCATCGTAGTAAGGCCATTCTTCAGGCGCATTTTCATATTCCTGATATTGCTTCTTGCTGTAAGGCAGGCCTTTTTCACTGGCATAATAAATTGCAGTCCAGTATGCCGTCTTATTTAAATCTGGTGCAGAGAACTCACCCTCGTCCAGATCAAGTCCATCGAGTAAATAGGCATATTTATAGACTGTTGTATAGGCATCAATAAAATTGACATTTTTTGCATTCAATTGCTCTACCAAAGCCTGATAACGCTCATCATTCGACCATGAAGTCGTGCTTTTTTCAGTCGCTGATCCTGTCTTGGGTTCCAGACTTTGCTGGAATTTACCAAACTTCTCACCGAGATTTAGTAAAGTATTCTGATTTGCTGCTTCCTTAAAGCTAACTGCCTGCTTTAACTGTTGTTGATCAACCTGGGCTGTGCCATAGTTAAAAATATTCATCTGCATTTTGGACGATACCGATTTAATTCCGATATCCTCAAGCCCAGCAAAACCAGCATCTACATCGATATGAACCAAGCGACCTTTTTGGTCTAACACCATATCCATAGTGTATTTTGCACCCTTTAACATATCAGCCGTGCCAAACTCATCTTTTACTAGCTTAATCAGTTCCTGATATGCATCTGGCTGTGCATTGATAATTTGTTTCAAGCGCTTTGCATCAACCAACTCACTGGATTTATAGGGTGCAAATTTTTGTAAAATCTGTTCACGCAGTTTTTGCTGTGCAGCCAATTTGCCATAACTTGAGGAATACTCTTCCTCTACAGCATCATTCCAATCCTTCTCTTGATCTGTTTCGGATTGCTGTATTGCAGCATACGATGACTCAGTAACGTTAGAAGAAGCGAGTGCATCAGCTGCGGCTTGCGCAGCGTCATCGGCGGCTTGACCCGCCGCTTCAGTTACATTCGAAGTTTTGCCTAATGGTGGTGTCACAGCAATCTGATTCTGGCTATTATTTGTTTGGCTATTTTCTTTTTGATAGTAGCGCTCATCAATCGCGATATATAATCGGTCAACTGCCTGATTTGCTAACTCCTGCTTGGTATAAGCACGATCTGTCAAAGTGCTTGCTGTATCCAGATTTTTTGTAGCTTTTAAAATTTTCTTTTGAAGGCTGATTTGATCGCCACTGATCAGATCATCAATTCCCAAATCATTCGCTAATTTATTATCTTTATTGGCAACAATGGTCTTCAGATAATCACTGTTCAAATAAAAATATAAATAGTAATCTGCCAATATATTTTCATAGCTGCCGACATAGCGAATCCGCTCAATCCCGCCTTGCTGTCGGTCTTGTGCAGTTAATTTGACCTGCTGATAATCTGTGGCATTTGCCAAGGCTGGTCCAACCAACATCCATTCACGTGCCAGCTGTAAAGCAGGTTTAAAATTTAGCTTGGAATTTTTGGCTAAATCGGCAAAATCAAAGACCACATAACGACCATCATATTGCGGATCAGTCACGATTGGAGACAACGCCGAAATATCGGCATAGGCTTTATATTGCTGAAAATCAACTGCCAGTGGCAGACTAATCCAAGCCTGTAAGTTTTTGGCAGTATAACCAAGTTTAGGATTCATACTCATCTGGCCACGCTTGAGGTCCACGACCCCATCAAATGAGTAGTAATAACGATCCATAAAAGATTTCATTAACGTAGCAAACTGTTTATCTTTTTTGCTGGATGATTTTGTCTTGTTAAATTTCTCCAGACCGTCTTGCAACACTGCTTGCTGCTCGGGATTAAATTTCTGCTGTGCAAAAATATCCTGTAATACTTTCTGACGCAGCAGATATTCTTCTGACTTGGTGGCATTGACGGCTTGGGAGGAAGTCGGCTCAAAATTAAAACTTACCTTACCATCAAAAGCATAACTTTGTTTTGAAAGCAACTGTTCATAGCCTTGATAAACTTTTTGATCAATTGCCAATGATGAATGCTGAACAGGCTGGGTTGCACAACCAAACAAACCCAATGCCATAATAGAAAATGCCAAAAAATTATATTTCATTACCAATACTCTTATGATGAGGATCGCTTGAATATTCATTACATCAATGTTCAATTAATCCTTTAACCAAACTTATAAAATTATCTTTTCCGGAATACGAAAAATGTCAAATAACCTAGGTATTCTATATGAATCAACCCATCTTTCGCATGGCGAATTCGCATTTCTGACATTTTTTTAGTAACAATCAATCAATGTCATTATGTGCCAAATATGAATAATGAAATGATTAATTCTGCTATCGAATTATGACTAATACGGGAAAACGCTATGCCAACATATAAAGCCCCTTTGCGTGATATTCGTTTCTTGATGAACGAAGTTTTAGATTACACCACACATTATCAAACACTCTCTAATGGTGATCTTGCCGACGCCGATACCATTGATATGATCCTCGAAGGTGCAGCAGATTTCTGTGAAAATGTGATCGCACCATTAAATCAGTCAGGTGATGCTGAAGGCTGTCATTGGGAAGACAGCAATGTCACCACGCCTAAAGGCTTTAAAGAAGCGTATGACATTTTTGTCCAAAGTGGCTGGCAAGGCCTTTCCTATCCGGTCGAGTTTGGTGGTCAAGGCTTGCCAATGTCGCTCAATCTGATCAAATCAGAAATGATGGGAACTGCCAACTGGTCATTTACCATGTATCCCGGTTTATCCATGGGATGTATGAATACCATTTTGCAATTCGGTACCGATGAGCAAAAACAGACCTATATGCCAAAACTGGTTGAAGGCACTTGGTCTGGTACGATGTGTTTAACCGAACCACAATGTGGTACCGATCTGGGACAGGTCAAAACCAAAGCAGAACCACAAGCTGATGGCACCTATAAAATTTCGGGTACAAAAATCTTTATTTCTGCCGGTGAGCATGACTTAACCGAAAATATCATTCATATCGTGCTGGCTCGTCTGCCGGATGCACCTGCGGGTACACGCGGGATTTCGTTATTTATCGTGCCAAAATTCATTCCGGCAACAGACGGTACAATCGGCGATCGCAACCCAGTATTCTGTGGTTCAATCGAACACAAAATGGGGATCCGTGCCTCTGCAACTGCGGTACTTAACTTTGAGGAAGCAACCGGTTATCTGATTGGTGAACCAAACAAAGGCTTACATGCCATGTTTACCTTTATGAATACCGCACGAATTGGTACAGCGGTACAAGGGATTGCCCATGCTGAATTATCCTTCCAAGGCGCTTTGCCTTATGCCAAGGAACGTATGTCGATGCGTGCCCTGTCTGGGAAAAAAGATCCGGATAAAGTTGCCGATGCCATCATTCATCATGCCGATGTCCGCCGCTTACTGTTAACACAAAAAGCCGTGGCCGAAGGTGGTCGTGCCATGATTTATCATGCTGCACAACTGGCAGACAAAATGACTGATGCCTTGCTCACTGGCGATAATGCTGCATTTGAAGCCTATGATGACAAACTCGGTTTCTATACCCCAATTCTTAAAGGCTTTCTGACCGAACTGGGTCTGGAATCTGCAAACAATGGTATGCAAGTCTTTGGTGGACATGGTTATATCAAAGAATGGGGCATGGAGCAAATCGCACGTGACGCACGTATTGCCACACTGTATGAAGGTACAACTGGCGTACAGGCACTGGATTTATTAGGACGTAAAGTATTACTGTCTTCCAAAGGCAAAGTAGTCCGTGAATACACTGCCGAAATCCTAAAATTCTGTGGTCGTCATGCCCGTAATAAATATATGCGCCGCTTTGTCTGGGATCTAACCAAGATCTGCGCACAGTGGAATACCTTGACCTTACGTATCATGCTAACTGCACGTAAAGATCGTGACATTGTATCCAGCGCATCAGTTGATTATCTGATGTTCTCAGGCTATGCCATGATGGCATATTTCTGGGCGCAACAAGCTGCCGTTGCTTCAGAAAAACTGGAAAAAGGCGATGGTAAGGAGGAAGTCGATTTCTACAAGGCAAAAATCAAAGTGGCTGATTTCTATTTTGACCGCTTGTTGCCTCGTACCCAAGGGCATGCCGAAGCCATGGTGAATCCATCGCGTGGCATCACCAGTTTAAAAGCAGAACATTTTAGTTTTGACTATTAATAGCCTCTGAAACAAAAAATAAAGGGCAATTCAATTGATTGCCCTTTATTATTTCAATTAATTAGAAGTATTTCAAAATTTTGATCTCTGGATGACTATGCTTATATTGTGAGAAAGCTTTCACCACCGGATATAACAAGACACAAAATATTGCAGTTAAAATCCATAATATGGCCACAGAAGAAACGCCAAAATATTCACCATAATTGTGACCAAACCACATCACGCAAATCACATAGAGAATTTTTAAGACATACAAATGCAATAAATAAAAGAACATCGGCACAGAGCCAAACACCACCAAAGGCTGCATAATTTTTAATTTGGAATAGCGATCAATTGCCACCAGAATCAATATACCCAATCCAATATTCCATAAAAGAAACAAAAGAGATGGTGGATATTTGGTTAAATTAAAAAAGCTCATCAAAGTCTGTTGCCATGTATTCATCTCTAACCATGGCTGATCACCATAAAAATTCAGCAATCTCAATACAATGAATAAAGCGATACTTCCCGAACCAATCATGATCAAATATTGATTGCGTTTGGCAGGTGCAATCTTCTGATTAAACAAATGTCCCAGCACATAGCCGAATAGAATCACTCCAATCCACGGCAATACAGGATAAGATGTACGAACTTTTAGATCTTCACCAAACTCAATCCAGCCCCGTTGATGTAGCACATGCCAGATGTTCTGTACAAACGGTTGAGAAAAGGTGATTTGATCCAGCAAATTATGACCAAAAATAATCAATAAAGACAAAGCAAGCTGGATACGTAAAGGCAGACCAATCAAACATGCCAAAGCCACCATACTCAGCCCAATAGCCCAGATCACTTGCAAATAAATCACTTGTGGTGGGAATTGTGCGGTCCATGCGAAATTGACCAGTGTTAACTCTAATACAATCAGAAATAAACCACGTTTTAATAAAAACTCACGAGTTTGCTGAAGATTCTGGCGTTTCTGTTGATAAAGATAGGCTGATAAACCCGTTAAAACAACGAAAATCGGTGCACATAAATGTGACAGCATCCGACTCCAGAACAATGCGGGTTCGGTATGGGCAATATCAACCGGATCAGACGCCTGATGGTATAAATAAAAGGTTTCACGCACATGATCAAGCATCATAAAAATAATGACCAATCCCCGCAAAGCATCAATCATTTGTAAACGTGAGGCAGTTTTCTCAATGGGCATAATCAAAATTTAGAATAAATGAAATGTTATATTATTTCATAAATATTGATGATTTACTTGAGAATCTTTCCTAATAAATCTCTAAAGTTCAAAAAACTCCCAAATCCCCTGTTGCCCATCTTTCAGTTTTGGTACATGACCCAAACTTAACCATGGCATATGTGCACCATGAAAATCACTGCCAATCGACACTTTAAGCTGATGTTGCTCCACCATTCGATCCAGCATTTGACGCGTCGATAATGGTGTATTGGCAGGTGGTAATTCAATGGCATCACCACCAGCAGCGGCAAATTGCTCAATCATATAACGAATGTTGGTGGCCGACAGATCGTATTTGGTTGGATGCGCCAGCACAGCAAAGCCCTGACTCTGATGAATAATCGCTATGGCATCTACCATTTCCACCCCCAGAAATGGTACATAAGCCGCTTTTCCTTCTTTAAGAAAACGATCAAATGCCTGTTGCGCTCGAGTCACCACATTGCGTTTTAATAAAACTTTTGCAATATGGCTACGCGTAATACGCTCATCATGTCCATCAACCAGCTCACGAATTTCAGGTAAAAAGTCGGTTTTGAGGATCTGTTGCAATTTTTCACAAATCAATAGCGCACGTTTGGCACGAAGCTGCTTTTGTTTGAGTAAAAGTTGCTGCATGGGTTCAAGGTTTTGCATATTTAAAGCAACGATATGTACAGCATGAGTCTTTTTAATACTGGGTCGATGCCAAAAGCTTGAGATTTCAACCCCTTGAATAAATTGAATGCCATGCAATGCAGCATGCTGTGCAGCCAGAACATTACCGTCTATCGTATCGTGATCGGTCAATGCTAGCGTCAGCAGTTGTTTTTCTCTCGCAAGTTCAATCAGTTCTACTGGCGATAGCTCACCATCAGAAAAATTGCTATGCATATGTAAATCGACACCGATCATGCTTTGTATTATGCTATCCCACCAAACTCATCACGCTACTGTAACATGAAAGCACTGCTAGATTACCTACCACTGATTATCTTCTTTTATTTTTATAAAACGACTGATCCAAAAGACAATCATCACCCATTATTACAACTGGTAGGCAGCGCAGGCAATGCTGATCAAAACCATATTTTAGTCGCCACCAGTGCATTATTGATCGCAACATTAATTGTGTATGGCTGTTTATTTATTTTTCAGAAATTCCGTCTGGAAAAAACCCAATGGTTTATCGTCATCATGTCACTGGTGTTTGGCGGGATTACGCTTGCTTTAAGTGATGTGACCTATATCAAACTCAAAGCCATTATCATTAATGTAGGTATAGGTATTGCATTCCTGTTAACCCCCTACTTCACCAAAGACAGACAACCCATCATCAAGAAATTGTTTGAATCAATTCTGCAATTCGATGATAAAGGCTGGATTCGTCTAAACTGGATTTGGTGCATACAATTCTTTATTCTGGCGGCGTTACATGGCTTCTTTGGCTTTGTGTATATGGACGGAAAATACTGGGGCGAATTCACTGCATTTGGTGATATTATATTTACCCTCAGTTATATTGCGATCATGTTTTTTTGTGTCCGCAAACACTTTAAATCTCCAGAATAAGAGACCTTGCCATGCCATTATTTGTTGTGCAATGTACCGACAATGACAATATTTTAGAAAAACGTATGGAAGTGCGACCACAGCACTTAAAGCGTTTGGATGTATTAAAGCAACAGGGACGATTAATTGTGGCAGGTCCCATGCCCAAAGATGCGGATGATACCAGCAAAGGTTTTTATGGCAGTGTAATTATTGTCGATTTTGACTCGCACGATGCGCTGGATCAATGGCTGGCAGATGAACCTTATGTACATGCAGGCGTATATAAAAGTGTGGATGTCAAACCGTTTATCAAAGTTTTTCCAAAGGATGAATAACGCATGTTAAAACATCATGCATTATTGTCCTTACTTTGTTGTATGGTGACATCTGCAAGCTGGGCAGTGACCGAACCTGCTACCACAACCAATGCAGCAGTAAAACCTAATCCTGTGGCGACAACAACCACACCGCCGACTTCTGCGCCGTTACGTCAGGGTAGTTCGGGGACTGCACCTGCCAATGTTTCTGCAACATTGGTTGATGTGCAACAAAAGCATAAACTTGAACTGGCACAACAACAAAAACGTCTGGAACTTCTGGAACAGGCCAATCAAAAAGCTTTGGCACAGAATCAGGAACTCCAGCTTAAAAACGACAATCTGAGTGTTCAGGTACAAGTTCTGCAAAGTGAACGCAGCGCCCAGATGTTTATTTATGGTGCCGTCACCTTTGGTATTGGTATCTTGGCAGGGATTGTGATTTATAGCATTTTATATACCCGTCGTCGCAGACAGTGGTAACAAACTCCTGCCTATACGTGCCAAATCATGACTGAAAAATTTCCTGCCATACAAACTGCCGAACTGGACTGGCAACAGGTTGATGGGGTGGATATCCCCCTATCACGGCAGTTTGGTGATGTCTATTTTTCCAAGGCCAATGGTTTACTGGAAACCCGGCATGTATTTTTAAATGGTAATGATTTAACCGAACGTCTGGCAAAACTGCAAGATCAACAATATTTTTCAATCGGTGAAACCGGTTTTGGTACAGGTCTGAACTTTCTGGCACTCTGGCAACTCTGGCAACAGGTTCGACCAGCGAATCGTAGCCATCTACATTTCATTAGCGTTGAGAAATATCCGCTTTCCTTGCCAGATTTAAAACATGCCCTAGGTGTCTGGACCGAGCTCAGACCTTTGGCAGATCAATTGATTGCCCAATATCCCCTTCCTCTGGCAGGTTGTCACCGGTTGTCATTCCCAGAAGAACGTATTTCTATTGACTTATGGTTAGGCGATGCAGCACAGACCTTTCCTTTGATCCAGTCAGCACAACCAGTGAATGCATGGTTTTTGGATGGCTTTGCCCCATCCTGCAATCCGGAACTTTGGCAAGAGCAGATTTTTAGTCATATCATGCGGCTTTCAGCTTTTGGCACCAGCTTTGCCTCATTTAGTGTGGCCGGTATATTAAAACGTGCATTACGAAGCTACGGGGTAACAATTCGTCGTCCCAAAGGTTTCGGTCATAAACGGGAAATGCTCAAAGCGATTTGGCAACATCAAAATGACGAAGATGGACAAAACCTGTTGGCTAGCACAATCGCAATACCCGAGATTGCACCACCACAGCATGTCAGCATTATTGGTGCAGGAATTGCAGGACTCAACTGTGCGTGGACATTGGCACAACGTGGTGTAGCAGTCACACTATTTGAAAAAGAACAGCCATTATCTGGTGGTTCTGGCAATCCACGGGCATTACTCAATCCAAAACTTTGCCCGATTGAGCAAGTCGCAACCCATTTAATGACTGTTAGCTGGCAATATGCTCTTAAGTTTTATCAACAATTTTCCGCATTTCAGGCAGTACAAATTTATCAATTACAAGACAAAAATATAGAACAGGTACAAACGCTAACACAGGATTATCCACAAGATATTTTATCCTGGCAAAATATCGCACAATCGCCATTACCAGCCAGTTTATTACATTATGCCGGAACACTTTCTCCCCATCAATTTGCCGAACAGGTACTGGCACATCCATTGATTGAATGGAAACAGGCTGACATTCAACACATTGAAACCACGGCGCATGGTTATCGTTTAATAGATCAAAACCAGCAGCATTATGATGTGACCCATGTCATTGCCTGTAATGCACTTGCCGTTAATCACCTATTTCCCGAACTGACTCAACTGAAACCTATTCGCGGGCAGGTGTCATGGTGTAAAGTCAAAACGCCTTTTACCACTGAGCAGATGCAGACAGGCTTTAGCTATGGCGGCTATGCCCTGCCATTAAGTTCCGATCAACTTGTTTTCGGTGCCTCATTCTTGCCACATCAAGCGTCAACAGAAATTACCCTGAGCGACCATCAACATAATTTACAGTTAATGCAACATGCATTGCCTGATTTGGTACAGCAGCTCGCTCCAATTGATCAATGGCAAGGACGTGCTTCGCTAAGAGCACAGACACCAGATTATTTTCCACTGGTCGGACCAATCAATGAAAATACTAAAAATCTGTATTGTCTGGCTGGGCTTGGTTCCAAAGGTTTTCTATTTGCGCCTTTATGTAGTGAAATAATTGTCAGTCAAATGCTTGGCGAAGCATTACCTGTACCTGCGATGCTGGCACATCAGCTTAGACCCAATCGTTTTAAGAAAAAGGTGAAAAAGAATCCCTAAACGCCTTAACTTTATATTTTAATTCACTATTTATTATCACTTTTAACATTAATCTTTTTTCATAAAATAATCATATACTTTTAACCGAAATTCGCAGGCAAGCAAGATACTGGAAATCACCATTAAAATACTACATATAAATATCATAAAATCCATATAGATAATTGAAAGAATAAGAAAAAAGATTGCCCCGAATAACAAAAGCCAAAAACATATTTCTAACACAAAACTTGCGATTTCCATTTTATCTCATCACTTTATTTTACAAAAAATCACCCTTATTACTAAATCATAGTTTATTTTAAAACTAAACTATAAGTAAAGTAAGTAAACTAAAAAATTAAACTTTTATTTTTAGTTAATGGAAAATGAAGATGCAAAAATGCAATTTGCGCAGCGACTTATTGCTGCAATGCAAGCCCAAGGTTATAAAGTGAAAGCTTCCGTTTTAGAACGGGAGTTTAATTTACGTTATTCTGGAAAACCCATCACGCTTCAAGGGGTAAGAAAATGGCTGATAGGTGAAGCTATTCCACCTGCGGATAAATTACTCACGCTTGCCAAATGGCTCAACCTTCCACCCGAAGAACTTGCTTTTGATAAAGATATCCAAAAAGCAATTCAACAACGAGAAGCCCACTGGCAAGAAGAAATTGGTTATAGAGATAAAGAAATCTTTGATGCTTTTATCAAGCTTCCTGCTTCACAAAAGAAAATTGTTCGAGAAGTGATTGTGGCATTTGCCAAAGCATATCAAACTAAAGATGACTAACTTTTATTCCTAGATCATTCTGTTAAAATAACCCAATATATTTTCACTCTTTAATAGCCCAATACAATCAACAAGTTAAAAATAATTCCAAAATCTTTGGTATTGTAAGTATTTTGGTGATAACTTGTTGTTATTCATTTTAATTTTTACTTTATTTTTATGTTCACGGTGGCATACACCACTTAGAAATCCACAAATTCACCATCTTCATCTAGTGTGTAGTTCACGGTGGCATACACCACTTAGAAAATGAAGCAATTCACCGGACAACGCCAAAAGCTGTTCACGGTGGCATACACCACTTAGAAATAACATCTTTTTCCAAGCCGTTGGGGTTGTTGGTTCACGGTGGCATACACCACTTAGAAAGCTTATTCGGTACCACGGTGGCAAATTCCGTAGTTCACGGTGGCATACACCACTTAGAAAGAAAAGCCAAGTATCATCTAACATTTGAAATAGTTCACGGTGGCATACACCACTTAGAAAAAAGCATAGTCAGTCGTTGTTCTGGGACATGAGTTCACGGTGGCATACACCACTTAGAAAATGGGTGAGTATCAATATCCCATGTGCATTTTGTTCACGGTGGCATACACCACTTAGAAAATTTAAATACATTTACCTTGCCAACAACGCTTGTTCACGGTGGCATACACCACTTAGAAAATTACCACGAGTTCCGCAAAACAATGTTTCATGTTCACGGTGGCATACACCACTTAGAAATGTGTTCCCGTGCGGAGCAGAACGAAATACTTGTTCACGGTGGCATATACCACTTAGAAATGTTTACACACTAATTGCATCACTCGGAAGTAGTTCACGATGGCATACACCACTTAGAAATGTTAGCAACAATCATACAGGCAAAGAAAAAGGTTCACGGTGGCATACACCACTTAGAAATTTTAGTTCCAACCAATATGACAACGGCAGAGGTTCACGGTGGCATACACCACTTAGAAAACAGACCTTTAAATTATTAATATTGCAATAATGTTCACGGTGGCATACACCACTTAGAAATAAGGCTTTGATGGTAGCAACTATCAATACTTGTTCACGGTGGCATACACCACTTAGAAATGAATAATTGTCCCATCCAAATATTTTTGAACGTTCACGGTGGCATACACCACTTAGAAATAAATTTGAACATGCTGAAACAGCTTTGTTAAGTTCACGGTGGCATACACCACTTAGAAATTGACACGAAACGAGCACATCATGATCTCAAAGTTCACGGTGGCATACACCACTTAGAAAGGGCAAGTCAAACGAACTGGTACAAGCGGTAAGTTCACGGTGGCATACACCACTTAGAAATGACTTTTGACCTGCTGTTCTGCTTTTGCTGCGTTCACGGTGGCATACACCGCTTAGAAAAAGACCGTCAATATTTTTAGTTTCAAATGCACGTTCACGGTGGCATACACCACTTAGAAAGTTTTAGAAGTGATATCATCAAAAAGGGCCCAGTTCACGGTGGCATACACCACTTAGAAAATCGTATTGAACACAACCAGCAAATTGAGGCAGTTCACGGTGGCATACACCACTTAGAAAATTATTGATTACAGATGTCCGTGATGGAATAAGTTCACGGTGGCATACACCGCTTAGAAAATGTTTGATTGTGCGATGTACAACTTTTTTATGTTCACGGTGGCATACACCGCTTAAAATTTAAATCAAACAACATTATCTAAAATATTTTGCTCACCATGCCCTTTAAACTTTAGGGTTCAAGGGTGATGAACATTTTTTATATGATTGGAATATCAACAATCCCCTGCCAAAATAAAAAAGTGCCACATCAGGGCACTTTTTTGAGCATCTCTATTAACTTTGTTCTAAAGTCATGCCTGCATCGCGTGCAGCTCGAGTTCCTCCCATTAAAATCACATACTCACGCTGCTCATCAATCTGATTTAACTGTTCTGCCGCTCGAGGTGCCTTGCTTCCTCCGCCACATAGAATATAAATTGTGGCATCAGTCGGCACTTGCTGTAAATTACTTTCGTTTAAGGTATCAATCGGACAATTGATTGCACCTTGAATATGTCCTTCGGCATAAGATTTTGGATCTCGTACATCCCAAATAACAGCACCTTCGGGAAATTCAAAGGTGGTGATTTCTTGCTTGCGGATCATTCTGCACTCCTTTGATCAAAACAGCACTTGGCAAAAATAGAAAACACCCTTAGCATCTCAATAATGTTTAGTGTTGTAAAGGTCTATATTATGCCATCGTTCGATATTGTGTCAGAACTTGAAGTTTTTGAAGTCAATCATGCCGTACAAAACACGCAAAAAGAAATTG
This sequence comes from Acinetobacter populi, assembly GCF_002174125.1. Classification (GTDB taxonomy): domain Bacteria; phylum Pseudomonadota; class Gammaproteobacteria; order Pseudomonadales; family Moraxellaceae; genus Acinetobacter; species Acinetobacter populi. The sequence continues at coordinate 192,436 of NZ_NEXX01000007.1, forward strand.
CGACCCGTTTTGACTTCCGTGGTCAAGACGTGTCCATAGAATTAAATGAAAAAGCCAAGGAAATTAAAATCAGCACCGAAAGTGATTTCCAGTGTGAACAAGTCTATAACATGCTGGAAAATCATTTTTTTAAACGCAAGGTTGATGTTCAAGCACTCGATCCGCAAAAAGCAACGGCGTCGGGTAAACATGTGATTCAGGTGATTAAGCTTAAAGATGGACTTGACGCAGATACTGCAAAAAAAATTAATAAAGCCATTAAAGAAAGTGGAATTAAAGTGCAATCTTCCATTCAGGGCGATAAGATTCGGGTCACTGATAAAAAGCGTGATACCTTACAAAGTGTAATGGCATTTTTAAAAGAGCAGCAATTCGGTCTTCCCCTACAATTCAATAATTTTAAAGATTAATCGATTGAGGCAGACCATGGCAAAAGCAAACCGTTTATTTAAGGTGGTACAGGCAACGTATAAGCTCCCAAAAGCTTTACGTAGCACGATCTGGAGCAAAGCATTTGGTCGTATTGTCCCAATGGTGGGTACTGCCAATATCCGTTATCTTGAGGTCAGTCAGTCAAAAGTTGTGGTTCGGCTTGAAAACCAGCGCAATATGCAAAATCATATTAAAGGTGTACATGCTGCTGCCATGGCACTGCTTGCCGAAACTGCAACTGGTTTTGTAACCGGCTTAAATGTACCGGATGACCGAATTTTATTGATTAAATCCCTACATGTGGATTATCTGAAAGTGGCTAAAGGTGGCTTAATTGCCACCGCAACTTTAAGTGCCGAGCAACAACAGTTTATTCTGAATCAGGAAAAAGGCGATCTGGAAATTCCGGTGACAGTCATTGATGATTCCGGTGAATCACCAATTCAATGTCATATGGTTTGGGCTTGGTTACCCAAAAAACAAAAGTAGACATCATTTCCCTGCTTTAAATTCATGACGCTTCGATTTTCGAGGCGTTTTTTATTTTGTGAAAAATTGTCCTTACAGGACACCATTCTACAACAATGTCCTTTTACCACATGATGGCTTTCAATTTGTAAGTTTTTGCCAATTACTCTGTCTATTCTCGCCAAAGTCGCAGCACATTTCTTTACCTAGAATCAAAAGTAGATATATAAGCGGATCTAGCATCATTGACATATTCAGTGAAATTTATCTGTTTTAATCTTCAAAAATGCAATGGGCTAGACCTTGTTGCAGGAATAACTTAAGCAAACTTTTTTATGCTGAGGTTGATATTTTTTGTGATCTATCTTTATATTGAGAAGGTATTGATTATGGTTATTGCGACAGTCAAAAAAGCAGTTTCAGCGAAGCTTAAAGATAAAACGCTTAAGCAGATCCAGATTGCAAATCAAAAATCCCCAATTCCTATTCGCCATTTTAATTTTAAATTTGATCCGGAAAAACTGGATATCAAATTTTATATGCAAAAAGAATGGGCGACAGCCTATTTTGCAGCCTTATCAATTTTTCTGACCTATGGTGAAGAGCTGGTCATTGAAACAGCCCGTTATCATCGTGACATGATCCATGATCCGGTATTAAAACAACGTCTAACCAGCTTGATTGGACAAGAAGCCATTCATTCCAAATTGCATAATGAATATAACGACATCATGATCCCCAACAATATTCCGGTGCAATTTTATCGTTATCTGGCCGAACAGGTCTTTAACTATACTTTTTTGAAATTTCCCCAGCCCTTAAAATTATCATTAATGGCGGGCATCGAACATTTTACTGCGGTTTTGGCACAATACATGATGGAAAATGAAAGCAATTTTTTCCATTCCGATGACGAAAAGGCCCGTGCTTTATGGATGTGGCATATGCTGGAAGAATCCGAGCATAAGGATATTGCCTATGATGTTTATCAACTACTTTCTGCAAACTATCCATTAAGAGTCTTTGGATTTTTTCTGGCATTCATTACCTTGATGATCGGGGTAGGAAGCGGTGCAATGATGCTGCCCTTCCTGCGTGATCCACGCAATATGATAAATTTAAGTTTCTGGAAAGAAGCAAAAGAAAGCTGGTCACTGCTGTTTGGCCCCAAACGAGGTGTATTTGGTAGTAGCCTACCGCATATTTTCGATTATTTACGTTTCAGCTTTCATCCCAATGATCACGATACCACGGCCTATCTAGAATATTACAAGGACAGATTATTACATCCCGAAACTGGTCTGTTAACGCCTTATTTTGTGAAAGAATTTGTGCCGCCTGTTCGGGCAAGTGCATAAATGACCAATACACTTTAGAAATAAAAATAAGGATATAAAAACATGAACTTATTTGGCAAGAAAAAAAAGCTCAGCCATCACGCTTATGCTGTGGTCACAGGTGCAGGTAGCGGCATTGGTCGTAGCTTTGCACTACAACTGGCAAAACGTGGTGGCACAGTCATTTGTGCGGATATTGATTTAAATGCTGCTAACGACACCGTACAGCAAATTGAATCTCTGGGCGCAACTGCTTATGCCTATCAATGCGATGTGGCACAGGCCGATCAAGTACAAGCGCTAGCCGATCAGGCAGAACAAATCATGGGACATCCGGTCACACTGGTGATCAATAATGCCGGTGTCGGTTTAGGTGGAAAATTTGAAGAAATGCGTCTGGAAGATTGGCATTGGTGTTTGAATATCAACTTGTGGGGCGTAATTCATGGCTGTCACGCCTTTGTGCCCCAGCTCAAGAAAAATGGTTTTGGTGGCATTATTAATGTCGGTTCTGCGGCTTCTTATACTGCTGCGCCAGAAATGAGTGTGTATAACGTCAGTAAAGCAGGCGTGATGGCCCTGTCCGAAACATTGGCGGCAGAATTAAAGAAATATCAGATTCAGGTCAATGTGCTTTGTCCAACGCTTGTACCCACCAATATCATCAAGAACGGGCGGATTCCAGGACGCTATTCAAAACTGGCAGATCATGCCTTAATGAATTATGCCTTTACCACCAGTGATGCAGTCGCCAAACTCACTTTAGACCGCCTTGACAAAGGCGAGCTTTATACCATTCCACAAATGGATGCAAAATTATTTTGGTCAATGAAAAGAACTTCTCCAACGTTTTATAACAAATTCCTTGGTTTCTCTTACCAGTTTTTTAAGTAATTCTTCAGGTAAATGACGATGACAACAAGCAAAAAAGACAACTCCACACCTTCTCAAATTTATGATACGTTTATTGTTGGTGCAGGAATCTCCGGTATTGCCGCCGCATATCGTTTGGATCAGGCAAATCTATCTCACTACAAAATCATTGAAAAGGCGGATCGTGTTGGCGGAACCTGGCGTGACAATACTTATCCGGGCTGCGGTTGTGATGTACCTTCTGCATTATATTCCTATTCTTTTGCGCCCAATGCAAAATGGCAGCATTTATTTGCGAGGCAACCAGAAATTCTAAATTATCTGGAGCATGTCAGCCGTCAGTTTAATATTCAGGATAAAATTGTCTTTAATACCGAGCTTCTTGATGCCAATTGGAATGAACAACTGGCCTTATGGGAATTAAAAACCAGTACAGGCGATTATCAGGCAAAAACCGTGATTTTCGCGACCGGACCAATTACCGAAGCACAAATTCCAAAATTAGAAGGTCTTGATACCTTTAACGGCGAGATGTTCCATTCTGCACGCTGGAATCATGATTATGATCTAACGGACAAACGTATTGCAGTGATTGGTACAGGCGCATCCGCCATTCAATTTATTCCACAAATCCAGCCCAAAGCCAAAGCATTGTATGTCTTCCAGCGCACAGCACCATGGGTAGTGCCAAAGCCAGATCTACCACTGGGTGAGTTTAGTCAGTCAATGATTGCCAAGTATCCGGCCTTACAGCATAACTGGCGCAAAACAGTGGCACGTTCACTGAATGCCATTAATTTTGGATTACGGCATCCGATATTTTTAAAGCCAGTTAATCAATTGTTTAAACAAGTATTGAAATATCAAATCAATGATCCACAACTATTAAAAGATGTCACGCCCAACTTTACCATTGGCTGTAAGCGTTTATTGTTTGCAAACAACTATTACCCTGCACTGCAAGCAGAAAATACCACGTTGATTCCTCATGGTCTGGTTAAAGTTGAAAATAATGTAGTGATTGCAGCCAATGGTGAACGTCATGAAGTCGATGTCATCATCTGGGGTACAGGATTTGATGTATCACATCCCCCGATTGGCAAACGTGTTAAAGATGAAAAAGGTGAAATTCTGGCAGATCGCTGGAAAAACAGTTCTCCAGAAGCATATCTAGGCACAAGCCTTGCACATGTTCCCAATGCTTTTTTAATTTTGGGACCGAATGTATTGGTCTATGATTCCTTTATCGGACTTGCAGAAGCCCAACTCGATTATATTGTTGACGGTTTAACCCAGATGAAACAACAAGCCATACGCAAGTTCACCATCAAGGCTGATGTGCTTGCACAACATAATCAACTGATCCAGCAACACCTGCAAAGCACCGTGTTTAATAGTGGTGGCTGTAAAAGCTATTATCTGGATCAAAACGGGCGTAATTTTGCTGCTTGGCCATGGTCATTAAAAACGCTGAAACAACGTTTGTCCAAGTTTAACCTCGATGATTATGATGTGATTTATCAAAAAGATGGCAAAATGCAAAAAGATCAGACGCTAAAAACTGCCTCTTAATCTACAATAAAAAACACCTGTTTCAACACATACAAGATGAAACAGGTGCAATCTTCACAGATAAAAATTACTTAATTTGATATTCAGCTTTGACATCGTCAGGAATTTGACGTTTTTTACCTTCTGCATCAACAGCAACAAAGGTGAAAATACCTTCAGTTACTTTTTTGGGAAATTCACGCTGATTACTCTTACTCCACACCTCAATATGAACCTGCATAGAGCTATTGCCCACTTTCACAATCTCGGTATAACAGGAAATCACATCTCCAATCTTCACCGGAACCATAAAAGTCATTTCATGAATTGAAATGGTTGCACAACGCCCACGACTAATACGCTCTGAATGAATGGCACCCGCCAGATCCATTTGTGATACCAACCATCCACCAAAAATATCTCCGCTCCAATTGGCATCTGCTGGCATGGCAATCGTCTGTAAAGAAAGATTACCTCTTGGCTCTGCGACCATATTAACTCCTACTTCTGAATCTTATGTTGATGTAGCCATGATTCTAACTGTGTCGCATTCATTGCACCAGCAATTCGACCTAGCTGAGTCGTCTGTTTGAATAAAATTAAACTCGGAATGCTGCGAATTTGAAAAAATTGACTAAGTTTTGGAGAAACTTCTGTATCCACCTTGGCAAACTGCACTGTTTTATATTGTGCAGCCAAACGTTCAAATACTGGTGCCATTGCCTTACACGGACCACACCATTCTGCCCAAAAATCAACAAATACCGGGATTTCAGTATTCGGGACAAAATGCATGAAATTATCATCATTGAGTGCAATCGGATGCGCCGACCATAAATCCTGATCACATTGCCCACATTGTGCTTCTGCAACTGGCACATCAGCAGGCAAATTATTTTTTTTCATACAATGCGGACATACAACTATCATGACTCAACTCCTATATGTTGATGCAAAAAATCAATCTGCATCGAAATATTTTTTTCAAACCATTGCCCATGATACACATCAAAATGTCCCACCGGAAACTCATGATACTGTACAAATGGTGCAAGATTGGTAACACATAAGCGCGTTATCTCTATCGGCACGATTTGATCCTGCGTCACCCCAAGTAAAAACACGGGTACCGTGATTTTGCGTACGGTTAATATTGGCCGATAACGTGACAAGCTAAACATGATACGTGCCGGAATTTCTTCGATACGTTCTACATGCTGTGGCACAATACTTAAAAAGCCAGAATAACTATCAGCAGAAGCAAAACAACGAATCCCCGACTCGGCAATCACTGCAATGGTATGCGGTTCCAATCCCAACTGTTTACTCATAAAATCTTTTGCCACGATGCTAGACAATCGGGTTAAATATTTTTTGGGATAAATCTTTAGACTCTCTTGTCCATCGATATAGGGAACCTGTGTAATCACAGCCTGTACATATTTATACTGCGGCGCAAGACTAAGGACGTGTCCACCACTTAATGAAGTGCCCCATAAAACCACTTTTCTGGTATTAATATCCCGTCGTTTTTGTAATTGTAATAATACATTTTCCCAATCCTGTAACTGTTGCCGTATCGATACCAAACCTCTGGGCTTGCCTGTACTCCCACCAAAATTTCGATAATCAAATACCACAACAGCATAACCTGCCTGTGCAAATCGTTTGGCAAAAACCGCCAAACCAAAACTTCGCTCTGCGGCCAAACCATGTGCCATCACAATCACAGCAGGTGTTTTTAATAATTTGGGTCGATAAAAATCGGCAGCGATAATTTCCTGTTCACTTTGAAAATATAAAGGCTCCATCGTATAACTAAACACTTAAGCACTTCCTTTATCTTAATTTTTATTACCAAAAAATTCATCATCTGCTATAAAAATCCATCTTTATAAAGCAGATTGTAGTGTTATCATACCCTTATTAAATGTACGATTAAAGGAAATTATGATGGAACAACATGTTGGATTTGCAGGTCAAATTTCGCCAGAACAAATTCCGCAAGTGGTTGAAAAAGGCTTTAAATCTGTAATTAATAATCGCCCTGATCTAGAGGGCGGTACCGAGCAACCAACCTCTGCACAAATCGAAGAAGCTGCACGTAAAGCAGGCTTGGACTATGTCTATCAACCGGTTGTTTCAGGTCAGATCACCGAACTCGACGTCCGAACTTTTGCCAATCATTTTAATGAACTACCCAAGCCCATTTTAATGTTCTGCCGTACCGGCAATCGTTCCAATAATCTATATCAGTTGGCAAAACAGATGGATTTGCTGGACGACTAGTCAAAATTATTCATACAAAAATAAACAGCACAAATCTATAAAAACAATTTGTGCTGCCCTATGATTTTGCTTTATTTCTTTGGTCAAAAATCAAATGTTAAAATTTCTCCTGATCAGCCTGTGTATTGTTTCTATTGTAGGCTGCCAATCTATGCAATTCCGCCCAACAGCGACTGTCAGTGTTGGTACAGCATTATAATAAGAATAAAAAAACAGCACCGAAGTGCTGTTCTATTGATGATTTCTATTTATAGTTTACATATTCATTCGATATTTTTCCATTCGGAGCTGTTACAGTTATTTTAAAACTATCACCTACAGCACATCCTGTTAATTTATATGCATAATAGGTACTTGATGCAATATTCGCAACTGGTGTACTACCAGAAGATAGCTCTGCCGAACAAGTTAGATTATTACTACTTGTTCCATCTGTTGGCGTTACAGCAACTGTAGTTCCAGATGGCATAGGTATTGTTAGACTGCTGTTACCATAAAGATTAAAGCTCAATAGTGAACCGCTGGCTGAAGCATCTGGAATCGTTGCCGTACTTGATGCAAAATATATAACAACTTGTCTGCGTAAAATAGCAGCTAATTGATCATCACAAGTGCCCGCAATATTTGGTTGTGTAAATGTTGATGCTGCACAATCCTGACTATTACCTAATAAAACCCGATCGTATTTAAATTCACCATTAGCACTATCATATGTATTGTTTTCATTATCATCACGGAAAAAACTACCAATATTACTAGTTAGTTTATCTGTACCTATAGTATAAGTATTATCACCATTTACATCAGTATAAGATTTATCACCTTCTACATAAGCCAGTACACTCACACGACCATCAGCAGGACGAGGATTTTGGGTACGTATCGTTACCGAACATTGACCATTGCTGGTCGAACATGAACCATCTACTTTTCCACCTTCTGTAACAAAGTTAACTACGGTACCATCAGGAACACTATTTCCATTTCGATCAGCTAACATTGCTGTAATCGTCGCAGTATCCCCATCAATATCTGTCTGTAATGAATTTTTAGATACAGATAAGCTAAAACTATTTTGAGTGGCACGGCCTGTTGTTATTGTTACATTTTTAGATAATGCACTGAAACCACTTGTCAATGTTGCTTCAACCTCTACAGGGCCAGGCGTATTTCCCGGATATAAATTTACAATAACTTTTCCTGCACTATTACTTTTTACAATTTTGTTTGCAGTATTTCCTTCAGTGATAAAGCTAAACCCTCTTGGTGCATTTTTTATACTTAATGTTACGTCCTGATTTGCAAGTGCTGTACCATTTGAATAAACAATAAATTCAATCTGACCAGTAGACGAAGAACCACTACCTTTAATTGCCAATTTTATTTCGTCTGTAGTAGTATAAACAATCGAGGTTGCTGTTGCTGTTTCTATTGTAACGGATGCAGTTTGTGTATTAGATGTACTTGTCACTGGTGTTGCTGTAATTGTTTGTGAACCACTACATAACTTCCCCTCTGCATCATACGCATAATACGTAGTAGCCACATTCCCTTCACTTGAAGAAACCAAACTGGCATCACTAAAGCTACCACATGTTGTTGTAAAATTTACAGTCTGACCGTTTTGATAATTTCCATCAGTATCATTTATTACAAGACTTAATAGTGTAGATCCACCAGACTCAAGTGTTGAGCTTGCTAAGGTTAAATTTGAAATGACAATATCTGTTTTGCTAAACTCTACATTTGCAGTATTGGTATTCGTCGTTCCATCATACGATGCTGATGCAGTTAAAACATAAGCACCCGTTACTGTGGAATCTGTGGGGGTGATTCCAATCGTTGCAACCCCATCAACATTTGTTACAACTGAACCATTAGTTGTACTAAATGTCATATTATCGCCAGAAAATGTAACTATAGCGCCACTAATTGGCGCACCACTCGCATTTTTAACTGTTACTGTTGCTGTAACACCAGATGTTGAAACTGTGGTTACTATTTTGCCGCTGCTGTCTGTCAACGTAATATTCGAAACATTTACCGAAGAGCTTGTTGAACTACTATCTGTAGAGGTTGAAGAGTTGTCACCATAGTATCCGCCGCCACCGCCACAACCAGCTAAGGCAAGTGAAGCCGCCAATGCTGTAATTTTTAAAATATTACTATCAATCATCTTTTACCCCAATATTTCCTTTAATTAAACAGTCTATTTTCAGATTTCTTTAACAATTCCGTTAAGATATTAATCTATAATTACAAACTATAACATTATAAGTAATTAAACTATTTTTTTAAGCATAAATCTAGTCAAGATAATACTATTCTACAAGGGAATTAAAATATGAGTTTTAATATGTACGACATCATCATCATTGGTGCAGGAACAGCGGGTATTAGTGCCTATAAAGCAGCCATAAAACATACTCAAAACATTTTAATTATTAACGATGGTGCTTGGGATACCACTTGTGCCCGTGTTGGCTGTATGCCCAGCAAAGTCATGATTTCAACAGCAAATCGCCTTTATGATGCAGAGCATGCAAACCAAGTCGGTCTGAATTTAAAGATTCATGCCGACACAACTTTAGTTATGACACATTTACGTAAATTAAGGGATCGTTTTACCACAGCAACATTAAAAGAAGTAAATCACTGGGATGAGCAACATAAAATTTCTGGAAAGGCCAGTTTTATCAATCAAAATACAATCGAGGTGAATGGAAAACAATATCAAGCCAAGAGTTTTATTCTTGCAGTCGGTTCCACACCAAATTTCGATCAGGACTGGAAAAAACAATTAAAACATCACTTAATCACTACTGATCAAATTTTCGAACTTGAAACATTACCACAATCTATTGCCGTGATTGGAAGTGGAATTATCGCCATTGAACTAGCTCAAGCCTTCCATCGTCTAGGTGTAAAAACCACAATCTTTGCACGAAGTCGTAAGGTTGGATCACTATCATCACCAGATTTACAGCAACTTGCCCAACAAGAGTTAGGGCAAGAACTAGATATTTTATTTGAAACATTGCCGCAACATGTAACACTTGAGAATGATCAGGTTAAAATTGAATATCGAGTTGATCAAGAACTCAAAACGCTTTATGTGGATTATATATTAAGTGCCACAGGCCGCTCTTCTTTGTTAAACACTCTGGATCTGCAAAAAATTAACCCTGCCTTTGAAAATCTTAAAGACCTACCTCTTAACACTCACACCAAACAGTTAGCAGATTTACCTATCTTTATTGTTGGCGATGCACTCACCCTAACGCCATTACAGCATGAAGCCGCACATGAAGGAAAAATGGCTGTGCATAACTGCTTGCATTATCCACATGTTGAAAAGATTAAAGCCCTTACGCCTTTAAGTATCGTCTTTAGCGCCCCCGAAATGGCAATTGTAGGACAGTCTTATCAACAACTCAAAAAAGAGAATAAAGATTTTGTTACTGGCTTTGTTTCTTATGAAAAACAAGGACGTGCTTTGGTACTTGGCAAAAATAAAGGAGCTATAGAAGTGTATATTGATCATGTGACTCAAAAATTACTCGGCGCAGAGTTATTTGTTGAACATGCAGAACATCTCGCCCATTTACTTAGCTGGATGATTGCTAAAGATGCCACTTTATCCGATTTATTAGCACAGCCTTATTATCACCCGACGTTGGAAGAAGGCCTAAGAACTGCATTTAAGCATGCACGCCGGCAACTCTCTTAATAAAACGCGAATTTAAGCGCAGACTAAAAAAAACCCCCAAGCATCAGCTTGGGGGTTTTGAATAATGAGCTGGCGATGACTTACTCTCACATGGGTAACCCCACACTACCATCAGCGCGAAGAGGTTTCACTTCTGAGTTCGGGAAGGGA
>NZ_NEXX01000008.1 GCF_002174125.1 Acinetobacter populi
AATTCTTGCTCATCAATCGTACTGACTTAAATATTCTCAAATAAACTTCGAGTAATTTAAACCAATTAATTAATGAAATATATTCATCAACCAACCAGTAAAAATCCACACAAGTTGTTCTTCTATGCTCTTAATGATCTTCCTACTGATTCGTCACCAGCAAGCTAGGTCGGCTATTCTACCCTAAATCTCTTTAAAGTCAACTAGTAATTTCGATTATTTCTAAACTTATTCCTTCAAACCAAATATTAATAAAAACCCTTAAGTTCCAACTAACACCCTGTTTTTCAACAAGTTTTAATCTGCATCACCGCCGATGGATGTGCATTCTACAGTATTCCCCTACCAACGCAACCCCTTTCCTTAACTTTTTTTAGATTTCCCATCCAAATGATCACTTTATCGTCATTTCTAGCTGTTTATTACCATTTTTTCATAATTTCTGTTAATTTTTTATACAATTTTAAGAATTCATTTTTATATGATTAGAATCGCCGTCGTTTACCACATAAAGCGGATATATTTGTCCCAAGAAAATTTTCAATAAAACTGTTAAACTTTTACTTTCGTTATCTTCTATCAGGTTTCCATGGATTTTTTATTTCCACTCATGTCAATCGCAATGGCTTTAATACTTGGTGCCATGAGTCCCGGTCCAAGTTTTATTTGTGTCGCCCAAAATTCAATTGCGAAATCCCGGAAACATGGTCTGGTGACAGCATTAGGCACAGGGACAGGTGCTGCAATTTTAGGATTATTAGCAGTATTAGGTTTACAGGCATTTTTATTGGCTGTGCCATCTGCTTATATGCTGCTTAAATTTATGGGGGGTCTATACCTACTTTGGCTTGCTTATAAAATTTTAAAACATGCCAAATCCCCCTTAAACGTTGAGCAAACACATACCATACAGACTCATTATTGGACCACTTATCGTTCGGGATTATTAACACAACTGAGTAATCCAAAAACTGCTATCGTAATGGCGGGTATTTTTACCGCACTCTTGCCCAAAAACATTCCTGGTTATTACTATATTGCTATTCCAGCACTCTGTTTTATGATTGATGCGGGCTGGTATGCATTTGTTTCAGTGATTCTATCTTCACAAAAACCGCGACAAGTTTATTTACGCAGTAAAAAAGTCTTTGATCGCTTGGCTGGTGGAATTTTGGGGATATTGGGGATTAAATTAATTTTTGGTATGAAATAATTATTTCATTTTATATCTGATGCTTCCAGTCCTATCAGTTTACAAGCTCAATAAATCTAGCAAATTAAATGAACAACACATGGATATATAACAAGATTGCAGGCATCTATTGATTAATTTAAGTTCTTTAAGATAGATTATTGTTTATCTTAAAGTTTATGCTGTTTTAAATCAAAAGAGGGAGCTATACCAAAGTATCGATGATATTCCCGCGAAAATTGAGAAGAACTTTCATAACCGACTTGCATAGCTGCCACAGAAATATCTAAGTTTTCAGTCATGATAAGTTTTCGAGCCTCATTTAAACGCAATTTTTTTTGATACTGTAATGGGCTCATTGAAGTTGCTTCTCGAAAATGTTGATGAAAACTTGAAACACTCATGCCAATGGATTTAGCAAGATCTTCAATTTTAAATTGTTGTGGGAAATTTTCTCGTAACCATTGAATACTTCTTAGAATTCGGTATCCATGTGCTTCTCGAGATACAAATTGTCTCAGTCTTTGTCCTTGTTCACTACACAGGAGATAATAATAAATTTCTTTTTTAATTAAAGGCGCAAGAAAAACTAAATCCTGCTGTATATTATTGTTTGTAGGATTAATCAAATTGAGTAAACGACAAAGAGCCTCTGTAAGTTGACCATTATTTTGACCTATTGCAATCCCCATTTTGCTTGTATTTTTATTTTCTAAATGCTGTTGGTTTAAGTGATTGTATTGTCTTTCAAGTTGTGGAAAGTCAATTAAAATCTGTGTAATTACCGATAAGTCTAAGCCAAGCATTAGTCCCAAATAAGGTTGTTCTGGGGAAGCTTCAATCACTGTACCCACAATTGGTAAATCAATTGCAGTAATTAAAAAATGTTTTGAATCATAAATATATTTTTCATTTTCAAGAATAACCTGCTTTTTACCCTGTGCAATTACGCATAAACTCGCAGCTTGCATAGAACTTACAGGTTCTGTCGGAGAATCACGACGAAATAATTTTATATCAAGTTCAGGAATATCATATTGCAACTTATTTTCTGTCCAAAATAAAATATGGCGAGCAAGTTGTTGTTGCTGAGTTAGAAATTTGAATGCTGGCATAGCTATTAATACAAAAATATAGAGCAGTAATTTTAACAGTTTAGAATTTTACACACGACGTTTTGAAATATAATTTGGAGAAATGGGCAAGAATCTCATAGTAATTGCATATTCGTTTTACCCAACTCTTTCTAGAATAGCGCTATCATTTACAACAAGTATGGAAAAACTATGTCAATTCAAGTATTAGGTTATGCAGCGCATCAGGCAAACGATACACTTAAACCATGGTCATTCGAACGCCGTGATGTAGGACCACATGATGTACAAATAGAAATTTTATATTGTGGAGTTTGTCACTCAGATTTGGCCCAAATCAATAATGAATGGTTTGAAGGCATTTTCCCAATGGTACCAGGACATGAAATCGTTGGTCGTGTAGTAGATGTTGGTCAACACGTTAAAAATTTCAAGGTAGGCGATCTTGCTGGTGTCGGAACACTAATAAACTCTTGTCGCCATTGTACAAATTGTCATAAAAGTCTAGAAGTATATTGCGAACACGGTGTAGTAGCAACCTATAATAATTTGGATAAATATCAAGATAACTTACCAACCTATGGTGGCTATTCAAATACTATTGTTAGCAATGAACAGTTTACCTTACATATTCCTCAAAATCTAAACCTTGCAGCAACTGCACCTTTGCTTTGTGCAGGAATCACTACATATTCACCATTAAAACACTGGAAAGTAGGTAAAGGTCACAAATTAGCTGTATTAGGTTTAGGTGGATTAGGTCATATGGCTGTCAAATTTGGTGTAGCTTTAGGTGCAGAAGTTACTGTATTAAGTACTTCCCCAAGTAAAGAATCTGATGCAAAAAAATTAGGGGCACACAATTTTATTTTAACCACTAACCCTGAACAAGTCGAGAAAGTAAAATCATCATTCGATTTTATTTTAGATACAGTTAGTGCTAAACATGACTTTGACTTTTATCTATCCTTACTCAAACTTGATGGTATACATATTTGTGTAGGTATTCCCCCAGAAGGGATTCACATCAAAAACGTTGGCTTGTCTTTACAACTTGGTCGACGTAGTCTAGTAGGTTCAGCTGTAGGTGGTTTACTAGAAACACAAGAAATGCTTGATTTCTGCTCCGAACATAATATCACCGCAGAAATCGAACTTATTAACATTCAAGATATTCACGACGCGTTTAACCGCATGGAAAAAAGTGATGTCAAATATCGCTTTGTGATTGATATGCAGAGCCTGAAAGCAACTGCAACAGCTTAATTTCATTATGTCAAAAATAAAAAAAGCGGCATCTAATCAATCAGCCGCTTTTTTTATTTGAGGGTCAAGATACCTTATCACCCGGTTTGGCACCACTTTCAGGGGAGATAATATATAAACCCTGATCATTTCCCGCACATAACACCATGCCATTGGAAATCCCAAAACGCATTTTGCGAGGGGCAAGATTGGCCACCATGACCACCAATTTACCAATCAAATCTTCTGGTGCATACTGACTGCGAATACCACTAAATACATTGCGAGATTCAGTTTCACCAACATCTAAAGTCAGTTGTAATAACTTATCTGAACCTTCAACAAAATCAGCCTGTAATACTTGTGCTACACGCAAATCAATTTTCACAAAATCATCAATTGTAATCGGGTCGGCCTCGCCTGCTTTTAGCTCGACCTTTTGTTCAACCACTTTAGCCTTTTTCTTTTCAACCTTCGGTGCTTCTACTGCCAAGGAATCTTTGGACGCATCGACCATGGCATCAACTGCTTTTTTGTCGACACGTTGCATTAATGGCTGGAATTGTGCAATCTGATGATTGACCAAAATGGTTTGGGCAGAGGCAAAATCAAACTGTTCCAGTTTCAGGAAAGTCTGAACTTCATTGGCCAATTTTGGTATTACTGGCGACAAATACACCGCCAGTTGACGGAATAAATTAATACCAACCGAACAAACTTCGTGAACTTGTTGCTCATTGCCAGCAACTTTGGCCAATGCCCACGGTTTTTTCTCATCAATATACTGGTTAGCACGATCTGCCAAAGCCATAATCTCACGGATTGCGGCACTAAACTCGCGATCTTCATAGGCTTTACTGATTGAAACTCTTGCATCAATAAAGCTTTGTACCAATCCAGGTTCTGCACAATTTTCCGATAAGGTATTATTAAAATCTTTATTGATAAATTTGGCACAACGACTGGCAATATTGACCACTTTGCCCACCAGATCAGAATTTACTTTCTGGATAAAGTCATCCAGATTTAAATCCGAATCCTCAACTTTATCGGACAGTTTAGAAGCAAAATAATAGCGTAAATATTCAGGATTTAAATGCTCAAGATACGTTTCCGCCTTGATAAACGTACCACGAGATTTTGACATTTTCTGACCGTTGACTGTCAGAAAGCCATTAACAAATAAACCGGTTGGGGTGCGATAACCAGCACCATCTAGCATCGCTGGCCAGAATAAAGCATGGAAATAAACGATATCTTTACCAATAAAATGATAAACCTCATGTTTACTGTCTTTATTCCAGTACTCATCAAAACTTAATTCTGGACGTTGAGCCTTAATATAGTTTTCAAAACTAGACATATAACCAATTGGCGCATCGACCCAAACATAGAAATATTTATTCGGCGCATCGGGAATTTCAAAGCCAAAATACGGCGCATCACGGGAAATATCCCAATCAGTTAATCCTGCTTCAAACCATTCATCAAGTTTATTGGCAATCGATACTGGCAATCGACCTGAATCTCGTGTCCATTGTTGCAGATACTGCGAAAAATTAGGCAATTTAAAGAAATAATGATCAGATGATTTTTCAATCGGTGTAGCACCACTTAAGGTTGAACGTGGATTTTTAAGTTCCGTCGCGTTATACGTGGTTCCACAAACTTCACAGGAATCACCATACTGATCTTCTGCATCACATTTTGGGCAGGTGCCTTTAATAAAACGATCTGATAAAAACATCTGTTTTTCCGGATCGAATAACTGTGTCACAGGACGCACAACAATATTACCGACATCACGGTTCTTGATATAAATATCTTCGGAACGCAATTTGTTGGTTTCGCTATGGGTTGAATCATAATGGTCAAAACTAATGCCAAATCCAGCAAAATCACGTTCATGTTCTTTTTGCACATTGGCAATTTGCTGTTCTGGTGTAATGCCATTGGCTTCGGCACGCAACATGATCGCTGTACCATGCGCATCATCTGCACAGACGTAAATTACATCATGTCCCATCGCACGCATTGCCCGAACCCAAATATCTGCTTGGATATAACCAAGCAAATGTCCCATATGAATAGGACCATTGGCATAGGGTAAAGCATTGGTGACCAGGATTTTACGTGCAGACATAACGCTCATTCACTAAAAAATTTGACGGCCTTGATTTTACATGACTTGACCATGAGTTGCATAATGGATTCACTGAAATCTTTTCACAACAATTTAAATTTTCACCCTACTGATCAATGCCATAATCAATGCCATAAAAAGCATCCTTAATAAAAACAGATCGCTTTATGGATTGTGTATTTACTTTGTATCAAATTGCAGCAAAATCAACTTATCTTTATGAAATGATGTATAAATAAGAAATAGTTATAAACTTAATGCCTGTGAATAGCATAAAGTAGATGCTCCAGAATCTTGATACGATAAAATGAGGTAAACCCGATGACAACTGAAAATAAAATAGATGACCTAAAAGCAAAAGCCAGCGAACTTGGTGATGACATCAAACACAAAGCCAAAGAAGCCCAATTGCAGGCCGAAAAAACTGTAGATGATTTAAAGCATTCGGCAAAAGAAGCCAAACTTGAAGGTGAAAAAAAGTTAGATGATCTAAAAAAAGATGTTCAAGAACATCATGCTGAAGACAAAGCTGCGGTAGAGGCAAAAGTTGACGAAGCGAAAGCCAAACTTGATGATACCAAAGCAAAAGCCAAAGATCAGTTTGAGCATCTAAAAACCGAAGCCAATCAAAAACTGGAAGAAGCCAAACAAAAGGCTGCTGAACTTAAAGAAGAAGCAACCCATAAATTTGAAGACTTGAAAGCACAAGCCACTGAAAAATTTGGTGATTTAAAAACGCAAGCGACTGAAAAATTTGATGAATTAAAAAATAAATTTAAAGGCTAATTTATTTACGCACACACGTTAAGCCGAAGCCGATTTAAATTTCATCATAAATTTAAATCGGCTTTTTAGGGTCTGTTGAGAATTAATCTATGGTTGCGACAACGGGTATTTTTTAGGCGATACAAGGCATGGATGGTGAGATTTAGTGATTCTAAATGAACTATTCATAACGCAGTAGCGTCAAAAAATACCCTAGTCCCAAAGGGTTGTGGCTAAAATCCCCCTAAACTTCGTTATGAAACTTGACAAGGAAATAACCATTGCCTACGTTTCATGCCTTGTTTAAAGAAATTTTAGCCTACAACGCAACCTATTTATCAAATCTCAATAAACCCTAATTGTACTTAACCTTATCCTATATTACAGGTAAACTACCATCATGATGATAATGTAAAATTTGCTTGGAGTTTAAGATGTCTTGGTTTTCTGCGTTAAAAGCAAAATTTAGCCCTGATCAAGAGATTGATGAAACCAAAATTCAAGCTTGTCTGGAGCAGTTTAGCTTTCCAAATACCAATACCACACTACAAGAACGTATTACCCAACTAAATGTTGAACAAAATACCTTACAACTGAGCATCTTTGTTTATGAAGATGAAGTTGATCATTTACAAAAAATTCATGATGATTTAAGTGCTCAACTTGCACAGGCAGGCGTCCACACACTGAATCTGCATGTCATACAAAAAAAGAAAGAAACCAGTAAAAGCCCTGTTCCACCTGTCGTTGATGCTTCGGCTAGTCAGGCGCATTTGGCACAAGCGCAAGCAAATTATCAGCCGCAACAAAGTGAAGCGCCAATTCAAAAAGCTGCACCAACTCAAGCACAACTAAAACCTCATCCACATATCCAGCATGTGATTGTGGTTGCCTCTGGTAAAGGCGGTGTCGGTAAGTCCACCACCACTGTCAATTTAGCATTGGCACTACAAAAATTAGGGTTAAAAGTGGGTGTACTCGACGCCGATATTTATGGTCCCAGCATTCCAACCATGCTTGGCAATGAAGGACAAAGTCCGTTAATTGAAAATGAACAGTTTGTACCACTCGAAGCTTATGGTATGCCAGTCTTATCCATAGGTCATTTGACAGGAAATGGCCGAACACCTGTCGCATGGCGTGGTCCGAAAGCAACCGGGGCTTTAATGCAATTGTTTAACCAGACCCTCTGGCCAACGCTTGATGTGCTACTCATTGATATGCCACCCGGTACAGGAGATATTCAGCTTACGCTGGCACAACGCATTCCTGTATCCGGCGCAGTGATTGTGACCACACCTCAAAATGTTGCCTTGCTGGATGCACAAAAAGGCATTGAGCTATTTAATAAGGTAAATATTAAAGTATTGGGTGTAGTCGAAAATATGTCGACGCATATCTGTTCAAATTGCGGATTTGAAGAGCAGATTTTTGGTGTAGGCGGTGGCGATAAACTGGCACAAGCCTATCATATTCCCTTGCTTGGTCGTTTACCACTCAATGCCTCCATTCGGGAAAATGCAGATAAAGGTAAACCGAGTGTTGCAGTACAGGATGCAGCCTATGAAAGTTATATGGAAATTGCTGCAAAACTAAAACACTGTATCGATCAATTGCCTAAACGTCAGGATGACAAGCGGATTTTCTAATACTATTAACCAAACAAAAATATATTGCTTTGGTCCTCATGTCGCATGGGGACCAAAAAAACAAATATTTTTAACCCCTATACAAATCTATACATCAATTTTTAAATAAATATCACATTATTATTTAAAATCAAAAGTAACTCGAAATTAAGCCAAGCTTTCACAGAAGAATAATCCAACTATGTATGATCAATCCTGGCATTTCATTTTTGCCCTTCATCAACAAATAAATGCTTATTTAAGGCATGATACTTATTATCCCTATATCGAACATGCATGGATCAAGAGATTGGGGACAATCTTTCTGGTCAGAGATTTTAATACAGGCGATCTAATCTATGATTCTACCGAACATTTTACGGTGCATTTATCCCAGCAAGAACTTGCTACAGTACACCTTGTTCCATTGGTGGAACTCTTTGAATCCCAGCCCTTTCATCATCCTATTTTAGATTTCCCCTGTTTAAATCATTTCCAGCAACGCAATCAGGCTATTCTTATTTTAAGTTTCAAAAATTCAGAAACCTATGCCCTATTACCGTGTATTGAAAAAATTAAAACCGAAATCACAGTACCTTCAAATTGTGATCCACGAGATTTTTTGGGTTTTGAAAGTGATCAAAATCATTCCCCGTATGCATTATTTACATTATACCGACTTAGTATAGCGCAAGTAGAATCTGTCAAAGCATTTGTACAACCTATTGAATGGCAAAATTATGCGCAAAACTTACAGGATATAATGTTCTCAGCTCAGTACTATCCCTATGAAGCAAAACCATTACAAGCGACCAATAATCTTTATCTCTATCAGGATGGATACGACACCCCTCTAATTCAAGACCAAGCCTTAAGTGACAATTTAGCATTTTCCTTAATTAAACAAATGCAAAGTGTATTTTTAGATTTAGAAAGTTATTGTCATCCTAAAAATGACAGTAGTCCTTATCATCTATTGTCCGATGAAGAATATAAATTGTTTAATGAATATCAGACAACATTAGGTACGGAATTGATAAGTCTGATTTGTAGAGCTGCAAATGACTATCCACAAGCGGGTATGACCAATAAAACAAGCTTGACACTTCCTTGCAAAAACTTACCTGTCGAAAGTATTACTGGTAAAATCCCCTCGCCTCCAATCCCCCAAGAACCTGACGATTTATCTGAAGATAAACCAAGCGTAATAAAGAGTCTATTCAGTCTCATACTCTTCCTTGCTGTAGTTTTCGCAGTAATGTATGGTATTTTCTTATTAAGTGAACAGTTTGCATTTATCCGTTTTTTATTGGTTGTGATGACCGTAATTGCCTTTCTTGCCATTGTGGCCCGTAAATAAAAAAGACCGCAAATATGCGGTCCTTTTTTCATCCTAATGACTTAGGCAGCCAATGCAGATTTCGCTTTTTCAGCCAAAGCAGCAAATGCAACCGCATCATGATAAGCAATATCAGCCAATACACGACGGTCAATGATGACTTGTGCTTTTTTCAGGCCATCAATCATGCGGCTATAAGACAAACCATTTTGACGTGCACCAGCATTGATACGTGCAATCCACAATGCGCGGAATTGACGTTTTTTCTGACGACGGTCACGGTAAGCATATTGACCAGCTTTGATTACTGCCTGGAACGCTACACGATAAACACGTGAACGAGCACCATAATAACCTTTTGCGCGAGCAAGAATTTTTTTGTGACGACGATGAGCCACTACACCACGTTTTACACGAGCCATTTAAAATCTCCTTAGATGTATGGGCACATACGACGAACTGAAGCAACATCACTTACGTGAACCATTACACAGCCGCGCAATTGACGGATACGTTTCGCAGATTTTTTGGTCAAAATGTGGCGTTTGAATGCTTGCTTACGTTTAAAACCGTTTGCAGTCGCTTTAAAGCGTTTAGCTGCACCACGGCGAGTTTTTAATTTAACTGCCATAACAACCTCTTTATGCACCTGTTCAGCACGTTTGCACCATTGCAATACGACTTGCAGGTAAGGGATGCGATATTCTATAGATGTTTTTTAAATTTTAAAAGTCTTTTTTCGCAGAGAGCATTCATTAAACCTGAATCGCCAATGCCTTTTTAACAGCTTCACGCTGTTGCATACGCTCAAAATACAATTTGGCATTTGGGAAATCATTCAAATCAATACTTTGCCAGTCATAACGCAGCATCCATGGAAAAATCGCCATGTCGGCAATGGAATATTCTCCCGCGACATAATCACGATCCTGTAGGCGATGATCCAAAACACCATATAAGCGTTTGGTTTCATCCTGATAGCGCTTGGTAGGATACGCCAGTCGTTCAGGTGCAAAACGGGAAAAATGATGATTCTGCCCTAACATCGGACCAAATCCGCCCATTTGCCACATCAACCATTGTTCCACTTCAATACGCTGACGTTCTGCACTTGGATAGAACAATCCTGTTTTACGTCCCAAATATTGCAAAATCGCACCAGACTCAAATATCGCAATTGGCTGACCATCAAAAGTATCGTGATCAACAATGGCAGGGATTTTATTGTTTGGAGAAATCTTTAAAAACTCAGGTTGAAACTGATCATTTTTTGAAATATTGATGGGAAATAGCTGATAATCCAATTGCATTTCTTCTAAGGCAATTGAAATTTTATGTCCATTGGGTGTCCCCCAATAATAGAGATCAATCATTATCTTTAACACATTAAAATGATATTAAAAGCATCATATAATGATTAATCATAAAAAATAACCATTACTCAAAAATAATTCTGCTCGGCACTGAAATTTATCATTACTCGGGTTTAAGCAATAAATGTATCAATTGACGCAAATTGTCCTGTACATCTTTTGGTAATTGCATAAACAAAGTATCAATCGGCATATGCTGCCAGTCCTTGGTGACTTTTCCTTCTTCATCCAGATATTCAGCAAGTAAAAATAGCTGTGCTACCGAACAATGAAATGCACGCGCCAAATATTCAAGTATTGCAGGACTGTACCCTTGATTACCATTCTCAAGATTGGAAATATTACTTTTCGATGTATTTGAGTAATCGGCCAACTGCTGCTGAGTCCAACCTTTTTTCTTTCTCAAATAGCGTACTGCTTGACCTATATTCATGTTCTGATGGTATAAAACATCACTACAACCAGATATTGCAATACTGTTTTAATTGTTAAAAATATATTGTTATGCAATACTAAGGTTTTGTAATACTGTAAAATTTAAAATAGAATGATCAGGCCTCCTGGAAATGACAACAAATTTTGATAACATATTTAAGCAAATCAGTTTATTAGCCAGAATGCAGTTAGAAGGTATTGGTTTAAAACTGAATCCCCCCGAAGAACTCGATTATTTTTGTTTTTGTCTTATGACTGCATTGAGCAAGGAAACCGGACACCATACCGAGCATTTTGATCTACGATTTATGTCGCTCATGCAACAAAAATATGATTTGTACAATGCCGCGACTTTTCAATTGAGACAAGAGGTTTATCAATATTACCTAACACTTGCATTGCACAGGCGAACAACACCCTCCGGTGCCGATCCCCTCATGCAAATTGCTTATGTTTTAAGTGATCAATCTGTTGATCCTCAATTCCATCGCAATATGAATATCATTCTACTCAACATGACCATTCGACATATTCTTCAACACTCCAGACAACACATTCAGTCTGTTACCATTTACTCTGAAGCGACTAAAAAACCTGATTAAGGATTCATGATTTAGAGTTTAGTTAGCAGAATAATCAGCAATATCATGATATTTAATTAAAAATCAGAGAGTATGTGTTATCGCAACCGAGTTAAATTTTTCCTCTGAAACGCTCTCTTGAAAAATTTTAAGCAGAACTTATATATCTATTGTCAGTATTCACATGATGATTGACTGACAACTACTGTTGATGCGCTAGGCATAACAGTAACGGTCTTATTTATAAAACTTTGCTGAACACATCAGGAGGTTATATCAATGAGTAGTGTTAGTTTAAGTCCATTATTCCGTCGTAGTATTGGTTTTGATCGATTAAATGATTTATTTGATTATGCGATGCAAGCCGATACACCGAATTATCCACCCTATAACATTGAAAAACATGGGGATAATGATTATCGCATTATTGTCGCAACCGCAGGCTTTAAACAAGAAGAGCTAGCAATCAATCTGGAAAATCAGGTGCTGTCTATTTTAGGTAAACCTGAAGAAAATAAAGATGAAACCGCAGAATATTTACATAAAGGTATTGCGCATCGTGCATTTAAATTGTCATTGCGTCTGGATGAGCATATCGAAGTACAGCATGCCGATTATCAAAATGGCTTGTTGATGATTGATTTACAGCGGATCATTCCAGAGGAAAAATTGCCTCGCCAAATTCCGATTGGCAAAAAGGTGGTTGCTGAACAAATTGCACAACAAGATGCTGTAACAGCCTAGACAACACATGATGAGTTAAAAATCGCAGTCATGAGACTGCGATTTTTTTATTGCTGTATCAATAAGACTTTTTATTCAATAAAAAACGCTGCCCAAAGACAGCGTTACTTTTACTTAATCCAAAGAATTATTTTCTTTTCTTCGGACCAATCAACATACCCATCTGGCGACCTTCCATTTTAGGTGGTTGTTCAATTACACCAAATTCGGCAACATCTGCCTCAACTTTTTGCAATTGCACTAGACCCAAATCCTGATGCGCCATTTCACGACCACGGAAACGCAAAGTAATTTTAACTTTGTTTCCTTCTTCAAGGAATTTTAAAATTGCACGCAATTTCACTTGGTAATCACCAACATCTGTTGCAGGACGCAATTTAATCTCTTTCACTTGCACCTGATGCTGCTTTTTCTTGGCATCTTTCTGCTTTTGTTTTAGATCAAACAAGTGCTTGTTATAATCCATAATCTTACAAACAGGTGGCTCAGCATTTGCCACAATTTCAACAAGATCAAGATCAGCATCTTCGGCAGCTTTTAATGCTTCAGTTAAAGAAACAATTCCTCGTTGCTCACCATCTGCAGCAACAAGACGAACTTCTTTTGCTCGAATTTCGTCATTGATGGCAGGACGGTTACTTTTTGCACCTTGTTGTTGGTTACGGTCAGGCTGTTTAATCGCTATTACTCCACTATATACCGGCCACGTTCGGCGACGGCAGATTTCACTAGGTCAATGAAAGCATCAATTGACATAGTACCTAAATTTTTTCCTGTACGGGTACGAACATTGACTGTACCTTCTTCGACTTCCCGATCACCCAATACCAGTAGATAAGGAATACGCTCTAAAGTACGTTCACGAATCTTAAAGCCGATTTTTTCATTTCTCAAGTCTGAAATTGCCCGCAGACCATTTTCCTTGAGTTTTGCCACAACTTGTCCGCATGCTTCGCTTTGTGCATCGGTAATGTTCATCACACATGCTTGTACAGGGGTTAACCATGGTGGCATAAAACCGGCATAATGTTCAATAAGTATACCAATAAATCGTTCAAAACTACCAAGAATTGCACGATGCAACATCACTGGCTGGTCACGATCATTGTCTTCTGTCACAAATGAGGCATCTAATCGTGCTGGCAAATTAAAATCGCACTGGATTGTACCGCATTGCCAGACTCGACCCAAGCAGTCTTTTAAAGAGAACTCGATTTTTGGACCATAGAAGGCACCTTCACCCGGTTGCAACTCCCATTCCAGACCCGCTGCATCAAGTGCATCTGCCAGAGATTTTTCCGCCATATCCCAAAGTAAATCGTCACCCACACGTTTTTCCGGGCGAGTAGACAATTTCATCTGAACATCTTCAAAGCCAAAATCTTTATAAACATCTAACGTCAATTTAATAAAATCGGCAACTTCCTGTCCGATTTGCTCTTTGGTACAGAAGATATGCGCATCATCTTGAGTAAAACCACGTACCCGCATAATCCCGTGCAAGGAACCCGATGGTTCATTACGATGACAGGAACCAAATTCAGCCAGACGAATTGGTAAGTCACGGTAAGATTTTAAACCTTGATTAAAAATTTGTACGTGACAAGGGCAGTTCATTGGTTTGACCGCATAGTTGCGGTTTTCCGAATGCGTGGTAAACATGTTCTCGGCATAGTTTGCCGCATGTCCAGACTTTTCCCACAAGGTAAAATCAACAATCTGCGGTGTACGCACTTCTTCATAACCATTATCTTGCTGGACTTTACGCATATATTGCTCAAGTACCTGATAAATGGTCCAACCATTGGCATGCCAGAACACCATACCTGGTGCTTCTTCCTGCATATGAAATAGATCAAGCGCTTTACCGATTTTACGGTGATCACGCTTCTCAGCTTCTTCAATCCGTTTTACATAGGCAGCAAGCTGTTTTTTATCCGCCCAAGCTGTACCATAAATCCGTTGTAACTGTTCATTTTTGGCATCACCACGCCAGTAAGCACCAGAAATTTTAGTCAGTTTGAAGGATTTTAAAAATTTTGTATTGGGAACATGCGGACCACGACACATGTCAACATATTCCTGATGATAATATAAGCCCATTTGCTGTTCGTCAGGCATATCATCAATCAGACGCAATTTATAAATTTCACCACGTTCGGTAAAGGTTTTAATCACTTCATCGCGCGGCGTCATTTTTTTAATAACATCATAATCCTGATCGATCAGCTGTTTCATACGCTGCTCGATCGCATCCATATCTTCTAAAGTAAAAGGTTTTGGCGTAAAAATATCGTAATAAAACCCTTCTTCAATCACCGGACCAATGACCATTTTTGCTTCAGGGAACAACTGCTTAACAGCATGTCCAACCAGATGTGCACAGGAATGGCGAATAATTTCTAAACCATCTTCATCCTTGGGAGTGATAATTTGTAGGGTTGCATCATCGGTAATCAAGTCACTGGCATCAACAAGTTTGTTGTTGACTCGTCCTGCCACCGTATTTTTGGCAAGTCCCGGTCCAATGCTTTGTGCAACCTCCATTACCGATACAGGATGGTCGAATTGTTTTTGATCGCCATTTGGCAAAGTGATAATTGGCATAATGTAATCCTTAAGGAGTGATGCCCCACACCAAGGAGCATGTCACCGCGAGATTGATATAAAAGAAAATATCAGTCAGGTGTATAAAAATTAGAGCGGTTATTTTACACGCCTTTAGCCAATTAGAAAACCTTTAGCGCCCTGAATCAACAATTTAAGCAATGGAAATGAGTCAAATCAGGGCATGCCAAGATTTTATCCCTATTGCAGGGATAAATTGATCAAAAATTAAAAGGATGTAATGGCTGAATAGCTTAAAGGCAGAGAGAAAGTAACCAGAATAATCGACGCTGTACGTTGTAGATTTGCCTGATTCAACCATTTCACCTGATTAGAAATAAGTGCTGCACCAAATGCAATCCATAAAAAAGCAATTGGAATAATTAACGCTAAAAATGTCCCCATGTGCATCAAATATTGCTGCATTCCATTCCATGTTTCTGGTGGAAAAATAGCAGAAGCAAATAACAATCCTTTTGGATTCAGCAAAGTCGCACAGAATAATGCTTTAGGTGTAATAGTTGGTTGATCTAGATTGCCCTGCTCCAGAGATTTTTTCCAGAGTTTAATGGCAAGAAAAATAATATATCCAGCACTGATTAATTTTAAAACAGAAGGTAACCAAGGCAAGCTATGTGAGATTAACTCAATCAAGTATCCCCATGTGGTAATTGCAATAAGGTAACCTAGCACTTCGGCTGGGATAAGTCTTAATGAACGTTTGACACCAATTTGAATCCCCGAAGATGCCAATAATGTATTGGTTGGCCCCGGGGTCAAGAGAATGGTAACAACAAGTCCAATAAACAAAATCGATACCATAAATTATTATCCCTAAAAAGAAGATGTGCCAAATATCGCACAGCACATTGTAGTCTGTCGAATTATCAGTTGTAACCAAATTTTTTATTGCAAAAAATATTTATTTATTATTCATTGAGTTAAATTATAATTTTTAAAATACAGGCGTGATATGCTGATGCTGTTTTAGACCAAATGAATGACTTAAAAGCGCTGTTTTGTACAAATTTGCGACTAAAGCATTAAAGCAATTCGCTTAGAATTAGACTAGCTTTAACTAGATTCCATGCTTAAAAAGATATTTATCATTATCGCAAATTATAATACAGGGAGTATTGCACATGGTCAGTGCCTATGATGAATTACCGCGTACAGCAGCAAATTTTGTTGCATTATCGCCATTACGTTATTTAGAACGGGCAGCTTATATTTATCCAAATCAGGACGCGATTATCCATGGCAGTCGTCATATCAGTTGGCGGGAGAAATATCAGCGTTGCCGCCAGTTTGCCCATCAGTTACAGCAACTAGGAATTGCCAAAAACGATACGGTTTCGGTTTTATTGGCCAATGTTCCAGCGATGATTGAGGCACATTTTGCCGTGCCAATGGCGGGTGCAGTACTCAATACCTTAAATACCCGTCTGGATGCCAAAACGATTGCATTTATGCTGGAACATGCCGAATCCAAAGTGCTATTGGTTGATCCAGAATTTCGTCAGGTCGCACTAGAGGCACTAAAACTGATTCCCCAGCAAGACATCATCGTGATTGACGTCTTTGATGAAGAATTTGATGGCGAACAGATTGCGATAGGCGATTATGAATATGAATCATGGTTGAAACAAGGTGATCCAGACTTTGAATGGCATTTACCTCAGGATGAATGGGACGCCATCAGCTTAAACTATACCTCGGGAACCACAGGCAATCCCAAAGGCGTGGTATATCATCATCGTGGCGCCTATATTAATGCAGCCAGCAATATCATTGCCTGTGGCATGACACCACGCGCAACCTATTTATGGACATTGCCACTTTTTCACTGTAATGGCTGGTGCTTTGCATGGACCATGGCAGCCAATGGCGGAACCAATATTTGCTTGCGTAAAGTCGATCCCGAGCTGATTTTTAAACTGATTGCCCAACATAAAGTAGATTACTTCTGCGGCGCACCAATTGTACTGTCGATGCTGATCAATACGCCAAAACAACAACAAATTGCATTTGATCACCGGGTTGAAGTGATGGTTGCAGGTGCAGCACCACCGGCAGCAATTATTGAAGGTATGCGTAAAATCGGGATTAATGTCACCCATGTCTATGGTCTGACAGAAACCTATGGTCCTTCTGCACTATGTGCTTCACAAGCTGGCTGGAGTGATCTAAGCATTGAGGAACAGGCCCATTTACATTCACGTCAAGGCGTACCTTATCCATTACAGGATGGCATGAAAGTACTGGATCCGGAGACCATGCAACCTGTGCCCAAGGATGGTGAGACCATGGGGGAAATCATGTTCCGGGGCAATATTGTCATGAAAGGTTATCTAAAAAACAAAGCTGCAACTGATGAAGCCTTTAAAGGCGGCTGGTTTCATACCGGCGATCTGGCAGTTTGCCAGCCTGACGGCTATGCCAAGATTACTGACCGTGCCAAAGATGTGATTATTTCCGGCGGGGAAAATATCTCATCGTTAGAAGTAGAAGAAGTGTTGTATCGCCATCCTGCAATTTTAACGGCAGCTGTCGTCGCAAAACCCGATCCACGCTGGCAAGAAGTACCCTGTGCCTTTATTGAATTAAAACAGGGGATGAATGCCACAGCAGATGAAATTATTGAACATTGTCGTCAGGAGCTTGCCCGTTTTAAAGTCCCTAAAGATGTCATCATTACCGAAATTCCCAAAACGTCAACCGGGAAATTACAAAAATTTATCTTGCGAGATTGGGCCAAGCAACGTGCCGAACAGGAATCAATTGCAGCCAGTTAAATATCGTATAGTCCAGCCAAAGATAAATACTTCAGCATAAATTGATCGCAGGCTTATATACTTAAAAAATAAGCCTGCGATCTTGCAGTAAAACTATGCTGTTACTTGTTTTTGAGCGACATAACACCAAGTGAAGCCAGCCATTTTATTAAGCTCAATTTGATATATTGGGAATATGGCAACCTTATTCCGAAATCAGTGCCACTTGCTGTACATAATTCACAATATTCTGGCGTAATTTTGCCAGCTCTTCTTCATCTATCTGTTTCTGCGTATCTCGTTGATAACGCAGGACATGCTGTCTTAAAGTGTGCCGATCTGCTGCTTGATAAAGTTTACAGAATTCATTAATTGCCGGATCACCTTGTTCAATCACACGGTCTACCCAACGTAACAATTGTGCCTGTTTCTTCGCACCCTGTTTTGGCACCAGAAAACTTAACAGCATGGTTTCATCTTCTGTACGCAGCAATTTACCAATACGCTGAAACTGACGACGGCGTGCTTCAAAAGAACTGATACTTTCCAGTTCTAAAAACGCATCGATCAAACGTTCATCAACAGGTAATTTCTGAATCTGTTTTTTGGGTAATGCTGCCAGCTGTTCAGCCAGTGCAGCCATACGCTGAACATGACGCTTTTGTTCAGACTTACTGGCACGACCATCTTGTACATCTTCAAAATCTTGTTCACTATAAGGACGGGGACGACGAGCCATTATTTATTCAGCCTCATAAAAACGTGCGGCAAATAATGCCAGAATCTCGTCACAAGCTTTTTGCTCATCCGGACCTTCTATAATTAAGCGCAAAGTTGTACCTTTACCTGCACCTAGCATGAGTAAAGACATAATATTTTTTGCATCAATCAATTCTTTACCTTTACCCAGTTGAATATTTGAACGGTATCTACTGGTCACTTCGATGAGTTTTCCCGAAGCTCTCGCATGCAATCCCAATTTATTAATAACATCTACAGTAGTGTCAATCATGACCAGTGTTTCATTTCCCGATGTAAAACTTGTACCGACCATTTTGCCTTAAGGTCTTCTGCAAGTCTATCGACAAAATAGACTGAGCGATGCTGACCACCAGTACAACCCAATGAAATCGTTACAAAATGGCGATGCCCCTGACTAAAAACCGGCAACCATTTATCCACAAATTGATAAATGTCCGCGTACATATCATTCACCATGGCATCGGCAGCCAAAAATTCCTTAATCTGCGGATCCAGACCAGTATAACGACGTAATTCATTAATCCAGTGTGGATTGACCAGATGTCTTAGGTCAAACACATAATCAGCATCAAGCGGAATACCATGTTTAAAGCCAAAAGACTGTAAAATCACGATGAGGTTATCACCCTGTCCTAATTTGACTGAGAGCGTGTGTTTTAACTCATGTACGGTTTTGCTGCTGGTATCAATAGTCAAGGTTGCACGGCGATAAACTGGATAAAGTAGCTGCTCCTCAACCCGAATACATTCGGTTAAAGATTCATACTTATTGGCAAGCGGATGTGGACGACGAGAAGATGCATAACGTGAAACCAGTACTTCCTCACGAGCAGTGAGATAAACCACTTCAACTGCACCATGCCGTTCCAGTTCATTTAATACATCATCAATCGAGACCTGATCAATATTCAGGCTTCGAATATCAACACCAAGTGCTAGCAGCTCCATGGCGTTGTCATTACTCAGTTTTGCAACGATTTCCGGTACCAGTACCAGTGGCAGGTTATCAATGATATAAAAACCCAAATCCTCAAGCACCTGTAAAGCCGAGGTTTTCCCCGAGCCAGAACGTCCTGCAACGACGAGAATTTTTTTCATTTTGCTACCAAACCGATGGTCAACGCTGTTTTAGTCAGAAAATTTTACCAGTAAATTGTCGATTAATCGTGTAGAACCTAATTTTGCTGCAATAAATAATACAATATCTTGATCAAACTGTGTCACAGGCAATAAATCCGGTGTATATGCCTTGACATAATCCACCACAAAACCTGCATTAACCAATGTTAAATCAATCTGAGCCAAGACCTGTTGCAAATCTGTATGTTGCTGTAATTGCTGCTGTGCAGTGGTTAATGCCTGATAAATCACGGGTGCAGTCTGACGTTGTTCGGCCGTCAAATATGCATTACGTGAACTCAGTGCCAAACCGTCTTCTGCACGGGTAATCGGTACACCAACAATATCAATAGAGAAGTTTAAATCACGGGTCATGGCACGAATAATTGCCAGTTGTTGCCAGTCTTTTTGTCCAAAGAATGCAGTATTGGGTTGCACAATATTAAATAATTTGGTAACTACAGTCGCAACACCATCAAAATGTCCGGGACGAGATTGACCACATAAAATATCAGTGATCCCGTGTACACTCACAGTGGTTTTTCGCTCATGATCACCATACATTTGTTGTATGGTTGGCGCAAATAATACATCACAACCGACATCTGCCAATAAATGGCTATCTGCTTCTAGTGTACGCGGATAATTGTCAAAATCTTCATTTGGACCAAACTGGATTGGATTAACAAAAATACTCACCACCACCAGATCGCATAGTTTCTTAGCTTCCCGCACCAGATTCAAATGTCCCTGATGCAAATTCCCCATGGTCGCCACAAAACCAATTGTTTTACGAGCTATACGTGCAGGCGCCAAAGCAGCATTTAAACCTTGTATTGTCGTTTCAGTCTTCATTGTTATAGCTCAACTTGAAATGTATGTTCTTGGGCAGGAAATGTCTGATCCAATACCGCAGCATGATATGCCTTGATCGCATCTACAATAGCATGTTCCCCTGACTGTTCCTGCATGAAATTACGCACAAAACGCGCGACTTTACCAAAGGTCAATCCTAACATATCTTGTATGACAAGCACTTGACCATCGGTATCAACACCTGCCCCGATACCGATTACCGGCACACCGAATCTTTCCGTGACTTCCTTGGCAAGCGCAGCAGGCACACATTCCAGTAAGAGTAAAGCTGCACCAGCTTCAACCACGGCCTGACAATCGGCCAGTAACTGATCTGCAGCATGCCGGGTTCTGGCTTGTAACTTATAACCGCCAAACACATGAACCGACTGTGGCGTCAACCCCAAATGTACACATACAGGGACACCATTACGGGTCAATGCCTGTACTGTATCGACCAACCACGCACCACCTTCGATTTTCACCACATGCGCACCAGCCTGCATTACCTGTCTGGAATGCTGCAAGGCATCATCCAATGTGGCATAACTCATAAAGGGTAAATCAGTCATGATCAAGGCATAGGAATTACTACGCGCCACAGCTCGGGTATGGTAAACCATATCTTCGACACTGACAGGTAAAGTCGAATCGTGTCCCTGAATGGTCATTCCTAAAGAATCGCCAACCAGAATTGTATCAATTTCAGCCTGTTGTAATGCTTTGGCAAAACTTGCATCGTAACAAGTCAGACAAGAAAATTTGCGTCCTTCGCTTTTAAATTTTCTTAGATCTGTAAGACTAATCATGCAGCCTTCCTCTAAAATATGCCAGAAATGGCGATTTTGATTACGCAGTTTAAATACATTGTTTTAGATAGGGTCATACCAGTCTGATGCTGCAATCGCTTGTGCGCTGGCATGTTTGATGCAATCCAGTTGCTTTAACACAATACCATTGACTTGCAAATCTGCCACCAGATCCAGTAAGGGTAAAATCACAAAATCCCGCTGCATCAATCCTGCATGGGGTACAGTCAAACGTGGATGTTGAATATTTTGCGCATCATAAAGTAGCAAATCAAGATCTAAAGTACGCTCTCCCCAATGACGTAAGCGTACACGTCCCGAATCATGTTCAATGCGTTGTAGTTCATCAAGTAATGACAAGGGTTCTAGCTGGGTTTGCAAAGAAACCACAGCATTTAGATAATCAGGCTGATCCTGTGGCCCCATAGGGGGACTTGCATATAAGCGTGAAACCTTAACTGTCCCTAGTTTTTGCAATTGCCGAATCGCTTCCTGTAAAATTTTTCGACTGTCGCCCAGATTACTGCCCATACCAATGTAGCAGGTATGCATCATCTCAGTCATTGCGTCGGCCCAAAAACCACATGAGACAAGTCACGTTGTACACGTCGACGCTTTAGAATCGGATGATCTGAAGTCACGCCAGAAGTCTGCTCCACAGCGTTAGCGACAGTTTTTTGCTGATTTGACTTTTGCGCCCGAGCTTCATTTTTCTGCTTGGCACGTCGTGCTGCACGCGTATTGACCTGAGTTTCCAAAACCAGTGGCACAAATGCTTCATTTTGCTCATCGGGTACTTTACGGCGATTTTTTTGTTGTTGACGTCGATAGTCAGCAATGGCTTTTTCTTTCTGATCGTTACCTAATTCCTGAAAACTTTCCCACCATTGCCCCATGCCTTGAGTGCTTTGATCACCAGATTGCTCACGCAATAACAAAAAGTCAAAACCTGCCCGAAAACGGGCATGATTGGCAAGCTGAACAATATGTTGCGGTTTTGGTGAGATCAGGCGAATCTGCATCTCCCACACTTCACGGATAAAAGTTTCGGCAAAACGCGGAATAATGGTACAGGTAGCCTGACGTTTTAATACATCAATCCCTGCCTGTGCCCGTGCTTCGGCTTCAATTACACCTTTACTGCGATAAAATTCGATACGTTCCAGATAAGGCTGCCATAACAGCACTGCATAAAAGAATGCAGAATTAATGCTTTTACCCTGTGCAATACGTTGATCGGTATTTTGTGCTGCGCGTTGAATCAGAGGAGTAATTTCAGGTTTCACATCGGCAAGTACCTGCTTCCAGATATTAAACTGGATAAGCATCGGCAATAATTTTTCCAGTTTACCCATGGAAAACATTTTTTGCGATTCATCATAGAGCCGATGTGGTGACACTTCGCGCAACTGTGCCGCACACTCTACATTCCAGATATCCAGAATCGCCTGATCAATATTAAAGTTGAGCTTTGCCGCAAATCTCAAGGTACGCAGCATACGTACCGGATCTTCATCAAAACGTTGCTTGGCATCACCGAGTAAGCGTAATTTTTTACTTTTTATATCTTTATAAGCATCACAAAAATCCAGCACCACACCTTTGCGGGGCTGATAATATAATGTGTTGATACTGAAATCGCGGCGGGCAAAATCCTGTTCGATGGTGCCCCAATTGTTATCGCGCAACACCATACCTGTAACACTGGTTACAGCTTTTTTCGGTGGCGCACGAAAGGTGGCAACTTCAATCATTTCCCGGCCAGAATGTACATGTGCCAACTCAAAACGGCGTCCGATAATACGGCAACGTCGTCCAAATACCTGTTTAATCTGTGCAGGTGTTGCATTGGTCACTGCATCAAAATCTTTAGGATTTTCACCTAAAATCAAATCACGGACACCGCCGCCAACGATATATGCATCATATCCTGCTTTGGTCAGGCTATCGATAATGTCTAATATTGAAGGTGGAAGTAAGGATATGGACAATCCACATTTTGAGGCACGCAAGGTTTGCAAAGAAGCTGGCTCCAGGTTGGAATTTAGCTAAGAAAGAATGGCTTAATCATAGCTCTATCTGTGCTAAAGGGCAATTTGTTTATGCAATTTGACCATTCACACTAGTCGCTTAATTGAATTCTGTCACGATTTTTCTCCAGTGTTTTCGGGCCAATTCCTTTTACATTTAAGACCTCATCCACTTTTTTAAATGCACCATGCTGGTTGCGATAATCAATAATTGCCTGGGCTTTTTTGCGTCCAATGCCTTCTAGTTTGGCAACGATTTCATCGCTTGAGGCAGTATTAATATTTAATTTTAGCTGTGTCCCCAACTGCTGTACTGTCACCGTTTTATCACTGCGTAAAGGCTGAACAGGTTGTACCTGAACCACCCTTGGCTGCAAGATAGCGACTGATCCCGCCTGTTTTAGCCGGTCATCATGCTGTTGCTGACGGGCTTTCCATGCCTCGAAATCACTATAACGACTATTATTATCTGCAAAACCATTTGCGCCATACCCCAAACCAAGCAATATACAGAGCAAATAATTAAGGATTCTGCCTATGTTTTTCATCATTTTTAGCCTGATCCCACAAACGATCTAATTGCACCAGCTTACATTGTTCCGGTGTAAGCCCCTGTTCTGCCAGTTTTTGTTCAATATAGGCAAAGCGTGTTCTAAATTTAGAAATGGTTGCCAATAAAGCCGAATCACAATCCTGATTGAGTTTACGTCCCACATTAATCAAAGAAAATAGGCAATCACCCAATTCCTCATGCATATTTTCCCGGTCATTGTTTTGAATCGCCTGCTGCAATTCCTGTAATTCTTCCTGTAATTTCTGCCAGGCACCATCGACATGATCCCAGTCAAAATTTAAGCTTGCTGCATAGTCCTGTAATTTTTGTGCTTGCGTAATACTTGCCCCAAGCTTAATTTTATCCAGCTTACTGTTAAATTTTTCACCTCTGGCTGCTTTTTCCTGTTGTTTGATGTTTTGCCAAATGCGATTGACCTCCTGTTCGGTCAATGCGGAAAAATTTTCATCAAATACATGCGGATGGCGACGAATCAGTTTTTCTTTTAAAACCTCCACCACATCGTGAAAGTTAAATGCGTCCTGTTCGGCATACATCTGCGATTGAAAAACCACTTGTAATAACAAGTCTCCTAATTCTTCCTTGATATGTTGCACATCCCCTTCCCGGATTGCATCTTCGACTTCATAGGCTTCTTCTATGGCATATCTGGTCAAACTTTGCGGGGTTTGTGCCCGATCCCACGGACACTCTGCCCGCAATTTTTGCATAATTTGTAATAACTGCTGCATTTACATTCAACCTTTGACCATGATATAGGGTTATGCTAGGTCGATTTACATAAAAAGATCAAGTGAGATCACACATGACAAAACGGATTTTTATATCAGGTGCAGCACAAGGCATTGGTGCCGCAATTGCCCGCTTATTTTATCAAAAAGGTTATCGCGTAGGCATTTACGACATTCATCAGACAAAGGCGCATACACTTGCCAATGAACTGGGCGAAAATGCCAAAGCAGGCCATCTTGATGTCAGCGATTATCAACAATGGCAAACTGTATTACAGGACTTTGTAAATTGGGCAGGTGGTCTGGACATTCTGGTGAATAATGCCGGAATCTTATATTCAGGTGATTTTGAAGCAACCGACATTGACCATCATCATCGTACCATTGATGTCAATGTGAAAGGTGTACTCAATGGTTGCCACGCTGCCTTGCCCTACTTAAAACAGCAAGCGCATGCACGCATTATCAATCTTTCATCCGCCTCGGCCATTTATGGCCAACCTGATCTGGTGTCATATTCCAGTAGTAAATTTGCTGTCAGG
Organism: Acinetobacter populi; assembly: GCF_002174125.1. Taxonomy (GTDB): domain Bacteria; phylum Pseudomonadota; class Gammaproteobacteria; order Pseudomonadales; family Moraxellaceae; genus Acinetobacter; species Acinetobacter populi. The sequence continues at coordinate 25,343 of NZ_NEXX01000008.1, forward strand.
GGGATTACGGAAGGGTTGGATATTGAATGGGCAAAATATGGTATTCGAGTTCTCGATGTCATGCCATTATTTGTGAATACGGATATGGTGAGCAATATGGATGCCGGAACAATTAAAAATATGGGCGTCCATCTACAGGCAGGTGATGTGGCTCAAGCCGTATGGCAAACTGCAACCAGTCAATGGCCATTGTTGGCAACGCATCATCCAGTCGGTTTCTCCACCCGACTAATGTTTCATTTAAGTCAGTTCAGCCCGCAATGTGTCAATCGTTGGGCAAATATATTTTTAAGCCGTAAATAAATTAATTAGAAAAACTGTAAAGATAAAAACCAGATCACCCACGAATATATCATCAGTTCGGTATAAAAGTATTGTTTTGTATAAATGAAATTAATTTCAATGAAAGAATCACGACGGAGTCTTACAAGATTAGGCATATTTTAGGATTAACCTTCGGTTCGACCTACTTTTCTTTCGGGAAAAGTAGGCAAAACCATTTGTCCGCTGCAAACTCGGTCAAATACCGCTAAAGAACAAATTAATTGAAAAACATTATCTTACAAATAATTTGCTCACCTCGAACAAGCAGCGGACGTGGCTACGAAATCGACTACCTCTACTCATCTTATCCCGAACTCACGTTAATATAGTGGGTGATCATCAATATGAAGCGTGATTAGGATTTAACTACCCTGCACCAAACGTCTTGCACTAATAATACCGGGTTGTTGTTCCAGTCTTGCCAAGAGGCGGGACAACTGCGCCAATCCCTTGACTTCAATCAACAGTTTCATATTGGCAATGCCATCGTTGTCCGAAATGGTATTGACCTGACGAATATTGACATGATCGGCAAAAATCACCTGAGTCAGATCTTTTAGCAGACCACGACGATCATAAGCTTCAACCACAATCTGCACACTCTGACCACGAGTTGGTTGCATTTCCCAATCGGCTTCAACGGCACGCTCAGGCTCATTTTCAATCATGCGTAGATAATCTGGACATGCAATTTTATGGATACTCACCCCACGATTCAGGGTAATATAGCCACCAATGCCTTCGCCATGTACAGGCTGACAGCATTTGGCAATGTGTAATTCCACATTATCCAGTCCATCAATTAGAATGCCATGTGCGGATAAGGTATGGCTGGCACGTGGATTTAATGCCGGCTTAAGCACCAGTTCCGGTTCATCTGCATCTAGATGCATCTGACGATTGACCTGATTCATCAGTTGATGCAGGCTAATATCACCGGCTACCAATCCAATTAAAATATCTTCCCCAGTTTTGGCATTGAATGTATTGCAATAATCATTCAGATCAATACTTTTGGGATGAATCGCCAAACGTGTCAATTCCTTGTTGAGAATTTCACGCCCAATTTCCAGATTTTTACTGCGGTCCTGTTGTCTAAACCAGTGTCTGAGCTTATCTCTGGCTCTAGCCGTTTTGATATAACCTAATGAATGCACCAGCCAGTCACGATTTGGCTCACGATCCTTTTTGGTTAAAATTTCAACCTGCTCACCGGTTTTAAGTACATAAGTCAGAGGTACATAGCGTTGATTTACCCGTGCTGCATAGCAGTGATTACCCACTTCGGTATGTACATGGTAGGCAAAATCCAGTGCGGTAGACCCCCGCGGTAACTCCTTGATATCCCCATCACGGCTAAATACATAAATCTTTTCAAATTCTTCAAAATCCTGTAAAGATTCAATGTTTTCGTGATCGTCCTCATCCGAAGTATTGATCGGTTGTGCATCTTTACGTTCCTGATATAGCTCAAGCACAGAACGCAAGGAATGCAAGCGATGGTTAAAGGAATGATCTGTACGTTTCTCACCTTCTTTATAATTAAAATGAGAACATACTCCTAGCTCGGCTTCCTGATGCATATCTTTGGTACGGATCTGAATTTCCAGCGATTTATTTTCAGCAATCACTGCCGTATGCAAGGAACGGTAACCATTGGCTTTGGGATTAGTGATATAGTCATCAAACTGATGCGGAATATGATGCCATAATTGATGAACGATACCGAGCGAGTGATAACACTCCGGCACCGAATCCACCAGTATTCGTAGCGCACGAATATCATAGAGCTGATCAAAACTCAGATTCTTGCTACGCATTTTGCGATAAATCGAATAAATATGTTTTACCCGACCCGTAATCTCGGCATGAATATCATTTTTTTCCAGTTCGGTTTTGATTTCCTGAATCACCGTCTGGATATAATGTTCACGCTCGGTACGCTTCTCATTGAGTAAAGTCGCAATTTCTTTATAGCGATCGGGTGAAAGATAACGAAAGGCGAGATCTTCCAGTTCCCATTTGAGCTGTGCAATACCCAAACGATGCGCCAGTGGTGCATAAATGGTTAAAATTTCCCGCGCCACCCGTTCCTGACGATCTTTTGGTGCATCATGCAATTGTCTTAGGACATACGTACGTTCGGCAAGTTTAATCAATACCACACGCACATCTTCAGTCACCGCAATCAGCATTTTATAGATGCCGGTGAGGTGCTCGCGCTGATTATTATTAAAATGATCTTCCAGATGCTTGTTCTGTTCAATCAGATCAGAGAGTTTCCCCATGGCCAAAGTACCCTTGACCAATTGGAACACCTGATGTCCAAAATCTTTTTCGACTTCTTCGAGTGTGGTCAGCCCCTCCCGCACACTTCGATATAATACCGCTGCAACCAGTGTTTCCTGATCAACATTTAGATGCGCGAGAATATCAGCCATACCAATTCCCATCGCAAAAGTATTGCTACGATGTTTTATGGTACTAATGATTTCATGTTCTAAAGCAAGATGACATGCTTGTTCTAATAAATCCAGATCTTGAAAATCATTATTATGTTTTAAACGATCCAGCCAAGCCACCAAATCTATCTGCGTTTCGGCGGCATGTTCCCCAGTCGTCACTACAGAAAGCTGATTTAGTCTTCCTGGCAGTTCTTCCCGCACTGTGACCATACCATCCTCCCTATCGTTATGCTCAATTAAACTTCATTGCACCCATTGGATACAATTTTTTCGAACAAAGTAATCGATTCGACGTGCTCGGTATGGGTAAACATATCCATCACACCGGCCTGAACCAATCGATAGCCTTGCCGAGTTAAAATACCTGCATCTCTTGCCAATGTTGCCGGATCACAAGATACATATACAATTCTTTTTGCAGCAAAATTCACCACATATTGCATGACTTGTTCCGCACCTGCACGAGGTGGATCAATGAGCAGTGCATCAAATCCCTGTGTTGCCCATGCCTGATCCGAGAAATCCTGTGCTAAATCCTGCTGATAGAATTTGACATTGCTGATCTGGTTCAACTTGGCGTTTTCCTCACCACGTAAAACCATTTCTTCGACGCCTTCTACCGCCACGACCTGTCCAGTTTCTCCCACGCATTTTGCCAAAGCAAAAGAGAAATTTCCCAGACCACAGAACAAATCCAAAACTCTTTCACCTTTTTGCAAATCAAGCAACTGACATGCCAACTGCACCATTTGTTGATTTACAGTTGCGTTCACCTGCGTAAAATCGACAGGTGAAAATGCCAGTTTTAAATCAAACGCTGGCAATTGATAATGCAAACGCATTGTAGCAGTTTCTGTATCAATACGCTGTAGCGTTTGGTATCGATCTGGCAACAAATACAGCTGCCAAGTGCATTTTTTTACAAAATCTAACAATTTTTCAATATCTTGCTGCGACAGCTTATTAATATGTCGAATAAGTAAGGCAACTTCCTCATCACCAAGCGCAAATTCCAGATGGGTAATTGCCTGTTTATTTTCTAGCTGTTTTAAACAATCGGTCAGGGCTAAAAGTTGAGAAGAGACCCGCTCATCCAAAATTGGACAGTATTCAATTGCCACCAAATAATTAGACTTACTTTCACGAAAACCAACAATCATCTGCTGCTGTTTTGCACGCCAACGAACACCCAAACGTGCACGACGACGATAATCGGTTTTTAAGGAACGAATCGGTGCTAACCAGTGATCCGGTGCAATGCCCGCAATATGCTGCAAATGTGACTTTAAGACATCCTGCTTAAATGCAATTTGTTTATCTAATGCAATATGCTGAATTGAACAGCCACCACACACCCCAAAATGTTTACAAATTGGCTGAACACGATCGGGTGATGGTTCACTAAGCACCTCAATCGCATCTGCTTCCTCAAAGCGTTTATGCTGTCTGGTGATTTTGGCCAGTACAGTTTCTTGCGGCAAGGCAAAGCGTACAAAAACTTTTTTACCCTCTTTGCTTTGATCAGACTGCTCGGCACCATATAAAGCAATGCCACGACCTTCATGCGATAAATTTTCAATTGATAACGTCACTGGCTGCAAAGCTGGCTGTGAACGTAAATGCTTTTTCAAAGCGATATTCCAAATAAATGATTGAAGAGCTTAATTCAGATTCCGTTAAAATCAGATTGTGTAAATACCGTACTTAAACAAGTCTGTTGCCAGATTTCCAGAAATTCGGCATGTTGCGGCTGTTGCTGTAGATATAAAATCGTATGACGAATCCAGTCCTGATGCTGTGCCTGCTGGATAAATCCACGTAACAACAACCAGCGCAAATAAATCAGCCAGGTATTCAGCACATCACCTTCACAATAAGAGCTTAAATCCAGCCATTGCTGCTGTTTTACATAGTCTGCCACATGATAACCTGATAACCCACGTTTGCCGGGATAACCCAGAATTTGTGCCACATCATCAAGTTTCTGAAAATTACGAATATTAAAACTCGCCAGCACATCCATTAAATCGGTGTGTCTGGCATGATAACGATTCTGGTAATTATTATGGCGTTTCTGAGGATTCCAGTCGCCCTGCTCAAATAGATTGGCCGCGGTTACACCATGATATAAACAGCGGTACATAATCACCGGCAAATCAAACTGACCGCCATTCCAGCTCACTAGAATCGGCGATTTTTTCTCAAAAATCCCGACAAACTTTTGCAGGATCTCTATTTCGGAAAAATTTTCTCTGGTCCACGAGAATAACTGAAATTTATCCTGATCAATCCAAAGACCGGAAATACAGACAATTTCGTGTAAAGGCGTGCGAGGAAACTCGGTGCCAGCCTCTTGCCGACGCAGTTTATTTAAGGCTTGCTGTGCATCATCAAGCGGCAAATCCAGCCCATACAGTTGACTACCCGCTTTTACATCAGTCACTGTTTCGATATCAAAGACTAAAACAGGGTAGCCAAACATCATCATATTATCTCTCGATTTTTACATGCCGTCTTTACAGTTCATCTTTTACAGAAAACAGGCCTGTAGAAAGATAGCGATCGCCACGATCACAAATGATACAAACAATCACGGCATCGGGATTTTGTTTTGCCACTTGCAATGCGGCCCATACTGCACCACCGGATGAGGTTCCGGCACAGATGCCTTCATGACGGGCGAGTTGGCGCATGGTCACTTCGGCATCTTTTTGATCAATATCCATCACCTGATCGACACGGGACGGATCAAAAATTGTTGGAAGATATTCTTTGGGCCAGCGGCGAATCCCGGCAATGCTCGAACCTTCGGAAGGTTGTAAACCAATAATCTGAATATCTGGATTTTTTTCTTTTAGATATTTAGATACCCCCATAATGGTCCCTGTGGTTCCCATCGAACTGACAAAATGGGTGATTTTCCCCTCTGTTTGTTCCCAGATTTCTGGTCCTGTGGTGAGGTAATGCGCTTCCGAATTATCCTGATTACCAAACTGGTTTAACACCAGTCCAAGACCGTCAGCCTGCATCTGTAAAGCCAGATCACGGGCACCTTCCATGCCCTGTTCCTTAGTGACTTCAATCAACTCTGCGCCATATGCCAACATCGCGTCTTTACGTTCTTGACTCATATTGTCCGGCATGATCAATTTCATGCGGTAACCACGCATTGCTGCCACCATTGCCAAAGCAATACCTGTATTACCACTGGTGGCTTCGATCAAGGTATCGCCGGGTTTAATCTGACCACGGCGTTCAGCCTGTATAATCATATTATATGCGGGACGATCTTTGACAGAACCAGCCGGATTATTCCCTTCCAACTTTGCCAATACCGTCGCCGAACATTGATTTAAACGCTGTAATCGCACCAACGGTGTTTTACCGACGTAATAATCAAGGGTGTATTGCTCGTTTTGAAAAGGATATGTATTACTCATTTTTGGCTCTTAATTGTTGCCGATCTGAAAAGTTTGTCTATTGTAGAGAAAAACGCCCCGTACTGCATCAATCCGCTTAGAAATTTATACCCACATCTGCAATAGATTTTGCTTGATCAAGTGAAATACGTGCTAGTATTCTCACATTTATTGCTTCTATGATGTTGATATTGCACCATGCAACGACAATCTGAAACCTTCTGGCATCGCTTTAAAATAACAAATGCTTATGGGCAATTGATTGCACTTATTTTTGTGCCGATCATGATTTTGGCATGTACAGGTGCAATTCTGGTGTTAAAAGAAACCTCTCGCTCGATTCAAGCCCAGCAGGTTTCAGCAGCGTCAGCCATCTTAACCCGTTATCATAAGACCTCTTCTACCTTACTGGATTTAATTCAACATCATCCAAATCAATACCCGCAAGCGCAAGCCATTTTGCAGTATATTTTGAATGAACCCGATCTGATGCGCGCAGCTTTGGTTGATATGCATGACAACACCCGTCTTTATGTGGGCTATAAACACCATCTGCCTTGGCCGCAATTTCCGATTACTAGCAATGTCTTCGGTCCAATCCATATTAATGATGGCAATATTTATGGTATGCGCATCGGCTATAGTGAAGATGGCCCCATCTGGTTACTGATCGAACTGAATAATCAGTCACTGACTATTGCTCGCTATCGGGTATGGCTAGCACTGAGTATTACCGGATTATTAACCTTATTATTACTCTTATTATGTCTTAATTTTTATTCCCGTCGCTGGATTGCCCCGATGTACGAAATCCGTCTGCAATTGCAGCGTATGAACGCGGACAATCTGGGCAAACCTTTTCAGACCAAAAGTTCGGGTGAACTGGGATTATTGCAAAAAGACATCGCCAAACTCTTAAAACGTTTGCATTTTAGTTTTCTGGAATTAAAAGAACATACCGAACAGACAGAAGATGATTTACGCAAAACACTAGATACGTTGGAAGTCCAGAACATTACTTATAAACAGGCACGCGATCAGGCCATTTCTTCCAATCAAGCCAAATCCGTATTTTTGGCAAACATCAGTCATGAACTACGCACACCACTGAATAGCATTGATGGTTTTATTCATTTGATGTTGCGGCGTGGTCATTTGAATGATGAAAATCTGATGTATGTGCAAACCATTCGTAAATCTTCAGCCCATCTTCTGGCATTGATCAATGATGTACTGGATTTCTCCAAAATTGATGCAGGTAAGCTGGAACTAGAAGTTGCACAGTTTAATCTGGAAGAAGCCATTTTTGATGTCATGGACATGCTCTCCCCACTTGCCTGTGAAAAACGCATCGACATGGCCATTTATTATGATGAAGCTTTGCCCATCTCGGTACTTGGCGATGTCTTGCGCTTTAAGCAAATTCTGACCAATCTGGTCTCAAATGCCATCAAATTCACTCCGGAAGGTGACATTATTGTACGTACTCGTCTGGAACAGGATGAATTTAACCGTATTACTGTGCATTGTAGCGTTCAGGACAGCGGCATCGGTTTAAGTGGCACAGATCGTAAAAAATTATTTGCCTCATTCTCACAAGGTGATACTTCCGTTACACGCCAATTTGGTGGTACAGGTCTGGGGCTTGCCATCTCCAAACAGCTGGTGCATTTAATGCATGGACAAATTGGTTTTGAAGATAATCAGGAACGTAACCCGACCGAAAAAGGCGCAACCTTCTGGTTTACTGCACAACTGGAATTGCCACAGGAACAACCGCTCCAGCTACAAGATCTCTCACAATTCCATATCCTAAGCTATATTTCCCATCCTGCCACAGCCAATATTCTCAAGCATTATCTGGAAGGATATGGTGCGCAACATAGTGAAGCAGGTTCTATTCTGGACTTATTTAGCCGGATTAAACAATTCAATCAATATGATGAAAAAGGCTGGGTATTTGTCGATCATTCAGGCGATACCGAAGCATTGCTACAGGAATTACGCAGTCGTTATAGTGGCAATCTCGCGATTTATGGCTATCAAATGTTGCTAGATCCAAGCCTATTGCAGAAATATCATGCCATTGCACTGAATCAACCGATTAGCCGCAGCAATCTGTTAAAGATTTTCTATTCCGATCAGAATAAAACCTATGTCGAACCCTTTGATGGTCGCGGCTTACATGTGCTTGCCGTTGATGATCATTTACCTAATCTGATTGTACTGGAAGCCTTGCTGAATGAGCTCAATATCGAAGTTACGACAGCCATTAGCGGACAAATGGCATTAAATCGTATTCAGGAATGTGTCGATCATAATTTACCGCTCTATGATCTTATTTTTATGGATATCCAAATGCCGGTAATGTCTGGAATAGAAACCACACAAGCCATTCGTGCATTGGAATATTCTCTTGAACGGCATACGACCTTACCAATCATTGCCCTGACTGCACATGCTATGGCAGATGAAAAAGAAAAATTATTAAAAGCTGGGATGAATGACTATGTCACAAAACCGATTCAACTTGAACAACTCATCCAGATCTTCACCACATGGACCAATGTTAATCAAAAAGAATACCGTCTCGAACATGAGCCAACAACGCAAGTGGTTGCAATAGACACCAATGAACATGACATGATTTTAGACTGGAAGAAGAGTATAGAACTCTCGGCCAATAAAGTAGATCTGGCAAAAGACCTGTTAAAAATGTTGATCAAAAGTTTTGACAAAGAACAACAAGAAATGCAACAACTGATTGATGATGAAGATTTCCCGCAACTTGAACACAATCTACATCGCCTGTATGGCGCAAGTCGGTATATTGGTGTGCCCAAACTACAGGAAATTTCGGGCGAATTTGAACAATTTGTTTCACAACTTCGTAAACAGAAAAAAGTTGCTGATGACATATTTATCGAACAAGTCGCACAGCGTTTTGCCCTATTACTGGAAGCCATGGAACAAATTAAACTGGCAGCACAACCTTATCTTTCCGAGGACTAAATCAAGGAACAAAAGAACTGGAGCAATAAAAGCAGACCATGAACCATGCGTCAGATTTCATGATTTCCTTGATATCCAGACATGCTATGCTGATTCATCATTCAAAAATCATAATGATTTGATGGAGGCATGATGTCAATCGTTACCGTGAATATTCAAGACAATGGAATTGCAATCGTATCATTAAACCGACCAGAAAAACGCAATGCCATGAGCTTTGCCTTACTGCGGCAACTGATCAAAACAGCACAACAACTGAAAAAAAATAAAAAAGTACGTTGTGTCATTCTCACTGGAAACAATCAGATCTTTAGTTCAGGCATCGATTTAAGCGACCTGAATAATCCCAAGAATAGCGCCTATGCAGTTTGGGAATTAGTAAAGCCGGGACAAAGTCTATTTCAGAAGGCATTTTTGGTCTGGCAGGATTTACCTGTACCGGTGATTGCCGCAATTGAAGGCTATTGTTTTGGTGCAGGCATGCAGTTGGCACTTGCAGCCGATATACGCATTAGTCATCCCGATACCAAAATGTCAATCATGGAAAGCCGTTGGGGACTGGTGCCAGATATGGGACTTACCCGTTCATTAAAAGGTTTGATTGCACTGGATCTGGCCAAGGAATTGACCATGACCGCCCGAATTTTTGATGGACAATATGCCAAAGACATTGGACTGGTCACTCATATCAACCCGCAGCCCTTACAACAGGCACAAACTTTGGCAGAAGAATTACTGCAACGCTCGCCAGATGCCTTACTTGCAGCAAAACGAGTATTACAGGCCATGGAACATCAACCGCAAAAATCCCTGCGTCTTGAAAAAATCTGGCAATTACGTCTGCTACTAGGTAAAAACAGCCAACTGGCACGTAAAAAAGATAAACAACCAGATACCACTTTTTTACCTCGACAATATCGTGGCTAATTTTTACCTCATGATCTTGACTCAATCACTTTAAGTGATGTTTTTTATGGCATTATTAAGTGATTAAATCAAAGTGAAATCACGCATGAATACAGATAAAGCAATTGCATTTTTGGGTATGGGCCTGATGGGCAGTCGCATGAGCAAGCGGTTGATTGATGTTGGCTTTAAGGTAGCAGTGTGGAATCGTACAGCCAGTGCTTGCGAACCGATCATTGCCTATGGGGCAGAAGCGCTGGAACTGAAGAATATCGGACAATATCCAATTGTCATGTTGTGTCTTGCTGATGATACCGCGGTCACGACCGTGGTGGAACACATTCTGCCCGACCTGCAAGAAAATCAGATCTGTATTGATTTTTCCAGTTTATCAGTTTCTGCAACCACACAACTGGCAAAAAAAGTATCAGAAAAACAGGTCAACTGGATTGATTCCCCTGTCTCAGGTGGCATTGCAGGGGCAGAACAAGGCACGCTGGTGATCTTTGCTGGAGGTGATGCCAAACTTATTCAAGCATTACATCCTGTATATGCTCCTCTTGCACAGCGAGTCACCTGTATGGGCGCTACTGGAACGGGACAAGCCACCAAAATCTGTAATCAGTTAATTGTTGCTGCCAGCAGCACCCTCATTGCCGAAGCTGTGGCACTGGCACAAAATGCTGGTGTCGATGCTAATCTGCTCGCACCTGCACTGGCCGGCGGTTTTGCAGACTCAAAACCCTTTCAAATCTTATCACCGCGTATGGCCAGCCAAAATTTTGAACCGGTACAGTGGAAAGTACAAACGCTCAGTAAAGACCTCAACAATGCGGTTAATCTGGCAGATCAAGTAGGTTTGAACTTGCCTATGGCAGCGCATGCCCTAAGCCAGTTACAACAACACCAACAACAAGGATTTGCCGAAAAAGATCTTTCTACGTTAATCTTAAGTATCAAAAGTACGATCTAGCGTTTATGATATTGTATTGCTGCAATAAAATAATTCATAAATGCTTAGGGAAAATCTCATGTTAAATCTCGCTGTCAATCTTTCAATGATCTTTACCGAAGTTCCACTGATTGAGCGTTTTGCACTGGCAAAACAGCAAGGCTTTCATGCAGTAGAAATTCAATTTCCTTATGAATTAAGCATTGAGCAAATCCAGCAACAACTTGATCAGCATGATCTTGATCTGGTCCTGATTAATGTTCCGGCTGGTGATCTGATGCAAGGCGGCAATGGTCTAGCGGGAATTCCCGGTAAAGAAATCGAATTTGCCCTTGCGGTCAAACATGCCATGGAATATGCATCTAGCCTAAAAGTACCTACAGTTAATATTCTGGCAGGTAAACAACCGCTAGATGCAGATTTGCTGCCATGTCTACAAACCCTAGCGGAAAATTTAAAATTCGCTTGTGATGCCTTTCAGGATGAAAATATCACCCCAGCCATCGAAATGATCAACGATATCGATATGCCAAGGTTTTTGATTCAAAATCTTGCTCAAGGTCAAGAGATGCTGGAAGTGGTCAATCATCCTGCACTTAAGCTGCAATACGATTGTTATCATATGGCAATGATGGGAGAAAATGTACTCGAAGGTTTACAGGAAAATATCCAGCATATTGCCCATATTCAATTTGCGGATTATCCAAACCGACATGAACCCTCCACTGGCAGAATCAATTATCCTAAAATTTTTGACTGGATTCAGCAAAGTACCTATCTGGGATATTGTGCAGCAGAATACAAACCTAGCCAGCACTCTCAGGATAGTTTTGACTGGTTAAAGAGTTATATCTAAACCACTATTTTTAACACAATAGAATATGCCAATAAAAAAACGCTACGAGCACAAGAAGCACGTAGCGTTTTCTTATTCTAACTTGTTTGTGAATAACTCAGCAGTTATCCACAATACAGTTATGTATAAGCTGAACTTATCATCATCCTGCTTGTTCACGGCGTCGATATGCAATCGACGAAATCACCGCCCAGACGATAAAGACGATACCAATCAAGCCTGTGACCACTTCCGGAACATGTAAACCAGTACCACTACCCAGCATAATGATTGCCAGCGCACCAATTGCATAATGTGCACCATGCTCAAGATAGATATAGGCATCCAGCGTACCTTTATCAACCAGATAGATGGTCATGGAACGCACAAACATCGCACCAATTGCCAGACCCAACATGATGATCACCACATCATTGGTAATCGCAAAAGCGCCGATTACACCATCAAAGCTGAATGAGGCATCCAACACTTCCAGATAAATAAAACCACCTACACCGCCTTTCATTACCGCTTTGGCAACTTCGGCATTGCCTTGTGCTGCGGTCGGTTCATCACTGTCTTCATCTGCATTCTTTTGTGAACCTTCCAGTAGATGTCCAAGTACTTGTACCCCGACATAAACCACAATGCCCCATATTCCTGCCATAGTGACCACCAGACGATCTGCCTCAGCAACATTTGCAGCCATTACCAATAAAGCAATCAAGGCAATAAATACGGAAATTGCAGGAACACTACCAAAATGTGCCGAAGTTTTTTCCAGCCATTTAAACCAGTGGGTATCTTTTTCATCATCAAACATAAAGTTTAAAAACACCAACAACAGGAACATACCACCAAAGGCTGCAATTTCAGCATGATGTGCCATCAACCGCTCAGAATACTGTTTAGGATCATTCAGCGCCAGCTTGGCCACTTCAATCATGCCCATATCTGCCGTTACAGCAACAATTAACAGTGGAAAAATCAAACGCATACCAAAAACTGCAACCAGAATACCGACAGTCAAAAACAGCATTTTCCAGAATGGATCCCAGTTTTTAAGCACCGATGCATTGACTACCGCATTATCAAACGATAATGACACCTCCATCACCGCCAAAATCCCGGTAATCAGTAATGCTTTAAACATGGTCGATAGACCAGCATCTAAACCGTGGGTATAGCCCCAATATGCCGAAAGTCCAAGACAGACAATGGTAAAGACAATTGAAAAACGAAAATGTTTCATTGCGTTTTAACCTATGAATAATTTATCAATTAAATTTGTTTGCATGATACACGTCATACTCCATTCAATCTAATGATTTCAGTTTCATTGGTTATTCCCGCGACAGCTCTACAATAAAATGATGCGATACAAGCACCGCACCGATAAAAATAAGAGACAAATGTAAATGTGTGTGCGGATGAAACAATACTGTCCATTCACTTACACATTTGCCAGCCAGTCCTTTAATAATTTCTCTGCTGCAACAACCAAGTCTTTACCATAACGCACGTTTTCCTCACGTAATGCCAAAATATCAATCTTGGCATGATTCAGTTCGCAGCAATGCCCGATCAGCCACTGTTCAAAGTTTGCCGGATTCAATTCCACATGAAATTGTAAAGCCAATATTTTGCGTCCAATCGCAAAAGCCTGCTGTTTATAATAAATTGAACTGGCAAGATGTCGTGCCTGATCAGGTAAGTCAAAGGTATCACCATGCCAATGCAGTACATATACTCCATCCAGATATTTTAAGGGACTGGCAAAGCCTGCATCGCTTAAATTCAACCGGCTAAAACCAATTTCCTTATAGTGCCCACCGAAAACTTTTGCACCACATGCAGCAGCAATTAATTGTGCCCCTAAACAAATCCCCAAAGTTGCAAAATCTTTGGCAATACGTTGCTTTAAACCCTCAATTTCGTCCTGAAGATAGGGATAGATATCTGTTTCATAAACACCTATTGGGCCACCTAAAACAATCAGAATTGCCGGATCAAGATAAATCTCTGTAGGAATATTCACACCGGCATGAAAATAACGAATTTCAAATCCCAATTGTTGAAACACCTGTTCAAAACTACCTAAATCTTCAAATGCCAAATGTTGAATGACATTGATATATTGTGTACTCATTCTTCTCCCCTGATTTCAAATCGTTGTGCCAACCAGACGGTATGTCCGGCACAGTTTGCATCTTCTGCGACCCTATTAATCACTTCAAAACCATAATGATTAAGTAATCCCTCATATTCATCTGGCGCCAGACTGGCGTGATATAAAGCATCGCCAAACATATCCCCAATTGCTTCACCATGCGAAGTACCACTGGTGAACATCAATACCGTACCGACCTTGGCATGTCTGGCAAAACGACCAAACATTGTTTCCTGATCAGCCGGTGTTAAATGGAAAAAACTGTCCCATGCCAGTATGCCATCAAATGTTTGATGTAATTCAATACTTCGCATATCCTGATGCAGCCAGATATGCTGAGGAAAGTTTTGCTGTGCCATCTCAATCATACATTCGGCACTGTCTATGCCAGTAAGATTGTGCCCTTGAGCAATCAAATACGTACCAAGAGTTGTTGCAGCACCACAGCCCAAATCAAGAATACTCGCCCGTTTGGGTAATAAAGCAAGGAACTTGTCTAACCAGTCTTTTTCATATAAAAATTTGCCACGCAATGCTGTCCATGCAGGGCCATGTTTACGATAAATCTCGATGATATTTTTCGCTAAATGTTCCTGATCGGCTAAACCTTTTGACATTGCTATTTATCCTTTGCTGTTGCTGAAAGCATTCGGTTGATCGCATCATGACACTATTAGACCTTCGCTTAAATATAGACGAAATCCCCCACAATTACATCGATTTCTCGTATAATCGCTACTGCTAGCTATCTGCCCGCACAAGAGATTTTTTTAATATGACGACGATTATCAAACAAGATGATTTGATCACTTCGATCAAAGATGCCCTGCAATTTATTTCCTATTACCATCCGCAAGATTTTATTCAAGCCATGAGCCGTGCTTATGACCGTGAACAAAATCAGGCGGCAAAAGATGCCATTGCACAAATCCTCATTAACTCTCGTATGTGTGCAGAGGGCCACCGCCCAATCTGTCAGGATACAGGTATTGTCAATGTTTTTCTCGAAGTTGGACTGGATGTAAAATTCGATTTAACCATGAGTCTGGACGATGCCGTCAATGAAGGTGTACGTCAGGGTTATCTGGAAAACTCCAATGTTCTACGTGCTTCGGTTCTTGCCGATCCTGCATTTGGCCGTAAAAACACCAAAGACAATACCCCTGCTGTCATTCACTATAAACTTGTGCCGGGGAATAAAGTCGATATTACCGTTGCAGCAAAAGGTGGCGGCTCAGAAAACAAGTCTAAACTTGCCATGCTTAATCCATCAGATTCGATTGTCGACTGGGTATTAAAAACTGTCCCAACCATGGGTGCTGGCTGGTGTCCACCGGGTATGCTGGGTATCGGAATTGGTGGTACCGCAGAAAAAGCCATGATGCTTGCCAAAGAAGCATTAATGGAAGAACTCGATATGGATGAATTACTCCGTCGTGGTCCACAAAACAAGATTGAAGAACTGCGTATCGAAATTTTTGAAAAAGTGAATGCACTGGGTATTGGCGCACAAGGTCTTGGCGGCTTAACCACAGTACTGGATATCAAAATCAAGGATTATCCTTGTCATGCAGCTGGTAAACCGGTTGGCATGATTCCAAACTGTGCTGCAACACGCCATGCTCACTTCCAGTTAGATGGTTCAGGTGTTGCACATATTCAAGCACCAAAACTTGAAGACTATCCATCCGTGACTTGGGATGTTTCCAGCGCCAAACGTGTGAATTTAGACACCATTACCCAAGAAGAAATGAACTCATGGCAACCGGGCGATACCTTATTGCTTAGCGGT
This sequence comes from Acinetobacter populi, assembly GCF_002174125.1. Taxonomy (GTDB): domain Bacteria; phylum Pseudomonadota; class Gammaproteobacteria; order Pseudomonadales; family Moraxellaceae; genus Acinetobacter; species Acinetobacter populi. The sequence goes on from NZ_NEXX01000008.1 coordinate 41,218, forward strand.
ACCATGTATACCGGCCGTGATGCAGCGCATAAACGCATGGTCGATATGATTGATAAAGGTGAAGAATTACCAGTTGATCTTAAAGGTAAATTCATCTATTACGTCGGTCCGGTCGATCCGGTCGGTGATGAAGTCGTAGGGCCAGCTGGACCGACAACTGCGACACGTATGGATAAATTCACCCGTAAAGTCTTGGAACATACAGGTTTATTTGGCATGATCGGTAAGGCAGATCGTGGCCCAACTGCGGTTGAGGCGATCAAGGACAATAAAGCCACTTATCTGATGGCCGTTGGTGGTGCAGCTTATCTGGTTTCTAAAGCAGTACGTGAAGCCGAAGTAGTGGCTTTTGCTGATCTTGGTATGGAAGCCATCTATAAATTTGTGGTAGAAGATATGCCGGTTTCTGTTGCCGTCGATGTCAATGGTACTTCCATTCACGCCATTGCACCTAAAATCTGGCAAGAAAAAATCGCAAGAATTGCTGTGGTGGATGCAGCATCGGTTTAAGCCTGTTTTCTTGAAGATAAAGCACAATTTCGATTGTGCTTTTCTTTTTTATGGCGCTTGCATCCGATAACGCATCTACCAAGTCAGCGGATTCCATAATTTAAATGGCTTTTGCAAAACTGGTTGGGCTTTATCGGATAATTGCGTTTTACTGACCGACTGCAATGTACTGCCATGAATACTTTCCGTTAAGAATGTATTTTTCAGATCATCATATTTGACAAAACTTAGACCTGGTGTTTTCAGTTGTGTAGTGCGTATTTCCTGTAAACCCTGTTTGGTTGGCATTTGCATCAATGGTCCGACATGCAATAAGTTTAGTGCCGGATCAGGCGACCCTCTAAAGGACTGTTCTTCATATTTCAAATAATAGGTCTTTCCTGCCTCTACAGAAAAATCGGCAACTTTAGGTTTCTGAAAATGAATGACACCTAATGGTCGGCTGGTGGTCAACCGATAACTTCCCGCTGGCAACTCCATCCAGTAGTAATGATTATTCAATAAACTGGGAATGCGTTCACCATTGAGAAAAAAATTGGGGGCAATGATTTCCTGTTGATTCCAGCGACTGTTCAACCGATAAAAATATACCAGTGCCGAATCCGGATGCTGAATATTTACCGGCTGAAAAAGCTGTCCGGGCGTCTGGTTTACCCAGGCACCGACAGAAAATTTACCCACATGATATTGCTGCATAAAGCCAGGTTCTTTACGCATATCGACTGACGCCAAAGTCGAGTGATTTTCAACTTTTTCCTTGACTGTGTCTTTATGTTTAAACCAGCCTGACCATAGACTTTTTTGCTGATCGCCTGTTGTGGCACAGCCAGTAAATGCTGTACAGCAGATTAAAATCATTAAATAACGCATGACATCCCTCAAAGCGTTGCTATTTTTCTAGCGTATTTTTATTCCCACAATCAATGTGGATTGGTTAGAGATTAACATTTCATTAATAATTTGCAAATAAAAAACGCATGAACGGATCATGCGTTTTCTTACTCAATCAATATTATGCAGATTGTTGATTGTTTACAATTTTCAAATCTGCATGTTTATCATCATGTTGAGCGTCGGTTTGTGGCAATCGCTCGGCACCTAGCAATGGTGCAGCATGTTCTGTAATCACCTTTTCGGTAATGGTAACCTGACCAATATCTTTTTTGCTTGGCAAATCGTACATGGTATCCAGTAGGATATTTTCCAGAATCGAACGCAAACCACGTGCGCCGGTTTTACGTTCAAGGGCTTTTTTCGCCACTGCACGTAATGCTTCAGGTTCGAAGACCAGATCAACATCTTCCATCTCAAACAGATATTGATATTGGCGAGTCAGAGCATTTTTTGGTTCAGTTAAAATCTGTACCAATGCTTCTTCATCCAGTTCTTCCAGTGTAGCAATCACTGGTAAACGACCGATAAACTCTGGAATTAAACCGAACTTGATCAGATCTTCTGGTTCAACTTCACGGAACAACTCACCCAATTTCTTGGCTTCGTCTTTTTTCTTCACTTCCGCAGTAAAACCGATCCCGCCTTTTTCATGGCGTTGCTGTACAATTTTTTCCAGACCGGAGAATGCACCACCACAAATAAACAGAATATTTGAAGTATCGACCTGAATAAATTCCTGTTGTGGATGTTTACGACCACCTTGTGGCGGAATCGATGCGACGGTACCTTCAATCATTTTCAATAATGCTTGCTGTACACCTTCACCCGATACATCTCGTGTAATGGATGGATTTTCCGACTTGCGGGTGATCTTATCAATTTCGTCAATGTAGATAATGCCCTTTTGTGCCTTATCAACATCGTAATCAGCTTTTTGTAAAAGTTTCTGGACAATATTTTCTACATCTTCACCCACATAACCGGCTTCGGTCAAAGTGGTGGCATCCGCCATGGCAAAAGGTACATCCAGCAAGCGTGCCAGTGTTTGTGCAAGCAGGGTTTTACCAGAACCGGTCGGTCCAATCAGCAAAATATTACTTTTTGCCAGTTCAATACCATCTTTGGACTTTGAACCATGCGCAAGTTTTAATCGCTTATAATGGTTATATACAGCAACGGATAATGTTTTTTTTGCCCAGTCTTGACCAATCACATACTGATCCAGTGCCTCACGAATTTCATGTGGCTTTGGTAACGGACGTGCTGCCCAATCACCGGATTCGACTTGCTGGCTGGTTTGTACCAGATCTAAACAGACATCGACACATTCGTTACAGATATATGCATCTTCACCAGCAATCAGCTTACCGACCTCAGATTGAGTTTTACCGCAAAAAGAACAACATTTCTGTCCTTTGGTTGGTTCGGACATAGATACTCCAAATCTTGATAATTAAGGGTTATGGACGTTTTGACAAAACGTGATCCACAAGACCATATTCTTTGGCAGCCTGTGCAGTCAGGAAGTTATCACGATCGGTATCTCGTGCCACTGTTTCATAATCCTGACCACTATGTTGTGCCATCAATCGGTTCAATCGTTCTTTGATAAACAAAATTTCACGTGCATGAATTTCGATATCTGATGCCTGTCCACGGAATCCACCCAAAGGTTGATGGATCATCACTCGGGCATTTTCCAAACAGTAACGCTTACCTGGTGCGCCTGCATTTAACAGAAAAGCTCCCATTGAAGCGGCCTGTCCCATACAATAGGTCACTACATCCGGCTTGATAAACTGCATGGTATCATAAATTGCCATACCCGCTGTCACGGAACCGCCCGGTGAATTGATATAAACATGGATATCTTTATCTGGATTCTCTGCTTCCAGAAACAACATTTGCGCAACAATTAAATTTGCCATGTTGTCTTCAACTTCGCCACTGAGAAAAATGACTCGCTCGCGTAATAAACGGGAGAAAATATCAAATGAACGTTCACCACGGGAAGATTGCTCAACAACGACTGGAACTAAGGCATTTTGAATTTCTGGAATCAACATGAGTGTATTATTTCCTTAGAATTATTAACAGATGACTACAATAGTCCATCAAACCACATCCGGCTAATTAGTCTTGCAATATAACTTTGAATAGATTGATCAGCAAGCGTAGAACAACAATATTCATGAAAAAACATGAACGATGTAGCATTTTCTCAACATAAAAAAAGGTGCAATTGCTGCACCTCTTTCTTTTCAACGCAGAATTAACGCTGTTGACGTGCTTGCTGTTCTTTCAACAAATCTTGATAAGTCACTTCTTTTTCAATGACTTTTGCCGCATCAAGGATATGATCAACCACTTGATCTTCTAGTACCACAGCTTCGATTTGCGCACGTTGTTGCTTGTCGTTACTGAAGTATTCAATCACTTCTTGTGGATCTTCATAAGAAGAAGCCATATCTTCAATATACGCTTTTACACGTTCTTGATCTGCTTCAAGTTTTGCATCTTGCAAGACTTTAGACACCAGCACACCCAGTTTTACTGATTTTTCAGCTTGTTCCTTGAACAATTCGTCCGGTAACACACTTGAATCAAATGCTTTGGCACCTTGTGCACCAAACTGTTGGGTAAATTGTTGAACCATTTGTTGACGTTGACGATCAATTTCCTGAGCAACCATTGCAGCTGGTACTTCAATCTCATTGGCTGCAACAAGCGCATCAAATGCGGCCTGTTTCACTTGATTACGCAGACCATTTTTCACTTCACGTTCCATATTTTTACGAACGTCAGCTTTTAACTTCTCTACGCCATCTTCCTCGGAGATACCAAAGATTTGTAAGAATTCGGCATCAATTTCAGGCAATTGTGCTTTTTCAACTTTTTTAACAGTGATTTTGAATTGCGCTTGTTTACCTGCAAGATTCTCGGCTTGATAGTCTTCCGGGAAAGTTACATCAATCACTTTCTCTTCGCCTTTTTTCATGCCGATAATGCCGTCTTCAAAGCCCGGAATCATACGACCAGAACCTAAGACAAGACTAAAATCCTGTGCAGAACCACCTTCAAAAGTTTCACCGTCAATTGAACCTTCAAAGTCGAAAGTCACTTGCATGTCTTTTTTCGCCATGCCTTTGGTTTCTACCCATGTTTGACGCTGTTTTTGCAGGTTTTCAAGCATAACATCAACGTCGGCATCGGTAATCGCTGTGGTTTGACGTTCGATTTCAAGATCGCCAAAACCTTTCACGTCTACTTCAGGATAGATTTCAACAGTTGCTTCATAAACTAAAGCATCCTCTTTATTTTCAACTTTTTCGATATTTGGCATACCGACAGCATTGATTTTTTCTTGCTGAATTGCTTCAAAAACTGTATCACGAATAATATCGTTGACCACTTCCTGATAGATACCGGCACCATATTCACGGCGCACAACGTTCAATGGTACTTTACCTGGACGGAAGCCATTGATCTTTACAGTTTTGGCAGTGCGTTTTAAACGAGCTTCAAATTGCTCATTAATACGGCTCGTCGGTACAGACACATTTAAACGACGGGCAACGCCCGAAACCGCTTCAGTCGTTACTTGCATGGCTTCCTCTATATATGTTCAAAAAGTTAGTATTAATAAAAAAGTGCCACATTATATGCCAACATCGCAAGATATACAAAATTTGCTTAAATTTCCTTGCAAAATTTTATTGCGATCATGCTTTGTTTATAAAAGATCATGGTATTTTGTCATACTCTTTTTATTCGCCATATAGAGTTTTCTATTGATATTCAGATATTTATTATTTTGGTTCATCATCGTAACAACACAGGAAAAATTTAATTCAACCCTAACCTTTTACTATATATAAATTCCCCTGTTTGGCATCGCTGTATCTTAGCTTTATGCCCTCTCTCAAATTTTGAATCAGATCACTCATATGCCCAGAACAAAGTCAGAAGTTCTCATTCTTGATCTTGTTTCTAATAAAACACCCGAACATGATGCTTTTATACAATAAAAATTTCCTCCTTAAATGCCCCAAACTGACCCATAAAAAATTTTACATTTGATCTCTAACAGATATGCGCATAAATAAGTTAGAGCGATTAGTTTATTGATATATTCGGCAAAGCAAACTTCAGTACAATAAATTTAGTATTTTAATTCATATAGATAAAAAATTAGATCGCTTATTCCGTCAATATCAATCGCTTTCTCAAATTAAAAATTTACTTTCAAACAAAATTATCCTTACCTTCTAATCCACTTTAAATATAAATAACATTGCAAACAAAAATCATTAACATTTAGAATACAAGCGAAATATTTCGCAACAAAAATGAAATATTTCCACCTACAATCCTTATTAAGGTATTCAACATGGCCAAATCTAAAATTCGCAATAATAAAGCCGTCCAGACTGTTGCTTTGGCAATTGCCCTCCCCAATTTAGCATTTGCAGCAACCGATGATGTCGTGTCATTGCCCACACTTGATGTACAAGCAGAAGGAAGTACAAGCCCTTATTTACAAAAGGAAGCCTCATCAACAAAAAGAACAGAATCTTTGCTTAATACTGCAAAAACAACGCAGATCATTACAGCAGAATCATTAAAACAGCAAAATCTACTTTCATTACAGGATGCACTTGCGACAACACCGGGAATTACCTTTGGCGCTGGAGAAGGTGGCGGTGGTTATGGGGATAAAATTAATCTTCGTGGCTATGATGCCAGCTATAACACAACAATTGATGGTTTACGTGATCCTGCACTGTATACACGCAGTGATTTATTCAATTATGAAGCAGTTGAAATTACCAAAGGAGCAAATTCTGCCGAAAATGGTGCCGGTCAGGTCAGTGGTGGGGTTAATCTGGTCAGTAAAAAACCCAAGAATGTAGATGCCAATGAAATCAATGTTGGTGTCGGCACAGATGATTACACGCGTTTTACAGGGGATTTTAATACCGTTGTGAATGATAGCGTTGCGGCTCGCTTAAATGTAATGGGACATAAAAACCAGTATCCGGGCGGTCCAGAAGAAGCGAAACGCTGGGGTATTGCACCTTCTATTACTTTTGGTATAAATGATGCCACGAAAACAACTTTCTCCTATTTCCATCAGGAAGATGATAATGACCCCATGTATGGTATTCCAAACTATATGGGTAAATTTATCTCCGGCATTTCCACCAGCAATCGTTATGGATATCGAAATCTGGACAACCAGAAAATTACCGCCGATATCGCCACCATTAATATCGAAAGCCAGATCAACGATAAGTTAAAATTAAACTCTATCACGCGCTATAGTGATATAGATCAAGAAACCACCATATCCGCACCTCAAGGTACTTATTGTCTATCCAGTGGTTTAACTGCGGCCGGTGTTTCCTGTACAACACCGGGTCAATATGTTGTTAGTGGACCACGCGGTTCGTATCGGGATACCGAAACCAAACAATGGACCAATGATACCAACTTAGTCAGTCAATTTAATACGGGTCTAATCGAACATGCTCTGGTCACAGGTATTGGATTTACCCAGGAAGACTATACCTTAACATCCGGTGGCTATTTATATGATAGTAATGGCAACGCTTTAAGCAAACCGAATATGGATGTGTATAATCCAGACAATTACTGGCATGGCGCAACCAATTTTCGTAAAACGGGTGTTACCGATGGTACTTTAAATATTTATTCCGCTTATGTTCTGGATACCATGAAATTTGGTCCGCAATGGTTATTCAATCTAGGCGTCCGTTATGACCATACCGATGCAAAATATAAAAGTTTTAGTTATTCAACCACCACTGGTGCAGAAGTTCTGGCAAATCGAACCACTTCTGATCAAAAGGACAACCTTGTATCCTACAATGCTGGATTAACTTTTAAACCGACTGAAAATTCAAGCCTCTATATTGCCTACAGCAATGCACAAAAACCCACAAGTTATGCTGCATCGGCCACATGTGCAACAGGTACTACATGTGATGTAGATCCAGAAGAAGCGGTAAACTATGAAGTCGGTGCAAAATGGCAAGCCAATCCGGATATTTTATTAAGCGCCGCCATTTTCCGTAATGAACAAAATAAAGTCCGTGTCTCGGACCCAAGTAATACCACAACTTACGCCTTGGATGGCAAAAATCATGTTGATGGTGTCGAGCTAGGTGCGGTTGGAAAAATCCTGCCACAATGGGATATTTCTGCCAGTGTCGCCTATATGAAAGGAGAATATGATCAATCCATCGCCGATTCGGTCAATGATGCCGACTATAAAGAAGGCACGGAAATGACCAATATTCCGAAAGTATCCGGCAGTTTATGGACAACCTATGCCCTTAATCCGGCATGGAAGATTGGTTATGGTCTAACTTATCAGGGTAAAACATATTTAAGTGATGTGAGTGCCACAAGTACGGTTCGTGGGGAATCAGACGATTATTTATTGCATAATGCATCTGTAACCTATACTTATAATCAGGATTTAAGTTTTAACCTGATTGGTAAAAACTTATCCAATGAGAAATATTTTACCAATATTCGTAACAGTGGCTGGTCAACTGTCGGTGCAGAACGAAGTGCGGTATTTAATATCAACTACAAATTCTAATTGTAGCTAAGATAAAAAAATAAAGGCATCTGAATTTGATTCAGGTGCTTTTATCCATCTATAGAGGCGAACATGATTATACAAATCCCCAATTTATTAACGCTAGATCAGGTCAATCATTGTCGTCAACTTTTACAAAAAGCCCAGTGGATTGATGGCAAAGGAACCACCGGACATCAATCTGCACATTTAAAAAACAATTTACAGTTGGGCGAAAGCGATCCCACGGCAAAAGAAATGAGTCAACTCATCAGTCAAACTGCGCTCAATCATCCTTTATTCTTTAGTGCAGCTTTACCCCGTACAATTTATCCACCCATGTTTAATTGCTATCAAAATGGTGGCACGTTTGGCACGCATGTTGATAATGCAATTCGCAAACACCCCGATACACAGCAGCCATTGCGTACCGATGTGTCATGTACTGTGTTTTTTACCAATCCAGAAGAATATGAAGGCGGAGAATTAATTATTCAGGATACCTTTGGGACACAAGCAGTTAAGCTGGCTGCCGGATATGCAATTTTATATCCTTCTACCAGTCTGCATAAAGTCAATCCTGTCACGCAAGGTGCGCGTGTTGCATCTTTCTTTTGGGTACAAAGTTTTATTGCATCTGATGAACAGCGCCGATTGCTTTTTGAACTGGATCAAAATATTCAAAAACTCACAACCCAATTAACCAGCACACATGAAAGCGTCATTTCCCTGACCGGGATTTATCATAATCTGCTACGTCAATGGGGAGATTTATAAGCATGCCAGATCCAATTCTTGCGCCTTTAACGCAGATTCCAGCCGACTTGCAAACACTGCCCGATTATCAGATTGAGGCACAAAAACATCTTAATGCAGCAACATGGAGCTATCTCAATGGTGGAGCAATGCATGAAATCAGCGTCCAACAAAATATTTTACAGTTTCAGGATATTCAGCTTATTCCACGGCATTTAAATGATTTAACGCATGGCAATACGCAAATACATTTATTCGGACAAATATTTCCCCATCCCATTTTTCTGGCACCGATTGGTCATCAACAACTTTTTCATCCACAGGGTGAAGCTGCAACAGCATTGGCAGCAGAAGCTGTACAGGCAAATTATGTTTTAAGCACGTTTAGCAACACCGCCATGACGCAAGTCAATCAGGACTATCCGTTTAAATGGTTTCAATTATACTGGCAAGGTTGTAGAGAACTTTCCTTGCCTTTAATTCAGCAGGCCGAACATTGCGGATTTCGGGCAATTGTTGTCACCATTGATGCACCGCACGTCGGCATCCGTGATCGTGAACGCAAAGCATTTTTCCAGCTACCCGAAGGTATGCAGCATCCACATACGCCAACGCATATCAGCTTTCCACAAGTATCTCCAACAGAAAGCCAGTTATTTCAGGGACTGATGCAAATTGCACCGCAATGGGATGATATCCGCTGGTTAATCGAAACGACGCAGCTTCCCGTTATTTTAAAAGGTGTATTACATCCTGCCGATGCAAAGAAAGCATTCGCAATGGGTGTCGCAGGTCTGATTATTTCCAATCATGGTGGCCGGGTATTAGACACCACCATTTGCCCTATCGACGCATTACAAACCATTAAAAAAATCGTACCAGCTGATTATCCGCTTTTACTAGATGGCGGCATTCGTCGTGGTACAGATGTATTTAAGGCACTGGCTTTAGGCGCAAGCGCTGTACTGATTGGCAGACCGTATATTTATGGTCTGGCAACTGCGGGCGCATTAGGCGTGGCACATGTGATCCGCACACTCAAAGAAGAATTTGAAGTAACCATGGCATTGATGGGAACTGCAAGCATAAATGAGATCAACCAAGACTATATTTATCTTAAATAGAAAAATATACGGAAAATTCTTTCATATCTGCAAAAAAATATGCAAATATTAGGAAAACATTTCCTTTCTGGTTCCACTAGAATTTATGCTATTCCCAGTGAAGATACGTTGCTTGTATCTACTGAACTCATCTTATTTTACAGGGTGCATGATGAAAAAATTATATTATTCCGCCAACACATCTACAGCACAGCAGGATCTGCTTATGCTGCGCATTGCGCGCATATAACACTATTGATTGGCTTTTAAAGCACCCTTGATAATCAGTTTTATATTTTAACCCTTTTATAAAGATATATGTTACCTTCGACAATTTGCATACGGAGGGGACACGGAGCAATTCTCATGATGTTACAAGATCCAAGCACCAAATACCGCCGCATGTACCAGCGCGTCAACTTGCCTGATCGCCAGTGGCCAGATAAAGAAATTACCGAAGCACCGATCTGGATGAGCACCGATTTACGTGACGGCAATCAGGCGATTTTCGAACCGATGGATATTGAACAGAAATTCAAAATGTTTCAAATGTTGGTTAAAATCGGTTTTAAACATATCGAAATTGGTTTTCCTTCAGCATCGCAGATCGATTTTGATTTTACCCGCAAATTGATTGAAGAAAATCATATTCCAGATGATGTCTATATTGAGGTTTTGGTACAGGCGCGGGATCATTTGATCGCACGCACATTCGAGTCATTAATTGGTGCAAAACGTGCCATTGTGCATATTTATAATGCCAACTCCCCAACCTTCCGTAATAAAGTCTTAAATGTCGATATTGCCGGAGCAAAAGCACTGGCTGTGAATGCGGCAGAAAAAGTTAAGGAATATGCAGCACAGTATCCGCAAACCGACTGGATCTTCCAGTATAGCCCAGAATGTTTTACCGCGACGGAAATGGAAGTCGCCAAAGAAATCTGTGATGCAGTGACTGAAATCTGGGATGCACGTCCAGAGAAAAAAGTGATTTTAAATCTGCCTGCAACAGTTGAAGTTGCCAGCCCGAACGTCTATGCCGATCAGATCGAATGGATGCACCGCAATCTTGAGCGTCGTGACGGTGTGATTATCTCAGTGCATCCGCATAATGACCGCGGCTGTGGTATTGCCGCAGCAGAACTGGCGATCATGGCCGGTGCTGATCGGGTTGAAGGTTGTGTGTTCGGTAATGGCGAACGTACTGGTAACGTTGATGTGGCAGCTGTTGCCCTGAATATGTATACCCAAGGTGTAGCACCGCATCTGGATTTTTCCAATATCAATGAAATCATTGCCACTGTTGAAGAATGTACCGGCTTGCCTGTGCATCCACGTCATCCATATGCAGGCGATCTGGTATTTACCGCATTCTCCGGTTCGCATCAGGATGCAATCAAAAAAGGCTTTGAATTCCAAAAAGATCAGGAAGTTTGGGATATGCCCTACTTGCCGATTGATCCCAAAGATCTGGGCCGTAGCTATGATGCTGTGATTCGGGTCAATAGCCAATCCGGTAAAGGTGGCATTGCCTACTTACTAGAAGCCAATTATGGTGTGGTCTTGCCACGTCGTTTGCAGATCGAATTTAGTCAGGTGGTACAGCAATATACCGATGCCAACGGCACAGAAATCAGTGCAGAACATATCTGGGATTTGTTTACCCAAAGTTATGTCTATACCGGTCAAAACTATTATCAGGTCAAAAATTATCGTCTGGCTGATCATAATGGCAAGCAAACGGTGCAGTTTGAAGTTAAAGCTGGTGATGAAATCCGTCATTTAACTGGCGAAGGCAACGGTCCGATTTCTGCCATTTTAAATGCCATCGCTCTGCCGATAGATGTGTTAAACTATGAAGAGAAAAGTATTGGTAATGGGGCAAATGCCAAAGCATTGGCCATGATTGAATTACAGGTTCAGGGACAGGCTATCAGCGGTTTTGGTGTCGGTATTCATGACAATATTGTCACTGCATCGATTGAAGCGATTCTGGCTTGTGTCAATCGTTTGATTATCAAAGGTGCTTTGGAAGCAGAACACATCGCAAAAGCCGTTTAATTTTCGCTTTTGCTATCTGAAAGGATACCAACGGATGTCACTTGTTGGTATCCTTTCGCTATTCAGAAATAAGGTAAGGGTGAGCGTTGAGCTTTGCAGCAGACTCTGTGGGTGTTGTGACTCCACAAAAATTTACATTTGAGCAGCCATTACAACTGGAATGTGGACGAATACTGCCACGTTTTGAACTCATGGTGGAAACTTACGGAACGTTAAATTCCGATCACTCCAATGCAATTTTAATCTGTCATGCATTATCTGGACATCACCATGCGGCGGGTTTTCATCATGCTGATGATAAAAAACCAGGCTGGTGGGATGCCTGTATCGGGCCGGGTAAAGCCATTGATACCAACATTTTTTATGTGGTGGCACTAAATAATATTGGTGGCTGTAATGGTTCGACTGGTCCTATTTCACCCAATCCCGAAAATGACAACCGACCCTATGGTCCAGACTTCCCTCTGGTGACTGTACGGGACTGGGTTAAAACCCAAAAAATGCTATCCGAACGCTTGGAAATCGATGTCTGGCATGCCGTGGTCGGTGGTTCACTCGGTGGTATGCAGGCACAGCAGTGGGCTGTAGATTATCCCGATGCATTAAAAAATTGTGTAGTCATTGCCAGTGCCCCAAAACTAACTGCACAAAATATTGCATTTAACGAAGTCGCACGCCAGTCGATCCTGTCAGATCCGGATTTTTATCATGGTCGTTATCTGGAACATGACAGTTATCCAAAACGAGGCTTAATTCTAGCCCGTATGGTTGGACATATTACCTATTTGTCCGAAGAAGCCATGAAACAAAAATTTGGTCGTGACCTAAAATCGGGCAAATTTATGTACGGTTTTGATGTCGAGTTTCAAGTTGAAAGTTATTTGCGCTATCAGGGTGAGCAATTTAGTCGAAATTTTGATGCCAATACCTATTTAATTATGACCAAAGCACTGGATTATTTTGATCCTGCGCGTGAATTTGATGGAAATTTACCTGAAGCATTGGCACAAACCAAATGTCGTTTTCTGGTGATTTCCTTTACCACCGATTGGCGCTTCTCCCCTTCACGCTCACAAGAAATCGTCAATGCATTGATTTCCAATCATAAACCAGTGAGTTATATGGATATCGAAGCAGAACAGGGGCACGACTCCTTTTTGTTTCCAATTCCCTTGTATGTCAAAACTTTACATAACTTTTTGACCAGTACCCTGCAACCAAATACTGCGAGCGAGGTTTAAACCATGCGTATAGATCAACAACTTGCAGAAAAATGGATTAAACCCAATTCCCGTGTGCTGGATCTTGGCTGTGGCAATGGTGAATTGTTGTCACATATGCAGCGTAAACATAATGTTCATGCTTATGGACTCGAGATTGATCAAGAAAAAATTGCAATTGCGATTGGTCGGGGCTTGAATATTATTCAACAAGACCTTAATCTAGGGCTAAAACAGTTTGCCGATCAGAGTTTCGACTATGTAGTAATGGCACAAGCTTTGCAAGCTGTAGATGCACCGGACGTTTTATTGCGTGATATGGTGCGAGTTGGGCGTGAAGCAATTATTACATTTCCAAATTTTGCACACTGGAAAACAAGATCCTATCTTGCGTTACGGGGTAAAATGCCTGTTTCAGACGCATTACCCTATATGTGGTATGATACGCCAAATATTCATCTGTGTACCTTCAAAGACTTTGAAGCGTTATGCAAAGATAATCAAATTCGTATCATTAATCGACTGGCTGTAAACGATAATCAGGAAGCCAGCTTAATGATGAAATATATCCCAAATCTTTTTGGTGAAATTGCTATTTATCGAGTAAGTGCCTTATGAAAAAACTAGCCATAAGTACCGTATTGATGAGTGTTTTTGCTGTTTCTGCGCATGCAGAATTAATTAATCAACAACCATCAAGCAGTACCACCGTTGCACAATATGCCACCATGCCGATTGATCAATTGGCAAAAGCTGCTCAATCTGGTCAGGGTTCTGCACAATTCTTTCTGGGTAACCGTTATAAAAATGGTCAGGGTGTAAAGCAGGATCAGTCACAAGCGTTTGCATGGTTCAAAAAAGCTGCTGATCAGGGCATTCCCTCTGCTCAGTTGAATGTTGGACAAATGTATGCCAGCGGTGTTGGTGTCAAACAGGACTTAAATGCGGCAAAAACCTATTTGATGAAAGCAGCCAAACTAGGTGACAACCGTGCCAGCTATAATCTTGCTGTGCTTGAAGAACGCGCCAAAAATTATGTAAATGCCTATCAATGGTATGAACTATCTACTCGCGATGGCATGCTCGATTTCCGGGTTAAAGATATGTCCGAGAAAAAAATCGTACAACTGGCAGCCAACCTCAATACCAATGAGATGCGTCTGGCCCGTGAGCGTTCTGATCGCTGGATTCAATCTGACGACTAAGTCTGATGACTTAAAATTGCTTGATCAAAAGCCGGTTACTACAGATAACCGGCTTTTTTAATGATGTTTTATGACTTTTTTGTCCCACTAGTAAGCAGAATTTACAGAACTTTTAGCCTAGTTCAACTATACTCATCACTATGTTTTTGGTGAGCAATGTATATGTTTATTGAAGAAAAAAAGCAACAACATCGGCCAAACCTGCAACATCGACTACCGACTTTACTGGGGTTGTGCATCGGACTGCTCATCTATCCGGCTGCTTATGCTCAGGAGTATAGCTATGCTCAGGCAGAACAGCAGATTCTCCAGCATTCCTATACAGCTCAGGCAAATACTGCCCTACAACAGGCCGCACAACTCGAAGCCGAAGCGGTTAAGGGTTTGGGCTTACCACGCATAGACCTAAACGCACGTGCTTATAAATTTCATAGCCAGACGGATGTACCACTGGATAATTTTAAACAAAGCATAGAAGATCAATTATCGCAGCGTTTAAGTGACCGTATGTCCGAACTGGAAAATATCGGTGTCCCATCCGATATTCTGGATCCGGTAGAATCTGGCATTAATAATATTATTCATGACGGCATTGGCCAACTGCCCAACTATGCCAATTTAACCCTAGACGATGAAGTCTTTCGTCCAACCATTTCCATGACCATGCCAATCTATACCGGTGGTTTAACCCAGAGTGCCAAACAGGTTACGCAGATTAATGCCCGACGCAGTGCGTTAAGTACTACCCAGCAGCAGGATGTACAGCGTTTTGAACTGGTTCAAAGTTATTTCTATACGCAACTGCAACAACAACTTTTACTTGCCAGCCAGGAAAATCTAAATGCCATGCAACGGCATCTGGATAATGCCATCAAATTCGAGCAACAAGGCTTTATCAGCAAAGGTCAGCGTATGCAATTTAATGTGGCACGTAATAATGCCGCACGACTATTTCAAACCACACAAAGTAACTATGCTGCCAGTTATTTCCAACTGAAAAACCTGTTACAGGATGAAAATATTAGTGCCTTGAGTACACCTTTATTTGTTAATAAAACACAAAGTCATCAACTCGATAGCCTGTTGGCGAGTTTTGCCGATCAATCTCCGCTGATCCAGAAATTACGCATGGACACCGAACTGGCCAATGAAAAAGTCAAAGTACAGAGTGCCAGTCAAAAACCGAAAATTTTTGCCTTTGGTGAATATGGTCTGGATGACAAACATAACTGGATCGTTGGCGTTGTTGCCAGCTACAATCTGTTTTCCGGTATCAATAAAAGTAAACAGGTACAGGCTGCCGAATTACAACGCTATGCCACCGAACTATTGACCGAAAAAACCAAGCAGGAAATGTCCAATATCATTTATAAAGCCTATAGCGAGTTACAGGATTCTCAGCAATCCCATCAGTTACTCATGGAAAATATGCTCGCTGCCCAAGAAAATCTGCGCATACAAACCCTTTCCTTTCAGGAAGATATGGGTACAGCCACACAGGTCATTGATGCGGAAAACATGATTCACACCCTTAAAAGTGAAATCGCATTAAATGCCTATAAATATGTCATGTCTTTGGCCACATTACTGCAAAGCAACGGTTCAATTACCCAGTTTAAAACCTATGTTCAACAAAATAATACCGACTATATTGGCAATTAAGATGAGGAAGCATGATGACTGATCCCAACACCCCTGATTCCAAACATCTCAATCCGCCATCATCTGATAATGCATCGCATGCAGATCAGAACCATGATGCAACATCACAACAGAAAGCTGAAACATCGAATGAGCAGGATAACAATTCCGACAATCCACAGAAAAACACCAAGATAAAAATCGCACTGGCGATTTTATTGATCGCATTGCTCGGTCTGATTGCCTTTGGTCTCTGGAAAAGTTATCAGCCCAAAACTGTGAGTCTGCAAGGTCGTGTCGAAGCCGATACCATTCATATCAGCACCAAAGTACCAAGCCGTATCGAAGCCATCTATGTTCAGGAAGGTCAACCCATCAAACAAGGACAATTACTGATTAAACTCAGTAGTCCTGAAATTGAAGCAAAAAAACAACAGGCACAAGCAGCTTTGCAATCAGCTTTAGCCTTACAGTCCACAGCCGAACGCGGTTCGCAAGAAGAAAACATCGAGACATTTTATGCCAACTGGCAAAGTGTCAAAGCACAGGCAGATTTGGCAGACAAAACCTATCAACGTGCGGCCAATCTCTATCAGCAGGGTGTGATTTCACGCCAGCGCAGAGATGAGCTACATGCTGCAAAAATTTCTGCCAATCAACTGGCCGAAGCCGCCTATCAGCAATATGCCCGAACCAAACGTGGCAGTACGCCTGAGCAAAAATCTACCGCAGATGCACAGGTTGAAATTGCCCGTGCCGCGGTACAAGAAGCCAATGCTTTGGATGCCGAAACTATTTTGCACGCTCCGGTCGATGGGATTGTCTCAAAAATCTATGGTAAACCGACTGAACTGGTGGCAATGGCTGTACCGGTCGTGAGCATTTTACAGCATGATCATTGGGTCAGTCTTGCTGTGCGGGAAGACCAATATGCCAGTGTTTATCAGGAGAAAACGCTAAAAGGCTTTGTCCCTGCCCTCAATAAAACAGTCGAGTTTGATATTCACAATATTGAAGCAGAAGGTGACTTTGCAACCATCAAAACCACACGGCAAACAGGTGGCTATGATATTCGCAGTTTTAAATTACATCTGACACCGCATACGCCGGTTGCCGACCTAAAAGTCGGTATGAGTGTAATTTTCCAGATCAAAGAGCGTAAATAAAAAATGTGGGCGTGTATCCTGCGTGAACTACATTACTTGCTCAAGAATAAATGGGATTTGGCGCTGGTCACGCTTGCGCCATTGTTTATCATTTTTTTATTCAGCAGTATGTTTTATGCAGGTAAGGCAGAGCATTTGCCAATTGCTATTATTGATCAGGATCAAAGTGAATTAAGCCGCAGTATCGAAAAATATCTCAGTCACAATCAAAGTCTTTCCGTTGCGGTGATTACCAACAGTCAGGACGAGGCTGAGCATTTACTGAATCAGACCAAAATCTGGGGCTATGTGCTGATTCCATCCGGGGCTGAGCAGCGTCTGGTCAAGGCGCAGGATGCACAAATTGCCATTGCCTTTAATCAATCGTTTTTTAGTATTGGCAACACTATTTCATCGGCCATGATGTTAGGCACATTGCAGGCCATTGTAGAATTTACTGGTGATGATTATCTGGGAAAGAAACTACCCTATCTCGATGCCCCAACGCCCAACGTTAAAATATCAACCCTGTATAATCCAGATCTCAATTATGAATTTTATCTGGGACCTTTTGTGGTTCCGGCGATTTTACATTTGCTTTTATGTTGCTGTGTGGCATTTTCAATAGGTCAGGAAATCAAACGTCATACCCTGCATGGCTGGCTTGATCAACGTACACTTTTTTCCGCTTTAATGGCGAAGATTCTGGTGTATGTCTGTATTTTTTGTCTATGGACATGGCTATGGATGTTCTGGTTGATCGTGATTCGTGGCTGGTTTGTGGCGGGAAGTTTGGGCCTGATTTTAATAGCACAATTTTTATTTTATTTTGCCTATGCCGTCATTAGTAGCACCATGGTACTGGCAACCAAAAATTTAAGTAAAACCTTTGGTTTTATTGCGGTCTATGGCGGTTCATCACTAAGCTTTGCAGGCGTCACATTGCCACTGAATAACGCCCCGCTCTTTACAAAGTTTTGGGCCAATATTATTCCCTATACACCTTATGCCAAATTACAAACCGAACAATGGGTGGTAGGAAGTCCTGTTTATATTTCACTTTATCCTTTGGCACTGATCTTGGTATATTGCATTGTTTATGCTGCAATTTCACTGTTTTTACTGAAAAAAATCTGGCGGGAGGCATAGAGATGAAGAAGTTTTTATCGCAATTCCTGCATGATTATCTACAAACCTTTAAAAATATTGCCAAAAATCAGTCCATACTCACAACATTAGTGCTGTCGGTATTGCTGTATAGTTTCTTCTATCCAACTGCTTATAAAGGACAAAATGCCGAATCTATCCCGATTGTGATTGTGGATCAGGAACAGAGTGCTTTAACCAATACCATTATTACCGAAGTTGCGAAAAGCCCAAATGTAGAGATTAAGACGATCACCAGTAACTTTCTTGAAGCAGAAAGTCTGTTACAACAACAAAAAGCGGATGGTATTCTATTACTGCCGGATAATTTATCCCAAAGCATCCGACAGGGAGAAACCGGCGGCATCGGTATCTATTTAAGTACCGCATATTTCCTAAAAACCAAACAGATTGGTTTGGGGATTGCACAATCGATTGAACAAACCTTAACTGATTATACCGAGAAATTCGGAGAAATCAGCGAGTTTCATTTAACTGTTCCCATTCACCAGATTCCGCTATTCAATACCTTATCAGGCTATGGCAGTTATATTTTTCCTGCTGTAGCTTCCATCATTATTCACCAAACGATCTTTCTAGGCTTGTGCATGTTGATTGCCGGTTATCGTGATGGCGCCTACACTGGACAAAAATGGCGACCAACCGTATCGGAATTCTGGGCAATTTATGCGGCAATCCTGACCATTGGCTGTCTAGGCTGTTTTTATTTGTTTGGTTTTACCTTCTGGCTCTATGATTATCCGCGAGGTGGCAATTTCTGGGGCATGATCGTCACTGTACCGATCTTCGTTAGCTGTGTAATTGCCATGGCAATGTTGTTCGCATCATTTCTGGATATGAGTGAACGCGCAGGACATGTGATTGTATTTACCTCGATTCCATTATTTTTATTAAGCGGTACAGCTTGGCCACATCATGCCATGCCGGAATGGCTGCAATACTTTGCTTGGATCTTACCATCAACTAATGGTGTACAGGCATTAATACAACTCAATCAAATGGGTGCGCCGCTTATTGATGTTTTCCCCAAGTTGATCTATTTAAGTTGTTTGGCGTTGATTTTTTTCATTCTGGCTTATTATCGTCTGACCAGAAAATAAACCTCAAACCTAAATATTCTGTTCCAGATGCAATAATCTCGTTTTGTTCTCCAGTCCACCGGCAAAACCTGTTAATGCGCCATTTTTGCCAATCACCCGGTGACAGGGTGCAATAATGGAAATTGGATTTTTGCCATTGGCAGCCCCGACTGCCCGCACTGCCTTGACATTGCCAACCGCCGCTGCAATCTGTAAGTAACTGCGGGTTTCACCATAAGGGATCTTTAACAATTCTGCCCATACTTTTTGCTGAAAATCAGTGCCATAAAATGCCAGAGGCAACTCAAATATTTTACGTTGCCCGGCAAAATATTGCTGTAATTGCTGCTGTGTCTTTAACAGGATCGGATGATCAAGGCTTTCTTGCATCGCACCCAATAACACACGGCTCGGCTTGTCTGTTTGCCATAATACCGCCACCAATGCATCTTGTGTGGCGATCAACTTAAGTTGCCCAACCGGACTGTCGATCCATTGATAAAACAATTCAGACATGGTGCTTCCTTTATTTTTAAATCGCAGTATCGCCTAATTTACCATCAATATTATCTATTATTGTTATACGATTCCATATAAAAAAGTATCTATAATATGGAACTTTTCTTTTCAGCATGGATCGCTATGTCACAAAGTACAGATGCATTTGCAGCCTTACGGTATCGTGATTTTTCAATTGTGACACTTAATCAGTTCTGTTTGACTTTAGCCATACTCATTCAGGAAATTATTGTATCTTACTCCCTATATCAAATTACCCACGATCCTCTAACACTGGGATTAATTGGTCTGGCAGAAGCAATTCCGTTTATTTCATTGTCACTTTGGGGCGGTTATTTTGCAGATCGTTTTAACAAACAACGGATCATGCAGCTGTGCTTATTTTTTGCAGCACCATTGCCTTGTGTGTTTTGGGTCTTATTTCATTATCATGGTTTAAGCCTGCTAAGTACGCAGGGGCTGGCATGGGGCGTTTATGCCGTCATTTTCTGTCTGGGTTTGGTTCGAGGCTTTTATAATCCGTCAGCAACCTCTTTAAAACCATTTTTAATTCCAGCACATTTATATGCCAATGGCGCAACATGGACCACTATAGGCTGGCAAAGTGGTGTGATTCTAGGTCCAATGCTGGGTGGATTTATGCTGGCTTATCTAGGTCGGGAAACCAGCTTTCTTTCTGTCACCATTTTATTGACGATCTGTTTTGTTCTGGTGTCTTTTTTAAGTAAACGTACTTTTCCCAGCATTCGGCACGACAGTATTCTGGCCAGTTTAAAAGAAGGTTTTCAGTTTATTTTTAAAACCAAAATTGTGCTGTGGGCGATTTCTCTGGATCTGGTTTCCGTATTATTTGGCGGTGTGATTGCACTATTGCCTATCTTTGCGCACGATATTCTCAAAATTGGCGCGGAAGGTTTGGGTTTTCTACGGGCTGCCCCATCAATCGGTGCATTAATCACCATGATTGCCTTAACCCGCTTTCCACCCACTCAACATGCCTGGCGTAATATGCTCATCGCAGTGGCAGGATTTGGGGTGTTCACTTTACTGTTTGCCTTCTCAACCACAATGTGGCTCTCCTTATTTGCCCTTGCCATGACAGGTGCCTGTGACAGTATTTCGGTGGTGATTCGTCAGACCATTTTACAAATTTTTCCACCCGAAAATATGCGGGGTCGTGTGGCAGCAGTTAATGGTATGTTCGTTTCCAGTAGCAATGAATTAGGCGCTTTCGAGTCCGGTCTTGCAGCCAAATATATGGGTGCAGTGTACGCTTCCGTTTTTGGTGGTTTAATGACCATGTTCGTAGTCATGGTTAGTTGGTCAAAAACTCGGGATCTGTTTCCGGTTGACATTACCCGCTCACCCTATGAAACCAAGGATAAGTCTTAGCGCTTCAACGATTTACCACGCATAAAAAAAGCCAATCTAAACATCAGATTGGCTTCTTCAATTTTAAATCCGATTAGAATCTAAAACGTACACCGGCTGTAAAGTTACGGCCTTGTTGTGGAATCGTTGACAAGTAAGAAGCATGGTTATAATAGGTTTCATCAAGCAAGTTATTTGCCTGTAAATATACCTGATAAGACAAACGATCATTCAGACTCTTATCATAACTCACATCCAGATTAACCAGATTATAGCCTGCACTTACATCTTCAAAATCGGCAATATGATCCTGTTTAAAGCCATGGATATATTCTACCCCGCCATGAATTCCATCAAGGAAATTGGCATCAAAACGTACGCCGGCACGCGTTGCAGGAATACGTGGTAAATCTCCGCCTTGATCGAGTTTGGCACGAACATGATCGGTGAAGACTTTGGCTTTATATAATGGACTAAACTGATAGCTGACTTCTGCTTCTGCACCATAAAAATTGGCATCATCTTGACGGTATTCAATCAGACGGAAGTTTTCATAGCGATCCAGCGTATGTGCATAAATATAGTCATCAACTTGATTATAGAAAATATTCGCAGCGTAGCGTAAATCACCATCTGTTTTGCGCAGACCAAGTTCTATATTTTGAGATTTTTCTTTATCCAGATTTTCGTTACCAATCTCATAGGTGTTGGTCGCAATATGTACACCATTTGCATATAACTCCTGTGAGTTTGGCATACGTTCGCCATAACTCAGTGTCAAAGATGCAACATGGTCAGGAACAAATGCCCAGTTGGCTGCTGCCGAAGCAGAAAATGCCGTGTCATCGTAGTTCTTGTATCCACTTTCATCAACGTCAATACTTTGTTTCTCAACACGACCACCCAGCTCAAAATGCACATCATTCCATTGATAATGTTCAATTAAGAAGGCTGCCAGATTTTCTGTATTGGTTTTCGGCAAAAAGCTTTCTTCACCTAATGCTGAAAAATCAAAGTTGGCATACTGTACACCAAATACTCCTTCCCAACCGGCTAAAGGCGTATGTACAAATTCCAGACGGCCATCATAGCCTTTATTCTTAAAGGTAGTGGCAACTTCACCTTCTTCAATTTCGCTATGCTGATAATCAGTGTAGCTGGCACGGGCACGAACTTTCTCAATTCCGGCAAAAGGCTGCTGATATTCGGCACGTAAATCAAAGCGTTTTGATTTCAAATCCACCCATGGTGCGGCTTCACTTTCATGGTCATGATCGTGGTCGTGATCATCTTCTGCACTTTCATCATCATGACTGCCACAATGTAAACTTGTACCATGTGCATGGCAGTCTTCATATTCGTGACTATGACCCGGTAAAGCATATTTATCGTTACGCTCGGTATAGCCGACACCGACAAAGCCTTTGTCACCAATCCAGGATAGGCCCAAGCTGACATTTTCACCTTTGTTCCAAGTGCCATCAACCCGTTTTTCAGCTTCACCTTCATGTTTATAACCGCTTACCTGATAGTCATCGGCTTCACGTTTATCGCCTTCAATTCGCAATGCAAATTGATCGCCCAATCCTACAGTCACGCCTGCTGCACCCAGCTTTTCATTGGCAACCGTATTTCCACGTAAGTGGACTTCACCAGAAATACCATTTTCCGGCATTTGTGTCGGAATTTTTTCATCCAGGACGTTGACCACGCCACCGATCGCACCACCACCATAAAGCAGGGTTGATGGTCCACGTAATACTTCAATTTTAGTTGCCAAGACAGGATCAACAGTGACTGCATGATCCGGAGAAATCTGTGATGCATCCATGACTTCAGATGAGTCCGTTAAAACCTTAACCCGCGGTGCAGTCTGACCACGAATCACAGGACGGCTTGCACCCGGTCCAAAATTATCGCTATTGATCCCTAGTTGTCCCTTTAATGCATCGCCCAAAGTTGCTGCACCTTGTGCCAATTGTTCTTTTTCAACCACATTGACCGCACTGGCAAGGTCATTCTCGTTGGGATTCAGTGGATGTGCCGTGACCGTGATGACTTGTAACTGATGTACTTGCGGTACCTGTTGTACATCATCATTGGCGATACTAAATGTGGAAACCAAAGTACTTGCAACTGCAAGCCACAATGTATTTTGTTTAAATTGCATGTCCGTCCCCAAAACTGGAATGCGTGTTATGTTATAACATTTTAACGAAAGTGCAAGGATTTTCATGCCCGATACGCAGCGATAAAAATATAAAAACTGTTAAAAAGACTGTTTTTGCTTATAAAAATAGATACATATCGATCACTTGTAAAGCGGTCATTTTTGTTATAGTGAAATGCTCAAGGTGCAATCGGCGAGATCATCAACATGCTCAAAGCAATTGTCAGTCTAGGTGCTTTAACAGCGATTCATTATCAATATCGCATCATAAAAAAGCCCCACGTATATTTTAAAAAGACATTAGAAAATCAAACCATTATTGATCATCTGTCAGAACTCAAAGAAAAATATGCAGTGACGCCATGGTTAATCAATCCACATGCACAAATCGTCTATATGACACTAAAACATAAAATCCGCAGTAAACCGCTGCAATACCAACCAATCGAACAATGCCCTATGCCAGACGGTGCCATCACCGAAATCGCCTGGCTAGGCTATGACCTGCCGCAAGACTGCCCCACCATTATCATGTTACATACTGTCACTGCCGATACCCAGACCATGGCGGAAATGGTAGAAGATATTTATCGACAAACCGGCTGGCGTATTGCCTTGTGTTTACGTCGTGGTCATACCACCACACCCCAACCATTTACCACCATCAATATTATGGGCTCAGTGCCTGATTTCCAGATTCAGCTCGACTATATTCAAAGCAAGTTTCCAAAATCTCCGCTATATGCAGTGGGAAGCTCTGCTGGGACGGCAGTGCTGGCCCGTTATCTCGGTGAAGTAGGCAAAAATACGCCTTTAAGGGCAGCGTTCGCCTATTGTCCAGGTTATGACCTAAATGTGGCCTTTGATCGGGTTCATCAGTTTTATGACTGGTATATGGCCAATCTGGTCAAGAAACGCTTTATTCAACCGTATCAGCAACAATTACAACAATATCGTTCCTTACAACCGGTGATAAAAAGTAAACGCCTGCGGGATATTCAAAAAGTATTATTCGAATTCTCGGGTTTTGACAGTTATGATGCTTATTTACGGGCATGTAATCCGATTGACGTATTTGCCAATATTGCCATTCCAACCATGATTCTAAATGCCGAAGATGACCCCATCTGTCATATTGATAATGCATGGCAATATCGTGATGTGATCGAAAATAATGCATCGACCATTTTAGTCACCACCAGACATGGTAGTCATTGTGGACATTATCAGGGACTTAGACCGCGTTCATGGGCACATCAACTGATTGCCGATTATTTACGAACCGTCCATGCCCAATTTGAATCATCAACACAAACAAGATGTTAAGTTGATGTTAAGGAATCGCAAATCCAATGTTTCATTTAGACATTGACCAAAACTTAAAGCTGATACTTGTCCAGCCATGGTTTGCACCAGTATATTTTGAAATTGTTAGCACACAGCGCGACTATTTAAGCCAGTGGTTGCCATGGGTTCGACATGCCAATTCCGAACAGTTCTTCCTTGATTTTATCGAGAAATGCCAACATGATTATCAGGCTGGTCAATCTTTGGTATGCGGTATCCTGTATCAGGAGCAACTGATTGGCAATTTAAGTTTTAACGCCATTCGCCCACAGCTTAAACGGGTTGAAATTGGTTACTGGCTTAGTCAGGACTATCAGGGCATGGGCATCATGACCAAGTCTGTACAGGCCCTGATCCATTATGCGTTTGATCAGTTACATATTGAAAAGGCACAAATTTCGGTTGCGGTGGACAATCAGCCAAGCCGTCAAATTTGTGAACGACTGGGTATGACACTCGAAGGCATCATCAGTCATAATGAAAATGTCAACGGACGAATTCTGGATCACGCAATCTATGCATTACATCACCCTTCAGCGCAACACCGTTTTCATCATGATTAAGTTTTAAATATGGCTTTTACAATCTCCCACATGGTGGTCGCACCGGTATTATATCGTGTGTTTTTCCGCAAAATTCCGCTTGCCAGTATTGCATTAGGGGCAATGACACCCGACTTACCGCGGTTATTTGGTTTCCGTGCCGATTTTGCTCATACTATGACCGGTGTGTTTTCCATTGATCTGTTGATTGGACTAGTGGGCTGTCTGCTCTGGTTTTGCTTTTATAGACCGGTCTGTTATCACTTGTTCAATAAACAATTGCCGTCCTTAAATAGCAAATCCTATTTTGATCTGATCTTTTATTGCATCATCGGGGTACTGATCGGTGGACTCACCCATCTGGTCTGGGACGGCTTAACGCACGATGATTTTCGTACCTTTATTGGTCATACATTGCTGGCTCAAGTTATTACCTTGCCATGGCTGGGTATCGAGATGCCAATTCATCGTATTTTGCAATATTTGACCTCATTTATTGCGCTGCCTTTTTTATATTATTTGGTTAAACCAATTCTACAAGCACAGCCATTACCGATCTCTTGTCAAACTCCGTCATGGTTGCCTATTCTGTTAATTGCGGTTTGTGGTCTGGTTGGGACCCTCACCAGTATTTATTATCTGCCGAGCCTTTCATATTTTTGGCAACATGACACCTATGGGTTTATCGGCAGATTATTTGTGATTTTTAGCCAGGGATTTTTACTGTGTTTTAGTTTGTTTGCCATCATTCTCAGGATTGCTTTTGCCCGTAGACTAAAATCCTGCTTGTGACATGCTTTGCAAAAAGGCATAATTGAGTGTTTTCAAAAGTCAGTCACCTGTGACTATTCACTTTTATCAGATTTTTAAATAATAGACGTTGGACATAGTACGCCATGATGCGAACACATTACTGCGGTTCTTTAACAGAAGCACAAATCGATCAAACAGTAACTTTATGCGGTTGGGTACACCGTCGCCGTGATCATGGCGGTGTAATTTTCCTTGATATGCGAGATCGCGATGGTCTTGTTCAGGTGGTGATCGATCC
The DNA here is from genome assembly GCF_002174125.1 of Acinetobacter populi. Taxonomy (GTDB): domain Bacteria; phylum Pseudomonadota; class Gammaproteobacteria; order Pseudomonadales; family Moraxellaceae; genus Acinetobacter; species Acinetobacter populi. The sequence continues at coordinate 67,609 of NZ_NEXX01000008.1, forward strand.
TGATACACCAGAAGCATTTGCTACCGCAGATAAGGCACGTTCCGAATTTGTACTTAAAATTACTGGTCGTGTACGCCGCCGTTATGAAGGCACAGAAAATGCCAATATGGTCAGTGGTCAGATTGAAGTTTTGGGCAAAGAGATCGAAGTCCTTGCACAATCAGAAACCCCACCATTTCCGCTGAATGACGATACCATTAATGTATCCGAAGAAAATCGCCTGAAATTCCGTTTTCTTGACATTCGTCGTCCGGAAATGCTGGAACGCTTACGTTTCCGTTCTAAAGTCACCACATTGATCCGTAACTATCTTGATGATCATGGCTTTCTCGATGTTGAAACACCAATTTTAACCCGTGCTACACCTGAAGGCGCACGTGACTATCTGGTGCCAAGCCGTGTATCAAACGGTAGTTTCTATGCCTTGCCACAATCACCACAATTATTTAAACAATTATTGATGGTCGGTGGTGTAGATCGTTATTATCAAATTGCCAAATGTTTCCGTGACGAAGACTTACGTGCCGATCGTCAGCCAGAATTTACCCAGATCGACATTGAAACATCATTCTTAAATGATGATGACATCATGGATCTAATGGAAGGCATGACAGTTAAACTGTTTGATGAGTTATTGGGTATCAAATTCGATAAATTCCAACGTATGCCATATTCAGAAGCGATGCGTGATTATGCGTCTGATAAACCTGATCTGCGTATTCCATTAAAACTGGTTGATGTTGCAGACTTGATGCAAGACGTGGAATTCAAAGTTTTTGCTGGTCCTGCAAAAGATCCTAAAGGTCGTATCGTCGCTTTACGTGTACCGGGTGCAGGTGCACTGCCACGTAGTCAAATTGACGAATACACCAAATTTGTCGGAATTTATGGTGCAAAAGGTCTGGCTTACATCAAAGTCAACGAACTGGAAAAAGGCATCGAAGGCTTACAATCACCGATTGTTAAATTCATCGAACCGATCGTATTACAATTGCTGGAACGTGTCGGTGCAGAAAATGGCGATATCGTATTCTTTGGTGCAGATAAAGCCAAAGTAGTGAACGATGCCATGGGTGCTTTACGTGTCAAGATCGGTCATGACCTGAAACTTGCAACCAAAGAATGGGCACCGCTTTGGGTAGTCGATTTCCCAATGTTTGAAGAAACTGATGATGGCAAATGGACATCGGTTCACCATCCATTCACCTTGCCAAAATCCAGCGTTGAAGATGTAAAAAACAATCCGGGTGAAGCTTTATCGGTTGCATACGACATGGTGCTGAACGGTACAGAAATCGGTGGTGGTTCACTGCGGATTTATACGTTGGAAATGCAAAAAGCCATCTTTGAAGCTCTGGGTATTTCCGAAGAAGAAGCCGAAGAAAAATTCAGCTTCCTGTTAAATGCCCTACGTTACGGTGCGCCTCCTCACGGTGGTCTGGCATTTGGTCTGGATCGTCTGATCATGTTAATGACAGGTGCTTCCTCAATTCGTGATGTGATTGCTTTCCCGAAAACCAAAACTGCCGAATGTCCATTAACACAGGCACCCGCACCAGTAGAAGCCAATCAGTTGCGTGATCTGGGTATTCGCTTACGTGAACAGCCGAAGAAAGACGCCGAATAATTTGGTTGAAGTATTTTAAAATTACCTTGATGAAAAGCTCTGCACATGCAGGGCTTTTTATTTGATATTGGTTTTCATTTGCCAAAAATGGCATAATATACGCTATTCAGTGATTAATCTTTATTTAGGTATTCAACTATGGCTATGCGTCGTGATGTAAAACGTCATTCTCTTGTGATCATCGTGTTTGCTTTGGCACAGTGGGCTATTGTCATGGCAGCATTGAATTTCAACTGGTGGCACCTTGATCAAAATGGCCGTATCCTAACATTCTGTTTCAGTGTGTTTGGCGGTGCATGGTTATTGATGTGCGCTATTTTATATATGGTCATTAAAGGACGTGATCACTCCAAAGATGATAATGCAAAATAGTTATTTACAGTGCGATTGAACCACGCCAAGCATGGGGCCGAGTTTAGCCCTTTGTACAGTACGTTTTAGATATGGCGAATATAAACTGGAAATCGTCCCGTCCAGATATAATGCTTGGTCAATCCCCAACCCTGTTTTAAAAAACTGGGCAAACTGATAAAAACTTACCCGCTCATCACTGATGACAAAATACAATGTACCATCTTTTATTCCGACACCATTGCGAATTTTTTTAGAGTTTGAATCTACAATAAATTGTGGATGAATCTTGCCATCAATCACCAGCATAGGGCCGGACTGGGTGGCGTAATCGGCGTTAAAATCTTGTGCCTGCCATTGCTCACTGGTTAGAATCACAGCCTCTTGCTGATTCCATGCCAATACCCCATTGGGCTTTAAAAAAAAGTTCCCAAAGCCTGTCGATTGATTCAATGGATTGAGCTGTTGCTGTTTTTCAATATATAAACCAACGGGTGAAAATCCCGCATGAAACATACCTGCATTCATAGCAAAATCTAATTGCTCACAGGATTTAAGCTGTTGCTGCCATGCTGCAAAAGAAGAAAGCGGCTGTTGTTTGCCATCATATAATGCCAGTCGCAACTGACTCAGATCGGATAATTGATAAACGGTATAGGATTGTTGTTGAAAATAATCATGCTGAATCGCAGCATATGCCCGTATTCCACCACTCAACACGGTAACACTGATCAAACACAAGGTAGAGATTAAAAACCGATAGCTTTTCATAACATGACTTATTTTTGATTTATTACTACAATACCATGCATGAATAACAGATTAACGTAAATATCGATGAATAAAAAATATGGAGTCATTGCTCTGGCTGGAATTGCCCTGTTAATTACGGCCTGTAGTCGCGAACCCAGTCAACAGGAATTACAGACCTTATATCAGGCAAAAGTAAATCATACCAATCAACTTGCCAGTAAAATCATGCAGCAAAAAGGCGATATCATTGAAGTCAAATCATTTGAAAAAATTGACTGCAACGCAATTGAACAAAGTAAAGATTATCAATGTCGAGCCAAGGTCACGCTATCCCTGCCATTTTTAGGAGAACAACAAAATACTGCCGATCTTCGGGTAAGCAAAGGAGAAAATGGCTGGGTTATCATTGATTAGCAGATATCCGATAAACATAAAAAAAGCCTTTACTCTCGAAAGAATAAAGGCTTCCAATACTGAACAAACGACATTAGGCAACCGGAATCTCACCAAATTTTCCGGCATTAAAATCATCAAATGCCTGAATAATTTCCTGTTTGCTATTCATCACAAATGGACCATAACCTTGAATTGGTTCATTTAATGGTTCACCGCTTAGCACCAGAAATTTGGCATCTTCAAGTGCTTCGACCTGAAAATCTGCCTCACCATCATGTGCAAAAATCACAATGGAATGATCACCTACTTTTTGTGTGCCATTAACCAGCACTTGTCCAGACAATACCACCAGTAAGGCATTGTGTGTAACAGGAACAAAGAAATGTTGCTGATGTCCTGCTTTTAGCACGCCATCCCACATATTGACGGGTGTAAATGTTGTTGCAGTACCTTTGGTCTGTTCATATTCACCTGCGATCACACGTAAATAACTGCCTGCATCATCCAGCTCAACTCGCGCAATATCCTGCGCAGCAATAGTTTGATATTTTGGTGCAGTCATTTTGGCATGACTTGGTAGATTGACCCAGAGTTGTACCATTTCAAAGGTTCCCCCTTTACGGGCAAAATCTTCGGAATGAAACTCCTCGTGAACCAGACCACCTGCCGCAGTCATCCACTGTACATCGCCAGTTTTGATGGTGCCACCACCACCGCTTGAGTCTTTATGCGTAACCTCACCCTGATAAGCAAGTGTTACTGTTTCAAAACCACGATGCGGATGGCTACCAACACCACGCTGGGCTGTTGTTGCTTTAAAATCATAAGGCGCTGCATAATCCAGAAGTAAAAAAGGGCTGATTGCCTGACCTAAGCGATCATAACTAAATAAACTTCTGACATGAAAACCATCACCAACCCAATGCGATTGATCGGTTTTTAACACACCCACTATTTTTTTCATTTGGGTTCTCCAACTTTTGTCTATGTTTGACAGTTTAAACTGACCCAATTTATAAATAAATAGATAAAAAAGTACACTTTATCCCATTATTAGGACAATAATATAAAACCAATAAACCCGCTATCCTCTTATCATTCTATTATGTTTACAAAACCTGTTATCTTAAAAATTTATAATTAATTTCATAAAGTTATGACAACATATACCTCAATTTAAAGACGTGACATCTATCATTTTTATAATCCTATTTATGCAAAAGTCTATCTCACCAGAACTATTTTTAAAAATTTCTTCTCATTCTAAGCTAAATAGCAACTAAACCTTCTGTTTGGTTAATTCATTAGAGAGAAAGAGGATTTATAAAATGACTAAACCCTACATCCGCTTAGATAAAAACGATGCAGCTGTGCTGTTAGTCGATCATCAAACTGGCTTATTATCACTGGTACGTGATATTGATCCGGATAAATTTAAAAATAATGTGCTTGCGCTTGCTGCCGCAGCAAAATATTTTAACCTTCCAACGATTCTAACCACAAGTTTTGAAAATGGCCCGAATGGTCCGCTTGTTCCAGAACTCAAAGAACTTTTCCCTGATGCACCCTACATTGCTCGTCCGGGACAAATTAATGCATGGGACAATGAAGATTTTGTTAAGGCAGTGAAAGCCACAGGGAAAAAACAACTGATCATTGCCGGCGTGGTCACCGAAGTCTGTGTCGCCTTCCCAACCCTATCTGCATTAGCAGAAGATTTTGAGGTTTTTGTCGTCACAGATGCATCGGGTACATTTAATCATTTAACCCGGGATACAGCATGGGATCGCATGTCACAGGCAGGTGCACAGCTCATGACCTGGTTTGGTACAGCATGTGAATTACATCGTGACTGGCGCAATGATATCGAAGGTTTGGGTACATTATTTTCCAATCATATTCCGGATTATCGCAATCTCATCAATAGCTTTAATCAAAATACTCAACAAAAATAAAGCAAATCAGCTAACATTAGTATGGTTAATCCATACTAATGCAGCTCAAGATCATGTCAATGCACTCCCTAGATGACTATTATTATTTTTATTTGGTGGTAAAACATGGTGGGTTTTCTGCGGCAAGTGAAGCAACCCAAATCACCAAATCGAAGTTGAGCCGCCGTATTGTCGAGCTAGAAGAAAAATTTCAAGTTAATCTTATTCAGCGTTCTACACGTCATTTTAAAGTCACGCCTTTAGGTCAACTTTTTTTTGAAGAATGCTGCAAGGTCATTGCTCAAGTCGAATGTGCCGAGAATGTTTTACTAGAACAAAAAAGTGAACCACAAGGCTTGGTCCGCATCAGCTGTCCTGAAGTGATGATGCATTTCCAGATTCGGGACATTTTGAACCAATTTTTAAAACAATATCCAAAAGTAGAGCTGGAACTCGAACTCACCAGTCGCCGTGTGGATATTCTTCACGACAATATTGATTTGGCCATTCGAACCAATTTTGCAGAAAATGAAAATTCCAGTTTAATTGTTCGTGATGTCGTGAAAACGCCCCATTGTCTGGTTGCTAGCCCCGAGATTATTGGCTCACACCAAATTGATACATTTGAGGATTTAAAACAATTCCCGGCCATTGTCCTCGGCACACAAAAAACAGCATATACATGGACGATGACTCATCTTTCAACCGGCGAAATCCAAGATATTCCAATCCACCCTCGCATTAAAAGCAATGATCTATCTGGCGTGTATTACGCTGTCAAAGATGGTCTTGGCATTGCAGATTTACCCTATCTAACCGTAGAAGCGGATATTCAATCCGGGCAGTTAATCCATCTCTTTCCAGCATGGCAATCCAATATTGGTACAGTACAATTGGTTTATGCTTCACGTAAGGGGCAGCGACTGGTCATGGAAAAACTAATTCAGACACTGATTGATGGTTTAAGAGCCATTGCAAAACAACAGCTGGGCTATTACACCCAATTATAAATACTCGGCATTACACAACATTACAATAATCCGGCGCTGCAAAGATTGAAGCAGAAAAAGTTGTCCCCAAATATAAATCATACCGATTAATGATCTACTTAGGAGAACAATCTGATCATGGCAAATCAAGGTTTATATCGCTCAAACCAACGTCGCATGATTGCTGGTGTGATGGGAGGTATCGCTGAACGCTTTGATTGGAACGCAACTTTATTACGCATTATTTTTGTGATCGTTTCAGTCATGAGTGCAGCATTTCCCGGTATTCTGGTTTATCTGGTGTTATGGCTACTGATTCCCAAACAAAACCGTGAACAAAAAACCCTGCGGACAGTCAACTAAGCTGTTTCATTACATTTCTTCCATCTAAATTAAAAAGTTTTTAGTGTTTTACCCTTTAAGCTACGATCTCCCCCAAGGTCGTAGCTTTTTTTTATCGCTTTTTTCTTGCGTTTATCTCAAATTGTCTTTGCGCCAGCCTTTTTATTGGGAATAATAGCAGACAAGTGCAATAGAGAAATGATAACGATGGCTATTTTCTTATTACTGCTGCTGGCCTTTGTTGCCTTTGCAGTATACCGCTATAAAAAATATCAAAAACAACGTGATATTGAAGAAATGGCAGCAGAAGCACAGGCCTATGTCAGTGCAGAAGTGGTGGCGCTATTACAACGCTATAAAGCACTTATGGCGCAAAGTGCCTTGAGTCCTTATGATGCAGTGCGCTTGCAAAAAAATCTAAAAAACCTGACCGAAAATTTACTCTGCCATACCGACAGTGAAGCCAGTGTGCGGGAATATCTGGCACTGGCAAAACAGGATATTGCATTGATTAAAATCAAGCTCGACCAAGTCACCGAACAAAATCATCATCACTCAGATACGGCTTTTGATGCCCTCAAATGAAAAATGGTACGCTAGGCACCATTTTTTATTTTAGGCATCGATGAGAATATTACTGTCTCACATGAACTATCATTCATATTAGAAAGTGGACAAACCAGACCATTCCATAAAACGATATAACCAGTATTTTAAACGCGACTCATCTTGATTTTCGCTGTAATCCACTGTCATCTTTTTCTCTGGTGTATTGCGCCACACCGTTTCGAAATATTGTTGTGCATCCACCAATGCAGGATAACTTGCTTTGCCAGTGACAGAAATATTGGTTTCCAGATTGTAATTTTTCAAATTACGGGCGGTGTAGTTTGCAGATCCCAATATCACCTGCTTTGTACCATCTGCTCTGGATAGAATCAATAATTTGCTATGACATTGTTCGCCATGCGTTAAACACCAACGTACATCAACCTTGGCCTGATGTAATTCCCAAGCCACCTGCCGATTGGGAATACCATTTTTCTGCCGACCAAAAGCATCCTTATTCGGATCAAGTACAACCCGAACCTGTACGCCGCGTGCCTGCGCCGCCTTAATAGCCTGAATAATCCGACGTTCAGACAAATAGAACATCATCAAATCCAATTGCTCTCCCGATTTTAAGCTATTAATACTTTGCAAAATCTCATCATAAATTGCTTTTTCAGTCAGGATTTGTGCTTGTGGTAATGTCGCATCCGGACTCGGTTCGGCCATCACCACCATGGGTACATCACCTTGAGACAATTTTGCCACTGCACGTTCACTATCAAGCACATCTGTTGCCAGCTTGCCTTGCACAATCATTGCCACATTACTGTGTTGAGAACTGCCATCATGTGGATTGGCTGAAGAAATTAATGCCTTCCAGCCTTGCAAGGTATCCACTACCAATGTTTTACGATGATTTGCCTTAAAATTTAATAATTCTAGATAACTACGCAAAGTGACTTTGCCTTCACCTAAAGGATTGGGTAACCAACCGCCTTGTGGATTATTCCCCACCTGTTGACAGCACATATACCAAAATCCAGACCATACCGGATTAGAAGCTCTTAACGGTCTAAGGTCGGTAAAGATGACATCTATCCCGTTTTTTTGTAATTGATGAAAATTTTCAGCGCTCATCCCACCATAGACGGTATTGATCGGGTCACTTATCACTTTAATTTCAATCTGTGGATTTAAAGCTTTTTTCTGCAATAAAGCCTGAGTTAATTGTTCTGATAAAGGCTGATGTTTGACATTGGATTTTCCGACCGAATCATTAAACAGGAACATATCCAATACAATGGTGGTCTGTGCCTGATCAATCAGGGTCAAAACTGCATCAAAAATCTGTTGCTCACTCTGTACCTGTCCACTGCCATTTAAAAAGGTTTGATCACCCAAAAACTCCACTGCACTAGGACGACTCGGACTTTTATAATTTAATCCTTTGGGTAACGGCTTATATACCTGATAAATTGCCGAAGCTAGATAAGTTAAAAACAGGATCAGCGCAATGACGGCAAAATAACGCTTAGTTGACCAATTAAGTTTTTTTTGAATTCGCTGGAAGATACGCATAACGATTGCCCCAAAGTTTGGCTAAGGCTACCAACTTTTTCAGTAATAACTCAATAGATTTTTTGCAATAAAGTGACGTATTGCGTTGACGTATCATCTATAAAAACAGAGATTTCCATAATAATTAGCACAAATTTTAGTCAGTCGATGCAAATTCAATCTGAATATGTCGCTCCCAAATCCATTATTGATTAAGCTATGTGCGCTTACATTCGCCCTATGACATTTACATGAATGTCAGCAAAATTTTTTAATTATTTCTCTTGCTGCGTATGCGTTATTTTACAACACAACATGCAAGATCATTTTGATGTTTAGCATGGTGCATACATGACCACTTCCGCATCCCAACCTGTCCAATTTAACGAAAAACGGGCACGCAAAGCTGCACTCAGTAGCTTTATTGGTGCTGTCGTCGACTGGTACGACTTTTTACTTTATGGGATTGTTGCAGCATTGGTCTTTAAAGATCAGTTTTTCCCTAGTATCAGCCCAACCATGGGGACACTTGCCGCTTTTGCAACGTTTGGTGTGGGCTTCTTGTTCCGTCCTTTAGGGGGAGTCGTGTTTGGACATTTTGGGGACAAAATCGGTCGTAAGAAAATGCTCTTTCTCACCGTTTTTCTGATGGGTGCAGCAACGGTCATGATTGGACTTTTGCCTAATTTTGCCCAAATCGGCTGGTGGGCACCTGTTTTACTGGTCACACTCAGAGCAATTCAAGGTTTTGCTGTTGGTGGTGAATGGGGTGGTGCAGCACTGATGGCCGTGGAAAATGCGCCTGAACACAAGAAAGCATTTTATAGCAGTGGTGTACAGATCGGTTATGGCGTCGGTTTAATGCTGGCCTCTGGTATTGTCTCCTTAACGATTATGTCACTGGGACAAGATACGTTTAACGAATGGGGCTGGCGTATTCCATTTCTGATTAGTGTGGTATTGGTCGGCATTGCACTGTGGATTCGTAATGATCAGGAAGAATCGCCGGAATTTCTACAGCAAGTGGAAAAATCGACACAGCAGCAAAAAACCTTACCAATTCTGCAAGCGATCAAGAACAGTCCGAAAGGCTTTTTCTTTATTATTGCCTTGCGCCTTGCCGAATTGCTCACCATGTATCTGGTGACCACATTTGCCTTAAATTACTCGACACAAAACCTGCATATGTCCTCACAGATTTTTCTCAATATCTCACTGATGGTCGGTGCAATCAGTTGCTTTTCGATTCCCTTTTTTGCCTTTATTGCAGATCGTTTTGGCCGTCGACGTATGTGCATTTTCGGTGGTTTGATTGGTGCGCTTGCCGCATTTCCTTTCTTTTTTGCCTTGCAAAGCGGCTCTTTATTCTGGATTGTGATTCTGTCAATTTTATTGGCCAATCTGGCACATGACATGGTGGTCAGTGTACATCAACCGATTTTTACCGAGTTATTTGGCGCAGAATATCGTTATAGCGGCGCAGGTGTCGGTTATCAGATTGCCAGTATTGTCGGTGGTGGCTTCACGCCATTTATTGCCTCAGCACTGATTGCCATTGCTGGCGGACACTGGATTTTGGTGGCGATTTACCTCACTGTCGGCTGTTTACTGACGGCTCTTGTTGCAAGCAAAATGAAAGCACATGTCAATGAACCATCCCATCTAAAATCATCAATATAATATCTGTTAGGGCGTGATTTTAACAAATCGCTCCCCGCCGGGTTCAGGTTGATCGGTAATATGTCTGGCCCCTTCCATGATCATCCGAATCATGATCATGGTTTCTTCCGCGACAACTTGACGCTCCACTGAAGGTAAATCAAGCACTTTTGCCCCCATATTAAATACCAACTGGGTAATGGCTTTGGCCACCAGATCGGGACGATGTAAAGGTTTACGGCGTAAATAACCAATACGAATCAAGTCCTCCTGCAACTCTTGCTGAAAATAACTTAACTGTCGTTCCACTGCTTTTTTATAAGACGCTGATCCGGTATAGCCTTCGCGTAATAACAGGCTTAAATTGCCATCATCGGCATCCAGTTGTTGCAAGAAAATTTCAACCGAACTGCGAATCACACTGGTATTTTTTGATGCCCGTAACCGTGCTTCACGGATAATCTGCCGCAAGACTTCACCAGCCCGATCAATTAACGCAATCGCAAGTTCATCGACATCCTTGAAGTGCCGATAAAAACTATTTGGTGCAATCCCGGCCTCACGCGCAACCTCACGCAAACTCAAAGATGAAATACTTTTTTCCGACCCAATCAAATTTAAGGTAGCCTGAAATAATTCCTGTTGCGTAATGGTGGCTTTGCGTCCTGCGTGACGAGATACAGGCTTGTCCTGATACTCAATATTTTCAATCTGTTGCGGCGTTAAATCTGATTCTTTTGATAACGTCGTCATACATATCCACCATGTTTAATTTACTTGATTATAGCCTTAGCAAGAGACAACAACAAAGCCAAAACCAAAATAACGTAACGATTTGTTGAACAGCGCAATTAAAACATATACATTCGTATATACAAGTGTATAATAATTAAAAACCATGATAGAGATGCTGCTATGTTGACATTTCAAAGCAAAAATCCTTTTTTAGATTTAATCTCCCAAAGTATCTACGATGCTCAGGCAATTAATTTTTGGCTAAAAAAAATCAATCCACTCTGGTCAACCGAACAAATTCTCGGAAAAATCGTTGAAATCACCCACCCTGCTGACAATATTGTGAGTTTAAAAATCCGCTGTAATCAGCGTATGCAGTTTGGCAAGGCAGGACAACATCATCCCGTTACTGTTGAAATTGATGGCCGTCGCTATGAACGCAGCTACAGCCTGACACAACTTGATCAACAACATATTTTATTGACCTTAAAAAAAGTTGAAAACGGCATCGTCAGCACTTGGTTTTGCGATACAGCCAAAATTGGTGATGTGGTCGAGTTTGGTCTACCTTATGGAGACATGCTATTAGAACAACAAGACAATAAAGAAATTGTTATTCTAGCCGCAGGCAGTGGCATTACACCTATGTACAGTATGCTGTATGCGCTTGTACAACAACAGAAATTGAATAATTACCACATTTGTTTGATGTACTGGGCGCAGTACCAGCAGGAATTAATTTTTCAATCAGAGTTCGCAGCCTGGCAAGCACAATATCCGAATTTTAAATTTGAAGCCTTTGTCACTCAGGAACAACCGCATGATTTACGCCTGAATGCCGATCATCTCAAGTCAATTGAAAATCTTAGTAAAACAACCGTATTTGCCTGTGGTTCATCCGGTTTTGTCAATCAGGCCAAACTGTTATGTCAGGAAGCCAAGCACTTTCAGGCAGAAGCCTTTAGCTTGGCACCTATATCAACCGATGAAACAGGGTTTATTCAAGTTACTTTAACGCAATCCAATAAAACTGTCAGCATTGCCAAAGGACAACCCATATTACAGGGTCTGGAGCAGGCACAAGTCAAACCAACCCATGGTTGCCGCATGGGCATTTGCAACAAATGTGCCTGTAAAAAAGTTGAAGGCTCTACCCGAAATCTGAATGACAGTTCGGAAAATCATGAACCCAACCAAAACTTACGCATTTGTGTTAATAGCGCCAAAAGCGACCTTATTCTAGATTTATAAAAATTGGGAGAATCCGATGAACATGCAAGTCAAAACCCAGTATTTCACCAACCCCAAAAATCGTAATCTGTCTCAAATAGAGTTAGATGCCCTAGCGCAGGAACTCGATGCGATTAAACAGGAGGTTGTCGACGATCTCGGTGAAAAAGATGCCAAATATATCCGCCGTGTCTATGCCACCGTTCGTTATACCAGTATCGCAGGACGTGCCTGTTTAATGGCAGGCTGGTTTCCACCCACTTGGTTACTCGGCACCACCCTACTTGGCATATCCAAAATTCTGGAAAATATGGAAGTTGGCCATAATGTCATGCACGGACAATATGACTGGATGAATGATCCAAAATTCAAAGGCCAAACCTACGAATGGGATAATGTCGGTACAGGTGATAACTGGCGACAAACCCACAATTTTAAGCATCATACCTATACCAATATTAAAGGTATGGATGATGATATCGGCTATGGTCTGGTACGTATTTTCCCTGAACAACGCTGGAAACCCGGCTACCTGTTACAACCACTGTACTGTGTACCATTTTGCTTACTATTCCAGTGGGGTGTGGCGATCCAGAACCTTGAAGTTGGACGGGTATTTATCGGCCATAAAACCAAAAAACAATTGTGGCAGGAATGGAAACCGGTACAGAAAAAAGCAGCTAAAATGCTACTCAAAGATTATGCATTTTTCCCATTGCTGGCATTACCTTTAGGTACTGCTCTACCTGTGCTGGCTGGTAATGTTGTTGCCAATGGAATTCGTAATGTCTGGACCTTTAGTATTATTTTCTGTGGTCATTTTACCAAGGATGTCGAAGTCTTCCCAAAAACCGTGCTGAAAAATGAGAGCAAGGGTCATTGGTATATGCGTCAGATTCGTGGCTCATCAAATTTAACTGGATCAGAAGCATTTCATATCATGACCGGTCACCTAAGCCATCAGATTGAACATCACCTGTTCCCTGAAGTTCCAGCGCGTCGTTATCGCAAAATGGCACCTAAAGTAGAAGCTGTATGTAAAAAATATGGTTTAAATTACAACAATGCCAGCCTGTTTAAACAATATGGTCAAGTCATTGGACGTATTTTTAAATACGCGTTGCCGTTTAAGAAGTAACGCTTCAACCATGAGAAGTATTGCATAGCATTACTTCTCATCTCCTATTATACATTCTTAGCTCAAATTGCTATTGATCAAATTTATTCAAACTCATCGCATTTAATAATTACACATTTTGTTGTTCTGCAAATTTTCAATCAAATAAATACTATTGATTGTTGTTGGCTTTCTATATTGATTAAGCTATCTGCAAAACCAACATTTATATTTTGAAATTGCTCTAAAGCCTTTATATAAGTTCTAACTTTATAGATGATATACACAACTATTGGCAAATATATTTAATATTTGAATAATCATCGCCTTTTCTAACGCATAGGCACGTACAAATATATTCGTATCAATTCTAAATTTCCATCTTTTACCCTGATCAATCTATCAGGTCTTTTGCCGTTTAGCAGCGATCAATCATTAATGCTAATTAAATAACCTTACCAACAGCCGATCATAACAATCAGTACATCACACTATACTCTGATGTCATACGTGTCTTGCCATTCTCCAGTTAAGTATCCAGCCGAAAGCTACACAGCAGGCAGCCAGCATAAAAGTGGTCGCATAATTAAACTGTAAAGCAATTAACCCAAATAATGGTGCACAAACCGCATAGGAAATATCCTGAAAGGCGGAATAGACACTCATGGCAGTCCCTCGCACCTGTACAGGAGCTTGCTTAATCAGCTCAACGCCCAGAGCAGGATAAACCAGTGAACAGCCCATACCGGTTAAAAATGTGCCAACAATGGCCAATTGAGCATTAGGTGCAATAAAAATGACTGATAATCCCAGCAATTCTACCAACAGAGAAATCCCAGCAATCCAATAACCCGAATAATGATCAGTACTATGCCCGGCAAAAATACGCACCAATACAAATGCCACGCCAAAACTGGCCAGCGCGAATTCAGAATATAGCCAGCCCTGTGCCTTAAAGTACAATACAATAAAAGTCCCGATACAGGCAAACCCGACACCTTGCAGGGCTAGAATCAAGCCATATTTCCAAACATAGGCCATCACCTGCTTTAATGCCAGCGGTGCGCCTTTATGAACTTTAACCGCATGAATAGGAAAATACAGTGCAAAGGCCAATACTGGCATTAGCAACAACAGGATCACCAGACTTGAAAACCCAAAATGATTAAACAAAGTCAGGCCAATCGGGGCACCAACTGCTAGGGCACCAAAAATAGCCATTCCAGTTAGTGACAGTAGTCTGCCAGCTTGCTGCTGACCAAACAGACTCAATCCCCAAGCAATATGCCCACTGATTAAAAGACTTTCTGCATAGCCATGGCAAATACGCCCCACCAGTAACAGGATAAAACTGACTGTTGTCCCAAACGACAACACTGTTGCCAAATAATAAAATACCGCTGTGACAAGCAAGGCCAGAATCCCCTGCAAGGTTGCACGCTTTGAGCTTACATTATCGGACAAGCGACCAGCATAAGGACGTGTTAAAACTGTAGCTAGAAAATGGATACCTACAGCAACCCCCACCCCGAAGTTATTAATATTGAGGCTGTCGTGTACAAAGATTGGAATAACAGCCAACGGGGCTGAAATGGTGAGATAACAAAGAAACACTGCCAAAACCATGACAATCATCATCCATGGCTGGGTAGTTTTTAGAGGTTGAGATTCAGAAGAAAGCATAGAAACCTCCAATGAAGGTTGGAGGCACAAACGCATCAAACCCTCATTGTCAAAAATGAGAAATGATGCGTTGGATAACGGTAACGCTTACGGAGTATTTAATACCCAGATGCAAATCATATAAAATCGTATAGATAATTGCAAGGAATTGCTCATATCTTATACAACTCAGCCAATATCAGCGGAGGCTTTTATTAAATTCTTGTATTGAATACTTGATCTGTATGTATGGATCATTATTTAGGAACGCGAATTTAAGCGCAGACTAAAAAAAACCCCCAAGCATCAGCTTGGGGGTTTTGAATAATGAGCTGGCGATGACTTACTCTCACATGGGTAACCCCACACTACCATCAGCGCGAAGAGGTTTCACTTCTGAGTTCGGGAAGGGATCAGGTGGTTCACTCTTGCTATTGTCGCCAGCACAACTGTTATGGTGTTTTTTCGGTCTTAACTG
>NZ_NEXX01000009.1 GCF_002174125.1 Acinetobacter populi
CGTCACCAGCAAGCTAGGTCGGCTATTCTACTCTAAATCTCTTTAAAGTCAACTAGTAATTTCGATTGTTTCTAAACTTATTCCTTCAAACCAAATATTAATAAAAACCCTTAAGTTCCAACTAACACCCTGTTTTTCAACAAGTTTTAATCTGCATCACCGCCGATGGATGTGCATTCTACAGTATTCCCCTACCAACGCAACCCCTTTTTTTATCTTTTTAAATCATACGAACTTTTTTTAACCTCTTTTATTACTTTTGTTCACTTATTGAACGCTTTCCGTAGGTTTTTTAAGCTTAAAACGGTTTTGGACTTACTTTGGCATCAACAATGACGATCGGTTTAAGTGGTACATCAAAGTGCATGCCTTTTTTGGATGTGGGGACATTTGCAATATTATCAACCACATCCATGCCTTTTGTGACCCGTCCAAAAACAGCATAGCCATAATCTCTCACACCATGATCCAGAGTTGGATTGTCTACAGTGTTAATAAAGAATTGACTGGTTGCACTATTAATTGCACCGGTTCTTGCCATGGCCACTGTACCGCGCAAGTTTTTCAATCCATTATTGGCTTCATTTTTTATTGCTGGGAAAGTTGTCGGTTTTTGTTGCAAGTTAGGTGTGAAGCCACCCGTTTGTATCATAAAGCCAGGAATGACTCGATGAAAAATGGTGCCTTTGTAGAAACCAGAATTGACATATTTTAAAAAATTATTGGTACTGATCGGCGCCTGTTGATCATAAAGTTCGATTTGAATATCGCCTTGTGTGGTACTTAAGGTAACTTGTGTTCCAGCAAAGGCATTGGCCGTTAGACCAAATAAACTTGCTATGACGATCGCATGTTTAAGACTGCTCATATTCTTCTCTCATTTCATTTAGGACATATTTCACAATAATTTTGATCTTATTCTGAAGTCCGTGATCTGCATAATTATAATAGAAAGACGTTATTTTATCGCCTATTTTCTCCTGATGCGTCATTTCCTCCTATTTTCTTTGTACACTTCTTTACACTATAGTCGCTTAGCTATTTCGTTTTTTTGAATAGAACGCTAAAATAATCACACATTTCACAGTATGTTTTGATAACGACATATGCCATTTGTACACATGTGTTAATATGATCACATAATTAAAGCAAATCTTATTTCTATCTCTATGGAACTATCATGAGTAAAGCTTTACCCATCGTTGTAGCGGCTGTTTTAGGTAGTGTTGCACTTGTACCTGTTTATTTTGCAAGCCAAAATCCAACTAAATACCAGGCAAGCTCTCATCATTCATCATTTGATCCAAAAACTGCCACAGCTGTCGAAAAAATCAGTTATGTATTCGGTTATGAAGTCACTAGCCAGATGACACCACCAGAACTTGACGTTAATGCATTTTCTGCTGGTGCCCGTGCCGGCCATGGGCATGAAGAATTTCCGTATAGCAAAGAAGAAATCAATGCTGCATATCAAGAATTCGTCGCACAGCAAAAAAATAATGATCAACCCGCTGCACTTTCCCAACCTGAAGTTTCAGCACCATCTGATGATGCCAATGTTAAATTTCTGACAGAAAATGCGAAAAAGCCCAATGTAAAAACCACGGCTTCTGGATTGCAATATATTGTTGATAAAGAAGGGACCGGGAAACAGCCAAAAGCAACTGATGTTGTAAAAGTAAACTATGAAGGTAAATTAATTACGGGTGAAGTTTTTGACAGCTCATTTCAAAATGGTCAACCTGTTGAATTTCCGTTAAATCAGGTTATTCCGGGCTGGACAGAAGGTTTACAGTTGATGAAAGAAGGTGCTGAATATACCTTCTTTATTCCGGCTAAATTAGGCTACGGCGCCCAAGGTATGGGACCGATTCCAGCAAATAGTACACTGATCTTTAAAGTACAATTACTAGAAGTAAAATAATTGCCAAGGTCAGATAAGATAGCTTGTCTGACCTTGTATCTTAGATGCTCATTTACAAAATCAACACACAGATTTTAATAAATATTTTGCAATAATTTTATAAAAGACATATATACATTTTTAACCCTAGAGATGATTGAGTCTCCATCATCCTTCATCTTGAACCAATGTTAAAACCTCATCACACATCTATATTGTGAAAATAGATGAAGCGTGGAATTTATTACAATGAAAAAATATCTTTTTTTAGGTTTAATCTGTGCGGCAACCAGTTCATTTGCTGCGCCGACCATTACAGATAAAAGTAGTGAACGCGAACAGGTAGGCTATAGTTTTGGTTATCTAATGGGAAAATCCAATGCCAACGCCTTGAATAACCTCGACATCAATAGCTTCTTAGAAGGTTTTAAGACAGGTTATGCCGGACAGGATTCTACCTTAACCAATGAACAGATGGCGAGTATACTCAATCAGTATAAGCGAAAAATGGATGCAGAGGAGTTGGTGACTTTCCAGCAATCAGCTGCTGAAAATTTAAAGGCAGGTTCTGCATTTTTACAAAGTAATGCCAGTAAAACTGGGATTAAGACAACTGCCAGTGGCTTACAATATCAAGTATTAAGTCAGGGAAATGGTAAAAAACCAACTGCAACCAGTCAGGTAGAAGTGCACTATGAAGGGCGTTTACTCGATGGCACGGTATTTGATAGCTCAATCGCACGTGATGAACCAGTAACACTGCCTTTAAATCAAGTCATCAAAGGCTGGCAGGAAGGCATTCCACTGATGTCTGAGGGAAGCAAGTATCGTTTCTTTATCCCTGCAAATTTAGCCTATGGTGAAGTCGGTGCAGGCGATGCGATTCCACCCAACAGTACTTTGATTTTTGATATTCAACTCATCAAAGTTGTATCTTAAGATTCCTTTGAATACAACCACAATCTAGAATAGCCAAAATACGATTGATGCAGCATCATAGAGGTTTAAAAATATATTTGGCAATTTAAATCTGGATTTTAATGCTCAAGAGATAGATAAGAAATAAGCCAATGGCAATTTGCTATTGGCTTATTCATTGGGCTTTCACAAAACCTACATTTGTTCACTATAAGTTTTTAAGGTGAAGTTTTTCTTTAAATTCAGCCCATTTCTCTTTGCGTTTTTCGGCATGTTCCGCTTTTTTCTGTTCTTTAATGGCTTGTTCTGCTGTCGCGTTAACCTGTTCCCATGCACTGATTGAGGCTTCAACTTCGGCTTTTACTTCATCATAGGACCAGCGTTGTAATGTTGCATTTTTCGCTGCAAAGTATGCATCCACCGCAGTGGTATCCTCTTCTTCAATATCAAGCAGTAATCCCGTCGTACCGAGTTTAAAACTTTGGCTCAGTTTAGATAAAATCGTGCTGTCTTCACTTATATCTTTAATATCAAAAATCGAACCAAACAATACACCTGTGGTAAAACCCAGCAACATGCCCAATGGACCAGCAATTACACCCACCAACATCCCAATTAAACCACCACCCAGTGATTTTATCCCGATGGTATTACTATCCCCTTCATTGATGGCAAGTTTGCCATCTTCTTTACGCTCAATAATGACCGCTTGTTGAATACCAGAAATATTCGCACGTTTTAATTCGCTATATTCCTGATAAGCTTTTGCTGAATCCGGCCATGTCACTAAAATAATATTGCGAGACATCATTTACTCCTTTTTACAACAATTGAACTGTTTTTAGATCAGGATTAATTTGCTTAGTGATATCAATCCCAATAAATTTTGATTGTACTGAGTCATTGTTTAACGATATTAATCATAGGCTTTAAAATATTGTCTGTCATACATTTCATTTTCAATTGAATTTCAAACATGATGATCATCTGTTAACCAAGATTTTTGGATTGATGGGCTTTTCTGAGTCGTTATGTTGATTTCAACAGGGTTATTCTTTTCTTTATCACTATCTCATTTAGCTTAATCATACCGATCAATCTCCCGCTACCACCGCTTACGCTGTTATGCATGATTTACTCCGGAAGTACGCTGTTCTTTATTAAAATGTAGTGCTAATTACACTTTAATCCTATTCTAGCGAATGCCTAGTTAAACTTTGTATCAAAATACTTTTTTGTTTTATAGAGATTAAAACTTTGCAGAATCGCGATATACTTGTTCTCTTTTAAACCATTTCGGTTTATACATATCTCCTTATATCAGCTTTTGGACTTTTCTCCATGCATAGCTTAGATTCTGTACAGCTTTTCAATCTTGCACCGTTACCCATGGTGCTAGAGGATTTGAGTGGACTTAAGCAATTGTTTGATGAATGGCAAACAGCCGGTATTGAAGATATTTGCGCTTATCTACAAGCAGACCCTATGCGGATGCAAGCCTGTTTACAACACATTAAAATTTTACAGGTCAATCAAAAAGCACTTGCGCTATTTGCAGCTGATTCTGAACAACAGCTAAGCCAACATCTGGATCAAATTTTTCAAGATGATATGCTCATCTCGCTATTACAGCAGTATATTCTGCTATGGCAAAAACAAGCACCCATTTCCACCGAAATGATGTGTTTATCTCTAGATGGAAAACGTCTAGAACTCTTATTACACATCTTAATTCTTCCGGGTCACGAGTATGATCTCGGTCGGGTATTTATTACCGCTGAAGATTTATCGCCACATCGTGAAGCACAGAAAATTGAAAAACGACATCGCCAATTTGCAGAAGGCATGTTTAAGTTTTCACCTGCCTCATTATGGGTTGAAGATTTTAGCCGTATCAAAACCCGTCTTGATCATCTGCGTAATCTAGGTATTGAAGACTTTCGCACTTTTCTGGATGTGCATCCCGAATTTATAGAACAATGCATGAGCGACATTATTCTGATTGATGTCAATCAAGCCACGATAGACTTGTTTGCAGCCTCTTCCAAAGAAGAATTAATACAAAATCTGGATCGTGTGTTCTGTGGTGAAATGCGGCTTACCTTTCGTGAACAATTAATTGAATTATGGAATGGGAATATCCACCATCGCCGGGAAGCCGTAAATTATGCGCTCGATGGCAGTATTCGTAATGTGCTCTTACAGTTTTCGGTTTTTCCGGGTTACGAAGAAGACTGGGCCATGGTACAAGTTTCCTTAACCGATATTACCGCACGTAAAAAAGCCGAAGCCTATCTTGAATATCTAGGCAAACATGATGTGTTAACCAAATTATTCAACCGCTCTTTTTATACTGAAGAAATTCATCGTCTCAATCGTAGTATTATCCGCCCGATATCCTGTATTTATCTGGATATGAATGGACTTAAGATGATTAATGATCGCTTGGGACATGATATTGGTGATGGATTATTACGCCGTGTCGGCGATATTTTAAATCAGGCAGTCAATGCACCCCATACTGTTTCACGCATTGGTGGTGATGAATTTGTTGTTCTAATGCTGGGTGCCAATGAACAAGAGGTTGAGACCACCGTTCAAACCATTAACGAACTGTTCCATATCGACAATCAATATTACTCCAGCCTACCTATTCATATGGCGATTGGTTATGCCACCAGTCAAGAAAATGAAAATATTGAAAATATGATCAAACGTGCCGATCATAGAATGTATGAAGATAAGCAACGTTATTATCAAGAAAAAGAGTTTCTGGAACAAAAAAAAGACCGAGAGATTTAAACTGAATCTTTCGGTCTTTTCATACTTAACATGAATTTGGAATAAGGTGAGTAGAAGAAATTTATTTCGTAGTAGCGTCCGCTGCTTGTTCGAGGTCAGCAGATTATTTGCAAAATAATGTTTTTCAATTAATTTGTTCTTTAGCGGTATTTGACCGAGTTTGCAGTGGACAAATGGTTTTGCCTACTTTTCCCGAAAGAAAAGTAGGTCGAACCGAAGGTTTATCCTAAAATATGCCTAATCTTGTAAGACTCCGTCGTGATTCTTTCATTGAAATTAGTTTTATTTATACAAAACAAAGACTGTTATCCTGAACTGACGTTACCTAAATTGATTATGGTCGTAAATGGCGAGGTCGGAAACCTGTTACCAGTAGTGCAACACCATATGCAACTGCACCTGCAACACAAAGCAACAATAATTCAATCACTCGAGTCATGGCACTGGCTGTACCGTCAAACCATTTTAAACCCAGCCATAAGACCAATATCATGACCAGATTGGCGATCACAAACTGAATAATGGTTGTTTTCCAGTGCCCCTGAAAACGATAAATATTACGACGATGTAAGGCAGTATATAAAAGAATAGCATTAATCAATGCAGATCCCGAAGATGCCAGTGCCAGTGCCATATGCTGTGCCTGCCAGCCGATCAAATGGAAAACACCCAATAAAATCAGGGTAATGATCATATTAGCAAAGACTGTAATCATCCCAATCCGTACCGGTGTTTTGGTATCCTGCTGTGCATAAAAGCCTGGCGCAAAAACTTTAATCAGCATATAGGAAATCACACCTGCACTCATACATTGCAATGCCAGTGCTGTCATTTGTGTATCGCGCAGGGTAAATTCACCATGCTGGAACAAAGTCTGGATAATCGGTGTGGATAACATACACAGCGCAATACTAGCCGGCATTCCCACCAGAATAATGACTTTGGTTGCCCAGTCCATCATGGCTTTGAATTTTTGCATATCCTGATCAGCTTTTTTCATGGATAACGATGGCAAAATCACCGTACCAATCGCTACACCGATCAGCCCTAAAGGCAGTTCCGTCATGCGTTCTGCGGTATAAAGCCACGACACCGAGCCATCCTGCATATGCGAAGCCCAGAAGGTATTCAGTAACAAATTAATTTGCGTCACCGATACCCCAAACAATGCCGGCAACATCAGCTTTAAAATCCGTCTTACCCCTTCATGCTGAAAATCCAGTTTAGGTGGAATCAACAATTTTTTACGCCATAATTCCGGCAATTGAATGGCAAGCTGTAAAATCCCTGCAATCAACACCGCCCAACCCAGCGACATAATGGCAGGACTGGTATAAGGTGCCAGAAATAAGGCAGCCAGAATCATGGTGAGATTCAATAATACGGGTGCAAATGCTGGCGTGGTAAATGAACCATAACTATTTAGAATACTACTGGCAAATGCAGTGAGAGACATAAACAGCAAATAGGGAAAAGTCAGACGGAATAAATCGACCAGTTGCGCAAACTTGGCAGGATCTTCACTAAAACCGCCAGCATATACATATAAAATCGCTGGAGCAGCCACCATCGCCACAAAAGTCAATATACTGGTGATAAGCAATAATCCCCCAAATACCCGACTAATCAGAATTTGTACGTCCTGATGGGTTTTTGTGGTTTTATATTCGGTTAAAACCGGAATAAAGGCTTGTGAAAATGCCCCTTCGGCCAATAGTCGTCTAAAAAAGTTTGGAATACGAAATGCCACCACAAAGGTATCGAAATCCTTGCCAGCTCCAAATACATTGAGCAGTACCATATCCCGCACCAGCCCCAAGACTCGTGACAACATGGTCATTGCACTCACTGTAAGCGTTGAACGCCATAATGCCATGGTGATCCACCTAAGACGAAAAATCGCTATTGTAAAAGAATTTTTGTGATTTGCATGAACAGCTTTGTATCCACTTGCAAACTATTTTGTCATACGTTGTGAAAAAATAAGCTGACGCAAAGTCTGCCATTGAAAAAAATCACCGGGGTCGGTCTTGCGTCCTGGCGCAATATCAGAGTGCCCTGCCAGATGCTGTCTGGTTTTGGGATAAGCCGATTCAATCGCCAAAATAACCTGACTTAATTGTTGATATTGTACCGCTTCAAAGGGCAAATCATCGCTGCCTTCAAGTTCAATGCCAATCGAATAATCATTACATTCCACCTGTCCCAGATAACTAGAGCGTCCAGCATGCCATGCTCGATCATTAAAATTGACAAACTGAATCACTTCACCGCTACGCAAAATAAGTAGATGTGCCGACACCTGCATGCCTTGAATGGTCTGAAAATAAGGATGAGCATTCCAGTCCAGTTGATTCTGAAAAAATTGCTGAATATAGCCACCGCCAAACTGCGAAGGTGGCAAACTGATATTATGCACAACCACCAAGCGTATATCGGTATTTTCAGGTCGCTGATTAAAATTGGTCGATGCAATCTGTGTTGCACCTTGCAATATCCCATCTTTGATAGAGAATGTTGTCATCATGAAATCATGTCTTGTCAGATCAATTTATTTTACGTCAGAATTTGCTAATATTGTCCAATAAATCACAATACAAGTTTACTTGTATACGAAAAGTATCCCGGATTTATCAAATCAAGCTTTAACACATGAGCAAAATAATGGATCACGAGTCTAAACGTAAAGGTTCCTCTATCACTCGGGTATTAGAAATACTCGATACACTGGCACAATCGCCCTATCCTTTATCACCTGCTGATCTCGCCATCGCTTTGGATATTCCCAAACCTTCAATCCATCGTTTATTAAATACGCTGGATAAAGAAGGCTATGTGCAACTGGATTCCTATGGTGGCTTTACCGTAGGGAATAAAATCCACAACTTGATTTTAAATGTGTGGAAAAGTGCACCTTTAAAAATAGAACGCATGTCGATACTTGAACAATTATCAAATACCATCGGCGAAACCTGCGGTATTGCAGTGATGTATGATAATCATATGGCATATACCGATCGTGTACAGACCAACTGGCCACTGCAAATTTACCTGCCTGTTGGTTCAAAAGTCCCATTATGGTGTACATCTAGTGGTAAATTATTTTTAAGCAGTTTAGAACATGAACAGCGTAATCGTATCCTAAAAAGTCTACCCATCCAGAAAATGACCAACAATACCATCATTGATCTATCACACTTAAATAAAAATATGGATCAAATTGCACAGCAACAATTCAGTACAGACAATGAAGAATTTATTGCAGGCATGGTGGCAATGTCGGTTCCGATTGTGGATAGCCAACAAGATTTAATTGCCTGTTTATATACCCATGCCCCAACTGTACGTAAATCTCTAGATAATTTACTGGAATTTGAAACCACACTACGCAGTGCAGCACAAGAATTAAGCCTGCTTATTCAAAGCATTCAGGCTCATAAACAAATCAAGGCGGAATAACCGCCTTAATATTTAACAGCATCAATTCACTCAATATTAATTAATTGAGTGTCGGCATGGAAAATTGTGCGCCTTCACGAACATTGGCACTTGGCCAGCGTTGGGTTATGGTTTTGCGACGAGTATAGAACCGTGCACCATCTGGTCCATACGCATATAAATCACCAAATAATGAACGTTTCCAACCACCAAAGCTATGATATGCCACAGGCACAGGCAATGGAATGTTAATTCCGACCATACCCACCTGAATATGATCCGAGAAATAACGGGCAGCTTCGCCATCACGGGTATAGATACAAGTACCATTGCCATATTCGTGCTGATTAATTAAATCCATTGCCTGCTGCATGGTCTGCACACGCACGATTTGTAATACTGGACCAAAAATTTCTTCTTTATAGCTCAACATATCGGGGCGCACCTGATCAATCAAGGTTGGCCCAACAAAAAAGCCATTTTCAAAGCCTTGCGGTGCAGCCTGACGACCATCGACCACAATTTTTGCTCCGTCCTGTTCTGCACTATTAATATAACCCACCACTTTATTTTTATGCTGCTGGGTAATCACAGGACCAAAATCATTGCTTTTATCGGCATAGCAACCAAATTTTAGACCTTGAATTTGCTGACTTAGACACTCAATTAAACGATCAGCGACTTCATCACCGACTGCGACAGCAACCGATAACGCCATGCAACGCTCGCCCGATGAACCAAATGCTGCGCCCAATAAGGAACTGACCACATTATCAAGATCCGCATCTGGCATCACAATCGCATGGTTCTTCGCACCGCCCAATGCCTGACAACGCTTGCCTGTTGAGGTTGCAGTTGCATAAATATATTCTGCAATCGGAGTTGAACCAACAAAGCTCACTGCCTGAATACGTGGATCATGTAATAAGGTATCCACAGCAACTTTATCACCATTGACCACATTCATTACCCCATCGGGTAAACCCGCCTGTTTTAATAATTGTGCAATAAACAAAGTTGAGCTTGGATCACGTTCAGACGGTTTTAGGATAAAGCAGTTACCACAGACGATTGCCATTGGATACATCCACAAAGGTACCATCGCCGGAAAGTTAAACGGGGTAATCCCGGCCACGACACCAAGCGGCTGAAACTCACTCCATGAATCAATATTTGGCCCTACATTTTTACTAAATTCGCCTTTCAAAAATTCAGGCGCACTACAGGCATATTCGACATTTTCAATACCACGTTGTAATTCACCTGCTGCATCATGCAAAATTTTGCCGTGTTCCTGACCAATCAATTCACAGATTTTATCGGCATTTTGTTCCAATAATTCTTTAAATTTAAACATGACACGGGCACGTTTAATCACCGGAGTATCACGCCATGCCGGGAATGCCGCCTGTGCAGCAGTAATCGCTTCTTCTACGGTTGCTTGACTGGCAATCGCTACATATTTACTGATTTCACCTGTTGACGGATTATAAACCTCTTGGGTACGGCTCGCATCATCACGGGCAACACCATTAATTAAATGTCCAACAACATGTTGAGTATTTGAATTTGTCATCTTACATATCCTTTTCAGATCAATTTAATTCCAAAGTTTTTGATAGAGTTCAACCATTTGTGCAATGGTTGGTACACGGGGATTATTGTCAGGTGAACCGGAAGCTTTGGCCTGCTGTGCCATCGTGTCTACAATTTGGTCAAATTCTTCCCTGCTTGCACCAAACTCGGCAAGGGTCGGTACATTTAATTCACGATTTAGATCCTGTAAAAATTGCACCAGTTTTTGATTGGCAAGATCAGGCTCATCCTGCTCACTGGCGATACCAATTGCTCTGGCACAATCGGCATAACGTTCAGGTGCAGCAGAAATGGAAAATTCGGTAATCATCGGTAACAACATGGCATTGGATAAACCATGCGGCACATGAAAAAATGCCCCGATTGGACGGCTCATGCCATGCACCAACGCCACCGATGCATTAGAAAATGCTGCACCTGCTAGTGTTGAACCCAACATCATCGCTTCACGGGCTTGCTCATGCTCTGGCTGGTGATACACTGTTCTTAAGTTTGGACCGATCAGCTTCATAGCCGCAATTGCTTGACTATCACTGTATAAGTTGGCTTTTTTACTGACATAAGCCTCTATGGCATGGGTCAGTGCATCAATTCCTGTATCGGCTGTGGTGCGTGGCGGTAAAGACAAAGTCAGGCTATAGTCAATAATTGCTGCTTTTGGCATAAAGCCCAGACCAGCACATAACATTTTTTCATTATTTTCATCATCGGTAATAATGGTAAAACGCGTCACTTCTGAACCAGTCCCTGCTGTAGTCGGTACAGCAATGACAGGAATACCCGCCTGATTGGTTAAATTTGGAAATTTATAATCACGAATCTTGCCGCCATGCGTACTCAAGATACTAATCGCTTTGGCACTATCAATTGGACTTCCGCCACCCACAGCAATAATCGCATCAAAAGCCTGACTTTGACTAAACTGAACACCCGCCAAAATTGAAGATGAGGTCGGCTCTGGAATGGTGTCAGCGAAGACTTCACTGGAAAATCCAGCTTCACTCAGAATATTCTGAATATTCTGAATATATCCCAGCTTGACCATCATCTTATCGGTGATAATTAAGGGTTTTGTCGCACCAAGTGAATGCAATACTTTGGGTAAATTTGCACTGGCATGTTTACCAACTTCCATGATACTTGGAATAGCAATACTACTCACCATATCCAACTCCTTGTTTAAAAATTTAAAATGAACCAAACATCGTACCCAGTGTCACCACAGCGACCAGGGCAATGAGTGGAAAAATAATGGCGACAACAAACATGTCGTAATATGACTGTTTATGCGTGAGTCCACATAAAGTAATGATGGTGATGACCGCACCATTATGTGGTAATGAATCCATAGTGCCTGATGCCATAGATGCCACCTTGTGCATTAATTCCAGTGAAATGCCATGTTCCAATGCCAAGGCTTTATAGGTTTCACCCATGGTATTTAAAGCGATACTCAAGCCACCCGATGCAGACCCTGTAATCCCTGCCAGGACATTGATCACAATTGCCTCAGAAATCAGTGGATTATTCGGTGCCAGACCAATCAGAAAATCACGAATAATCACAAAGCCAGTCAACGCGGCAATCACCGAGCCATAACCCACTTCCGAAGCTGTATTAAAGATTGGTAAAAATGAAGAACTGACACCCTGCTGCAAGGTTTCCTTTATATCTGTAAAGCGATTCCAGCTCAGTGCCAAAATCAATAGGCAAGAGAAGAACAAAGCACAGGTAATTGACCACAACCCATTTACTGCACTGAGTGTAATCCCACCAAATTTGTCAGCCGCAAGATAAGAGGTATCCAGTGCAGGAAATGCAAATTTGCTTAAAATAAAATTACACAGAATCACAAACACAATCGGAACAAATGCCAGATAAACCGAAGGCAAACGTCGATCATCAAACTTTGCTTCCACTTCGTATGGATGATGACCATAGCCTTCTTGTTTCGTGTGCGCATCCCGAACACGCTTGTTTAACCACCACATTCCGCCTGCAAACATGATGATTGAAGCAATAATGCCGAGTATCGGTGCAGCATAGGTATCGGTATCAAAAAATGGCATCGGAATGGCATTTTGAATCGCTGGTGTGCCAGGTAATGCCGTCATGGTAAAAGTTAAGGCACCCAACATAATCGCTGCTGGAATCAAACGTTTTGGAATGCCTAACTGTTTAAATAATGCCGAAGCAATTGGAAATACGGCAAAACCCACGACGAAGAGTGAAACACCACCATAAGTCAAAATTGCACATGACAACACGATGGAAAGCATGGCTTGATGATGACCCAATTTATTTACTAAAAACTGGGCAATGCTTCGGGCAGATCCAGAAGCATCCATCAATTTACCAAACAATGCACCCAGTAAAAAAAGTGGAAAATATTTAATGATGTAGCCGCCTAGGCCGGTCATAAATATTTGTGAATAGAACCCCAGCATTTCATTGGCCGCACCACTCCAGAGTACGGCAAACATTGCAAGCACAGGGGCAAGAATAATGACACTAAAGCCTTTGTATGCGAGATACATCAGCAAAAATAGTGACAAGACAATTCCAAATATACTGATCATCTTAAATCCTTTTTAAGACATTCCATTTTATATAATGATACGATTTGTATCGTTATTAGAAGTTAGTTTAGTTTTTGAGGATTTGTTATTAGACTTTAGTCTTATTTGAATCAATATATACAATGTCGGTATTTCTATTTTTTATACTTCACCACATAAGGCAAAAATCCATTATAATTTGCGCCTTTCCTCATTTAGCCTTTTCTAAAGAGAAGCCCAGTCATGATTCCACAACAACTTCTTGAACATGCCATTCACAACAACGTACAACATGCCTTACAAGAAGACATCGGTG
Organism: Acinetobacter populi; assembly: GCF_002174125.1. Classification (GTDB taxonomy): domain Bacteria; phylum Pseudomonadota; class Gammaproteobacteria; order Pseudomonadales; family Moraxellaceae; genus Acinetobacter; species Acinetobacter populi. Next base: position 13,532 of record NZ_NEXX01000009.1, read on the forward strand.
ACGGTGACATTACCGCCCAGCTGACAGCGGCAGATGAACAGGCACATGCCCGAATTATCAGCCGTGAGAGCATGGTGCTTGCTGGTCGTCCATGGGTGGATTATTTATTTCAACAACTTGATCCAAAAGTTGAAGTGATCTGGTTAAAAAATGAAGGAGAACATGTTCAGGCAGATGAAGCCTTTTTAGAACTTAAAGGGAATGCCCGTAGTCTACTGACAGGCGAACGTCCGGCACTGAATTTTATTCAAACCCTGTCTGCGGTTGCCACCAAAGTGGCGAGCTATGTCAAACTGCTGGACGGTTTAAATACCAAAATCCTCGATACCCGTAAAACCATTCCCGGCCTACGCATTGCACAAAAATATGCCGTGACGGTGGGTGGGGGCCAAAATCATCGTTTGGGTTTATTCGATGCTTTCTTAATTAAAGAAAATCACATCATGGCAGCCGGCGGCATTGCCCAAGCGATTGCACAGGCACATCAAATCGCCCCAAACAAACCTGTCGAAGTAGAAGTTGAAAACTTTGCAGAATTACAGCAAGCACTGGATGCAGGTGCCGACATCGTGATGCTGGATAATTTTAGCCAGCAACAGATGATTGATGCGGTGAATCTGGTCAATGGTCGCTGTAAACTTGAAGCATCCGGCAATATTACGGTAGAACGCTTAAGAGAAGTGGCAAGTACCGGTGTGGATTACATTTCAATGGGTTCGCTCACCAAAGATATAAAAGCTGTTGATTTATCCATGCGTTTTATTTAATGGATGACATGATGAAATGCGTCTTGATCTGTTCGATCTACAACTGCTGTTAAATATTGCTGAAACAGGCAGTTTCAGCAAGGCAGCCGAACATGCCGCCCTCTCGGTACAAGCCTGTAGCGAACGGATAAAAAAACTGGAACAACGCTTTTGTCCCTTGTTAATTCGGCATTCATCAGGTGTACAGCTCACGCCAGCAGGTCAGATTTTTGTTCAGCATGCTCGGCTATTGTTAAAACAATATGCAGCACTACAACAAGACATTTCACCTTATTTACAACACCAGACCCAACACCTCACCTTATGGTGCAATTCTTCTGCACAAAGTGAATATTTACCAAAACTTCTGCCACAATATTTATTACAGCATGAACATTTAAATATTCATCTGAAAGAAGCAGAAAGTACCGTGATTATTCAGAATTTACAGCAAGGAATTGCCAAGCTGGGACTGATTTCTGATGTTTTTGATACTACCGGTTTACAAACTAAAACCTTTATTCATGATCCATTGGTACTGATTTGTCCGATGCAGCATCCGCTTTGCCAATATGCTTCACTGAGCTTAACACAAACCCTGAATTATCCATGGATCGGGCTGATGCCGCATCATGCTTTGCAGCAATCGATCGATAAACAACTAAGTCTGTTATCTGCCACAATTGAATACCGTTTACGACTGCTGGATTTTCAGGCCATTGCACAAGTGGTAAGTACCGGATTGGGGATTGCCATCATGCCAGCACAAATTGCCCAGCGCTTAGAATCGCAATATGCATTTAGGCAAATCGCTTTGCACGGCAAATGGGCCAATCGTACTTTACAACTCGCTTGTCAAGATTTTATGCAACTGCCACCGGCCCATCAGGCGTTGAGTGATTTTTTACTGACACAAACAAAAGATCTGTTTTTATAATTGATGCACAATCATATAACTACCCAACAAGATCAAACCATAAAAGAATAAACGCCGAAATTTTTGTTCGCTGATCCGATCCCGTAGCCGTTTACCCAGATGCATTCCCAATAATGCCGCGATTAACGCCAGACTGGATAATTTAATATCTGCGATAAAACTTAAACTTGGATTTTGATAAAGAAATACACCCAAACAAACAGTAGAAAGCGTAAAGACCAAGCCCAATGCTTGTACCAATTCATTTTTTTTAAGGTATAAAGACTGAAAATAAGGTGCTATCGGAATCACGATGACCCCTGTTGCAACAATTAATGCGCCACCCAGATAACCAATGACTGGCGATAAAAAACGTTCATATCTGGACAGATTGGGCATATTTTTGGCAAATAAACCATAAAGCCCATATAGTAGCAGCATACTACCTAGTAAAATTTCACTCAAATAACCATGTGCACTGCCCAAGGTTGGAAAAATACTCCATATCGTTCCCACTACAATGCCGCATAACAACCAGAAAAAACGACGGATTAAAGCAAGAAATGCACCTTCTGCAAAGAGTTGCCAGACATTGGTTAGCATAGATGGAATTAACAATAATGCAGCCGCCTGAAGTGGACTAATCAACAAGGTTAATAAGCCCATGGCAATGGTCGGTAAACCTAAACCGATTGTTCCTTTGACCATACCAGCCAATAAAAAAACCAGACATACAAATACAATCATAAAGATCAGCTTAACTGCGATAATGAACTGTCATGCAGCATACGCAATAACATGCATTTGACCCAGCAAATATTATGGGATCGGCTTTCAATCAAAATTTGAAATGACTCATTTATATCAAGTTTTTAGATCAAAGAATAAATTTCTATTTTATTGCTCACGTTCCATGTCAAGATCATGTGCTTGCTGTTTATAGCGTTGTTCCAGAATATTGGAAAAGATACTTTCAATCATCCAGACACGATACAGGCTATTAAATACAAATTGTTGTCCAGCAATACGCAATACCATCACCGGCAAGTTTGGTTGTTGTAATTGCTCACAATGTACTGCATTGTCTTGTAATTTTTGCTCTATGTCTTCTGGTGTCAATTTCAGCGTCTGAATATGATATTCATCGAGAATCGGTTGTAAATGTGGGGTATAACTGAGGTCTTTGCCTTTAGTCCAAGTAAGTTTGAGCATGTCCAAAAGCGCCTCTTCTTGCGCTTCCTTTCCTAGCTGGAAAAAGACCTGCGCCATGATCATGGCTGTTTTTACATCTGGGCGGCAAAAAGGCGTAAATTCTACATCGGTGCGTTTGGATAAACGCGTCGCCAGACTCCAGTCAAAATGATCGCGTCCCTGATAAGGCAAAGGATGAATCTGTAAGTGAATATTATATAAATTGGCCAGCTCATCTTTGATATACGACACCAATAACCATGAAATCGGATCTTCCAGCGCAATATACAGATCCAGTTCGGGCTGTAATGACTGAATTTCAAACAATTCTTCGGCATCGGTAATTAAATGCTCACGCCATTCAATATGATTAATCAAAAAAATAGGTGATGATTTGAGTAATTTTTGTTGTTGTAGGCGGCGGGTTAAACGTAATAAATCATCAACCGCCTGATACTCACGGCCACCAAAAGCAAAATAAGCGGTTAAAATCGGAATGGATTCAAATCTAAATTGAATATCCTGTGGTGGCATCTGATAATTCTTCGCCATCGCATATAGCATTTTTAGCTTGCCATATTGCTGATTCCACAACATATGGAACACATCTTCTAGTAAATATAGAAAATCTCGATCCTTTAACGGCGTTCGCTCCAGAATCAGGTGTGCCTGCTGAATTGCCTCTTTCGATGGCATTTCTGGCACATCATCATAAGCAAACCGATGTTGTAAGGCGAGAATTTTGGCATCATTCAGGCAATAATTTTGCCATATGTCCACACTCATGCCATTCGGTGGCGGTGCAGCTTGATCAGAAATTACAATTTTTAAGGGTTTGAGTTCATCAACCAAAATTTCTTCTAATTGTTCAAGCTGTTGTACTGCAAGATAACTATAAACATCATCCAGACGCAGATAAACCGTAATCCCGTCATCGATCGGCAATTGTGCTTCACGCAGTGGACGATCGTAATACCATGTAGAACGGATCGGATCAAACCACCTTCGTAACAGGGACATAACAAACCTCTAAGAAGAATAAATCCTGAACGGCTATTTAGCTTAAAATTGTCTACTTCACTTTACATTATAGGCATCTTGCGTGTGTCACAATTGTTTTGATCCTTTAACGCTGCATATCGAAATCAGACATGTGCAATAAAAGTCATTTCAAAGCAACACCAAGCGCAAGAAAAGCACCTCTCGAAAGAGATGCTTAAAACTTATAAACCCTATGCAACTTATAACAAGTCACAGGCAAATGTTCAATACATTCTGACGGATTATACGTTCAGATCAAGGTCTGTAACTGCACCTTTTTCTGCACCGGACGCCAGTTTGGCAAATTTTGCCAACGCACCTGTGCTGTAATTTGCTTTCGGCTTAACCCAGGCTGCTTTACGCGCGGCCATTTCTTCATCCGAAATATGCAAGGTCATTTCCCGTGTTTCGGCATTAATGGAAATTTTATCACCATTTTTAACCAAACCAATTGGACCACCCTCATAAGCTTCCGGTGTCACATGACCAATCACGAAGCCATGACTACCACCTGAGAAACGACCATCCGTAATCAAGGCAACCGATTTACCCAGACCTTTACCAATAATCGCAGAAGTTGGTTTTAACATTTCCGGCATACCTGGACCACCTTTTGGACCTTCACCGCGAATGACCACAACCTCGCCTGGTTGTACCTGACCATCAAGAATACCGCGCATAGCACCGATTTCACCTTCAAATACCCGTGCTGGCCCTTCAAAATATAGACCTTCTTTTCCGGTGATTTTGGCCACTGCACCCGTTGGTGATAAATTACCCTTGATCACAATCAGATGTGAGTCTTTTTTGATTGGCGCATCAAATGGCATGATGATGTCCTGACCTTCCGGATAATCCTCTACATCTGCCAGATTTTCTGCCAGTGTTTTACCGGTTACAGTTAAACAGGAACCATCAAGCATGCCACGGTCCAGCATACGTTTCATTAATGGCTGAATCCCACCAATCTTGATCAGTTCAGACATCAGATATTTACCGGATGGACGGACATCGGCAACAACAGGCGTTTCCTTACCGATACGCACAAAATCATCCAATGTTAAATCCACACCAACGGTATGCGCCATCGCTAAAAAGTGTAAAACCGCATTGGTTGAACCACCAAGAGCGATGACCACTTTGATGGAGTTTTCAAATGCTGCTTTGGTCATGATATCGCTTGGTTTGATATCCAGACGCAATAAATTCATCACAGCTTCACCGGCACGTTCGCAGTCAATCAGTTTATCTTTTGATACTGCTTCCTGTGCAGAAGAACCCGGCAAACTCATACCTAGTGCTTCAATCGCAGATGCCATGGTATTGGCTGTGTACATGCCGCCACAGGAACCCGGACCCGGCAAAGCGACTTCTTCAATCTGTTTGACCTGAATTTCGTTGATTTCACCTTTGGCATGTTGTCCTACCGCTTCAAACACGGAAATCATGTCGGTATGTCCAGCACCCGGCTGAATGGTACCACCATAGATGAATAAACCCGGACGGTTTAAACGTGCCAGTCCCATGATACAACCCGGCATATTTTTATCACAGCCACCAATTGCAATCACACCATCATAGCCCTGACACCCCACCACTGCTTCGATTGAATCGGCAATAATTTCACGAGAAACTAAAGAATATTTCATCCCTTCGGTACCATTGGAGATCCCATCAGAGATGGTAATGGTATTGAAAATTACGCCTTTACCACCTGCACTGTTTACCCCTGTTTCAACTTCGCGTGCCAGACCATCAATATGCATATTACATGGCGTCACATTGGCCCATGTCGATGCAATACCAATAAATGGGCGGGTAAAGTCTTCATCAGTGAAACCGACAGCACGCATCATCGAACGTGCTGGTGCATTTTCAACACCTTCATAAACAGGTGCTGAATGCTCGCGTATATTTTCTTTACTCATGAAAAGTACTCCGTATGGCTTGGGCCCGAGTAGTGATATGCCCTAGCTGTCTTTGCAAAACTGATGAAAAATTGTGTGTATTCTATAACTCATCGGGTTGCAGGGAAAGGTTTAAATGTGATCATATAAAAAATGCACCCCTTTAAGGATGCATTTTTTTATACTCAGCTAAATTTCTATCCAATTACCATTGGATATTGACTCGACGATTTGGTGCCAGACATGCAATGACTGCGTTTGATTTCGCACCATCACAGTGTTGATAAATAGAAGTTGCGCCATTGCTTTGAATACGAAGAATATTCGGATCAACGCCTTGTTCAACAAGTAGGCTTGCTACTGTATTAACCCTATTTGCTGCAAGCTGTTGATTATAAGCATACTTACCAAGACGATCGGCAAAACCAGAGATATCGACCTGTTTTGCTTGATCTGCTTTAATCTGTGCTGCAATATCTGCAATCGATGCTGTACTTTGAGTAATTGATGCTGAACTGTAGCGATCAAATGCAAATAAAACCACAGCATTATTCGATTGCAAACCAGTATTTAAAACATTGTCTGCAACTTGATTATTTGCGCCATAAGCAACAAGACCCGCACACTCTTCACCTTTCCAGTTCAGACTCTGGGCTATCTGTTTCTTATCAAAGTCAATACGTAACTGACAACGTTTATAATCCTGTGTATTGGGAATTTGAATGTCGAGTACATAATTCCAAACACGATTGACAAATACACCTTCATTAAATTGGGGATTACCCAATAAATGACGGAATTGGTCTTTGTTTAATCCTGTCTCCAGACGGGCAACATCATCATATTCATAACGCTTTACTTGTTTAAGATAGCTATCCTCAACGTGTGGAAAATGAATTTCTTCTGATGTTTGTTGCAGTGTTTCGGCATCTTCGGCATGTGTCATGGTGATGGCTAATCCACTCAACACGCTGAACATTAAGGCTTGATTTAATGCTTTCATCTCTATTCTCTCAATTTAATATTTAAAGATGGGAGGCTCCGTTTCGGAACCACCTCGTGTTTTATGGAATTAGTCAATTACACCGCTGATACCGATACGGAAGCTTGGATCACCTTCAGTTGCTGTTGCAACACCACCAGTCACCGCCCAACGTCCATTATCCGCAGTCTTACGCAAAGTCGCACCAACCGCTTGCTCACCACCATGATGCGCAGCACCAACTGCATAAGTCCATTTACCAGGAATAAATGGTGCTGTTTCCATGGCCATGGCTGATGCAATACCAGCTTTGGCTTCTTTTTCAACTTTATCAATACGCTTATTGGTTTGATAGAACGCATTCTCCAGACGATTACCCAGATCAATCACGTTATTATTCACTGCACCAATGGCATCATTGATATTGTCTTTACCTGTACCACCAATATTGGTGTTGGTGTATTGACCAGTTTCTGCATTATAGGTTGTGGTGCCACCAATGATGTTTTTCACACCTTCGGCATAACCATATAACTGACTACCATTCACTGCATCTTTAGAATCTGCACTCACCGTACCATTGGCAACATTGGTAACTTTTTGATCACCAGCATTAATACCGGACTGATCAATCACCACATTACCGACAGTCACTTTATCTGCTGAGACAGTGCCGGAAGTTACAGAATCAAAGGTCACATCCTTAGCAGTTGCAACTTCATAAACAGCCTGACCATCTGCACCTTTGGTCTGTGTTACAGTAATATTGCTGCCAGCTGTAACTTCTGTTTTTGCCGCTGCAACATTGCTATTAATGTCATTTACAGTATTACGTAAATCATCGACATTGACCGCGTTGTTTCCATCTGCCTTCGCAAGATCAACAACATTACCATCGGCATCTTTTAACCCACTATCCACACCGATAATGGTTTTATTACCTGCATCGATACCATCTTTAGTGACGCTTGGACCACCTGCAATCGTTAAACCACTATCATTAAGCGTCGTATCACCCGTAGTGATACCATCTTTAGCAACGGTAGTATTGCCGACTGTAATTTGACCGCTATCGCCATCAATGCTCACGGCATTATCACCAGAACCAACTGTAACTTTATCTGCCAATCCAACCGTAACATTGTTGCCATCATTGCTGACCACAACACTGCCATCACCTTTGAAATCTACAGTATTGCCCGGTTTAACATTGCTTGCATTTCCACCATTAGTCGATACATTCCAACCCTGATTTGCATTGTCGGCAGCATCTTTAATAGATGCAATCGCATCATTAATGTTGTCTTGGCCAGTACCACCAATATTAGTGATCGATACATTGCCAGCATTATTTACCGCATTTCCACCAAGAATCGTCACCAGATTATTTTGTGTGGTATTCAGCTGTTCTTCGGTTGCTGCACGACCTGCTGTAGCAAAATCTGCACCGCCTAACGTTGTATTACTTAAGCCACTAATCGTATTGCTCGTGCTATCCAATACAACATTGCCAACAGTCACACTGTCAAAGTTCACATCATCTGCTGTCGATACGGTATAAACGGTTTGACCGTCATCACCTGTTTCAGACTTAACAGTGATGTTCTTACCTTGTTCTACTTCGGTTTTTGCTGCTGCCGCTGCTGCTTTCACGTCGCCTATATTGGCTGCATTGGTCTCGGTTGTACCGCCGCTAGCAACATTGGTGATTTGATTACCGCCATTATTCAAGCCATCTTTGGTTAGACTTACCATGCCATTTGGCGCTGTGTCAGTAGGCGTAATCGTAATACCATTACCATTGATTATAGTGGAACTATCACCTGCTGGAGTTGTAAAGGTCGCACTAGTCAAATCTGTCAGATTTTTCGCTAATTTAACAACTAGCTCGCCATTTTCCGAATCTACTCGTGTATTTGCAGCTGTCGCTTTTGCCTCATCTGCCAATTCACCTTTGACAGTTAAGGTTTCATTCAATTTCTTGGCAATCGTATCGCCTGTGTTACCCGCAAAGTTCAAACCATCATTCAAGGTTGCTACTTGCTCGGTTTCACCTGTAGTCGGATCTGCATAGATAATGCGGGTGATACCATCTTGGCCATTTACACCTGGTGCACCAGCTGCACCTGTCAGGCTAATGCCATCTGCACCATTCTGACCATTTAAGGTCACAGAATCTGCTGAAAGATTCTTGTCCAGTGCAACAATAATGTTGCCTTCGTCATCTACGATGGTTTTGATGTTCTCTGCGCTATATTCACTGTCAGCTTTGCTACCTTCACCTTTAATGGTAACGGTATCGCCCAGTTTCTTGTCAACTGAACCTGTATTTCCAGCAAATGTTAATGGTGTATCACCCAACTCTGTAACGCTATTATCTACATAGTCCTTATTAACAATGTGGGTACCATCGGTAATCGGACCGTTGTACGTTGCACCTTCGTTGTTCACAACAAAGTTGTCACCCAGCTTGGTTTCACCAGTTGCTGTCAGATTAGTTGTACTTACGCTACTGTTGTCTATGTAAGTGTCACCTACAGTTACACTGTCAAAGTTTACATCTTTCGCTGTAGCAACTTCATAGTTATCTGAACCATCTGCATTCTGGCTCTTGGTCACAACTATGTTATCACCTTCACTTACTGTAGTTTTTGCTTTCGCTGACTGATCTTCAATCGCTTCAACGATTGTCGTATACGAATCACCACCGACATTCACCGGACCAGTTACAGATCCACCATTATTAGTGACGCCTCCACCTATAATGTTCGATACCGAATCAGATACTGACGATAATTGTTCCTCTGTCGCTGCTCGACCTGCTGTGGCAAAGTCTGCTGTACCCAATGTAGTATTGGTTAGGCCAGTAATTGTACCTGTCGTACCATCCAGCGTAATTGGACTACCTGAAGCATCACCTACCGTTACAGTATTGAAATTCACATCGTCGGCTGTCGCTACTGTATAAATGGTTTGACCATCTGCACCCACATCAGATGTGACTGTGATGTTCTTGCCTTCTTCTACTTCGGTTTTCGCCGCTGCACTCTCACCTTCAATCGCCTCTGCAATCGTAGTGTAGTCATTGCCATTCGCTGTAAACGGTCCAGTGATACTACCATCTACATTCGTAACACCGCCACCAATAATGGTTGCTGTGCTGTCTTGTGCTGCATGTAACTGGCTACCATTGATCGCATCGCTAGAACTAGAAGACACATCGCCTGCTGCAAGATTACTGATCTTGTTGCTACTGCCATCAATCAAGATCCCTGTGGTCGCATCGCCTACAGTTACACTGTCAAAGTTTACATCTTTCGCTGTAGCAACTTCATAGTTATCTGAACCATCTGCATTCTCAGTCTTGGTCACAACTATGTTGTCACCTTCACTCACTGTAGTTTTTGCTTTCGCTGACTGATCTTCAATCGCTTCTACGATTGTCGTATACGAATCACCACCGACATTCACCGGACCAGTTACAGCTCCACCATTATTAGTGACGCCTCCACCTATAATGTTCGATACCGAATCAGATACTGACGATAATTGTTCCTCTGTCGCTGCTCGACCTGCTGTCGCAAAGTCTGCTGTACCCAATGTGGTATTGCTCAAACCGGTAATTGTACCTGTCGTGCCATCCAGCGTAATCGGACTACCTGAAGCATCACCTACCGTTACAGTATTGAAATTCACATCGTCGGCTGTCGCTACTGTATAAATAGTTTGACCATCTGCACCCACATCAGATGTGACTGTGATGTTCTTGCCTTCCTCGACTTCGGTCTTCGCTGCTGCACTCTCACCTTCAATTGCATCAGCAATGGTGTCATAGTTATTACCATTGGTCGTAAACGGTCCAGTGATACTGCCATCTACATTCGTGACACTGCCACCAATAATGTTTGCTGTGCTGTCTTGTGCTGCATGTAACTGGCTACCATTGATCGCATCGCTAGAACT